>NZ_JBPJZK010000019.1:0-54667 GCF_051216475.1 Variovorax nivicola | reverse complement strand
ATGCACAAGCTTCTGGCCATCGCCTACGGCGTCCTGAGGTCTCGAAAACCCTTCGACGCGAACTACCTCAAGACGGCCGGTGCTTGACAGGCACAACGGTGTCTTTATTTCGCTGCGAGGAGTACCCGATGCCATTCGCACATGGACGCGGCTGTAGTGCCGCCGGATCAGGCGCTGCGCTGAATGATCACGTCGATGGTGTGCTCTGCGCAGCGAAATAAAGGAGGAGGCCGCAGGCCGGGGGACATTCGCGGAGCAGAGCACGCCGTCGGCGTGATCGCTCCCCAACCCTCACTCCAACCCAAATAGAACATAGACAAGCCCAAACACCATGAACATGAAAACCTCTCCCCTCGCACTGCTGAACGACCCGACCCTGCTCAAGACCGATGCGCTGATCGCCGGCGAATGGATCGCCGGTGCCAGCCGCTTCGACGTAAACGACCCGGCCACCGGCCTGAAGCTGGTCGACGTCGCCAACCTCACGCGTGCGGACGCCGCGCACGCCATCGCCGCCGCCAACAAGGCGCTCGCCGCCTGGCGCGGCAAGACCGGCAAGGAGCGCAGCATCGTGCTGCGCAAATGGTTCGACCTGCTGATCGCCAACACCGAAGACCTCGGCCGCCTGATGACCGCCGAGCAGGGCAAGCCCTTTGCCGAGGCCAAGGGCGAGGTTGCCTACGGCGCGAGCTTCATCGAGTGGTTTGCCGAGGGAGCCAAGCGTGTGAATGGCGAGGTGCTGCCGCAGTTCGACAACAACCGCCGCCTGCTGGTGATGAAGCAGCCCATCGGCGTGTGCGCGGCGATCACGCCGTGGAATTTTCCGCTCGCCATGATCACCCGCAAGGTGGCGCCGGCGCTGGCCGCGGGCTGCACTGTTGTCATCAAGCCGGCCGAACTCACGCCGCTGACCGCGCTTGCTGCAGCGGAGCTGGCGGTGCGGGCCGGCATTCCGGCGGGCGTGCTCAACGTGCTCACGGCCGACAGCCAGAACAGCATCGCGATCGGCAAGGAGCTGTGCGAGAGCGACGTCGTGCGCCACCTGAGCTTCACGGGTTCGACCGAAGTGGGCCGCATCCTGATGAGCCAGTGCGCACCGACGGTGAAGAAGCTGTCGCTGGAGCTAGGCGGCAACGCACCCTTCCTGGTGTTCGACGACGCGGATGTGGATTCGGCTGTCGAAGGCGCCATCGCGAGCAAGTACCGCAACGCCGGGCAGACCTGCGTGTGCGCGAACCGGCTGTATGTGCAGGAAGGCATCTACGACGCCTTCGTCGAGAAATTCGCGGCCAAGGTGAAGGCGCTCAAGGTCGGCAACGGCTTCGAGGACGGCGTGACGCAGGGCCCGCTGATCGAGGATGCGGCCATCGACAAGGTGCAGCGCCATGTAGCCGACGCCATCGCCAAGGGCGGCAAGGTGCTGGCGGGCGGCCACAGGATGCAGGGCCAGTTCTTCGAGCCGACCGTGATTGCCGAAGCCACGCCCGACATGCTGTGCGCGCGAGAAGAAACCTTCGGCCCCTTCGCGCCCGTGTTCCGTTTCAAGACCGAGCAGGACGGCATCGACGCGGCGAACAACACCGAGTTCGGCCTGGCGAGCTACTTCTACACGCGCGACGTGGGCCGGATCTTCCGCGTGGCCGAAGCGCTGGAATACGGCATGGTCGGCATCAATGCCGGCGTGATCGCCACCGAGCATGTGCCGTTCGGCGGCGTGAAGCAGTCGGGCCTGGGGCGCGAAGGCTCGCACCACGGCATGGACGACTACGTGGAGATCAAGTACCTCTGCCTGGGCGATATCCAGAAATAGGCCAGAAACAGGAGGGCGGGGCGAGCCCCGCCCTGTCCTATCGCGCCAGCACTGGCGCCAAGGCCACGCCGGTGTGCGTGCCCAGCCGCACCACCTCTTCCGGCGGCGCCGCCGCGACGATGCGCCCACCGGCGTTGCCGCCTTCGGGACCCAGGTCGAGGATCCAGTCGGCCTCGGCGATCAGGTCGAGGTCGTGCTCGATCACTACCACGCTGTGGCCGCCGTTCACCAGCCGGTGCAGCACGTGGATCAGCTTCTCGACGTCGGCCATGTGCAGGCCCACGGTCGGCTCGTCGAGCACGTACAGCGTGTGCGGCGCCTTCTGGCCACGGCGGGTGATGTCGTCGCGCACCTTGCTCAGTTCGGTCACCAGCTTGATGCGCTGCGCCTCGCCGCCCGAGAGCGTGGGCGAGGGCTGCCCCAGCGTGAGGTAGCCGAGCCCCACGTCCTTCAGCAGCTGCAGCGGGTGGCTGATGTTGGGCATGCTGGCGAAGAACTCGACGGCCTCGTCGACTTCCATCTTCAGCACGTCGCCGATGCTCTTGCCACGCCAGCTCACGGCCAGCGTCTCGGGGTTGAAGCGCGCGCCGTGGCACACCTCGCAGGGCACCTTCACGTCGGGCAGGAAGCTCATCTCGATGGTGCGCACGCCCGCGCCGTCGCAGCCGGGGCAGCGGCCTTCGCCGGTGTTGAAGCTGAAGCGCGCCGGGCCGTAGCCGCGCGCCTTGGCCTCGAGCGTGTCAGCGAAGAGCTTGCGGATGGTGTCCCAGAAGCCGATGTAGGTGGCCGGGCAGCTGCGCGGCGTCTTGCCGATGGGCGTCTGGTCG
Organism: Variovorax nivicola; assembly: GCF_051216475.1. Classification (NCBI taxonomy): domain Bacteria; kingdom Pseudomonadati; phylum Pseudomonadota; class Betaproteobacteria; order Burkholderiales; family Comamonadaceae; genus Variovorax; species Variovorax nivicola. The sequence goes on along the minus strand of NZ_JBPJZK010000019.1, from coordinate 52,030 downwards.
ACTTCGAGCACGCGGTCGATGGTTTCATAGCCCTCGACCTTGCTGCAGCCGGCCCACGCCGGGCGCTTGCCCGCGGCGTCCGCATCGCGGCCCGCCTTGGTCATGCGCTGCACCACGATGCCGTGCACGTTGGCCAGCAGCACGTCGCGCGCGAGCGTCGATTTGCCCGAGCCGCTCACGCCGGTGACCACCACGAGGCGGTGCAGCGGCAGCGTGGCGGTCACGTCCTGCAGGTTGTGCAGGTCGGCGCCATGCACGGTGAGCCATTCGCCGTTGTCCGTGGCCTTGGGGTTGGGCGAAGGCACCAGGCGGCGCGCCTGCAGCGGGTGCTTGATGGCATCGCGCAGGTAGCGGCCGGTCTGCGAATCGCCGGCGTTCTGGATGTCGGCCACCGAGCCCTCGGCCACCAGCCGGCCGCCGCGCTTGCCCGCGCTCGGGCCGATGTCGATGATGTGGTCGGCGCGACGGATGGTGTCTTCGTCGTGCTCCACCACCACCAGCGTGTTGCCCTTGTCGCCCAGCTTGTGCAGCGCGTTCAGCAGGATCTGGTTGTCGCGCGCATGCAGGCCGATGGTCGGCTCGTCGAGCACGTAGCACACGCCCTGCAGATTGCTGCCGAGCTGCGCCGCCAGGCGGATGCGCTGCGCCTCGCCGCCTGAAAGCGTGGGCGCGCCACGGTCGAGCGTGAGGTAGCCCAGGCCCACTTCTTCGAGGAATTCGAGCCGGCTCTTGATCTCGGGCACAAGATCGCGCGCGATCTCCGCCTCGCGGCCCGCGAGCGACAGCCCTTCGAACCACTGCCGCACCTCGGTCACGCTCATGCGCGCCAGTTCGGTGATGCCGATGCCGCCCGAGCCGTCGGCCGTGGTGCCGAAGCCCACGGCGCGGGCCGTGGCGTTCAGGCGCGTGCCTTCGCAGGTGGGGCAGACCACGTCGGCCAGGTCCTCGACCTCGGGTTCTGCAAAGGTCTGCTCGCGGCCCTTGTTGTCGTCGGCCAGCACGGAGTCGTCGAACACCTTGCGCTGGTCCTTGCTGAGCTTGACGCCCGTGCCCACGCAATCGGGGCACCAGCCGTGCTTGCTGTTGTAGCTGAACAGCCGCGGATCGAGCTCGGCATAGCTGGTGCTGCACACCGGGCAGGCGCGCAGCGTGGAGAACACGTTCACGCGGCCGATGCCGGCGGCGGACACGCCCGCCATCATCGCGGCGCGCAGGCCGTCGAGCTGGCTCAGCACGTGCACTACGCCCTTGCCGTGTTCGAGCGCCTTGGTCAGCGCCTCGCGCAGTTCGGTCTCTTTCGAGGGCAGCACGTCGAGGCTGGCCACCGGCAGCTCGATGCTGTGCTCCTTGAAGCGGTCGATGCGCGGGAAGCCGGTGGTCGGCAGGAAGTCGCCGTCCACGCGCAGGTGCGTGAAGCCGCGCGGACGCGCCCAATCGGCCAGCTCGGTGTACACGCCCTTGCGGTTGCTCACCAGCGGCGCGAGCAGGCCGATGTGCTGGCCCTTGAAGTTGCGCATCAGCTGCGCGGCGATGCTGTCGGGCGTCTGCGGCTGCACGGCCGCGCCATCGTGAATGCAGTGCTGGATGCCTAGCTTCACATACAAGAGGCGCAGGAAGTGCCACACCTCGGTGGTGGTGCCCACGGTGCTCTTGCGGCCGCCGCGCGACAGGCGCTGCTCAATGGCCACGGTCGGCGGAATGCCGTACACCGCATCCACCTCGGGCCGGCCGGCCGGCTGCACGATGCTGCGCGCATAGGCATTGAGCGATTCGAGATAGCGGCGCTGCCCTTCGTTGAAAAGAATGTCGAAGGCCAGCGTCGACTTGCCCGAACCACTCACGCCCGTGACCACGCTGAACTTGCCGCGCGGAATGTCGACGCTGAGATTCTTCAGGTTGTGCTCGCGCGCGTTGACGATCTCGATCGCGTTGCTGCCCGGTGCCGTCTTCGCGTTGGCGATGTAGCGGCGCGCGGCGCGCTCGGCCACCTTGTAGGCATCGGGGCCGATGGCCAGCTCGTAGTCGGCCAGCGCGGCGCCGGTGAGCGAAGCGCGGTTCTCGCGCAATTGCTCGGGCGTGCCTTCGGCCACCACCTGGCCACCGCCCTCGCCGCCTTCGGGGCCGAGGTCAATGAGCCAGTCACTCGCGCGGATCACGTCGAGGTTGTGCTCGATGACGATCAGCGAATGGCCGGCGTCGAGCAGCTTGCGCAGCGCGCGCATCAGGCGCGCGATGTCGTCGAAGTGCAGGCCGGTGGTCGGCTCGTCGAACAGGAAGAGCGTGCCCTTGCGCGCCACTGACTGCTTGCTCGACGTCGCGCTCTTGGCGGCTTCCGCCAGGAAGCCCGCGAGCTTCAGGCGCTGGGCTTCACCGCCGCTCAGCGTGGGCACGGGCTGGCCGAGCTTGACGTAGTCGAGGCCCACGTCGGAAATCGGCTGCAGCACGCGCAGCACGTCGCGGTCGGCCTCGAACACTACCGCCGCTTCGGCCACGGTGAGGTCGAGCACGTCGGCCACGTTGTAGCTCTTGCCCTTGCGCTCCACGCGCACTTCGAGAATCTCGGGGCGGTAGCGCTTGCCATCGCAGTCGGGGCAACGCAGGTACACGTCGGACAGGAACTGCATCTCGACGTGCTCGAAGCCCGAGCCGCCGCAGGTCGGGCAGCGCCCGTCGCCGGAGTTGAAGCTGAACTTGCTCGCTGTGTAGCCGCGCTGGCGAGACAGCGCCGCGGTGGCGAAGATCTCGCGAATGGCGTCCCACGCGCCCACGTAGCTCGCGGGGTTAGAACGCGCGGTCTTGCCGATGGGCGACTGGTCGACGAACACCACGTCGCCCAGGTGATCGGCGCCCAGCATGCGGTCGTGCGCGCCAGGGGTTTCCGTAGCCTTGCCGAAGTGGCGCATCAGCGCGGGCGCCAGCACGTCCTGGATCAGCGTGGACTTGCCAGAGCCGCTGACGCCGGTGACGCACACCAGCCGCGCCAGCGGGAACTCGACCGCGATGTTCTTCAGGTTGTGCTCGCGCACGCCTTCGAGGATGAGGCGGTGCGTGTTCTCGCTCACGAGCCGCTTGAAGCCCATGCCGATCTTCTTGCGCCCGCCCAGGTACTGGCCGGTGAGCGTGTCGGCGTCGCGCAGCTGGTCGGTGGTGCCGTCGAACACGATCTGCCCGCCGCGCGCTCCGGGGCCGGGGCCCATGTCGATCACGCGGTCGGCGGCCAGCATCACGGCCGGGTCGTGCTCCACAACCACCAGCGTGTTGCCGGCGTCGCGCAGGCGCAGCATGGCCTCGGTGATGCGGTTCATGTCGCGCGGGTGCAGGCCGATGCTGGGCTCGTCGAGCACGAACAGCGTGTTGACCAGCGAGGTGCCGAGCGCAGTCGTGAGGTTGATGCGCTGCACTTCGCCGCCGCTCAGCGTGCGGCTCTGGCGGTCGAGCGTGAGGTAGCCGATGCCGACGTCATGCAGGTAGCGCAGGCGCGTGGTGATTTCTTCGAACAGCAGCTTCAGCGCCTGGGTCTCGCCTTCGCTCACCGTGTGGCCGTTGCCGTGGTGCTCGACGCGGTCGAAGAGCCTGCGCAGCCGCTCGATGGGCAGCAGCATCAGGTCGTGCAGGCATAGGCCCGGCAGGGCTTCGAGCTGCGCGCGCGCCCACTTGGCGCCGGTGGGCATGAAGCGCTTTTCGGGCGGCAGCACCGCGTCGGCGTCTTCCTTGCTGCCGATGCGCCACAGCAGGCTGTCTAGCTTCAGGCGCGCGCCGCTGCAGGTGGGGCACGGCGTGTAGCTGCGGTATTTGGACAAGAGCACGCGGATGTGCATCTTGTAGGCCTTGCTCTCCAGGTAGCCGAAGAAGCGCCGCACGCCGTACCACTGCTTGTTCCAGTTGCCTTCCTTGTAGTTGGGCGTGCCTTCGATCACCCAGTGCTTCTGCTCGTCGGTGAGCTTGTTCCAGGGGGTGTCGCGCGGGATGCCGGCAGCTTCGGCGTGGCGCATGAGGTCGTCCTGCGCTTCTTTCCAGGCGGGCGTCTGGATGGTCTTGATGGCGCCGGCGCGCAGCGTGAGCTTGTCGTTCGGAATCACCAGGCCCAGGTCGACGCCGATCACGCGGCCGAAGCCGCGGCAGGTTTCGCAGGCGCCCACGGCCGAGTTGAACGAGAACATCGACGGGATCGGGTCGGCGTAGCGGATGTCGCTCTCGGGGCAGTGCAGGCCGGTCGAGAACTTCCACACGTCGGTAGGAGCGTTCTCTTCAGCGCCGGTGGCATGCACGGTGACGCGCCCGCTGCCGCGCTTGAGCGCCACCTCGATCGCCTCGACCACGCGCGAGCGCTCGGCGCTGGAAGCGCGGAACCGATCGGCCACCACGTCGAGCACCTTGCGCGGCCCGGTGGGCGTGGCCACCTCGCGCTCGGCCTGCACGCGCGTGAAGCCGCTGGCCGACAGCCACTGGGTGACCTCTTCGGCCGTGGTGCTCGCGGGCAGCTCGACCGGAAAGGTGACGACGAGGCGCGGATCGCCCGCGACCGCCGCGCGCTCGACGATCTGCGCATAGATGCTGTCGGGCGAATCGTGGCGCACCGGCAGCGCGGTTTCGCGGTCGAACAGGTTGGCCGCGCGCGCGAAGAGCAGCTTCAGGTGGTCGTTCAGCTCGGTCATCGTGCCGACCGTGGAGCGCGAGGAGCGCACCGGGTTGGTCTGGTCGATGGCGATGGCGGGCGGCACGCCCTCCACCTTGTCGACGGCCGGCTTGTCCATGCGGTCCAGGAACTGGCGCGCATAGGCGGAAAAGGTTTCCACATAGCGCCGCTGGCCTTCGGCGTAGAGGGTGTCGAAAACGAGGCTGGACTTGCCCGAGCCGCTGGGCCCGGTGACCACCGTCATCTCGCCGGTGCGGATGTCGAGGTCGAGGTTCTGGAGGTTGTGCTGGCGCGCGCCGCGAATCCGGATGGAGCCCTGTGTCATGAGTGCCTTGGGGGGTGGGGCAAACATTCTAGGGAGTGCGCAATGACGGATTTGTGCACTACGTCACAAGGTCGGTGGCTGCGCAGGGGTTTGTCCGAATGGAATTCACGATACTTTCAGAAACAAATACGACATTAGTTTTCACCTTCTCACAAACCGCTTCCCCCATTCCCTCGAAAGATTTCCATGACGAAGACGACGACGCGCATGCTTTGCGCCGCCGCCCTCCTGGCCTTCAGCGCCGTGGGCGCATCGGCCCAGATCCTGATCGGCCAGACCACTGGCGTGACCGGCTCGGTGGCCGCGAGCGTGAACGAGACCATCGGCGGCGCGCAGCTGGTGATCGACTCGGTCAACGCCCAGGGCGGCATCCATGGCGAGAAGATCGAAATACTGCGCATGGACGACGGCTTCGACGTGAAGCGCGCCAGCGAGAACGCGCGCGTGCTGATCGAGGACAAGAAGGTGCTGGCGCTGTTCATGAGCCGCGGCACGCCGCACTCGCAGGCCATCATCCCGTGGCTCGACAAGTACGACGTGGCGCTCATCGCCCCCTCCACCGGCGCAATGGTGCTGCACAAGCCGCTGCAGAAGCACGTGTTCAACGTGCGCGCCACCTACCAGCGTGAGGCCGAGAAGGCGGTGCAGCACCTGCTGACCATCGGCCTCACGCGGATCGCGGTGGTGCACGTGACCGACTCGTTCGGCACCGACGCGCTCGAAGGCGCGATGACCGGCTTCACCAAGGGCAAGGCCCAGCCGACCGTGACCATTCCGGCCGACCGCGACAAGCCCGACTACAAGACCATCGTGCCTGCCATCAAGAGCGCCGACGCGCAGGCCGTGGTGTGGATCGGCTCGAGCGCTGCGGTGATCGACGGCATCAAGGCGCTGCGCGCGGCGGGCTCGGCGGCGCAGGTGGTCACGCTGTCGAACAACGCCTCGTCGAGCTTCATCAAGCAGCTGGGCGACGCGAGCAAGGGCGTGATCGTGACGCAGGTGTTCCCGAACGAGCGCTCGATCGGCCAGCCGATGGTGAAGGAAGCACTGGCACTCGCACAGGCCAAGGGTCAGGTGGAGCTGTCGCCGGCCATGCTCGAAGGCTTCGCCTCGGCCAAGGTGCTGGTGGAGGCGCTGCGCCGCGCGGGGCCCAAGCCCACGCGCGCGAAGATGGTCGCTGCGCTCGAAAGCCTCAAGGGCTACGACCTGGGCGGCGGGCTGGAGGTGAGTTATTCGCCGCAGGACCACAGCGGCATCGACTTCGCGGACCTTTCGATCATCAGCGATGGTCGCTTCAAGCGCTGAGCCCCGCCCCTCGACAACGCCTTCCGAACCAACGGCCCGCTGGCACAACCGGCGGGCCGTTGGCTTTGGGCGTTCTGCAAACCTTGGTTTGACAGGGTTTCCGCGAACTGGCGGCAAGTGACGTTCAGCAACACATTACACACCTGCTGACAGAAGCGCTCCGCTTCGTGGAAAGGCTTTGCTCGATGAAAAAGACGTTCACGTCCTGCGCCGTGGCGCTGCTCCTGGCCATGGCGGCCCAGGGCGCATCGGCCCAGATCCTGATCGGCCAGTCGGCCGACCTTTCAGGCCCGGTGGCGGCCAGCGTCAAGGAAACCATCATGGGCTCGCAGCTGGTCATCGACCAGGTCAACGCCCAGGGCGGCATCAACGGCGAGCAGATCGAGGTGATCCGCATGGACGACGGCCTCGACGCCAAGCGTTCGCTGGAGAACACGCGCGTGCTCATCGAAGACAAGAAGGTCGTCGCGCTGCTGCTCAACCGCGGCACGCCCAACACGCTCGCGGTGATTCCGCTGCTCGACAAGTACGGCGTGGCGCTGGTCGGCCCTTCGACGGGCGCGATGGCGCTGCACAAGCCGCTGCAGAAGAACATCTTCAACGTGCGCTCGACCTACCAGCGCGAGGCCGAGAAGGCCGTGCAGCACCTGCAGACCACCGGCATCCAGCGCATCGCCGTCGTGCAGGCCGACGACTCCTTCGGCAAGGACGCGATGGAAGGCGCGAACAAGGGCTTCGAGAAAGCGAACCTGAAGCCGGCCGTGATCGCGCTGGCCGACCGCAACAAGCCCGACTTCGCGGCGATCATTCCGCAGCTGACCAAGGCCAACGCACAGGCGGTGCTGTGGATCGGCTCGGGCACTGCCGTGACGGATGGCATCAAGGCGCTGCGCGCCGCGGGCTCGGCGGCGCAGATCATCACGCTGTCGAACAACGCGGCCTCGGGCTTCATCAAGGAACTGGGCTCGGCCAGTGCCGGCGTGATCATCACGCAGGTGCTGCCCTACGAGCGCTCCTTCGGCCACCCGCTCATCAAGGAAGCGCTGGCGCTGGCCAAGGCCAAGGGCCAGAACGACCTGTCGCCCGCGCTGCTCGAAGGCTTCGTCGCCACCAAGGTGATGGTGGAGGCGCTGCGCCGCACGGGCCCGAAGCCCACGCGCGCAAAGCTCATCGCCACGCTCAACAACTTCCAGTACGACGTGGGCGGCGGGCTCGAGGTGAGCTACTCGCCGACCGATCACACGGGCATCGACTTCGTGGACCTGTCGATCGTCAGCGACGGCAAATTCAAAAGATAAGGCGGCGCCTTACTTGGGCGCGGCGGCGGGCGCTGGCTCGTGCGTGGTGGTATCCCCACCGTGCTTCTCGCCCGACATGTCGACCTTGTCGCCGGCCTTGGAGATCACGTACAGAGCAATGGCGGCAAAGATGACGAAGCCGACGACGAGTTTCCACATGGGTGTTGTCTCCTGACGAGGTTGATTGATTCGGGGGGCTCAAGAAAAAGGCCTCATGCGGTTGGCATGAAGCCTCTTTGTTGAACGGAGGGCATGGCGCCCTCCTGTGCGAGCGACGATCAGTCGTTCGCGTAGATGTCCACGTCCTTGGTTTCGCGGATGAAGATCGTGCCCACCACCAGCGTGATGCCGGCAATGATGATCGGATACCAAAGCCCGTTGTACATGTTGCCGGTGGAGGCCACGATGGCGAAGGCCGTGGTCGGCAGCAGGCCGCCGAACCAGCCGTTGCCGATGTGGTACGGCAGGCTCATCGAGGTGTAGCGGATGCGCGTGGGGAACAGCTCGACCAGCATCGCGGCGATCGGGCCGTAGACCATCGTCACCAGCAGCACCAGCCAGAACAGCAGCACGATGGTCATCACCTTGTTGATCTTGGCGGGATCGGCCTTGGCCGGGTAGCCCGCGACCTTCAGGTCTTCGGCCACGCCCTTCTTGAAGGTGGCGATCTCCTTGGCGGAGTTCTCGTCGAACTTCGAGTTCACGACGTTGCCGACGGGCGCCTCGACCGACTTCTCGCCGATCTTCACGGTGGCCTTGGAGCCCGGCGCGCCGGCGACGTTCTCATAGCTCACCGAGTTCTGCACGAGGTAGCGCTTGGCGATGTCGCACGAGCTGCGGAAGTCGATCTCGCGAGCCACCGGATTGCCCTGGAACGAGCAGGTCGCCGGGTCGGCCGTCACCGTGACGGCGGCCGTGGCCTGTGCGCGGGCCAGGTCGGGGTTGGCCGCTTCGGTCAGCATCTTGAAGACCGGGAAGTAGGTGATCACGGCCAGCAGGCAGCCGGCCATGATGATCGGCTTGCGGCCGATCTTGTCCGACAGCGTGCCGAACACCACGAAGAACGGCGTGCCGAGCAGCAGCGCGGCGGCAATCATCAGGTTGGCCGTGGTCGCATCGACCTTCAGCTGTGCCGTGAGGAAGAAGAGCGCGTAGAACTGGCCCGAATACCAGACCACCGCTTGGCCTGCCGTGAGGCCGACCAGCGCCAGGATCACGATCTTCAGGTTCTTCCACTCGCCGAAGGACTCGGACAGCGGCGCCTTCGAGGTCTTGCCCTCGGCCTTCATCTTCTGGAAGGCCGGCGATTCGCTCAGCGACAGGCGGATCCACACCGAGATGCCCAGCAGCAGGATCGAGACCAGGAACGGAATGCGCCAGCCCCAGTCATTGAACACCGCCTCGCCGAGCCACTCGCGCACGCCCAGGATCACCAGCAGGCTCAGGAACAGGCCGAGCGTTGCCGTGGTCTGGATCCACGAGGTGTAGGCGCCGCGCTTGCCGTGCGGCGAGTGCTCGGCCACGTAGGTGGCGGCACCGCCATACTCGCCGCCGAGCGCCAGGCCCTGCAGCATGCGCAGCGCGATCAGGATCACCGGCGCCGCAACGCCGATGGTCGCGTAGCTGGGCAGCAGGCCGACGATGAAGGTCGACAGGCCCATGATCAGGATCGTGACCAGGAAGGTGTACTTGCGCCCGATCATGTCACCCAGGCGGCCGAACACGATGGCGCCGAACGGACGCACCAGGAAGCCCGCGGCGAACGCCAGCAGCGCGAAGATGAAGGCCGCGCCCGCATCCAGGCCACTGAAGAACTGCTTGGCGATGATCGCGGCCAGCGAACCGTAGAGGTAGAAGTCGTACCACTCGAACACGGTGCCGAGCGAGGAGGCGAAGATGACTTTCTTCTCCTCCGAGGACATGGGCCGGGGGGCCGGATGCGGCACTCCCCTCGAATCTAGTGTGGCTGCCATTGGTCATCTCCTGTGTGTATGCGTTCGTTGCGGTTCCCGGCATTCGGGACCGTGAGGCATTCTTGGAGGCGCGACTGACCCGAGGCTTGCGCGAAACTGAACCGACGCTTACGGATTAGGGTGAAACCCGCGCAGCGCGTTTCAGCTTGTAAGAAATCCGGCTCTTACCGGGTTTTGCCTAGTGCCTAGTTCTTGCTGCTGCGCAGCAGGGACGGGCGCTGGTCAGCCGAGGTCCATTGCGGGCCGTCGAACCATGCGTCGCCCGCCAGGTAGGCGCGCAGCATCTGGAGGCCGTCGAAGCCCCAGAACAGGCGGCCGTCGACCACATAGGCCGGCGTGCCGAACACGCCAAGCTGCAGGGCCTCGTCGGTGTTGCGCTTGAGCAGGGCCTTGCTCTCGTCGCTGTTCGCTTCGCGCTTCGGCTTCAGCTGTGCAGTGAGCGCGGCAAGGCGCGCGGCGTCGCCAGGTTCTTCGCCGCCGCGCCACACGTGGCGGAAGACGGTCTCCGCCACGAGGCGGCTGATGCTGCCGTCGTCACTGGTCGACAGCGCGAGCCGCAGGTGGGCCAGCGGGTTGTAAGGATGCGAGGCCGGCATCTCGATCTCGATGCCGTTCGCGTGGCCCAGCCAGAGCACATGGCGATAGGTCCAGCTGCGCTTCGACGGAATCTCCGCCGGGCCGAGTTGCCCGTGCTGCTTGAGCAGTGCACCCAACAGCACCGGCTTGTAGGCCACGCTGTAGTTCAGGCCTTCGAGCGCCTCGGGCAGGTGCTCGAACGCAAGGTGCGCGTAGGGCGAGATGAAATCGAGATAGAAGTCGATGTGCTTCATGCGTGCCTGTCTCCTGTGTCGGCTGGAGCCCGCCAGATGCCGGCCTTGGCCCGCAACTCTATCGCCCGCCAGACGTGGCGGCGCGTTTCGTCTTCCATCTTGCTCCAGCCCGCGATCTCGGGAATGGTGCGCAGACAGCCTTCGCAGAAGCCGCTGAGGCGGTCCATGCGGCACACCGAGGAGCACGGCGAGGGCACGTCTTCCACCATGGCCTGCACGGCCACGGCGCGTTCGGCGAGCGTTTCGGCCTCGTCGAAGTTCACACCACGTCCGCCACCGGCGCGCCGGTGAGCTTTTCGAGGTCGTGCGGGCGCAGCTGGAACACCGCATGCGGATGGCCTGCGGCCGCCCAGATTTCCTCGAAGCGGAACAGCTCGCGGTCGATCAGCACCACGGGCTTTGTCACATGCCCCACCGGCGAGACGCCGCCGATGGTGAAGCCGGTGCGCGCCTTCACGAAGTCGGCATCGGCACGGCCGGTCTTGCCGACCAGCGCATCGACCTTCTTCTCGTCCACGCGCTTGTCGCCCGAGGTGATGACCAGCACGGCCACCTCGTCGCTCTTGCGGCGGAAGATGATGCTCTTGGCGATCTGCCCGACGGAGATGCCGAGCGCGTCGGCCGCCTGCTGCGCGGTGCGGCAGGCGTCGTCGAGCATGCGGGGGGAATGGGGGTGACCGGCATCTTGCAGCACGCGGGAGACGCGTTGGACGCCTTCGGGGAGGGAGTGGAGTTCAGAGCCGCACATGGATTCGAATCTATCAGGCACCTGGCACCGTGGTGCCGGAAAAAGGGGAACGGGTTCGCAGCGGCTACGCGCTGCGCTTGAACGCGAACAGGAACGCGCCCATCGCCATCAGCACGCCACCGAAGACGCGGTTCTGCGCACGCCGTGCGCGCACGCTGCGAAGCACGCCCTGCAACCTGGCGGCCAGCCAGGCGTAGCCATGCATCACGGTCACGTCGACCATCACCGTCGTGGCCAGCAGCACCAGCAGCTGCAGCCACAACGGCCGCGTCGGCTGGATGAACTGCGGCAGCACGGCCGCCATGAAGACGATGCCCTTGGGGTTGGTCACGTTGGTCAGGAAGCCGCGCAGCACGCGCTGCGGCGCCGTGAGGTCGGGCTCGCCGGCGGCCTCCTGCGCGTCGTTGCCGTCGATCTTCGCGACGGGCGCGCGCCACTGGCGCCAGCCCAGCCACAACAGGTAGCACGCGCCGACCACCTTGATGACCGTGAACGCGGTGGCCGAGGCGGTGAGCACCGCGCCCACACCAAGGCCGGCCACCAGCAGGATCACGGCAAGCCCCAGCTGCAGCCCGACGATGGTCGCCGTGGTGCGCCGCACGCCGTAGCTGAGCCCATGGCTCATGCTGAGCACCGCGCCAGAACCGGGCGACACGGCGATGACGCAACTCGCCACCAGAAATGCGAGCCAGACATGCAGATCCATGCTTCAACCCGCCCGCTTGGTGCGGATGGCCTTCGACGCCCGCGAACTCGGTTCGCGGCCCAGCGCCTCGCTGATGTACACGCCCGCGTCGATCAGCTTGTCGAGGTCGATGCCGGTCTCGATGCCCATGCCGTGCAGCATGTAGACCACGTCTTCCGTCGCCACGTTGCCCGTCGCACCCTTGGCGTAGGGGCAGCCGCCCAGGCCGGCCGAAGACGACTGGAAGTTCCACACGCCCATCTCGAGCGCCGCCAGCGTGTTGACCAGCGCCTGCCCGTAGGTGTCGTGAAAGTGGCCGGAAATGGCGTCGACATCGAAGTGCGCCAGCGTGGCCTCCATCGCCCCTTGCACCTTGCGCGGCGTGCCCACGCCGATGGTGTCGGCCACGTCCACGCGCTGCACGCCAATGCCCTTCATCAGTTGCGCCAGGTATGCGACCTTGGCCGGCGCAATCTCGCCTTCATAGGGGCAACCGACCGTGCACGACATGGCGCCGCGCACGTAGATGCCTTTCTCGCGCGCCGCAGCCACCACGGGCGCGAAGCGTTCGATGCTCTCGGCAATGGAGCAGTTGATGTTCTTCTGGCTGAAGGCCTCGCTCGCAGCGCCGAACACCACGATCTCGTCGGGCCACTCTTCGCGCGGCGCGGCAATGGCGGCCTCGAAGCCCTTCATGTTGGGCGTGAGCACCGAATAGCGCACGCCGGGCTTGCGTTGGATGCCGTGCATCACCTCGGCGTTGTCGGCCATCTGCGGCACCCACTTGGGACTGACGAAGCTGGTGACCTCGATCTCTTTGAGCCCTGCGTCCTGCAGGCGGTGCACGAGGCCGATCTTGATTTCGGCGGAGACCGGCTGCTTTTCGTTCTGCAGGCCGTCGCGCGGGCCGACGTCGACGATCTTGACTTTGGTGGGGAGTTTCATGGGATGTCTCTTGTGTCTCGGGAGAATGAGAAACCGTCGTCAATTGTCCGACACATGGAAACGCCCTGCTCGGTACACAAGTCGCGGAAGGTAGCAATGCGCGCCTGCGGGGTTGCAAATGGTGCCAGCCGGGCGCTAGGCGGTTTCGCGCTGCTCGAAGTCGTCGGGGCTGTCCGTGGTCGCGGCATCGGTCGCCTCGACCGCATCCACGCGCGCACCGTCCGGCCCCTGGCGCGCCCAGCGGATCAACCCTTCCACCGCGACAGCCTCGCCGGCTGCAAGCGCCTCCACGCTCCCATCACGCCGGTTGCGCACCCAGCCGCGCACGCCGAGCCGCTTCGCGGCCTGCACCATCGACCAGCGGTAGCCCACGCCCTGCACGCGGCCGCGAATGACGAGATGGCGGGTGACGGTGACGTTGTTGTTCATGGCATGGCACGGATCAGTAAGACTTGGGCAGCCCTAGCGCCTTTTCGGCGATGAAGTTCAGGATCATCTGCGGGCTCACGGGTGCAATGCGCGGAATGTAGCTCTCGCGCAGCAAGCGCTCAACGTGATATTCCTTCGCATAGCCCATGCCGCCCAGCGTGAGCACTGCGTTCTGGCAGGCGTCGTGTGCCGCTTCTGCCGCGAGGTACTTGGCGGCATTGGCCTCGATGCCGCAGGGCTCGCCCGCGTCGTACAGCGTGGCGGCCTTGAGCATCATCAGATCGGCCGCTTCCAGGTTGGCCCAGGCACGCGCCAGCGGATGCGCCACGCCCTGGTTCTGCCCGATGGGCCGGCCGAACACGACGCGCTCCTGCGCATACTGCGAGGCGATGCGCAGCGCCGCGCGGCCAATGCCGATGGCTTCCGCCGCGATCAATATGCGCTCGGGGTTGAGCCCGTGCAGGATGTACTCGAAGCCCCGCCCTTCCTCGCCGATGCGGTCTTCTTCCGGCACTTCGAGCCCGTCGATGAAGAGCATGTTGGAGTCCACCGCCGCGCGGCCCAGCTTGTGGATCTCGCGCACCTCGACCTTGCTGCGGTCCAGCGGCGTGTAGAACAGCGTGAGGCCCTGCGTGGGCTTCTTCACCTGGTCCAGCGGCGTGGTGCGCGTGAGGATCAGCATGCGGTCGGCCACCTGCGCGGTCGATATCCAGATCTTGCGGCCGTGCAGCAGGTAGCCGCCGTTCGGCTGGCGCACCGCCTGTGTTTTGAGGCTGGTGGTGTCGAGCCCCGCGTCGGGTTCCGTCACCGCGAAGCAGGCTTTCTCGGTGCCCGCGATCAGCGGCGGCAGGAAACGCTGGCGCTGTTCCTCGCTGCCGAATACCACCACCGGGTTGAGCCCGAAGATGTTCATGTGCACCGACGACGCGCCCGACATGCCTGCGCCCGAGGCGCTGATGGCGCGCATCATCAGCGCCGCCTCGGTGATGCCGAGCCCCGCACCGCCCTGCGCCTCGGGCATGGCGATGCCGAGCCAGCCGCTCTGGGCCACCGCGCGGTGGAACTCATGCGGGAACACGGCGCGGTCGTCGTGGTCGCGCCAGTAGTCGGCGGGGAAGTCTTCGCACAGCCGTTCGACGGCCGCGACCAGCGAGCGCTGGTCTTCGTTCAGGGAGAAATTCATTCTTCGCTGTCTTTCTTCGATGGGCCCGGTTGCAGCGTGACGCCGCTTTCGAGCATGCGTTCGATGGCCTCGTCGCCATAGCCCGCTTCGCGCAGCAGCTCGACGCTCTGCTCGCCGATACGCGGCGTGGGGCGACGGATGGCGGTGGGCGTGGCGCTGTAGCGGCCGACCGGCGCGAGGGTGCGGATGCGGCCCTCGGTCGGGTGATCGAACTCGGGGTAGAAACCGACGGCGCGCAGATGCGGGTCATCGAGCAGGCTGTCGGTGCTGTGCAGGCGCGCGACGGGAATGTCCGCGGCATTGAGCGCGGCAAACCATTCGTCGCTGGTGCGCGTGGCCATCACCTCGGCCACGAAGGCATAGACCGCACCGATGTTCGCGGCGCGCGCCGTGTGAGTGCCGAACATCGGCGAGCTGCGCAGCTCGGGCCGGCCGATCACGTCGAAGAAGGCCTGCCAGTGCTTGTCGTTGTAGATGAGCACGCTGAGGTAGCCATCGGCCGTGGCGTAGGGCTTGCGATGCGGCGCGAGCAGGCGCGCATAGCCGGTGGGGCCGAGCGGCGGCTCGAAGCTGTGGCCGCCGAGGTGGTCGCCCATGACGAACTGCGACAGCGCTTCGAACATGGGCACTTCGACGGCCTGGCCCTTGCCGGTGCGCTGCGCATGCAGCACGGCGGCGAGCAGCGCGATGGCGGCTTGCAGGCCAACGGCGCGGTCGGCCAGCGTGACGGGCGCGTAGCGCGGCGCGCCGCCGCTTTGCTGCGCGAACAGCGAGGCGACGCCCGCTGCACCTTGGATGAGGTCGTCGTAGGCGGGCTTTCCGGCGTAGGGCCCTTGCTCGCCATAGCCAAAGGCGCCAAGGTAGACGATCTTCGGGTTGACTGCGGCCACGGCTTCATAGCCGAGCCCGAGCCGCGCCATCGCCTGCGGCCGCGTGTTGTAGATCAGCGCATCGCACCCCGCCGCCAGCTTCAAGCAGGCCTCGCGCCCCTCGGTCTGCTTGAGGTCGAGCACGATGGAGCGCTTGTTGCGGTTGAGGTGCATCGCCATCGCGCCCATGCCGGGGTGGCGCATCGGGCCGACGGCGCGCAGGTTGTCGCCGCCGGGCGGCTCGACCTTGATGACGTCGGCGCCAAGGTCGCCGAGCGTCTGCGTCGCATACGGCCCCATCACCACGGCCGTGAGGTCGAGGATGCGGATGCCTTCCAGTGGTCCGAGCGGTCCGGTCGCGCTCATTCGGGCTGGATCCCCGCGGCCTGGATCAGCTTCTTCCACTTCGCCAGTTCCGACACGGTGAACGCGCCCAGCTCTTCCGGCGTGCTGCCGAAGGCATCGAAGCCCAGCTTCGCCACGCGCTCGCGGAAGGCCGCGCCGTTGGCCATCTCGGACAGCGCCTTGTTGAGCTTCAGCACGATGTCGCGCGGCGTCCCCGCCGGTGCGAACACGCCGTTCCACGAAGTGATATCGAAGCCCTTGAGCTCCGGCGTGTCGGCCAGCGGCGGCAGTTCGGGAAAGAGCTTGGTGCGCTCCTGCGTGGTGACAGCAATCGCGCGCATCTTTCCGGCCTTCACCGTGGCAAGGCCCGCGGCAAGATCGACCACCATCATCGACACCTGACCGCCGATCAGGTCGGCAATTGCCGGCGGCGTGCTCTTGTAGGGCACGTGCAGCATCGGCACGCCGCTCATGCGCGACAGCGTGGCGCCGCTCACGATGCCGGTGCTGTTGCCGCTTGCGTAGGTCAGCTTGCCGGGGTGCGCGCGGCCCCAGGCCAGCAGCTCGGCCACGCTCTTCACGGGCAGCTCGTTGTTCACCACCAGCATGAACGGCAGGTTGCCCATGCGGCTGACGGGCGCGAAGTCTTTCACCGGGTCGTAGGGCAGCGACTTCATCAGGCTCGGGTTGGCCGAGTGCGTGGTGTTGGTCGTCATGAACAGCGTGTAGCCGTCGGGTGGCGCCTTGGCGACGAACTCGGCTGCTATCACGCCGTTGGCGCCAGCCTTGTTGTCGACGATGACCGAAGCCTTGAGCGCCTCGCCGAGCATCTGCCCGGTGATGCGCGCCACCGCATCGGTGCCGCTGCCGGCCGCGAAGGGCACGACGAGCCTGATCGGCTGCTTCGGGTAGCCGTCCTGCGCGAAGGCCCATGGCACGGCGCTGGCAAGCCCCGCGGCCGCGCCGATGGAAATGAAACGGCGGCGGTTCGCCACCGCGACTGTTTGACCTGTCGCGTTCTTCGTCGTCTGCATGTGGTTTGTCTCCGGGTTGTTGTGTCGGTTCAGGGCCGGATCACGCGCTCCGGCGATTCCTCGTACGGCGGGCTGTAGATCACCAGCACGCGCACCGGCTCGTCGCTCACCACCGTGAAGGTGTGCATGGCATCGGCCGGAAAAAAGCAGCTGTCGCCGGGGTGCAGCTCCTGTCGCTGGCCGCCCACCTCGGCGACCGCGCGTCCTTCGAGCATGTAGCAGACCTGCTCGATGCCCGGGTGTGCATGCGGCAGCGCGCCCTTGCCCTTCTGGATGTGGCCAACCAGCACTTCGAGCTGCTTCGCACCCACGGTCTCGGGGCCGATCAGGCGCTTGTTCAGCGTGCCGGTGTGGTTGGCGGGGTGGTAGCCGACGATCTCGTCCTCGCGGACGAAGTAGCGTGGGGCAGCGGTCGTTGCAGTCATCGGGGGCTTTCTGTCTTGGGTTCGATGGCGAGGCAGGCGGAGCGCAGCATCGCGGCGATTTCCTCGATGCGCGCCTCCATGCGGTAGCGCGGGCCGGCGACCGAGATGGCATAGGCCTCGCCGCCGATGCGCAGCGGCCAGGCCAGGCCGACCAGGTCGGGAATGCTTTCGCCGAGGTTGCCGTACCAGCCGCGCGCGGCGGAACGCTGCAGCTCGGCCTCGATGGCGTCGGCGGTGGTGAGCGTGGCCTCGGTCAGCGGCGCGAGCGTCATGCCTTCGAGCAGCTTACGGCGCGTTTCGGCGTCGAGCGTGGACAGCAGCGCGCGGCCCAGCGAGTTGGCGTAGGCCGGGCGCGTTTCGCCCGACTCGGCCGTGTAGCGGATGCTCTGCGGCGCGCTCAGCACCTCCAGATAGACCACCAGGCCCGCATCGCGGAACTTGGCGAAAACCACCGTCTCGCGCGCTGCGTCGCGCAGTTCTTCGAGCGTGGCCTTCACCCGGTCGAGCACCGGGTCGTGGGCGGCGATGACCTGCGCCATCGCAAGCAGCCGGCCCGTCGGGTAGTAGCCCTGGCGGCGGCCGGTTTCGTACATGTAGCCCTGCTCTTCGAGCGTGCGGATCAGGCCCAGGCAGCTCGACACCGGCATGTCGAGCAGGCGCGCCATTTCCGACAACGCCAGCGGCTGCTTCTCGCGGGCGAAGAGCTCGACGATCTCGATCACCCGAAACGCAGTTTTCACAGTCATGAAAAGATTTTCATACTTGTGAAAAACTAATGTTTCAGGGTTTCCCCTGCCCGCAGCGCCTTCCTGCGGGTTGTTCGAGGCGAGGGCCGGTCAGTAACCGCGCTCGGGATCGACCACGCCGGCAACCGGCAGGCCCTGCTCCATCGCGCGGATCTTCCCGGCAATCTGGGTGATCGACTCCTCGCGCAGCGTGCGCGCCGAGCCGTGTGGCGTCACGGTGATCTTCGGATGGCGCCAGAAGGCATGGTCGGCCGGCAGCGGCTCGACCTGGAACACGTCGAGCGTCGCGCCCGCGAGCTGGCCCGCGTCGAGCATCGGGATCAGGTCGTCTTCGACCAGATGGCCGCCGCGCGCGATGCTGATGAGATAGCCCTCGGGCCGCAACTTGCCCAGCGTGTTGCGATTGAGGATGCCGCGTGTCGCCTCGGTCAGCGGCAGCAGGTTAACCAGCACGCGCGTGGACGACAGGAACTCGTCGAACTGCGCCTCGCCGCTGAACACCCGCACGCCGTCGATCTCCTTTGGCGAGCGGCTCCAGCCCAGCACCGGAAACTCGAACTGCGCCACGGCCTTGGCCACGCGCTCGCCGAGCACGCCCAGCCCCATGATGCCGACCGGAAAATCGCGCCGCAGCTTCGGCTTGCGGTAGCTCCACTTGCCTTCGCGTGCATCGGCCTCGTAGGCATCGAACTCGCGGAAGTGGCGAATGAGCGTGTGGCAGACGTACTCGGCCATCTGCACCGACATGCCCGCGTCGTCGAGCCGAACGATGCGCGTGTGCGCCGGCACCTTGAGCTTGAGCAGCGCGTCGACGCCCGCGCCAATGTTGAAGATGCCGCGCAGCTTCGGCTGCTCGTCGAGAAATTCCTGCGGCGGCGCCCAGACCACGGCATGGTCGGCCTGGGGAGCACCTGGCTTCCAGGCCTCGATGACGGCGTCGGGGAGTTCGGCCTTCAGGCCTTCGATCCAGGGGTCTGGGCGGTTGTCGGTGAGGTAGACGGTGATTCGCATGGGCACGCATCTTAGGTCGCACCCGGCTCGCCCTCGGCTTGTGCGGGCACTGGCCATCTCCTATCCTTGAACGCTCACCTCAGGAGACCCTTGCATGATCAAGTTCAGCGTGATGTACCCCCACACCCCCGGCGCACGGTTCGATCACGACTACTACCGCGAAAAGCACATGCCCCTGCTCAAGGCACGCATGGGCGACGCCTGCCTCTCGTACACCATCGACAAGGGCCTGGCCGGCGGCGCGCCGGGCTCCGCGCCCACCTACATCGCCATGTGCCACGTGTTCGCCGAATCGGTCGAGGCCTTCCAGAATGCCTTCGGACCGCATGCGAAGGAGATCAGGGGCGACGTGAAGAACTACACCGACATCGCGCCGGTGACGCAGATGAGCGAAGTGGTGGTGGGCTGACGGGCATCAGCTGATCCAGGCCTGCGCGCTGTCGAGCACACGCCACATGCCGAGAGGCCGGTGCAGCAGCACAAAATGGCCCATGGCCCGCAAGCCGCCCTGCCCGATCGACATGAAGAAGAGCGCCTGGGATGCAGACTCGTCGATGCCCACACGTGAGAAGCGAACAAGACCCGTGGCGTCCGGGTACGCCTTGTAGAAGCTTTCCCAAGCCAGGCCGAGGTTTTTTGCCGTGTCGAAAAGATAGTTGATATCTTCTACCCGGACCATCTGAAATCGGACATTGCGGCGCACCAGATGGGAAGGAATCTGCAGCGGGGATAGCTTGGCAAGCACGCGAAGAAAATCATCGATCACTCTCCCCGTCGCTTGTGGCATCTCTTTTCTGAGAGTTTCGCGTTCGAATCCGGTGGCCCCGACGAATGCGCTCCCAGTGTCTGCCGTGGTCTGCTCGACGACCAGCGTCTTCGGCGACACCACGCCCGGATCGAGCGTGTTCAGATAGGCAGCAATGGCTTCGCGCTCGACTGGCCGCATCGACTCGCCACTGAGCGCCAACGTCGGCACAAGCGCACCAGCCAGTGCCACCAGTGCGGCACGCCGGTCCAGCGTGGGCACAGACGACATGCCTCAGCGCAGCGGCCGCTCCAGCGCCACCCAGCGCTGGACGGAAGGCCGCTGCCACTGCCGGTCCGCATACGACGCCAGCTGCTGCGGCACGGCGTCTCCATTCATGACCAGACGATTCAGCATCAGCGCCAGGTCGACGTCGGCGATGCACCACTCGCCGAACAGGTTCTCCGCGTCATCAGCAAGCAGCGCCTGCGCCACCTGGAAGAGCGTCTTCGCCGACTGGTGCGCCACCGCCGACAGCGGTGCGCTCGCCGGGCCGTAGAAGATCACCTCGGTCGAACGCTCCTGGCGGATCGGCATCAGGTCGCTGCGAAGCCATGCCTGCACCTGTCGCGCGCGGGCGCGGTTGCGCCGCTCGGCCGGGTACAGCGCGGTTCCTTGCGCAAAGGTTTCGTCGATGTACTCGGTGATCGCGGACGACTCCGACAGGGAGAAGCCACCATGCACCAACGTGGGCACGCGCTGCGTCAGCGACAGCTGCGAGAAGCCGGCGGCCCGGTGCTCCAGCGCCCCAAGGTCGACGGGGGACAAGTCGAAGTCCAGCTGCTTTTCATGCAGCGCCACGAACACCGACATGGCATAGGGGCTGGCGAACTGGGCATCCACGTAAAGACGTAGCGGATCCGGCATCAAGAAAGGCTCCTGCGTAAGAAAAAGGGCCTCAAACCAGCCCGCCCGCGATCTTACTTACTTGGCTTACTTGATTGTGGCGCGGCGACGACGCCACAGCACCCGCACCAGCCATCCCACCGGCAGCACCACCAGCACCAGCCACGGCAACACCGCCGCAATGAAGGTGATCAGCGAGCCCACGCTCTCCGCCAGCACCGAGCCCGCATTGCGAAGCGCCTGCCGCATCGGGCTGTAGCCCTCGCCACTGCTCACCAGCGCGCGCTTGGGCGTGAACTGGATCTGGATGTGCTGCTTGCTGGTCTGCTGCGCCAGCACCTTGCGCTGCGTGGCATTGGCGTCGAGCTCGGCCTGCGTATCCGACAGCGTGCGCTGGATGGCCAGCAGGTCGGCCATGGTGCGCTTGGTGACGGTGTCGCGCAGCATCGTGCGCAGGCTGTCGCGGAACTCGGTGCGGTTCTTGATGCGGGCCTCGACGTCGATCACCTCGGCGGTCTTGTCCTCGCTGGTGGTGGTGTGCGAAACCACATTGGCCACACCGGCCAGGCCGCCGAGCAGCTTGTCGACGTCGGCGGGTTCCACGCGCATCTCGAGCATGGCGTTGCCGGGCTGCTGCGGCGTCTCGCGCAGCAGGGAGGACGACAGCAGCTCGCACTTCAGCGTGCCGCACAGGTCGCGCACCTTGCCCCAGGCATCGGCCAGCTGTTCGGCCGGCACCTCGACGTTCAAGTCCTGCCGCACGGCGAGGAAGCGCTGCAGCGGCGTGCTGTCCTGCGACTGGTCGGTGGCCGACGGTGCGGAGGCCGGTTCCGCGGAACGCATCCGCGCCTCCTTCCTCATGGCCATGCCACCGGCATAGCCAGCAGCAGCCTGCATGGGCGCGGGCGGCGGCGAGGCCGGCTCGACAAGCGTGGCAGTCTCGTTGTTCTTGCGGTCGCAGCCGGCCAGCGACAGCGCGGCCGCCAGGGTCAGCAGGACGATGCCCGCGCGGTGGCGGGCAAAGAGGAAACGGGGCGAACCGGAAGGCGTGCGATAGGTCATGGAGAGTTCCCTTGAGTGATGACTACCGCAGCTGGTACGGGCAGGCGCCCGGAACGGGGTTAAGTTTTTTTCAGGCGGCCGCCGCGCCCATTCTCAACAACTCGTCGCCTTCGGCCACCTGCTCGCCCGGCGCGAACATCAGCTCTTCCACCGTGCCATCGGCCGGTGCTGCGATGGTGTGCTCCATTTTCATGGCCTCCATCACCGCCAGTGGCTGGCCGCGGCTGACCTTGTCGCCGGCCTTGACCGCGAAGGACACGACCTTGCCGGGCATCGGCGCCGTGAGCCGGCCGCCTTCGGCCTGCGTGTCGCCGGCATGGGCGAGGCGGTCGATGGCGGTGATCTTCGTGGCGCCCTTCGAAGCGAATACGTGGGCCGTTGCGCCGTCGAGATGCACGTCGAGCGTCTGGCGCGTGCCGGCAAACTCGACTTCGAATTCACCGCTCGGAAACTGCCCGACCACCAGCGGGCCCTCGGCGCCACCGGCTTCGAGCCACAGGCTGCCGTCGCGCCTGTAGGTCAGCAGGGCGATCTGTTCGGCGCCGCGAAACTCGAAGTCGAAGCGGCGCAGGTATTCGCCGTGCGAGCGCCAGCCATCGCGGCGCTCGAACGGGTCGGGCACGCCGGTCGGCCGTTCGGTGACCAGCGTGCGCGTGATCGCGGCGGCGGCCGCCAGCGGCAGGCCCAGCGCTTCGCGGTCGAACAGCACGGCGCGCTCGCGCTCGATCAGCGCGGTGTCGAGGTTGGCCTTCGAGAACGACTCCGTCGCCAGAATGCCGCGCAGGAACTGCACATTGGTCGACACGCCCACGATCTGCACCTGCGCCAGAGCCGCATCGAGCCGGGCCAGCGCCTCTTCGCGCGTGGTGCCGTGCACGATCAGCTTGGCGATCATCGAGTCGTAGAAGGGCGATATCTCGCCACCCTCGCGCACCCCGTCGTCGATGCGCACGCGGCTGCGCTGGAAGGCCGTCGCCTGCGGCTTGCGGTACACGCGCAAAGTGCCGGTGGCGGGCAGGAAGTTGTTGTCGGGGTTCTCGGCGCAGATGCGCGCCTCGATGGCGTGGCCATGAATCTGCAATTCCGACTGCTTCGCGGGCAGCGTCTCGCCCGAAGCCACGCGCAGTTGCCATTCGACAAGGTCGAGGCCGGTAATCGCTTCGGTCACCGGATGCTCCACCTGCAGCCGCGTATTCATCTCCATGAAGAAGAAGTTCATCTCACCGCCTTCGCGCTGCTCGACGATGAACTCCACTGTGCCCGCACCCACGTAGTTCACAGCACGCGCAGCAGCCACCGCCGCCTCGCCCATCTGCTTGCGCATCGCCTCGGTCATACCAGGCGCAGGAGCCTCTTCGAGCACCTTCTGATGGCGCCGCTGCACAGAGCAGTCGCGCTCGAACAGGTAGACGTAGTTGCCATGCGTGTCGCCGAACACCTGGATCTCGATGTGGCGCGGGCGCTGCACGTACTTCTCGATCAGCACCGCGTCATCGCCAAAGCTGTTGATGGCCTCGCGCTGGCACGAGGCCAGCGCGGCGGCGAAGTCTTCCGCCTTGTCGACCGCGCGCATGCCCTTGCCGCCGCCGCCGGCACTGGCCTTGATGAGCACCGGGTAGCCGATGCGATCGGCCTCGCGCTGCAGCAGCTGCGGGTTCTGGTCGTGGCCGTGATAGCCCGGCACCAGCGGCACGCCGGCCTTTTCCATCAGCTGCTTCGACTCGGCCTTCAGGCCCATGGCCTTGATGGCCGAGGGCGGCGGGCCGATGAAGACCAGGCCCGCGTCGGCACAGGCCTGCGCGAACTCTTCGTTCTCGCTGAGGAAGCCGTAGCCCGGATGCACGGCCTCGGCACCCGTGGCCTTGGCGGCTTCGAGGATCTTTTCCCAGCGCAGGTAGCTGTCCTTGGGGGCGCTGCCGCCGAGGTGCACCGACTCGTCGCAGGCGCGCACGTGGTTGGCGTGCGCGTCGGCATCGGAGTACACAGCCACGGTGCGGATCGCCATGCGGCGTGCAGTAGCCGCAACGCGGCAAGCGATCTCGCCACGATTGGCGATCAGGATCTTCTTAAACATTCGGAGTGTCTCCCGGAGGATTCTTTTTCAGTTGGAACGCGGGCACCACGCCCGGATCGGGTCGGCCGCTGAAGATGCGGGCCACGCGGCCGAACAGCGCCTTGAGGAAACGCCAGCTCTTGCGGATGAGCCACACGCTCAGCACAAGCACCAGCACGAACAGCACGAGGAAGACGAAGGGATGTGCCACCGCGAGCCACAGGCCCGCCGGCACCATCGTGTCTTCGACCAGCGAGGCGCCCACGTTGGAAAACGGCTCGGGCGAAGTGTTGATGGCCGCGCGCGTCGTGGCCTTGGCCGCATGCGCCGTGGCCGCGAAGCTGCCGCCCACCAGCGCCGCGACGATGGCCATCACGCCGTGGTCGGCGCCGAACACGCTGGCCGCGAGCGCCGCACCCGCAGGAATGCGGATGGCGGTGTGCACCACGTCCCACAGCGAATCGAGGCCGGGGATCTTGTCCGCGAAGAATTCGATGAACACCATGAAGCCGCTGGCCGCGATCACGACCGGATGCGCCAGCAACTGCAGACCGCTCGGCAGCGGCACCCAGCCGAAGTAGCCGACAAGGCCCGTCAACAGCACGACCAGGTAAAGCCGCACGCCGCTGGCCCAGCCGATGGCTGCAGCCAGTGCGATCAGCTGGGGCATGTCGAGGCTGGTGTTCATGGCGGGACCTCCGGGGCGTGGATCGTCAGGCCTTGCCGGCTTCCAGCCACGACGGCTTGCGCTTCTGCAGGAAGGCCTGCACGCCCTCGCGGCCTTCGTCGCTCGCGCGGATGTCGGCGATGCCCTCGACGGTCTTCGCGATCAGCGCGTCGTCGATCTCCTGGCCGGCCACGTCGGCAATCAGTTGCTTGCAGGCGCGCACGGCGGCCGGGCTCGCACCGGCCAGCGCCTTCACGAGTTCGTCGACCTTCGCATCGAGCGCATCGGCGGCGACCACTTCATGCACGAAGCCGATGCGGTGCGCCTCGGCGGCGGTGAAGCGCTCGGCCGTGAGGAAGTAGCGCTGCGACGCACGCGTGCCCATCGCGCGCAGCACGTACGGGCTGATGGTCGCGGGCACCAGGCCGATCTTCACTTCGCTCAGGCAGTACCACGCGGTGTCCACGCTCACGGCCATATCGCACGCGGCGACCAGCCCCATGCCGCCCGCATACACATCGCCCTGCACGCGCGCGATGGTGGGCTTGGGACACTCCGCGATGGTGCGCAGCATGGCAGCCAGCTTGCCCGCGTCGGCGATGTTCTCGTCGCGCGTGTAGTCGGCCATGCGGCGCATCCAGTTGAGATTCGCGCCCGCGCAGAAGGCGGGGCCGTTTGCGCCGAGCACGATGGCTTTTACCTGCGGCGCGGCGCCGGCTTCGGTGAAGGCCTGCGTCAGCTCGGCGATGACGGCGTCGTCGAAGGCATTGCGTGCGTCGGGCTGGTCGAGCCAGATGCGGGCGATGGCGCCTTCGAAGCTCAATTGCAATTTTGTGTAGTCGCTCATGTCCGTTGTCTTGTCGTCATTGCAGGTGCCGGGGCAGCCCCAGCTTCGCGAGGAACTGATCCACCATCGGCACCCAGATCGCGGCGTTGTCGCGGCCTTCGAAGAAGGCGTGGCCGTCGTTGCCGTAGGGTGGCACGCCCTCGAAACGCACGTCCACGCCCCTGGCCTTGTAGGCCTGCAGCAACCGGCTCGCCAGTGCGGGGCCGAAGAAGTGGTCGTTCTCCGAATAGACCCACAGCATCGGCACCTTGGTGGTCGATGCGTAGCGGCCGAAGGCATCGACCAGCTTCGCTTCGTTGCACACGTCGTCCGGCCCGCGCGAGCCGCGGCCACCCGCAAAGTTGATGGTTCCGACCACGCCCTCGGGGTTCAGGCTCGACAACGCCAGCACACCGAAGCCGCCGGCCGACTTGCCGAGCAACACCATGTGCTGCGCGTCGGCATACGGCAGCGTGCGCGCGTAGTCGAGCGCGGCGCTGATGTCCTTCGCGCTTTCGAGGCCGGCCTGCACGTAGTCGGGGTTGGCGCAGCTGAAGTAGTTCTCGGCCCACGGCCCGTCGGACTTGCCGTAGCCGCGCCGCAGCGGGTTGATGACCAGGAAGCCGTGCTTCGCGAACATCTCGGCCTGCCGCGCGTAGCGGTTCTGCACTTTCGGAATGTCGGCGGACGAACGCGGCGTGCCGTGGTTGATCACCAGCACCGGGAACGGCCCGTCGCCCTCCGGCCTGTATTCGGTAGCGGCCAGCTTGATGTGCGACTCGCCGAAGAAGCCCTTGACCGTCATCGGTATCTCGATGTCGCGGCGCGCCACGCTCTGCGCGTGCGCGCCCAGCGCCGCGCAGAGCAAGGCGGCGATGAGTGTGAGCTGGCGCAGCGTCATGGGAGCGTCTCCGTCCTTCGTCTTACATGCGGAAGATGCCGAACTTCGGCTCTGGAATGGGCGCGTTGCGCGCTGCCGCAAGCCCCAGCGCCAGCACGCGCCGCGTGTCCGCCGGGTCGATGATGCCGTCGTCCCAGATGCGCGCCGTGGCGTAGTAGGGGTGCCCCTGGTCTTCGTACTGCTGGCGGATCGGCGCCTTGAAGGCTTCTTCCTCTTCCTTGCTCCAGCTGCCGCCCTTGAGCTCGATGCCGTCGCGCTTCACCGTGGCCAGCACGCTCGCGGCCTGCTCGCCGCCCATCACGCTGATGCGCGCGTTGGGCCACATCCAGAGAAAGCGCGGGCTGTACGCGCGGCCGCACATGCCGTAGTTGCCGGCGCCGAAGCTGCCGCCGATGATGATCGTGAACTTGGGCACGTTGGCGGTGGCCACGGCCGTCACCATCTTGGCGCCATGGCGCGCGATGCCTTCGTTCTCGTACTTGCGGCCCACCATGAAGCCGGTGATGTTCTGCAAAAACACCAGCGGAATCTTGCGCTGGCAGCACAGCTCGATGAAGTGCGCGCCCTTCTGCGCCGATTCGCTGAACAGGATGCCATTGTTGGCCACGATGCCCACCGGCATGCCCTCGATCTCGGCAAAGCCGCACACCAGCGTGGCGCCGAAGCGCGCCTTGAACTCGTGGAACTCGCTGCCGTCGACGACGCGCGCGATGATCTCGCGCACGTCGAAGGGCTTGCGCGTGTCGGTGGGAATCACACCGTAGAGCTCTTCGCGCGGGAATGCGGGCGCGCGCACCTCGGCCTTCGCCGGGGCGTCGGCTGCCTTCGCATTGAGGTTGGCCACCGCCGAGCGCGCGAGCGCCAGCGCATGCAGGTCGTTCTGCGCGAGGTGATCGACCACGCCCGACAGGCGCGTGTGCACGTCGCCGCCGCCTAGGTCTTCGGCCGTCACCACTTCGCCCGTAGCAGCCTTCACGAGCGGCGGGCCGCCCAGGAAGATGGTGCCCTGGTTCTTCACGATGATCGATTCGTCGCTCATCGCCGGCACATACGCGCCGCCGGCCGTGCACGAACCCATGACCACTGCGATCTGCGGGATGCCCTGCGCGCTCATGTTGGCCTGGTTGTAGAAGATGCGGCCGAAGTGCTCGCGGTCGGGGAACACCTCGTCCTGGTTCGGCAGGTTGGCGCCGCCCGAGTCGACAAGGTAGATGCAGGGCAGGCGGTTCTGCTCGGCGATCTCCTGCGCGCGCAGGTGCTTCTTCACCGTCATCGGGTAGTAGGTGCCGCCCTTCACCGTCGCGTCGTTGCACACGATCATGCAGTCGACGCCATTCACGCGGCCGATGCCCGCGATGATGCCGGCGCCCGGCGCCGACTCGGCTCCCTTGGCGTCGAGATACATCGCATGCGCGGCCAGCGGCGCGATTTCAAGAAAGGGCGTGCCCGGGTCGAGCAGCTCGGCCACGCGATCGCGCGGCAGCAGCTTGCCGCGTGCGGTGTGCTTGGCACGCGCGGCCTCGCCGCCGCCCTGCTCCACTTTCGCGAACTGCGTGCGCAGGTCGTCGACCAGCGCGCGCATGGCTGCGGCGTTGGCCTGGAAGTCCGCCGAGCGGGCGTTGAGTTTGGTTTCGAGTTGGCTCATGCTGTCTTTTCTTGGCTAAGGCCGAGTTGCTCGGTCATGGCATCGCGGATCTTGAATTTCTGGATCTTGCCGGTCACCGTCATCGGGAACTCGCTGACGAAGCGGATGTACTTCGGCACTTTGTAGTGCGCGATCTGGCCCTTGCAGAACTCGCGCACTTCTTCTTCGGTGGCGCTCTGGCCGGGCTTGACGATGATCCAGGCGCACAGCTCTTCACCGTACTTCCTGTCGGGCAGGCCGACGACCTGCACGTCCTGCACCTTCGGGTGGCGATACAAAAATTCTTCGATCTCGCGCGGGTAGATGTTCTCGCCGCCGCGGATCACCATGTCCTTGATGCGGCCGACGATGTTGACGTAGCCCTCGCCATCCATGGTCGCGAGGTCGCCGGTGTGCATCCAGTGCTCGGCGTCGATGGCCTCGCGGGTCTTGGCCTCGTCGTCCCAGTAGCCGTGCATCACCGAATAGCCGCGCGTGCACAGCTCGCCCGACCGGCCGGGCGGCATGACGGCGCCGGTCTCGGGGTCGACGATCTTCACTTCGAGGTGCGGCTGCACCGTGCCCACGGTGGACACGCGGCGGTCGAGTGGCGTGTCGGTGCTGCTCTGGCAGCTCACGGGGCTGGTCTCGGTCATACCGTAGGCGATGGTGATCTCGCTCAGGTGCATCTCGCTGACCACGCGCTTCATCACCTCGATGGGGCACGGCGAGCCGGCCATGATGCCGGTGCGCAGGGTCGACAGGTCGAACTCCTTGAAGCGCGGATGGTCGAGCTCGGCGATGAACATGGTGGGCACGCCATGCAGGCCGGTGCACTTCTCTGCCTGCACTGTCTCGAGCACGGTGAGCGGATCGAACCCGTCGTTCGGGTACACGATGGCCGAGCCGTGCGTAAGACAAGCCAGGTTGCCCAGCACCATGCCGAAGCAGTGGTACAGCGGCACGGGAATGCACAGCCTGTCGGCGGGCGAGAGCTTCATGCACTCGCCGATGAAGAAGCCGTTGTTCAGGATGTTGCGATGCGTGAGCGTCGCGCCCTTGGGAAAGCCCGTGGTGCCGCTGGTGAACTGGATGTTGATCGGGTCGGTGGCCTTCAGCGTCTTCTGGACCTGCGCGATGCGCGGATCCAAGGCATCGCCGCTTGCGAGCAGCTGCGAGAAGCGCTGCATGCCGGGCTGCTCGTCACCCTGCCCGGCCTTGTCGATCCAGAAGGTGTGGGCCAGCTGCGGCACACGCTTCGGCCCCAGCTCGCGCAGCATGCCGAGGTAATCGCTGGTCTTGAACTGCGCCATCGTCACCAGCGCCTTGCAGCCGACCTTGTTGAGCGCGTATTCGAGCTCGGAGGTGCGATAGGCCGGGTTGATGTTGACGAGGATCAGGCCCACCTTGGCGGTGGCGATCTGCATCAGCACCCACGCCACGTTGTTGTGCGACCAGATGCCGACGCGGTCGCCGGGCGCGAGGCCGAGCTTCAGCAGCGCGCTCGCGAGTTTGTTCGATTCGGCCTGCAGCTCGCGGTAGGTGTAGCGCTGGCCTTCGTGGCGGCTGACGAGCGCCTCGCGCTCGGGCTGCTTGCCGACCATGTCGTCGAAGAAGTCGCCGATGGGTTGTTCGATCAGCGGAACATCGGTGGCGCCTTGCGCCATGCTTTGGGTCAAGAGCGCCATGGCGATGCGTCCTTATTTCAAGCGGTTTCGGAGAACAGCTCGCGGCCGATCAGCATGCGGCGGATTTCGCTGGTGCCCGCGCCGATCTCGTACAGCTTGGCATCGCGCCACAGCCGCTCGACCGGAAAGTCCTTCGTGTAGCCCACGCCGCCCAGCGCCTGGATCGCCTCGCCGGCCATCCACGTCGCCTTCTCGGCCGAATACAGGATGGCGCCGGCCGCATCCTTGCGGAAGGTGCGCGCATGGTCGTTGCGGTCGCAGGCCTTGCCCACCGCGTACACATAGGCACGCGTGGCCTGCCAGGTCGAATACATGTCGGCCAGCTTGCCCTGCATGAGCTGGAACTCGCCGATGCTCTGGCCGAACTGCTTGCGCTCGTGGATGAAGGGCAGCACCGCGTCCATGCACGCAGCCATGATGCCCAGCGGGCCACCCGAGAGCACCGCGCGTTCGTAATCGAGGCCGCTCATCAGCACCTTCGCGCCCTGGCCTTCGCCGCCCAGCACGTTCTCTTCCGGCACTTCGCAGTTGTCGAAGAACAGCGGGAAGGTGTTGGAGCCGCGCATGCCGAGCTTGTCGAGCTTGGTGCCGGCGGAGAAGCCCTTGAAGTTCTTCTCGACGATAAAGGCCGTCATGCCGCGCGCGCCCATCTCGGGCTCGGTCTTGGCGTAGATGACCAGCGTGTCGGCGTCGCCGCCGTTGGTGATCCACATCTTGCCGCCGTTGAGCACGTAGTAGCCGTTCTTCTTCTCGGCCTTGAGCTTCATGCTCACCACGTCGGAGCCGGCGTTGGGCTCGCTCATGGCCAGCGCGCCGACGTGCTCGCCGCTCACCAGCTTGGGCAGGTATTTCTTCTTCTGTGCGTCGTTGCCGTTGCGGTGGATCTGGTTCACGCACAGGTTGGAGTGCGCGCCGTACGACAGACCCACCGAGGCCGAGGCGCGCGAGACTTCTTCCATCGCCACGATGTGTGCCAGGTAGCCCAGCTCGGTGCCGCCGAACTCCTCTTTCACCGTCATGCCGTGCAGGCCGAGGTCGCCGAGCTTTTGCCACAGGTCGTGCGGGAACAGGTTGTCGCGGTCGATGTCGGCGGCGCGGGGTGCGATTTCGTTGGCGGCGAAGTCCTGGATCGCGCTGCGCAGCGAGTCGATGGTGTCGCCCAGGTCGAAGTTCAGGCCGGGATCGTGCATGGGGTTTGTCTCCTCTGAAGGGGTCTGCGCGCAATGCCACCCGCGCTGAGTGGCGCTTGCGAAAGATCGCAGCTTACGCCTCACCGTGCCGCAATTGGCGCCACAATGGTTGCAAATTACGCCACGACCAAGCCACCGGACCATGTCGCCCCCGTCGTTCCTCAGACCCGCCCGCGCCGTCACACCAATGGCCTTCGTGAGAGCCATCGTGCAGGCTTACGAGCGCTACGGCATGGACCCTGCCGAGGCCCTGAAAGCGGCACAGATCACGCCGCGCGAACTGGCCCGGCCGGGTGCGCGGGTAACGGCCGCGCAGTTCGAAGCGCTGTCAGGCCACGCCATGCAGGAGCTCGACGACGAAACGCTCGGCTGGTTCTCGCGGCGCCTGCCCTGGGGCACCTACGGCCTGCTGTGCCGCGCCTCGCTGACCTCGCCCGACCTGGGCGTGGCCCTCAAGCGCTGGTGCCGCCACCATCGGCTGCTGACCGAGGACATCGGCCTGTCGCTCGAAGTGGCCGGCGGCGTGGCCACGCTGCGCATCGCCGAGAACATCCCGCTCGACGACGCCTTCCGCGAGTTCTGCCTGGTGACCACCCTGCGCTTCGTGCATGGCTACATGTGCTGGGCCATCGACTCGCGCATCTCGCTGCGGCACGCGAGCTTTCCGTTTGCCGCACCGCCGCACAGCGACGCCTATCCGCTGATGTTCACGCCCGATGTGCGCTTCGACGCGCCGCAGGCGGGCATCAGTTTCGACGAGCGCTATCTCGCCCTGCCCCTGCAGCGCGACGAGCGCGCATTGCGCACCATGCTCAGGCGCGCACTGCCACTCACAATCCTTCAGTACCGGCGCGACCGCCTGCTGGGCCAGCGCGTGCGCGAGCTGCTGCGCTCACGCGCCAGCGAGGCCACCACGGCCGAGGCGCTGGCCGGGCTGCTCAACGTATCGAGCCGAACGCTGCACCGGCAGCTGCACGAGGAAGGCACCTCGCTGCAGGCA
The DNA here is from genome assembly GCF_051216475.1 of Variovorax nivicola. Classification (NCBI taxonomy): domain Bacteria; kingdom Pseudomonadati; phylum Pseudomonadota; class Betaproteobacteria; order Burkholderiales; family Comamonadaceae; genus Variovorax; species Variovorax nivicola. Next base: position 20,581 of record NZ_JBPJZK010000019.1, on the reverse strand, counting down.
CTGAAGAACGAGGTGCGCCACGAAATGGCCATCGACCAGCTGCGCCGCACCACGCGGCCGATCAAGCAGGTGGCACTGGCGGTGGGGTTTCGCAACGAGAAGAGTTTTTCGCGCGCGTTCCTGCAGTGGACGGGGCATGCGCCGCGCGACTTCCGGCAGTTGGGGCTATAGCGGAGGGCATTTGGCGGGCACGTTCGGGGTGCGTGCGAATGACACCGGGTGCTCCCCTCCGCGAATGTCCCCCGCCTTCGGCTCCTCCTTTATTTCGCTGCGGGGAGCACCCGGTGCCATTCGCACATGAGCGCTGCCGTTGTGCCGGCCGATCGACCGCTGCGCCCAACGATCACGTCGATGGTGTGCTCTGCGCAGCGAAATAAAGGAGGAGGCCGCAGGCCGGGGGACATTCGCGGAGCAGAGCACGCCGTCGGCGTGAGCGCACCCCCGAATGACGCGTCAGCTGGGCTGCGCGATCAGCGCAAGCGCATCGGCGATGGACTGGCTGTCCTCCGGCCGCACCAGCTTCGCAACCTGCTTGCCGTCACGCATGAACACCAGCGTGGGCCAGAGCCGTACGTTGAACGAACGACCCAGCGGACGCCCGCTGCCGTCTTCGACCTTGATACGGCGAATGTCCGGGTACTTGGCAAAGGCCTCGGCGATGTTCGGCTGCGCGGCCTTGCAGATACCGCACCAGTTGGTGCCGAACTCGACCACGGCGGGGCCGGTGAGCGCGTCGATCTCGCTGCGGTCGGGCTGCTCGGTTTTGTATTCGGAAGTCATGGGATGGGGTTCCTGCGGCTCGGGAGTTGGACTCTTCATTCCACCAGAAACTCAGGCCGCCTGCAGCCCGTAGCCCGAAAGCAGCGCCGGCAGTTCGGCCATGTCGCTGAACACTTTCACCGCGCCCACGCTCAGCAGCGGCCCGGGGCCGCTGTGGCCCGATTCGCCGGTGCTGTAGCCGAACACAGTGGCTCCTGCAGCCACGCCGGCCATTGCGCCGGTGACGGTGTCTTCGACGATGGCGCAGCGCTTCGGGTCGACACCGAGGGCTTCCGCCGCGGCGAGGTACACGTCGGGGTGCGGCTTGGAGCGCGGCATCTCGTGTCCGCTGAAGATGCGCCCTTGGAAGTAGTCGAGCATGCCGACCTTGGCAAGCTGCAGTTCGACCTTGTGGCGGTCTGCACCCGATGCGCAGGCGATGCGGCCCTTGAGCCTTGAATGGATTTCGCGGATGGCGGCAGGCGCGTGGGGAATGGCGACGAGGTCGCGCTCCAGCGCTTCATTGCGGCGGGCGCGGAAGGTCTTGAGCCAGTCGTCGGTGATCCTGACGCCGGTCTTCGTCTCGATGAGCGCAGCTTCGTCCTTCACGGCCTTGCCGGTGAAGGTGTTCATCGATTCTTCGGTCGTGATGTGCCAACCGAGCTCGCCGAGCATTTCGGCGAGCACGCGGTTGGTGATGGGCTCGGAGTCGACGAGCACGCCGTCGCAATCGAAGAGAACGGCGGAAAAAGGAAAGGGGGTCATTGCGGTGCCGGAGTTCGGTGATTGGCCCCATGGTAGCAACGCCCCCTTTTCGCAGGAGGAAGCTCAGGCTATCGGACGGATCGGGATGTACATCTCGCCGCCACCCGCCATGAATTCCTTCGACTTCTCCTCCATGCCTTCAGCCATGGCTGCCGCCTCGGCCACACCCTTCTTCGCCGCGTATTCGCGCACTTCCTGCGTGATCTTCATCGAGCAGAACTTGGGCCCGCACATCGAGCAGAAGTGGGCCACCTTGCTCGAATCCTTCGGCAGCGTCTCGTCATGGAATTCGCGTGCCGTGTCGGGGTCGAGGCCCAGGTTGAACTGGTCTTGCCAGCGGAACTCGAAGCGCGCCTTGCTCAGCGCATCGTCGCGCGAGCGAGCGCCGGGATGCCCCTTGGCCACATCCGCCGCGTGCGCTGCGATCTTGTAGGCAATGATCCCCTGCTTCACGTCGTCGCGGTCGGGCAGCCCCAAGTGCTCCTTCGGCGTCACGTAGCAGAGCATTGCCGTGCCAGCCCAGCCGATCATGGCCGCGCCGATGGCACTGGCAATGTGGTCGTAGCCCGGCGCGATGTCGATGGTCAGCGGCCCGAGCGTGTAGAACGGCGCCTCGTGGCAGTGCTTCAGCTGCTCATCCATGTTCGACTGGATCATGTGCATCGGCACATGGCCCGGCCCTTCGATCATGGTCTGCACGTCGTGCTTCCATGCGATCTGCGTGAGCTCGCCCAGCGTACGTAGCTCGGCAAACTGCGCCTCGTCGTTGGCATCGGCGCCCGAGCCGGGCCGCAGGCCATCGCCGAGCGAGAAGCTCACGTCGTAGGCCTTCATGATGTCGCAGATGTCCTCGAAGTGCGTGTAGAGAAAGCTCTCCTTGTGATGCGCGATGCACCACTTGGCCATGATCGATCCGCCGCGCGACACGATGCCTGTCATTCGGTCGGCCGTGAGGTGAATGAACGGCAGGCGCAGGCCGGCGTGGATGGTGAAGTAGTCCACCCCCTGCTCCGCCTGCTCGATCAGCGTGTCGCGGTAGATCTCCCAGGTGAGGTCTTCGGCCACGCCGCCCACCTTCTCGAGCGCCTGGTAGATGGGCACCGTGCCGATGGGCACCGGCGAGTTACGCACGATCCAGTCGCGCGTGGTGTGGATGTTCTTGCCGGTCGACAGGTCCATCACGTTGTCGGCGCCCCAGCGAATGGCCCACACCAGCTTCTCGACCTCTTCCTCGATGCTCGACGTGACGGCCGAGTTGCCGATGTTGGCGTTGATCTTCACCTTGAAGTTGCGGCCGATGGCCATCGGCTCGACTTCGGGGTGGTTGATGTTCGCGGGAATGATCGCGCGGCCGCGGGCCACTTCGTCGCGCACGAACTCGGGCGTGATGATGCGCGGAATGGTCGCGCCCATCGGGTTGCCCATCACGCGCCTGGCGCGCTCTTCGTTGGCGAGGTACTCGGCCATCCACTCGCGCTTGCCGTTCTCGCGCAGGGCCACGTATTCCATCTCGGGCGTGACGATGCCGCGGCGCGCGTAGTGCATCTGCGTGACGTTGGCGCCCGACTTCGCGCGGCGCGGCGTGCGCTGCAGTGCCGATGCGCCGGCGCGCAGCTCGGCCAGGCGTTGCGCGTCGCGGTCTTCGTTCTTGGCGCCGTCGTCGAGCGCGTGGTGCGTGCGGCCTTCGTAACTTTCGGTGTCGTTGCGCTCCAGCACCCAGGCGCCGCGCACGTCGGGCAGGCCGCGGCGCACGTCGATCTCGACCTTCGGGTCGGTGTACGGGCCCGAAGTGTCGTAGAGCGACACGGTCTCGCCGTTGGTCAGTGCAACATCGCGCACGGGCACGAACAGGTCGGGCCGGCTGCCCGGAATGACGCACTTGTGCGACGCGGGAAAGGGCTCGCGCGTGAGCGAAAGCAGCGTGGTGAACTTGTCGGGGGCATTCATCGGAGGCACTCCTTGTTGAGGAAAGGGTGCTCCGCAATCGCTCGGTGGGCTTCGGGAAGCCCGTCACGGAAGGGGGAGTGACGGACCGAAGTCAGGGAGTGCAGCTCTTCTTACGCCGGTATGACCCGGATCAAGTTCGCGGGTCGGCTGCTTTGCCATCTCAGCACGCCACATGCGTGCACCCCGGAGCGGGGCCGATTGTGCGGGCCTCGGCCCGGTGCGTCAACCCAGGGGTACTTGCAGGTCGCCGTCCAGGTAGTACCAGCGATCGCCTTCCCGCACGAAGCGGCTGCGCTCGTGCAGGCGCGTGGCGGCGCCGGTGGCCGCGCTGCGCTGGCGCGCGACGAACTCGACCTCGGCATGGTCCGCATCGAGCACCGAGCGCGAGCGGATGTCGAGCCCCAGCCATTTGACGCCCGGCTCGAACTCGATCGAGGCCGGCCGCTTCGACGCGTGCCAGGTGGCGAGCAGGTATTCGCCGCGCTCCAGCACGAAGGCCGAATAGCGCGAACGCATCAGCGATTCGGCGTCGGGCGCGGGCACATTCTCGAAATCGTCGAGATAGCGGCCACAGCACAGGGCGTAGCCGATGGGCTTGTCGCGGCGGTCGGTACGGCCGCAGGGGCAAGGTCCGGTGGTGGGATCGATGGCGCTCATGAAGACCGCTATTGGAACACCTCGCGGGCCGGGCGCCGACAGGGCAAGTCCCGAGGCTAGGAAGGCCGGCTTGCGGCGATGGCTTCCTGCAGGGCCTGCGCACCCGCCGGCTTGTAGATCAGCGCGTAGCCCGCGCGCTCGACTTCGGTCCGCGTCGCATGCGCGGTTTCGCCGGTGAGGATGACCACGTTGCGCGCCTTGCCGACCGCCTGCAGGGCCTGCGCGGCGGCCAGGCCCGAGAGGCCGCTGCCCAGGCGCAGGTCGCTCAGCATCAGGTCGAACACGCCGCCGTGCTGCAGCGCCTCTCGCGGGCTGGCGGCCACCGCGACCTCGTGGCCCCAGCCGAAGAGCAGCGAACGCATGGCTTCGCGCACGGGCTGCTCGTCGTCGAGCACGAGGATGCGGATCGGCGCCAGCGGTGCATTGCCGACAGGCTCCAGCAGCGACTCGCCGGCCTGCGCCTCGGCTTCCGGCCGCGCGGCCGCTTCCTCCAGCACCAGCGAGAAGGTGCTGCCGCGTCCCGGCGCGGTGCGCACCTGGATGCGCGAGCCCATCACGTGCGCCATGCTCGCCACCAGCGACAGGCCCAGCCCGAGGCCACGGCTGCGGTCGCGGCCCGGGTTATCGACCTGGAAGAACTCTTCGAACACATGCGTCTGGTGCTGCGCCCCGATGCCCACGCCCGAATCGCGCACCTCGATGCGCCACGCGGGTATGCCTTCGGGCGGGCGCTGCAGCCGCCGCGCGAAGACGAAGACCGTGCCCGCCGGCGTGTACTTGATGGCGTTGTCCACGAGGTTGCCGAGCAGCCGCGCGAGCATGCGCGCATCGGCGCGCACCACGGCCTCGGTCGGGCGGATGCGCAGATCGAGCCCCTTGGCATCGGCCAGCGCGGCGAAGCGGCCGTTCAGCGCCTCGAAGATCGGGTCCAGGTGCAGGGGCTCCAGCCGCACCGGGGCCACGCCGCCGTCGAGCTGCGCGATGTCGAGCAGGGCATCGACCGAGGCGCGCAGGGCATCGACGCTGTCGCGCATGAAGCGCAGGTTGTCGGCGCTCGGCGCGCTGCGGGTGTTGAGCGCGTCGACAAAAATCGCCAGCGCATGCATCGGCTGGCGCAGGTCGTGGTTGGCGGCCGCGAAGATGCGCGCGCGCTGCGCCGCGAGCTGGGCTACGTGGTCGAGCTGGCGCGCGAGCGCATCGGCCAGCCGCGCGTTCTCGAAGCCGTGCTCTATGGAACGCACGATCAGCCGGTTCTGCTTGCGCGCGTAGTACAGCGCGGCAAACATCTGCGAGACCACCAGGCAGCCCATGAGGACGGTCACGCTGCCCGGCTCGACCACCAGCCGCAGCGCCATGCCGAGGAACATCGGCACGCTGAAGCACAGCGCGGCCAGCCACCACTGCGCGAGCGCCGCGATGACGACGCTGGAAACGCCGCTGATGAAGAAATACATCAGCAAAATCAGCGTGAGGTTGTCGTGCGGAAAGAAGAGCCACGGCGCCAGCCCCCAGATCAGCCCCGGCACCAGCATGCGCACCTCCAACCGCCGGCGCGTGCGCACTGCCGTGGCCACGTCGATGCTGGCCGGGTCCACGCGGCGCAGGTGCCGGTGCCGTTGCCACTGCGAGGTGTGCACCAGCAGGCCCCACACCAGCGCGCCGGGGTTGCGCGTGAGTACGAGAAAAGTAATCCAGAAGATGGCTGCGACGGTAGCGGCCATCAGCGGCGTGTCGTAGGTGTCGTCCACGTAGGCCCGCGCGAGGCTCTGGTCGACCAGCGGATTGGGGTTGGGCGACTCGACCCAGTAGTCCCGCAGGCGGCGCAGCATCTGCCCCGGAAAAGGGGTGCGGGTGGAGCTGGAGGAAGACGACGGCATGGGCGAAGAAACCGGCTTTCGATTCTGCGCGCATTGCCTGCCAGAGCGCATCCCCTGCGGGCATCCACCCTTGGCGCGGCGCTTGCTAAACGTTAGCGTTACAACGACCCCCTCGAGAAAGTCGGCGATGTATGTACCTCACAGGCACTGAACAGCACGCGTTGCGCGGCGTTTTCACGCTGCTGGCGGAAGACCGCGGCGAGCAGGAAATCCGCGAGCGCCTGGGCTGGGCGCTGCTCGACCTGCTGCATGCGGACCAGTTCGCCTCGTTCGTGTGGGACGCCGCGAGCGGCAGCTTCGGCGCGCGCGTGGCGCTGCACATGGACCCCGCGAATCTCGACAGCTATGCGCAATGGCACCAGCACCACGACCCGATCACCTTCGTGCTGCAGTCGCGCCGCCGTGCCACGCGCGTGACCGAGGTGATGTCGCAGCGCGAGCTGATGCGCACCGCGTTCTTCAACGACTTTCTCGCGCGCGACAGGCTGCACTGGGGCATGAACCTGCATGCCTTCGAAGGCGAGCGCGCGCTGGGCGACCTGCGCATCTGGCGCCGCAAGGGGCGCGGCGATTTCGGCGATCACGAGAAGGCACTGCTCGACCTGATCGAGCCGGCATTCGCGGGGGCCCTGCAGCGGGCGCAGCGTGTGGCGGCTTCGACACTTGGGGGCCGAGAAGCCGCATGGGCCTTGCTGAGCGTGCGCGAGCAGGAAGTGGCCCGCTGCGTGCGCGAAGGGCTCACCGACAAGGAGATCGCGCGACGCCTTGCGGTGGGCGTGCCCACTGTGCGCACCTACCTGCGGCGCATCTTCGACAAGCTGGGCATCGAGCGCCGCTCGGCGCTGGCAGGCTGGGCCATGCCGCTCGCGCTCACTTAGGCGCTGGCAGCCGACCGAGCACCTGCTCCACCGCCATGCCCACGGCCAGCAGCTTGCGGTCGCTGCCGGCAGGGCCGTCCAGCTCCAGGCCCACGGGCAGGCCGCTGGTTGCGCCGAGGCCCGATGGCAACTGCACGCCCGGTATGCCGGCGTTGCTGCCCGGGTCGGTGTTCTGGATCAGCGAGCCGAAGTTCTCGGGGCTGCTGGCTTCGGCGCCTGCAGCCAGTGCCACGCGCGGCACCGTCGGGAACACCAGCGCATCGAGCCTGTTCTTGGCGAAGGTATCGCGGTAGAGCTTCTGCAGCGCGGGGCGCGCGACGCGCATCGCGTTTTCGTAGACCGGCTTCGCATCGACCACGCCGCTGGCTGCAGGCAGCTTGCGCGGGATGACGAAGGTCTCGAAAGTGCCCTTGACGTCGGGGCTGGCGATGCTGGCCGTGAGCTGCGCGATGTCGATGCCCGTACGGTACTTCGCGAGGTAGGCCACCATGTCGTCGTGCGCCTCGTAGAGGGCGAGCGGAAAGCCGACCGCGCCGTTGAGCTCCATCAGCTTCGGCATTTCCACATCGACCAGCGTGACGCCAGCGGCGCGCAGTTTCGCAAACGCGGCATCGGTGGCGGCGCGCGTGTCGGCGTCGAGGTTGGCCTGCATGGCGGGCACCACGCCGAGCCGCACGCGCTTCAGGTCGGCGGGCTTGAGCGGCTTGCCGCCCGCGATGACGCTGTCGAGCAGCGCCACGTCAGCCATCGATTGCGCCATCGGCCCCGCCGTGTCGCGCGTGTGCGAGATCGGCGCGATGCCCTGCTGCGGATAGCGCCCCACCGTCGGACGCAGCGACGCACAGCCGTTGAATGCACACGGGATGCGCACCGACCCGCCCGTATCGGTGCCAAGCGCCGCAGGCGCCATGCGCGCACCTAGCGCGGCGCCATTGCCCGACGACGAGCCGCCCGCGATGCGAGTCGGGTCGTAGGCATTACGCACGCCCACCTCGGGGCCAGTCTGGAACGCGGGGTTGTAGCCGGTGACACCGAAGGCCAGCTCGTGCATGTTCGTCTTGCCGAGCACCACTGCACCGGCCGCGCGCAGCCTGGCGACCACCGGTGCATCGGCCAAGGGCACGAAGCTCTTGAGCGCGGGCGTGCCGGCCGTTGCGGGCAGGCCCTGCACCTGGATGTTGTCCTTGATGGCCACCGGCAGCCCCGCCAGCGGCTTGCAGGCGCCACCGCGCTTGCGCAGTGCATCAGCGGCGCGCGCGGCCTTCAGTGCACCGGCTTCGTCGAGCGTGATGAAGGCGTTGAGGTTGGCTTTGGCCTTGGCTTGGGCGAGGTAGGCCGTTACCAGTTGCTCGCTGGTGATAGTGCCGGCGCACAGCTGCTGCACGGCTTCGGTCGCGGTCAGAGTGGCAATGTCGGGCTGGGCATGTGCGGACAGGCCGAACGCTGCCACGAAGGGCAGCGCCGCCAGCCGTGTGGCACAGGGGATGAATTTCTGAACGGTCATGGCACGGGCCTCCGGGAAAGAGGCAGCCATGGTGCGCCGTCGCGAGCCGCTTGTCTGTCATCCAAACCGATGACAGGAGGGTTGCCCTACTGGAACATCACCCACTCGGGCCGCATGTTGAAGCGCACCGGCAGGATGCTCACGCCGAGCCCGCTGGTCACGTACATGCGCTTGTCCTTGTGCGCGATCCAGCCATAGGCCCATTCGCGCGGCGCGGCACCGGGCACGATCAGTGCGCCATAGCCCGGCACGCTGATCTGCCCGCCATGCGTGTGCGAAGCGACCACCAGGCCCCGCGTGCGCGGCATGGTCGCGAAGCTGAAGGGGTCGTGCATCATGACCAGCGTCGCGGCGCCAGGAGGCACGCCGGCCAGCGCCCGCATCGGCTCGGAATGGCCGGTCGAGTGATCGCCGATGCCGACCACCCAGATGTCATGGCCGGGCAAACGCATCGAGGCGTTCTCCAGCACGCGGATGCCCTGCGCGGACATCGCCTTGGCGGTGCGCTGGCCGCCATGCCACCAGTCGTGATTGCCGAGCACCGCGTACACGCCCTGCGGCGCCTTGAGGCGACCGAGCACGGCAGCCATCTCTTCAATGGACAGCACCTCGTCGTCACCCGAGCCCGCGAGAAAGTCGCCGGGCAGCAGCACCACGTCGGGCTGCGCGGCATTGATCTCGTCGACGATGCGCGCGGCGCGCTCGACGCTGGTGATGCGCCATGCAGAGCGTTCAGTGAGATGCCAATCGCCCGCCACCGCGACCTTCAGGCCGCCGGGCGCCTGCCATTCCGACGAACTCAAGGGCTCGACACGCGCCGCCACCCAGCGCGGCTCGATGACGAAGCCCCAGACGGCCAGGGCCGCCAGCACGAGTGCCGCGGCAATCCGGCCCCAGGGACGCGCGCGGCGTTCGCTCACGCCAGCGCGCGTTGAATCAGCAGCTTCTGAATGTCCGAAGTGCCTTCATAGATCTGGCACACGCGCACGTCGCGGTAGATGCGCTCCAGCGGAAAGTCGTTCACGTAGCCATAGCCGCCCAGCGTCTGGATGGCCGCGCTGCACACGCGCTCGGCCATCTCGCTGGCGAACAGCTTGGCCATGGCGGCTTCCTTCAGGCAGGGCTGGCCGGCATCGCGCAGGCTCGCGGCATGCCAGATCAGCTGGCGTGCGGCTTCGAGCTGCGTCGCACATTCGGCCAGACGAAAGCCCACGGCCTGCTGATCGAAGATCGAGCCGCCAAAAGCCTGGCGCTCCTTGGCATAGGCCAGCGCCACGTCGAAGGCGCTGCGCGCCATGCCTACGCTCTGCGCGGCAATGCCGATGCGTCCGCCCTCGAGTGCGCCGAGCGCGATCTTGTAGCCCTCGCCTTCCGCGCCGATCAGGTTCTCGCGCGGAATGCGGCAGCCGTCGAAGTTGATCTGCGCGGTGTCGCTGCTGTGCTGGCCCAGCTTGTCTTCGAGCCGCGCTACGTTGTAGCCGGGCGCGTCGGTCGGCACGATGAACGCGCTCATGCCGCGCTTGCCCGCGCCCTTGTCCGTTACCGCGATGACTATGGCCACATGGCCGTTCTTGCCGCTGGTGATGAACTGCTTCACCCCGTCGATCACGTAGGCGTCGCCGTCCTTGCGTGCCGTGGTGCGCAGGCTCGACGCATCGCTGCCGGCCTGCGGCTCGGTGAGGCAGAAGGCGCCGAGCATCTGGCCCTGCGCCAGCGGTTCGAGCCACTGCTTCTTTTGCTGCGCGTTGCCGTAGCGCATGAGGATGGCGTTGACCGGGCAGTTGGTCACGCTGATGGCGGTACTGGTGCCGCCGTCGCCGGCCGCGATTTCTTCCAGCACCAGCGCGAGCGTGAGGTAGTCGAGGCCGGCGCCGCCATGCTCCTCGGGCACGCAGATGCCGTAGGCGCCCAGCGCCGCGAGGCCCTGATGGGCTTCCTTCGGAAAGCTGTGCTCGCGGTCCCACTTGGGGGCGTTGGGCCAGAGTTCGGCTTGCGAGAAATCGCGCACCGCGTCGCGGATGGCTTCCTGGTCGGTGCTGAGCAGCATGGCGTTGTCTCCTGTCTTTTCTTCTGTTCGTGCTGACTTACTTGCCGGCGCCCAGGTCCATGATCAGGCGAGCGGCCATGTACAGGCGGCGCGGAATGGCGCTGATGTCGACGTACTCGGCCTTGTCGCTGTGGTAGCCGAAGCCCGGCAGGCCCAGGCTTTCGATCACGGGCTTGCCCGAGAGCGCCGCGTAGGCCGCGTCGGTGCCGCCGCCGGTGCGCTCTTCCACGCCCAGCGTGCCGCCGGCTTCCTTGTAGAAGACCACGGCCTTGTCGACCAGCTTCTTGCCGCCTTCGCCGGCATTGAAGGCCGGGCGGCCGCGCGTGACGATCACCTTGACGTCGGCCTCGGGCAGCTTCTTCTGCTGCGCGCGTTCTTCCAGCGTCCTCATTGCGGCGTCGAAGTCTTCGTTGCGCGCATAGCGCACGTCGGCATTCAGCGTGGCGCTGGCCGGGATGATGTTCGAGACGTTGCCGGCCTTGGCAATGGTCCAGTTGAAGCGCAGGTTCTTCGACTTGTCGTCGATGCTCATGGTGCGCAGCACGAGGTCGGAGGCCTCGACCAGCGCGTTCACGCCCAGCTCGGGCGCCGCGCCCGCATGGGAAGCCTTGCCGGTGATGTTGACCTGCACGTAGGCGATGCCCGAGGTGCCCAGCGAGAGTTTTTCATCGCCAGCGCTGGTGGGCTCGAAGGAGAGCACGTAGTCGGCCAGCTTGGCTTCTTCCTGGATCAGGTCGCGCGAGCCGAAGGAGCCTTTCTCTTCGTCGGTGTTGAACAACACGGTGATGGTGCCGTAGTCGCGCACGCCGTAGTCCTTCAGCAGCTTGAGCGTGTGCAGGATGACGGCGTTGCCGCCCTTGTCGTCTGCGATACCGGGGCCGTAGGCCTTGTCGCCTTCGATCTTGAACGGCGCCTTCGCGAGAGTGCCCTTCAGGTACACGGTGTCCATGTGCGACATCAGCAGCAGGTTCTTGCCGCCGCGGCCCTTGATCTTGCCGACGATGTTGTCGCCCACCACGATGCCGGCCGACTTGCTGCGCGTGACGGTGAAGCCCAGGTTCTTGAGTTCGCCCTCGAGGTAGTTGCCTGCGGCGGCAATGCCTTCGGCGTCACCTGTGCCGGTCTCGATGTTGACCAGCTTTTCCAGCGTCTTGATCACCGCGGGCTGTTCGTCGGTGGCAGCCTGGAACAGCACGTTGTCGCGCTTCTGGGCCCAGGCGGCGCCCGCCACGAAGGCGGTGGCCAGCACGGCGGCGACGGCGGTACGGTGGATGGATGGGCGCATGAAATCTCCTGCTCTACGCATTGTTTGAAGTATCTGAATGAAAAAGCCGGCAAGCACCCGTCCCTCGGGCGCTCCCGGCCGTTGCTTTTATAGCAATTCGAGTGCCACCGCGGTACCTTCGCCCCCGCCGATGCACAAGGTGGCCACGCCGCGCTTCTTGCCGCGCGCCTTCAGCGCATGGATCAGCGTGACCATGATGCGAGCGCCGCTGGCGCCGATCGGGTGGCCCAGCGCGCAGGCGCCGCCGTGCACGTTGACGATCTCGTGCGACACGTCGAGCTCGTGCATCAGCGCCATCGGCACCACTGCAAAGGCTTCATTCACTTCCCACAGGTCGACGTCGCGCGCCTTCCAGCCGGTCTTCTGGAACAGCTTGGCGACGGCACCGACCGGTGCGGTCGAGAACCACTCGGGCTGCTGCGCGTGCGTGGCGTGGCCGACGATGCGGGCGATGGGCCTGGCGCCGATCTTCTTCGCTTGCGACTCGGTCATCATGACCAGCGCTGCGGCGCCGTCGTTGATGGACGAGCTCGATGCGGCGGTGATGGTGCCGTTCTCTTTCTTGAACGCGGGCTTGAGCGTGGGGATCTTGTCGAGCTTGACCTTGCCCGGGCCTTCGTCGATGGAAATGACGGTGTCGCCGCCGCGGCCCTTGACCGTGACGGGCACGATCTCGTCCTTGAAGAGGCCGGTGTCGGTGGCCTTCTTGGCGCGCTCGACGCTGGCGATGGCAAACGCATCTTGCTGCTCGCGCGTGAACTTGTACTTGGCCGCGCAGTCTTCGCCGAAGGTACCCATCGAGCGGCCCGGCTGGTAGGCGTCTTCGAGGCCGTCGAGCATCATGTGGTCGAAGATGCGGTCGTGGCCCATGCGGTAGCCGCCGCGGCCCTTGAGCATGAGGTAGGGCGCGTTGGTCATGCTTTCCATGCCGCCGGCCACCATCACGTCGTGCGTGCCGGCCAGCAGCAGGTCGTGCGCGAGCATCGCGGCCTTCATGGCCGAGCCGCACATCTTGCTGAGCGTGACCGCGCCTGCGCTGTCGGGCAGGCCGCCCTTGTATGCCGCCTGGCGCGCCGGGGCCTGGCCTTGGCCCGCCATCAGGCAGTTGCCGAACAGCACTTCGCCCACGGTGTCGGGTGCGATGCCGGCGCGCTCGACGGCGGCCTTGATGGCTGCGCCGCCGAGGTCGTGCGCGGAGAGGGACGAGAAGTCGCCTTGAAAGCCACCCATGGGGGTGCGGGCGGCGCCGACGATGACGATGGATTCGGACATGGAGGTCTCCTTCAAAGGTGTGAAAGCGGAATCGAAAAGCGATCGGTCAGAAATGCGTCGCGTGCCCTTCGTGCTGGAAGCGCTGCGATTCTTCGTACGGGAACACATCGAGCATCTGCCCGGCCTGGATGCGTTCCTTGTGGTGCTGCCAGAAGGCGGCGTCGAGCAGGTCGGCATGGTGCGCCATGAAGGCCTCGCGCACGTCGCTGTTACCCAGCAGGAAGGGTTCGAAGGTTTCTGGGAACACGTCCTTCGGGCCCACCGAGTACCAGACCTCGCCGCTCATCTCGTCTTCTTCGGTGCGCGGCGTGGGCACCTTGCGGAACTTGCAGTCGGTGACGTATTCGATTTCGTCGTAGTCGTAGAACACGACCTTGCCGCCGCGCGTGACGCCGAAGTTCTTCCACAGCATGTCACCCGGGAAGATGTTGGCCGCGACCATGTCCTTGATGGCGTTGCCGTATTCGATCACCGCGTGCTCCAGTTGGTCTTTCGCGCGCTTGGCATGCGCCGGGCTCTCGGGGTGGGCCAGCGTGTCGAAGGCTTCCTGCAGGTAGATGTTGAGCGGGATCATGCGCCGCTCGATGTAGACGTGCTTGACCACGACTTCCATTTCCCCGTTGCCGTCGCGGTCGCCGATCTCGAGCTGGCTGGGCGCGAACTTGCGGATTTCCTCGATCAGCTCGGGCTCGAAGCGGTCGAGCGGAAAACCCACGTCGCTGTACTCCAGCGTGTCGGCCATGCGGCCCACGCGGTCGTGCTGTTTCACGAGCATGTACTTGCCCTTGATCTGCTCGCGCGTGGTGTCCTTCTGCGGCGGATAGAAGTCCTTGATGACCTTGAAAACGAACGGAAACGACGGCAGGTCGAACACCAGCATCACCATGCCCTTGATGCCTGGCGCGATGCGGAATCGGTCGCTCGAATAGTTCAGGTGCGAAAGGAAGTCGCGATAGAACAGCGTCTTGCCCTGCTTGGCCAAGCCGAGCGCGTTATATATCTCGGCGCGCGGCTTGCGCGGCATGAGCGAGCGCAAAAACTGCACCCAGGCCGAGGGCACTTCCATGTCGACCATGAAGTACGCGCGCGCAAAGCTGAACAGCATCTGCAGGTCGTCTTCGCCGAACAGCGCCGCGTCGATGTAGAACTTGCCGTGGCTGTCGTGCAGGATCGGCAGCGAGAACGGAATCTCGGTGAAGCCGTTCATGATCTTGCCGACCACGTACGCGCCCTTGTTGCGAAAGAACAGGCCCGACAGCACCTGCAGCTGGAAATTGGCGCGCAGCTTGACCTGGTGGAAGCGGTTCAGGATGACGTGCGCCACGCGCTCCGCATCGCGCCGCCTGTTGGCGAAGCTGCCGAGCAATGCGAAGTCGTCGAGCATCTGCTCGAGGGTGTCGGCCAGCGTGTCGGGCTCTGGGTAGTACGGCCGGTAGGTGGGCGCGCCGCGCGGCTCGATGTACTCGGTGCTGATGGCCGGGCGCACGAAGATGAAGTCGTTCTGGAAATACGCGCGGTGCAGGATCTTCGTGGTCACCGAGTTGAAAAAACTCTCGGCCAGCTCGGGCTGGTGGTGGTCCACCAGCAGGCCGATGTAGTGCAGCTTGACCTGGTGCCACACGTCCATCGGTTGGTCGCCGGCCTTGAACTCTTTTTCGAGCCGGGCCACGGCCTCGCTCACGCGCAGGTCGTAGAACTCGATGCGCTCGCGCTGCGCGCGCTGCTGGCCGTGCCAGTCAGCGGTTTCGAAACGGTGCTTGGCACGTGCCGATTCGGCGCGGAACAACCGGTAGTGCCGGTTGAAGCCGTCCATCATCGCCTTCGCGATGTCGTAGGCCAGCGGCGAATCGAGGCGCTGCGGGAACATGGCAGGCAGCTGGTGGAGGGCCGGTTTAGTCGCTCAGGTAGCGGCAGGGTCGGCCGTGCCGTCGGCCTCGGGCTGCGGCGTCATGGCCTGCGCCTCCTGCACCGACTGGTTCACCTGCGTGCCCTGCAGCGTCAGCGACTGGATCACTTCGCCGGGCTTGCTCCACTTGTAGCGGATGCGCTGCACCGCGGCCTTATACACCGCGTCGAGCGGCTTGGCGCCGTCGACGCTCAGGCCCAGGTCCTGCAGCAGGCCGTCGTGCACGCCGAAGGTCCAGCCGTGGATGCGCACCTTCTGGCCGCGCGCCCATGCATCGACCATGACGGTGCTGACGGCCACGTTGACCACCTGCTCGGCCACGTTGAGTTCGCACAGCGCATCGACGCGCGCTTCTTCCGGCAGGCTTTCGAGCATCACGCTGTGGCGGTCGCGCACGTCCTGGATGTGGCGGATCCAGTTGTCGGCCAGGCCAATGCGCTTGCCGCTCAGTGCGGCCTTGACGCCGGCGCAGCCGTAGTGGCCGACCACCATGATGTGCTCGACCTTCAGGTGCTCGACCGCGAACTGGATCGCCGAGAGCGCATTGAGGTCGGAGTGCACCACGATGTTGGCCACGTTGCGGTGCACGAACACTTCACCCGGCTCCAGGCCGGTGATCTGGTTGGCGGGCACGCGGCTGTCGGAACAGCCGATCCACATGTAGCGTGGCGTCTGCTGCTTGACCAGGCTGGTGAAGAAGCCGGGCCGGTCGCGCTCCATCTGGGCGGACCAGGCGCGGTTGTGGGCAAAGAGGTCGTCGAGGTTATCGGTGTTGTCGGACATAGGCGGCTATTGTCGATGAGTCGTGTTTTTTCAGGCTCTGGCTTCGGCGGGCTTGCGGGTCTTGTTCACCTCTTTCGCTTTTTGCGCCTTGGCAAGGGTGGCCCGCCCCTTCTTTTCGTGCTCCCGCACTTCAGCGAGATTGGCTTGCAGCTCGGCCAGTTGCGCCTCGAGCTGGGCCCGGTGGACGCCCAGCACGCCGAGGAATTTTTCCAGCTGCGGCACGGTGTCGCGCGGGCTGTCGTACATGTCGAGGATGTCTTTTGCCTCCGTCAGGCTCAGGCCGAGGCGCTTGGCGCGCAGCGTGAGCGTGAGCCGGGCGCGGTCGCGCGCGCTGTAGATGCGCTGCAAGCCGACGCGCTCGGGCGTGAGCAGGCCCATGTCCTCGTAGAAGCGGATGGCCCGCGTCGTGAGGTCGAATTCCTTCGCGAGCTGGCTGATGGTGAAGGTTTGCGCAGGCATGGCGGCGATGGTCTGGAGAAGGGGCGTTACGGGCGCGACAGCAGGTTTGCGCTGCGATCCCTACAATGGTGCCACTACTCCATGACGTTTACGTAAACGTCAATCTTACATGAACCTCCTCGAACGTGAACTCCACTACCCCCTCGGCGACACGCTCCCCGAGCCCGGCGAAACCCTGGAAGTGGCGCCTGGCGTGCGCTGGATTCGAATGCGGCTGCCCTTTGCGCTCGACCACATCAACCTCTGGCTGCTGCGCGACACCCTCGACGGCGTCGAGGGCTGGACGGTGGTCGACTGCTGCATCGCCCGCGACGAGGCGCGCGCGCAGTGGGAGCAGGTGTTCGAGACGCAGCTGCAGGGCATGCCGATCCTGCGCGTCATCGTCACGCACATGCATCCCGACCACATCGGCCTGGCCGACTGGCTGTGCCAGCGCTGGAACGCGCCGCTGTGGATCAGCTCGACCGACTACCACGTGGCCCGCGTGCTCAGCACTGCCGGCGACACTCTGGCGGGCGGCGAACCGGCGGCGCGCTTCTTTGCCTCGCACGGCCTGACCGACCCCGAGTCCATCGCCAAGATCAGTGCGCGCACCAACTACTACGCGAACATGGTGCCGTCGGTGCCCGCAAGCTACGTGCGCATGCTCGACGGCGACATCGTCACCATCGGCGGCCACGACTGGCGCTGCATCAGCGGCTACGGCCACGCGCCCGAGCACATCGCGCTGTACTGCGACGACCTGAAGCTGCTGCTGGGCGGCGACATGATGCTGCCGCGCATTTCCACCAACGTGAGCGTTCACGCGGGCGAGCCCGAGGCGAACTCGCTGCGCCTCTTTCTCGACAGCATCGACAAGTTCAAGGCGCTGCCCGCCGACACGCTGGGCCTGCCCTCGCACGGCAAGCCCTTCCGGGGCATCCACCGCCGCGTCGACCAGCTGCAGGAGCACCACCGCGACCGCCTGGCGGAACTGCTCGAAGCCTGCACGGTGCGCGCATTGACCGCGGCCGAGGGCCTGCCGATCCTGTTCAAGCGCGAGCTCGACCTGCACCAGATGACCTTCGCCATGGGCGAAACGGTGGCCCACCTGCACCTGCTGTGGTTCTCCGGCCAGGTGAAGCGCGAACTGGGCAAGGACGGCATCTACCGCTTCGGCGCGAAGGCCGCCTAAACTCCCCGGATGGACGATACGCTGGCTGAGCTGCGCGCGGGCCGGCTGGCAGGCGCAAAAAGAATAGATCTCTCGTGCGGACTCACCGAGTTTCCGCGCGAGCTTTTCGACCTCGCGGATTCTCTCGAGGTGCTGAACCTGTCGGGCAATGCGCTCGACACGCTGCCCGACGATCTGAACCGCCTGCACAGGCTGCGCGTGCTGTTCTGCTCGGACAACCGGTTCACCACGCTGCCCGAGTCGATCGGCCAGTGCCACGGTATCGACATCGTCGGCTTCAAGGCCAACCAGATCCGCACCGTGCCGGCTGCAGCACTGCCGGCCTCGCTGCGTTGGCTGATCCTCACCGACAACCAGATCGAAGAGCTGCCTGACTCCCTCGGCGAATGCACGCGGATGCAGAAGCTGATGCTGGCGGGCAATCGCCTGCGCACGTTGCCGCAGTCGATGGCCGCGCTCAAGCAGCTCGAACTGCTGCGCATCTCGGCCAACCGCTTCGAGACACTGCCCGCGTGGCTGCCCTCGCTGCCGCGCCTGTCATGGCTAGCCTGCGCGGGCAACCCCTTCGACACACAGGCCGAGGATGCGGCGATCACCGCGCAGTCGGTGCCGCACATCGACTGGCGCGAGCTGACGCTGGGCCAGAAGCTCGGCGAAGGCGCGTCGGGTGTGATCCATCAAGCCGCGCTCGGCAAAGCGCAGCAGGTGGCGGTCAAGCTCTTCAAGGGCTCCGTCACCAGCGACGGCTGGCCGCACAGTGAAATGGCCGCCTGCATCGCAGCAGGCATGCACCCCACGCTGATCGCTGCGCAAAGCCGCATCGACGGCCATCCCGAAGGCACGGAAGGCCTCGTGATGGCGCTGGTCGATCCGTCATTCGTCACGCTCGCAGGGCCACCGAGCCTCGCTTCATGCACGCGCGACGTCTATGCCGAAGAAGCACGGTGGACGTCCGGCGTGGCACTGCGCATTGCCCGCGACATCGCCTCGGCCATGCAGCACCTGCATGCGCGAGGGATTCTTCACGGCGACCTCTACGCACACAACATCCTGTGGCACGCACAACGCGGTGGCCGGCTCGGCGACTTCGGCGCGGCCTGGATGACCGGCGCGCTCGACGCGGCACAGGCGCGCGCGTTCCAGGCGCTGGAGATGCGCGCCTTTGGCTGCCTGCTGGAAGAGCTGCTCGAACGCTGCATCGACGCGGTGCCCGCATCGGTGGCCGCACTGAAAGACCGCTGCCTGCAGCCCGACCCCACCGCGCGCCCGACGTTCGCCCAAGCGCTGTCGTTGCTGCAGCAAGCATCTTCATCGCCATGACCCGGCGCCGACCGCCGCAGCTGCCGCTACCCACGCGCGACGGCGTAGGCCCGAGCTGCGTCGGCCTGTCTTCCGGCCCCTGGCCGACCATTGCCGAATTCCTGATAGAGCGCTTTCCCGCGATTACGCGCGAGGCCTGGCTCGAACGCATCGAAGCGAACGACGTCATCGACGAGCACGGCGTGCCCGTGACCGCGATGCGCCGCTACGAGTCGCCGCTGCGCGTGTACTACTACCGCACGCTCTACGACGAGGTACGCATCCCCTTCGAAGAGCAGATCCTGTTCCAGGACGACGAACTGCTTGTCGTGGACAAGCCCCCCTTCGTGCCCGTCACGCCCACCGGCAAATACCTGCAGGAAAGCCTGCTGGTGCGCCTCAAACGCAAGCTGAAGCTCGACGAGCTCGTGCCTATGCACCGCATCGACCGCAGCACTTCGGGGCTGGTGCTGTTCTCGGTGCGGCACGCCACGCGCGGCGCCTACCAGGCGATGTTTCCCGAGCGCCGCATCGCCAAGCACTACGAGGCCATCGTGCCGTGGCGCGAGGGCGTGTCGTCGGTGCCCGAGATTTATCGCAGCCGGCTGGTCGACGACGAGCACTTCATGCGCGTGCGGGAAGAGCCCGGCGAGCCCAACTCCGAAACCCGCATCGAGGTGCAGGAGATGCGCGACGGCCACGCGCTGCTGAAGCTCTCGCCGATCACGGGCCGCAAGCACCAGCTGCGCGTGCATTGCATGGCGCTGGGCATGCCGATAGTGAACGACCCGATCTACCCAGTGCTGCTGCCTGAGGGTGCAGACGACTTCGGCAAGCCTTTGCAGCTGCTGGCCCGATCGCTGGCTTTTCTCGACCCGGTGACCGGCGACCTGCGCAGCTTCACCAGCCCCCGGAGCCTGTCGCTGACACCGAGGTGACGCGCGCGCGGCGCGGCGCGCACTAAGCTCGTTTCCTGGATTTGCCTTGCCGATCAATCAGTCATTCAGGAGACACCCACACCATGGACACCACCCAACTCTTCTCGCTGAAGGGCCGCACGGCGCTGATCACCGGCGGCTCGCGCGGCATTGGCCGCATGATCGCCGAGGGCTTCCTGGCCCAAGGCGCGCGCGTGTACATCTCGGCTCGCAAGGCCGCGGCTTGCGACGAGACAGCGAAAGAGCTGTCGGCCTTCGGGCATTGCGTGTCGCTGCCGGCGGACGTGTCGACGCTCGAAGGTGCGCAGGCGCTGGTCGATGCCTATTCGAAGCACGAAGGCTCGCTGGACATCCTCGTGAACAACGCCGGTGCGGCCTGGGGCGCGCCTTATGAAGAGTTTCCCGAGAGTGGATGGGACAAGGTGGTGGACCTGAACCTGAAGACGCCGTTCTTTTTGACCAAGGCGTTGACGCCGATGCTGAAGAAGGCTGCGACGGATCATCTTGCGAAGGTGATCAACATCGCTTCTATCGACGGGATTTCGGTCAATCCGCAGGAGACTTATTCGTATGCGGCGAGCAAGGCTGGGCTGATTCAGTTGACTCGGCGGATGGCGCTGCGGTTGGCGCAGGATCGGATCGTGGTTAGTGCTATTGCGCCTGGGGCGTTTGCGTCGGACATGAACAAGCTGGCGCGGGACCATGGGGATGAGGTGAAGGAGCGGATTCCGGCGGGGCGCATTGGTGTGCCTGAGGACATGGCTGGGGCTGCTATCTACCTTGCTTCCCGGGCTGGGGACTATGTGATGGGGTCTACGTTGGTTGTGGATGGGGGGGTTACTCACGCTCGGTGAGATTTTTCTTTCCGGGGCCGGGTCTCGGCCCGGCGGCCGACTCACTTTCTTTTGCTTCGCTGTATGGACCGGGGACCTTGGAAACAGGTGTGCGCGGACATAGGAAACACTTTCGAGGTCGAGACGACCGAGGAAGAGCCCCATGCCCTGGCAACCGAGAGACCTGATGGACACCAA
>NZ_JBPJZK010000018.1:0-56916 GCF_051216475.1 Variovorax nivicola | reverse complement strand
CGTTCCTGCAGGCACTGTGATTATGCAAAGCCATCATGGGCGCAAGCTCTTCCCTGTCCCTCGGCCTGATTGCAGTATCGACATCCCGACTTCGCATAAAAGCGCACTTCGCATTACAGCGCCCCATTGCCCAAGGCTTGATCTGCCGCTCCAGGTGGTTGTTGTCGATCGCAACTGCACCGTCCTCCAGGTAGTGCGTCAGCGCGGTCCAGTGGCCGAGCGTGTAGTCGATGGCGCCCGCCGCGGTGCCGCCGCCCGCGACCAGCCGTCGTTCGAGTTCGAGCCATTGTTTGAGCTTGGCCCACAGCGGCTTGGCGAGTTGCTGCCGCTGCGACTTGCGCTCGCCGTCGCTCATGCCCTTGAGTTCGGCCTTGACCGCATAGATCCGCGCATAGCGACGGATCGCCTCGTCGCCGATCGGGCTCGTGCCGGCGCGCGCCAGTTCCTCGAACTTGCGGCGTGCATGCGCGACGCAAGCCGCGCCGATGCGGTCAGCATGGATGCGCGGGTCGAGCACGCTGTCGTAGCCTCCGTAGCGGTCGGTCAGCAGCGTTCCGGACCAGCGCGCTCGGCCCCGTCGCACGTCGCCCGCGAGGAAGGCCTTCGGGTACTGCGCGCCACGGCCCAGGCAGAACTCATAGACCACGCCGGGCATGGCGTCGTGCCAGCTCCTCGCGTAGGCCCAGACGTAGGCCTTGCGCGTCTTGCCGGCACCGGGATCGAGCAGCGCCACCGGCGTCTCGTCGGCATGCAGGACCCGGCACGCGAGGACGAAGGCCTTGTGCATCTCGTAGAGCGGCTCCAGCGCCGCGCCAGCCTGGCCGGCCCAAGCCGCCAGCGTGGAACGTGGCGTGTGGACACCGCTGCGGGCGTTGATCGCCTCTTGCCGGTAGTACGGCAGGTGGTCGACGCAACGGCTGATGAGCGTGTGCGCGATGAGGCCGCTAGCGGCCATGCCACCCTCGATCAGTTCCGGGATGGACGGCGCCTGCTTGAGGATCTGGCAGCAGCGGCAGGCCCACTTGCCGTAGATGTAGCGATGCACGAAGAACTCGGCCGGCACGATGTCCAGCCGCTCGCTCATGTCCTCGCCGATGCGCGTCATCGGGCGACCGCAGCCGAACTCGGGACAGTCGGTGCTCTCGGGCTCATGACGGTGTTCGACGCGACGCAGGTGCTCGGGCAGTTGCTGACGGCGTGGTCGCCGCGGCGCGGCCTTCGGCTTGACGTCGACAGTGGTCGCGGCGGCTTCGCTTCGCAGCTGTTCCAGCTGCGCACGCAGGCTCGCCTCGTCCTCGGCGATCGTCTCCTCGAACAGGCGTCGCTGGTCGGCGTTCATCGCCTCGGAGCTGGCGCCGAACTTCCAGCGCTTCAGGCGAGCCAACTCGAAGGTGATCTTCTCGATCTTGGCATCGCGCCAGGCGATGTCGCGGTCCTTGCGCTGCAGGAGATCCCTGGCTTGGCCCAGCTCGATGTCGCGATCAACAAGAGCCTGGTCACGCAAGGCGAGTTGCTGTTCAGCATGCTGCCAACGGGCGACCCAGGCCGCCGCTTCGGGCGGGAGTGCCTGCAGGTTGAGCGGGGGAAGATCGTGCGTGCCGAGCATCACGGCATGGTGCCAGGACCCCGCATGCAGCGCATCGGAGCAAGCACGAATTGCATCGACGCTGGCGCTGTCGAGTGCCAGCGTCGATGTTGCTGTCAGGCCCGCGTGATGGTGCTCAATTCTGGCAGTCGTTCCCACGGCAGGCCGAGGACCAGCGCATCGAACTGCGCGTTGGTGAGCGACAAGGATATGGGCGATGTCGTGGTGGCCGCCACCCACGCGAAGCGGCCCGCGTTGAGCCGGCGTGCCGCGCACCAGACGCCGAAGCCGTCGTGCACGAGGAGCTTGATGCGGGTGCCGCGGGCGTTGGCGAACAGGTAGCCGTGGTGAGCGTGCGCTGCACCGAAGACTTGCACGACGTGCGCCAACAGGCGGTCGGCGCCGGCGCGCATGTCGATGGGGTCGGCGGCCAGCCACATCGCGTCGATGCGGATCATCGAAGCAGCTCGCGCATCCAGGCCGCGCAGTCGCTGGCGGCACCTGCCGGCCAGGTCACCGTGACCGTCGTGGGCCCACGCCGCAGCTCGATGCGAATGTCTGGGGCCTGAGCAGGTGGCGCCGGTGTCGGCAAGCTGACCGGCACGAAGACGGTCTTGGGCTCTTGCGCCTTGGCTGCATCCACGACGTCTGCGCGCACGACCTCGCTTCTTGGCTTCATCTCGGCCTCGTGCACCCATCGCCGCAGAAGGTTGGCGTTGATGCCGTGAGCCATTGCCACTGCGGCCATCGACATGCCAGGCTGCGCGCAGGCCGCCACCGCACCGGCCTTGAACTCGTCACTGTGCATGCGACGCCGCCGGCCACTGCCGGCTTGTTGATCGGGGATAGTGTTCACGTGTCCACCAAGAGTTGAAGTGGACTCGAGGCTCCTATGCTCCGAACCGGCTTTCAAGATGGTCGGACTGGACGCTCACGCCCAAGATTCTGGAATCAATGACCGTCAAGCAATCCGTGACGACGCAGTAGCTCTGCAGTTGTACTTTCCTCGAGGGAATACACGCCCCGCTTCTCCCTCCATACGAGCGACTTCTCCTGAAGCGCAACGAGCGCCTGCTGTACGTTCGAGACCTCCGGCGTCACGGTCTCGTCGGGCGCAATCGCCTTGAGTACCGCGCGGTAACTCTGCATGGTGCTGGCTTCGAACGGTGCGTAATTCTCCCCCTCCGAGGCGAGAACGCGCAGCACCGCCGACTGCAGCGGCGTCAGCGCGTGAATGACCCTCAGAGTCTGAACGTCGGCTTCCTCGATCTGCTCGTCGACTGCCTTCGCGAAGGCAGGACCGACATTCGCCGGATGGAGGCCGAAATCGAAGCGCAAGGTATCAGCGGCGGCCCCTATGATCTCGGGCCGGAAGCTCGCGCGCTCGAAGAGTTTCATCACTTCCGTTGGATCCAGTGAGCCCGGTAGAGCCACGCCGTGGCAGAACCACTCGACGTAGTCCAACCCCAGCACCGGGAAGCTGACTAGCGGTGCCCCGAAGAACGCCTGGTCTTTACTGTTGCGCAGCATCGCGAGCTTGTCGCGATTCGAGCCGGTGGCCACGATCCGCAGGCCATGATGTGCGCTGCTGTTGAGTTCGTCACGCGCGGCCTTGAGTGCGAACAGCGCGTCGTATCCGGCTTCAGTGGTGATCGCGTGCTGAGCTTCGTCAATAAGCAAGACGATCGGTTTTTTC
Source organism: Variovorax nivicola (assembly GCF_051216475.1). Classification (NCBI taxonomy): domain Bacteria; kingdom Pseudomonadati; phylum Pseudomonadota; class Betaproteobacteria; order Burkholderiales; family Comamonadaceae; genus Variovorax; species Variovorax nivicola. The sequence goes on along the minus strand of NZ_JBPJZK010000018.1, from coordinate 53,635 downwards.
GTCTCGTCCGACAGTGCCGCCAGCGCCCCGCTCAGAGAGACTTCCTTACCCAGACCCACACGATCGAGCGAGAAGGCAACGCCGCCCACCGTGACTTTTTCGAGGCCCGCAGACTTCGCCAGGCGGGCCACAATGCCGTCGTGCTTGGAGAGCTCCGCACGCACTGCGGCGACGATCACCGTGCCTGGGTCGGCCTGTTTGTTGGCCCACAGGTCAACGTACATCACGATCGCGCCGGCATTTTGTAGTGCCGGCCGCAGATCTTCACGCACAAAAGTCGACTTGCCCGTCCGCCTTGGGGCAGCCAGAAACAGCCCAGAAGCCGATGCGGATCCCACGGCAGAGGCCATGATGGCTTTGACCATCTGCTCGGCAAGCTGAGTACGATGAAAAACGGGGTTTGGCATGAAGGGACCTCCAGCCACATGAGGCCGCACCAAGATAGCCCCGAAAGGGGCGAATACATCGAATTACAGTTGATTATAGAGAATTATAGGAACTTGAAAACCGCCCCAGCGCTGCCGCCCCCCGACGATGCTCAATATGCCGTGTCCCGGCTGCCGGCCAACCTGCCAGCTCCAACAACGCTCCTCTGAAACGCAACGGGTACGCCCCCGCGATCAGCGCGCAAAGAGGGACAGTGGAAAGGACATGGCCGAATCGGCTCGATCCTCGGCCGCTGCGACAACGGCACGCAGGCTTTCACCACCCGCCTTCATGGCGCAATCGGCCACAAGAAACAAGTTCGAGCCATCACGCCCGTCAGTGCATTCAATGACGGCCTCCAGTTGGGCCAGTCGATCCGGGCGCGCATCTGCCCAACCTTCAACAGCAACGACTCGCACCGTCTGAACGGCCTTCATGAAATCCCACGCCTGTATCACCAGCACCACCGCAAATGCGGCGATAACGTAGGACACATGCTTGGCTGCCAGCGATGCTCGTGGACAGTCTGGATGAGCAGATCAGGCGAGTCCGGCAGCTGCAGGCTGACATCGGCCTCATCGAGCGACGGCTCTCGCAGCAGATGCGAGAAATACCGGCATGCAAGGCCGTCGCCGAAATCCCCGGCATTGGTCTTCTTACGGCGACGGCCGTGGTCGCCAGCATGGGCACGCCGTCGGCATTCAAGGATGCTCGGGAGTTTGCCGCATGGGTCGGCTTGGTTCCGCGCCAAACTGGCACGGGTGGACGGGTCAGGCAGCTCGGCATCAGCAAACGTGGCGATGCCTACCTGCGAACGCTGCTGATGCACGGTGCTCGAGCCGTCGTAATCAGATCAAAGGACAGCTCGACATGGCCATGGGTGACAGCACTGTTGCAGCGGCGGCCCTATAGCGTGGCTGTTGCCGCGGTAGCGAACAAGCTGGCGCGAACGATCTGGGCTGTACTGGCACGCGGACAAGCCTGGCGCCCTGAAGCGTGGCAGCCCGCGCACTGACAAGGATTGATAGACGACCGCTTTGAAGGAGAGCAAGCGACCACACGCGTGAAGGGACAGACAGGTTGGACCGGGACGGGGACACTCCGATAGGGATTAAGAGCGAAGAGCTCGATCTGCAGATGGGAACCTCGTCAGCGAAAACCATCAGGGCCAGCAGGCATATCCGCCTGCACAACAGGCCGGATATAAGACTGCAGCCCTGCCTCCTGATTCTTCACACACACGAGTTCTTGCAATCCGGGAGGCGCCCATATAAGACCATCCCTAGTTTCGATGCAGAATCAGAATGATCTCTCTTCATCGTTTGTCGGCTTCGTGGAGACCTTGATGCGGCCAGCAGCACCGCTGCATGAGCTCAATGCCTCTCGCATTGCCGTGCTCGACCCCGACTTGTGCACCAGGAAACGCATGCGCCGAGCGATCCGGCGGCTGGGCTATGTGCCAGTGGCTTTCACCTGCGTCAAGGACTTGCTGCAGGAATGCCTCGCACCAGAGCCGCGCTTCGAAGCGTTGGTGCTGGCCTGCCTGGACAATCTCGACTGGGGGGAGTTTCTCATCGCCCAATTGCGAGAGTTTCTGGGAATCGACATTCCCATGATTGTGAGCACTTCCAGGAGCCATGCCCGAGAACTGTCGATCCTGCATGGAGGCGTGGCCGATGCCGTCATCGTGACTCCCGGATCGCTCAGCGGAACGTACCAGTTGATGGCGTCATGCCTTCAAGACCAACAGATGCCTGTGGCCGCGCCGCTTGTCGAATGGGGTGCCTACCGTTTCGACCTGCGCTTGAACACGGCGGAAGTGGCCGGCGACGAAGTCAAGCTGAAGCCCATCGAGTTTGACCTGGCCGTGGAGTTCTTTCGAAACATGGGCCGTCCTCTGACTCGCGATTGGTTGCGCTCGGTGGTCTGGGAACAGGGCCGCCAGTCGAACTCGAGATCGCTGGACATGAACCTGTCGGGCCTGCGGCAGAAGCTTCGGCTGCGCGCTGACCTGCATGGCCTGGAACTGCAGTCGATCCGGACACGGGGCTATCAGTTGAGTGTGGCGTCGCAAGCTCTCTAGAAGTCGGTCTGCGAGGCGCAGCCGCTGCGCCAAAGGTGTGGTCGCGTTGGCTGCGACGTCCGCACATGCAGAGGTATCAGGTCACGTCTTCGCTATTGTCATTCGCCGAAGTGACGCGGTCGTCTTCCTCTTCCATCAACAACACGCCCTGCTCGGGGCGATGCGTGTCTACGGACCGAATAAAAGCGACGATGTTCTGTGCGCAGGTCTTGACGCGGCCACACAATGCGCCTGACTGCACCGCGAACTGGAAAGCGGTCTGGGTGACGATCAACTGATCGCGAAATAGTGCCAGATCCGTGCGAGCATCATCAGGGCCCCATCTCAACGGAGCAATGTCCAGGCGAACCTCGCCGAGTTCTCTGTCAATGCACAACCGTTGCAGACGCATGATCTCGACGCAGAGTTCTTCGTCCACTTGGACCTGTGCGAACGACGGGGCGAATCGATGTTTCGGCTCGGTCTTGATGATGACTGTTGTCGAAGAGGCAACTTCCGCTTTTCGGGCTCGCTCAAAAAGAACCTTGGCGGCCAGCCAGGAGCGCTTGTCAAACTGGCCGTCCGGCAAGAAGGACTTGGGCATCTTCTCCTCCTCAATACCGCAGTTGAACTGCATGGCATCGGCCGGATTCCTAACCCACCGAGGCATACCGGGCATTGATTCCTTGCCCAGGAACAGCGAATCGCCCAGGCGCCCAGTGACGCAGTAAATATCAAAGATCCTGCCGCTTCGCGTCCAGTGAAATCCTCGATTCAACTGAAGCGCGATGATGGATTCGGCATAGTCGACTGCCTCGACACAGGTGGCGAAATCGGCGATCCGCTCGGCGACGCCAGATCTGTTTCGCAAGAGCACCAAATACATCGGGACGGTGCGCACGCCTGCCGAATTGGGAATTTCCAGCCATTCGCCATTGTCTGCGCCGGAAGAAGCAAAGGAAGTCAGAGGAAAGGCCTCGATCTCGATACCAATGTACTGGGCGGCGTCGATGTCTGCGAAGCACAGCGCGGGCAGCGCAACGGCTGGCGCCTTTGGCCTGCATGGCAGGTACCGATCATCGTCCTCGTCCTCGTGCGACGTCGGGCGATGGCGGGCGAGCGCCGAAATCGACACCGCTTCCTCCATGGCCTCATCCCTGGAACGTACGGGGGCGCTTGTGGACGGCATTGGCCGGGGAACAGCCACGAGGTAGTTGATCACGATGATTTAGGTTTCAAACTGTTTCCACTGAAGTAAGATTAGTTCCGTACCGAAGTACGGAGTCAAGCCAAATGAATCACCACGTTGACAGCCTAAGCATTGGTGCATTTGCCGAGGTCTCGGGTGTCGGGGTGGAGACGGTCAGGTTCTATCAGCGCAAGGGCCTGCTGCCGGAGCCGCAACGCCTCCAGGGTCGTATCCGGCGCTACGGAGAAAACGACCTTGGGCGCATGCGTTTCATCAGGTACGCCCAGCGCCTTGGCTTCAGCCTCGACGAAATCGCGGGCCTGCTCAGGCTGGACGACAAGACGGATTGCGCCCAAGCGCGTGAGTTGGCCGAACGCAAGCTTGTGGACGTGCGCGCCGAGTTGGCTGAATTGCGCCAGCTTGAGTCGATCCTGGAGCACTTGGTGCAAGCCTGCCACTCGAGTGCCAACGAAAAGTCCTGTGCATTGATCGCCGAATTGCACGCGTGCCAATGTGTGCAGCGCTGTTGAGCAACTGACGAGGCACGCATCCTTGCTTACCAAGGCCATGTGCTGATGGAGCACAGATCGGGCTTGGTGGTGGGCGCGGTGGTCACGCACGCCGATGACTACGGCGAGCGTGCTGCGGCGCTGGATACGCTACCGGGCAAGCACCCAAGAACAATTGCCGCGGACAAGGCCTACGACACACGCGACTTCGTGCAGGCGTGCCGCGAGCGGCGCGTCACGCCGCATGTGGCCAGCTATGCGACGCGCTGGGGCGGCAGCGCAATCGATGCGAGGACGACCCGACATCCCGGTTACGCAGTGAGCCAGACGAAGCGAAAGCGCATCGAAGATGCATTTCGGCTGGGGCAAGACGGTGGGGCGCATCCGGCAGACGGTCTACCGCGGGCTCCAGCGCGTGGACCAGCAGTTCAAGTTGACGATGACTGCGAGCAACATCGTGCGGATGGCTCGAATCTTCCGTTCGATGCCGCAGACGGTGGCGCAATGAAGCACCGCACCAGCGCGAAAAGCGCAACGGCATCGTGTGCCGTGCGCAATGACGCGATCACGAAACCGCCAAACAGCTCCGGGGACCTCGCGACGAGCACCTTAATCGGCATCGAGGGCCGAAATTCAACAGCACTGCTAATGCTTGCTTGTTTGTATTCGCAAAATGCCTTCGTCTTGCCGCTCATCTTGACGGCAACGCCGGTCAATCGGTCGGATCAGCGCGTGAATCAGCGTGTGGTGTAGCCGCCGTTGGCAAAAATCGTCTGCCAGGTGATCCACCAGCCTTCGGTGACAAGGAAGCGCACGATGGGCGATGTCCTCGATGTCGGTCAGGCCCTTCTTCGAGAACTTGCTGAGCGCGGCGGCGCTGCTGTGGTACTCGACGGCCTCCTTGCTCTCCTGCCCGTAGAAGAACGGCGTGTCCATGGGGCCGGGGCCGATGGCGTTGACCGAGATGCCGCGCTCGCCGAACTCCTTCGACGCGGCGCGCGTGTAGTGCTCCACCGCCGCCTTCGAGCCCGGATAGATCGCATAAAACGGCGTGTAGGCCGCCAGCAGCGAGCTCACCAGCGTGACGATGCTGCCGCCATCGGCCATCGTGCGGCCAGCCTGTTGGATGAAGAAGAAAGCGGCCTTGGCGTTGGCGTCGAAGCTCTTGTCGTAGTCGGCCTCGGTGACGTCGAGGATCGGCTTCTTGATGACCACGCCGGCGGTGTTGATGGCGATGTCGACTTGCCCGAAATGCTTCACGGCCTGGTCGAACAGCTTCACGCTGTTGTCGACCACCGAGAGATCACCCTGCACCAGCAGCGTGTCGGCGCCCTTGGCCTTGAGCGCGGCGGCTGTTTTCTCGGCGTCGGCGCGCAAGGCGTCGCTGTTGTAGTGAATGGCGACGCCGCGGGCGCCGCCGTCGACCATCTGGTGGCCGATGAGGGCGCCGAGGTTCTTGCCACCTCCGGCGATGACGACGACCTTGTTCTTGAGAGTGCGTGCGGACATGAATGAACTCCTTGGTAGAGCGACGTGATGCGTGACGGAAACTCTTGACCTATCGATAGGCAGCAGCACCACCTTCCAGGAAGCGGTCAGGTGACGCGAGTAGATTTTGAGTTCCACGGCCAGATCTCCTGAACTCCATACGACAGGGGTCGTAGAGAAAACTCCCTTTCGCCCTCAGCAAATCGTTGCTGCCTGGTATCGAGAGCGGGTTCGCCGAGTCGAGGCAGAGCCGATAGAAACGTCGAGACCACCAGTGCGGCGGCGCGGTCCAGTTCGAGGACGTGCGAAACGCTGAGCTTTCGCGATGGTGAAGAACTCCCTGCCTCCTGTACACGACGAATCGAAATCAGGATCTCGGCCGCGAGTTCCCTGTCACTGCGCGGTCTACCATTGGGCATGACCCAGTCATTCACGCTTTCGCCTGGCAGCCACCGAAAGGTGGCAACAACGGGGAGGTACTTGTAGTTCTCATTCCTCGTCAGGATGGGAATCTCCATCGTGCAGATGAGTCCACTGGCACTGTATGTGTTCTGCCCACTGGTCATTCCCGGTTCTTTCATGTGTGAAAGCCTTCCACGCGAGTATCTGGACGCACTTGGACTTGCGCTCGTGCATTTTTCTTGCACACATGCTCGATTCGTGAATTACTTCTCGAAGTGCAAATCAACGGTTGCGGGGATTACGACGTTACGAAACATGAAGGTCATAGGTACATGGCGCAAGGCAACATTCAAAGTAGCGCGATTCGGTTAATTACTCCTTGATGAAGAGGACGTGAATCATGCGCATTCTCATCGTGAGCATGCTCAATCAGGTATGGGCTACGCCAAATAGTGGGTAGGCGAGTGTGCGAAAGAGATGCAGACTTCCCCGTTGCTCGCAGCGTGTTTCAGTGAAGGTAAGAAAAATGGAGTTCATGTCCTTGCTCATAACAGGCGTTGCTTTCACCGCAGTATCTGTAGAGTGGTTCCTTTGGAGCCTACCCCCTACGCTCCGTACAGGGCTCAATGATCAGATGACGGCGCAAATCGCGGCGTCTGCGACGCTGGTCTTGAATGCAGCCCGACAGTCAGGCGGGCGCGATAGATGGCAAGGGCCCGCCGTTCGATGCCCGGAAGCGAGCCAGTGTGAGGAGGGTTAACGGCGTACGTTGAGTACGCCGCAGTTCGATCTTCGCGGCGCAATAGCGCCTCGGCAGATTCGTACCGATCGACGTTGCCTGCGCTTGCACTAATCAGTCGCGATCCTCGTAATAACGCCTGTACTGCTCGCGCTCCCATTGCCGGCGACGCCATTCACGGCGCTCTGCGCGGCGCTCTTCCCAACGCTCCGCGCGACGTTCTTCCCAGCGGGATCCAGGCTCGTAGTAGACGGGTGCCGGGACGGAGTATGCCGGCTGCGCGGGTTGGTAGTAGGTCGGGGCCGGGCGCGAGTAAACAGGCGCGGGCTCGTAGTAGACCGGTGCGGGCTCGCTCACGACCAGGCCGGGGACGCCGACGCCAATGGACCAGCTCGTGCCCGCATTGGCCGATGCGGCGATGAACAAGGCACCGGCAGCGACGAAGCCTGCGGCAACCAGCTTGAGAGCAGCTCGGGGAAAAGTCATTTCATCTCCTGAAGGGCGAGAAATAGCCCTGATGCGTGTCCAACGGCCGGCCATGTGCCACCGCGTACATCGTTACTGTGAAGAACGTTCCCAAACGTCACGCCACGAACTTTCAGGGCGAAGTGTCACTGGCGCGCGTCAGGTGCGCCGGTCAATGCCCGCACCCCGATACGCATCTCAGATTCGCCGATGGTGAACAGCGGCGAGTGGTTCGTCGGGCCGGCGCGGTCCGGATAAGGCGAGGCGTTGAGGATCCAGAAGACCACCGGCACGCCCGTGGTGCCGAACGCGCCGAAATCCTCCGACCCCATCGACGGCAGGATTTCCGCGACCTTGTCCTTGCCCGCCGCGGCCTCCAGCCCCATCGACGAGGGTCAGGGTGGGTGATCGTCCTTTCCGTAAATTGGTACGCTTTGCTCATCGCACCAGCTCGCTTGATCGAGCCAGCGAGCGTGTCGAGGCGCGGTGAAATGCCGCCTCTCTCCAGTCGGACCACTTGGAGTGGCGGTTGCATGGCTGTATCCTTCCGGCTACAATACCTCCATGTTCACGGTCATCGAAACCGATGAGTTCTCCGAGTGGCTTGCGGGTCTGAAGGATGGCATGACGCGCATCCGACTGGCCCGTCGGCTCGACAAAGCACGCCGAGGGAACCTCGGCGACGTAGAGCCCGTCGATGAAGGTGTTTCCGAGATGCGTGAGTTCTTTGGCCCCGGCTGGCGCATGTATTTCATTGAGCAGGATGGGGCCATCATCGTCATGCTGGGTGGTGGCGGCAAGTCGACCCAGCAGCGCGACATTGAACGAGCCAAAAAGATGGCTCTGGAGTTGCGAAATGAGCAAGATCAAGACCCGTCCATTTGACATCGCCAACTACCTCGCCAGCGAGGCAGACATGGTGGAGTACCTGCGCCAGGTGGTGGATGACAACGACCCGGCCGAGCTTGCTGGAGCGCTGGGCGCCATTGCGCGCGCGCGAGGCATGGCCCAACTCGCCAAGGACACGGGTCTCTCCCGCGAGAGCTTGTATAAGAGCCTCTCGGGAGAAAGGGCACCCAGCAGCGATACCCTGTTCAAGGTCATCAACGCGCTGGGCTTCAAGCTGACGGTGGAGCCGGCACATACCTGATAGCTGGCCGGTACACTTTGCACCGGCCGGTCAGCCTCCTCCTCCCTCCTCCCTTTGACCGGTCTTCGGCGCCACGCACTTTGTGCGTGGCGTTTCTTTTCAGTCAGGACTGATCCCAGGGTCAGAGATCTGCGGAATTCAACAAGCATTGGAGAAAATGCCCTCAAGATCCTTGCCTGTGGATGTTCGAGCAGCCAGCGAAACGTGCCTCCGGCCGAATCGACAATATCCGGCAACCGTGCAATGCGATCAGACAGAGGCACACAACTTCAACCGCCAGCCTCACCAACCCACCGTCGCAGCCACGAGGCGAGCGCTGCAGAGGAACGAGCAAAAATGTCTCGTTAATTTGGTTGCTTCCTTGGCTTGCTTTTTTCCTGTTGTTTCACTTTAGACGCGATCAAAACCAAAAGAAAGTGCGCTGAATTTCTACAAAATAAAAGGTACTCTTTTCGAGATGCGAGTGGAGTGAACCTCTGCGGCTGACCATCGGGTTCGTCCGAATTAAGCCACCTGCCGAGCGAGTTTGGATTCGAATTCGTCGGGTGGACGATAGCCGAGCGCGGAGTGCAGGCGCTTGGCGTTGGGGCCAGCGTCGTATCGATGTTTCGGAAACTGCTACTTCAACTGAGCTCTCAAGAGTGCATCACGCAGATGCATGGTGAAAACCCTCCAACGCATGATTCATCACGAATTGGTGTCACTCGGCGGAAGTCAGCGCGTAAATCGCCTGCAGCACGGGCTTGTCGACTCCGGACCGTTGTGGATGTTCGCCTGCGATCAACTCCACGCCCGTCGCCCCACCGAAATCCAACAGGGCGTACTCATGGCGTCTGCTGCCTGCACTTTGAAAAAATGCGATTGCAACACAACACCGACCGCCAATCAGATCGGCGAACTCGCGAGCACCGAGCTCAGTGGAACGAAGGCCGAGCTGCAATCGATGGCCGTCGAGTTCCCGGGCGGGCCGGTGACCGTGACGTCTTTCGCCGCCGACTCGGTGATGGCCGATGCAAAGCTCACCGCGCCCGGCCCGAAGCTGAAATGCGTGGCCGCGGGCTGGGGGCCGCCGCTATGCCCGGCCTCGAAGGTCGGCTGGGTGCCGTCGAACACCACGTTGTCCAGCGAGATGGTCAGCGGGTTCTTCTGTCCATTGAGCTCGTACCCGACGAAGGTGAGCAGGCCGCCGCCGTACTTGTTGCTGCCCAGGTTGTGCAAGTCGCTGATCGAGATGTTGGCGAAAGACGGATAGAGACTGCCGGTCGAGCCGCTGTAAAACGGATCGAACACCAGCGGCCGGCGCACGTTGCGCATGCAGACCTGGCTGTAGCTCACGTTGTCGACCGAACCGCCGCGCGACGAGTCCGACTTGATGCGCAAGCCGCCTCCGTTGACGCTGTCGAAGCCGTCGATGGACAGGTCGTTGACCGCAAGCTGGCTCAGGCCCGCATCGGTTTCGCTGCCGATCGACATGCCGTGACCATAGTAGAAGTGGTTGTGCACAAAGGTCAGCTGCCTCGAAGCCGGACCGCTGTGCGACTTCACTGCCACGTGGTCGTCTCCGACGCTGATGTAGGAGTGGGCCAGCAGCACCTGGCTCGACTGGCCCGGATCGAAGCCATCGGTGTTCTTCACCGTGTCGGGCGTGAAGCAGGTGGCCGGCGTTACCGCGTCCGGCGTCGTTCCCGCAGGGCAGGCATAGCCGGCTCTTGTGTAGACCAGGCTCGGCGACAGGATCTTGATGCCCCATGCGGTCACGCCCTTCACGCCGCTGGTCACGATGTGGAAGTTCGGCGAGTTCTGCACCGTGATGCGGTAGAGCGTGAAGGCGCTGCCTTTCTTCACCTGGATCATTCGCGGGTTCTGCTGGTTCAGGCCGGAGGTCTTGTTCTGGTAGGCCACGTCCCACCAGGTGCGCAGGCCCGCGTTCGGGCCGCTGGTGAGCAGGCTGCCGCCGCGGCCATCGATCGTGCCGTCACCCACGATGCCGCTGTTGGTCGCGCTGTTCACGCTGATGAGCGGATCGCAGGCATTGGCGTCCGACGAGGTCGCAGTGCCGCAGGTGCCGGGGCCGTTGTCGTAGTCCGCCGGGTTGCGTGAACCGAAGAGCGTCACGCCGCTGTCGATCCACAGCGTCACGCCGGCCTTCAGTTGCAGCGGGCCGCTGAGAAAACCCGCTTCGCCGGAGCTGCCTTGCACCAGCTTCACGGCCTGGCCCGTGGGGCAGGCGTCTATGGCGCCCTGGATGCGCTGGGCATCGGGCTGCGAGGTCGAGGCATTGCCGTCGGCAGCGTCGAGCGAATCATTCACCGGACTCAGCCGGGCTGCGAGTGTGGCGCACACTGCGGCCGAGCTTGGCAATGCAGGCTCGCTGACGGTGCCCCATTGGGTGCCGACACTCGCGGCAGCCGATGAGGACGATGAGGACGACGATGCACTGTTCGATGCCGATGCGGCAGACGCCGACATTGTCGCGGAACCCGCATCCGCCGACGCAGAGGAGCCAGAGGAAGCCAAGGCGGAGGAAGCCAGGGCCGCCGGCGATGAGCCGCTACCACCACCTCCTCCTCCGCAAGCGGCGACACATGAAACCAGCGCAATGCCGGTCAGCCAGCGTGCGTTGGCGATGAAGTTGGGGCCTTGCGCAAATGGTTGAATGGAAACTGTTGGGTCGCTCATGGAGGGGAGTTGAACTTGGCGGAGGCCGCCAATTCTTTGCATTCGAGGCATCTATGACTAGAAGCAGAAATGAGGTGCTGTCTTTCATGGATGATCGAATGCGGCGCGGCCTCGCGCTTCCCCATTCATCTTCAGCGCACGCCTACTTCTCGTCGCGCAGCCAGTACCACTTGTAGAGCATGTGCCGGAACGGCGCGAACGCGCGCGACTCAACCATGCCCAGCACATTGGGGAAGGGAAACTGCGAGAGATAGATGGGCAGCTCAAAAACCTCCCTGCCCGAGTCCTTGCCAGCCACGCGTTCGGCCGCCGGCAGCAACCGCTGCTTATCGGACTCTCGCTGCTACGGTTTAACGATCATCATGGACTGTGACGACCTTCGCGCTGCTGAAGATCGGCATCGGCAAGGGGTGGGCTGCTGCCGGTCTACGACACGATCACCATGGTGGTGTGGAGGCGCTGCGTCTCGCGTACGCACCGATTGCCTCGGTGGGGCGCCTCTTCGCACACTGATCATGAAGCGATGAAGACGGTTGTGTGATCGTCTTGCCAAACTTTTGCGATGATTTTAATTGATTGATTTGAACAACCAGTTGATGCAACTTCATAATCAAAAGGTAGTGCAAACGCCATCTTGCAGAAGTTGGAATCAACAATTCCAGTCATTGCGAGGCATCTCGTTTGGCGGCAAACGATCTTAATGGGTTACTCGGGTATTTCCATGAATTTGGATTCAAATTCATGGAAATCGGTGACCGGCAAGGACCGAAGCACGTCCGACACACGATAGGACAGCACACCTCCCTCCGATGAAAGACCCCTGTGCTCGATCTCAATGATGTCGCGATGTTCGTGGAGGTTGTGTGCTGTGGCAGTTTCGCCAAGGCGGCCCGACGCCTACGCGTGCCACCAGCGACCGTCAGCCGGCGCATCCAACAACTCGAAACACGCCTCGGTGTCCGGCTGATGCAGCGCTCCACCCGAAACTTGACATTGACGGACGCGGGCCAGGATTTTCATGAGCAGTGTGGCCCGGCAGTCCAGGAGCTGATGAGGGCCGGTCGGCGGCAGAGGATGGACAACCGAGAACTGAAGGGCTTGGTGCGGGTGGCAGCGCCAGTTAATTTTTTCAAGCTCTTCCAGATGGAATGGGCCAATGCATTCCTCGACGAGCATCCACTGGTGAGGCTCGAGTTCGTGCTCAGCGACCTCCTGGCCGACCTGATCGCCGAGCGCATCGACATCGCTTTCCGCGGTGGTCCTTTGTCGGACTCAAGCTACGTTGTACGGAAGATCTTCACCAGCTATGGAGAGTTGCTTGCCAGCCCGGCCTATCTCGCGGCGCACGGGGCCCCCACGACCCTGCAGGAACTGACGAAGCACGAGTGCGTGATTTCGCCGCCGGACTCCGGCAACTGCTCCACCTGGCGCCTGCAGGGCCCCGATGACACAGAGGTTGATGTCAAAGTGAGCGGGCGTTTCATCAGCGATTCCCTGGATGCGCAGCGACTGGCTGCCTGCGCCGGACTCGGAATCGCTGCACTGCCCTCGGTCTTGACCGTTGCCGACGTGGAGTCGGGCAAGCTCGTCCCTGTTCTGCCGCAGTACAAGCGGGCCGGTTGCGGTCTGAATGTTCTTTACACGAGTCGCCAACAGCTTCCGCAGGCGGTGTCGGCGTTCGCCGACATGGCGGTGGAGAAGCTCAGCTTGCTGGAGTGGGGCCCTAGCACCGGGATCCGGACAGGTCAGCCAGGTCAGCCAGGTCAGCCAGGTCAGCCAGGTCAGCCAGGTCAGATTCTCCGACCATCTGCTGAGACTCAAGACGCGCTTATGCGAGTCAGAGCCGAGCTGTCCTTCGTCTCTGCGTAAGAGCAAGACGAGTTTGAAAAGAGCGAAGACGCGCGGGCAGCCGCGTTGAATAAGTCGGCGAGGCCTTGCCCAACATCGCTCATGCGCGAAGGTTTGTTTCTATGATGACAGCCCATGGTGGCGACGCGATCGCGATCGTCGATGACGATTCGCACGTGAGAGAACTGCTCGGCAGTTATCTTTCGCAGGAAGGCTTTGAAGTATTCGAGGCCGATGACGGTGCATCACTTTCCGCGATTCTGCATCGCCGCGCCATTGCCCTCATCGTGCTTGGCCTGCAGTTGCCAGACGAGAACAGCCTCTCGATCTGTCTGCAACTGCGTGCCGCGGGCGTACGAACACCGATCATCATCCTGAGTGCAAAGGTTCAAGATGCTGACCGAATCGCGGGCTTGACGATGGGGGCCGACGACTATGTCTGCAAACCATTCAATCCACGGGAACTGCGTGCCCGCATCCAGGCCATCCTGCGCAGAAGTCCTCCAAGGGAGGAGCCGGGTGGGCCTTCGATCGGAGACGAATCAGTCCGATTCGGGCCGTTCGAATTCAGCATGAGCACGCGCACGCTTCGGAAAGACGGCCGGCTTCTGAGCATCACGACTGCTCAGTTCGCGATATTCAAAGTACTGGCCCGCCATGCAGGACAGCCGCTGTCACGGGAAAAACTCGCTCAGGTGGCACGTGGCCGCGATCACGGCGCCTTCGAACGAGGTCTGGATGTGCAGGTCTCACGCATTCGAAAGCTCCTGGAGGACGGACCGTTTTCGTACATCCAGACAGTTTGGGGTGTGGGCTATATGTTCGAGCCCAGCGGCAGGGGCGATGCAGTTCGCCACCGCCAATGAACGACTCAGGTCAGCCCCTGCTTACGCTACCGGCACTGCCTGTCGCAGCGCTATACCCATGACCCATGCAGCGAGCGCCTAGACAACAGCGGCCGATCCTGGGTACTTTGTGGGAGGCCGATTGACTGGTGTCAGTCGGCTTCCCAGTCGCCCCGGTAGCGATCAACGTCGATGCCGGCATCCATGAGTGGCTTGCGATTGCGCTCCCGCGTGACTTTCGGGCTCGCCAGGATGAAACCCCGGATCACCTCCTCACGCATCACCATACGGCTACCTGCCGCGAGCTCTTCCACCACCCGTACGACTTTGCGCCGAGCAATGCCGCGAAAGAGAGCCGGCACACTCTTGAGCAACTGCTTGAGCAGCACCTCGGCATCGTCGTCCCATGCAAGTACTTTGGGCAGCTCCGGCGCAGCGTCGTATTCGTCTTCGGTCAACGTGCGCCATACGGTCAACAGATGGCCGTCAGCGTCGCGCACGGTCGCGGTGAGCGTCATTTCGGCCGTTCTGGTCACGTCTTCGGCCAGTGTGCAGCCGCCTCGCGACAGCAGCGCATCGAGTGCGGCCTCCACGTTGGCCGTCAACAGTCGAAGACTGGCATGCTGTTCGATGTGCTCGGACTCCACGAGCAGCAGCCCGATGGTTCCGCCTGCGTCCAGCTCGCACCATCCCGTGCCTTGGTCTCGTTCCTCGAAACCCAGTACATCGCGATAGAGGGCCTTCGAGCGAGCAAGGCTGTGCACGGGTAGCCGGATGTGGCTCACGCCAAAGACGACAGGCGGTTGTTGATTCATCATGCGTTGTCGTGCTCGATGGAGCGTTCGGTCAGCGGAGTGAGCACAGGGACGAGGCGGCTTGAAGCAAGGGCGCCCGCGTGGCGCAACGCCGCGGCAGGCATCTGGCCGGCTGCAAAAAGCGCAATCACATAAGGCAGCGAGGCGATACGCGCGATGTAGCACGGACCGGAACTGGTCCAGATCATCACCTCGCACGCACCGCCGACTTGCAGCATCCCCAGATGCGTATTGAGCCAATTGAGCAGGAAAGCAGCTGTTGCGCAGGCCACGTCGGGCAGTTCGCTGCCCGATGCGCACAAGGCCAAGCCTTCGTCGGTGGCAATGGCGGCGGCTTGCAGGTCGTGACACATCTCATGCAGGCGACGCAGCTCGGCCTGCAAATGCGCGTCCAGCGACGTGCTTTCGTGAAGATCAGAAACGAAGGAGCTCATGCGTATTCATGGCCCGATCGCCTACAGGCAAGACGGCGTATGAGCCTCACCAACGACGGGCACTTTTCCATCGGCGTTCCCTGCAGCGCGAAACCGTAGGTCGCCCTCAGTGCGCCGTCGCCGACGTGCAGTTGCACCGCATCCTGCCGCGGCGCGGAGAGCGGATCATCGGCCAGCGATGCGTCCCCTCCCGCCTGCGCAATGACGAAACCATCGTGATCGAGCAACGCAGCCAGCGTGGCACCGTCGTCGATCAGCGATTCCAGGTCAAGCTGGAGAGAAGCCCAGTGTCGTTCTTCAGGTGCAGGTGGCACCAAGCTGACGGCGATCCAGCCCACGCGGTGAAGGCCGAACAGCGCCCGAGCTGTGTGTGCCTGCTCATGCGGCAACAGCTGTGCGAGTTCTTCGCCACTCCACGCACGATGGGGCTCCCGCAGCAGCAAGGCGCGCAGCAACCGGCCCCGTAGGTCGGCTGCGGGGCCAACCGTGCTTATGAGCGCTCCTTGGGGCGTGAGGTCGATGAAGCGTTGCACGCCGGCTGTCATGGAGGGGCTTCACCGTCGAAGATCTTGGCCAGCGAATTCGCGGTGGTTTTGGCGTCCAGGATCAGGCGACCCAGCGGGCACTGAGGCTTGGCCGAAACGGACAGCACGCCGTGCAAGCCAGCATGCGTGACCAGCATCGGCCCGTCCCGGCCCTCGATGATCAGTTGCAGGAGCTCTCCGCGGGCGGCTTCACGTGCTGCCCGCGAGGCCAAAGCGATGAGCGCGGCACACATCGCGCCGAAGCGGTCGGGATCCATGTCCGGACCGAGTGCGGATGCCACCCCCCTGCCATCGCTCGTCACGAAGGCGCAGCCTTCGATGGCCCCATGCGTGCTTTTCAAGGTACGCAGGACCGACCGCGCCCGGCTGGCCTGCGTTGGCGCTACGGCGATGTGGGTGGCCACGGTTTCGCTCGCGACGCTTTACAGGCCGGCTTCGATTTCCGGCATCGCCATGCGTGCCTTCGCGAGCACCATGCCAAGGTTGGCACCCTTGCGGCACACGAAGACCGCGACCTGCTGCTGCCTCTTGCCGCGCAAGAACACATGGATCAGGTTGTTGCTGTTGACGATGACTTCCTGGAAGTAGTGCTGACCGTCCTCCGACACGCCGCGGGCTGTCCGAAAGAGCTTTTCGATGGCAACCACGTTGGGGCCCTGGAAGAGGTCGGCTGTTGCGGCGGCAAGCAACTCGATCACCTCTTGCGGATGCGAGTCCACCGTTTTTACGCCCAGCAGCATGCCGGATGCGAGATCGATGAATCCGGTGGCCACACATTCAGGGACGCTGGTAACTGCCTTCTGCAGCATGTTGTCAAGTTGGGACATTTCGAATTGCCTTTCGTGGATAGTTATCGAGGAGTTGTTGTCACGGACCTGGATAAAGTCACATCGCTGCGGCCCGCAGTTGTCGAAAGACTCGGCATGGCGGAGTTCATGCGCGCGACGGCCAGTGCGAACACATGGAGGAAGTCGACCTGGGCGGCGGATTGCACCCAGCCCAGGTGAAAGCGGCGGATCTGCTGCAAGGCAAGCTCGCCGGTGGTGCGCCCGCGCTGCAGCCAGATCCAATAGGCGCAAAGCGTGGTGCCCGTCCGCCCGAGTCCTGCGTGGCAGTGCACGGCCATCACCTCACCGCTGGCCAGCGAAGCTTCTATGCGTTGGCACAGCGCGATCGCCTGCGGAATATCCGGCGGCTGCATGTCCACCATCGGATCGTTCTCCACCGCCATGCCGTGGGCCTGGGCCAGTTCGGCGGGGAACGGCCGGTTGGTGACTGAGAACAACTGCGTGACACCGGCCGCCTGGAGCAGTTCGAGGTCGTATGCCGCAGGCCGCAGGAGGCCGGGCCATGGCGTGCCTGCGAGCCGTCCGGGAATCAGCCACGCGAATCCGTTGGGACCGGGCGAGCGAGGAGGAAGAGGATGATGGGGAGGAGGCGACGGCTTTGGCGCCGTGCTGGCAAGCTCCGGCGCCAGCTCTTTCTCAAGCTGATGCCGCGGCTCTTCCGGGCACGACCCCGTGCGTAAGAACAGTCGCCCCGACTCGCTGGCCGGGGCGGTGAAGAAGGCTTGTGCGCCACTGTGCTCCTGCACGCATCGGCTGGCGAGCAATACGACCGCGTCGGCGATGGCCCGGCTTTGGCCGAGGTTGTGCATCGCCACAAGAAGCGAACTTTGCTGCCGGAGCCGGCGCATCAGTGCGAGGATCGGCTCGGCCTGTTCGTCGGAAAGACCCGCAGTCGGCTCATCCAACAGCAGCAAGGGGGAAGTCACCATTGCGCGGCGCAACACCGACACCAGGCGCTGGTCCGACAGAGGCAGGCTGATGACCGGTACGTGCAGGTGCTGTACAAGCCGCTCCAGACCCAACGAGGCCAGCCATTGAGTGACATGGGCATGCTGCTGCGCGGCAGTCAAATTGGCGCGCTCGGGCCAGTCGTGAACAAGATTTTCAAGCACGGCGGACAGCAGCAGCTTGGCCTTCTGCATCACCAGCGGCGGATTTCGATCCGGCAGCACGTAGTCGACGCGGCCTTCGACTCGGATGGAGGGGTGGCCGGCGTTCTCGCCAGCCACTGTCCGCAGCAGCGCCGACTTGCCGGTGCCACTGGGGCCGAGCAGTACGGTGACCCCCTTCTCAGGCAGATCCAGATCGACCTGGCTCAGCACCTGACGGTCGTCGTAGGAAATGCAAAGACCGCGCAGCGACAGTACGCAGCCTGGAGCGGGAAGCCTCATGCGGCGCAGGGCTTGAGTGGCAACCGCTGCGAGACTTCCAGCATCGCCGCCAGCGTCACGAGCACATCCGAGCGGCTGCGCGCGTCCATGGACAGTACGGGAGGCGTGCACATCATGCAACCGCAGCGGTCCTTCACTGTCTTCAGAAAGCCGTCATAAATGTCCAGCGGTCGTTGCGGCGCGCGGTCGGTATGCGTGAGGCCGATCGCCATAGGCAGCCGCTGCCGTGGCACGCGCATCAGTGTGGAGTGATAGCGGCGGAGGTCGGCCACCGGATCTGCCGCGGAATGATCGAGCACCAAGAGCACGGCGTCGCTCTGCTCCAGCAGGATCTCCCACATGAAATCGAACCGGTCCTGCCCGGGCGCGCCATAGAGGACGATGCGGTCGGCGTCGCTCAACTGCAGGATCCCCATGTCCATGGCCACGGTGGTTGTCCCCTTGAGGTCGGAAACCTCGTCGGAGGCCCGCACATCGGTGTCTACCGCATCGATGTCACTGATCGTCCGCACCGCGGTGGTCTTGCCAGCGCCCACCGGACCGAGAAAGAGAATGCGACTCTCCATGCTCAGCTCAGCAACTTGGTCAACAGTTTGCCCCAGAGGGTGGTGCGTCGAGCAATCTCGGGTTCCACACTGGGAGCCTCTTCTTCGAGGATCGTCGTATTGCCTGGCTGATGCGCGTCGCAGGTCACGCGCAAGTGACCCGCATCATGCAGGGCATGGAGTACGGGCAAGACTTCCTCGCTTTCCAAGCCGAGCCGACGATGGATCAGAAATCCAACAGAGGGCGCGTAGGCAAGAAGCACGCAGATGCGTGCATAGCAACCAAGCCTGTCTGCCGGAACCTGTCTTAGTTGCGGCCAGCTCGCCAGGGTCAGCACCTTCGTTTCAAATATGTCGATGGCGCTCGTTGCGAGTCTCGGTGACAGGTAATCCATGTTTCAAGCGAAGGGGCGTGAACTTGCAGCTGATGAAGAGTCCCCCGTAGCTCTGCAAAGCCGTCAGACGGTGCCATGGAGAAAGATTGCGGCGCAAGCTTAATTCCAAAGTCTTAAATCTACTCGGATGAAAATCGGATTTCAGCCTCTCATTTTTGGATGCAATCGGGAGCAATGCCCCTGGTCTCGGCTGTGTCGCCTTTGAGGCTCGTGCAATGCGATGTTCCAAGATGGCTGCGCTGCTTGGCCAGTCGCAACTGACCGAATCTTGTCTAGCCGTACAGCGATGCGGCACGCCAGCTTTGCAGCGGTCTAGGGGCCGATGCCAATACTCTGGCCTTGTAGGCCTTAAGGCCACGGACTAGACTGAATTCACAGGGCGCCCGCGGTGCCGGGGGCCAAGGAGCCTGCCATGTACAAGCGCATTCTTGTCGCAACCGATGGCTCGGATTTGTCGGCTCAGGCGGTCGCCGCCGCCATTGAACTGGCTTTGCTGAGCAGTGCCGATCTGGTGAGCATGACGGTTGTGCACCTCCAGCCATACAGCTACTTCGAAGGCTCCATGGTGCTGAACCAGCGGGAGATCGAAACCATGCAGGAGCAGTCGGACGCCATGGCCCAGCAGTTGGTGGGAGCCGTCAAGTCCGCAGCGCTGGTCAAAGGTGTTCGCAATACACAAATCGTGGTTGCGCGATCGAACCAGATCGCCGAGGCCATCATCGCGACGGCCAAGAATCATCAGTGCGACCTGATCGTCATGGCGTCACACGGACGACGCAGCCTGGCACGGTTGCTCATGGGCAGTGAGACCTTGCATGTGCTGACCCACTCTCACATCCCCGTGCTGGTGCTGCGTTAGGCGTCACGCCGTCGCAGTGCGCTTCAGCAAGCTCTGAAGCCCGCAAGCCTGTGGCATACATTCACCGAACGGCACGGGCGCCGCGTCGGGAAGGGTCCTTGATCGATAGGACGTGAAATCTCACCATGGCCACCACCAGCGTCGCCGCTCCTGCCTGAGATCCAGTGGCCTCAAATCAAGGGTGTCGTAGTCCGGGAAGGGGGCACCAGCACGTCGACGCAGTTCAGCTTCCAACTGGTGAGCCACGCCGCGAGCATTCAGATCACCCTGCAGCGCTCTTCTGCGCCATTCGACCGCCCTTGCGCCCAGTTCCGCGTCGGGCAATTTTTCCAACTCGATCATGGAACGCATTGTGCCGAGGGATCAGAATCTTGTTCGGGCAGGTCCCGGTCCTCGATCAAGTGAGTCCCTTGTTCAAAGAACCGCTTGCTGGCTTCGCCAGCGCACATCTGCGGCGTTTCAGGTGTCCTCATTCGCCGTCAGCCCAGGCCCCTGGTGGAACACTAGGTCTTCCACAACCGCGCCACCTACCAAGTGCTGGGACAAGATGCGGTCCATGTTCTCTGGCGTGACGTTGTAATACCAAGTGCCGTCGGGCTGCACACACATCACCGGCCCGCCCTTGCAGGCGGCGAAGCAGCCGACGCGGCTGCGCTTGACGCGCAGTTCGCCCTCATTGAGCCCCGCCGCCTTGAACTTGTCGCCCAGACTGTCGAACAGATCCTGCGAGGCGCCGTCGGGGCTGCAGCGCGGGCCGGTGCAGACCAGCAGGTGGCGCTTGTAGCTGCCGATCTTCGGTTTGACGATCTCGGTCATTCCTGTGCCTCCTCGACCGGCGCGGCCGCAGCGCCCTCCTCCTCTGCTGGTGCTGCAAGCACGGCTTCGATGTAGTCAGCCGGCAGACAGTGCTGCACCGCCAGCACAGCAACGCTCATCCCTTCGGCATGGTCGGCACGCAGGTTGGCCATCCAGCCCAGAAGCCCGGTCGACAGCGAGCGGCCGGGCTTCTCGCCGCCGCGCGTGCTGCCACCGTCGTCCAGGTCGTACTTGTTGGCGTAACCGCGCGGCGTGACCATCAGGCCGTGCTGCAGGAAGGTGTGGCTGTTGCCGATGAGCACGGTCGTCAGCATGCCGATGTCGCACTCGCTCATGTGGGCCAGCGTGGTGAACTCGATGCGCTCGCGCCGGCGGTAGGCCGACTTGACCACCGCCACTGGCGTGCCCGGCCGACGGTGCCGTAGGAACAGTTGCTGTGCCTGCACGATCTGCTGCGTGCGCCGCCCGCTCTTCGGGTTGTAGAGGGCCACCACGAAGTCGGCTGCCGCCACCGCATCGAGCCGTCGTGCGATCACCGGCCAGGGCGTGAGCAGATCGCTCAGCGAGATCGAGCAGAAGTCGTGCGTGAGCGGCGCGCCCACCAGCGCCGCGCAGGCGTTGATGGCCGATGCGCCGGGCACCACCTCGACGGTGATATCCGAGTCCGGCGTCCAGCCGGCCTGGAATAACACCTCGTAGGTCGGGCCGGCCATGCCGTAGACGCCGGCATCGCCGCTGGAGATCAGCGCGACCTTCTTGCCCTCGCGCGCACGTTCGAGCGCGTTGACCGCGCGGTCGAGCTCTTCGGTCATGCCCTTGCGGATCACTTCCTTGCCCTCGAGCAGATCGGCCACCAGCTTGATGTAGGTGCTGTAGCCGACCACCACGTCGGCTTCGGCGATCGCGGCCAGCGCGCGCTGGGTCATATGGTCATGGCTGCCGGGGCCAATGCCGACGAGTGAGATCTTGCCGCTCATCGGTTCAACTCCAGGGCTGGCGCGGTGCGCACAGAGGTATTCATTGCGGGATCCATTCGGGATTGAGATTCAGGACATTCGCGCGATCGAGATCGTCGCGTGGCGCCCGTCGGCGCCGCGGTGTTTGTGCTTCGGGACGACCAGCGCCGTCATCGGCAGGCCGCCGCCGACCAGCAGCGCGGCCGCTTCGCTGACCGAGGGCGTGCCGGTGTGCCTGCGCACCGTCTCCGACGGATGCGGCACGGGCACGTCCGCCAGTTGCGCGGCGGGATAGAAGCGCATCGCCCAGCCGTGGGCTGCGGCCAGCGCCAGCAGGCCCGCCTCGTCGGCCTTCAGGTCGATGCTGGCCGATGCCGCCACCTGTGCCAATTGCGCACCGATGCTGGTCAGCGCTTCGTCGAGTACCTGCTGCAGCGTGGCCTGCGGCGTGCCGCGGTCGCAGCCCAGGCCGATGGCATAGCGCACCGGGCTCATTGGGGCGGCCTGTAGACCACAAGGCGCTCCGCCAGCGCGGTCCAGCGTTCGGCGCTCACCTCGGCCTGCGTGATCCACAGCACGGCCTTGAAGCGCGCGAGGTCGACCTCGCCGAATCGCGCAAACCGGTGGATGTTGGCCGGCAGAGGCGTCGGGCGGGTCCACCAATCGGGGCTGCCTGCCTCCTGAACCACCGCGATCGGTTCGCCATTCACGACATGGGCCGAGACGCGCGTGATGTTGATCTTGGGCGCCTCCACCTTCCAGCCGAGTTCACGCCCGAGGATGTCGACGGGGATGGTCTTGCCCACATCCGACGCAGTGGTCAGCACGGGTGTGGCCCCCAGCAGCGCGGCGACCTGCTCGGCCATCGCGTTGGCACCGCCGACGTGGCCCGAGAGCACCGGGATCACGAACTGCGCGGCATCGTCGACCACCAGCACGCCCGGATCTTCGTCCTTGTTCTTGAGGTGCGGTGCGATCAGGCGCACCACGGCGCCGAGCGAAACGAAGAACACGACCTGATCGAAGTCCGCGAACAGCGCGGCGATCTCGTCACGAAACGCGCCCGCGTACGCGCGCACGGGGTTGGGCAGGCCGGCCATGAGCGGCGCGAACTTGTCGGCCACGCACACGCTGGCCTCAGGCAACAGGCGCGCCAGTCCGGCCGTCTGCTGCGCGCCATGCTTGGTGATGGCAACAAGCACCACGCGGGGTGCGGTTTCCGCGGATGCGGCGTCATTCGTCATTCGGGTTGTCCTCTTCGATTTCGGTGCTGGTCTTCTTGCGGCAGCCGCGCACCAGCTCACCGCGTTCGCGGCCGGGGTTCTTCACCAGCAGCAGCGACAGGTAATTGACTTTCGTGCCCTTCAGGCTGGCCACCTCGTGCACGATACGTTCGACCGGCGAGCCGGCCTTCTCGATGAAACGGCTGTGTTCAAGCAGACCGCGCCGCGCCAGCAGGTCAACCAGGTCGTCGAGCAGCGGCTTGACCTTCATGAGCACCAGCGTGTCGAAGTCCTCGAGCATCTTCTCGACCGCGGCAATGCCGTAGGCCGCCGGCACGATGGCAACGGTGTCGTCCTGCTCGGACAGCGGCAACTGCAGCCGTGCGCAGGCCGCATTGAAAGAGGTCACGCCGGGCACGACCTCGATGCGCGCGGCCGGGTCGAGCTCGCGCAGCACGCGCGCCAGGTAGCAGAAGCTCGCGTAGGTGGAGGCATCGCCCTCGACCAGGAACAGCACATCCTGCCCGGTCGCCAGCAGCGCCCGCAC
Organism: Variovorax nivicola; assembly: GCF_051216475.1. Taxonomy (NCBI): domain Bacteria; kingdom Pseudomonadati; phylum Pseudomonadota; class Betaproteobacteria; order Burkholderiales; family Comamonadaceae; genus Variovorax; species Variovorax nivicola. Next base: position 30,459 of record NZ_JBPJZK010000018.1, on the reverse strand, counting down.
GGCCTCGGCGGCCTTGAGCCAATGGCGCGCGAGCTTCTCGACGTCGTGCGTCATCGGGAACAGCAGGGCCTGATGCTGCGCGGGCGTCGACAGCCCGGCGCGCAGCGCGATGTCCAGCGCGTAGCTTTCCTTGCGCAGGCTGCGAACGGGATAGGTCCAGATGGTGTCGGGGCGCGTCAGGAGCGACCAGGCGCGGCGCGTGATCAGGTCGGGGTCGCCGGGGCCGAGCGACACGCCGTAGAGCATGCCGGGCGCCGTCATACCGTACCGCCCGCCTGCACGCAGGCCTCATCTCTTTTCGCGTGGGCCTCGCCCCTTTGCGCACAGACCAGCCACACCGGGTTCTCGGCCGCAAGCCGATGCATGTGCAGGATCGGCTTGCTGCGCGAGGCCTGAAGCTGCAGCACGTCCCAGCTCGCACCTTGCGCCTTCAACGCCTCGACCGCGCCCGCGAAGTTCTCGATGGTCACGAAATTCATCACCAGCCAGCCGCCCGGGCGCAGGCGCCGCAGCACCAGCGCAATGAGTTCGGCCAGTTCGCCGCCGGAGCCGCCGATGAACACCGCGTCCGGGTCGGCCCACGCCGCCAGGCCCTCGGGCGCCTTGCCGTGCACCAGGCTGTGGTTGCTCACGCCCATGGCCTGCCGGTTGCGCGCGACGATGGCACTGTCGTCCGCGTTCTTCTCGATCGCGTAGACGTGGCCGCGCCAGCACAGCCGTGCGGCCTCGAGCCCGACCGAGCCAGAGCCCGCGCCGATGTCCCATACCACGCTGTCGGCGCGCAACTGCATGCGAGCGAGCGAGACGGCACGCACCTCGTTCTTGGTGATCAGGCCCTTCTCGGGATGGCGCTGCTCGAAGCTGGCGTCCGGCAGGCCGAACAACACCTGCGGCGCACGCAGCCGGGTGCGCCAGAGCAGCACCACGTTCGGATCCGCAAAGCGCATCTGCGCCGCGGCGGTGATGCGCATGCCGCTGACCACGCGCTCCTCGGGCTGGCACAGACGCTCGGCGACGGCCATCTCGAAGTCGTCGGCCAGGCCCTCGGCCACGAGCATGCGCGCGATGCGGTCGGGCGTGTTGTCGGGGCTGGTGAGCACAGCCAGGCGATCGTGCTGGCGGATGTCGCGCAGCAGCGCATACAGGCCATGCGCGGGCGGCGAGCCCGGCAGCCAGTCGCCCGCGTCCTTGGCGTGCACGGAAGCGAACTTCATCTCCTGCCATGGCAGGCCAAGGCGCGCACAGGCCAACTGCAGCGTCGACACGTTGGGCAGGACCTCGATCGCCTCCAGGCACAGGTGCGCCGCCAGGAAGGCCGCGATGCCGTGGCACAGCGGATCGCCGGTGGCCAGGACGACCACGCGTCGCCCCTCGGCCTGCGCGGCGCGAATCCATTCGGGCACCTGCGACAGGTCGCCGGTCAGGTCGCGCTGCACCACATCGGGTGCGATGTGCGACGCGAACAGGGCCAGCGTGCGCGCGCCGCCGATCACCAGTTGCGCGTGCTGCAGATGCGCCAGCGCGCTGCGGCCGAGGCTCGCATCGCCGTCATCGAGCACGCCAAGAATTCGGCATTTGTTCATCATCTTGTCGGTGTTCAGGAGGCCTCCGCGATCTTTCGGCCTTCGAAGTCGCAGACCAGCACTTTCAGTTCGAATTGGTCGGGGTAGCGCGTGCGCAGCGTCTGGATGACGCGTTGTGCCAGCGCCGTGTGGAAAGCGGTGCCGAGCCCGAGCGCGTCCATGCGCTCGCCGGCATAGCGCGCAGTCTCGTTGCCGCGGATCGCGTCGCACACGTCGGGCGGCGCGCCGAGCCCTGCGGCCAGGTCGGCCAGCAGGCCGGTGTCGACCTCGGCGCGGCCGGCGTGGGTGATGGTCTCGCCCTGCGCGATCTTGGTGAGCTTGCCGACCATGCCGCCGATCACGACCCTCTTGATCCCGGCCTTGACCGCAGCGCCCATCGCATAGCGCAGGAAGTCGCCCATCTGCACGAAGGCCGGCTCGGGCAGCTCCGGCATTTCGGCCATCACGAACTTCTCGGTACGTCCACCGGTCGTGAGCACGACCACGCCATGGCCCAGCGTGCCCGCCATCTGCACGCCCTGCACCACGCTCGCGCGGTAGGCGGCGGTGGAATAGGGTTTGACGATGCCGGTCGTGCCCAGGATGGAAATGCCGCCGAGGATGCCCAGGCGTGCATTGAGTGTCTTCTTGGCCATCTCTTCGCCCTGCGGCACGGAGATCGCAACTTCGAGGCCGACCTGGTCGAGCAGCGTGGTGCCCACGGCGCGCACGTTCGCCTCGATGTTGCGGCGCGGCACCGGGTTGATGGCCGGCCCGCCGACGGCCAGCCCTAGCCCCGGCATGGTGACGGTGCCCACGCCGACGCCGCCCGCCAGCACCACCTGCCCTGCGAGCTCGGGCAACAGGCGCACGTCGGCCGTGAGATGGGCCTTGTCGGTGCAGTCGGGGTCGTCGCCCGCGTCCTTGATGACCATCGCATGCGCGCTCACGCCCGCGGTGTCGACGCGGCCGTCCTGCACCGCGAAGCGCACCAGGTCGCCGTTGGGCAGCAGACATTCGACCTCCTCGGGCACCCGGCCGGTGACCAGGCCGATCACCGCCGCGCGCGCTGCCGCGGCCGAACACGCACCGGTCGTGAAACCGGTGCGGGTGCCGCGGGGCGCGTCCTTGTTCATCATGCGGCGTGCTCGTGCGCCTCGGCCAGACCCAGCAGCGCGTGGATCGCGGCCACCACCAAGGTGGAGCCGCCCTTGCGGCCGCGAATCACGACCCAGGGCACGCCGGCCTCCAGCGCCATCAGGTCCTTCGACTCGGCCGCCGACACAAAGCCGACCGGCATGCCGACCACCAGCGCGGGGCGCGCGCCCTCTTCATGGATCAGCCGCACGATCTCGATCAGCGCGGTCGGTGCATTGCCGATGCCGATGATCGCGCCGTCGACCAGCCCCAAGCGGTGTGCCTTGCGCATGGCCTGCACGGCGCGTGTGGTGCCTTCGGCCGTGGCCTGCGCGATCACATCCTCGTCGCTGATGAACTGGTGCGTGCCCATGCCGAAATGGGCCAGGCGCGGGGCCGAGAGGCCCACGCAGATCATCTCGACATCGGCCACCACGCGGCTTGCTCGCGAACGGATGGCGGCGATGGCGGCGTCGACCGCGTCCGGGTGGAAGTCGGTCAGGCCGTTGAAGTCGAAATCGGCATTCGCATGGATCATGCGGCGCACCACGGGCCATTGATCGGCCGTGTAGGCGTGCGACGTCACCTCGCGATCGATCACCGCGAAGGAGTCGTGCTCGATGGTGCGGCCGGCCGCGGTAAGTTGCTCGGTGACGACGTTGGCCGCCATGGAAGACGTCGGTTTCATCGCAGTGCTGGCGCTGTGTCGTGCGCATGAGGGCGGCCATGCGCGTGGTCATGCGCGTGATCGTGCGGATGCGGATGCCCCTCGCCATGGCTGTGCGGCACCGCATCGTCATGGTGGTGGCCGCCCAGGCCGTGCGCCACCGCGAAGTCGCGGAACTTGCAGCCGTCGCAGGGCATGAGCGCGATCGGCACGCCGCGGCGCAGGTCGTTCACGCGTTGTTCCAGCAGCGCGAAGATCTCGGGCTCGAAGCCGAAGTACCGGGTCGAGACGAAGCGGATCGTCGGGTATTGCGCCTTCAGGTTCTCAACCTGGCGCGCAATGCGTTCGACCAACGTGCCGTTGAACAGGTAGTACGGCAGCACCACCACCTGCTTCATGCCCTGCAGGCTCTGGCGCTGCACGGCCTTCTCCAGGCGCGGGTAGGTGATGCCCGTGAAGGCCAGATCCACCAGTTCGTGGTCGGTCTCCTCCAGCAGCCAGCGCGCCATCTTCGCCATGTCGCCGTTGGCCTGTCGGTCCGACGATCCCCGGCCCAGGATCACCACGCCGGTGGTGGTCGGGTCGGGCATGTCCAGCGCCTGCATCGCGCCCTTGAGGCGCCGCCGCAGGATCGCGAGGATCGGGTCGCAGGCCGTGAGGTGCGGCGCATAGAGGAACTGCACCATCGGATACTGGAGCCGCGCACCATCGATGGCCTGCGGGATGTCCATCTTCACGTGGCCCGCCGCATTGAGGATGAGCGGCACCACGACCACGCGTTGCGCGCCCTCGGCCGCGCGGCGCAGGCCCTCGCTCATCGTGACCTCGGAGAACTCGATGAAGCAGACCTCGATGCGCCAGCCGGGTTGCCGCTCGCGCCATTGCGCCGCGAAAGCCTCGATCTCGTCGTTGCCGGATTTTTCGCGCGAGCCGTGGCCCACCAGGAGAATGGTTTCGGTGCTCATGGAAGGTCCTGCTGGAGGGTTTCGACGGGAACGCTCGCGCGCCGGAAGCGGTGCGTGAAACTCGCGTCATAGAGTTTGGATTTGGCGAGCGTGGTCCACTGCCGCGCGCCCAGCGTGGGGCTGGCGATGATCATCGACTGGCTCACGATGCGGGCTTCGCGGCACAGCGCCTGGATGGTGGCGACCGTGCCACGCACGATCTGCTCCTCACCCGGCCAACTCGCCTTGTGGACCACCACCACGGGCGCGTCGGGTGACCAGCCAGCGGCCGTCAGCGCGGCCGTGACCTTGCCGATCAACGTGATGCTCAGGAAGATGCACAGCGTGCTGTGGTGCGCAGCCAGCGCCTCGAGTGACTCGCCTTCCGGCATCGGCGTGCGCCCTTCGACGCGCGTGAAGATCACGGTCTGCGTGACCTCGGGCAGCGTGAGGCTCTCCACCGCCGCCGCCGCCGAGGCCATGGCGGAGGAGACGCCCGGTACGACGCCGATCGGCACGCCCGCCGCATCCAGCGGCTGCACCAGTTCGATCAGCGCGCCATAGAGACCCGGGTCGCCGGTCTGCAGGCGCACCACGGTCTGGCAGCGCGCGGCCTGCGCGATCAGCCATGAAGACATCTGCTCGAGCGTCATGTCCTTGCTGTCGGCGACAACGCAATCGGGGGGCGCCCAGCGCGTGGCGGCTTCGCTCACGAGCGAGCCCGCGAACAGGATCGCCCCGGCGCGTTCGATGAGGCCGCGGCCCTTGACGGTGATGAGTTCCGGGTCGCCCGGACCCGCGCCGACGAACCAGACGGTTCCCGGCGCGGACGTACGCAGGGCCGCGCTGCCCGCGGCGCTGCCTGGAGCGATGGCTCGCTCGTTCATGTTGGTTCCTCCGCGCCCGCCGCGCGATAGATGGTCGGTAAGACCCGGCGGGAGGGAGAAATCGGGAGGCGTCCGTGGATGCGGCGCCGACGGATGCGAGGATGCATCGAGCCAGACGCCATGCGTCGCCCGCCGATCCTCGCCCACCGCAAGGTCATGCGCTGGTCGTCAGGCCGGTCTCCGGGCTCGCGAGCGGAGGGCCATCGGCTCTCCCGCAAAGACCGCCTTCCCGTGCTTTTCGTGACACAGTGGCGCGGGACCGAATCCCGGGGTTTTGCTTTTGACTCGCTTACCGTTGCGGGGGCAGCGTCGGCATGGCGCGGTGTTTACCACCGCTGCGCACCGACTTCCCGTTTCACCCTGGCCGCCCCGCCGTTTCCACGGGACGCTAGGACACCTGACAACGCGCTCAAAGTGTATCAGCCGCTATGGCTGGGCGCTGGCAGGGGCCGCCGCCGGAGTCGGCCGTCGACCTCAGGAGCCGTCATGCGTCTCGAAACACCCCAGCCCGCCATCCATACTGTTTCTTCTGCGGTGGCACTTGTCCCTTACATCAAGCTCCTGAAGGAGCCCTTCCCCCCGGCCTCGACCTCAACCCAATACCAAGACAACGAGGTTCATAGGCTTATGACGCAATTGAAGGCTTGGTCGCCCGACTTTCGCGCCACGGGCGTAGCGGGACTGATCGATCCGCACCTGGTCTCCCCATCGCGCTGGGCGATCCGGCACGGCGATCTCTTCCACGCTGTCGGTGCCGACGAGTTGCAGGAGCAGATGCGTGAAGCGGGCGGAAACATGGTTCCAATTCTGGTCCGGCCATGCTCGCCGTCCTCAGTGCACCCGGAGTTTCCGGAAGCGAGGTTCGAAGTGTTGTCGGGACTCAAGCGCTTGATGGTCGCCCTTCGCCTGGAGAGACGAGCTTGCGAGCGCAACGACAAGCACACGCGCTCGCCATCAAGCCAATTTACGACTTGATCAGACCTTCCTTAGGTCACCCTTGGAGTTGCAATACCGGGACGCAGGGGCGCTGAAGCGAGCCTGGGACGAAGATCCGGAAAAGATGGCTTTTCGGGCGACCAAGGCGGCCGCATTTCAGGGGGAACTGGATCGTCTTGCGGTGCTGGCGCTGCTGCTCGGAAACGAAGAGCCAACGGAGTCGAAAGCTCAATTGCCGAAACCGGATGTGAACGTGATTCTGGAAGGAGTTCTCGTTGCCGTAATTTCAACGACGGCGAAGGGACTGACAACGATCAAGCTGAAGCGGAAGGATCTTTCTGCAGCAGCGATCGAGTCGCTTAGGACGGCGCTCGAAAAAATGGGGGACAGTGCCGAGGGGGTTTCATTGATGCCGGTGTGTGTTGACGACGACGGCATGTGTGTGCTGGCCAAACACTTGGAGCGTGGCCGCTTCATCTGGCCGCAGACCGAGTCGGGCTCGATCTCGCTGAGCGGTGCACAGCTCGAATCCAGTCTTCGTGCGAATACATGAACTACCTCTTGGTAGTCCAAGTTTTTGTCCGCCTCCCCATCGGGTCAGGACTCCATAGAAATCAACACTCTTAGCTCAGAAGGCCAAGCAAAGCGGCCCTCACTACTGCCCCCGTCTTGTTCGCAGCTCGAAGCTTTACCACGGCATTCTTCAGATGGTAGTTCACCGTGTCGGCCGAGATGCAAAGTATCTCAGCAGCCTCGCTCGATGTCTTGCCATCAGCTAACCATTGCAATATCTCGATCTCGCGCGAAGTCAATGGCACATCTTGTTCAATATTCAAGCGAGGCGATACCACTCTCGCAAGGGCTTGATGACATATGTTGACCAACCAGCGCATGTGCGATTCGTTGGCATCAAGCTCCGCCTGACTGAGCGGCGTTGCTCGCCGCGAAAGCGTCAGCATTCCGACTCCCCCATGCCCGTCAAAACAGGACTGGGCCCACCCGATATTGAGTCCGAATGAGCGTGCTGAATGCCAGAACCCCCTCGCACTTTCAAAAATGTCATCGCTCCAAACGAGTGCGGTTTGGCTTTTCCGGCAATGAATCACTGTCGGATCAATGTGCAGATACCCCTTTTGCACATAGAGCTCCCGCCACTCGCTCGGGTAATTGTTGATCATGAAAACCTTCGGACTAGTCAGTGGCAGCGGGTGGCGTAGACCGTACGCACAATACTCGAAGCCGAGTTCTCGTGCTGATGAGAGAACAAGTGCGAACACCTCCTCTTCCCCAGAGGTTCGGTTCAAGGCCGTCAGCAGCGTCTCCGACCACTTGTTCATAGCTCTACCTCACGTGTTGCGTCAAGTCAGTTTTTGAGTCCAAGCAGCATGAAATGTACGATCGGGTTCACTTTAAATGTTGTGCAAATTGTGCCGACTCGTTGTCATCGACTTTGGGCATCCGACCTACCTCCATCCTGGCCCAGCTTGCTTTCCGGTGGCTGATCGTTGAGTTGCACACGTTCGCCTGCCGTAGGCGAATACGCATTTCTGGTTAGACACCGGTCTCGCGCGATGGCCATCTGCGTATATCGGTGAATCAGCTCCTGACACTCGATGTTTGCCATCTCATAACAGGGATAGAGGGAGACAACTCCAGACGCAGACCGCTTCTGCGGCACACAGGCCAATATCAGCGGGTTCACTGAGTAGAAGGGCGTCGGAATCCCCACTTTCTATCGGCTGGGATTGGTGGTTGAGGTCTGCCTTTCCGAGACTCGCTTTGTGCGAGTCGGCCTACTGCGACGCAACGTCCTCTTGATCGGCGAGGACGAAATTGATCTTGATTTCACTCCAAACCTTATCGCACTCGCAACTGCTGTAGATCGCCTCGACTGACACGCATTCGCACGCAATTCGTTCTGCAAATCTCAGACCAGATGAACTACCAGAATTGGCAGTTCCGAGATCACTCAGCCAACGGTGAAATCCACCTCCACGCACAACGCAAAGAGGTCAAGGTGGAGATTCTTACTGGTCGATCCGACTCTCTAGCTCCTGGCACTCTTCACGAGCTGGCCAAGTATCGCTACAAGATCTTCGTCGAGAAACTCGGCTGGAAGCTGGTCACCGCACATGACACCGAATTGGACCAATTCGACCGCGACGACACGATGTATCTACTTGCGCGAGGGGACGCCGGCGAGGTAATCGGCACCGCCCGTCTACTTCCCACCGTTCGCCCGTATCTGCTTGGCGAGGTGTTTCCGCAGCTAATCCCGGGCGAGCCCCCCCGGGACCCAGAGGTCTGGGAGCTTTCGCGGTTCGCAGCGAGCGGCGACGAAATCGCAGCCTCCGGTGCACTTTCGCAATTTGCATCTACGAAGGTGATTGCATTACTTGAGGCGGCGCTGCGCTTCGCAGCTGCTCACGGCGTACATCGGCTGATCACTGTGTCCCCCTTGGGCATTGAGCGCCTTTTACGTCGATACGGATTCGCGGCGCACCGTGCAGGACCTCCGGCCATCGTTGACGGCCAGCCCATTTTTGCGTGTTGGATAGACACAGCCTTGGCATGCAGTTCGCCCACGTCAGCTCCAAGCAAGTTTGCTACCCGTGCGGTGTGAAGAAGCAGGTGGACTGATTTGACCAAACCCGCTTGTCACTGCCCACAGGAGATGTCGTGCCCCGTACCAGCATCCAGCCCACCGGCACCCCTTCACTTGCCCTGCACTCCAACCCTGTGCTGCTCGGCGGTGAGAATCGCTCCGGTACCACTTTGCTCAGCATCCTGCTTGACTCCCACTCCGATCTGGTCGTCGGCCCGGAGATCGATTTCACCGAACCCGTCGACCTCGGCCCGCACATCCTCGCGGTATGCGACCTGATGGACCTCCACGCCTCGCAGCTCGCCGATGCGACGAAGGACAGCGTTGCCCCTGAGTGGTTCGACGGTGCTCACTTCGTTGTGCAGTGCGAACGATTCGGTCTCAGCCGTGACGACATACGGAACCTGGTAACCCGCCTGATGGTCGAACGCGGCACCGATCTGTCCGCGTTGGAGGATCGCTGTCTGCTCATCGACTCCATCGGCGAATTCCGACGTAAACAGACGGGGGCCGGAAGATGGGGCCTGAAGCTTCAGCGGCGGATTCAGGACATCGGCACGTATGCCGCGATCTGGCCACAAGCCCATTTCATCCACATCATCCGCGATGGCCGTGACCTGGCTGCGTCCCATATCAAGACCGTCCCCGACTGGGGCTACCGGACGGTCGAGCAGGCCGCGCGCGGATGGCTGGAGGTTCTCACCCGACCCCGCCAAGCTGCCCCCGACGGTCGCTATCTGGAAGTACGGTACGAGGACTTGGTCAGCCAGCCTCGCCAGACCATCGGGCAGATGCTGGACTATCTCGGACTGCCATGGGACGAGGCAGTCCTGCACCACGCAGAGCAAAAGCACGCACTGTTCGACAAACCCTGGGGCCATCCTGCGGCAAAAGCCGCCAACAAACCGCTGTACACGGGGCGTAACGGCCGATATCTGCACGACCTCACGTCCGGGGAAATCAAGGCGTTCGAGCAGATCGCAGGGAAGGAACTGGAACGCCTGGGCTACGGCCTATCGACACCGCATACCGAGAACGCGAGATGAGCCAGAAGACGCACGAAGCGCCTCGACTGTCTCGCAGCTTTTACCTGCTTCTCACAGGCCAGGTGGTCTCCTTCTTGGGCTCTCAGGTGACGCTTCTCGCCCTTCCTCTGACCGCGATCCAACTGCACAGCGCGGGGCCGCTCGAGACTGGGGTATTGCTCGCCTGCGGACGGGTTCCGTACCTGTTGCTGGGCCTGCCCGCTGGAGTCCTCGTCGACCGGGTCTCGCACCGGATCCTTCTGATGACGGCGAACACTGCAATGGCGTTCACCTTGGCCACCGTGCCGCTGGCTGCTTCTCTGCACGGAAACGTCAGCATGCTTCACCTGTATATCGTCGCCGTTCTTGTGGGTGCGGCCACGGTGATCGCCGATGTGGCCTTCCTGGCGTGTGTGCCAACCGTCGTGCGGCGTCCGCAACTGGTAAAGGCGCAGAGCAGACTGGAGTTGGGACAGTCGGCGGCGCTGGTGCTTGGCCTGCCTCTCGCGGGCTGGCTGATCGCCACCGTTTCCGCGCCCATTGCGATACTCGCGGACGCAGCGTCGTTCCTGTTAGCGACGGCGCTGCTCCCGTACGTGGCGATGAGGCCAGAGAGAGCCTCGTCGGCTACGGAGGGCTGCAAGGACCATCGGAGCGTCATGCGAGGCAGCAGCAGTATCGGCCGCGTCCTCTCGGAGGCGGCCGAGGGTGCATTGTTCGTGCTGCGCACGCCTCGACTGCGCGCGGTCACCCTTGCCACCGGCACGCTCATCTTTTGCTACAGCGCCTACTCTGCGGTCTTCCTGGTGTACCTGACCGAAGCGCTGAGACTGACCGGCGCCGAGGTCGGCACAGTCACGGGCATCGCTGCGGTTGGAGCTGTCGCAGGCTCGTTGCTCGCCCGTCCAGTTGCCAGGGTGCTGGGCTTGGGTCGCGTGCTGGTCGCAGCCCTCCTCGCCAGCGCCGTCGGCGCGGTACTTACCCCGGTGCTTCAAGAGTCGGGATGGCTGGCGGCAGGGCTGTCGCAACTCCTGCTATGGACCGGCCAGCAGGTCTACAACGTCCACCAGGTACCGATCCGCTACGCACTGACGCCACCTGAGCTGCACGGCCGGGTGAACGCGAGCATCCGCACAGTCGTCTGGGGTCTGGCTTCGCTGGGTGCCCTGCTGGGAGGCGCCTGTGGAATGTGGCTGGATTCCCGAACAACGTTGCTGTTCAGCGGCGCCCTGATCGCGACAGCCACCGCTTGGATTTTGGCGTCCGACCTGTGGACAGTGCGCACGCCGCAGCTTGCGGAAGCACAAGTCGCGCCGACATCCGCGCCAACCGTTTTCATTCCTCGCAGATAGGACATGCCCAATCATGAAATTCACTGACATGTCGTCACTCAGCCTGTCTCCAGGCCGCCTCACCGTCTGGCGAGCCCGCGCCCCGGACAGGTCCGCGGCGGCCTGGGTAGCCGATCTCCGGCGAGCGTCCCACGTCCAGGAAGCACTCATCACATGCGCAATCGAGGCGGCAGGCGAAGGTCCTATGCCACCGTCCTGGCTGGGTTGCGCCTTCGAACTGCCCGCCGAGCTCGATGCGAACGCCTTCGCCACGGCCCTGTGCGACTGGGCGAATCGCCACGAAACCCTGCGCAGTCACCTTGCTCCTGCATCCAGCTCCACCCCGGAGGCCGGCCTGCAGCGCATGACACTATCGGCCGGTGCCGTGAGTATTCAACCCAGTGCAGAGGGAGATTTTGCCGACGGCCGGAAACTGGCGTGGCACCTGGAGGAGTTGTTCGACAGCGAGGCCGGTCCCCTCGCTTGGCCTGGATATATCTGTACCACCATCAGCGGCCCGGAGGCGACCACGGTCTGTCTCGCCGCCGATCACAGCCTGATCGATGGTTACTCGGTTTGCCAGACCATATATGAGATCCAAGCCTTGTACGCCGCAGCACTCGCCATTTCCAATGGCACGCCTGCCCCGCCTCCTCTTCCCCCCGCGGCCAGCTATCTTGATTTCGCTGAGGCCGAACGGACCGCCGCCGATGCGCTGACCGCCGACCACGAATCCATCGTCCACTGGCGGCGATTCCTCGCCAAGGGCAGCGGCCGCCTGCCGGAGTTCCCTTTACCGGTCAGCGATCTGAGCAACAGCTCCGGCACCCAGACAAGTGGACGCAGCGAATTGCTTGACGCATCCGCCGCACGCGCCTTCGACCGAGTCTGCCGCGCAGCCGGAGGCGACGCCGCATCCGGGCTGCTCGCCTGCTTCGCCAAGGTCGGCCATGAAATCACCGGCTCAGACGAGTTTCGCACCATGGTCCCCATCAATACCCAGACCAGCGCCTGGCAATGGTCCATCGGCTGGTATGTGGGAATGGTCCCGGTTGCCTTCCCCTTGAGCGCAACCGACTCCTTTGACGAGGCGGTGAGTGCCGCGTTCTCCAGTCTCGACGAAGCCAAGGAGTTGGCCCGGACACCGATGTTGCGGGTGGCGGAACTGCTGGGCCACCCCCTGCGCGATCCTTTCATGATCTCGTACATGGACGCTCGCCGTACCCGCGGCAGTCGCGACTGGAACCGTTGGCGAACCATCGCCCTGCGTAGCCGCTGCACCGATCCGGACGAGGTGTGCCTTTGGATCTCGCGAACTCACGACGGCCTATTCGTCGACTACCGCCACCCCGCCACCGACCCAGCGGGCATTGCGGTTTCCCACTACGTGGCACGTACGAAGCACCTCCTGGTCACCGTCGCGAGCACCGGCTGCTGGCCCGCCACACCCAGACCCAGAGGCGAGGACCACTGTCTGTGACAAGCATCAGACATATTTCGGCCGCCTCCTGTGACTACACGAACTTCGACGCGATCATCGTTGGCTCTGGGCCCTCTGGATCGATCGCCGCGCGGACACTGGCGGAAAAAGGTTACCGCGTGGCCATCCTGGAATTTGGAGGCCTGGTTTCCCCGGGCGCCATGTACGGCCCTCATCAAGCAGCCTACAGCCGCGCATTCACTTCTTCGGATGGCCCCGCCGACGGCAATCCATGGACCGCGTGCGGTGTCGGCGGCGGAATGCAGTTCTACAACGCGATCACGTTGAGATACCGGCAGGCGGATCTGTCGGCCTCCCGATATCTTGCGACCGACATGGAGGTCGACTGGCCCATCGCCCTCCAGGACCTCGAACCCTTCTACGCGGAGATCGAGCATCTCCTGGAGGTCAGTGGTTCGAACGGATTTCCATCGTATCCGGCCAGCCCTCGCGGACTCATGCTGTCCAACGCGATGCGGGAGCTCGGAATAAGACCGCAGCGTATTCCACTGGCAATCCGCCCGCCAGGGACCCGCAAGGGATGCATCGCATGTTCAGCCTGCGATGAACTGGTGTGCCCCACGGAGGCGAAAGCATCCGTGCTGGCCAGGAACATCCTGGACGACGACGCCCTGCCGGGAATGATCTCGGTTCTGTATGGCTGTTTTGTCAATCGGATCGCGCTGCGCAACGACGCCACGGCGGAAGCCCTTGAGTGCTATGTGCCGCTCTCATCGGAACTGATCCGCATCCCGGTCGACAGGGTGATCGTCTGCGCAAACGCCGTGCAAACAGCCGCATTGATGCTTCGGTCGAAGAGCGTGCATGCGCCGAAGGGAATAGGCAACGGCTCCGACCTTGTCGGACGAGGCCTCTCATTCAAGATCAGCGGCTACTCGGTCGGCCACGTGAAGTCTGCCGATTGCAACTCCGCTGCATTGGCCCCTCACTGGGGAACTCATGCGACCGTGTATACGGACCAGTTCTACGAGCATGTCGATGTGCCTTGCGGGTTGGGCGGCCTCATCTACGAGGCGAATCTCCCATCGCCGCATGAAAACACCGGTCTTGTGCGCCTGCACTACATCGCCGGTGAGGAACCATGGTCACACAACCGCGTCGTGCTGGACGAGACCGTTGACCACCACGGTATCCCTCGCATTCGTTTCGAATACGCCAATTCGCAAAATGATCGCGCGCGAATTGGTTTTCTCGCCGACCGCGCGGATGAAATTCTGCGCCACCTTGGCGCAGGTCGAATCGAGCGAGAGCCTTTTGCCCACTCAAAAGGCAGCTCCCACCTGCACGGCACGATGCGCGCCGGGTGCGACCCCAGGACCTCGGTCGTAGACAGCTGCGGACGCATCCATGGATTCAAAAACATTCATGTCATGGATGGCTCCGTCATGAATTTCGCAGGGAACAGCAATCCGACTCACACCATCATGGCCAATGCGAGGCGAATGGCCATGTCACTCGATGAAAGGGTAATTTGAATGCTCGATTTTGAAGCTACCGGACATTTGGCCGAATGGGAACGTGAAACCCGTTCATCCATCCTGTTTCGCTCAGCCAACGGCGCGATGGCGGAGGATATCAACGGCAAAACCTATATGGACATGACGTCCTGCAGCGGGGCTTCACCGTTCGGCAGCAATGATCCGGTATTCAAGGCCAAGCTGGCGCGTTCGATGGAGCAGGAAGCCGACATCTTGCCATCGCCGGTGAGCCTGCAACGCCAGATGCTGGCCCGGAAAATCTCGATGATGTTCCCAGACACGCCCAGAGTGTTCTTTCTGAGGACGGGGTCTTGTGCAACGGAAGCAGCGGTTCGGATCGCCCGGCACCGAACAGGCCAGTCGATCATCCTGACGGCTGGCTTCCATGGATGGCACGACATCTTTCAGCAGCATCCCTGGTCGGACAATCCGCCAGCCAGCGATCAGCACATCCACGATTTTCAGTATGACCTCGAGATCCTGGAGCAGCAACTGGCCAAGAACGAGGGGAAAGTCGCAGGGATTTTTTTCACGCCCGAGCCCTCGGTCTTTCCCCCTGAACTGCTGCAGGAAATCTCCAGGCTGGCAAGGCTGCATGGCGCATTGCTGATCGTCGACGAGGTCCTGTGCGGACTTCGTTACGCCAAGGGGGGCTACTGCCAGAAACATGGCGTGAAAGCCGACCTCATTACGTTGGCCAAGGGGATCGCACAAGGTGTCGGCCTTTCCGCGGTGGTCGGCACCATGGATGCCATGGCGGGAGCCGACAGGGCCTATCTCGGCAATACCTACCTGCGCGAGAACCGGGCCTTTGTGGCTGGCAACCTGACACAGGAAATCTTTGAAGAAGCCGGAATTGCGGCCCGTCTCGCCGAAGTTGGCTCAACGCTCAAAAGTCTGTTCCAGACCTCGTTCGAGCGCAGCGAAATACCAGCGCGCGTTCTCGGCAGCGACACCATGTTCGACATTGTTCTGCCCACAAAAAGGCATGGAAAGGCCTTCGCACAGAGATGTCTGCAACATGGCATCTACACCGGCTACCCGGCAACGTACATGAGCAATGTGTCCATGCATGAAGCGTTCTTCAAAGCTTTGCAGCCGGCACTTGAGCGAACGCTCGCAGACTACCGCAAGGACGAGGACATGGCTGTCGAGGTCACTGCCGCGTCCGTGGCCGAATACTGCGCCGAGGCGTTTCGTGCCACGGAAAAAGCATGTCTGTCCAACAAGCATCACTGGGCATGACAGGAACAGCGCCGTGAAGGATCAAACAAAAAAGACCCACCACCGGTTCGTCCCGTGGCTGGGAGATCCCCCGGAAGAAGCCATGACCGAAATTCGGATCGAAGACTACGATCACGTGGCCTTTGATCTGGACGGAGTCCTTGTGGATTCGGAGGCAGTGATCGAAAGCGCACTCCGCCGCTGGGCGCGGGAAGCGCAGATTTCTCCGGATCACGTCATGCGGATGTCGGCCTCCCGCCGGGATGTCGACTTGGTGGCGTCGATTGCGCCCGGCCTCTCGCCCGAACGCGAAGCAGCCCGCATTGCGAATTACGAGATCCAGGCGATGGGACTGCTGCAACCGATCCGGGGCGCCGCAGAGTTCTATGGCTCGATCCCTGCCGCACGGAAATCCATCGTGACCTCTTCGGCCAGGGTTTCTGCGCTTGCCCGGCTCGCGACGGTCGGAATCTCTTGCCCAAAAATCATGATTGCGGCCGAGGACGTGAGCCAGGGAAAACCGCATCCGCAACCCTATCAAACGCTGTTGCGCATGTTGCGTATCTCTCCCAAAAGATGCCTGGTTTTTGAGGACTCCCGAACCGGAATTGAAGCGGCAATCGCTGCAGGGTGCGCCTGCATCGGTGTCGGCCTCAATGCCAAAGGCCACCGCGACATCGACGGCTGGATAGAGGATTTTCGTAAGATTTCCTTTGTAAGCGGCTGCGCCGAACTTGCCGACCAGATAAAAATAAAGGCCACGCAATGAAAGTATCAACACAAGGCCGCACACCGCTATTTGATGAGGTGCTGGTAGAAGGCTCGGTACTTGAAAAGTACATCGCGAAGCCCGAGGACTACAAGGAGCTTCTCGCTGAGCTATTTTGTTCCTCCAGAGAAACTCGAGACAAGATCGGCAATCGTTGTATTTGGCATATAAACTCCACCGCATTCGGCGGCGGGGTGGCCGAAATGCTTCCGCACCACATATGCCTCCTTCGAGAACTTGGCTTTGATGCGCGCTGGCTCATCTTCAAACCAAAAGAAGAACATTTCTTTCAATTCACCAAGGGAATTCACAATTCCCTTCACAACGCCGCGGCGGTAGGCCTGAATGAATTGTTGCCGCACTACTTGGCGGAATCAAATCAAGGCGCCATGGAGCTGGAGAGAATCATCGAGCCTGATGATTTTCTGGTTACTCATGATCCTCAGCCTCTTTGTGCTGTATCACAGTTTCTGGATTCTCATCCGCACCCAGCCATCTGGCGATGCCATATCGGCTACCCTGAACAGACCTCTACGGTCGACAAAATATGGCAGCTTTTGGGGGAATATCTCCATCCATTTGAGCGCATTGTCTTAAGCAATAAGAGATATGCCTTTGAAACAAGCCGCCCTATAGACATTATCCAGCCATCGATCAGTCCGTTCTCAAGCAAGAACCGCAACCATACGGGGCCAGTTGGCCAGTCGCTGGAAAATTTGGTTTTGTTTAACAACTGCGATTCAGAGCCCGGCCCAACACTTCAGAACATTCTCGACTCGCGGTATTTTTTGCACGTATCCAGGTGGGATGGACTGAAAGGTATTGACCGGATCATTGCTGCCTTCGAGCGCTTCATGACGGCGGCGTTCGACGAGGTGTCCGATATGCGTCTGGTGATCGCTGGACCGGATCCCATGGCCGTTGCTGACGATCCGGAAGGGCGGGCGTATTTCGAGCAATGTGTGACCCTGTGCTCCCAATTACCCAAGCAGGTGCGGCTGCGCGTGTACCTGGCCTGTGTCTCGATGAAGGACAACGACGCGAATGCCGAAATTGTCGGTCGGCTACAACAGAGCGCGCATGGGGTATTCCAGCTCTCCCGCGAAGAGGGCTTCGGGCTGACAACAACGGAGGCCTTGTTCCGAGGAAAACCAGTTGTGGTGTCGTCCGCCTTTGGTCTGAAAACGCAAATCACAAATGGACTGAATGGCGTTGTCCTCGACGAGCCGGACATCGAGGTCAAAGCGGCAGAAATGATGCATCGCCTTGCGACCCGTTATGGTGACTTCGAATTGATGGCCAAAACCGGGCGCGCAAACTGTTTGCACTCGAGTACGCAGATCTCACAAATTCCAAAATGGTATAGAGCGATTCGGTCGGCTCTGACGAGTTTTGAGCGGCGTGATCCGGCTGGCGTGCGCTGACGCGCGCTGCCTATTGAATGGCCTGCAAGGCGCGTCTGCACCCGCTTGCAGCGTCCGCCCCAACCTGAAACAGCGAAAGGAATACCATGCTCCCCGATGCAATCCACACCGTACCGTTGTCCCGAGCGATTGGGCCAGATGACCGTGCAGCGCGGCTGAAGCAAAGCCCTGCATGCTTTTGGCTGACGGGGCTATCTGGTGCGGGCAAGAGCACCATTGCCAGCGCGCTGGAGTTGAGCCTCTGGCAAAACGGGAAACACGCCTATGTTGTCGATGCCGATGTCGCCCGACAAGGACTAAATGCCGATCTGAAATTCAGCCAAGCCGACCGCAGCGAAAACGTGCGCCGCCTCGGCTACCTGGCGCACAGCATCGTCGACGCCGGATTGATCGTGATTGTCACGGCCATTTCTCCATACTCGAAAGATCGAGGGCTGGTGCGTGCACTGTTCCAGCCACACCAATTCTTCGAAGTGCATGTAAGCAGCAGTCTGACGACCTGCATCGCGCGCGATCCCAAGGGACTGTACGCGCGCGCGCGTCAAGGTCAATTATGCCAACTAACAGGCTGGGATGCCCCCTACGAAATCCCGCAATCGCCCGACGTTAAAATCGACACGGCTGAAGTTACTGTTGAGGAGGCAGTGCAAAAAATTTTGCTGCTTTCGACCTGCTAAATCGAAAACCCGAGTTCTAGTCTTACTGTGTCACAAGAGTAGCTTTACGCCCGCCCTTCCGCAGCAGGGGCACTGCCCGAGACGAGCGATCAGTTGGTAGCTCAGTCGATGGCGCAGTGTCGTGATCGACGTCGCCACGTGGCGCTGCGCGCGCAGGACTTCCGCGGGGGACGTAATCCTCGGGAACGGCAGGCACCTGGCGTTCGATGAAGTTTTTTTACCGCCGACAGACTTGTCGGCGACGAGGCGTTCAGCCATCAGGAACCCGTAGGCCGCGATGCTCAAGGCGGCATGGTGGTGGAACCCTCGCCAACCTCGGCCCTCGTAATGGCCGAGACCGAAGTCCTGCTTCAGATCCTGGTAGTCGCGCTCGATGCGCCAGCGCTGATGGGCCACGTCGACCAACTCGTTGATCGGCGTGTCCTCTGGCAAGGTGGACAGGAAGTACTTGCTCGGTTCAGCGTCGCTTGCCGGCCACTCGATGAGCAGCCACTGCTCGGGACGCAGGCGTGCCTTGCCCGTATTGCCGCCGGCGTGGCGCACCCGCACGGCCGCAAAGCGGCCGTTCAGTGTGTCGTTGGTTCCCTCGCGCCAACTGATGTTCTGGAACGCTCGGCTTGGCAGGGACTGCGCCAATGCCTTGACGCTCATGCAGTGCCGCCGTGCGCCTGGGCATCACTGGCAGTCGGCCCATGCCGCTGTAAGGCTGGGGTGGCAGCGGCTGAACGCCAGGCGGCCAGACCACAACGGCAGATGTGACACCTACCGCATAGAGCAAGCCCATATCGCTGAGCGCCTGACGAAAAGCGTTGTCCACGCCGTAGCCAGCATCGGCCAGCACGCAATGGCGCGGCGCGCCTTCATCCAGCAGCGTACGCAATTGCTGCAGCGCGATCTGCGTCTTCGTGGCGAAGCGCACTTCATCGGGAACGCCGGCCTTGGCGCGACGTTCAGGATCTGACGCCCAATCCTCGGGCAGGTACAACTGCCAAGCCACGGGCAGGCTGCCCTGGTTGCTTGCAAGCGAGATGCTCACGGCCACCTGGCAGTTGTCCTGCTTGCCCAGCATCCCGCAGTACTGGCGCGTGACCCCGACCGAATGGCACCCCTTCTTCGGGAACTCGGTGTCGTCGATGATCCACCAGCCGCCCTGGCTGAAGTCCATCCTGGGCATCACCCATTGACACACGCGACGGAGCATCTGCGTGTCAGACCACTCGGCCTTGGCCACGAAGTGATGCAGTGCTCGGTGCCGCGCGCTGGCATGCGTCGGATCCACCCGCGCGGCCATGGGCTCCACGCTCTTGCGCGACAGGGGGAGCATCAGGCCCGTGCAGTAACCACGAAGGCCGGCGTGCCGGTCCATGTGACCCAAGCCTGCGCTCAAGTGCTCCAGGTAGCTATCGAAGCGCTCTGCTGCATTCATCAATCCTCCGGTGCGAAGACGAGAGGATCGCATTATTTCATTTATGACACAGTAAGATTAACAGTCTGCTGCTCAATTTCGGCTCCACGGTCGAGGTTCCCGAACTGCCTGCCGATAAGCGAAGCGACCAATATCGCAATGGGTAGTTCGCTTGAGAAAAAGATCTGGGTGGCAGAAGCGGCACTTGCCTTGACCAGCAAGAACGCCCGGATACTGAGACAGTATTGGTCGGCCGCCTCACCTGAGAAGAGAGGAAAGGAAACACCGGGCAATAGGCTCACTTCGAAGCGTACGAATGGTCAACCTTTGTAGCCGCTGCGGCGCATGATGGCTGCGATCTTCTGGTTCGCACCGTCAAGTGCCTGCTGCGATGAAACCTTGCCGTGCAGCGCATCGCCGATACTCGTGCCTAGCGCTTGCGTGTTGATCTCGTCCCACTCCGCGATGATCGGCCGCCAATCGGGCGAGGCATCCTGAATCTGCGAACGCATTGTCAGATACTCCGGGTACTGCCGCGTCAACGCCTCGTCCTGGAGCGTCGACAGCCGCGTGGGTGCGCCGCCCAAGCGGCACACCGCCTTGTCCTGCGCTTTTGAGGTCAGCCACTGCATCAGCAGGAAGCCAGCCTCGGCATTCCTTGCGGTGCGAGGAATCGCGAGGCCGAGGCCACCCGACTGCGAGGCATGGACATAGGCTTTCGGGTGCCGCGCATATGCGACTTTGCCGACGATCTTCGATTGCTGCGGGTCGCGCACGGCACCGAAGATCACGGTCGAATCGAGGTACATCGCGGCTTCGCCTTGCAGGAAAGCGTTCATCATGGCCGACTGATCGAATTCGACGGCGTCCTTCGGTCCGGTTTCGATCACCAACTTCAGCAACTCCAGCGCACGCAGACCCTTGGCATCGTTGGCGCGCGCCGACCAATCGAGGTTGAATACCTTGCCACCGATCGGATTGAGGTGTAGCAGCCATGCATGCACACACTGATGGCCCACCCGCCCACGCGAACTCAGTGCGCCGATGCCGGACTTGTCGCGCAGCAACGGCAGCAGGTGCTCGAGCTCGAAATACGTGGCAGGCACAACGAGCCCGTGCTTCGCGAAGATGTCGGTGCGGTAGGCGAGAATCGATGTCTCCGCGCCGTAGGGCAGTCCGTAGAGTTTCGCCGTCGGTCCCGCAAGGTAGCCGCGCCAGCCGCCAACCAGTCCCAAATTCTCCAAGTAGTTGGGCGCGATGTCCGCCATGTCGAAAGCCGGATCCGCGAGAGCTGGGTTCTTCAGAAACGTGTCGAGTTCGTGCACGAGGTTCTTGCGGACGTACTCGCTCTTCCACATGACCACGTAGCATGCCAGATCGAAAATGCTCTGCGGCTTGGCGAGCTCAGCGAGTTGTCTTTCCTTCATTTTCGGGATCGGTAACCGGTCAACCTCGACCTTGATGCCGCTCTCGCGTGTGAACACCGGTAGCAGTTCGAGCATCGCATCGTAGTGCGGATGCACCGGAATACTCATTCTCACGACCTGTCCGCGGTAACGTGAGAATCGGTCTTGTGCGCGGGTAGAGGCCAGCGGCAGGCTGGCGCCGAAAACGGCCAGCGTTGTGTGCGCCAGCATGTCGCGTCGTTTCATGGGGATCATCCTTTCACCGCACTCGCGGTCAGTCCTGTGGGAATTTGTCGAGCCGCCGCGAAGGTGAAGACCAGTGGCGGAATGGCGATGAGGCCGTCCGTTGCGATCACCTCGCCCCAGCCTACGCCCATACCTGTGATGAACAGAGATGCGGCCACCGGCAGCGCGCGCGTCTGCCGACACTGACGAGGCGCAGGTCCTGCATGGCCCAGGGGATCACCATATAGCGTGCAACCAGCGACGGCAGGATCAATTTGCCGGTCCCGATAGTTGTCGGCATACGCCCGGCTCTGCCTCGACAGGCTGCAGGGGTGCCCGTGATCAGCAGGCTGAGGAAGACCACCGTGCAGTGAAAGGCCATGGGACTAAAAATCGGGCGACGATGCCACCCCCGAACTGATCGCGCAGCACATCGTCGCGATAGTTGCGTGTGGTGATCGCCGCAGGAACGGCCACGATCACCATCGCGATCACGACGCCGATCAACGCAAAGCCAGCGATTCCTCGGCCGGTAATGGTGCTCGCACACTGCGCCTTCACTATCGCCAAAAGTCGGCATCTGCATTCGCTGCTGTCCTTGTCACAAAAATCGGCTCTACGGACAACACAGGCATGCGCATCATCAAGAAACTACGATGTGGGGATTATTTACAAAGAGGAATGCTCTCGACTAGTCAGTCGCAATGAAATGCAGCTGCTCATTTTTGGGGGCAATCCTCTGCTTGCCAGATCCGGCGTGCACGGTACGCGAGTCCTCCATACACCCGATGCAACCGCCAATCCTGCTGCCTCAATTTCTCTACAGCCACTGGGGTAGTAGTCGCTCGAGCCGTCGTGATCAGAGCAAAGGACAGCTCGACATGGCCATGGCTGGCAGCTCTGTTGCAGCGCCGACCGTACAGCGTGGCTGTCGCCGCGGTCGCGAACAAGTTGGCGCGAACGATCTGGGCGGTGCTGGCGCGCGGACAAGCCTGGCGGCCCGAGGCCTGGCAGGCATCGCACTGACAGGGAAGTCTTTGCACCCGATTTAAAGGAGAGCAAGCGACCACGCGTGTGATGGGCCAGACAGGTCGGACCGGGACGAGGACACTCCGATAGGGAACGAGAGCACCAAGCTCGATGTTCAGATGGGAACCTTGTCAGCGAAAACCATCAGGGCCAGCAGGCATATCCGCCTGCACAACAGGCCGGATATAAGACTGCAGCCCTGCCTCCTGCTTCTTCACATCCACGAGTTACTTGCGATCCGGGAGGCGCCCATATAAGACGTTCCCTAATCGCACAGCTTTTGAAGACCTCCAACGGTCGCATGATCAATTGAGCTCGGAGGCGCAACAATGGGACTACTTGATGGAATGGTTGGCAACGCATGCGCGCCAGCAGCGGTGCGAGCTCGGTTTTGGCAAAACGCTGTGCTTGCGCCGGGGTTTCTTGTTGGTCGGGGTCAGTTCAAATTGCGACGTCATGTTTTCTCAGTTTTGGCAACACGTTCAGCAGGAGCGGCGCGGCATCTTCACAGTGACGGAACGCCCCTCGCGATGAGCGGCGCGAACCGGACATCTTGTGAACCGATACAAACGCCGCAAAAACGGCAGAGCGCTGGTTGTTCATGCCCAGTATTCTGGAAGTCTCCCGTGCTGCTAGTCTTGCGGTATCTGATCGGATCATGAAAGTGGCCTCGCCCTCGCCGCGCCTCCAGCGGAGTCCATACAAATGGGACTGGTCACTGGTGCCAGGACACGAACTCTGGCGGAGCGAAAGCTGTGACCGCCGGTGGCGGAAGTGACCAAACTCGAAATCTACTGCGGCTCGTCGCCCATACGCGGTTGTGACTCTCTCGTCAGCGTCTTGGCCAGCAACCGCAAGGTACTCGCGGAGGCTGCAGTGGCCTCGGAAAGAACGGCCCCGCGCCGGTAGGCCAGCCCCAGGTCCATCGAGGGCACCGCGCTCGACATCACCGTCCTGCGGATGCGCCCGCCGTCGTGCGACCAAGGGCGAAACACCAGATCTGACAAGATAGTCACACCCACGTTCTGTGCAACGAGGCTGCGCACGGCCTCGATCGATTTGGTGCGGAACACCACCTTGGGCTTGAGTTTCATCGCACCCCAGTAGCGGCCAACGGTGTCCACGTGCTCGTCCATGTCCAGCAGCACGAAGGGCAACTGCGCGATCTCACGCAGCGACACCGACTTCTGCGCCACCAGCGGATGGTCGAACGACGTCCACAGGCGGCGCTGCGACTTCAGCAGGTTCTCGCGCCGGATGTCCGGCGCGCGAGAGAGGTTCGACACCAGTACCACGGCCAGGTCAAACTCGCCGCTGCGCAGGCCATCCTCGATCTCGAGCCGGTTGCGCTCCACGGGCTCGAACTCGACCAGCGGCAGTTGCCTGCGCATCGCGCCGATGATCTTCGGCAGCATGTATTCGGACACGGTGTCGGTGATGGCGATCTGCACCCGCCCCTCGACCGAGGACACCGAGTTACGCGTTTCCTCCACCGCCGCCTCGAGCGTGTGCAGCATGTGCTCCGCGTGCCGAAGAAAGCCCTCGCCCTGCACCGTGAGCCGCAGCCCGTCGGAGTGCCGCGTAAAGAGCTGCACCTTCAGCGTGGACTCCAGGTTCTTGAGCGAAGTGGTCAGCGACGGCTGACTCACATAGCAGCGCTGGGCCGCGCGGGACACCTGTCCCGTGTGCGCAGCAGCCACGAAGTGTTGCAGTTGCTTGATCGTTATCGACATAGATACACCCTATATCGCTCTATTGAAAATAGAGATTATGAATTGTCGATGGCAATTCATAACATCCGAGCAGCACGCCGTGTCAGGCGTGTGACGAGGACGCCCACAGTTCCAGCAGCAGCAGCAGCAGCAGGAGAAACCTATGCCATCGACATCACAGACTTCCGCCGGCTCCGGCGCCCACCCTCCTCTACCCCAAGACGCCCCGGCCGATGCTGGGCTGTTGAGCCGTCTGGGCCTGCGCTTCACAGCCTGGGCCGAGCGCTGGTTTCCCGACGCCTTCGTGTTCGCGGCCATCGCCGTGGTGGTGGTCGCGGGCGCCGCGCTGCTCAACGGATCGAGCCCGCAGGCGGTGGCCAAGTCCTTCGGCGATGGCTTCTGGAGCCTGATTGTTTTCACGATGCAGATGGCGCTGGTGGCCATCGGCGGCTACGTGGTGGCGATCTCGCCGCCGGCCGCGCGACTCATCCGCAAGCTGGCCGCATTGCCCGTGTCGGGGCGCCAGGCCATCGCGTACGTGGCGGCGATCAGCATGATCCTGTCGCTCTTTAACTGGGGCATTTCGCTGATCTTCAGCGCGCTCTATGTGCGCGCGCTGGCCGGCCGCCTCGACCTGCGCATGGACTACCGTGCCGGCGGCGCGGCCGCCTACCTCGGCATGGGCGCGACCTGGGCGTTGGGGCTCAGCTCGTCGGCGGCGCAGTTGCAGGCCAACGCCAGCAGTCTGCCCAAGAGCATTCTTGACATCACCGGCGTGATCCCGTTCAGCCAGACCATCTTTCTGTGGCAGTCGGTCGTCATGGCACTGGTGTTGATCGTCGTGTCGGTGGCCATCGCACTGTGGTCGGCGCCCGACGCGAAGCACGCGGTCACGGCGCAGGACCTGGGCGTAGATCTCGCGGAAGCGAAGCCGGCGCCCCCCGAGTCCGCCGGGCGCCGCCCCGGCGAGTGGTTCGAACGCAGCCCGTTGCTCACGCTGCTCCTGTGCGCGCTGGGCTTCGGCTGGCTGGCGCAGGAGTTCATGGTCAAAAGCCCGCTGATCGCGATCTCGGGCCTCAACACCTACAACCTGCTGTTCCTCATGATCGGGCTGCTGCTGCACTGGCGCCCGCGCAGCTTTCTCGACGCGGTGTCGCGTTCGGTGCCGTCGACGGCGGGCGTGATCATCCAGTTCCCGCTGTACGGTGCCATCGCGGCCATGCTGACCGCCGCCAAGGGCGACGGAGGCATCACGCTGTCGGACCGCATCGCGCACCTGTTCGTGAACATCTCCAACGTCGACAGTTTCGCCGTGGTGATGGGGGCGTATTCCGCCGTGCTGGGCTTCTTCATTCCCTCGGGTGGCGGCAAGTGGATCATCGAGGCGCCCTACGTCATGCAGGCGGCCAACGACCTAAAGGTACACCTGGGCTGGGCCGTGCAGGTCTACAACGCGGCCGAGGCGCTGCCCAACCTGATCAACCCGTTCTGGATGCTGCCGCTGCTGGGCGTGCTCTCGCTGAAGGCACGCGACATCGTGGGCTTTACTTTCCTGCAATTGCTGGTGCATGCGCCGCTGGTGCTCTTCATGCTCTGGTTCTTCGGTCGCACGCTGAGCTATGTCGCGCCGGTGATTCCTTGAGTCGCGCAGGTTCCGGATGCAAGTGACGACGACGGCGGCAACGCAAACCAAGCAGGGCTACTGCACGCTCTGCCGTTCGCGCTGCGGCACGCTCAACGAGGTGCGCGGCGACATGCTGGTGTCGGTGCGGCCCGACGCCTCGCACCCCACCGGCCAGGCGATGTGCATAAAGGGCAAGGCCGCGCCCGAGCTTGTGCACAGCCCGCACCGCCTGCGCTACCCGATGCGCCGCACCAGGCCCAAGACCGAAGCGGATCCGGGCTGGGTGCGCATCGGCTGGGACGAGGCGCTGGCCGAGACCGCGCAGCGCCTGGGCACCATCAAGGCCGAGAGCGGCGCCGAGTCGGTGGTGTTCGCCGTGACCACGCCCAGCGGCACACCACTGACGGACAGCATCGATTGGATCGAGCGCTTCGTGCGCCTCTTCGGCAGCCCCAACATCTGCTACGCAACCGAGGTCTGCAACTGGCACAAGGACTTCGCGCACGCCTTCACCTTCGGCTGCGGCATGCCCGCGGCCGACTACGCGCAGGCCGAACTGATCGTGCTGTGGGGTCACAACCCCGCGAACACCTGGCTGGCACAGGCCAATGCCATCGGCCGAGGCCGCGCGAACGGGGCGAAGATGGTGGTGATCGATCCGCGCCCCACGGCGCTCGCGCGGCAGGCCGACACTTGGTTGCCCGTGCGGCCCGGCACCGATGCGGCACTGGCGCTGGGGCTGATCCACCTGCTGATCGCGGACGCGCGCTTCGACGAAGACTTCGTGCGCGCTTGGACCAATGCCCCGTTGCTGGTGCGCGGCGACAACGGACACTTCCTGCGCGAGCAGGACCTGTGGCCCGATGCGGAGGGCAACCGCTTCGTGGCGTGGAACGACGCGCTCGCCTGCGCGGTGCCTTATGACACCGCGCAGGCGGCGCAAGACCAGGACGCAGCCCACTTTCGCCTGCGCGGCGCGGTCGAGATCGATGTGGGCGCACATCGCCTGTCGTGCGCTCCGGCTTTCGAGCTGCTGGCCCAAGGCTGCGCCGCTTATACGCCGCCGGATGTCGAACGCATCACCGGCGTTGCTGAAGCCTCGTTGCGCGCGGTCGCTGACCTTTTCGGCACTTGCCGCCGCGTGGCCTATCACGCCTGGACTGGCATCGGCCAGCACACCAACGCCACACAAGCCGAACGCGCGGTCGCCACGCTGTATGCGCTGTGCGGCAGCTTCGACCGCATCGGCGCGAACCGCGTTCGCGTCGGTCCGCGCGTCAACGCCGTCAACGCACTTTCACTGCTGCCTGACGCGCAGCGCGCAAAGGCGCTCGGTCTGGCGGAGCGCCCGATCGGCCCCCCCGCGCACGGCTGGGTGACGGCGCGCGACACCTACCGCGCGATTCTCGAAGGCGAGCCTTACAGGGTGCGCGCGATGATGGCCTTCGGCACCAACCTGCCCGTGTCGCAGGCCGACACCGCGCTCGCGTACCGGGCGCTGTCGCAGCTCGAATTCCACGTGCACTGCGACTTGTTCGAAACACCCGCCGCCCGGTACGCCGACATCCTGCTGCCGGTCAATACGCCATGGGAGCGCGAAGGCCTGCGCATCGGCTTCGAGATCGACGACCGCGCGGCCGGTTGGGTGCAGTTGCGCCAGCGCATGGTTGCGCCGCGCGGCGAATCGCGCGCCGACAACGATGTGCTGTTCGATCTGGCCACCCGCCTTGGCATGGGTGACGGCTTCTTCGGCGGCAGTCTCGATGCTGGCTGGAACCACATTCTCGAGCCGCTCGGCCTCACGGTCGACCAGTTGCGCGCCCGGCCTGAAGGCATTGCCTGCGCCATCGACGCAAGCGAGCAGAAATACGCCCGCGCCACGCCCACCGGCGTGCGCGGCTTCGACACCCCGACGCGCCGTGTCGAGCTCTACTCCGAAACCCTGCTGCGCCACGGCCAGCCGCCGGTCGCCACCTTCATCGAACCGGCCGACACGCCGCGCGATGCGAAGGCCACGCGTCAGGGCCGCTTTCCCTATGTGCTGAGTTCGGCCAAGAACGGCTTCTATTGCCACAGCCAGCACCGCAGTCTGCCTTCGCTGCGCAAGCGCGCGCCCGATCCGGTGGCCGAGTTGAGCCCCGCGCTGGCGGCCGCAAAGGGCATCGTGGACGGCGACTGGATGCGCATCCGCACGCGTGTGGGCGAGGCCCGCTTCGTCGCACGCGTCACGCCCCATCTGGCGGACGACGTCATCGTGGCCGAGTTCGGCTGGTGGCAGGGCTGCCCCGAGCTCGACCGCGACGGCCTGCCGGTCGAAGGCGCGCTGGGCAGCAACTTCAACGCGCTGATATCCGCCGACAGCCGCGACCCGGTGAGCGGCTCGGTGCCGCACCGCTCCTTTCTCTGCGACATCGAACGCGACCCGGCTACCGAGACTCGGCAGCGCAAGTGGCCCGGCTACCGTCCCTTCCGCATCAGCGAGCTGCGGCCCGAGGCCGATGGTGTGCAGGGCATCCACTTCGAGCCGGTCGACGACGGCAAGCTGCCCGACTACCGCCCCGGTCAGCACGTCGAGATGCAATTGCATCTCGACGACGGCACGCAAGTCACACGCGCCTACTCGCTCACGGGCGCGGCCGAGGTGCCGGGCCGGCGCAGCTACAGCGTGGCCGTGCGCCACCAGCGCGGCCACTCGGCCGACGGCACGCCGCACGAGGGGCGCGTGTCGAGCCATCTGCACCGCGCGCTGAGGGTTGGCGACACCCTCGCGCTACGTGCGCCGTCAGGCGGCTTCGTGCTGCCGCGCCACTCGCCGCAACCGCTGGTCTTCTTCGCGGGCGGCATCGGCATCACGCCCTTCATCAGCCTGCTCGAATCGCTGCCCGACGGTGCGCAGGGGCCAGCAATCTGGCTCTACTACGCCAACCAGAACGGCGTGACCCACGCTTTTCGCGAGCGCATTGCGCAGCACCGCGCGCGTCTGCCGCAGTTGCGGGTCGTTGACCACTACAACGCACCACGGCCGCAGGAGCGCCTGGGCATCGACTACCAGTCGAACCGCTACATCGACGCGAGCGTGGTGGACGATGCGCTGATCGCGCAGCGCGCCCGTTTCTACATGTGCGGACCACCCGCCATGATGGACGCCGTGACCGACGGGTTGATGGCGCGGGGCGTTCCGCGCTTCGACATCTTCAGCGAAGTGTTCCGCTCGCCCACCGCGCCGCCCACCGACGGCGACCAGCACTTCACCGTCAGCTTCGCGCGCTCGGGCCACGCCCCCGCGACGTGGACGCCCAGACAGGGCACGCTCCTGACTTTTGGCGAATCGCTCGGCCTGCAGATGGCCAGCGGCTGCCGCGTGGGCCAATGCGAGAGCTGCGCCGTGCGCCTGCTGGCCGGCAAGGTCCGCCACCTGCACGGCAGCGAGCCTGAAGACCTGGCCATGTGCCTGACCTGCCAAGCCGTACCCCTCGAAGACGTGGTGCTCGAGGCATGACTGCGGGCCCTTCCATCCACTTGATTCCATCCGCAACCTTATGAAAATCATCGATACGGAAAGCACTCGCCGTGCGCTGCCCTTCGACCGCCTGATCCCGGCACTTCGGGAGAAGTTCGTCGCTGGCTGCGAGGTGCCTTTACGGCACACGCATTCGCTCCAGGCCGGGGCGGACGACCCGCCCCGCACCGTGCTGGTCATGCCGGCGTGGCAGCACGACCGCTACCTGGGCATCAAGACCGTGACCATCTTCCCGGACAACGCGCAGCGCGGCCTGCCCGGACTGTTCTCGACCTATGTGCTGTACGACGCAAGCACGGGCGAGCCGCTGGCGCAGATCGACGGCAACGAGATCACTTCGCGGCGCACTGCTGCCGCATCGGCCCTGGCAGCCTCCTATCTCGCGCCTACCGATGCGCGCAGTCTGCTGGTCGTCGGCTGCGGGCGTGTCGGCAGTCTTATTCCCGAGGCCTACCGTGCCGTGCGTCCCATCGAACGCGTAGTGGTGTGGGACCGCGACGAATCTGCAGCGAAGGTACTCGCCGCACGGCTGTGCGCGCAGAACATCGAGGCGGCCGTCGCGCCGGACCTCGCCAAGGCGGTGAATGATGTCGACATCGTGAGCTGCGCCACGCTCGCCACGCAGCCGCTTGTGCAGGGCGCGTGGCTGCGGCCGCGCAGCCACCTCGACCTGATCGGCAGCTTCACGCCGCAGATGCGCGAGGCCGACGATGCCTGCTTTGCTGGCGCGCGTCTGTTTGTCGATACGCAAGAAGCGTTGCAGAAGAGCGGTGAACTGCTCGGGCCCATGTCGCGCGGCGTGTTCGCCGCCGCAGATGTGGCAGGGGAGTTGGCCGATTTGGCCGCGGGCAGGATTCCGGGACGAGCCGAGAGTGACGGGCGGACCGTCTTCAAGGCTGTGGGTACCGCGCTGGAGGACTTGGCCGCTGCGGTGGTGGTCTACGAGGCTTCCGATCCGAACTGAGGCGCAAGCGCACCAACACTCGATAAGTGGGCGTTTACGAGCACGCTCCCGTCATTGAATCGTTCGACAGGTCGCGCCAACAGCGGCAGGTCTTGGATGGTGCGGACCTTCGCCGAGCGAACATGGCGAATTCGGTGCGCCGTTGAGTAGGCCCCCTAAGTTGAGGAATCTCAGTGCAGGCCGTGCTCGTTATTTTCAGCGGTAGCAATACGCACCTTAGCCTCTCACCCATTTGTGGTATTCCAAGCTGATTCCCTGCTCATATCATGTATGCGTGCGGTGGACCTTTCAATTACCCACAAGTCTGGCGTCTCAGCGGTCCACGGAATGATCGAGATTCCCGTTATTCCTCGCGAGAGGACTCTGCCAACGGGAACGGATGACAAAGTTTGTGCGGATTGATGGAG
>NZ_JBPJZK010000017.1:0-57557 GCF_051216475.1 Variovorax nivicola | reverse complement strand
TGCCTGCATGCTCGGCATCCGAAAAACTGATCTGGCTCATCGTTGGCGCTCCTTCATTCAGCATGCGTAATCAACGTTCAGAGCGGCCATCCGTGGACTTGATCAGATGTTCCCTAGCAATCAACCAGTCGCTCTACAAGAAGCTGCCCTACGACGCCGACACGCAACTCGCCCCTGTGGCACTGACCGGGTTCGTGCAGAACGTGCTGGCCGTGCGCAGCGACCTCGGCGTGAAGGACGTGGCCGGCCTCATCGAAATGGCGAAGAAGCAACCCGGCAAGCTCACCGTGGCCTCCGGCGGCAACGGCACCACCGGCCACCTGAGCGCGGAGATGTTCAAGTCGATGGCCGGCGTGTCCATCGTGCACATCCCGTACAAGGGCGGCCTGGAAGCCGACATGGCGCTGATGCGCGGCGAGGTGGACCTGGTGTTCGAGAACATCACCTCCATCGCTCCCCACCTCAAAGGCGGCAAGATCACGCCGCTGGCCGTGACCGGCGCCACGCGCGACAGCCGCCTGCCCGAACTGCCCACCATCGCCGAGACCGGCCTGAAGAAATACCAAGCCGTCGCGTGGACCGGCTATGTCGCGCCGGCTGGTGTCGACCCGAAGATCCTCGACGCCCTCAACGCCGCTTTCAACAAGGCGTTGAATTCGCCCGCGGTGAAGCAGCAGCTGGCCGCCCAGGCCTATGAGGTCCACACCGGCCCGCGCCAGGACCTGTTCGACCTCGCAAAGAAAGAACGCCCCGTGTGGGCCGATGTGGTCAAGCACTCGGGCGCCAAGCTCGACTGAGGCGGGCCCATGCACATGGCCGACTTCGACCTCGTGGTGCGCCACGGCACGCTGATCGACGGCACGGGCAGTGCCCGGCGCCAGGTCGATGTCGGCATCCGCGGCGCGCGCGTGGCCGCCATCGGCGACCTGTCGGCGCTGCGTGGTGCGGTCGAGATCGACGCCACCGGCCGCATCGTGGCACCGGGCTTCATCGACTCGCACACGCACGACGACCGCTACCTCATGCTCGAGCCGGACATGCCGGCCAAGCTGAGCCAGGGCGTGACGACGGTCGTCACCGGCAACTGCGGCATCAGCCTCGCGCCCTGGGGCGCGCCGGCCGGAGCCACCGTGCCGCCGCCGCTGAACCTGCTGGGCCACGACCCGGCCCTGTTCGGCGACGCCACCTTCGCGGCCTACCTCGCGCGCCTGGAGGCTGCGCCCGCGGCGGTGAACGCAGCCTGCCTGGTGGGCCACACCACCTTGCGCGCGGCGACGATGGAGCGCCTCGACCGGGCCGCCACGCCGGAAGAAATCGCACGCATGCGAACCCTGCTCGCCGAGGCCATGGCCAGCGGCGCCATCGGGCTGTCCACCGGCGCGGCCTATCCCACGGCCATGCCGGCCACGACCGAAGAAATGGCGCGGGTGGCCGAAGTGATCGGCCCCTACGGCGGCGTGTATGCGAGCCACATCCGCGACGAGGGCGACCATGTCATTGCCGCGCTGGACGAGGCCTTCGCGATCGGCCGTGCGGCGCGGGCACCGGTGGTGGTGTCGCACCACAAGCTCATCGGCCCGCGCAACCACGGCCGCTCGGTGCAAACGCTGGCCCATGTGCGCGATGCCATGGCGCACCAGCCGATCGCGCTCGACTGCTATCCCTACTGCGCGGGTTCCACCATCCTGCGCAAGGACCGCATTGCGGTGTCGAGCCGGATCATCGTTACCCAGTCACAGCCGCACCCCGAGTTCGCGGGCATGGACCTCGACGCGATCGCGCAGCGCCTTGGTGTGTCGATGGAAGACGCTGTCGACCTGCTGCAGCCGGCAGGTGCCATCTACTTCCTGATGGACGAGGCCGACGTGCGGCGCGTGCTGGCCTTTCCCCAGACCATGATCGGCTCCGACGGCATGCCCCACGACACGTCACCGCATCCGCGCCTGTGGGGCACCTTTCCGCGCGTGCTGGGCCACTACTGCCGCGATGTCGGCTTGTTCTCGCTCGAGCAGGCAGTGCACAAGATGACGGGGCTGACCGCCAGGCATTTCCGCCTGCCCGGCCGCGGCGTGCTGTGCGAAGGCGCCTTTGCCGACATCACCGTGTTCGATGCCGGTCGGATCGCCGACCGCGCAACCTGGGAGGCCCCTACGCTGCGCGCGGAGGGCATCGACGCCGTCATCGTCAACGGGCGGCCCGCGTGGCGCGATGGCGAATCGCTGGACGTGCGCAATGGGCGCGTGGTGCGCCTGACCGACTGACCGGCCAGCCGCGCACGGCAGCCGGCGGCATTCAGTTGTCCGACGAGGCGCGCACCCAGCGCTGCGTCTTGCCGAACAGCGGCAGCCCGACGTACGCACGCAGCAACAGCTCGCCCGCCGGATTGCCGGCAGTGCTGACCGACATGTTGCAGCTGTAGGTCTTGCCGTTCTCGCGGTTGTAGATCTGCCCGGCCCATTCGGTGGGCGGCCGGGACGGATCGGTCGCGTCGACGGGCGTGAAGTCTTTCAGCAGCGTCATGCCGAGGGCCGGTCGGCCGTCGGCGGGTTGCATGTCGCCGCCGCCGGGCGCCATCGATCGATTGCCGAGGACCTTGGTGACGGTGCCGCACAGCGCGGTGCCGCACGATGCGAGCTCAACTTCGAGATTGCCGTTCGCGGTGATCCAGCGGCCGCGCGGATCGGTTGCAGCGGAAGACGACTGCGCCTGCGCGGCGAAGGCTGCGGTCAGCAGCAGGACGGCGGTCAGCGCGCGGCCTGATGGACGATGGAACGAGTGCATGGTCATGGCGGGCTTCGTGTCGAGTGGATGAAGCACCCATTGCATCGCAGCACCTGCCTTCGCAGTGTGTCGGGGCACCCACTGAATGGTCGCGCTCCGTATCTGGCCGCGTGCCAGACAAGGTGCGATACAAATCTGTGCCGCTCAGCCCGCCGCCGGTGCCTGTGCGCGGGCCTCCAGCGCGCGATAGAAGAAGGTGGTGCTGCACGGTTCGCCCTCCGGCAGCAATGCGAATCCGGGGATCACGCCCACGCGCTGCCAGCCCATGCGGGCATAGAGCCGCTCGGCTTCGGCGCTCGACGTGTCGAGCACCAGCAGCGTCTTGCCGTGCGCATGCGCCTGGTCTTCAGCCGCCTGCATCAGCAGCGCGCCGATGCCCCGGCGCCGCGCCCTGCGATACACGAGCATCTTCGAGACCTCGGCGCGGTGCGGCTGGTTCTCGGGCTGGTCGAGCACAAGCTGCACTGTTCCGAGGAGGCCCTCGGCGTCTTCAGCCACGAGCAATGCACGCTCGCCGCGCGCCACGCCGTCGGCCACCTTCCGCCAGAACGCGAGGGCGCGCTCGCGGGTCAGCGGAAGCATGAAGCTGACAGATGCGCCGCCCTCGACGCAATCGATCAGCAGGTCAGCCAGCGCCTGCAGCTGGACATCGCCCACCGTCGCAAGAAGACGGATGCGGGGCGCTTCGAAATTCGTCATGTTGTTCATCTCCACGAAGAAGGCACGGTCGCGATCACCACGGCGTAGCGGGTGGTCGTGCGCGAGGGGTTGTAGTAGCTGGTGGGGCGGTCGAGCACCATCGCCAGGCAGTCGCCGGTGCCCAGCCGGTGCTGGTCGTCGCCCAGCGTGAGTTCGATGACGCCGTCGAGCACCCACACCTGCTGGTGGATAAGCGGCTCGCGCGCCGCGGTTTCGTAGGCTACGCGGGCCTTGGGCGGAAACAGCACCTCGACGATCTGGATGGGCGACGCGAAGCCGCTGGGCGAAACGTTGCGCCGCACATAGCCGGAGTGCGGATCGCGCCACTGCAGCTGGCTGGCCAGGCGCGACACCAGATCGACGGCGGGCGCGGGTGCCTCGAACAACGAGGCCAGCGACACGCCCAGGCCGGTCGCGAGTTTTTCAAGCAGCACGGCGGTGGGGCTGCTTTCGCCGCGCTCGATAAGCGAGATCATGGAACGGCTGACGCCGCAATGAGTGGCCAGCGCATCGAGCGAGAGGCCACGCTGCGCACGCAGGTCGCGCACGCGTTCAGCGATGCGGTCATTCAGGCCGGACGGTGTTTCTTCTATTTCCTTCATATTGGATTAAATATCCACCATAAAGGAATTTGCGTCAAGCCTCCCCGCGAGCCGCCCTCACCGCGAAGGGCCAATCAACGCGGCGCGGGCAGCCTCGGACGGAAAGACACACGCCACGTCATGCGCGCAGCCCGGCACCACCACGACTTCGCGGCGCTTGGCCGGCGCGAGCAGCGTGCGGTCGTACTGCGCGTAGGCCAGGCCGCGCTGCAGGCGATACGGGCCTTGCGCGGCGGCCGCGCAGGACTTGTCGAGCACGCGATAGGCCGTGCCGCGCGCGTCGTTGCTGTCCAGTTCGCCTTCGAGGTAGCTGATGTCAGCCTCCACATACTGCCGGCGCGCCTGCACGGCGCTGCGCCCGAGGTGCGCGGGCAGGTCGTCGGTGCCGTACTTCCAGCGGTTCATCTCTGGGCACGCAGCGGCATCGGGCGTCGGCTGCGGACGAAACGGATCGAAGTAGAGCCACGTGCCCGGGTCGGCGACCACGTAGCGCACAGCCACCGTGCTCCCGTTCTGCGCGAAGCCGATGTAGTGCTGCACCATCTGCGCGCCGGCCGAGAAGCCGGCGATGGTGACGGTGCGCAGGCTCGGCCAGCGTTGCGCCAGCTCGGTCACGAGCGCGTCCATGGCCGCGAACGAGGTGATGCGACTGCCCTCGCTCGCGCGGCCGCCTTCGAGCCAGGAGCCGCAGGTCCACAGCAGGTCGCCGGACTGTGCAGCGGGCACGCCCGGCGTGCTGCATTTACCGGCTTTGTCCGCAGCAACCTGGAACACCGGCGCAACGACCAGCGTGTCGCCAAGCGCATCGGCATTGCGAACGGCGCGCAGTGCGGCGTCGAAGGTCTTGTTGGCGTCGCGCGGATGGCCGTGCACGGCGATGAGCGCCTTCGTCGGGCCGGTAGTTGCCGCCGCACTGGGCGCGAGCGAGGCGTAGTAATTCAGCGTGCCGCCGGCCCCGGTCGGCTGGAAGCTGCGGTAGCAATCCGTGGAAGCCGACGCCGTGCAGCCGGCGGGATCGGCCGCCGCGTGCGCCGACCAGAGCGACAGGCACGCGGCCGCGAGGCAAAGCCATCTGTTGTTGTGCATGTTCGTGCGACTCCCCGGGGCTGGTGGTTGGAACACGGATTCTCTCGCGCGGCCCGCCCGCATGCTTTAGCGATTTACTCTATCGAACTGCCATTCTTCGAACACAAATTCACCATGAGGACGCGGATCATCCAACATATCACCAGCATGAGCCGCCCATGAGCACCATCAGCGCCGACCCCCTGCCCTCTTCCTTCGCGGCGTTTGCCGATGGCCTGTCCGAGCCCTCTTCGGCGCTGCGTGAGCAGATCACCGCAGCCTGGCGCCGAGCCGAACCGGAGGCGTTGCCGCCGCTCCTCGCACAGGCGCGCCTGCCAGGCGACCAGGCCGAAGCAGCCCAGGAACTCGCCTACCGCATCGCCCAGCAACTGCGAGACCGCAAGAACGCAGGTGGCCGCGCCGGCCTCGTGCAGGGCCTGCTGCAGGAATACGCGCTGTCGTCGCAGGAAGGCGTGGCGCTGATGTGCCTGGCCGAGGCGCTGCTGCGCATCCCCGACTCGGAGACGCGCAACGCGCTGATCCGCGACAAGATCGCGCACGGCCAATGGCAGTCGCATGCGGGCCGCAGCCCATCGGTGTTCGTCAACGCCGCGACCTGGGGCTTGCTGCTGACGGGCAAGCTCGTGGCCACGCACAGCGAGACCAGCCTGTCGACCGTGCTCACGCGCCTGATCGGCAAGGGTGGTGAGCCGCTGATCCGCAAGGGCGTGGACATGGCGATGCGGATGATGGGCGAGCAGTTCGTCACCGGCGAGACCATCGCGCAGGCGCTGGGCAATGCGCGCGAACTGGAGGCCGGGGGCTTTCGCTATTCGTACGACATGCTCGGCGAAGCGGCGCTCACCATGGAAGACGCGAAGCGCTACCGCGTCGCGTACGAAGAAGCGATCCACGCGATCGGCAAGGCATCGAACCATCGCGGCGTGTACGAGGGCCCGGGCATCTCGATCAAGCTGTCGGCGCTGCACCCGCGCTACAGCCGCGCGCAGCATTCGCGCGTGATGGCCGAGCTGTACCCGGTGCTGCGCGAACTTGCGCTGCTGGCGCAGCAGTACGACATCGGCCTGAACATCGACGCAGAGGAAGCCGACCGCCTCGAACTCTCGCTCGACCTGCTGGAGCGCCTTTGCTTCGAGCCGGCACTCGCGGGCTGGAACGGCATCGGCTTCGTGATCCAGGCGTATCAGAAGCGCTGCCCGTTCGTGATCGATTTCGTGATCGACCTGGCACGCCGCAGCCGGCACCGGCTGATGGTGCGGCTGGTGAAGGGCGCGTACTGGGACAGCGAAATCAAGCGCGCGCAGATCGACGGGCTCGACGGCTACCCCGTCTACACGCGCAAGGCCTACACCGACGTGTCGTACCTCGCCTGCGCACGCAAGCTGCTCGATGCACCGGAGGCCGTGTACCCGCAGTTCGCCACGCACAACGCGCACACGCTGGCCGCCATCTACACAGCGGCGGGCCCGTCGGGCTACAAGCCGGGGCAGTACGAGTTCCAGTGCCTGCACGGCATGGGCGAGCCGCTTTACGAGCAGGTGGTCGGCCCGCTCGGGCGGCCTTGCCGCATCTACGCGCCCGTGGGCACGCACGAGACGCTGCTGGCCTATCTTGTGCGACGCCTGCTGGAGAACGGCGCGAACACCTCGTTCGTGAACCGCATCGCGGACCCGACGATCTCGCTCGACGCGCTGGTGGAAGACCCGGTCGCCACCGTTGAACGCATGGCGCAGCAGGAAGGCACGCTGGGCCTGCCGCATCCGGCCATTGCGCTGCCCGCGGCGCTGTATGGAACGCAGCGCGTCAACTCGCAAGGGCTCGACCTGGCGAACGACGATAGCCTGCGCGCGCTGGGCCATGTGCTCGCCGGCAGCGCCGGCGAAGACTGGGGCGCGGCGCCGATGCTCGCCGCCGCCGCGCCGGATGGCGAAGCGGTCAGCGTGCTGAACCCCGCCGACCACCGCGACATCGTCGGACAGGTGCAGGAAGCCACGCTGGCGGACGTTGAATCGGCCATCGCCCAGGCCCATGACATCGCTCCGGCATGGGCGGCCACGCCGCCCGCCGAGCGCGCCGCCCTGCTCGACCGCGCGGCCGGCAAGCTCGAAGAAGGCATGCCCCGCCTGCTCGGCCTGCTGACGCGCGAGGCCGGAAAGACATACGCGAACGCCATCGCCGAAGTGCGCGAGGCGGTCGACTTTCTGCGCTACTACGCGGCGCAGGCGCGCGGCGATTTCTCGAACGACACGCACCGCGCGCTCGGCCCGATGGTCTGCATCAGCCCGTGGAACTTTCCGCTGGCGATCTTCACCGGCCAGGTGGCAGCCGCGCTCGCAGCGGGCAACCCCGTGCTGGCCAAGCCCGCCGAGCAGACGCCACTGGTGGCGGCCGAAGCGGTGCGCGTGCTGTGGGAAGCCGGCGTGCCGCATGCGGCTGTGCAGTTGCTGCCCGGCCGCGGCGAAACCGTCGGCGCCGCGCTGGTGGCCGACGCGCGCGTGCAGGGCGTGATGTTCACCGGCTCGACGGAGGTTGCGCGCATCCTGCAGAAAACGCTGTCGCAGCGGCTCGGCGCGCATGGTGCGCCGGTGCCGCTCATCGCGGAGACCGGCGGGCAGAACGCGATGATCGTCGACTCGTCCGCGCTGGTGGAACAGGTCGTCACCGACGTGATGGCCTCGGCCTTCGACAGTGCGGGGCAGCGCTGCTCCGCGCTGCGCGTGCTGTGCGTGCAGGAAGAAGCGGCCGACCGGCTGCTGGAAATGCTGAAGGGCGCGATGGCCGAAGCCTGCATCGGCAACCCCGCACGGCTGGCCGTGGACGTGGGCCCGGTGATCGACGCCGAAGCGCGCGACGGCATCGAGCGCCACATCGCCACCATGCGCTCGCGCGGCCGCAAGGTCTTCCGCCAGGGCCGCGAGCATGCGCACGACACGCGCAACGGCACGTACGTGATGCCGACGCTGATCGAGCTCGGCAGCATCTCGGAGCTGCAACGCGAGGTGTTCGGGCCGGTGCTGCACGTCGTGCGCTACCGCAGGCGCGACCTCGGCGCGCTGATCGGGCAGATCAACGGCACGGGCTACGGGCTGACGCTGGGCGTGCACACGCGCATCGACGAGACCATCGCGCAGATCGTGGGGAACGCGAAGGCGGGCAACGTCTACGTGAACCGCAACATCGTCGGCGCGGTGGTGGGCGTGCAGCCGTTCGGCGGCGAGGGGCTGTCGGGCACGGGGCCGAAGGCCGGTGGTCCGCTGTACATGCTGCGCATGCTGTCGGCGCGGCCGGACGATGTGATGGTGCGCGCGGTGGCGGGTGGTGCTGCTTCGGCTTCACGCGTCGAGCTGTCGGCGCTGTCGCGCTGGGCCGAAGCCACCGACCGCCCCGCGCTGGCGGCGCAATGCGCGCGCTTCGCCGGGCAGTCGCGCTCGGGCAGTTCGCGCACGCTGGCCGGCCCGACTGGCGAGCGCAACGTCTACACGCTGGAGCCGCGCGAAGCGGTGCTGTGCCTGGCCGATATGGAGACAGACCGACTGGTGCAGCTGGCCGCAGTGCTGTCGGTGGGCAGCACCGCGATCTGGCCCGCCGATGCCGCCGCGCAAAGCCTTCGCGCATCGCTGCCGGCCGAGGTGCAGCAGTGCGTGGCCATCGCGAACGACTGGGCCTCCGACACGGTGATGTTCGACGCCGCACTGCACCACGGCAGCAAGCAGAGCCTGTCGGGCGTGATGCAGCGC
Source organism: Variovorax nivicola (assembly GCF_051216475.1). Classification (NCBI taxonomy): domain Bacteria; kingdom Pseudomonadati; phylum Pseudomonadota; class Betaproteobacteria; order Burkholderiales; family Comamonadaceae; genus Variovorax; species Variovorax nivicola. Next base: position 48,652 of record NZ_JBPJZK010000017.1, on the reverse strand, counting down.
ATCGCGGCGCGGCCGGGCCCGATCGTCGGCGTGCGCGCCTTCGCGCCCGGCGATGCGCACATCCCGCTCGAAAGCCTGGTGGTGGAGCGCGCGCTCAGCATCAACACGGCGGCGGCCGGCGGCAATGCGAGCCTGATGACGATCGGTTGAGCGCTGCCGCTGTCTATTTGTCGAACGCCGGATCGATGGGCACGCGGTAGCCATTCACCAGCCGGTTGGTCTCGTTGGCCATGCCGACCACGCTCATCAGCTCGGCGAACATCGCGGGCGTCATGCCGGCCTTCTCTGCGCCAGCATGGTGGCTCGCGATGCAGTAGCCGCAGTTGTTGGTGACGCTCACGGCAAGGTAGACCATCTCCTTCACGACCGGGTCGAGCGCGCCTGGTGCCATCACCTCCTTCAGGCTGCTCCAGGTGCGCCTGAGCGCGACGGGGTCGTTGGCCAGGTACTTCCAGAAGTTGTTGACGTCGGGCACGTTGCGCGAGGTCTTGATGTCGTCGAAGACGGCCCTGACTTCGACGGAGGCGTTGGCGTATTCGATGGGCTGGGGTTTCATGGAAGCTCCTGTTGTTGAAGGCCGCTGGCCGTTACCGACAACGGTACCAGCCTCCACGCCGCGCCCCTCAGTAGGTCTCCAGAAACCTCGCGTGCTCCTGATGCATGTGCGAGCGCGCGAGCAGCCACTTTCTCAGCGCGGCCTGCGTATCGGGCGACAGGTCTTTGGAGCACTGATCGAACGCTTCGCCCAGAAGCTTGAATTCGACGTCGAGATGGCGGCGCGACGGCGATGCGTCCGGCATCTGGTTCTTCGCGAAGGCGAGAAGTCCGGCTTGGCCGAATGCTTCTATCTCCTTGACGAGACGCCATCGCTCCTGCATCAGGCGACGAAATATGGCAGAGCGCCGGCGCACGCCGAAACGGCGAAGTATGGGATTCGAATCATCGCTTTGCACTGTCGCCAGGATGATGTCGAGCTGCTCGAGCAGATGCATCCACTGCTCAGGCTGGAAGAACTCCATCGACGCCGCAGGCGCCTTCTTCACGACTAGCATGGTTGTCTCCTGCTGTCATTTTTTTGGATGCGCCCCGGCCTGGCTCGGAATCATCCGAAACCAGGCCGGGGCTGCACTGCTGTCACTCACTCGGCGGCGACCGGAACCGGTCGCCTCCAATCACCGCCCGATCACTTCTTGAGGTCGAAGCGATCGAGGTTCATCACCTTGGTCCAGGCGGCCACGAAGTCCTTGACGAAGAGCTTCTGCGAGTCACCAGCGCCATAGACTTCCGCGAGCGCGCGCAGCTGCGAGTTGGAGCCGAACACGAGGTCGACCACGGTGCCGGTCCACTTGAGTTCGCCCGTCTTGCGGTCGCGGCCTTCCAGCACGCCTTCAGCCGTCGTTGACTTCTTCCATCCGGTGTTCATGTCGAGCAGGTTCACGAAGAAATCGTTGCTCAGAGTCTCCGGGCGCTTGGTGAACACACCGTTCGGCGACTGCCCGACGTTCGCGTTCAGGACGCGCAAGCCTCCGATCAGGACCGTCAGCTCAGGCGCACTCAGGGTGAGCAGTTGTGCCCTGTCGAGCAGCAGCCCGGCGGCCGCCGCTCCATCGATGCCCTTTTTCAGGTAGTTGCGGAACCCGTCGGCCTGCTGTTCCAGGGGCGCGAAGGATTCGACGTCGGTCTGCTCCTGCGAGGCGTCCTCGCGCCCCGGCGAGAAGGGCACCGTCACGTCCTGCCCGGCCTTCTTCGCAGCGGCCTCGACCGCTGCGTTGCCGGCCAGCACGATCAGGTCGGCGAGCGAGATCTTCTTGCCGCCGGACTGCGCGCCGTTGAATTCCTTCTGGATACCTTCGAGCGTCGAGAGCACCTTCGACAGCTGGGCCGGCTGGTTGACTTCCCAGTCCTTCTGCGGGGCGAGGCGGATGCGCGCGCCGTTGGCGCCGCCGCGCTTGTCGCTGCCGCGGAAGGTCGAGGCCGAAGCCCAGGCGGCGCCCACGAGCTGCGCAATGCCCAGGCCCGAGGCGAGCACCTTGGCCTTCAGGGCCGCGACGTCCTTGTCATCGACCAGCGGATGGTTCACGGCGGGAATCGGGTCTTGCCAGATCAGCTCTTCCTTCGGCACCAGCGCGCCGAGGTAGCGTGCGCGCGGACCCATGTCGCGGTGCGTCAGCTTGAACCAGGCGCGGGCGAATGCATCGGCAAACTCCGCCGGATTCGCCATGTAGCGGCGCGAGATTTTTTCGTATGCCGGGTCCATGCGCATGGCCATATCGGCCGTGGTCATCATCGGGGCATGACGTCTGCCCGAATCGTGCGCGTCCGGCACGGTGCCCGCGCCCGTGCTGCCCTTGGGCTTCCACTGGTTGGCGCCCGCAGGGCTCTTGGTGAGTTCCCATTCGTAGCCGAACAGCGTCTCGAAGTAGCTGTTGTCCCATTTCGTGGGCGTGGGGGTCCAGGCGCCTTCGATACCGCTGGTGGTGGCATGCACACCCAGGCCGCTTTCGAAGCCGTTCTTCCATCCCAGGCCCAGTTCCTCGATGTCGGCGCCCTCGGGTTCGGCGCCGACAAGGCCCGGGTCGCCCGCGCCGTGGGCCTTGCCGAAGGTGTGGCCGCCGGCGGTGAGCGCCACGGTTTCTTCGTCGTTCATGGCCATGCGGGCGAAGGTCTCGCGGATGTCGCGGGCCGAGCCGAGCGCATCGGGGTTGCCGTTCGGGCCTTCAGGGTTCACGTAGATCAGGCCCATCTGCACGGCGCCGAGCGGGCCGGCCAGCACACGGTCGCCGCTGTAGCGCTCATCGGCCAGCCACTTGCCTTCGGGGCCCCAGAAGATGTCGTCTTCCGGCTCCCAGATGTCGGGGCGGCCGCCGGCGAAGCCGAAGGTCTTGAAGCCCATGGATTCCAGCGCCACGTTGCCGGTCAGGATCATCAGGTCGGCCCACGAAAGCTTGCGGCCGTACTTCTGCTTGATCGGCCACAGCAGCCGGCGCGCCTTGTCGAGGTTGCCGTTGTCCGGCCAGCTGTTCAGGGGCGCGAAGCGCTGCGCGCCGTGGCCACCACCGCCACGACCGTCTGCAATGCGGTACGTGCCCGCGGAATGCCAGGCCATGCGGATGAACAGAGGTCCGTAGTGGCCGTAGTCAGCGGGCCACCAGTCCTGCGAATCGGTCATCAGGGCATGGAGGTCCTTGATCACGGCGTCGAGGTCGAGGGTCTTGAACTCCTCGGCGTAGTCGAACGCTTCGCCCATGGGGTTGGACTCGGCGGAGTGTTGGTGCAGGAGCTTCAGGTTCAGCTGGTTGGGCCACCAGTCTGCATTCGCAGGAGTGCCGGCAAAGCTGTGTGTGCGCGCATGGCCCGGGAAGGGGCACTTGGTTTCATCGGACAAGGGGTTCTCCTTTGGTTGGTGATCACACGTGGGGTCCGAGACCAGTCTAGGTTTGGATTTCACGTCGATCAACCCAATTGAGTGAATTGAATCCATAGCGGCGAACTATGGTTTCTGCCCTTGCCGGAAATTGCACCGGTTCGTTTCAGCGAGCGCCCGTGGTCCCGTCGACCGCCGTATTGATTGCGCTCAGTCCAAGCCTTTGCGCGCGAGAAATCCGGACATCAGATCCGCAACCTGCACGTTGTTGAGATCGGAGAACGGGAAGTGCGTGTTGCCGCGGATGCCGAGCGCCGGCAGATGCACCAGCGTTGCGTCGCCACCATGGCGATTGATCGCGTCCGTCCACAGCCGGGCCATTGCCAGCCGCACACGCCAGTTGTCCTCGCCGAAGTTCTTCGAGGGCTCCTCGGGAATGTTGTCGCCGTAGTAGACGACGATCGGAATCCGCGTCAGCTTCGCAAACTCGGCCTTCGGCACGGGGACTCCTTCGAGCGGGCCCGTCATGCTCTGCATCGGCGCAGGCACCTCGCCTTCGGGAAAGACGAAGCCGCTGCCCGGTTCATAGGACACGACCGCGCGCACATTGGGGTTCTTCATCGCGGCTATCCAGCCCAGCCCACCGCTTTGCGAATGGGTGACGAGCACTCCGGGACCGATGCGGTCGAAGAGCGCCGAAATCGCATCGGTCGCGACCTTCGCGTCGAATGGCCCGGTGTCCGGAACCATCTGCCTGAAATACTGGTTCAACGCCTCTGGATCTCGCGAGAACTGCGCGCCCGCGAAGAAATCGGGCCAGCGGCCCAAGCGGAACATGTTGAACCAGCGCTGGTCGTCCGGTGCCGCGCTGATGGTCGTGCCCACCGTGCTTCGCGCCGCACCGCCGCGCCGGGGCTGATCGACCAGGTAGACCGGGAAGCGGCGCCGCAGGAAGATGGTCTGGTAGCCCTCCCGGCCATCGGCGGTGGTTTCCCACGTCTTGCCGAACTGCCCGAAGCCGTGCCACATCACGAGGGGAAGCTTGCGGGCATCCACCGGCACTTGGTAGAAGACCCGCGCATGATCGCCGTGCAAGGTCTGGCCCTCTGGTCCAGCGGAGCGGATCACCGTGCCGCCGACGGCGAAGCTGCCCTGCTCCTTGATCATCAGCGCAGCCGGCTGTGCGCTTCTGTCGTCGGCCGCGTGGGCTGTCGTCAGACAGGTCGCGAGCGCCAGTACCGTTGCAATGAATACGCCAGCCACTGGCGGCGAATTGTTCTGCCTGCAATGCACCTCAGACATCGAGCCGCCGTTCGCTCATCCACTTGACGATTGCCGGATCGCGATGCGAGAAGAAGCTGCTCGTGCCGGTTTCAAGCTCTGCGATGCGAAGCATGTCCGATTCGTCCAGCTGGAAATCGAAGATGTTCAGGTTCTCCGCCATCCGCTCCTTGCGCACCGACTTGGCGAGCGCCACGATCCCGCGCTGGACGAGCCAACGCAGCACGACCTGCCCGACCGACTTGCCGTACTTTCCGCCGATGTCCAGCAGAGCCTCGTTGCCGAACAGGTTGTTGCGCCCCTCGGCGAACGGCGCCCATGCCTCGGCTTGCACTCCGTTGTCGCGCATGAACGCCGCGCTGTCGGTCTGCTGATGGAAGGGGTTCACTTCCACCTGGTTCACCGCGGGCGCCACTTCGTTGAAAACCTTGATGTCCATCAGCCGGTCGGGGCGGAAGTTGCTCAGGCCGATCGCGCGGAGCTTTCCTGCCTTGTGGGCTTCCTCCATCGCTCTCCAAGAGCCGTGAACGTCGCTGAAGGGTTGATGGATCAGGTACAGGTCGAGGTAGTCGAGCTGGAGGCGGCGCAGCGACTTGTCGATGGCCAGCAGGGTGCGCTCGTAGCCAGCGTCTTCGACCCAGAGCTTCGTCGTGACGAACAAGTCGTCTCGCGCCACGCCGCTGCGGCGCAGGCCTTTGCCGACAGCCTCTTCGTTCTTGTAAGAGGCTGCAGTGTCGATCAGGCGGTAGCCGGCTTCGATGGCATCGACCACGCTTTGCTCGCACTCCGCTGGGTCGGCAATCTGGAAGACGCCGAAACCGAGGATCGGCATCCGCACGCCATTGTTCAAAGTCACGTACTGCACATCGAGTCCCTTCATCAAGGCCGCGTCGCGAACACTTCGCGAGCAACGCCGGTTGCCGTCACCGCGTTGGGCCAACCGGCATAGAAGGCGAGGTGCGTCAGTGCCTCGGCCAGCTCGTCTTTCGAAAGACCGTTGTCGAGCGCGCGGGACATGTGCGAGCGCAGCTGGTCAGGCCGGTTCATTGCGATGAGCGCGCTCACGGTGACCAGGCTCCGGTCGCGCGGCGAAAGACCCGGCCGCGCCCACACGTCGCCGAAGAGCACGTCGTCGGTGAGCTGTGCCAGCTTTGGAGCGACGTCGCCAAGCAGGCGCTGGGCCTGCGACGGCCCGGCGGCCGCAGCGGCCTGTGGCGCGCCGTACTGCGCATCGCTGACCTGCTCCAACCAATCCACCGCCTTGCCATCGAGCGCTTCCGTGATGGCGATGTGCGTCATCGCGCTGGTGGGAGCGGCCCCATGCCAATGCTTCACGCCCGGTGGAATGCGCACGACGTCGCCTGCCTTGATCTCTTCGATCGGGCCGCCGAGGCGCTGCACGCGGCCAACGCCGGCGGTGACGATCAAGGTCTGCCCCAGTGGATGCGTATGCCACGCAGTGCGCGCACCGGCGGCAAAACTCACCGAACCGGCGGACGCGCGGTCAGGGCCGGCCGGCGAGTGAAGCATCTCGACGCGGACGCTGCCGGTGAAGTTCTGCGCTGGCGCGCTGTTCACAGTGCGAGTGCCTGCGCGGGAAATCTGCAGATCGGGCTCGGCGGCGGCCACGGACGGCAGTATCGAAAGGGCCAGCGCGGCGGCGGCGAAATGCTTCATCGGGTTCTCCTTGATTGGCTGCCTGGAGGCAATATCCAGGCAGTCTAGGAGCCGCATCCGCATCGGAATAGCCAGCAAACGCTTGTTGGATTGACAAGCCAGAACGGACAATCGGCACTGCCGCGCCCGGCTTCAAGCCAGCTTCATTTTTTGCGATGCTGGTAGATCTGGATCAGGTTGCCGCACGTGTCCGCAAAGATCGCAAGCCTGACCGCGCCGCTGTCCACCGGGTCCATGGTGAAGCGCGCGCCATGCTCCTTCAGGCGCTTCACGTCTGCCTCGAGGTTGTCGCTCTCGAAGGCCGTCGATGGGATCCCCTGGCTCATCAACGCCTGCTGGTACGCGAGGGCCGCGGGGTTGGCATTGGGCTCCAGAGAAAGCTCCGTGTCGCCGCCTTCGGGCGACCGTACCGAGAGCCACTTGTACGCCCCGAGCGGGATCTCCTGGCTCTTCACGAAACCGAGGACTCGCGTGTAGAAGGCCAGGGCCCTGTCCTGGTCGTCGACGAAGATGCTCGTGAGGTTGATGCGCATGATGAATGGGCTCAGTGAGGTGTAGGACCACCATCCTGCCCGACATGGCCCCGCACGACTTCGCCGAAATTGAGGTCGCCCGCATGGGCCTGGTTCATCAGCGCGATGCACCCTGCAGGCGCGGCGAAGGGCTTGGCCGTCCGACGGTATGCCCGTGGCGGCACACCGAATCGCCTGCTGAACAGGCGCGAAAAACTCCCCGGGTTGTCGAAGCCCAGCGCCAGGCCGATCTGCGTGGCGGGCTCATCAGTGGCAAGGAGCATTTCGCGCGCGCGGTCCAGGCGTGCGCGCGTTCGGCATTGCAAAGGCGTCTCGCCGAAGAGAGCGCTGAACTGGGTGATGAAATGCGAAGTCGACAAGCCAGCCTCTTGCGCCAGATACGCCACACTTGCCGGCGGCTCCAGTTCGAACTGGAGGCGGTGGCGGGCATCGCACATTCGTTTCAGAAGGTTGGGCGAGATCATGGGCAAGCGGCGGCGCGTGATGCTCTGCATTGTCGTTGCGGCTTGTGTTCGATCAAGGCCCGGGCCTTCACAATGTGCCGGCCCGATTTCAAGAGTCCACGAATGCCGATGATTGGCAGCGAAATGCAATCGAAGAAAGGGGTCTTGTCGTGAGCGTGAATAAAGCGATGAAACTTGCGGTGATAGGACGTGGCCTGATCGGGGCGGCAGCAGCGCGCCATCTATGCAAGATGGGCCATGACGTTGCGCTGATCGGGCCCGATGAGCCGGCCGATCTTGCGCACCATAGCGGGGTCTTCGGGAGCCACTACGACGAGGGCCGGATCACGCGCAGTTTCGATTCGAGCCCATTCTGGAGGCAAGTGAATCGTGCCGCGATCTCGCGCTACGGTGAGATTTCAGCCGAAAGCGGCGTGGAGTTCTACCGGGAGGTCGGCGTGCTTCACGTTGGTCCTGGCGAGAGCAAGGAGGTTGCTTGCATTGACGAAATCGCGGCTGAAGCCGGCATTCTTGTCGAAGCGTATGACGATGCAGGGCTCGCAGAGCGATTTCCGTTTCTGGGATTTGCGGCCGGAATGCGCGGCTATTTCGAGCCGCGGAATGCCGGATACATCAGCCCGCGCCGCTTGGTCCGCGCGCAGACAATCGCGGCGGAACGCGCCGGGGCTCGGGTCATCGCCGAACCCGCTCTTGGAATCTCGGAAAGCGGCTCAGGTGTGACGATCCGGACGAGCTCGGGCCATGTCGAGGCCGAGCGCGTTCTCGTTGCGGCAGGCGGGCATACCCAATCACTGCTCGGTCAATCATTGGGTTTTGCAGTCTATGGGCGCACCGTGGCAATGTTTCGGCTTGGTGCGGCGGAGGTTGAACGCTTGGCCGGAATGCCGTCGATGCGCTGTTTCGGGCCCAAGGGCAAGGATCCCTACATCCTGCCGCCCATCCGCTATCCGGACGGCCAAACCTGGTTGAAGCTCGGCAGCGATCCCGTAGATCTTCCGCTCGAAAGCGAGGCGGACATCAAGGACTGGTTCCGATCGGGCGGCTCGATTCCCGTCGCTGATGGGCTTGAAAAGCAGATCCTTGATCGCATTCCCAGTCTGGATTTTGAAGAACGCCGCGTCGTGCCTTGCATGACCACCTTTGGCAAAACGGGCCTCCCCTGCATCGGGCCGCTTTCGGAGCGCATCACCGTTGCATTCGGCTGCTACGGCAAGAGCGCGAAGTGTTCGGACGAATTGGGTCGACTAGGTGGCATGGCGCTGCTCGGTGAGGTCAGAGCAGAGCTTTCGCCCTGATGCCCTGATTTGTGCGAAACGATGCGCCAATAGCCGCAACCGGCCACAAGCAGACGTTGCCACGAACACCCAAATGCGCCTATGGGAGAAAAGAAATTCGTGGCTCCACGCGGGCACGTTCAACCGCACGCAGAACGTCCTCATCGAGCATATAGCCGCTATCCCGCAAGCGCTCCGCCGCCGTCTTCACTCGTTGCACGTAGTCCATTCGTGTGGGGTAGCGCTCTGCAATCGACAACCGAGGATCACGAAGCGCCGAGCGCTCGGTGGCATCCCTGGCGAAAGGAATGGAAATCCCATTCAATCCGCACAGGTCTCCCTCTGCGAACCCCGCCTTTCGAAGATTCCAGCCGCTGTACGTTGCCAACGGCACTTCTACGTCAGGCAGGCGGACGCCATCGACGTCATGCCCGTCTGCATCAGTGCGCGGCATCAGGATGCGGTATGGGCGTGCGGTATCGGCCCGCCATGGTGGATCACCGGCCCCAACGACGGAGAGTTTGTTCAGCACCTCGGGAAAGCGTACTCCCAACGCAGATAAATCAGGAAAGCCCATGACAGCACGATCGAACGGCATCAAACCCTGCTCGGCAGTGGGATAGCGGCTCGGTGGTGGAGTCTTGCCATCCCTCGCCCACTCGATGAGGCGCGCCATTGCAGCGCGCACGAAAGGGCCCTGAACAGCAGGATTGTTGGGCTGCTGGCAGATACCCGCCACGGCCTGACTTGCCGGACCATGTTGAGTACTGGCCATCAGATAAGCCCGCACGTCACCTGGCAGAGTCAACGAACTGCCGTCGCCATTCGTCGTGATGAGCGACGCACGCGCTTGCCAAAATTCCAAGTTGCTGTCGAGGTGCATCAGCTTGGGGCAGGTGCGGTCGCGCTCGCAGCGCCTGAAGATTCCATCTGTCGCACCGCTGACTGCATCTGTACTCACCGCATAGCTGAACGGGAACTGATCTCCAGGGTATAGATGATCCTCATGCTGGCGTGAAAAGCGCCCAGGCTGCGCGAAGCGCGCATTGACGAAGCTCTTGCGGGACCCCGCAATCAGCGGCATTGCGCCGTCGAATACGCGACCGCCATCGGGTGCTGCATTGAATCCCAGCCACAAGAAGTCGCGCAAGAAGCGACCCGACTGTGATATTCCCATCAGGATGCTGACAGCAGGCCGTAGATCGGCCATGGGATTGGTTTGTCCGGCGGAATCGGGCCGGCCCGATTTGAGAAAGGCAGCGACATCACGCACCGCGATAAATCCCAGGCCCATGACCTTCGGATCACGCGCCGTGTACTCGAATTCATAGATGGAACCAGCGTCGAATCCGGCCGCGCGCGTGATCTCTATGCGATTCGCATCAAGGAAGCGCCAAGTGCTTGGCGAAAGTACCGTTGCAGGCATGCCGGGACGAGCGTGCACGGTCAAGCGAGCCTGATCGACGTCCAAAGAGTTGGCCGGGTATGTGAGCACGCCAACGCTCTTGGTTGCATCGTCGTCAAAGACAAACTCTTCCAAGCTTCGACCAGTGATCGCTTTTCCATCGGCTTTTGCAATCGGCAGGTCGGTACCTACGGTTTGTCCTCCGTTGCTCAGGGGAACGTCGCCTTGCCAGCCGATCCAGGCAAGTGTGTGTCCTTGTCGCATTGCCCAGCCATTGCCGGCGTCCGTGGCCTTGTCCAGCTGATTGCCACCGTCAGCCAGTCGGCCCAGGGCAAGCTTGTTGCCACGATTGGCGATCTCGACAATCAATGCGCGCGATGCACGTGCAGCCTCTGTCGGGCGCAATATCACAACGTTCGTGCGAAAGCGCACGACTCCATTGGTGTCGGCCGCACGCTCCAGGTCCACCACGGCCCTGTTTGCGGGGTGACGGGAGTCGACTCGCACAGTGGCGGTACCGGCGAGATATTCATAGCTTCCGGCCTCACCGAATCTCTGGCCACCGAAAGCAGGTCTGCGGGCTTCGATATCCAAGCGCTCCACCACAGCAGCAGGACTCGATCTCGATGAGAGAGGCATGCCGGTTGGGGCGATGCCAGAACATGCGGTCAAGGCGAACACACACACCGCCGCCAGCAGGCACGATCTTCTCAAGGTTGTCTCCATGTTGTTTTCGATCCCAGCAAGCCTTCAAGGGCGCTGGAAAAATACATCGCTGAATGCTCTTGCACCAACGAGGTGCCGGAGCATCATCCCTTTCCTCCAAAGTGCCCAGACCTCAAGCCAACGGCGGATTCGATGACCATCCGCCACCGTTCGTTCATCGATCAGATTCGGGGTAAATACGGAAATCCTGCCACCCGCGGCCGGTCTTTACTCCCTCGTGAGCACGTAGTGCTGGGCTATTGGATTTCGGATTTTTCGTGCCCATTTCGCTGTCGAATCAATCGCTCTTGGAGCCGAGGGCTCGTGGTTGCGCCAAAGCCAGGGGCTACAAGTGGGACTGGCGACCTTGCGCGAGCACGTCGCGGGAGGGCCTCACCGATCAACTTCAGCGTCAGAGAGCAGGCTGAGGGGGAGAACTCCTAGCTTCGCGAGAGTCAGGCTGCGACGGCAGAGGCCTTCCGATGTTGAGTGCCATGGCTCTCGCAGTGACTGCATGCTTCCATTCTCTTGCTGCAATGTTCTCAAGCACTACGGCAGCGATTGCCTTCCGGCTCTGCCTTGACGCAGGCCGAAAATTCCAAACTCAGTGGTGCAAATTGCAAAGAATTCCATCATGAGTGACACACAAGTTCCAACCTGGATGAACGGCTACTTGGACGATTCCCCTCACACCTGAACGCCCGGTTTCGGAATGGCGCTACTTCCGCTTCGGGCCCGCAGCGGACCTCGGCCATGGGCGCTAAAGTGCCTCATGACCGACACAAGCATGCTCCCTCCTGACCTTCAAGCCGCTATGCGTGCACGAGACGAAGCCTTCTATGCCGTCGATTCGGCGCAGTGGGGTAAGTACACCGCGAGCAACTTCACGACTGTCCAGCAGAACGGCCAGTTCATGTCTCGGGCCGAACGGATCGGCAACCTTCAAACGCAGAAGCAGCGGCCCTATGTTCCACGCGAACGTGAGCAACACGAACAGCAAGGCGACCTTGTAGTCACTCGCTTTTTCAGCGGCGGGCTATGGGTAGTGGAAGTTTGGAAGCGCGTCGATGGTGCATGGGCCACCGTCATGACTCAAGCCACCATGGCGACTTCCACCACACCCTGACCCACCGTTCATGGAATGTCCGGTCGTGGCCGAGAGCACGAACTCACGCCGCTCCTGTTTGCTCATTCAGCGGCCGGCAAACCTCCAGCACCACCCCGCGCAGCCACCGATGCGCGGGGTCCCGATCAAGACGCGGATGCCACATCTGCGACACGGTGATCTGCTCCGTGGGCATCGGCAGCGGGAACGAACGCAGCGTGCCCCGCGCCCTCATGTGTTCGAAGTACGAAGACGGTATCAGCGCCACCAGGTCGGTCGCGGCCGCTATCGACAAGGCGGTGCTGAAGCTGGGCACGACGACTGCGGTATTGCGCACCAGGCCCATCGCTGCGAGCGCGTCGTCCACCGGTCCCACAGTCCGGCCGTGGCGTGAAGTGACCACGTGGTCGCAGGCGGCGTAGCGTTCGGCAGTGATCTCGGGTTCGGCGAGCAGGGGATGACCCTCACGCACCGCAGCGACGAAGCGGTCGCGGTAGAGCGCCTGAACGCGCACCTCCGGGCCCGACTCGCCGAGAACGCCGACATCCAGATCGATCAATCCCTCGCGCAGGGGCCGAACGTCCTTGTCGGGCTTGGGCGCGAAGCGCAGGCGAACGCCGGGCGCTTCGTGTGCTGTGCGAGCCACGAGCCGATGCGCGAAGCCCTCGATGAAGCCGTCGTTGGCCCGTATGGTGAACAGTTGCTGGAGCGTGCGAGGGTCCATGCTCGCGCCGGCGGGCTGAAGCACCGCGCGTGACTCCTGCACCAGCTCCCTGACGCGGTCGCGCAGTGCCAGTGCATGCGGCGTGAGCACCATGGCGCGACCCGCGCGCACGAGCAGCTCGTCCCCGGTCGATTCCCGCAATCGCGCGAGCGCCCGACTCATGGCCGATTCGCTCAGACCCAGGCGCTCGGCGGCTTTCGCAACGCTGCCCTCGGAAAGAAGTGCGTTCAACGCAAACAGCAGGTTCAGGTCGGCATCTGTTGGCATGCCCGAAACCTAGCACGGCTGCGATGGTTTCGACAGGCGCCGCATGCAGGAACAAGCTGCGCGCCACGCGCTGGGCAAGCCGTGTGTGCGGTCCTAAGCTGGCTTGGCGCAATAGAGCGTGCCTCTCCCAGTTGCCTAATCATGTTGTCCTCCACGCTTCGACCGAACTCTTCTTCCACCGACGTGAACGCGGTGCATGACGCCGATGGCCTGCCTCTGCCGCGGCGCTTCGCAGCCGTCGCCGCGATCCTGGGCGCGGGCGTGCTGGTGGTGCTCGATGGCGCCATCGCCAACATCGCGCTGCCCGGCATTGCCCAGCAACTGCAGGCTACACCCGCCGATGCCGTCTGGATCATCACCGCCTACCAGCTGGCCGTGGTCATGTTCCTGTTGCCGGCTTCCGCTGTCGGGGAGCGGTTCGGGTATCGGCGCGTGTTCGCTGGCGGCGTCGCGCTGTTCACCGCGGCGTCGGTGTTGTGCGCGTTGGCCCCATCGCTGCCATGGCTCGTGGCCGCGAGGTGCCTTCAGGGCCTGGGCAGTGCGGCGGTGATGCCCCTTGGGCTGGCGTTGTTGCGCTTCACCTATCCGCGTCGATTGCTGGCGCGCTCGATCGCCTGGAATGCGCTCGCCGTCGCGGCCGCTTCCGCGTCGGGGCCCACCCTTGGCGCTTTCATACTCTCCGCGGCAAGCTGGCCGTGGCTCTTTGCGGTGAATTTGCCGATCGGCCTCGTCGTGCTCGCCGCCTGTGCGGTGTTGCCGAGCCCGCCGCGCTCGGTGCGCCGCATCGACGTGTGGAGCATCGCGCTCAACGCGGTCATGTTCGCCTCCTTCGTGCTCGGGAGTGACCGGCTCGTGGTGCATCCGTTGCACGGCGGCGCGTTGCTCGTGTTGTCGGCCGTTTGCATGGTCCTGCTGGTACGGCGCGAGATACCGAAGGCGGCGCCGTTGATCCCGCTCGACCTGCTGCGCGTGCATTCCTTTCGGGTCTCGGTCATTGCCTCTGTGTGCTGCTTCACCGGCCAGATGGCCAGCCTTGTCGCGCTGCCGTTCTATATCCAGCACGAGCTGGGCCAGAGCGCGGTGACCGCCGGCCTCTTGATGACCCCCTGGCCCCTGGCGGTGATGCTGGCCGCGCCGCTGTCGGCACGCCTGGCCCAGCGCGTGCCGAGCGCATGGCTCTGCGCGGCCGGAAGCGCGTGTTTCGCGAGTGGTCTGGCCCTGTGTGCCTTGTGGCCGCTCCACGGCAACCCGGCCTTGCCGATCGCGCTGTTCACGAGCCTCGCCGGCCTGGGCTTCGGCTTCTTCCAGACGCCCAACAACCAGAACATGCTGCTTTCGGCACCCAAGGAACGCAGCGGCGCGGCCGGTGGCGCGCAAGGCACCGCCCGACTCACAGGGTTGACGCTCGGCAGCCTGTTGATGAGTTTGATGTTCGGGCTGCTGCCGTCCCACAGCGCCGTGCACTGGGGTCTGGCGGTGGCCGCCCTGGCTGCATTGGCCGGGAGCGTGGCGAGCTTGCTCAGGAGTCCCGCAAGGACTGGCGTCACCCATGCCCGAGGTCTCGTCAGATAAGCCCTCTGGTCGCCGCCTTCAACGTCGCGGCCGCTCGCGTCGAACACTCGAGCTTGAGGAACAGACGTTCGACATGCGTTCGCACCGTGCGCGGACTGATGCCCAGCGCACGAGCAACCTGCTTGGTGTTGTCGCCCCGGCTGATGCAGCGCAAAACTTCCAGTTCGCGCTCTGACAGAGACTGCTCGCCGCGCGCTAGCGCCACAGGCTTCGCGGGCGTATGCGACAGAGCACTGGCGAGCAACGCAGCGACGACTTCCTGGTCGAAGCGGCCCGCCTCGGCCTCTTCCTTCATGCGATCGAGCGCCTCTGCTTCCGTGAACGCCGCTCGCCACGGACGGCGGGTTCGAAGAGAAACCCACTGCTCGGCTGCGGCAACGATTTGCCCCTCCTGCGGCATCGCCGCACCCGATCGGCCGCGGAAATAGCCGGAGCCATCGCGCCGTTCGAAGGCGAAGGATGCGATTTCTGCTTCGAGCGCGAGTCCGTCGATTTGTCCGGCGGCGCGGGAGGTCCAGTACGGCACGAGCCGCAAGCGTTCCAGAGACGAGGCTGGCAGCGGTTCGGGCGCGTTCCAGATGACGTTGGGCACCGACGCCCGCCCGATGCCGTGGATCAATCCAGCCTTGTACGTGCGGTGGCACAAGGCCTCGTCCATGCCGGCACGCGTGCTGCAATCGCGCGCCAGTTGGGCCACGCGACGCGAGTAACCCGTCATCCAGGGAAGCTTGAGATCGATCACGTCGCCCACGAGCTCCAGCCCGACGCGTCGAAGCATCGAAGCGGGCTGGTCGGCAGCGTCGGCCCACGGCGGGGCAGCGGAATCCAGCGCTTTCATCCACGTCGAGACCCACGGTGCGATGGCGTCGACAAGAAAGCCGGGGTAGACGCTGTTCGCGCGTCCGCGGGCCAGCGCGAGCGCTTCGTCGAGCCCGTACAGGCGGCTGAAAATCTCGAGGTCGCTCGCCAGGGCCACGACGTACGTCGCAAGCGGCACGTCGTTGCCTTGCAGTAGGCCGGGCACGCCGCCGCCGTCGTAGGTCTCGAAGATGGCGCGCAGCGCCGCTTCGGTATCGAGACCCAGGCCCAGCGTGTTCGCGATGTCGCCGGCGATCTCGCAATGAATGTTGGCCATGGCGAGCATGGCGTTGGGAATGGGCACGCTGCGGGGCGGCGGCTGCGCCATTCGCGGCTTTTGCGATGCAAGAAGGGCGCTTCGCCCCTGCACGTCGTCTTCCAGAAAGTCCGCAAACTCCTGGGCATTGGCAGTGCAACCCGACCAGCGCAGCAGCGCGACGTGCCGGGCGGCCTCGACCTGCGATGGGTCGCAGCGGGTCTGCGTCGCGATCATTCCGGCGAGCCACGCGGTGCGCAGCGAATGGTCGGTCGGCTGGCCCATGCTCAGGTCGCCGATGAAAGCAAGCGCGCGGACTGCGTCGAAAACGGCAATGGTCGTGTCGTCGGACATGAAATGGCTGCGGCAAAAGCCCAGCATCGCACAGTCGCTCTTTTTTCGGGGTCTGTCGGTCATTCGACCGATACCGCGCCTGGTGCCGCCGAAACAGAATCCCCTGCACCGGCCCCGCTCAAGGGGCTACGACCTTCCCACCTGATCTCGCGGTCTTCACCGCCAATGCCATGCCCAACACCAACCAATCCCCTCTTCAGCGAGCCGCGTGGCTGCGCAAGCTCTACCTCATTCGCGCCGCCTTTTCCTTCGCGTGGGTCGCGCTGGCGTTCACCGTGGCCAAGGGGTCGCCCGCACTCGCAAGCGGCCTGCTGATCGTCTATCCCGCATGGGATGCGCTGGCAAACCTGCTGGACGCCCGGATGACGGGGGGCGCAAAGGTCAATCCCACGCAGGTCCTGAATGCCTGGATGAGCGGGCTGGTCACGGTTGCCGTGGTGGCTTCGCTCGTGCTCAAGCTGCAGATCATTTTGGTGATCTTTGGGGTATGGGCCATCGTTGCGGGCCTGCTTCAGCTGGCGACGGCCATTCGTCGTCGCAAGAGCGATCGAGGGCAGTGGGTGATGATGCTGAGCGGGGCGCAGTCTGCGCTGGCTGGTGGATTTTTTGTGGCGCAGCAAGGCAGTGCGGCGCCCGTTGTGCAGACCTTTGGCGGTTATGTGGCGGTCGGGGCCGTGTATTTCCTTATTTCTGGGCTTGTCATCCTGTTTCGGCAGTCCAGAGCCAAGGCTGGCGGGTTGGCTCCCGAGAAGGGTTGATGCCGACGTTCCACCAATGCCGATCTCGATCTATATGCGCCTTGCCTGAGCAGCCCGCATCGGCTGCCCACTCACCACGCGCACAGGCTTCGCCGACATCTCCTTCGCCAGCGCCATCGCATCGACACAATCGCCCGCGGCCCAGCTGCTGCGCAGCGTTTCCCGAAGATCACGAAGCTCGCGGCGCTGCGACCTCAGCGTGGACATGAGCCTGTCGATCTCGGCGAGCCGAACGTCGAGGTTGCGCATCAGCTCGTCCTTCCTGAATCCTTCGGGGCTTGCGAAGACGCCCCCAAGCGCGTCGAGCGAGAAGCCGAGCGATTGCGCGATCTGGATCAGCCGGAGCCGTTCGATCGCATCGCTCGAGTAGCTCCGGTAGCCGTTGCTGCCACGCTGGGCCGCCGGCAGCAGGCCACTCTTTTCGTAGAACCGGATGGCGGATGCGGCCACGCCCGTTGCCGCGGCAAGTTCACCGATCTTCATGGCGCTTGACCTTCAAGTTGACTTCAAACTTAGCATCCCCCGCATTCTTCTCTTCGTGAGTACGGAAGGCCAGCGCAACGTGAACAGTCCCCTCTTCTCCAGCTTGACCCTGCCCAACGGCAGCGTCGTTCCCAATCGCATCGCCAAGGCGGCCATGGAAGAGAACATGGCGGCCGTCGGGCAGTTGCCCGGGCCCGCGATCTTCGAGCTTTACAGGGCATGGGCAAGTGGCGGCACCGGCCTGATCATCACCGGCAACGTGATGATCGACGGGCGGGCGCTGACGGGGCCAGGCGGCATCGTGCTCGACGCGGAAACGGCCATCGAACCGTTCATCGAGTGGTCGAGGGTCGCGCGCAGCCGCGGGGCGCAAGCGTGGATGCAGATCAACCATCCGGGCCGGCAGGTGCGCGCCAACATGGGCGAAGAGGCGTGGGCGCCGTCCGCGGTTGCACTCGATCTCGGCAAGCACAGCAAGCTGTTCGCCAGTCCGAAGGCAATGAGCGAGGTCGAGATCGTCGAGACCATTGCCCGCTTTGCCGACACCGCGACAGCGGCCGAACGCGCAGGCTTCACCGGCGTTGAAATCCACGCGGCGCACGGCTACCTGATCTCGCAGTTTCTCTCGCCGTTGACCAACCGGCGCGACGACCGCTGGGGCGGAAACCTCGTCAACCGTGCGCGGTTGCTGCTTGAGGTGGTGAAGGCGGTTCGGGCGCGTGTCTCGCCGGGGTTCTGTGTCGCCGTGAAGCTCAATTCAGCCGACTTTCAACGCGGCGGGTTCTCGGAAGACGACGCGCGGCAAGTCATCCTCTGGCTGAACGATTTGCCGGTCGATCTGGTCGAGTTGTCGGGCGGCAGCTACGAGAGCCCTGCAATGCAAGGCGCAACCGCCGACGGCCGCACGCTGGCCCGCGAGGCGTATTTTCTCGAGTTCGCATCGAAGCTCGCGGCCGTGGCGAAGATGCCGCTGATGACGACGGGCGGCATCCGGAGCATGGCAGTCGCAGAGAAGGTCATCGAGGGCGGCGTGGCCGTCGCAGGCATGGCTACCGCGCTCGCGCTCGTGCCTGACCTGCCTGCACAGTGGCTGGCAGGCAAGCACCCAACGGGCGACGCCACTCCCGTGCGCTGGAAAGACAAGACCATGGCCGCGCTCGCATCGATGGCAATGGTCAAGCGCCGGCTCTGGGCGCTTGGTGAAGGGCGATCGAATCAGCGGACCTATTCGCCGCTCGTCAGCACGGTCTTGATGCTTGCAAGAACGCAACGGCTCACGCGCCGCTACCGGCAATGGCGAGGCGAGACAAGAACAAGTCGACCTGGCTTTCGTCCGTTGCCCATGAGGTGACCAGGCGGATCACGGAGTGGCCGTCGCTCGCCCTTCCCCACACATAGAACGCGAAGTCCTTCTGCAACGCAGAGATCACCGGGTCCGGCAGGATGGGGAACACCTGGTTTGTCTCGGTGTCCGCAGCCAGTGCGTGGCCCGCCGAGGTGATGCCGGCTGCGAGCTTTGCCGCCATGGCATTGGCGTGCTGCGCCATCGACGTGAACAGATTGGCGGCGCCGAACAACTCCTGAAACTGGATGCCCAGCAACCGCCCCTTCGCCAGCATGCCGCCGCGCTGCTTGAGATGAATCGCGAAGTCTTCCTTCAGCGCGTGGTTGCAGACCACGATGGCCTCTCCCAGCAGCGCACCGACCTTGGTCCCGCCAATCCAGAAAATGTCGGCCAGCGCGGCAATGTCGGCCAGGCTCGCGTCGTTCTTGTGCGAAGCCAGTGCGGCCCCCAGGCGCGCGCCATCGAGAAAGAGCAGAAGGCCCCTTTGCCTGGCAAGGGCGGAGATTTTCTGCAGTTCCGCGAGGGTGTAGATGGTGCCCGTTTCCGTCGCGTTGGAAAGATAGATGAGCCGCGGCTTGGCCATGTGCGGAAAGTGCGCGTTGGAGGCAAGCGCTTCCTCTATCGCCTGCGGGGTGATCTTTCCATCGACCGCCGGAACCACGATGAGCTTGTGCCCGGTCGCCTCGATGGCACCGGCCTCGCGCACGACGATGTGCCCGGAGCCCACGGCAATCACGGCTTCATGGGGGCGAAGGCAGCTCGATATCGAAACGATGTTTGCCATGGTCCCACTGGCGACGAAGTGGATCGCGCCGTCGAACCCCTCGCCCAGGCGCGACCTGATTTGCGCTTTGGCCTGTGCAGAGTAGGCGTCGTCTCCGTAGGGTGCCTGCTGCACCAGGTTGGAGTCGGTGAGCGCGCGCAGGATGTCAGGATGCGCGCCCTCGCTGTAGTCATCGAGAAAACTGAAGGTGGTCATTCGGTGCCGTGCAGTTGGATGGATGCCAAGGCACGGAAGACTACTGGCCAGTGACGAAGTCGCCTTGTAAAAAATTGACGCCAGGCCGCTGAAAGCGTGCCGGAGTCACGCCGTAAGCCCGGCTGAACGCCCGAGTGAAATGGCTCTGGTCGAAGAACCCGACGGCATGCGCAACATCGGTGATGGCCATGTCGCGGTTCACTCTGATCAGCTCCACCGCGCGCTCGAGCCGCAATCGCAGCAACCAGGCATGGGGCGTCATGCCGACTGTGCGCTTGAAGAGCTTCAGGAATCGAAACCGCTCCAGGCCGAGCAGGACGGCCAAGTCTTCCAGGACGATCTTGTCGGCAATATTCGCCTCCATGAAGTCCCGGGCAAGTCCGAACTGCTGCGGCGACAGGGTCCCGGCGACGATCTGGGGCGCGGGGCGCAGCAAGCGGGAAAAGATGGACTCGAACAAGTCCATCACGCGGGCTTCGTTCAGCAGCGGATCGGCCGGTGCGTGCCGAAGGCTTGCATGCGCCCTCAGCAGCTCGTTTGCGAGGTGAGCGTCCCGCAACACCATTGCAGGTTGGGAGGGAAGGTAGTGCCTGCCGGTGACTTCTTCACCCAGGCCTGCAAGCAATGCAGGCGAGATGCGGAAAGTGTGCAGCGTGTACGACTCGTCCGCACCCGCCGTTCCGTCATGAACCTCACCCGCGGGCATCAACTGGATTGCACCGCGTGAAAGCAGCAGCGACTCACTCTGGTAAGTCTGGCGCTGCACGCCATCGGTGACGAGCGCTATGTGGCAGTCCAGGTGGTAGTGAGGCTCGAACCGGAACTCGGCGAACCGGGCCGTGCTCAGGACGAGGCCGGGTATGTCGGCAGCGCGGTCGTATTGGACTTCTTCACGCATGAACGGCTCCAGTCAGTCAATCTGGGCTAATAGAGTCAAAGTCGGAAACCGCAACCGGGCATCCATGCGGTTTGGCGGAGCAACGGAAAGGGAGCCCGCGATCTTAGTGCCGTAAACGGCATCGTCGCGGCCATGTCTGGCCTCGGCAGAGGCACGGATGACCCTGCCGCGTCGCGCAAGAAAACTGCGGCGCTAAAGTTCTGCACCATGAATCTGCGTCAAATCGAAGTGTTTCGGGCCATCATGGCCACCGGATCGGTGAGCGATGCCGCCCGCCTGTTGCATGTGTCGGTCCCCGCCATCAGCCGGGTGCTCTCGCACACCGAGACCCAGCTCAACTTTCCGCTTTTCATCCGCATCAAGGGCCGACTTTCGCCCACCGCCGAGGCCCGTCGTCTGTACCACGAAGTCGAGGATGTGTACCAGGGCGTGCAACGCATCAGCGACCTCACGCATGAACTCATGGCCCGCCGCTCGGGCCTGGTCAGCGTGGTGTCCAGCCCTGGCATCGGGCACATGCTGGTGCCGATGGCCATCGCGCATTACCACCAGGCCAACCCAGAGACGCGCGTGCATTTCAAGTGCCTCAACCAGGACCTGCTGCGCGAGCGCCTGCTGAGCCGCCACTTCGACCTGGGCATTTCGCTGGAGGCGGTGGACCATCCGAACCTCATCACGATGCCGGTCGCACGCTGCCGCATCGTGTGCATCTGTCCGCACACGCATCCGCTGGCCGCGCGCAACGCGGTCGGCGCCCAGGACTTGCTGGCGCACGACCTGATGTCGTACCCGCGCGGCACGCCGTTCGGCGAGCTGGTGCGCAACTTCTTCGCGCCGCTGGAAGACGCCCCGCGCACGATGCTCGAAGTCGGCTCGCCGCAGAACGCATGCGCACTCACGCACCTGGGCGCGGGCATCGCGCTGGTCGACGAGTTCTCTCTGCAGGCATGGTCCGACGCGCGCTTTCGCATCCTGCCCGTGGAAGGACTCGAGCCGCTGGTCGCACACCTCGTGCACCTGCGTACCGACCCGCTCTCGCCCGCCGCCGAAGCCTTCGTGCGTACCTTGCGCAGCGTGCTGATGCAGCGCGGGCTCGCCGCGCCGCAAGTTCAGGAAGGCTGATCGCCCTGCCTCGCTCCCCTCGCAAGGGAATACCCCAATAGCATGCGCTGCGCACGCATATGGGCACGCATCGGCATGGTGCACCAGCCCAGGGCCAGGTGTTAACACACGCGCAACGACGCCGCACAAAGCATCAATCGACGCCGCTTTTTTACCTCGAAATAATTCATCGCATCGCCGCAGCACGCCACTGCGGTGCAGCTCGCTCCCCGCGAACCCTGCTGTCCCGCTTGCGATTTTTTCTGGAGAAAAGCCCATGTCCCGTCACCTCAAGCTCTTGCTGGCGCCCCTGGCCTTCGCCTTTGCCGTCGGCGCCGCCGTCGCCCAGACCACGCCGCTGCGCACCGGCATCGACCCCAACTTTCCGCCGCATGCGTTCCCGAAGCTCAGCGGCGGCTACCAGGGCTTCAACGTCGAGCTCGGCGAAGAAATCGCGCGGCGCCTCGGCCGGCGCATCGAGATCGAGGGCGCGCAGTACTCGGCGCTGATTCCCGCGCTCAACGCGGGCAAGTTCGACTTCCTGATGGCGCCGACCACGGTGTCGCCCGAGCGCGCGAAGTCGGTGCTGTTCACCGAGGGCTACCTGGAGAACAACTTCACGCTGGTCATGAAGAAGGAGCGCGACGACATCCAGCGCCTGGAAGACCTCAAGGGCAAGACCATCGCCGTGAACAAGGGCTCGGGCCCCGAGGAATGGGCGCGCAACAACCAGGCGAAGTACGGCTACGAGATCGCCGTGTACGGCACCAACGCCGACGCGGTGCAAGCCGTGATCTCCGGGCGCGGCGACGCCAACCTCGCGGGCGTCACGCCCTCGGCCTGGGCCGTGAAGAGCACGCCGGCCATCAAGACCACCTTCATCATCAAAACCGGTTCCGTGTGGGCCATTCCGTTCCGCCTGGACGACAAGGCCGGGCGCGACCAGGTGAGCAACGTGCTCAAGTGCATGAAGCTCGACGGCTCGCTGCAGAAGATGCACACCAAGTGGTTCGGCGCCGCACCGGCGGCCGACTCGGCCACGGTGGTCTCGCCGCCCGGCCATGGCGTCCCGGGCCTGTTCGGCTACGAAGCCACTGCCGCCAAGCCCGTCTGCCAGTAAGCGGCGCGCCATCCCGTCCACCCCTCGCCGACCACCGCCGTGACGTCTTCTTCGCTCCTGCAAGTTCGCAACCTGCACAAATCCTATGGCAGCGTTCCCGTGCTCAATGGCATCGACCTCGACGTGCAGGCGGGCGAGCTGGTTTCGGTGATCGGGCCCTCGGGCTCGGGCAAGAGCACGCTGCTGCGCTGCTGCAACCGCATGGAAGACGCGAGCCGCGGCGAGGTGCGCGTGGAAGGCCACGACATCTATGCGCCGGGCGCCAACCTGAACCGGCTGCGCGAACGCGTGGGCATGGTGTTCCAGGCGTTCAACCTCTACCCGCACCTCGACGTGCTGGGCAACGTGACGCTGGCGCTTCGCAAGGTCAAGAAGATGGCGCGCGACGCCGCCGAGCACACCGCCATGGAGGCGCTCGCGCGCGTCGGCATGGAGCACAAGGCGCGCGTGCGCCCCACGCAGCTGTCGGGCGGCCAGCAGCAGCGCGTGGGCATTGCGCGCTCGATCGCGCTGAAGCCCGCGCTGGTGCTGTTCGACGAGCCGACCAGCGCCCTCGACCCCGAGATGGTGGGCGGCGTGCTGCAGGTGATGCGCGAGCTGCGCGCCGACGGCATGACCATGGTCGTGGTGACGCACGAGATGGGCTTCGCCAAGGCGGCGTCCGACCGCGTGGTGTTCATGGACGGCGGCGCCATCGTCGAGCAGGGCTCGCCCGCGCAGGTGTTCGAGGCGCCGGCGCACGCGCGCACCGAGGCCTTCATTGCCAGCATCGGCAGCCGCGCGCTCTGAGCGCCCGAACGGGAACGCGGCATGCAGTTCGACAAGCTCGTCTTCACCTTCTTCAACGGCGACATCGCCGCGCGCTACCTGCCCCAGGTGCTGGACGGCGCGCGCGTGACGATCGAGCTGGGCCTGGCGGTGATCGCCGCCGGCCTGGCGCTGGGCATCGTGCTGGCCTACCTGCGCAGCCTGCCGGTGCGCGGGCTGCCGCTGCTGGTGTCCACGCTGGTGGACATCCTGCGCGCCTTGCCACCGCTGGTGCTCATCATCCTGCTGTACTACGCGCTGCCCTTCCTGGGCGTGTCGCTGGGCGCCTTCGCCTCGACCTGGCTGGCACTGACGCTGGTGCTCGCGGCCTTCTCCGAAGAGGTGTTCTGGGCCGGCATCGAGTCGCAGCCGCGCGGCGTGATGGAGGCCGCGCGCTCCACCGGCCTGAGCCACACGCAAGCCATGGTGCACGTGCTGCTGCCGCAGTCGTGCCGGCTGATGGTGGCGCCGCTGACCAATCGCGTGATCGCCATCACCAAGGGCACGGCCTACGGCTCGGTGGCCGCGCTGAATGAAATCCTGAACCAGGCCACCTCGGCCACCAGCTTCGCGGGCAACCCCACGCCGCTGATGCTGGGCGCGCTGGGCTACCTCGTGATCTTCCTGCCCGTGGTCGTCGCCGGGCGCTACATCGAACGGCGCCACGGTGCGGGCCGCCACTGAAGCCGCCGAACGGAGCCCCCGATGGAACTCATCCTCCAGTACTTCTTCAACCTCGGCGTGGTGCGCGAGGTTGCGCCCTACATCCTGCAGGGCCTGCTCAACACGCTGCTGCTGTCGGCCTGGGTGATCCCGCTCGGGCTGGCGGCCGGCATGGCGCTGGCGCTGGCCGGCTTCGTGATCCGCAACCGGCTGGTGCGCGCGCTGCTCGTGGTGTACATCGACTTCTTCCGCGCGTTCCCGCCGCTGGTGCTGCTGATCTTCCTGTACACCGGGCTGCCCTATCTCGGCGTGGAGCTCTCGCCCATGGCCTGCGTGGCGCTGGGCTTCATGCTGAACAACTCGAGCTACTTCGGCGAGATCCTGCGCGCGGGCCTGGAGTCGGTGCCGCGCGGCCAGCGCGAGGCAGCGCTGTCCACCGGCATGGGCCGCCTGGGCAGTCTGCTGTACGTGGAGATTCCGCAGGCGGTGCGCAACGTGTTCCCCGACCTGGTGAGCAACATGATCGAGGTGGTGAAGCTCACCACCATCGCCAGCGTGGTGTCGGTGCCCGAGATGCTTTACGCCGCGCGTTCCGCGCAATCGATGCTCTACAACCCCACGCCCATCGTGCTGGCCGCGCTGATCTATCTCGCGCTGCTGTGGCCGCTGGTCGTGCTGCTGGGGCGCCTGGAAAGACGCCATCGCCGCCCGAACCCCAAGGCCGCCTGAGGCGCCCCCCGAACAACCACCAACGCTAACTGAGGAAGCAATGATGACAACGAAACGTACCTTGGGCCTGGCCGTCGCCCAGATGGGCCCGGTGCACCTGTCGGACACCCGCGAGGCGGTCGTGCGCCGCCTGGTCGAGATGATGCGCGACGCCAAGGGCCGCGGTGCCGAGATGGTCGTGTTCCCCGAACTCGCGCTCACCACCTTCTTCCCGCGCTACTGGATGGACGAGGCCGAGGCCGAGGCCCGCTTCTTCGAGCCGGCCATGCCCAACGCGCAGGTCCAGCCGCTGTTCGACGAGGCGAAGAAGCTCGGCGTGGGCTTCTACCTCGGCTACGCGGAGCGCACGCCCGAGGGCACGCGCTACAACACCGCGATCATCGTGGACCGCGCGGGCGCCATCGTCGGCAAGTACCGCAAGATCCACCTGCCGGGCCACTCCGAGCACAAGCCCGACGCGCCCTTCCAGCACCTGGAGAAGAAGTTCTTCGAGGTCGGCGACCTGGGCTTTCGCGTGTTCGACACCATGGGCACGCGCTTCGGCATGTGCCTGTGCAACGACCGACGCTGGCCCGAGACCTACCGCGTGATGGCGCTGCAGAGCGCGGAAGTGGTGGTGCTGGGCTACAACACGCCCTCGCTCAACATTCACTGGAACGAGCCGGTGCACCTGCGCACCACCACGCACCTGGTGTCGCTGCAGGCCAATGCGTACCAGAACGGCATCTGGGTGGCCGCGGCCGCCAAGTGCGGCTCGGAGGACGGCCACCACATGATCGGCAGCTCCGCCATCGTCGCGCCCACGGGCGAGATCGTGGCGCGCTCGCTCACCGAGGAAGACGAGGTGATCTGCGTGAAGGCCGACATGTCGCTGGGCGAGCACTTCCGCCAGCACGTCTTCAACTTCGCCAAGCACCGCCGCCCCGAGCACTACCGCCTGATCGTCGAGCGCACGGGCGCGGGCGAGCCACTGGTCTGAACGCGCGCACGGAGCCCCTCATGGAAACCACCATCGCTTCGCTGATCGGCGAAGAGCGCTTCGATCTGACGATCCGCGGCGGGCGCATCGTCACCGACGGCCGCGTGGTCGAGGGCGACCTCGGCGTGCGCGACGGGTGCATCGCGGCCATCGGGGGCTCGCTGCCGCCGGGCCTGCGCGACGTGGACGCCACCGGCCGCTGGGTGCTGCCGGGCGGCATCGACAGCCATTGCCACGTCGAGCAGCGCTCGGGCATGGGCATGATGTGCGCCGACGACTTCTACTCGGCCACCGTGTCCGCCGCGTTCGGCGGCACCACCACCATCGTGCCGTTCGCGGCGCAGCACCGGGACATGTCGGTGCCCGAGGTGCTGGCGGACTACAGCCGGCGCGCGGCCGAGAAGGCGGTGATCGACTACGGCTTCCACCTGATCCTGGCGAACCCCGACGCCACCACGCTCTCGACAGACCTGCCCGCGGCCATCCGCGACGGCATCACCTCGCTGAAGGTCTACATGACCTACGACCGCATGAAGCTCGAGGACTACGAGCTGCTCGACGTGCTGGCGCTGGCGCGGGCCGAGGGTGCGCTGGTGATGGTGCATGCCGAGAACAACGACATGATCCGCTGGATCGCGCAGCGCCTGATCGACCGCGGCCACACCGCGCCCAAGTTCCACGGCGTGGCGCACGACCCGCTGGCCGAGACCGAGGCGGCCTACCGCGCCATCGCGCTGGCACGGCTGGTCGACGTGCCGCTGCTGCTGGTGCACGTGGCCGGCAGCGACACAGTGGAAGTGATCCGCCAGGCCCAGACCCTGGGCGCCAACGTGCTGGCGGAGAGTTGCCCGCAGTACCTGTTCCTGACCGCCGCCGACATGGACCGCCCGGGCCTGGAGGGCGCGATGTTCTGCTGCTCGCCCCCCGCGCGCGATGCCGATGCGCAGGAGGCCATCTGGCGCGGCCTGATCGACGGCACGCTGGCCACTTACTCGTCGGACCACGCGCCCTATCGCTTCGACGAAACCGGCAAGCTGCCCAAGGGCGACGCCACCACCTTCAAGGAAATGGCCAACGGCGTGCCGGGCATCGAGCTGCGCATGCCGCTGCTGTTCAGCGAAGGACTCCTGAAGGGGCGCATCGACATCCACCAGTTCGTGGCGCTCACGGCCACCAACCACGCGAAGCTCTACGGCCTGGCACCGCGCAAGGGCGCGATTGCCCTGGGCGCGGACGCCGACATCGCCGTGTGGAACGCCGAGCGCGAGACCACCATCACCGCCGCGATGCTGCACGACAACGCCGGCTACACGCCCTACGAGGGCCGAACCATCCAGGGCTGGCCCGAGGTGGTCGTGAGTCGCGGCCGCGTGGTGGTCGAGAACGACACGCTGCATGCCGAGCGCGGCAGCGGCCACTACCTGCGCCGCGGCGCGCCGGACCTGGCGCGCCGCGCACCGGTCGCCGACGCGCAACGCCCGCACGGCCATGTGCTGAAGGCACTGATCGGCCTGGGGGAAGGACAAGGCATGAACACGCTCGCCGCCCCGCCGCGCGTGCGAGTGTTGAACCCGAACAGCAGCGCCTCCGTGACGGAGGCCGTGGCGCGCGCCTTCCGCGCCGCCGTGCCGCCGACGCAATGCGCCTTCGACTGCATCACCGCGCACGACGGCCCGCCGGGCATCGTGACGCAGGACGACTTCGAGCACGGCGCGCGCATCGCGGCCGACGACGTGGCTGCGCACGCGGCCGAGGCCGACGCCTTCGTGCTGGCCTGCTTCAGCGACCCCGGCGTGGCCGCGGCGCGCGCGCGCTGCGACCGCCCGGTCATCGGCCTGGGCGAAGCCGGCATGCGCGCCGCCATGGCGTGCGGCCAGCGCGTGGGCGTGATCGCCATCGCCAGTGCCGCCATCGGGCGCCACCTGCGCTACTGGGAGGCGCTGGGCGTGCGCGACCACGTGGTGGCCGAACGACCGCTCGACCTGCCGGTACACCTGTCGGGCGACGCCGCCCACGCGCTGGCGCCGATGATCGCGGCGGCCCGCATGCTGGTCGACGAGGACGGCGCCGACGTCGTGCTGCTCGGCTGCGCCGGCATGGCCGAGTTGCGCGCCCCGCTGGAAGCCGCGGTGGGCGTGCCCGTGGTCGACCCGTGCGAGGCGGCGGCCGAGCTCTCGGCCCGGCTTGCGCTGGCGTGGCGCGACGGAGCCGCCCCATGATGGCCGCACCGCGGCGGCTGGGCGTGCTCGGCGGGATGGGGCCGCTGGCCGGCGCCGCATTCGCGCTGCGCATGGTGCAGCTCACGCCCGCCGACAACGACCAGCAGCACATTCCGGTGCTGCTGTGCAACGACCCCGGCATCCCCGACCGCTCATCGGCCTTCCTCGGCCACGGGCCGAGCCCGCTGCCCGCCATGCTGCGCGGCATCGAGACGCTGGTGGCCGGCGGCGCCGACTGCATCGCCATTCCGTGCAACACCGCCCACCTGTGGTTCGATGAACTGCAGGCCGCCAGTCCGACGCGGCTGCTGCACATCGTCGATTCGGTGGTGGCGGACCTGCGCCGCCAGGGCGTGACGCAGGGCAAGGTCGGCATCCTGGGCACGCCCGCAACCATCGCCATGGGGCTGTACCAGCGTCACCTGCGCGCCGCGGGCTACCAGCCGATCGAGCCTTCGCCCCAAGACGTGCAGCGCCTGTGCGTGCCGGCAATCGCGGCCGTGAAAGCCAATCGCATCGACGACGCTTTCGCCCCCGCGACCGAGGGCATTCGCCTGCTCGCACAGCAAGGCGCACGGGCCGTGGTGCTCGGGTGCACCGAACTGCCGCTCGCCGTTCCGGCGCAGCGGCGCCGCGAGTTCGACATCGTGCTGACCGATTCGATCGACGCGCTGGCGCTGGAGGCCATCGGCCTGATGCGACCCGCCGCGGCCTGAACTGCCGCGCAGTGCCGCCGCAGGCCCCTCAGTGCTTGAGCTTCATCGTCACTCCACCGTGACGCTCTTGGCCAGATTGCGCGGCTTGTCGACATCGGTCCCCCGCGCGCATGCCGTGTGATACGCCAGCAGCTGCAGCGGCACCACGTGCAGGATCGGCGAGAGCGCGCCGTAGTGCTCGGGCATGCGGATCACGTGCAGGCCGTCGCTGCTCTTGATCTTCGTGTCGCCGTCGGCCAGCACGTAGAGCACGCCGCCGCGCGCGCGCACTTCCTGCAGGTTGCTCTTGAGCTTTTCGAGCAGCGCGTCGTTCGGTGCCACGGCCACCACGGGCATCTCGCTCGTCACCAGCGCGAGCGGGCCGTGCTTGAGTTCACCGGCGGCGTAGGCCTCGGCGTGGATGTAGGTCACTTCCTTGAGCTTGAGCGCGCCTTCGAGCGCAATCGGGTAGTGCAGCCCGCGGCCGAGAAAGAGCGCGTTGTCCTTTCGCGCGAAGTCTTCGGCCCAGCCGATGATCTGCGGCTCCAGCGCCAGCACCGACTGCAGCGCGACGGGCAGGTGGCGCATCTCCTTCAGGTAGCGCGCCTCGTCGGCGTCGCTCAGCCGGCCCTTGGCCTGCGCGATGGCGAGCGTGAGCAGGAAGAGGCCCGCGAGCTGCGTGGTGAAGGCCTTGGTCGACGCCACGCCGATTTCGACGCCGGCGCGCGTGATGTACGCCAGCTTGCACTCGCGCACCATCGCGCTGGTGGCGACGTTGCAGATGGTCAGCGTCTGCTCCATGCCGAGCGAGCGCGCATGCTTCAGCGCGGCCAGCGTGTCGGCGGTTTCGCCCGACTGGCTGATGGTGACGACCAGCGTCTTCGGGTCGGGCACGGAGTCGCGGTAGCGGTATTCGCTGGCGATCTCGACCTGCGTGGAAATCTTCGCGATGCCTTCGAGCCAGTACTTGGCCGTGCAGCCGCTGTAGTAGCTGGTGCCGCAGGCGAGGATGAGGATCTTGTCGATGTCCTGGAACACGCGGTACGCGCTGGCCCCGGTGGCACCGTCTTGTCCGATGCCGTCGAACAGCTCGGGCACGATGCCTTCCACGCCTTCGAGCGTGTCGCCGATGGCGCGCGGCTGCTCGAAGATTTCCTTCTGCATGTAGTGGCGGTAGGGGCCGAGTTCGGCCGCGCCGCTGTGGGCGTGCACGGTGCGCACTTGGCGGGTGACCGGCTTGTGGCTCTTGTCGACGATCCAGTACTTGCCCGGCTGCACGTCGACCACGTCGCCTTCTTCCAGATAGATGATCTGGTCGGTCACGCCAGCCAGGGCCATCGCGTCGCTGGCGAGGAAGTTCTCCGCGCCGTCCTTGCCGGCGCCGAGGATCAGCGGCGAGCCCGCGCGCGCGCCGACCACGCGCTGCGGCTCGTCGCGGCAGATCACGGCGATGGCGTAGGCGCCGTGCAGCTGCAGCACGGCCGCCTTCACGGCTTCGAACAAGTCGCCGTCGTAGAGGCTGTCGACGAGGTGGGCGATGACCTCGGTGTCGGTCTGGCTCTCGAAGACGTAGCCCTTCGCTTCGAGCGCGGCGCGCAGCGTTTCGTGGTTTTCGATGATGCCGTTGTGCACGAGCGCGATGCGGCCCGGCCGCGCGTTCTGCGCATCGGTGCCGGGGCCGTGGCTGAAATGCGGGTGCGCGTTGTGCACGGCCGGCGCGCCGTGCGTGGCCCAGCGCGTGTGGGCAATGCCGGTGAGGCCTTCGACCTTGTCGTCGCGCACCTGCGCCACGAGGTCAGCCACGCGCGAAGTGGTGCGCGCCCGTGTCAGGCCACCGGCATGCACCGCCACGCCGCACGAGTCATAGCCACGGTATTCGAGCCGCTGGAGGCCCTGAACCAGGACCGGAACGATGTTGCGATGGGACGCTGCCCCGACGATGCCGCACATGGTGAGCTGCCTTTGAATGAAGAAGAGCCTTGATGGTAGGAAGGCGAGAAAGAAATATGCATTCGAAATTTCATAGATTTCGGACTTTTATTTCTTCATTTCTTTGATTTGGACTTTTATTCCATAATTTCATTGAATATGGAATCAATCTCCCTGGATTCAATTGACCTGCGGCTGCTCGACGCCCTCCAGCGCGATGCTTCGCAGACCAATCAGCGCCTGGCCGCCGATGTCGGCATTTCGCCGCCCACCTGCCTGCGCCGCGTGCAGCGGTTGCGCGAAGTCGGCTTGATCGAACGCCAGGTCGCACTGCTGTCGCCCGACCGGCTCGCCACAGTACTGGGCCACGGCCTGCAGGCGGTGATCGAAATCTCGCTCGACCGGCAGGACACCGCCTCGCTCGACGCCTTCGAGGCCCGCGTCATCGCCGACGACGCAGTTCAGCAGTGCTGGCGCGTGTCGCCGGGCCCGGACTTCGTGCTGGTCGTGGCCGCGCGCGACATGCCCGACTACGGCGCGCTCACGCAGCGCCTGTTCACGGCCGATGCGAATGTGCGCAACGTCAAGGCCTTCTTCAGCCTCAAGCGCGCGAAATTCGAGCCCCGGCTGCCGCTGACACCCTCTGCCTGAGAACCGTCAGGCCTTCGGCTTCTTCTGGGGGCGCTTCCAGTTGGCGAAGCTCACCTGCTTGCCGCGCGCCACAGTCAGCGCCCCCGGCTCGGTCGACTTGTTGATGGTCGAGCCGCCACCGATGGTGCCGCCCGCGCCAATGGTGATGGGCGCCACCAGCACGCAGTTGCTGCCCACGTGCACGTCGTCGCCGATCACGGTGCGGTGCTTGTTGGCGCCGTCGTAGTTGGCGGTGATGCTGCCCGCGCCGTAGTTCACGCGCTCGCCCACGGTGGCGTCGCCCAGGTAGGCAAGGTGGTTGGCCTTGGCGCCGGCGGCCAGCGTCGAGTTCTTGACCTCGACGAAGTTGCCGATGTGCACCTCTGCGCCCAGCTGCGCGCCGGGCCGCAGCCGCGCGAAGGGGCCGATGAGCGAGCCCGCGCCCACCGTCACGCCGGCCTTCTCGCCCTCGATGTGGGTGAACGGATGGATCACCGCGCCCGCCTCGATGCGCGCATTGGCAATGACGCAGTTCGCGCCGATACGCACGCCCTCGCCCAGCGACACCGCGCCTTCGAACACGCAGTTGACGTCGATCTCGACGTCGGCCGCGCATTCGAGCGTGCCGCGCAGGTCGAAGCGCGCCGGGTCGGCCAGGCGCACGCCCTGCTCCATCAGCGCATTCGCCTGGCGCAGTTGCCAGGCGCGTTCGAGCGCCGCGAGCTGGGCCGGGCTGTTGATGCCGGCCACCTGCAGTGCGTCGGTGGTGATGTGTGCAACCACGGGCACGCCGTCGGCGGCGGCGAACTTCACCACGTCGGTCAGGTAGTACTCGCCCTGGGCGTTCTTGTTGTCCAGCCGCGCGAGCCAGCCCTTGAGCAGGCGCGCGGGCACGGCCATCACGCCGCTGTAGATCTCGCGCACGGCGCGCTGCGCCTCGGTGGCGTCCTTGTGCTCGACGACGGCTGTTACCTCGCCCTGCTCCGCCGCACGGATGACGCGGCCGTAGCCGGCTGGGTCGTCGAATTCGATGGTCAGCAGCGCCAGCTTGCTGCCCGCGCTGGCCGCGATGAGCGCGCGCAGCGTGTCTTCGCCGATCAGTGGCACGTCGCCCGACAGCACGACCACCGTGCCGTCGTCCGGCAGCAGCGGCGCGGCCTGCTGCACCGCGTGGCCGGTGCCGAGCTGCGGCTCCTGGCGCGCAAAGCGCAGCGTGGCGCCCTCGATGCCGCTGGCCAGCGAGGCCTCGACTTCGGCCGCGCCATGGCCGGTGATGACCACCACGCCGCGCGCGCCGATGCGTGCGGCGGTGCCCGTCACGTGGGCCAGCAATGCGCGGCCGCCCAATCGATGCAACACTTTGGGCAGTCTGCTTTTCATGCGCGTGCCCTTGCCGGCCGCCATGATGACGACGTCGACCGGCCCCCGGCTGTCTTGTTGCGGAGTCTGATTCATGCGTTTTTCTTCCCGATTTCGTTGCGCTGCAGTGGCGCGAATTATCGGCGTGCTGCTCATCGCCGCCGCCCTGGGCGCCTGCAGCGCGATCAAGCTGGCTTACAACAACCTGCCCACGGTGAGCTATTGGTGGCTCGACGGCTACCTGGACTTCGACGGCGCGCAGACCCCGAAGGTGCGCGACGAGCTCGATCAGCTGCTGGCCTGGCACCGCCAGAACGAGTTGCCGCGCATCGCATCGCTGCTGCAGGAAGCGCAGGCGCTGGCGCCGGGAGAGGTGACGCCGGCGCAGGTCTGCGCCATGGCCGACCGCGTCCGCGAGCGCCTGCTGGCCGTTACCGAACGCGCCGAGCCGGCCGGCACCGAGCTGGCGCTGAGCCTGACCGACGCGCAACTGCAGCAGCTGGAGCGCAAGTACGCGAAGAACAACGCCGAATACCGCAAGGACTGGCTCGACCGCACCCCGGCGCAGGTGCAGGAAAAGCGCTACGACCAGTTCCTGGACCGCACCGAAGACTTCTACGGCCGCCTCAGCACGGAACAGCGTGAGCTGCTGAAGCAGCAGGTTGCGCAGTCGGTGTTCGATCCGCGGCTGGCGGACGCCGAGCGCCGCAAGCGCCAGCAGGAGGCGCTGGTGCTGCTGCGCGGCTTCGTGGCCAGCAAGCCGTCGCCGGCCGAGGCGCGCACGGCGCTGCATGGCTACATCCAGCGCATCGCCGAGCCGCCGCCCGGGCCATGGCGCGACCAGCAGCAAGCGCTGCTGCAGGAGGGCTGCCGCAACACGGCTGCGCTGCATAACGGCACCACTGCCAGCCAGCGCGCGCAGGCGGTGCGCCGGCTGCAGGCCTACGAGAACGATCTGCGCCAGCTGGTGGCCACGCGCTGAAGAAGGCCTTGCGCCCGGTCAGATCAGCGGCGTCGGCCGCATCGGGCGTTCGAAGTAGTCGCCCAGCGTTTCCAGCGCGTGCGGCTCCATGATGCGCAGCCAGCCGGCGTCGATCTTGTAGAGCCCCAGCCGTTGCAGCCGCCGCAGCGTCTTGTTGGTGTGCACCAGCGAGAGCCCCAGCGCATCGGCGATGTGCTGCTGGTTGAACGGAAACTCGACCCAGCCGTCGCGCACCATGCCCACGCGCTGTGCGCGGCGGTACAGGTGCATCAGCAGCATGGCCACACGTTCGCCGGCATTGCGCCGGCCGGTGGTGACTAGACTGTCGTCGACCATCTTTTCCTCGCGCGCCGCAAGCCAGGTGATGTGGTAGCCCAGCTTGGGCTGGGCATGGAACAGGTCCCAGAGCCGGTCGCGCGAGAAGGCGCACAGCGTGACGTCGGTCACCGCCTCGACGCCGTGCGTCTGCCCCTCGGCAAACTCGTCCTGCAGGCCGAGGAAATCGCCGGGCAGCAGAAAGCTCAGTATCTGCCGCCGGCCGTCGCTCAGCGTCTTGTAGCGGAAGGCCCAGCCCGAATAGAGGGTGAAGAGCTGCGGGCTCGGCCGGTGCTCGTCGATGATCGAACTGCCCGCCTCCACGCGCCGGGTGCCGATGCGGAAAGACTGGATGGCCTGCAGCTCTTCGCCGGAGGCCGGCACGAAGGCATCGAGCTGGCGCAACGCGCACTGGTCGCACGAGTTCACGCCCTGGGGAGGCGCGGCAGCGGCGGGATAGTCCTCGAATTTCACGCTTCACTATAGGCGCTGCGCCTGTGTCTTTTGACATTTCGCGGCGTCCCGGGGGTACCTACACTCCGCACCGCCTTCCTCCCCCAAGACGCATGACAGCAGAACCAACGCTCCCGCTCTACGAAGTCCTCTACTGCAGCACGCTCGCCCAAGGCCTGCCCCCGGACACGGTGGGTTCGATCGCTTCCCGGGCACGCATGCGCAATGCGGAGCGCGACATCACCGGCCTGCTGGTGTTCGACGGCATGCGTTTCTGCCAGCACCTGGAAGGCCCGCCCGAAGCCATCGACGCGCTGATGCAGCAGATCGAGAGCGATCCGCGCCATGTCGGCGTCAGGGTCGTCTACCAGGCCCCGCTGGCAGCCCGCCGCTACAGCGGCTTTGGCATGGGGCTGGCCGAATGCGAGGGCCCCGACCTGATGGCCGGCGTGCATGCGCTGGACGGCGAGGCGGCGCTGCGGCACTTCCTGGCGCTGGTTCCCAGCTTCGACATCAACGGTTGAATTGAACTGAATGGGCGGCGGCCCGGCGGCCCTACCCCAAAAGACGCTTCAAAAAGAAAAAGGCGGCCGAGGCCGCCTTTTCAGCACATGGAGGGAAAACAATCGCTCAGGCGTTGTCCCAGCTGTAGGTCGCGCCGTAGCCGTCCCACGCCTCCATGACGATGCGCTGGCCCGCGGCCACCGTCAGCGATTCGCCGGGTGCGAGCACCAGGTCTTCGCTGGGGTTCTGGAGCGTGGCATCAGGCGTGATCCACACCCGGCCCTGCTTGACCCGCAGAATGCTGGCCGCCCGCGCCTTCAGGCTCATCGCCTCGCCGGGCGCGATCTGCCAGGCACCGCGGCGAACGGCCGGCGGAACGGCGGCGGTGCGGGCGGGAACGGACAGGGACGAGAGCGATTGGGTGGTGCAGACGGCGGTGGACATGATGTAACTCCTTGGCTTTGCCGAAGCGCTTGTCAGAAAGTGGCAATAGCGCAGTTCGGGAATGAATGATCGTTTCTATGGCGTTGGCGGTCCAATGAAAACGAGGTAGCCTACTGATGCGTGTTTCGCATCAATCGATCTGAACGCCGACCAGTCCTCCAAAGTCATATCCATGCAACATTCGCAAACCCATCTGCGCTCCCGTCCGATCTCCGCCGGGCACCTGCGCGCCTTCGAGGCGGTGGCCCGGCACCTGAACTTCCGCGCAGCAGCTGAAGAAATGGCACTGACCCAGTCGGCCGTGAGCCGCCAGATCCAGTCGCTGGAAGAAGAGGTGGGCGTGGCCCTGTTCCTGCGCCACACGCGCGCGGTGGAGCTCACGAGCGCAGGGGCGCTGCTGCTGCTGGCGGTGCAGCAATCGCTGCCGCGCATCGACACGGCGGTGCGCCAGATCCGCCAGAGCGCGGGGCGGCAGAGCGTGTCGCTGACCACTTTTGCCTCGTTCGCCTCGATGTGGCTGATCCCGCGGCTGGAGGCCTTCCAGCGCGACAACCCCGAGATCGACATCCGCATCGACGCCAGCGACGTGGCGGTAGACCTCGAAGTGGCCGACGTCGACATCGCCCTGCGCTACGGCCCGCGCGAGTCCATGACGGCCGGCGCCGTGCGCCTGTTCGGAGAAACTCTGACGCCGGTGGCCAGCCCCTGGCTGCTGAAGAGCAGCCCGCCCATCAAGACACCCGCCGACATCACCCAGTTCACGCTGATCGAGGCCGGCGACGCGCACCGCACGCACCTGGAATGGTTGACCTGGCGCCGCTGGTTCGAGGTGAACGGGCTGGAACGCGCGCAGCCCAAGCGCTGGCTCTATTTCAACTACGCCTACCAGATGGTGCAGGCCGCTCTTACCGGGCAAGGCGTGACGCTGGCGCGCAGCTCGCTCATTGCCGAGAGCCTGGCCAACGGCGACCTGGTCGAGGTGCTGCCCCAGCACCGCATGGATTCGCCGATGTCCTACTGGCTCATTGCCGGGCCGCGCAGCGCGCTACGGCCGGAAATCAGGGCCTTCTGCGACTGGCTGCTGCTCCAGGCCGTGACCACACGCGAGACCATCGGCGAAGTGCCCGACCCGGACACCGTCGACAACATCGACTGACGCTGACAGGTCAGCTGGTCGGCCAGACCACGCCGTTGTCGTTGAGGATGGCGTCGAGCGGCAGGTCATGCGCCTCGGGCTCGAAGTCTTCGAGAAAGCCGTGGGTGAAGCCCAGACCCACCGTGAAGGGCCTCGGCTCCAGCGCCGCCAACGTGCGGTCATAGAAGCCGCCGCCGTAGCCCAGCCGGTAGCCGCCCGCGCTGTAGCCCACGCAGGGCACGAACAGCAGGGTCGGCACAATCAGCTCGGTGTCCTTGGGCTTGGGAATGCCGTAGGCGTCTTCTTCCATCTGGCAGCCCGGGTACCAGGCGTGGAAGGTCAGGGTCTTGTGGACTTTGTCGATCACCGGCAGTCCGATGCGCCGGCGCTGCGTCTCTTCCATGAGTTCGCCGTCTTCCTTCCAGCGGTGCAGGGCGGGCAGCGGGTCGAACTCGCCCTTGATCGGCCAGTAGGCGCCGATCACGGTGTCGGGCCGGCCGACCAGCCAGATCCGCATCACGCGCTGCAAAAGGTCTGCGCGTGTCAGCCGGTCGGGCATCGCAAGACGTTGCTCGATGAGTGCCTTCCTCAACTGTTCCTTAAGAAAACTCGCCGTTGCCGAAGTGTCGGCACCCTTTGACTTGTCCATAATCCCCCGATGCAGTTCCCAAGCATTTTGGCACCCAAGCGCCATCGCCCGCGCGTCAACCCGCGCAACGCGGCACCCGCACTCGTTTTTTCCACTGTTCTTGCCCTCGCTGCGTTGCTCTCGCAGCAACCCGCAGCCGCGCAGAGCAACACCAACGACGATGTGCTGACCCAGATGAAGCAGGCCTTCCAGCGCGGCGACAAGGCCCGCCTGACCGCCCTGCTGCCGCAAGCCCGCGGCCATGCACTGGAGCCCTGGGCCGCCTACTGGGAACTCAAGGCGCGCCTGCAGGACGCCCCCGCCAACGAAGTGCAAGACTTTTTCGCGCGCTACCCCGGCACCTACCAGGAAGACCGCCTGCGCAACGACTGGCTGCTTCTGCTCGGCCAACGCCGGGACTGGGACAACTTCTCCGCCTCGGTAGACGGCTTCCGCATGGGCGACGACGCGCAGGTGCGCTGCTATGCGGTCCTGGTCGACACGCTGCGCACCGGCACCGCCACGCAGGCACAGGCCGACGAGGTGCGCCGCAACTGGCTCGCCCAGAAAGACCTTGACGACGGCTGCCTCACCGCCGCCGACCGCATGGTCGCCGCCCGCCTGATGTCGACCAACGACGCCTGGAAGAAGGCGCGCCTGGCCATCGAGGCCAACCGCCCGCAAGCCGCGCGCGCCGCCGTCACCATCGCCGCGCCCGATGCGCTGCCGCTGTTCGAGGAGCTCAACGCCAGCTCGGCCAAGTTCCTGACCGGCCGCGCCTTCGTGGCCGCCAAGTCGCGCAAGGAGCTGGTGGTGCTCGCGCTCATCAAGATCGCCATTGCCGACCCCGAGCTGGCCGCCTCGCAGCTCGACAGCAAGTGGGGCCCGATGCTCTCCGCCGAAGAGCGCAACTGGCTCTGGGGCACCATCGGCCGCGCCGCCGCGCTGAAGCTCTGGCCGCAGGCCGGCACTTACTACGCCAACGTCACCAAGAACAGCGACCTGTCCGACGACATGCTCGGCTGGCGCGCGCGCGCCGCCCTGCGCGCCGGCCAGTGGAAAGAGGTGGCGCCCGCCATCAACGCCATGAGCGAAACCGCCCAGCTCGACCCGACCTGGGTCTACTGGAAGGCCCGCGCCCTGGCCAGCGCTGGCGGCGACGAACGCCGCGCACAAGCCCGCGACCTCTACCAGAGCATCGCCGGCTCCCGCGGCTTCTACGAGATGCTGGCGCTCGAGGAACTCGGCCAGCGCACCGTGGTGCCCACCCGCCCCGACCCGCTCACCCCCGAGGAAAAAGCCGCCGCGCGCAACAACCCGGCGCTCGCCCGCGGCCTCTACGCCATCGCCATCGGCCTGCGCTCCGAAGGCACGCGCGAGTGGAACTACGCCACCAACCTGCACGACAAGGGCGGCATGGACGACCGCGCGCTGCTGGCCGCGGCCGACTTCGCCTGCCAGCGCGAAGTGTGGGACCGCTGCATCAACACCAGCGAGCGCACCAAGGGCGTGGTCGACGTCGAGCAGCGCTTTCCCATGCCCTTCCACGACACGGTGCTGCGCAAGAGCCAGGACATCGGCCTCGACCCGGCCTACGTCTACGGCCTGATCCGCCAGGAAAGCCGCTTCATCATGGACGCACGCTCGGGCGTCGGCGCCTCGGGCCTGATGCAGGTCATGCCCGCCACCGCGCGCTGGACGGCCCGCAAGATCGGCATGACCGACTTCTCGCCCGGCCAGATCAACGACCGCGAGACCAACATCACCATCGGCACCAACTACCTGAAGCTCGCACTCGACGACTTCGACGGGTCGATGGCGCTGGCCGCCGCCGCCTACAACGCCGGCCCCGGCCGGCCGCGCAGCTGGCGCAACGGCCCGGTGATCGACGCCGCCATCTGGGCGGAGAACGTGCCGTTCAACGAAACGCGCGACTACGTGAAGAAGGTGCTGGCCAACACCACCAACTACGCGGCCATCATCAGCGGCCGGCCGCAGTCGCTGAAGGAACGCCTGGGCCGCGTAGGTCCGCGCGATGCTTCCGAGCCGGAACCCAACAAGGACCTCCCCTGAGATGAGTTGGCGCGACGAGGTGCTCGACACCCTCGCGTCCGAGTTCTCGGACGTGAGCGACGTCGCGCAACTCACGCGCATCGTGCTGCGCCTCACGCTCGCTGGCGCACTGGGCTTCGTGCTCGGCTTCGAGCGCGAGCAGCAGGGCAAGGCGGCCGGCGTGCGCACCCACATGCTGGTGGCCATCGGCTCGGCGATGTTCGTGCTGATCCCGCAGCAGACCGGCATCGTGCCGGCCGACATGAGCCGCGTGATCCAGGGGCTGGTGGCGGGCGTGGGTTTCCTGTGCGCCGGCACTATCCTCAAGCAGGGCAAGGACGAAAGCCACGTGCAGGGCCTGACCACAGCCGCCGGCCTGTGGATGACGGCTGCCATCGGCATGGCCTGCGGGCTCGGCCGCGAGGTGACAGCCGTGGTGAGCGCGCTGCTGGCACTCGCCGTGCTGGCGCTGGTGCCGCGCCTGGTGAGCGTGATCGAGCGCGTAGCCGGTGATCCGAAGAAGAACGACGACACCCCCGAGCGCTGAGCGCGCTCCCGCATCAATTCGCGCTGCCTTCGGCATCAATCGCCGCACCGCGCCCGGCTAGCATCGAAGACCCTGTTTTGAACCACCGCAACGGACCGGAGACCCCTCTCATGCGCAAGCTCTATGTTGGCAACAAGAACTACTCGTCGTGGTCCATGCGGCCCTGGGTGCTGATGAAGCAGGCCGGCATCGACTTCGAGGAAGTCATCGTGCGCTTCGATTCGTTCGAGGCCGATTCGCAGTTCAAGCACACCATCGCCGCGCTGAACCCGGTGGCCAAGGTGCCGGTGCTGGTGGACGACGGCCTCGTCGTCTGGGACACGCTGGCCATCGCCGAATACCTCGCCGAAACTTTCCCCGAAAAGCAGCTCTGGCCCCGGTCGGCAGCCGACCGTGCACGCGCCCGCAGCGTCTGCGCCGAGATGCACTCGGGCTTCGGCGGCCTGCGCAACCATTGCGGCATGAACATCGAGGCCTCGCTGCCCGAGGTGGGTGCGCGGCTGCTGAAGGAAGTGCCCGAGGTCGTCAGCGACCTCGCGCGCATCGTGCAGATGTGGAGCGGCCTGCTCGACACGCATGGCGGCCCGATGCTGTTCGGCGCCGCGTTCGGCATCGCCGACGCCTACTTCGCGCCCATCGGCACGCGCATCAAGACCTATGGCCTGCCGGTGCCGGCGCACATCACGGCCTACATCGAGCGCGTGCAGGCGCTGCCGGGCGTCAAGGCCTGGATCGACGATGCACTGGCGGAGAAAGACTTCCTGCAGTTCGAAGAGCCCTATCGCACGGGGCGCTAGGGTCTTCGAAGCAGGTGGGGCGGATCAGAACCGGTAGGTTGCCGCCACGTACGTGACGATCGGGTTCAGCTTCAGGCTGGCTTCGCTGTTGGCCACCGGCAGGCCGTAGATCGAGGTCGTGGTCAGCTTGGCCTTGGTCTTCAGCGGGATGTACGACACCGAGAACGAGACACCCCAGTGCTTGTCGAACTGGTAGGCCGCGCCCACGTTGATCACCGGTGCGAACGAGCTGTCGAGCTTGGCCGTGGTATTGACCGCAAGCGGCGACTGGTGGAACTGGCTGGCCAGCGCGCCCTGCAGATTCGAGGTCAGCTTGACGTCGCTGTACCAGACGTAGGTGGCGCCCAGGCCCACAAACGGCCGGAAGGCGTCGTTGCCTTCGTTGAAGAAGTACTTGCCCAGGATCGTCGGGCTCCACTGGCGCGCCTCGCCGAGCTGTCCGACGCGGCCGAGGGTGCCGGTGCCGTTGAGCTTGAACTTCGGCGGCACGCCAAAGACACCTTCCACCGCCCAGTGGCTGTCGATGAAATAGGTGGCGTTGAGGCCCAGGGTGTCGGAATCGCTCACGCTGGCGCCCGAACCGGCCAGAACGGCCGGAATCGGCGAGGTCACGGTCAGCGGCTTGCTGGAATCCTGCGGTGACAGATGGAACCAGCCCGCGCCGACGACCCAGTCGCCCGCCTGCTGCGCCATTGCGCTTCCAGATGCCAAGGCACCCAGAGCCGCCAGCGCAAACATTGTTTTCTTCATGATGTGAATTGCTCCTTTGGTTGAAATATCCCTCTGCGGATGCAGGCGTGGACTTGTGGCTGCCACTGAATTTCGTCCGATGAACGAACGATTGCCCGGTCTGCGTCAAGGATTATCGAACGACCGTTCTATTCTTAGCCCGGGAGTATCCCTACACTGCACTTATGAAAATTTTTCTCGTTGGAGGTGCACTTCGCGACCGGCTGCTGCAGCGGCCGGTGTCCGACCATGACTGGCTGGTGGTCGGCGCCACGCCTGAAGAAATGGTGGCCCGGGGCTACCTGCCCGTGGGGCGCGACTTTCCGGTGTTCCTGCACCCCGAGACGCGCGAGGAATACGCGCTGGCCCGCACCGAGCGCAAGAGCGCGCCGGGCTACCGCGGCTTCACCGTGCACGCCGCGCCCGACGTCACACTGGAGCAAGACCTCGCGCGCCGCGACCTGACCGTCAACGCCATTGCGCTGCCGGCCGAGCTGGTGAGCGCCGACGGCCGCTTCGACCCCACGCCTGCCACGCTGGCCGACCCCTTCCACGGCCAGCGCGACCTGCGCGACAAGGTGCTGCGCCACGTGACCGACGCCTTCCGCGAAGACCCGGTGCGCATCCTGCGCGTGGCGCGCTTCGCCGCGCGCTTCGACGACTTCAGCGTCGCCCCCGAAACCATGGCGCTGATGCGCGAGATGGTCGCCGCCGGCGAGGTCGATGCGCTGGTGGCCGAGCGCGTTTGGCAGGAGCTGTCGCGCGGCCTGATGGAAACGCGCCCCTCGCGCATGTTCGAGGTGCTGCGCGAATGCGGTGCGCTGGCCGTGCTGCTGCCCGAACTCGACGGCGGCACGCAAGCGACGATGGCAGTCGTCGATACCAGCGCGCGCCTGCAGGCCTCGCTGGCGGTGCGCTTCGCCTGCCTCATGCGCAACGAGAGCGTCAAGCAGCTGCAGCAGGTGTGCGACCGCTGGCGCGTGCCGGTGGAAATCCGCGAACTGGCCGAAGTGGTGGCGCGCGAGCACGGCCACATCGACGGCAGCGACGCACTCGATGCCGCGGGGTTGGTGCGCCTGCTGGAGCGCTGCGACGCCTTCCGCAAGCCCGCGCGCTTCGCCGAGGCGCTGCTGGCCTGCGAGTGCGATACGCGCGGCCGGCCGGGCTCCGGAGACGCGCCCTACCCGCAGCGCGAGCGCCTGCTCGCAGTGCTGGCGACGGCGGCGGCCGTGGCCACCGACGTGGTGGCCCAAGCCGCCCAGCAGTCCGGCGCCACCGGCCCGAAGATTGGCGAGGCGATCCACCGGGCCCGGGTCGAAGCCGTCGCGGCATCGCTGCCCGCCAGGGCATGACTTCTGGCACTTCCCGGAGCAGACCCGGCCGATAGCATCGACCGGGTGAATGCCCCCGCGCCGAAGCCTGCACACAAATCCGACGCTTCCCCGCATCCGTCCGCCGGGCCGGACGACCTGAGCCTGCGCGTGCTGCGCGAGCACGTGGCCTCGGTGTACGCGACCTACAACGCGTCGGTGTTCGTGCATTTCGGCCTGGGCGCGGCGCTCGGCGCGGCCATGTACGTGCACCAGCCCCGCCTGTGGATCCTGGCCTGGATGGCGGCCCACCTGTCGTTCGGCCTCGTCCTGTTCTTCATGCCGCGCTGGCACGACGGCGTGCCGCTCGCGGACACCACGCGCTGGGCGCGCCGGCATTCGCGCACCGTCACTGCCGTCAGCCTGGCCACGGCCACCGCGCCACTGCTCTTCATCTCGGCCGACGACCTGCCCGTGACCTCGGTGGTAACGGTGGTCATCATCGGCAGCTGCGCCAGGGCCATGCAGCTGCTGTGGCCGCTCAAGCCCGCGCTGTACGGCTACACCCTGCCGATGATGCTGAGCCTGATTGCAGCGCTGGCCTGGCAGGGCGACGCCCTGCACTTCTTCCTCGCGGTGTTCAGCCTGGGCTATCTGCTGTTCACGCTGCGCGTGGGCGACCAGCAGCACAAGCTGCTGACCGACTCGCTGGTGCTGCGCTTCGAAAACGAGGCGCTGGCCGCGCAGCTCGGCGAGCAGATTGCCGTCGCCGAACGCGCCAGCGCC
Organism: Variovorax nivicola; assembly: GCF_051216475.1. Taxonomy (NCBI): domain Bacteria; kingdom Pseudomonadati; phylum Pseudomonadota; class Betaproteobacteria; order Burkholderiales; family Comamonadaceae; genus Variovorax; species Variovorax nivicola. Next base: position 5,437 of record NZ_JBPJZK010000017.1, on the reverse strand, counting down.
GAGAAGACGCGCTTTCTCGCCACCGCCAGCCACGACCTGCGCCAGCCGCTGCATGCCATCGCCTTGTTCGGCGCCGCGCTGGAGAACGAGCTGCGCGAGCACCACGGCGGGCGCAACGCGCAGCGGCTGATGCGCGCGGTGAATGCACTGGGCAATTCACTCGACACCATGCTCGACGTGTCGCGCCTCGACGCGGGCGTGGTCATGCCGGCCGTCGGGCCCGTGTCGCTGGACGCGCTGTTCCGCTCGCTCAACCACATGTTCGCGGCGCAGGCCGAGCAGCGGCAATTGCAATTGCGGGTGCGCGCCAGCGGCCTGTGGGTGCGCAGCGATCCGCAGCTGCTGTACCGCATGCTCTCGAACCTCGTCGACAACGCGCTGAAGTACACGGCACGCGGCGGCGTCGCCGTGCGGGCCCGTTCGCGCGGCGACACGGTGTGGATCGAAGTGCTCGACACCGGCATCGGCATCGCACCCGAGCAGCAGGAGCGCGTGTTCGAGGAGTACTACCAGGTGCAGAACCCCGGCCGCGACCGCGCACAGGGGCTGGGCATCGGCCTGTCGATCGTGCAGCGGCTCTCGCGCCTGCTGCAGCATCCGGTGCAGGTGAAGTCGCGCCTGGGCGGCGGCTCGCGCTTCCGCATCCGGCTGCCGGCCGCGGCGCCCCTGGTGGCCGACGTCGAGTCGGCCGCACCCGCTTTCCGCGGCACCGCTGCTTCGCCCGGGGCGATGATCCACGCGACACGCGCACGCATCCTGCTGATAGACGACGAAGCCGAGATCCGCGAGGCCATGACCGGCCTCTTCCACGCCCACGACCTGGCCGTGGACGCCGTGGCCAGCGAAACCGAAGCCGTCGAGGTGCTGGGCCGGCCCGATGCGCAGGAGCGGCCCTTCGCACTGTTGATGTGCGACTACCGCCTTTCCAACGGCGACAACGGCCTCGACGTCGGCCTGAGGCTGCAGCGCCGCTTCGGGCTGCAGGCGCCGCTGATGCTGGTGACCGGAGAGACCTCGCCCGAGCGGCTGCAGCATGTGCGCGCCTCCGGCGTGCCGGTGCTGTTCAAGCCGGTGAACGCCGCGACGCTGCTGCGCGCACTCGCCGAGGTGGTGCCCGTCACCTGACGCGAAGGGGCACGGCCCCCGGGAAAAGCCCAGCTCAAGGTTTTGGCCGACATGCTTGCGTTGCAGTGCGTGTTAAGGTTTTTCCCGATGCCAAAGTCCTCCAGCAACTTGCAGTTGCCTCCTCCGTTGGGCCGGGATGCAGCCCTCTTCCTCGACTTCGACGGTACGCTGGTCGGGCTTGCGCCCACGCCTGAAGCCATCGAGATTCCGCCTGCCCTCGTGCCCCTGCTGAGCGACCTGCGCGACCAGCTCGGCGGCGCGCTCGCCGTGGTGTCGGGCCGCCAGATCGATTCCATCGACCGCTTTCTCGCGCCGCTGCGGCTGCCCGCGGCCGGCGAGCACGGCGTGCAGCGCCGCAACGCCAGCGGTCACACGCAGGAGCAGCGCCCGCCCGACCTCATCCCCATCCTGGAAATTGCCAACGAACTCGCACGGGTGCACGAAGGCCTGCTGGTGGAGCGCAAGCACGCCGCCATCGCCCTGCACTACCGGCTCGCGCCGCAGCTCGAGGCGGTGTGCCGTGACGCGATGTCACGCGCCATCGAAAACCATCCGCAGCTCGAGCTCATGCACGGCAAGTTCGTGTTCGAGGTAAAGCCCACGGGCATCAACAAGGGCATTGCCATCGACGCCTTCATGACCGAGGCGCCGTTCGCGGGCCGCACGCCGGTCTTTCTGGGCGACGACACCACCGACGAGAGCGGCTTTGCCGTGGTGCAGCCGCGCGGCGGCATTGCCATCAAGGTCGGCTCGGGGCCGAGCCTGGCGCTGCACCGGCTCGAATCGCCGCGCGCCGTCTACGAATGGCTGGTGCAGGCACGCGACATGCTGGGCGCACAACGCCCCACGAAAACCGAAGAATCCCCGAGGAGCCCCCGATGAGCGAACAACAACTGCCGGTGGCGCCCGAGGACCGCGCCGGCCAGGCGCTGGCAGGTGCGGCCGGCCCGGACGACCGCGCGCCGGCCGACATGCAGGCAGCCGCAGCCCCCGGCCCGCGCGGCTTTGCCCCGCCGGCCGAGCCTTCGCTCAACGTCGGCGTGATCGGCAACTGCGCCTACAGCGCGCTCATCGACGCGCGCGGCCGTGCCGTGTGGTGCTGCCTGCCGCGCTTCGATGGCGACCCGGTGTTCAACGCCCTGCTGCACCCCGGTGAAGATGCGGGCGCGTGGAGCATCGACATCGAAGACTTCGCCGAAGCCAAGCAGTGGTACGAGCCGAACACGGCCGTGTTGCGCACGCAGCTGTTCGACAGCGCAGGCCAGGGCGTGGAGATCACCGACTTCGCGCCGCGCTTCTACAGCCGCTCGCGCTACTTCCGCCCGCTGATGATGGTGCGCCGCGTGCGGCCGATTGCTGGTGCGCCGCGCATCCGCGTGTCGCTCGACCCGCGCTTCCAGTGGGGCGCCTCGGCGCCGGTGGAGGTTACGCGCGGCAGCAACCACATCCGCTACGTCGGGCCCGACGTGACGCTGCGGCTGAACACCGATGCGTCGATCTCGCACATCCTCTCGCGCCAGCCCTTCGTGATCTCGCGCGAATTCAACTTCATGTTCGGCGTGGACGAGACGCTGATGGACGGCATTGCCGACACCGCGCGCCGCTTCGAGCAGGAAACCATCTCCTACTGGCGCACCTGGAGCAAGCGCCTGGCGATTCCCTTCGAGTACCAGGAGGCGGTGATCCGCGCGGCCATCACGCTGAAGCTCTCGCTGTACGAGGACACCGGCGCCATCGTCGCCGCCATGACCACCAGCATTCCCGAGGCGCCGGGCAGCCAGCGCAACTGGGACTACCGCTACTGCTGGCTGCGCGACGCCTTCTTCGTGGTGCGCGCGCTCAATTCGCTGAGCGAAGTGGGCACCATGGAAGACTATCTGCGCTGGCTCGCCAACGTGGTGATCGGCTCGCACGGCGAGCACATCCAGCCGCTGTACGGCATCGGGCTTGAGCGCGAGCTGCCCGAGTCTTTTGTCGAGAACCTGGCGGGCTACCGCGGCATGGGCCCGGTGCGCGTGGGCAACCAGGCACAAGAGCACTTCCAGCACGACGTGTACGGCAACATCGTGCTCGGCGCGGCACAGGCCTTTCACGACCACCGGCTGCTCAGCCGCGCGGGGCTGGCGGAGTTTCCTCACCTCGAGGCGGTGGGCGAGCAGGCTGTGCGCGTCTACGGCACGCCCGACGCCGGCATGTGGGAGCTGCGCACGCGCGCCCGCGTGCACACCAGCTCGGCACTGATGAGCTGGGCCGCCTGCGACCGGCTTGCCAAGATCGCGCGCGCGCTGGCGCTGCCCGAGCGCGCCGCCTACTGGCACGGCCACGCCTCGCGCATGAAGGAAGAGATCCTCGCCAAGTCGTGGTGCGAAGAGCGCCAGGCTTTTGCCGAGAGCTTCGGCGGGCACGAGCTCGACGCGAGCATCCTGCTGATGGTCGAGGTCGGCCTGATCGACGCACGCGACCCGCGCTTCATCTCCACCGTCGACGCGATGGAGAAGTCGCTGTGCGACGGCCCCTACATGCGCCGCTATGAAGCGGCCGACGACTTCGGCAAGCCCGAGACCGCCTTCAACATCTGCACCTTCTGGCGCATCGACGCGCTCGCCAAGATCGGCCGCAAGGCCGAGGCCCGCCAGATCTTCGAGACCATGCTCGCTGCGCGCAACCCACTGGGCCTGCTGTCTGAAGACACGCACCCGGTCACGGGCGAGATGTGGGGCAACTTTCCGCAGACCTATTCGATGGTCGGCATCATCAACGCGGCCGTGCGCCTGTCCGCTCCCTGGGACTCTTGCATATGAGCCGTCTAGTCGTCGTTTCCAACCGCGTGGCAGACCCACGCAAGCCGGCAGCCGGCGGCCTGGCCGTGGCGCTCGGCGAAAGCCTGCAGCAAAGCGGCGGCATGTGGTTCGGCTGGAGCGGCCAAGTCATCGAAGGCGGCCCCACCGGCGAAGGCGAACTGCACCGGCAACAGGCCGGCAAGGTAACGCTCGCCACCATCGACCTGAGTCGCGAAGACCACGACAGCTACTACCTCGGCTACAGCAACGACGTGCTCTGGCCGGTGTTTCACAACCGGCTCGACCTGGCGCACTTCGACGCTGGCTTCATCGGCGGCTACCGGCGCGTGAACCAGCTGTTCGCGCGCAAGCTGCTGCCGCTGCTGAAGGACGACGACGTCATCTGGGTGCACGACTACCACCTGATCCCGCTGGCGGCCGAGCTGCGCGCCATGGGCTGCAGGCAGCGCATCGGCTTCTTCCTGCACATTCCGTTGCCGCCGCAGATCATTACCGCGGCCATTCCGCAGCACGAATGGCTCATGCGCTCGCTGTTCTCGTACGACCTGATCGGCTTCCAGGCGCAGCAAGATGTGCAGCACTTCGAGCACTACGTGCGCAACGAGGCCCACGGTGAGTACCTGGGCAACGACATGTACCGCGCCTACGGGCAGACGGTGCGAAGCAGCGCCTTTCCCATCGGCATCGACGTCGACGAATTCGCGGCGCTCACGCATGCGAAGGAATCGCGCGACATGTACGAGACCATGAAGCGCGAGTATTCGAGCCGCCGGCTGCTGCTGGGCATCGACCGGCTCGACTACTCCAAAGGCATTCCGCAGCGCGTGCGTTCGTTCCGCGAGCTGCTGGCCAACTACCCCGAGAACCGGCGCAGCGCGACGCTGATCCAGATCGCCTCGCCCACGCGCGAGACGGTCGACGCGTACGGTGACATTCGGCGCGAACTCGAATCGCTGTGCGGTGCCATCAACGGCGACTACGGCGAGCTCGACTGGATGCCGGTGCGCTACATCCACCGCATGGTGGCACGCAAGCGCGTACCGGGGCTGTGCCGCGCAGCAGCCGTAGGGCTGGTGACGCCGCTGCGCGACGGCATGAACCTCGTCGCCAAGGAATACATCGCGGCGCAGGACCCGGCCGACCCGGGCGTGCTGGTGCTGTCGCGCTTTGCCGGGGCGGCGGAGCAATTGAAAGAAGCGCTGCTGGTGAACCCGTACGACACGCACGGCACGGCTGAGACTGTTCAGCAAGCACTGCAGATGCCGCTGGAAGAGCGACGCGAACGGCACCAGAAGTTGTTGTCACGTATTCGTGAGCAGGACATTCACTGGTGGCGGAATAGCTTTCTCGAGGCGCTGCGGGAAGCGGCTAGCGAACGTTGAAGGTTCGGGGCACGCTCACGCCGACGGGGTACCTTGCTCCGCGAATGTCCCCCGGCCTTCGGCCTCCTCCTGATATTGTTTCTCCCGCTCCCGTAGCGCTGAAGGGAGCCCGTCCGGTAAACCCCGCTC
>NZ_JBPJZK010000016.1:0-70175 GCF_051216475.1 Variovorax nivicola | reverse complement strand
TGAAACGCGTCAGCGCCGATGATAGTGCGGGTTCCCGTGTGAAAGTAGGTCATCGTCAGGCTCTTACAGCCCAGAAACCCCCAGTCAACATTGACTGGGGGTTTTTGCTTTTGAGGGATGCTTTTGGCACCTGCAAATATCCAAATGCACAGAAACAAAAAAAGCCCGATGGATCGATCCATCGGGCTTTTTAATTAATGCAGCCAGTGTGTGATTAGGCTGCCAAGCGCTGTTCAATAGCAGCCTTGGTTTCCGGCAATTCCGTCGGCAGATGGTGCTCCAGTTGCTTGAACAATTCTGCGTGCAGCTTCAACTCCGCCTGCCAAGCTGCCTTGTCAATACTGGTCACCGTGGCGAATTGCTCGGCGCTGAAGTTCAGGCCCGTCCAGTTCAGATCCTCATAGCGCGGGCTCACACCGGTGATGTGTTCCACGCCCTCGGTCTTGTTGCCTTCGACGCGATCGATCATCCACTTCAGCACGCGCATGTTCTCGCCGTAGCCTGGCCAGACAAACTTGCCGTCGGCGCCCTTGCGGAACCAGTTGGTCGTGTAGATCTTCGGCAGCTTGGCGCCTGAGGCTTCCAGCTTCTTGCCGAGATTGAGCCAATGCTGGAAATAGTCGCTCATGTTGTAGCCCATGAATGGCAGCATCGCGAACGGATCGCGACGCACCACGCCTTGCTGGCCAGCGGCGGCGGCAGTGGTTTCCGAGCCCATGGTCGCAGCCATGTAGACGCCTTCGACCCAGTTGCGGGCTTCGGTCACCAACGGCACGGTGGTCGAACGGCGACCACCGAAGATGAAAGCGTCGATCGCCACGCCTTTCGGGTCGTCCCAGGCATCGTCGAGCGCGGGATTGTTCGTGGCAGCCACGGTAAAACGCGAGTTCGGGTGGGCTGCCTTGGCGCCGGTCTCCTTGGCGATCTGCGGTGTCCAGTCATTGCCCTGCCAGTCGGTCAGGTGCTCGGGCAGCGTCTTGGTGTCCTGCTCCATGCCTTCCCACCAGATGTCGCCGTCATCGGTCAGTGCCACGTTCGTGAAGATCACGTCGTGGTGCAGGCTGTCCATGCAATTCGGATTGGTCAGCATGTTGGTGCCCGGCGCCACGCCGAAGTAACCCGCTTCAGGGTTGATGGCGTACAGGCGGCCGTCCTTGCCGGGCTTGATCCAGGCGATGTCATCGCCGATGGTCGTGACCTTCCAGCCTTCGAAGCCGGCAGGCGGCACCAGCATCGAGAAGTTGGTCTTGCCGCAAGCGCTGGGGAACGCAGCCGCGACGTGGTACTTCTTGCCTTCGGGACTCGTCACGCCCAGGATGAGCATGTGCTCGGCCAGCCAGCCTTCGTCGCGGCCCATATTGGAAGCGATGCGCAGCGCGAAGCACTTCTTGCCCAGCAGCGCGTTGCCGCCGTAGCCCGAGCCGTAGCTCCAGATCTCGCGCGTCTCGGGGTAGTGAACGATGTACTTGGTCTTGTTGCAGGGCCAGACCACGTCCTTCTGGCCGGCTTCGAGCGGCGCGCCCACGGTGTGCACGCAGGGCACGAAGTCGCCGTCGGCACCCAGCACCTCGTACACGGACTTGCCCATGCGGGTCATGATCCGCATGTTGACGGCCACATAGGGCGAGTCGGAAAGTTCGATGCCGATGTGGGCAATCGGCGAGCCCAGCGGGCCCATGCTGAACGGCACGACGTACATCGTGCGGCCCTTCATGCAGCCGTCGAACAGGGGCTGCAGCGTCGCCCGCATTTCAGCCGGTGCCATCCAGTTGTTGGTGGGGCCGGCGTTTTCCTTTTCCGTGGAGCAGATGAAGGTGCGGTCTTCGACGCGCGCCACGTCGCTCGGGTCGGACACCGCGAGGAACGAATTGGGGCGCTTGGCGGGGTTGAGCTTCTTGAAGGTGCCGGCGTCGACCAGTTGCTGGCAGAGGCGGTCGTATTCTTCCTTGCTCCCGTCGCACCAGTGGATGGCTTCGGGTTTGCACAGCGCGGCCATGTCGGCCACCCAGGCAATCAGTTTCGCGTTCTTGACGTATGAGGGCGCCTGAATGGTGAGGCCCTGCATCGTGGGTGCGTTCATCGGAAAATCTCCTAAGTTGAAAAATCGTCTTTCCGAACGGGGCGCGGTACCTGCTCAGGCACGGAGGTCCGTTTGAGAAAACGTTTCGCTTCGGGAGATTGCGTCAGCGCGGGCCGCACCGCCCGCGGACAAAGGCGCTAACGTCTGTCAGCGTCAGGCCATGAAGACCGCGATCGATGCCAGCAGCAGCATCAGCACGCCGCCGGCCAGCGGAAGCACCAGCGGCATCAGGTGAACGACCGATTCGACGGCGTCTTTTTCGACAGCGGCGCCGTGGCTCGGCTCGACGGGAGTAGGGTTGGACATCGGGAAATTCCTCGAAGGCTCAATTGACAAACTGATGGCATTTTACCGGCGGGTAGCCTAGGGCCGGTCTAGGGGGATGCGAGCCCCTTAATCGGGCTTGCCGGGGTTGATCTTGCGGCTCAATGCTGCTCTTCAGCCTCGAAGCCCGCATCCTTCAGCGCGGCCAGCACGCTGGCCAGATGGGCCCGCCCGCGCGTCTGCAGTACCAGCTCAACGTCGACGTTCTGCGCCGCCAGCATCGTGAAGGCGCGCTGGTGGTGAACCTCATCGACGTTAGCGCCCGCTTCGGCCACGGTGGCCGTGATCTGGGCCAGCGAGCCCGGCACGTCGCGCGCGCTTACACGCACGCGGGCCAGCCGCCCGGCCCGCACCATGCCGCGCTCGATGATGGCTGCGAGCAGCAGCGGATCGATGTTGCCACCCGACAGAACCAGCCCTACGCGCTTGCCCTTGAAGCGCTCGGGGTGCCGGATCAGCGCCGCCAGCCCCGCCGCGCCCGCGCCTTCGACCAGCGTCTTCTCGATTTCGAGCAGCATCAGCACGCCCTGCTCGATGTCGCCTTCATCCACCAGCAGCAGGTCGTCGACCTTGCTCGCAATGATTTCCTGCGTCAGTACGCCTGGCGTGCCGACCGCAATGCCTTCGGCGATCGTGCTCTTGCCCTGCGCATGGTGCGTGCCCTTGATGGCGTTGACCATCGCCGGAAAGCGCGTGGTCTGCACACCGACGATCTCGATGCCCGGCTTGCGCTCGCGCGCGGCGACCGCCATGCCCGCAATCAGCCCGCCGCCGCCCACAGCAACCACCAGCGTGTCTAGGTCGGGTACGGCGTCGAGCATCTCGAGCGCCACCGTGCCCTGGCCCGCGATGATCGCCTCGTCGTCGTAGGGATGCACGAAAGTCAGCCCCTCGCGTTGCGCAAGCTCGAAAGCGTGGGTTCGCGCCGCCTCCAGCGTATCGCCGTGCAGCACCACCTCTGCGCCGAAGCCGCGTGTGCGTTCGATCTTCACGCCGGGCGTGAAGCGCGGCATCACGATCAGGGCGCGCAATCCGAGGCGCTGCGCGTGATAGGCCACACCCTGCGCATGGTTGCCGGCAGACATGGCGATCACTCCACGTGTACCGTTCTGAGAAAGATCGACCAGCTTGTTGCACGCCCCCCGCTCCTTGAACGAGGATGTGAACTGCAGGTTCTCGAATTTCAGGAATACCTGTGCGCCGACGATTTCCGACAGAGTGCGCGATTCGACACACGGCGTGTTGAGCACCTGACCTTGCAGGCGCGCCGCGGCGCGCTCGATTTCCTGGATTCCGATCATGGCGCGCATTGTGGCTGGAATCGCACCATCAGGGTTTTTCCCGTTTACTGGTCTTCCCGAAGCTAAAAGTCTGCGTTATGGTCGCTCCGAGATTGTCCTCGTTGGAGGTTGCCTGATGGCCAAGCGTGCGGGTGTCGATGTAGTGGCTGCTGCAGTACGCGGGCAGGCATTGCCGTCGCCCGGCCTCAAGGAGGCGCCGGTGCTCGAGCTCATGTGCTCGCACTTCGTGCTCACGCTCGCAGCCAAGCAGGGGCCGCGCTTCAATGTGCGGCGCGATATCAACGGCCTGCTGTCGCTCACGGGGCGGCACCTGGTGTGGCCCGCGGCGGTGCTGCAGCGGCTGCGCGAATTCCTCGGACGCCGCTGTGCGGGCAACGAAGCATGGAAGGGCGTCGAAGACTTCGACGGCCGCACGCTGCTGGAGCGCCACGGCGTGTGGCGCGGTCCGTATGAAGAGGGCACGCTCTTCTTCTACCTCGACGAATACGCCAAGGACCAGCCGAAGGACCTGCTCTCGGTGCTGGCCGTCACGCGCGACTGGCTCACGCATGCGCTGCGCAAGCAGTCGACGCTGGTAGAGAAGAACATCGATGCACTCGCAGGCCTGCTGCAGCTCAACAAGGCCGAGCGCGCACTGCTGCTCTACGGCACGCTCGCGCGCTACCAGCGCGACCTGCGCTCGCTGCTGGTCGAGTTCAAGGTCAACAACGCACCCGAGGCCTATGCCGCCATCGCCGACATCGCGGGCGTGAACGCGAGCGAAGTGGGCGAGGCGTTGCGCGCGGGCTCGCGGCTCGAACGCATCGGGCTCGTCGAGAACCTCATCTCCGAGCACAACATCACCGACCTTGCCGACCTCATGAAGGTCAGCGAGAAGCTGCCGCCGGTGCTCATGCGCGAGTACCGCGACCACAACGAACTGATGGCCGTGTTCACGCGGCCTTCGGCCAAGAGCGCACTCACGCCGCACGACTTCTCCTTCGTGCAGGAAGACGCGCAGATGCTCGTCACGCTGCTGCGCGCCGCAGTCGCGCGCAAGGAGCCCGGCGTCAACGTGCTGCTCTACGGCCCACCCGGCACCGGCAAGACCGAGCTGGCCAAGGTTGTTGCGCAGGCCGCCGGACTTGAACTCTTCGAAGTCGAGTACGCCGACCGCGACGGCAACTCGCTGAGCGGCCGCGACCGCTACCGCTCTCTGCAGATCGCGCAGGTGTTCCTCAAGGGCAGCGCGCAGGCCGCACTCTTGTTCGACGAAGTCGAAGACGTCTTCCCGCCCATCAGCACCGAGGCTGCGCAGTTCATGGCGCGCGCCGAGCAGATTCCGGCGCCCACCAGCGGCAGCGTCAGCGGCAAGGCCTGGGTCAACCAGATCCTCGAAGCCAACCCCGTGCCCACGCTGTGGGTCACCAACCGTATCGAGCAGATAGACCCGGCCTTCCGTCGCCGCTTCGCCTATCACCTCGAACTCAAGTCGCCGCCGCCCGGTGCGCGCGAGCAGCTCGTGAAGAAGACGCTCGAAGGCGTGGTCGTGTCCGAGGCCTTCACTGCCAAGCTGGCCGAGCGCAAGGGCCTCACGCCCGCGCAGATCCGCACGGCGGTGCGCTTTGCAGGGCTCGCACGAACCGACGACGCATCGATGGAAGCGCTCATAGAGCGCCAACTGCGCAATGCCGACCTGGCACTCGGCACGCTCGACATCGGTCGTGGCGAGCGCCGCAGCGTCACCACCTATGACCTCGACATGCTCAACGTCGAGACCCGCTTCGAAATCCCGCGCATCGTCGAGGCACTGAAAGCGCGCGGCCACGGCACGCTGTGCTTCTACGGCGCGCCCGGCACCGGCAAGACAGCGCTGGCCGAACACATCGCCAAGGCCGTGGGCCGCCCGCTCATCGTCAAGCAAGCCAGCGACCTGATGAGCAAGTACGTCGGCGAAACCGAGCAAAACATGGCCGCCATGTTCCGCGAGGCCGAGAACGAAAAAGCCGTGCTGCTGCTCGACGAGGCCGACAGCTTTCTGCAGGACCGGCGCGGCGCGCAGCGCACCTACGAGGTCACCGAGGTCAACGAGATGCTGCAGGGCATGGAGCGCTTCAACGGCGTCTTCATCTGCACCACCAACCTGCTCGACCGGCTCGACCAAGCCGCTCTGCGGCGTTTCACCTTCAAGATCAAGTTCATGCCGCTCACGGCCGCGCAGCGCGAGCGCATGTTCATCACCGAGGCGCTCGCGGGCGACGCCGCGCTCATGACGAGCGCCATGCGCTCGCGGCTGGCACCACTGACACAGCTGTGCCCCGGGGATTTCGCGGCGGTGAAACGACAGGTCGATATCCTCGCGGCGGAGTTTTCCGCGACCGAGTTTCTCGACCAGCTCGAAGCCGAGCACCGCATCAAGCCTGAAGTGCGCGAATCGCGCGGCATGGGCTTCCTGCAGTAGCCGGTTTCAATGGCAGCAGCCGGACGAAGAAGACGGTGCTGTGAAGAAGAACGAGGAGGAACACATGGGCTCTCGCAAGTTCGACCACGTGCGGCAGCTGCCGCGTCCCGGCACATGGACTGCGGCAGCAAGCGCCGCGCTCTCCGTGGCCTGCCTGCTGGCGGGTTGTGGTGGGGGCGGTGGTGGAGGTGGCGGCGGTGGTTTGCCGATCGGCCTGCTGCCTGGCACCACGACACCGCCGCCCGCAAGCGGCGGTGACGGCGGCAGCGGCATCGTCGCCTCGGCTACGGTCGCCGGCCTGTGCGCCGCACCGCGCAGCGGCATCAACCCCGACACCGGCACGGCCTACCCCGACAGCAGCGGCACGCTCGACAACGAGAAAAGCTGGGTGCGCGGCTGGATCGACGAAACCTACCTCTGGTACGGTGAGGTGCCGACCACCCTCAAGGCCGCCGACTACGCCACGCCGATCACCTGGTTCAACGTGCTCAAGACGTCGGCCACCACGAACTCGGGCCGCGCCAAGGACCGCTTTCACTTCACCTACGACACCGAGGTGTACCGCCAGCTGTCGCAGGGCGGTGTGTCGGCAGGCTACGGCATGGAAACGGCGTCGGTGCGCAGCTCGCCGCCGCGCGACATCCGCATCGCCTTCGTGGAGCCGAATTCGCCCGCCACCACGGCGGGCCTGCAGCGCGGCGCGAAGATCCTCACGATCGATGGCATCAATGTCGTCAGCAGCACCGGCACCGCCAACGTCAACGCGATCAACGCGGCCCTCTCGCCCAAGGCCATCGGCGAATCGCACACCTTCACCTTCGAGGTGGGCGGCACGGCGCAGCCTGCGGTGCAGCTGACGGCCGCAAAGATCACCAGCATGCCGGTGCAGAACGTCCAGGTCATCGACACCGGCAGCGGCCGCGTCGGCTACCTGCTGTTCAACGACCACATCACCACCTCCGAGGCGCAGCTCATCTCTGCGGTGAACACCTTCAAGCAGGGTGCCGGCATCCAGGACCTCGTGCTCGACATGCGCTACAACGGCGGCGGCCAGCTCCTCATTGCCAGCCGGCTGGCTTACATGATCTCGTCGCCTTCAGTGACTGCGGGCAAGACCTTCGAACTGCTGGCCTTCAACGACAAGAATCCCTTCCACCTGACGCTCGCGCAAACGCTGACGCCCTTCACCGCCACCAGCCGCTCCGGTCAGGCCCTGCCCACGCTCGGCCTCTCGCGCGTCACCGTGCTGACGGGCCCCGACACCTGCTCGGCGAGCGAGTCTGTCGTCAACAGCCTGCGCGGCGTGGGCGTCACCGTCAACCTCGTTGGAGGCACCACCTGCGGCAAGCCCTATGGCTTCTATCCGCAGGACAACTGCGGCACCACCTACTTCGCGATCCAGTTCAAGGGCGTCAACCAGCAGGGCTACGGCGACTACGGCGACGGCTTCACGCCCAACCCCGGCTGCACCGTGGCCGACGACTTCGGCCACCAGCTCGGCAATAAAGACGAGGCGCGGCTGTCCGCCGCGCTCACGCTGCGCAGCACAGGCGCTTGCCCGGCCGGGTCGGCGAAGTCCGCTGCCACGGGCCTGGAGAAGACCGAGCAGGCCGACGTGGAGCAACCCTATATGCCAGGCCGCTCGCCGCTGCGCGAGAACCGCCTGATCGACCCCCAGCCCAACCCGGGCTGACCCTCCTCCCCGTTCCCGCGGAAAACCCCTAGGCCATGGCGCTTGCCACACCCGTGGCTCGCCCTTTAGAGTCGGCAAACGTTTGCGCAAAGGTTTGCGCAAACGTTTGTATTTCAGTGGTATTCGGTGTCGAAGCCTGAAAACCAAATTCCTAGTTTCAGGAGAAGAAGATGCGCAAATGGATCGGGGCGATGCTCATCGCCGTCATCACGATGTTGGCGGGCTGCGGCGGAGGTGGCGATGGAGGCGGCGGCATCGGCCTCGGCGCGGGCTTCGGTGGCGGCGGATCGGGCGGGTCCACCAGCGCGCAGAAGATCATCATCGACAGCGACTACAACACCATGAGCGACGACGGCCAGCTTGGCGTCATGGCCGCGCAGCTGCAGGCCACGGGCCAGGTGCAGGTCATGGGCATCAGCGTGGTCTCGGGCAACCAGTGGCTCAAGCAGGGCGTGTCCGACGCGCTGATGTCGGTGGAGCGGCTCGGCGTGGGCGGCAACATCGGCATCTACGTGGGTGCGAACTACGCGCTCAACCACACCTTCGCCGACGTTGAAGCCGAAATGGCCGCTGGCGCAGGTGGCGACGGCTACCTCGGTGCCTGGGGCGGCCCCGAGCCCAAGACCGATGCCGACCTCAAGCCCTCGCCCGACGGCTTCGCGCAGCACACGGTGGTGCAGCCCAAGAGCGCGGTCGATTTCATCGTCGACACCGTGAAGGCCAACCCGAACGAGATCACCATCCTGGCCATCGGCCCGCTCACCAACATCGCGCTCGCAGTGAAGAAGAACCCCGAGATCGTCCCGCTCATCAAGAAGATCATCTACATGGGCGGCGCCATCGACGTGCCGGGCAACACCACCAAGGCCGCCGAATTCAACTGGTGGTTCGACCCCGACGCCGCGCAGTTCGTGGTGCGGCTGCCCATTCCGCAGGTGGTGGTGCCGCTGGACGTGACCGACACCGTGTTTCTCACCAAGCCCATCTACGACCGCATCGCGCACGCTGCCAAGCCCACGGCCGTGACCGACGTGTTCCAGAAGCTCAACGGCTACGGCTTTGACGGCAAGAACGGCTTCGAGACCAACCCGAACTACACGCAGAACATCTGGGACACCCTCACGCTGGCCTACCTCATCGACCCGAGCTACGCCACGCAGACGGTGGAGCGCTACGTCGACGTGATCGCCAAGCCCGGCGCGGCCGACAACGGCCAATCCATCGGCTATTCCTCGCAGCCTGCAGGGGCGACGCTGCAGAAGATGACGGTGGTGAAGAAGTTCGACAACGCGCGCTTCTTCGAGCTGTACGTCGACCTGCTGACGCGGCCGGTGCCGATCACCCTGTCGGCGACGAACTAGACGCCGCAGCCTCTAGAACGCTTCGCAGACCCGCAGCACTTCGGCGCCATAGGCCTCGAGCTTCTTGGTGCCGATCCCGCTGATGCCCTGCAGGTCTTCGAGCGTCGCGGGCGCGCGCTCGGCAATGGCGGCCAGCGTGGCGTCGTGGAAGATCACGTAGGCCGGCAGGTTGTGTTCCTTCGCCACCTCGGCGCGCCAGGCTTTGAGCGCATCGAAGCGCTTCTTGCCCATGTCGTCGAGCTTGGCTGCGGCCGGCGAGGGCGCGCCCTTGGCGACCTTTTCGTGCCGGGGCTTGCGCTCGGCCGGTGACGACACCGACTCGCGCAGCGTCACGCTCGCCTCGCCCTTGAGCACCGCGCGCGAGCCCTCCGTGAGCTTCAGCGTGTTGAACGCCTCCGCGTCCACAGCCAGCGCGCCGGTGGCGATCAGCTGGCGCAGCACGCCGCGCAGCGCCACCTCGCTGAACTCCGCGCCAATGCCGAAGGTGCTGACGCGCTCGTGCCCGAACTGCTTGACCTTCTCGGTCGGCTTGCCGCGCAGGATGTCCATGATGTGCCCCGCGCCGAAGCTGATGCCGCTGAGCTGCTGCACGCGGTAGATGGTGCTCAGCAGCTTGCGCGCGGCATCGGTGCCGTCCCACACCTGTGGTGGGTTCAGGCAGTTGTCGCAGTTGCCGCAGGGCGTGCTCTTCTCGCCGAAGTAGCCCAGCAGACGCACGCGCCGGCAGTCGCTCGCCTCGGCCAATGACAGCAGCGCATCGAGCTTGCCGCGCATCACCTGCTTGAACTCTTCGCCGGCGGGGCTCTCGTCGATCATGCGCCGCTGGTTCACCACGTCCTGCAGGCCATAGGCCATCCAGGCGTCGGCGGGGCCGCCGTCGCGGCCGGCGCGGCCGGTTTCCTGGTAGTAGCCCTCGATGTTCTTTGGCATGTCGAGGTGGCCGACAAAGCGCACGTCGGGCTTGTCGATGCCCATGCCGAAGGCGATGGTCGCGACCATCACGATGCCTTCTTCGCGCAGGAAGCGGTCCTGGTGCTTCTGGCGCACCGCTGCGTCCAGGCCCGCGTGGTACGGCAGAGCGTTGATGCCCGCGTCGCGCAGCGTTACGGCCAGGTCTTCCACCCGCTTGCGCGACTGGCAATAGACCACGCCCGCATCGCCCTCGTGCTCGCGCTCGATGAAGCGCAGCAACTGCGTGGTCGCGTCTTTCTTCTCGACGATGGTGTAGCGGATGTTCGGCCGGTCGAAGCTGGAGACGAACTGGCGCGCGTCCTCCAGCTGCAGCCGCTCGACGATGTCGGCCCGCGTCAGATCGTCGGCCGTGGCCGTGAGTGCGATGCGCGGCACGCCCGCATAGCGCTCGTGCAGCACCGTCAGCGCGCGGTACTCGGGGCGGAAGTCGTGGCCCCACTGGCTCACGCAATGCGCCTCGTCGATGGCGAAGAGCGAAAGCTTGCCGCGCTCCTTCAGCGAATCGAGCTGCGACAGAAAGCGCGGCGTGTTCACGCGCTCGGGGGCGGCGTACAGCAGCGTGATCTCGCCGCGCAGCATGCGGCGCTCCACGTCCTGCGTCTGCTCCCAGTCGAGCGTCGAATTGAGAAAGGCCGCGTTCACGCCGGCCTCGTGCAGCGCGCCCACCTGGTCGTGCATCAGCGCGATCAGCGGCGACACCACGATCGCCACGCCGCGCCCCGCACGCTGTCGCGCGATGGCCGGGATCTGATAGCACAGCGACTTGCCGCCGCCCGTTGGCATCAGCACCAGCGCGTCGCCGCCACCCACCACGTGATCGACGATGTCCTGCTGGGCCCCCCGGAACTGCGCATACCCGAAGACCTCGTGGAGGATGTCGGAGGGGGCGCTGCTGCCGGAGACGTCGATGGGTTGGGGAGCGAGAGAGGACACAGGCAGCGGTGGGAGGTCGGAAAGGAGCCGAAGAGGGCGGGCCGTCGATTGTCCCCCAGCCCCGTGGATATGACTGTGGCACGAGGTTTGCGATGGTCATCCCCGTCCCGCAGCCTCCCTTGTCTAGACAGCAAATCGGTGCATTTCCCAAGGAAGTGCACCAAAAATGACCTTCCGGGTTATCCTGTATATACAAGTTGGGGCGCTTGGCAACAATGCGAGGCGTGCGTTACCCGGCCACCGGGTGCACCCGCCGAGCCTTTTCCTAAGAACAGACCCCAGGAGTACCCATGGTCAAGACGGTAGTTGTGAAGTTCGCCTCGCTGGTTGCAGTGGGCGCATGTGCAGCGGGCATGGCCGGAACGGCCGCCGCCCAGGACATGACGAAGATCGCGCTCGGCATGTCCGGCTGGACCGGCTTCGCGCCGCTCTCGCTGGCCGACAAGGCCGGCATCTTCAAGAAGAACGGGCTCGACGTCGAACTCAAGATGATCCCGCAGAAGGACCGCCACCTGGCGCTGGCCTCCGGCGCCATTCAATGCGCGGCCACCACGGTCGAGACGCACGTGGCCTGGAACGCCAACGGCGTGCCCATCGTGCAGATCTTCCAGATGGACAAGTCCTACGGCGCCGACGGTCTCGCGGTGCGCGGCGACGTCAGCAAGTTCTCCGACCTCAAGGGCAAGACCATCGGCGTGGATGCGCCCGGCACCGCGCCCTACTTCGGCCTGGCCTGGATGCTCAACAAGAACGGCATGACGCTGAAGGACGTGAAGACCACCACGCTGTCGCCGCAAGCCTCGGCCCAGGCCTTCGTGGCCGGCCAGAACGACGCCGCCATGACCTACGAGCCGTACCTCTCAACCGTGCGCGCCAACCCCGCCGCCGGCAAGATCCTGGCCACCACGCTCGACTACCCGATGGTGATGGACACCGTCGGCTGCGCCCCCACCTGGCTCAAAGCCAACGCCAAGGCCGCCGCCGCGCTCACCAAGTCGTACTTCGAGGCGCTGGACATGATCAAGGCCGAGCCGGAGAAGTCGAACGAACTCATGGGCTCGGCGGTGAAGCAGAGCGGCGAGCAGTTCGCCAAGTCGTCGGCTTTCCTGCGCTGGCAGGACAAGGCGGCCAACCAGAAGTTCTTTGCGGGCGAACTCACCAGCTTCATGAAGGAGGCCACGCCCATCCTTCTGGAAGCCGGCGTGATCCGCAAGGCGCCTGAAGATTTCTCCGTGACCTTCGATGCAAGCTTCGTCAAGTAAGGCCATGCCGCAGATGACGCAGATGCCGTCCGCCGCAGCGATTGCGGCGCCGGTCGTCGTGCCCGCGCGCCGCCGCGCGCTCGCGCCGCTCGAACCCATCGGCACGCGTGCGCGTGTGCTGCTGGGGCTCGCGTTCTTCGTCGTCTTCGTGCTCGTGTGGGCCATTGCCACGCTCGGCGGCTTCGTGCCGCCGACCTTCCTCGCGAGCCCGCCGACCATGGTCAAGGAAGGCTGGCTGCTCTTCACCGAGTACGGCTTCATCGGCGACATCGGCATGACCGTGTGGCGCGTGTTCGGCGGCTTCCTGCTGGCGGCCGTGTTCGCGGTGCCGCTGGGCATTGCCATGGGCACCTGGAAGACCGTTGAGGCCTTCTTCGAACCCTTCGTGTCCTTCTGCCGCTACCTGCCGGCCTCGGCCTTCATTCCGCTGCTCATCCTGTGGGCGGGCCTGGGCGAGATGCAGAAGCTGCTGGTGATCTTCATCGGCTCGTTCTTCCAG
This sequence comes from Variovorax nivicola, assembly GCF_051216475.1. Taxonomy (NCBI): domain Bacteria; kingdom Pseudomonadati; phylum Pseudomonadota; class Betaproteobacteria; order Burkholderiales; family Comamonadaceae; genus Variovorax; species Variovorax nivicola. The sequence goes on along the minus strand of NZ_JBPJZK010000016.1, from coordinate 57,310 downwards.
ATCGTGCTGATGGTGGCCGTCACCGTGGGCGGCGCGCGGCGCGACCTCGTCGAAGCCGCCTACACGCTGGGCGCCAACAGCCGCGGCATCGTGGCGCGCGTGCTCATTCCGGGCGCCGCGCCGGGCATCGCCGAAACGCTGCGCCTCGTGCTGGGCTGGGCCTGGACCTACGTGATCGTGGCGGAGCTGATCGGCTCTTCTTCGGGCATCGGCCACATGATCACCGACAGCCAGGCGCTCCTGAACACCGGCCAGATCATCTTCGGGATCATCGTGATCGGTGTCATCGGCCTGCTGTCCGACTTCGCCTTCAAGGCATTGAACCGCCGTCTGTTCGCGTGGAGCACGCTGTGAGCCAGAACCAACTTTCCATCCAGGGCGTCTCGCGCGTCTTCACCGGCACCAAGGGCCAGCGCACACAGGCGCTGCAGCCGATCGACTTCGAGGTGAAGGAGAACGACTTCGTCACCATCCTCGGCCCCTCGGGCTGCGGCAAGTCGACGCTGCTGCGCATCGTGGCGGGGCTCGACTTCCCGACCACCGGCCAGGTGCTGCTCGACGGCGAGCGCATCGAGGGCCCGGGCGCCGACCGCGGCGTGGTGTTCCAGAGCTACACGCTCTTTCCGTGGCTCACGGTGGCGCAGAACATCCGCTTCGGCTTGCGCGAGCGCGGCATGAGTGAGGCCGACCAGAAGGAGCGCAGCGAGTTCTTCATCGCCAAGGTCGGCCTGCGCGGCTTCGAGCATCACTTTCCGAAGCAGCTCTCGGGCGGCATGCAGCAGCGCACGGCCATTGCGCGCGCGCTGGCCAACGACCCCAAGATGCTGCTGCTCGACGAGCCCTTCGGCGCGCTCGACAACCAGACCCGCGTGCTGATGCAGGAGCTGCTGCTCGGCATCTGGGAGTCGGCGCAGAAGACGGTGCTGTTCGTCACGCACGACATTGACGAGGCGATCTTCATGGCCAACCGCGTGGCGGTGTTCAGCGCACGGCCGGGGCGCATCAAGACCGAGATCGCGGTCGACTTTCCGCATCCGCGCAGCTACACCATCAAGACCTCGCCGGAGTTCATGGACATCAAGGCGCGCCTGACGGAAGAAATTCGCGCCGAGTCGATGGCAGCGGCGGAGCATTGACCGAAACGATGAAACGCGACCTGCCGACCCTCGCGCTCTACGCGCAAGTCAAGGATCACATCTCCCGCAAGATCCAGGACGGCACGTGGCCGCCCGGCCACCGCCTGCCTTCGGAGCACGAGCTGGTCGCCCAGTTCGGCATGGCGCGCATGACGGTGAACCGCGCGCTGCGCGAGCTGGTGGAGCAGGGGCGCATCGTGCGCGTGGCCGGCGTCGGCAGTTTCGTGGCCGAGAACAAGCCGCAGTCCACCCTGCTGCAGATCGCCAACATCGCCAGCGAAATCCGCCAGCGCGGGCACGACTATCGCTGCGAAATGATCGAGGTCGAACGCATCGCCGCCTCGCCCGACGTGGCCGCGTGGCTCGACCTGCGTGCGGGCGACTCGGTGTTCCACAGCGCCTGCCTGCACCTGGAGAACGAAACGCCGGTGCAGCTCGAAGAGCGCTACGTCAATCCGCAGGTCGTGCCCGACTACCTCGAGCAGGACTTCACCGCCATGCCGCCCAGCGAATACCTGGTGCGCAACGTGCCCTTCGACCAGATCGAACACGTCGTCGATGCTGTGCTGCCCAACCTGGAACAGGCGCAGAGGCTCGCGATGGCACCCACCGACCCCTGCCTGCTGCTGACGCGCCGCACGTGGATACGCAACACGCCCGTGACCTGGGTGCGCTGCCTGCATCCCGCCTCGCGCTACAGCCTGGGCAGTCGCTTCCGAGCCGACGGCAACCCGAGCTTCGGCTGATTTTTTCGTCCTCAGAGACCTACGTTTTCTCTCGCAACCACTTGTATAGACAGGTTCACATGCCAAGCAATCACACCGCCACTTCAGATGCCACTTTGACCCTTACGCCCGGCAAGGTCGATCTAGCGATGCTGCGACGCATCCAGGCCGGCGGCGTGCAGCTTGCGCTCGATGCGTCGGTGCGCGAGGGCATGCTTCGCGCCGAAGCCGCCGTGCGCCACATCGTCGAGAACGACCAGGTCGTCTACGGCATCAACACCGGCTTCGGCAAGCTCGCCAGCACGCGCATCGGCAACGACCACCTGGCCGAGCTGCAGCGCAATCTCGTGCTCTCGCACAGCGTGGGCACGGGCGAGCCGCTGGCCGCGCCCGTCGTGCGCATGATCCTCGCGACCAAGGCGGTGAGCCTGGCGCGCGGCCATTCGGGCGTGCGGCCCGCGCTGGTCGATGCGCTGCTGGCCCTGTTCAACGCGGGCGTCGCGCCGAGCATCCCGTGCAAGGGCTCGGTCGGCGCTTCCGGCGACCTCGCGCCGCTCGCGCACATGGCCTGCGTGCTGATCGGCGAAGGCCAGGCGACTTTGGCCGATGGCAAGGTGGTCGGCGGTGCGGAAGCCATGCGCAGCATCGGCCTCGAACCCTTCGTGCTCGGCCCCAAGGAAGGCCTGGCGCTGCTTAACGGCACGCAGGTGTCGACCGCGCTCGCGCTCTTCGGCCTGTTCGGCGCGGAAGACGTGTTCGCCTCTTCGCTGATGTCGGGTGCGCTGTCGCTCGAAGCCATTCAGGGCTCGATCAAGCCTTTCGACGCGCGCATCCACGCCGCGCGCGGCCAACTGGGCCAGATTGCCGTGGCGGGCGCGGTGCGCACGCTGCTCGAAGGCAGCGAGATCGTTCCCTCGCACGCCGACTGCGGCCGCGTGCAAGACCCGTACTCGGTGCGCTGCATCCCGCAGGTCATGGGCGCCTGCCTCGACAACCTCGCGCACGCCGCGCGCGTGCTGGTCATCGAAGCCAATGCCGCATCGGACAACCCGCTGGTGTTCGTCGACACCGGCGAAGTGATCTCGGGCGGCAACTTCCACGCCGAGCCCGTCGCCTTCGCGGCCGACATCATTGCGCTGGCCATCAGTGAAGTCGGCGCCATCGCCGAGCGCCGCATCGCGCTGCTGCTCGACACCGGCCTCTCGGGCCTGCCGCCGTTTCTGGTGCGCGACGGCGGCCTCAACTCGGGCTTCATGATTGCGCAGGTCACTGCCGCTGCACTCGCCTCGGAGAACAAGTCGCTCGCGCATCCCGCCAGCGTCGACAGCCTGCCCACCTCGGCCAACCAGGAAGACCACGTCTCGATGGCCACCTTCGCGGGCCGTCGCCTGGCCGACATGGTCAACAACACGGCCGTGGTCGTCGGCATCGAAGCCATGGCTGCCGCGCAAGGCATCGAGCTCAAGAGAAAGCTCAAGAGCTCGCCGCTGGTCGAAGCCGAATTCGCCAGCATCCGCCAGAAGGTCGCCTTCCTCGAACGCGACCGCTACCTCGCCCCCGACATCGAAGCCATGCGCCAGTGGGCGCTGAAGGCCGAGCTGCCGGCCGCGCTGCTCGACATCCTGCCCAGTCACTCGTAAAACACATCCCGATTAGGAGAACCACGCCATGAACGCTCCCGAGAAATTCGCCCTGAACAACCCCGATGCCGCCGACCCGCGCCATGACCCGACCCGCGTGATCCGCGCCCCGCGCGGCAGCGAGCTCAACTGCAAGAGCTGGCTCACCGAAGCGCCGTTTCGCATGCTGCAGAACAACCTCGACGCCGAGGTGGCCGAGCGCCCGCAAGACCTCGTGGTGTACGGCGGCATCGGCCGTGCCGCGCGCAACTGGGCCTGTTACGACCAGATCCTCGCGTCGCTGAAAGAGCTGAACGACGACGAGACGCTGCTCATTCAATCGGGCAAGCCTGTCGGCGTGTTCAAGACGCACGAGAACGCACCGCGTGTGCTGCTCGCCAACTCCAACCTCGTGCCGAAGTGGGCCAACTGGGAGCACTTCAACGAGCTCGACCGCCAGGGCCTCTTCATGTACGGCCAGATGACGGCTGGCAGCTGGATCTACATCGGCAGCCAGGGCATCGTGCAGGGCACCTTCGAAACCTTCGTGGAGGCCGGCCGCCAGCACTACAACAACAGCCTCGCTGGCAAGTGGATCCTCACGGCCGGCCTCGGCGGCATGGGTGGCGCGCAGCCGCTGGCGGCCACGCTGGCCGGTGCGGTGTCGCTCAATATCGAGTGCCAGCAGTCGAGCATCGACTTCCGCCTGCGCACGCGCTATGTCGACAAGCAGGCGCGCGACATCGACCACGCCTTCGAGCTCATCAAGCAGCATTGCGACGCGAAGGAGGCCGTGTCGATCGCGCTGCTCGGCAATGCGGCGGACATCCTCCCCGAGCTGGTGAAGCGCGCGAAGGCTGGTGGCCTGAAGCCCGACCTCGTGACCGACCAGACCTCCGCGCACGACCTTATCAACGGCTACCTGCCTTCGGGCTGGAGCGTGCCGCAATGGCAGGCCGCGATGAAGGACGTGTCGCAGCACGATGCGCTGAAAAAGGCCGCCGCCAAGTCGTGCGCCGTGCACGTGCAGGCCATGCTCGACTTCCAGGCCATGGGCATTCCCACGGTCGACTACGGCAACAACATCCGCCAGGTGGCGTTCGACGAAGGCGTGAAGAACGCCTTCGACTTCCCCGGCTTCGTGCCGGCCTACATCCGCCCATTGTTCTGCGAAGGCAAGGGCCCGTTCCGCTGGGTGGCGCTCTCGGGTGACCCGGAAGACATCTACAAGACCGACGCCAAGATCAAGGAGCTGTTCCCCGAGAACAAGCACACGCACCGTTGGCTCGACATGGCGCGCGAGCGCATCGCCTTCCAGGGCCTGCCGGCGCGCATCTGCTGGCTGGGCCTGGGCGAGCGCCACATCGCGGGCCTGGCCTTCAACGAGATGGTGAAGAACGGCGAGCTGAAGGCGCCCATCGTCATCGGCCGCGACCACCTCGACACCGGCTCGGTCGCCAGCCCCAACCGCGAGACCGAAGCCATGAAGGACGGCACCGATGCGGTGAGCGACTGGCCGCTGCTCAACGCACTGCTCAACACCGCGGGCGGCGCCACCTGGGTCAGCCTGCACCACGGCGGCGGCGTGGGCATGGGCTACTCGCAGCATTCGGGCGTGGTGATCGTGTGCGACGGCACCGACGCCGCGGCCAAGCGCATCGAACGCGTGCTCTTCAACGATCCGGCCACGGGCGTGATGCGCCATGCCGACGCGGGCTACGACATTGCCGTTGCCACCGCGAAGAAGCAGGGCCTGAAGCTGCCGATGGTGAAGTGATGGCGCAGGTTCCTGACGCCCGGGAGCTGCAGCGCCGCGTGCAGGAGCGCGTGGACGACGCGCTCGTCGCGCAGTTCCAGCGCGATGGCGCGGTCTGCATTCGCCAACTGCTCACAGTCGATGAGCTGACCTTGCTGAAGGGCGGCATCGAGGCCAACCTCGCAGCCCCCAGCCCGCGCGCCAAGGTGGCGAGCCGGCCCGACGACCCGGGCCGCTTCTTCGAGGACTTCTGCAACTGGCAGGAGATCGACGAGTTCCGCCGCTTCATCTTCGAGGCGCCGCTCGCGCAACTCGCGAAGCGGCTCATGGGCTCGCAGACCGTGCGGCTGTATCACGACCACCTGCTCGTGAAGGAGCCCGGCACGCGACAGCGCACGCCGTGGCACCAGGACCAGCCCTACTACAACATCGAGGGCGAGCAGAACGTCAGCATGTGGATTCCGGTCGATCCGGTGTCGCGCGCCGCCACGCTCGAATTTGTGGCCGGCTCCCACAAGGGGGGCGTGGCTCATGCCGCGCACCTTCATGGACAACCACGCCAAGTGGTTCCCCGAAGGCAGCCTGCAAGACCTGCCCGACATCGAGGGCGCGCGAGAGCGCTTTCCCATCGTGGGCTGGAACATCGAGCCGGGCGATTTCGTCTGCTTCCACATGCTCACGCTGCATGCGGCCGCTGGCGTCGAGGGGCAGAACCGGCGCCGCGTGTTCTCGGTGCGCTTCATGGGCGACGACATCCGCCATGCGCCGCGCAGCTGGAAGACCTCGCCCGACTTCCCCGGGCTGGCCGACACGCTGCCGGCGGGCGCGCCCATGGATGACGCGCGCTTTCCGCTGCTGGTGGGCTGAAGAAGCGGCCTCAGGGTTAAGACGAAGGTAGAAAGAAAAAACGCGCTCATTCCCATCGAATGGGAATCAAGGCTTGGAAGTGAGAACGGCGAGCAAGATACTGCACGCCGCATCCACTTTCGACCTCCAGCGATTGCCTCCGATGACGCCCCCGATTGAAGCTCCCGCCCACAACGACCGCGCGCTGTTCGTGCTGTCGGTGCTGGCGCAAAGCAAGGCGGCGATGACGGCGGCCGAGCTGGTGCAGGCCACTGGCCTCTCGCAGAGCACGTTGTACCGGCAGATCGCCACGCTGCGGCGCTGGGGTTTCGTGATGGAGTCCGAAGGCCGCTACTCCCCGGGCCCGGTGAGCGTGCAGCTCGCCACCGGCTTCGACGGCAACTCCGACCTCGTGATGGCTGCACGCGCCGACATGCGGGCGCTGGCCCAGCAGACGCACGAGAGCGTGGCGCTGGTCACGGCGGTGAACGAGCGCGTCGTGTGCCTGGAGATGATCGACAGCGAGCAGTCGCTGCGCTGCTCCTTCGACCGCGGCCGCAGCGTGCCGGCGCGCGACGGCGCCAGCGCCAAGTGCCTGCTGGCCCACATGCCGCTCGACCAGCGCGACGCCCTGCTCGACGGGCTCGGTGAAAGCCCCGAACGCCGCGCCGAGCGCGCCGCCGAACTCGATGCCATCCGCGAAGCCGGCCATGCCGTGACGCACGGCGAGGTCGATGCAGGCGTGTGGGGCGCGAGTGCGCCGGTGCTCGCCACGGGCCGGCGCCTGCGCGGCGCGATCACGCTCATGGCGCCGCTCACGCGCGTCGAGGGCATGGAAGCTGCATTGCTCCACATGACCGTCGTCACGGCGGCCCGCATCTCTCGCGCCCTGCAGTAGTCGCGCGCTGCTTTTTCTTTTTCATTCCCACGGAAGCCTTTCACCATGAACACCCGTCGCACCCTTGTCGCCGCCGCACTCTCCGGCCTCGCTCTCTTCGGCTTTGCCGGCGCCGCACAGGCCCAGGGCGAGCCGCTGCGCGTGGCCACCGACGCCACCTTCCCGCCGATGGAGTTCGTGGAGAACGGCAAGCGCACCGGCTTCGACGTGGAACTGGTCGAGGCCATCGGCAAGACGCTGGGCCGCAAGATCGAGTGGATCGACATCGACTTCAAGGGCCTCGTGCCGGGCCTGATTTCGAAGCGCTTCGACATGGCCGTCTCGGGCATCTACATCACCGACGAGCGCAAGAAGGTCGTCGACTTCACCGTGCCGTACTACGCGGGCGGCCTCGTCGTGATGGTGAAGGACGGCAACACGGCCATCAAGACGCCGGCCGACATCAACGGCAAGAAGGTCAGCGTGCAGGTGGGCACCAAGTCGGTGTCGTACACCAAGGAGAAATTCCCGCAGGTGCAGCTGATGGAAGTCGAGAAGAACCAGGAGATGTTCAACCTCGTCGACATCGGCCGCGCCGACGCCGCCGTAACCGGCAAGCCCGCCGCCTACCAGTACGTGCGCACGCGCGGCGGCCTGAAGGTGCTGCCTGAGCAGATCACCACCGAGGAATACGGCATGGCCATCCGCAAGGACACGCCCGAGCTCACCAAGGCCGTGAACGGTGCCATCGAGAAGCTGAAGGCCGACGGCACCTACGACCAGATCGTGAAGAAGTGGTTCAGCGCCAACGCCAAGTAAGCGGGCCATGGATTTCGATTTCTCGCCCGTCTGGGAAGGCTGGCCCGACCTGCTGCGCGGCGCGCTCGTTACGGTGGAGATCACCGCCTGCGCGCTGGCCTTGGGCTGCGTGCTGGGTTTGCTGGTCGGCATCGGCCGGCTGAACCCGAAGCGGCGCTGGCTCTACGGCGTGTGCACGGCGTATGTGGCGGCCATTCGCGGCACGCCGCTGCTGGTGCAGCTGTTTATCTTGTTCTTCGGGCTGCCGCACTTCGGCATCCTGCTGCCGGCCTTCCTGTGCGGCGTGCTGGGGCTCGGCGTGTACTCGGGCGCGTACGTGTCGGAGATCGTGCGCGGCGCGATCCAGTCGATCGACAAGGGCCAGACGATGGCGGCGCAGTCGCTGGGCATGACGCCCGGCGTGGCGATGCGCCAGATCGTGCTGCCGCAGGCGGTGGTGCGCATGATTCCGCCGCTGGGCAACGAGTTCATCGCGCTCATCAAGAACTCGGCGCTGGTGTCGCTCTTGACCATCCACGACGTGATGCACGAGGGGCAGAAGATCATCAGCGTGTCTTACCGCTCGCTGGAGGTGTACCTGGCCATCGCGGTCGTGTACTTCGTGCTGACCGGCACCATGACGCTGGTGCTGCGGCACTTCGAGCAGCGGCTGCGCCAGGGCGGGTTGATGCGATGAGCGTTGTGCTTCGTTTCTCGCGCGCCGCGCTGCCCGTCACGCCGTGGAAGAACGGCGGCGGCACCACGCAGGAAATCGCCAGCTGGCCGCAGGGCGCGGGGCTCGACAGCTTCGGCTGGCGCGTGAGCATCGCGACCATCGCGGCGGCGGGGCCGTTCTCGGTGTTCGCGGGCGTCGACCGCAGCATCACGCTGCTGGAAGGCGACGGGGTTCGCCTGTTCACGCACGACGGGCGCATCGACCATCGCCTCGACGTTCCGCACCGGCCCTTTGCCTTCAGCGGTGACGAGGCCATCGACTGCACGCTGCTCGGCGGCGCGTCGAACGACTTCAACGTGATGACGCGGCGCGGACAGTGGCGCGCCGAGGTGCGGGTGCTGGATGGCGCTTCGGCCATCGACGCCGCGCCGCATGGCGTGCTGCTGGCGCTGCGCAGCGCATGGCGGTTGAACGACGAAGCCTGCCGCGAAGGCGAGGGCCTGCAGTGGGCCGACGCAGCGCAGGCCTGGCAGGCAGTGCCCGAAGGCCCCGATGCACGGCTGATCGCGGTACGCATCGTGCCGGCGTAACCTGCAAAAGCAACGACAGGAAAGACGATGAAACCCGCCAACGAATTCCCTTCGGCCGACGGCCTCTGGACCGGTCTTCGCCTTGCCTCCGATGCCGGGGTGGAAGGCGCCATCGTGGTGGAGCAGGGCGCGATTCGCTGGGTGGGCGCACGCAGTGCGTTGCCGGCGGAATTCGCCGGACTCGGGCAGCACGACGGCGGTGGCGCGCTCGTCACGCCAGGGCTGGTCGATTGCCACACGCACCTCGTCTACGGCGGCCAGCGCGCCAACGAATTCGCAATGCGGCTCGCGGGCGCGACGTACGAAGAAGTGGCGAAGGCCGGTGGCGGCATCGTCTCGTCGGTGCGCGCCACGCGCGAGGCCGACGAAGACACGCTCTTCGCGCAGGCCGCGGCTCGGCTCGAACAGCTGCTGGCCGATGGCGTGTGCGCCATCGAGATCAAGTCGGGCTACGGTCTCTCGCTGGAGCACGAGCGCAAGCAGCTTCGCGTGGCGCGGCGCCTGGGCGAAGCCTATGGCGTGACGGTGCGCACCACCTTCCTCGGCGCTCACGCGCTGCCGCCCGAATACGCGGGCCAAGTCAATGGAAGTGGCGACTACATCGACCTCGTCTGCAACGAGATGCTGCCCGCGCTCGCGGCCGAAGGGCTGGTCGATGCGGTCGACGTGTTCTGCGAGCGCATCGCCTTCTCGCTCGAAGAAACCGAGCAGGTCTTCAAGGCCGCGCAGGCGCTGGGCCTGCCGGTGAAGCTGCACGCCGAGCAGCTGTCGGACATGGGCGGTGCGGCACTGGCTGCGCGCTACGGCGCGCTCTCGTGCGACCACATCGAGCACCTGTCGGCCGAGGGCATCGAGGCGATGCGCCAGTCGGGCACCGTCGCCGTGCTGCTGCCCGGCGCTTACTACACGCTGCGCGACACGCATCTGCCGCCCATCGCCGCGCTGCGCGCCGCGGGCGTGCCGATGGCGGTGTCCACCGATCACAACCCCGGCACCTCGCCGGCGCTGAGCCTGCTGCTGATGGTGAACATGGCCTGCACGCTGTTCCGCCTCACCGTGCCCGAGGCAATCGACGGCGTCACCGTGCACGCCGCGCGCGCGCTGGGCCTGCAGGATACGCACGGCGCCATCGCACCAGGCATGCCCGCCAACTTCGTTCTATGGAACGTGCGCGATGCGGCCGAGCTGGCCTACTGGTTCGGCCAGCAGCCCGTGCGCGCCGTGGTGCGCCAGGGCCGCATCGCCATCGGAGCCAACGCATGACAAAAAACACTTTCTTCGCGGCCGATGCGCTGCTGCCCCGAGGCTGGGCCAAAGACGTCCTGCTGACGTGGAACGATGCGGGCCAGCTCACGCAGGTTCAGTCCGGTGCGCAGCGGCCCGCCGACACGCAAGCCGCCAACGGCCCCGTGATCCCCGGCATGCCCAACCTGCATTCGCACGCCTTCCAGCGCGCTTTCGCCGGCCTCACCGAACACCGTGCCGAGCAGCAGGACAGCTTCTGGAGCTGGCGCACGCTGATGTACCGCTTTGCCGCGCGCCTCGGCCCGCAGCACATGGAAGCCATCGCGACCTGGCTCTATGCCGAAATGCTGGAGGCGGGCTACACCAGCGTGTGCGAGTTCCAGTACGTGCATCACGACGTGGACGGCTGCCCGTATGCCGACGACGCCACGCTGAGCCTCGCCCTGCTGCGCGCGGCGAAGAAGGCCGGCATCGGCTTCACGCTGCTGCCGGTGCTCTACCAGACCGGCGGTTTCGGCGACCAGCCGCCCACCGACGGGCAGCGCCGCTTCATCCGCTCGACCGATTCGATGCTGCGCCTGCTCGAAGTGCTGAAGCCAGCGTGCGACAAGCAGGGCGCCCGCCTCGGCCTGGCACCGCACTCGCTGCGCGCCGTGCCGCCCGAAGGCCTGCGCGATGCGATCGCGGGGCTCGAAGCCATCGACCGCACCGCGCCCATCCACATCCACATCGCCGAGCAGACGAAGGAAGTGGACGACTGCGTGGCCTGGAGCGGCCTGCGACCGGTCGAGTGGCTGCTCGACCACGCGCCGGTCGATGCGCGCTGGAGCCTCGTGCACGCCACGCACATGAACGATGCCGAGTACGAGTACGCGGCCCAGAGCGGCGCGGTCGCGGGCCTGTGCCCGACGACCGAAGCCAACCTGGGCGACGGCATCTTCGACTTCGCCAAATGGCGCAGTCACGGCGGCGCATGGGGCGTGGGCTCTGACAGCCACGCCAGCGTCAACGCGGCCGAAGAGCTGCTGATGCTCGAATACAGCCAGCGCCTGGGCAAGCGCCAGCGCAACGTCGGTGCCAGCGCGGAGCAGCCGCATGTCGCGACCGCGCTGACGCTCGAAGCAGTGCGGGGCGGTGCGCAGGCCGCGGGCCGCGCCGTTGGCGGACTTGCAGCGGGGCAGCAGGCCGACTTCGCTGTGCTCGATGCCTCGCACCTCGCGCTGCAGGGCCTGCTTGCGCCCGATATGCTCTCGGCCCACGTCTTCGCGAGCCACCGCACCTCAGCCATCGACACCGTCTGGGTGGCGGGTCGCCCGCGCGTCTCGGCCGGCCGCCACGCGCTGCACGACGAAGCCGCGGCCGCCTTCGTGGCCGCGCGCACCCAACTACTCAAGGATTGACCCCACCATGGCCTTCACCACCGCCGAACCGCCATTCCGCTTCCGCCAGGGCACGCGCCCGCTGCTGATCTCGATGCCGCACGTCGGCACGCACGTGCCGCCTGCGCTCGCTGCCCGCTTCACGGAAGAAGCGCGCCATGTGCCCGACACCGACTGGCACCTCGAACGGCTCTACGACTTTGCCGACGAACTGGGCGCCTCGGTGCTGGTCGCCACGCATTCGCGCTACGTGATTGACCTCAACCGTCCGCCGGATGGCGCGAGCCTGTATCCGGGCCAAAGCGTCACCGGCCTGTGCCCGATCGACACCTTCGACGACACGCCGGTGTATGCCAACCCCGGCGACCTGCCGGGCGACGCCGAAACCGCCGAGCGCCGCGATGCCATCTGGCAGCCCTACCACGCGAAGCTGGCCGAAGAACTCGCGCGCATCCGCGCACAGCACGGCGTGGCCGCGCTGTGGGACGCGCACTCGATCCGCTCGGTGCTGCCGCGCTTCTTCGAGGGCAAGCTGCCCGACCTGAACCTGGGCACCGGCAAGGGCATCAGCTGCGACCCGGCGCTGGCGCAGACGCTGCTGGGCATCGCCGAAAGCGCCACCGGCTACACGGGAGTGCTCAACGGCCGCTTCACCGGTGGCTACATCACGCGCAACTACGGCAACCCGGCGCAGAACGTGCACGCGGTGCAGCTGGAGATGACGCAGTCGAGCTACATGCAGGAAAAGCTGCCCTTCGACTACCTGCCCGAGGTGGCGGCCGGCGTGCAGCCGCATGTGCGGCGCATGATCGAGGCGGTGTTGGCGTTCGTGGAAGGCCGCGCAAAGAACTGACGGCGGGCAGGGACAGGGCCGCTTTCTACAATCGGGGGTTATGAAGCCCCTCGTCTACACCCGCGGCCAGGCCCTGGCCGGCATCCTCGCAAAGCGCATCGCCATCCTCGACGGCGCCATGGGCACGATGATCCAGCGCTTCAAGCTCACCGAGGAACAGTACCGCGGCGAGCGCTTCAAGGACTTCGAGCGCGACATCAAGGGCAACAACGAGCTGCTGTCGCTCACGCGGCCCGACGTGATCCGCGATATTCACGAGAGCTACCTCGCGGCCGGCGCCGACCTGATCGAGACCAACACCTTCGGCGCGACCACCATCGCGCAGGAGGACTACAAGATGGCCCACTTGGCGCGCGAGATGAACCTCGAATCGGCCAAGCTGGCGCGCGCGGCCTGCGACAAGTTCAGCACGCCCGACAAGCCGCGCTTCGTGGCCGGCGCCCTTGGCCCGACGCCCAAGACGGCGAGCATCAGCCCCGACGTGAACGACCCGGGTGCGCGCAACGTCAACTTCGAGGAGTTGCGCGCGGCCTATTACGAGCAGACCGAAGCGCTGGTGGAAGGCGGTGCCGACGTGATCCTGGTCGAGACCATCTTCGACACGCTCAACGCCAAGGCCGCGCTGTTCGCGGTCGACGAGTATTTCGACAATAGCGGGCAGCGCCTGCCGCTGATCATCAGTGGCACGGTGACCGACGCCTCGGGCCGCATCCTCAGCGGCCAGACCGTCACGGCCTTCTGGCACAGCGTGCGCCATGCGCAGCCGCTGGCCATCGGCCTGAACTGCGCGCTGGGCGCGGCGCTGATGCGTCCGTACATCCAGGAGCTGGCGCGCGTGGCCGGCGACACCTTCATCAGCTGCTACCCGAACGCGGGCCTGCCCAATCCGATGAGCGACACGGGCTTCGACGAGACGCCGGACGTCACCTCGCGGCTGCTGCACGAGTTCGCGGCCGAGGGGCTGGTGAACATCGTGGGCGGCTGCTGCGGCACTACGCCGGACCACATCGCGGCCATCGGCAAGGCGGTGGCGCCGGTTGCCGGTCGTGTGCTTGGCAGCAACAACGCCGGCTTCTACAAAGAAGCTGCGTAAGCACGCTCCGGTCGCGCCTGCGGCTGATTGACGGGCTCCGGCGCCCGGCCTAGGCTGGGCGCAAGGAGCCTGTCCATGAACACATTCGTCCCGCGCTGGATCGGCATCGGCGCACTGGCACTGCTGCTTCCGCTTGCGGCCGCGGCGCAACAGGCCTTCACGCGTGGCGCGGTCAACATGCGCGCCGGGCCCTCGGGCGACTATCCGCTGGTGGCGCGGCTCGGGCCGGGCCAGCCGCTCGACGTGGTCGGCTGCACCAGCGGCTATGGCTGGTGCGACGTGGTGCTGCCCGATGGCGGGCGCGGCTGGGTCTGGTCGCGCAACCTCGACTACGCATATCAGGAGCAGCGCGTGCCGCTGGCCACCTACGGCGCGGTGATCGGTGTGCCGATCATCGGCTTCGCGATCGGCAGCTACTGGGCCGACTACTACCGCGACCGGCCTTGGTACGGCGACCGGCGCTGGTGGGGCGGCCGGCCGCTTCCACCACCCGTGGCGGGCTGGCGTCCGCCGCCGCCGGTGAGGCCGGGATGGCAGCCGCACCCATGGCGGCCGGGGCCGGGTTTCCGGCCAACGGGCCCCGGGTTCCGCCCACCACCCGGGCCTGGATTCCGCCCGCCGCACGATCCTGGCATCAGGCCGCCCCGGCCGCAGCCGGGCTTCCGTCCCGGGCCGCCGCCCGGCATGCAGCACCCGCATCCAGGCGGCCGGCCGAGGCCAGGTGGGGGCGGCGGCGAACGCCCGCATGGCGGCGGACATGGTGGTGGTCACGGCGGCGGGCACCGGAACTGACGACGCGCACCGTCAGGCCTTGGCGACGTGCACCACGCGCTTGCCGAAGTTGCGCCCTTGCAGCAGGCCGATGAGCGCGGTCGGCGCGTTCTCCAGCCCGTCGACCCGGTCCTCACGCAGCGTGACGCGGCCGGCGTCGACCCATTCGCCCATCTCGCGCCGGAAGGTGTCGAAGCGGTCGCCGTAGTGGTCGAGGATGACGAAGCCATGCATGCGGATGCGCTTCTGCAGCAGCGCAGCCATCAGCAGCGGAAGCCGGTTGGGGCCTGACGGCAGCGTCTCGTTGTTGTAGTCGGCGATGTGCCCGCACACCGGCACGCGCGCGCCGATGTTGAGCAGCGGCAGCACCGCGTCGAACACCGCGCCGCCGACGTTCTCGAAGTAGACGTCGATGCCCTTGGGGCAGGCGGTCGCGAGGCGCGATGCGAACTGCGGGTCATGGCGGTCGAGGCAGGCGTCGAAGCCGAGCGTTTCGACCGCGTAGCTGCACTTGTCCGCGCCGCCCGCGATGCCGACCACGCGTGCGTCCTTGAGTTTGGCGATCTGCCCGACCACCGAGCCGACCGCGCCGGTCGCCGCGGCCACCACCACGGTGTCGCCCGGTTTCGGCCGGCCGATGTCGAGCAGACCGACGTAGGCGGTGAACGCGGGCATGCCGAGCCCGCCCAGTGCCAGCGACGGCTGCGTCATCTCGCCGAGCGGGAGCAGGTCCTGGCCGTCGGACAGCGCGTAGTCCTGCCAGCCTGCGTTGCCGAGCACGAGATCGCCGGGGCGGAACTGCGGATGCCTTGAGGCGACGACGCGGTTGACCGTGCCGCCCGGCATCGGCTCGCCCAGCGGCACAGAGGCCGCGTAGACCGGCGCGATCTCGTCCATCAGCTGGCGCATGTAGGGATCGAGCGAGAGATGCAGGGTGCGCAGCAGCACCTGTCCTTCGCCGGGCGTGGGGACGGCGGTTTCGTCGAGGCGGAAGTCGCCCGGCGTCGGCAGGCCGTGCGGGCGCGCGGCGAGGACGATACGGCGGTTGATGGTGTCGCTTTGAGGCATGGGCAGTGGACTCCTTTGGTGGTTAATAGACCAGTCGTCTAGAAGGCAGGCGAAAAAAAGCGGGAGCGCTCGCCTCCCGCTTCTCGCTTCAGTTGTCTGGAGATAGGCCCAGCAACTGCCGGGTGTCGCGCATGGCCATGTCCAGCGATGCGCGGTCGCGGGTGATCTTGGCCAGCAGGCTGGCGCCAAGCCAGCGTTGGTAGAGGGCGACTGCGATTCCCTGCGCGTCCTGCGACTGCGGCGCGGGCTTCAGCGAGCCGTCGGCCCGGCCGGCTTCGATGCAGCGCGCCAGCCGGTCGGTGATGCCGCGGGTGCCGCGCGCCAGCGCGGCGCGCATGCTCTCGGACAGGTCGCAGACCTCCGCGCCGAGCTTGACCACGAGGCAGCGGCTCTGTGCCTCATCGCCGGTCTGCGAGTCGAGCCAGTCGTCGAAGTAGCCGATCAGCCGCTCGGCGGCCGTGCCCGGCGTCTCGGTCAGCAGGGCGTCGGTGCGGCCCAGGTACTCGGTGAAATAGGCTTCCAGCACGGCCTCGCCGAAGGCCTCCTTGGAGCCGAAGTAGTGATAGAACGACCCCTTCGGCACCTTCGCCGCCGCCAGCACCTCGGCCAGGCCGACCCCGGTGAAACCCCTTTGCAGCAGCAGCGGATGGGCCACGTCGAGGATGTGCTGGCGGACGTCAGGAGTAGGAGCGATCGCGTTCATGGCCCGCACTCTAGCGGCTATTAGACCAGTCGTCTAGTTGCCTTGGTCGCCGCCCGTCTTGGGGCTGCATTCACCAGCGGCTGCCCGGTCCTTCGCTATCAACTTCACGAAGCGCTGGGCTCCCAGGCCGAGTGGGCGCTCACGTGACCACACCACATCGACCCACAGCTCCAGCCCGTTGCTGAGGTTCTCGAACGGGATCTCGATCAGCGCGCCCGCCGCCACATGCGGCTTCGCGAAGTTGCGCTGCAGCCAGCCCCAGCCCAGCCCGGCGGTGATCAGGCTCAGCGCGGCCAGCGCGTTGTCGGTGCGCCAGACATGGCGCGCGAACACGAAGCGCGGGTCGCTGGTGGCCAGGTCGCGCCCGGCCACGACGATCTGTCGGGTGTTCGTCAGGTGGTCCTCGCGCAGCCGGCCGCCGTTGGCCGCGAGCACGGGGTGGTCTGGTGCGATAACCGCCACCATCAGGTCACTGCCGACCTCCTGGAAGCCCTCGCGCCCATCAAGGCTCGGGCGCTCGAACACCAGGGCCAGCTGCGCCCGCCCACTGTGCAGTAGCGCGAGCGCGTCGGCCTGCGGGGCTGCCAGCACCTCGACCTGCAGCAGCGGATGTTCCTGCGCCAGTTGGGCCAGCGCGCTGCTCCAGGGCGAAGCCAGCAGCTCGGGCGCGATGGCCAGCGTGAGCCGGTCTTCCAGCCCCTGGGTCAGCGCCAGCGCCTGCACCTGCAGCTGCTTCAACTGGGCAGCCAGCAGCCGAGCCTGCGGCTCCAGCGAGCGCGCGGCAGGAGTGGGCTGGGGCTCGCGGCCGCTGCGGTCGAACAGCGGCAGGTCGAGCTCGGCCTCGAGGTTGGCGATGGCCATGCTCACGGCCGACGGCACCCTGTGCAGCGCGCGGGCGGCGGCCGAGAAGGAGCCGTGGTCGATCACGGCCAGGAAGACTTCGACGTTGTCGCTGGAAAAAGCCATGGCGTCCGACCTATCAATAAAACTGAAACAAGTTAACTTTTTATATCAGCGTATGACACATAAAGTCCAGTCATCGCAGTAACGAAACCAAGAGAAGAGTCATGCAAGGCATTCAACGTCGCATCGTCTACATCAGCCTTTATGAAGGCATTGCCATCGTCGCCGCCAGCGCCGGGCTGGCATTGATGACGGACGCCGGCCTGGGGCATTCGGGCGTGCTGGCGGTGGCCGCCTCGGTCATCGCGGTGATCTGGAACCTGGTTTTCAACTCGCTGTTCGAACGCTGGGAATCGCGCCAGGTCGTGCGCGGACGCAGCCTGCGCCGCCGCATCGCGCACGCCATCGGCTTCGAGGGCGGGCTGATTGCCTTCCTGGTGCCGATGTTCGCCTGGGGCCTGGGCGTGACGCTCTGGCAGGCGCTGGTGATGGACCTGGGGCTGGTGATCTTCTTCCTGGTCTACACCTTCGTCTTCAACTGGGCCTTCGACCGGGTGTTCGGCCTGCCGGCTTCTGCTGCGGCGAACAGCACGGTGGTCACGGCGTAAAGGGCGCTTTCTTTTTGTCGTTGGCGGCGCGGACTTCCAGCGCGGCCTGAAGCCGCAGCGCCTCCTGCGGCGTGAAGAGCTGGGCTTGCAGTTGTGCCCGCGTGGCCTCGTCGGCAGCGGCATAGCGCGAGAGGCGGCCTTGCCAGTCTTGCTCCTGCTGGTCGAGCGTGGCGAGCCGTTGTGCCGCTTCATAGCCGTACTGCTGCGAGCGCTCCGCGAAACGCTCCTGGGGGCTCGCGCCGCGCGCCTCTAGCGCTGCGGTCTGCTCGGCGACGCCGAGCTGTGCCGTGGTGGCCACGCGGTCGGCGAGCTGCTCGGGCGTGAGCCAGTTCTTCTCGATCTGCGCCAGCGCCTCGCGCTTCTGCTCGGGCGTCAGGTCCTTGTTGCGCTCGATCTCCAGCTTCTCGACGCTGAAGCGGTCGAATTTCTCCTCGGCGCCGAACAGGCCTTCGACCTCTTCGGGCGCGAAGTAGCGAGCCCTGATGCCCGCACGCGCATCGAGGATCCTGCGCAGCCCGGCGGGGTCGCCGATGCTGGCGGCCGGCAGCGCCTCGAGCGCGTTGCGGTAGTCGATGTAGCGCTCCAGCAGGCTCAGTCCGCGCACGCGCCATTCCGGCGGCAGGTACTTGTCGATCTTGGCGCGCATCTCGGCCATCAGGCCTTCTTTGTCCCTGGCCTGGCTGTCGTTCAGCATCTGCTCGAAGATGCGCAGCAGGTTGGGCGTCAGCAGCGGGTCGGGAGCATGGCTGTTGTTGCGCAGCGCGATGGCGGATGCCTCAGCCGCCGCGACGTTGGTGGCCGGCGGCACCGAAGAAGCGGCGCCCGCTGGCGCGGGTGCTTCAGGCCCACTGAGCTGCCACCACGCCACGCCTGCCGCCACCACCACCGCGACCGCGACCGCGACCGCCGCCAGCGGGCGCAGGAGCTTCGGGGACATCGTCTCCTCAGAGGCCGAGCTGCTTCAGCTTCGCCGCCTGGTTGACGTACAGCGTCACCGGGCTGACCGAGAACAGGTCGCGCAGCCCGAGCAGCTGGTTGACCTCGTCCAGATGGTTCTGCCGGTAGCTGCCGAGGTAGGTGCCCAGGTGCGAGCTGCAGGCCGATGCGAGGCCGTCGTTGGGCTCGCCGTGCACCACGCTCGTCAGCGACAGCGCGTAGTCGGAGGCGTCGAACGCGTTGGTCAGCGGCTGGGTGCCCGACCACGAGAAGTACCGCACGCCGTTGACCAGCTCGGCGCCGTTGCCGCAGGCCGTGGTGGGCACGCCGTCGGGGAACTTGGCGTTGAACTTCGCCGAGCCGGCGGTGTTGAGCGAATCCAGCGCGCCCAGCCCGTTCTGCGGCGTGTTGTTGCCCGAGAGAATGCCGATGAGGCTGGAGAACGCGTTGACCACGCTCACCACCACGGTCCGGCTGATGCTGCCATCCGGCAGCGTGTTGCCGAGCACATCGGCCACCTTGCTGCCCTTGTGGGGGCTGCCCACCGTCGTGATCGAGGCCACCAGCTCTGGTGCCACGCCCGAGACGTAGCGCGCCGTGGGGCCGCCGTGCGAATGGCCGATCAGGTTGACCTTGCTCGCGCCGGTGAGCGCCAGAACGTCCTTGACCTGCTTGAGCAGCTGTTCGCCGCGCACTTCGCTGCTGTTGGTGGCGGCCACTTCGGCGACGAAGACCTTGGCGCCCTGGGCGCGCAGCTCGCCGGGAATGCCGTACCAGTAGTCGATGCCCGCGACGGTGTCGAAGCCCAGCATGCCGTGCACCAGCACGATCGGGTAGGCCGTCTGCGCGGTCTTGCTGCTGGCTGCCTGCGCGGTCTGCGCCAGGGGCGCGAGGGCCAGCACGCCGCACATCAGGAGCGCGCCGGCAGATCGCCGTGCCGTGCCGCTTTTCCTGCCCGTCGAAGCCAGAATCGTCTTCAGTCGAATCATCGGAACTCCCTTTATTGCGTTAGGTCGGTTTGGGGGAACGCACGCAAAAAAGAACGAGCGTGCTCTTTTCATTCTGCGAAATCAGGGATTCGCTATCGATTCGGACTTACCCTTTCATGATTCAGACTTACTCCTTGCACGCTATCGGCTTGGGGGACGGCGATAGACTCCCCCAACCTGCGCACGAATAACCGCTTTTGCCCCCGAGTCAAACCATGTCTTCCCCTATGCCCCCTCCCATGAAGCTGTCCGGCCTCGAACCGGTTGCCATCGGCGAGGGCACGCTGTTCGTCAACATCGGCGAGCGCACCAACGTCACGGGCTCCAAGGCTTTCGCGCGGATGATCCTGAACGGCCAGTTCGAAGAGGCGCTGGCCGTGGCGCGCCAGCAGGTCGAGAACGGCGCGCAGGTGATCGACATCAACATGGACGAGGCCATGCTCGACAGCAAGGCCGCGATGGTCCGCTTTCTGAACCTCATCGCCAGCGAACCCGACATCGCGCGCGTGCCGGTGATGGTCGACAGCTCGAAGTGGGACGTGATCGAGGCTGGCCTGCGCTGCATCCAGGGCAAGGGCATCGTCAACTCCATCTCCATGAAGGAGGGAGTCGACAAGTTCAAGCACGAGGCCAAGCTGGTGAAGCGCTACGGCGCCGCCGCCGTGGTGATGGCCTTCGATGAAAAAGGCCAGGCCGACACCTACGCACGCAAGATCGAGATCTGCGAGCGCGCCTACCGCATCCTGGTCGACGAGGTGGGCTTCCCGCCCGAGGACATCATCTTCGACCCGAACATCTTCGCCATTGCCACCGGCATCGAGGAGCACGACAACTACGCCGTCGACTTCATCAATGCCGTGCGCTGGATCAAGGAGAACCTGCCGGGCGCCAAGGTGTCGGGCGGCGTGTCGAACGTGAGCTTCAGCTTCCGCGGCAACGACCCGATGCGCGAAGCCATCCACACCGTGTTCCTGTACCACGCGATCCAGGCGGGCATGGACATGGGCATCGTCAACGCCGGCATGGTCGGCGTGTACGACGACCTCGAACCCGAACTGCGCGAGCGCGTGGAAGACGTGGTGCTCAACCGCCGCCCGGACGCCGGCGAGCGCCTGGTCGAAGTGGCCGAAACCGCCAAGAGCGGCGCCAAGGACGAAAGCAAGCGGCTCGAGTGGCGCGGCACGCCCGAGCAGCCGGTGCATGTCAACCAGCGCCTGTCGCATGCCATGGTTCACGGCATCACCGACTTCATCGTGGAAGACACCGAAGAGGCCTACCAGCAGATCCTTGCCACCGGCGGCCGTCCGCTGCATGTGATCGAAGGCCCGCTCATGGACGGCATGAACATCGTGGGCGACCTGTTCGGCGCCGGCAAGATGTTCCTGCCGCAGGTGGTCAAGTCGGCACGCGTGATGAAGTCGGCCGTGGCCCACCTCTTGCCCTACATCGAGGAAGAGAAGCTGCGCGACGAGGCCGCCGGCCGCGACGTGCGCACCAAGGGCAAGATCATCATCGCCACCGTCAAGGGCGACGTGCATGACATCGGCAAGAACATCGTCACCGTCGTGCTCCAGTGCAACAACTTCGAAGTGGTGAACATGGGCGTGATGGTCCCGTGCCACGAGATCCTGGCGCGCGCCAAGGTCGAGGGCGCGGACATCGTGGGTCTGTCGGGCCTGATCACGCCGAGCCTCGAGGAGATGCAGTACGTGGCCGGCGAGATGCAGCGCGACGACCATTTCCGAATCAAGAAGATCCCGCTCATGATCGGCGGCGCCACCACCAGCCGCGTGCACACGGCCGTGAAGATCGCGCCGCACTACGAAGGCCCCGTGGTTTACGTGCCCGACGCTTCGCGCAGCGTGAGCGTGGCGCAGAGCCTGCTCTCCGACCAGGCCACTGCGTACATCGACGAGATCAACGCCGACTACGTCAAGGTGCGCCAGCAGCACGCCAACAAGAAGCAGGTGCCGATGTGGCCGCTGGCCAAGGCGCGCGCCAACAAGACGCCCGTCGATTTCGCGAACTACCTGCCGCCCGTGCCCAAGTTCATCGGCCGGCGCGTGTTCAAGAACTTCGACCTGACCGATCTGGCCAAGTACATCGACTGGGGCCCGTTCTTCCAGACCTGGGACCTGGCCGGCCCGTTCCCCGCCATCCTGAAGGACGAGATCGTCGGCACCGAGGCCGTGCGCGTGTATGCAGACGGCCAGCGCATGCTCAAGCGCCTCATCGAGGGCCGCTGGCTCAGCGCGAGCGGCATCGTCGGCTTCTGGCCCGCCAACACGGTGAACGACGACGACATCGAGCTGTACACCGACGAGTCGCGCAGCGAAGTCGCACTCACCTGGTACGGCATGCGCCAGCAGACCGAGAAGCAGATGATCGACGGCGTGATGCGCCCCAGCCGTTGCCTGTCCGACTTCGTCGCGCCCAAGGCGAGCGGCGTGAAAGACTACGTCGGCATGTTCGCCGTGACCGCCGGCCTGGGTGTCGAGAAAAAAGAGAAGTACTTCATCGACGACCTCGACGACTACTCCGCCATCATGCTCAAGGCCCTGGCCGACCGGCTGGCCGAGGCCTTCGCCGAGTCGCTGCACCACCGCGTGCGCACCGATCTCTGGGGCTACGCGAGCGACGAAAGCCTGAGCAACGAGGACATGATCGCGGAGAAGTACCGCGGCATCCGCCCCGCGCCCGGCTACCCGGCCTGCCCCGACCACAGCGTGAAGCGCCCGATGTTCGACCTTCTGGCCTGCGCGGACATTGGCATGACCCTGACGGAAAGCCTCGCTATGATGCCCGCCGCCAGCGTGAGCGGTTTCTACCTGAGCCACCCCGATGCGACGTACTTCAACGTCGGCAAGATCGGACACGATCAGTTGCAGGACCAGGCCGCGCGGCGCAAGGAGAGCGAATCCGATCTCGAGCGTCTGCTGGCGCCCAATCTTTGAACCTGCCGGCCGGCGCGGCCGCCCGGCGCCGGGAGTTGTTATTCAGAAGCTGATGTTTGCAGCCGCGCACTACGCGGCACTGGCGGTTTTCGTGATCAGCTGCTGGGGTTACGGCCGTGCATTGCTCGGCCGCATGGCCCCGCCGCCGCGCCGCGACGCGGGGCTCGAAGCCGCCATGGCCGCGGCGCTGGGCGTCGGCCTCTTCATCTGCGCGTTCCAGGCGCTGGCCATCTTCGGGGCTTTCAAGATTGGCGCGACCGTGGCGCTGGTCGTGGCGGGTTTCGTTGCCGCGGCGCTTCAGCTGCCGTCATGGCTGGGCGAGCGGCGTGCCCTGCGCGCGAACGAGCCCGCCGCGCCGTGGACCTACTTCGAACGCGTTGCCATGATCGCGCTGGCCCTGGTCGCGCTGCCCGCGCTGGTGGCGCCGCTCGCGCCACCGATCGCCTTCGACGAGCTGATGTACCACCTGCCCTACGCGCGCCAGGTGGCGCAGCAGGGCTCGCTGGGCATCCACGACTGGCTGCGCTACCCCTGGTTCCCGTACAACTACAACCTGCTCTACGCCGCTGCGCTGCAGGTCGGCGACGACGTGCTGCCGCACTTCCTCAATGCGCTGGCGGGCGCGCTGTCGGTGGTGATGATCTTCCGCCTCGGCATCCTGCACGCCAACCGGCTTACGGCATGCATCGGCGCGGCCATCTGGCTGGGGCTCGGCGACTACTCCAACGCGCTGATCGACATGGGCGTGGCGCTGTTCGTGCTGTCAGCCTGCGTGGCGCTGTGGTGGTGGCGCGAGTCGGAGCCCGGAAAGCCCGTGCACGGCGGCATGCGCTGGCTCGGCGTGGCCGCGTTCTGCCTCGGCGTGGCCGCGGGCTCGAAGTACCAGGCGCTGATCTTCCTGCCGCTGGTGGCGCTGTTCGTCATTCGCCACGAGCGCCGGCCCCAGGCCTGGGCGCTGGTGTTCGTCTGCTTCCTGATTCCTTGCCTGTACTGGTACGCGCGCAACGCCGTCATGACCGGCGATCCGTTCAACCCGATCGGCGCGCGTGTGTTCGGCTTCACCGAATGGACCCCGGCCGACTACGTGCAGCAGGTGGCGGATGTGCGCGTGCACGCCGAGATGCCCAATGCGCTGATCTGGTCCGTGTTCTTCGCACCTTTCAGCGTGCTGTGGAAGCGCTCCGCGGCCGTGCGTGCCGCCGGCTGGTTTTGCCTGTACTCGGTGGTGGTCTGGGTCGTGACCTCGCGCTATCCGCGCTACCTGACGGCTTCGTTTCCGCTGCTGGCCGCCATCGCGGCGATCGGCTGGCAGGTGGTGTTCGGATGGATCGCATCGGGCGTGCGTCGCGTGTTCGGTGCGAAAGAGAAGAAGCAGGACGCTGGCGTCGTGGCAACGGGCTCGATGAGCCGCGACACCGCGCGCTCCGGCGCTCGCGCGGGCGACTGGGTGCTCGTGCTGCTGCTGGCCGTGCTGGCCGCCGCGTCGGTGCGCCAGACCGCGGTGAAGATCTCGATGGTCTCGATCACGCCGGAGGCCCGCGAGGCCGTGCTGCGCAAGCACGTTCCGGGCTATGCCGTCATGGACTACCTGCGCCGCACTGCCACCGGCCGCGTTTACCAGATCGCGCTGAACGAGGCGATCTACTACGGGCCCAACCCTATCTGGGGCGACACGCTCGGGCCGTGGCGCTACACCGACTTCGGGCGCCTGTCGGGCGGCGATCTCGCGCGCAAGCTCGGCGGCCTGGGCTTTGTCGCGGTCGTCCTGCCGGACAGCGTGGTGCCGGTGTTCAGCGCGCGCGTCGACTTCGACAAGTACTTCGCCGTCGAATACGAGAAGGACGGCAGCCGGGTCTACCGTATCCTTCCCGCCGCACCATGACCGACGCCAGTTTCCCCACCACCCACGCCGGCAGCGGCCTGCGCATTGCCGCGGTGATCCCCTGCTACAACGAGGCGCTTGCCATCGCCCAGGTGGTGGCGGGCTTTCGCGCCGCGCTGCCGGAGGCCGAGATCCACGTCTTCGACAACAACTCCAGCGACGACACGGCCGCCGTGGCACGCGCGGCCGGCGCCGTCGTCACGCACGTGACCCTGCGCGGCAAGGGCAACGTGGTGCGGCGCATGTTCGCCGACGTCGATGCCGACGTGTACGTGATGGTCGACGGCGACGCCACCTACGACACCGACGCCGCGCGCCGGCTCATCGACCGGCTGGTGAACGACAACCTCGACATGGTCGTCGGCAGCCGCGTGGACGACGGCCAGGACGCGCACACCTACCGCACCGGCCACCGCCTGGGCAACCGCATGCTCACGGGCGCCGTGGCGCAGCTGTTCGGCGGCGGCCTCAGCGACATGCTCTCGGGCTACCGCGTGTTCTCGCGGCGCTATGCCAAGTCGTTCCCGGCGCTGTCGCGGGGCTTCGAGACCGAGACCGAACTCACCGTGCACGCGCTCGAACTGCGCATGCCCTATGCCGAGGAAAGCACTGCCTACAGCACGCGTCCCGAGGGCTCGGTCAGCAAGCTCTCGACCTACCGCGACGGCTGGCGCATCCTCAAGACCATCTGCAAGCTGTTCGTGAGCGAACGGCCGCTGCAGTTCTTCTCGATCATGGGGGGGCTGCTGGTGCTGATGTCGGTCGCGCTGGTCTTGCCGCTCGTCATGACCTACATGCACACCGGCCTGGTGCCCCGGCTCCCCACGGCGGTGCTGGCCACTGGTGCGATGCTGGCGGCGATGCTGTCCTTCGTGTGCGGCGTCGTCATGCAGGCCATCACGTTGGGGCGACGGGAGGCCAAGCGGCTGAGCTACCTCGCGATTCCGAGCGTGCGCGAGCAGGCGGCCCGCGTCTCACGTACCTCACGCGCCTCGCGATGAAGATCGGACGCGAGTTCCTCTCCTTCGCCCTCGTCGGCGTCATCGGACTCGTGGTCGACGTGGTCGTGCTGTACCTGCTGGCGCCGCTGCTGGGTTGGTACGGCGCGCGGGTGGTGTCGTTTCTCGCGGCGGCGACCACCACCTGGGCCTTCAACCGCCGCTACACCTTCGCGGCCAGCGCATCGGCCGGCCGCTCCCTCTGGCGCGAGTACCTGGGCTACCTGGCGACCATGGCCGCCGGCGCGGTGCTGAACTACGGCGCCTATGTGCTGACGCTGCACTGGGTCGAAGGGCGCTGGGCCGCGGCCCTGGGCGTGGCGCTGGGCAGCCTCGCAGGCATGAGCGCCAACTTTCTTTCGGCGCGCTACCTGGTCTTTCGCTCGCACCGCGGCGGCTGAGGCCGCCGGGGGCGCTCAGTGCGCGCCGGACACGACGACCGGAATCTCCGTTGCAGGCGGCGTATTGCGGCTGCGGCCGCAGCGCACGATGCCATCGATCATCACCATGCCCACGCCCGGGATGTCGCCAAGCTGCACGCTTTCGAGCAGGCCTGGTGCGGGCGAATGCTGTGCGCGGTCCATGAACACGAAGTCGGCGTCGCGGCCCACTTCGATCAGCCCGCAGTTGAGCTTGCGGATCTTCGCCGTGTTGCCGGTCGCGAAGCAGAACACCAGCTCGGCCGGAATGTTCGCGATGGACGACAGCATCGCCACCATGCGCAGGATGCCCAGCGGCTGCACGCCCGAGCCCGCAGGACCGTCTGTGCCGAGGATCACGCGGTGCGGGCACTTGAGCTCCAGCGCTGCCTTGGCCGCGGCGATGGCCACCTTTTCGTTGCCGTTGTGCACGATCTCGATGGCGCGCGAACTCTTCTCGCACAGCTCGCACACGTGCGCTTCGGGCAGCGAGGTGTGGCCGCCGTTGATGTGGCCGATGATGTCAGCGTCGGCTTCGAGCACAACATCTTTGTCGATCAGGCCTGAGCCCGGGATCGACGGGCCGCCCGTGTGGATCGTGCTCTGGATGCCGTACTTGCGGGCCCAGGCCACCATCTCTTTCGCCTCGTAGCCGGCCTTCACCGAGCCCAGGCCCACTTCGCCCAGCAGGCCCACGCCGGCTTCGGCGAGTTCCTTGAAGTCGCTCTCGACCATGCCCTTCTCGATGACGGGCGCGCCCGCCAGCACCTTTACGCCACCGGGGCGGAAGTTGTCGAAGGCGCGCTGCGCGGTGATGGCCAGTGCCTTCAGGCCGACGATGTCTTTCGGACGGCCGGGCAGGTGCACTTCGCCGGCGGAAATCATCGTGGTCACGCCGCCGTGCATGGTGGAGTCGATCCAGCCGATCTGGCCCTGGCGTGGGGTCCAGTCGCCGAACACCGGGTGCACGTGGCTGTCGATCAGGCCGGGCGCCACGCAGGTTTTCTTCGCGTCGATGACGGTCACTGCGCCTTCGAGATCGCAGTCTTTCTCTTTGCCGACCGCGACGATCAGGCCGTCGTTCACCACGATGGTGTCGGCGTCGAGGATGGGCTTGTCGATGTCGCCCGAGAGCAGCAGTCCGATGTTCCTTATGACGACCTTGCCCGACTTGCCGCCGGCTGCGATTTCTGCCATTTCGATGTGTCCTCGTGGGGTGGTGTGTTGTCTTGCGGCTCGTCCGCCTCTGTATCCGCGTCCGCGCGCACCGTGCGCAGCAGCGTCTCGATCACGAAGTTTTCCCAGTGCGTGATCGCCTCCGGCGACTCCAGCGGCTCGCCGAGGAAGGCGGTGAGCGTGTGCCGGTTGGAGGTGTAGAAATAACCTGTGGACGCGATCAGCAGGTAGATGTCGCGCGCCACCAGATCCTTGCGGAACAGGCCCTGCGCAGCGCCGCTGGCGAGGATCTCCGCAATGATTGCCACCGCGCGCGACGAATACTCGCGTGCGCGCAGCGACTTCGAAATGTGCCGGCCCTTGTGCAGGTTCTCGGTGTTCAAGAGCGTCACGAACTCGGGGTTCTTGCGGTAGTAGCCCAGCACGAAGCGGATGACTTCGGTGAGCGCTTCCACCGGCCGCGAGGCGTCGAGCGCAATGGCGGCCTCGGCGTCGTCCATGCGCTGGTAGATGCCTTCGAGCACCGCGATGAAGAGGCCTTCCTTGCTGCCGAAGTAGTAATAGATCATCCGGTCGTACGACTTCGCGGCCTTGGAGATTTTCTCCACGCTGCCGCCGTCGTAGCCGTACTTGGCGAACACCTTGGTCGCCGCCTTCAGGATGCTGTCGCGCGTGGCCTGCGCGGCCGCCTCGCGCACGCCCGTGCGGCGCTGCGGCTTGGGCTTGTGGGAGGCGGAGCGGCTGTTGTCGGCCATCGTGCGCGCGACGTCCTGCTTACTTTTCTGCGAAGGCGCGTTCGACGACGAAGTCGCCCGGCGTCGAGGTGTTGCCTTCCTTGAAGCCGCGCTTCTCCAGGATGTGCTTCAGGTCGACCAGCAGGCCGGGGCTGCCGCACAGCATGACGCGGTCTTCCTCGACGTTGAGCGGCGGCAGGCCGAGGTCGTCGGTGAGTTTGTTGCTCTCGATCAGGTCGGTGATGCGGCCCTGGTTGCGGAACTCCTCGCGCGTGACGGTCGGGTAGTACAGCAGCTGCTTCTCGATCATCTCGCCGAGGATTTCGTGTTTGGGCAGGTGGTCGGTCACGAGGTCGTGGTAGGCCAGCTCGTCGACCTGGCGCACGCCGTGCACCAGGATGACCTGCTCGAACTTCTCGTACGTGTCAGGGTCGCGGATGATGCTCATGAACGGTGCAAGGCCGGTGCCGGTGCCGAACAGGTACAGGCGCTTGGCCGGCAGCGTGTAGTCGATCAGCAGCGTGCCCGTGGGCTTGCGGCCCACGATGATGGTGTCGCCCACCTGGATGTGCTGCAGCTTCGAGGTCAGCGGGCCTTCTTCCACCTTGATGCTCAGGAACTCGAGATGCTCCTCGTAGTTCGGGCTCACGATGCTGTAGGCGCGCAGCAGGGGCTTGTTGTTGACCTTCAGGCCGATCATCGTGAAATGACCGTTCGAGAAGCGCAGCGCCGGGTCGCGCGTGGTGGTGAAGGTGAACAGGCGGTCGGTCCAGTGGTGGACGCTCAGGACGCGTTCTTCGCTGAATGCACTCATACGGAACTCAAGAGTTGGTTGGTAACAGGGGAGGTTGGCTGAGCCGACGTGCACGCCTTTGGGGCGAAAACCGCCGGCCGGCTCCGAACCCTCCATTGTCGTTGGTCGTAAAAACCCCGATGAACATCGCGAGAAAACACCATTGCAAGCATCGGGCCTGTTTGCTACATTGACTGCGAATGTAGTGAACGCAACATGAAAGTGTAGGGAATGCTACACAAACGGAAGTCGGTGCACAAGCGGGCGGACGGCACGTTTGTTGCAAACCCCGACAGCCAGGATTTGCCCACATACGCCCACGAGATTGCCCGATGACAGAACACACCAAGACAGATGGCCTCCCCGGCATGGACATGCCCGTGGTGGCCGAAGCCGGTAGCGGCGCCTTCGGCAAGGCGCCCCCGCGCAACGAGCGCATGAGCACCGCCAAGGTCGAGTGCAACGCTTGCCCGGTGCTGTGCCAGATCTCCGACGGCCGCACCGGCGCCTGCGACCGCTATGCCAATAGAGAGGGCGTGCTGGTGCGCGTCGATCCCGTGGTGCTGTTGCGCCGGACAATCGAAAGCGAAGCGCCTGCGCTGGTGCCTTTCAATCGCACCGGCGCCGACACAGCCCTGGCCCCGGCCCCCGCCGAGCCCGACTGGAACGGCGACCTGCTGCACGCCGACGAAGTCTTCGTCACCGGCGTGGGCTCTTCCACCACCTACCCCGACTACAAGCCTGCGCCCTTCATCGTGGCATCGAAGGCCCAGGGCGTCGACATGGTCACCGTCGTCACTGAAGGCATCTTCAGCTACTGCAGCTTCAAGGTGAAGATCGACACCGACCGCTTCCTTGGCTCCGAGCAGGCCAACGTGCGCTATCGCGGCGAAGTCGTCGGCCACGTCACCACGGCCGAATACGGCTCGCAGATGCTCTCGCTCGGCGGCGTGCACCACCTCACCGGCGGCAGCAAGAAGGAAGGCCGCATGACGGCCGAGCTGATGCAGCTGCTGGGCAACAAAAAGGCCGTGGAGTGCACCATCGACGGCGGCTCCACCCTCGTCATCCAGGCCGGCAAGGCGCCCATCGTCAACGGCGTTGAAGAGCAGCGCATGCGCGTGGGCTGCGGCTCGGCGGCGGTCGGCATCTTCGCGCGCCAGTTCGCAGGCGTGGCCGACGAGGTGGTGGTGGTCGATGACCACATCACCGGCGTGCTCACCGAGCACCAGGCTGGCCGCTGCCTCGACATGGCGCCCTCGGGCATCCAGATGCTGGGGCGCAAGTCCACGCCGGGGCGCTACTTCCAGGTGGCGAATCCGGGCAACGGCTGGGGCGGCACCGACATCGCCGATCCGCTCGCGATCATCGAAGGCTGGGAAGAGGGCGTCGCGCGCCCCGGCCTGCGCCTGCTGATGACCTCGACCACCGGCGAACACGCGCAGTGGTACGTGCTCGACGATGCGCTCAAGCCCGTCGAGCAGCCCATGCCACCTGAAGTGCAGCGCATCGTCGACCGCATCGGCGAGAACTGCGAACCCTCGCTGTGCACCGTGCTGTTCCTCGGCGGCGCGGGCGGTAGCCTGCGCGCGGGCGTCACCGAAAACCCGGTGCTGCTCACGCGTGCCATCAAGCGCGCGCTGGTCAACGTCACATGCGGCGGCGCACCGGCCTATGTGTGGCCCGGTGGTGGCATCACCGTGATGGCCGACGTCATGCGCATGCCCGACAACAGCTTCGGCACCGTGCCCACGCCGGCCATCGTCGCGCCCATCGAGTTCAGCATGCGGCGCGACGACTACGAGGCGCTCGGCGGCCACATGGAACACATCTTCCCGCTCGAACAGGCGCTCGCGCGCGGTGCATGGCAGGAAGACGGCGCACCGCTCGCGCGCCAATGGCTCGCGATGGACGACGCCAATCCGTGGCCGCTCGGCCACGCCCCCATGCTGGGCTGAACATGTCCGCTCAACGCACAGCGCTCGATCAGAACCGCTGGCATTTCAACCACGGCCCGATCGACATCGTGGCCGAGGCGCATGGCGACCCGTACGCCGTCGCGGCCGCACACGACGCCGCGTGGGCGCGCTTCGTCCACGTGCTCGACGAGCTGGTGCGCGAGCTGCCGCTGCTGCGTCTGCCCGTCACTGACAAGATGCGTCCGCGCAATGTGGTGGCGCGCCGCATGTGGGACGCCTGCGCAGCGTTCTCGCCGATGTTCATCACGCCGATGGCGGCGGTGGCCGGCTCGGTCGCGCAGGAGCTGATCGCGTTCTACGAGCGCCCCGGCATCGAGCGCGCATGGATCAACAACGGCGGCGACATCGCGCTGCACCTCGCGCCCGGCCAGTCCGCACGCGTGGGCGTGTTCGCCGACCTCGCGCGCTTCGACTGGCGCAATCATGTCGATGGTGGCAGCGGCATCCTCACCACCGACGGCCAGTTCGAACTGCGCGCCGACCAGCCCGTGCGCGGCGTCGCCACCAGCGGCTGGCGCGGGCGCAGCTTTTCGCTGGGCATCGCCGACAGCGTGACGGTCCTGGCCGCCACGGCAGCACAGGCCGATGCGGCGGCGACAGTGATCGCCAACGCCGTCGATGTCGACGACGACGCCATCGCGCGCCGCCCCGCGAACGAATGCAAGGACGACAGCGACCTCGGCGACACCCTTGTCACCGTCGACGTGCCCGCGCTGGCCCCCGGGCAGGTGCGCAGCGCACTCGATACGGGCGTGGTGTGCGCCAAGGTCCTGCAAAAAGGTGGCCTTGTCTGGGCCGTTCTACTCGTTTGTCAGGGGCAGTGGCGACTTGTCGAACCCTTATGCTCGAAGGCGCTCAAGACCGAGCTGCCGAAAGCGGTTGGTTCAGTATTTGCTTAACGAAAAGCAAGGTTCTTTTTCATGATCGAAATCCGACGCGTCTTCACCCATGTCGAGCACATCCACCACGAGTTCGGACCCCGCGCCGACACGCCGCTGGTGCGCGGTGCCATCGGCGCGGTGCTGACCAATCCGTTCGCCGGCCGCTACGAGCCCGACATCCTTCCGATGATGGCGCTGCTCGACCCCGTGGGCGTCGACATGGCGCACAAGCTGCATGCTGCCATGGACGTACCGCTGGAGCAGATCGCCACCTATGGCAAGGGCGCCATCGTCGGCGCCGACGGCGAGCTTGAGCACGGCGCGCTGTGGCACGTGCCCGGCGGTTATGCAATGCGCGAACTGCTCGGCTGGAAGGGCAGCCGCGTTGCCTACACCGCGGGCACGGCAGAAGAAAAAACCGGCCAGCCCGGCAATGCGCTGTCGATCGTGCCCTCGACCAAGAAGGTCGGCCCGCCCGGCGCCGCGCTCGACGTGCCGCTGACCAACATCAACGCCAGCTACGTGCGCGGCCAGTTCGACGCCATCGAAGTGCGCGTGCCCGGCGCGCCGGCTGCGGACGAGATCGTCTTCATCCTCGCGATGAGCACGGGCTACCGCGTGCACGCCCGCGTCGGCGGCCTGCTCGCAGAGAACATCAGCAAGTGGGACGGCCTGCGCTGACCCGCACAGAGACAAGACAAGGAACACAGAACATGACCGCCAACATCCGCAAGCTCGTCATCCAGGTCGATGAAACCCGCAAGGAAATGGGCAAGGACGTCACGCCGCCCACGCGCCGCGCCGTTGCCATCGCCGTGATCGAGAACCCCTACGCCGGCCGCTACAGCGAGAACCTCGACGAACTGATCGCCATTGGCGAAGAACTCGGCGCGCTGCTCGGCCAGAAGGCCGTGAAGGCGCTGGGCATCGAGCCCGGCCAGGCGCAGAGCTACGGCAAGGCCGCCATCGTCGGCGAGCGCGGCGAGCTCGAGCACGCCGCCGCCATCCTGCATCCCAAGCTGGGCGCGCCGCTGCGCGTTGCGGTCGAGAAGGGCGCGGCGCTCGTGCCTTCGGCCAAGAAGCAAGGCACGCTGGGCACCGCCATCGACGTGCCGCTCGGCCATAAAGACGCAGCCTTCGTGCGCAGCCACTTCGACGGGATCGAAGCCCGCGTGAGCGACGCGCCGCGCGCCAACGAGATCGTGGTGGCGGTTGCCGTCACCGACAGCGGCCGTCCGCTACCGCGCATCGGCGGCCTGCAGGCCCATGAAATCAAGGGTGAAGACGGTCTTCGCTGACGCTGTCTTCTGCCCTCGCCCACTCACGGTGTTTTCTTTCCTCATTCGATCTCAAGGAGTTTTCCCATGAATCCATTGCGTCACGTCTTCAGCGCCGCGGCCCTCGCTGCGCTGACCACTGCTCTCGTTCCCGCGCATGCGCAGGGCGTGATCAAGATCGGCGAGGTCAACAGCTACAAGGCCCAGCCCGCCTTCCTGGAGCCCTACAAGAAGGGCATGGAGCTGGCCGTCGAAGAGATCAACGCCAAGGGCGGCGTGAACGGAAAGAAGATCGAGCTCATCACGCGCGACGACAATGCCAACCCCGGCGACGCCGTGCGCGTGGCCGAAGAGCTGGTGGCGCGCGAGAAGATCGACGTGCTCACCGGCACCTTCCTGTCGAACACCGGCCTGGCCGTGGCCGACTTCGCCAAGCAGAAGAAGATCTTCTTCCTGGCTGGCGAACCGCTGACCGACAAGATGACCTGGCAGGGCGGCAACGAATACACCTACCGCCTGCGCCCCGGCACCTACATGCAGGCCGCGATGCTCGTGCCCGAGGCCGTCAAGCTCAAGAAGAAGCGCTGGGCCGTCGTGTACCCCAACTACGAATACGGCCAGTCGGCCGTGGCCGCATTCAAGACGCTGCTGAAGGCCGCGCAGCCCGACGTCGAGTTCGTCGCCGAACAGGCACCGCCGCTGGGCAAGGTCGATGCGGGCGCAGTGGTGCAGGCGCTGGCCGACGCCAAGCCCGATGCGATCTTCAACGTGCTCTTCGCCGCCGACCTCTCGAAGTTCGTGCGCGAAGGCAACACCCGCGGCCTGTTCAAGGACCGCACCGTCGTCAGCGTGCTGACCGGCGAGCCCGAGTACCTCGACCCGCTGAAGGACGAAACGCCCAACGGCTGGATCGTGACCGGCTACCCCTGGTACGGCATCCAGACGCCCGAGCACAAGGCTTTCTTCCTCGCGTACCACGCCAAGTACAACGACTATCCGCGCCTCGGCTCGGTGGTCGGCTACAGCATGATCAAGTCGGTCGCAGCCGGCGTTGCCAAGGCCAAGAGTGCCGAAACGTCGAAGCTCCTCGAAGCCTTCAAGGGCCTGCAGGTCGACACGCCCTTCGGCAAGATCAGCTATCGCGCCGAAGACCACCAGTCCACCATGGGCGCCTTCGTTGGCAAGACGAAGAACGAAAACGGCAAGGGCGTGATGGTCGACTACACCTACTTCGACGGCGCCAAGTTCCAGCCCTCCGCCGCCGACGTGAAGAAGTCGCGCGCCGCCGACTGACCCTGATCCTTTTTCGGAACGCTTGCACCCATGAGCCTCTCGTCCCTGCTGCTTCAGTTCCTCACCGGGCTGTCGTCGGCTTCGTCGCTGTTCCTCGTGGGGGCCGGCCTTTCGTTGATCTTCGGCGTCACGCGCATCGTCAACTTTGCGCATGGCTCCTTCTTCATGGTCGGCATCTACCTGGCCTATACGCTGGTCGAGAAGCTCGGCGGCGGCATGGGCTTCTGGCCCGCGCTGGTGATTTCCGCGCTTGCGGTCGGCATTCTTGGCGCGCTGATCGAGATGGTGCTGCTGCGCCGCATCTACAAGTCGCCAGAGCTGTTCCAGCTGCTGGCGACCTTCGCACTGGTCCTTGTCATCAAGGACGCGGTGCTCTACATCTGGGGGCCTGACGAACTGCTCGGGCCGCGCGCACCGGGCCTGTCGGGCTCCGTTGAAATTCTGGGCCGGCAGTTCCCGACCTACGACCTGTTCCTGATCGTCGTCGGCCCGGTCGTGCTCGGCCTCATGTGGCTGCTGCTCACGCGCACCCGATGGGGCACGCTGGTGCGCGCCGCCACGCAAGACCGCGAGATGGTCAGTGCGCTGGGCGTGAACCAGGCCTGGCTCTTCACCGCGGTGTTCGCGCTCGGCGCCATGCTGGCGGGTCTGGGCGGCGCGCTGCAGCTGCCGCGCGAGCCGGCCACGCTCGCGATGGACCTCAACACCATTGGCGCGGCCTTCGTGGTGGTGGTGGTGGGCGGCATGGGCTCCATTCCGGGCGCCTATGCGGCGGCGCTGCTGATCTCGGAGATCAAGGCCGTGTGCATCTGGCTCGGCGTGGTGGAAATCTTCGGCTACAGCGTGTCTTTCTCGAAGCTCACGCTGGTGGTCGACTTCATCGTCATGGCCATCGTGCTGGTGTGGCGCCCGTGGGGCCTGTTCGGCCGGCCGCAGGCGCCGAGCCGCTACGTGGGCATGGCCGAGGAGCCGCTGCGCCGCGCGAGCAAGGGCTACCTGTGGCTGGTCGCCGCCCTGGGCGTGGTGCTCATGGCGATGCCGCTGCTCACCGCCGATTCGCCCTACACCACGGTGCTGATGATCGACCTGCTGATTGCCGCGCTGTTCGCCGCCAGCCTGCACTTCATCATGGGTCCGGCCGGCATGCATTCGTTCGGCCATGCCGCCTACTTCGGCCTCGGGGCTTATGGCGCCGCGTTGCTGGTGCGCGCCAGCGGCCTGCCGATGGAAGTGGCGCTCATCGTGGCCCCGCTGGTCGCGGCCATCGGCGCCTTCATCTACGGCTGGTTCGCGGTGCGGCTGTCGGGCGTGTACCTGGCCATGCTCACGCTGGCTTTCGCGCAGATCACCTGGGCCATCGTCTACCAGTGGGATTCATTCACCGGCGGCAGCAACGGCCTCACGGGTGTGTGGCCCTCGGAGTGGCTGTCGGACAAGCGCACCTACTACTGGCTCACGCTGGTGCTGGTGGCTGCCGGCGTCATGATGCTGCGCCGCGTGCTGTTCTCGCCCTTCGGCTATGCGCTGCGCGCGGGCCGCGACTCGGTGCTGCGCGCCGACGCCATTGGCATCGACGTCAAGCGCATGCAGTGGACAGCCTTCGTCGTCGCGGGCGCTGCGGCGGGGCTGGCCGGTTCGCTCTACGCCTTCTCCAAGGGCAGCATCTCGCCAGAGAGCCTGAGCGTCGACAAGTCGGTCGACGGGCTGGTGATGGTGCTGCTGGGCGGCATCCAGACGCTGGCCGGGCCGGTGGTTGGCGCCGTCACCTTCAGCTGGCTGCACGACACCGTGGCGCGCAACACCGACTACTGGCGCGCAACGCTCGGCGCCATCATCCTGATTCTCGTGCTGCTGTTCCCGCAGGGCATCGCTGGCTTCGCGAAGCAGCTGACCGACAAGCTGCTGCGCCGCGCCAAGCCCGATGCGGCGCCAGGGCCAGCGGTAGCCGCCGAGGCGAAGGAGGCCAAGGCATGACGACCACCTCCAACACACCCCTGCTCAAGGTCGAGAACCTCGGCAAGTCCTTCGGCGGCGTGAAGGCCGTCGACGGCATCAGCTTCGAGCTGCACGCCGGCGAACTGCTCGCGCTTATCGGCCCCAACGGCGCCGGCAAGTCCACCACCTTCAACATGGTCAACGGCCAGCTCAAGGCCGATCAGGGTTCGATCCTGTTCGACGGGCACGAGCTCGTGGGCCAGAAGCCGCGCGCCATCTGGCGCCAGGGCGTGGGCCGCACCTTCCAGATTGCCGAAACCTTCGCCTCGCTCACCGTGGTCGAGAACGTGCAGATGGCGCTGCTGTCGCACGACGGCAAGCTGTTCTCGATGTGGCGCCGCGCGGCCGACCACAAGCGCGACGAAGCGTTGGCGCTACTCGACCAGGTCGGCATGAAGTCGCAGGCCGACCGGCCCTGCAGCGTGCTGGCGTACGGTGACGTGAAGCGCGTCGAGCTCGCGATCGCGATGGCCAACAGCCCCAAGCTGCTGCTGATGGACGAGCCCACTGCCGGCATGGCGCCCAAGGAGCGCAACTCGCTCATGGCGCTGACCAAGGACCTCGTCATTCAACGCGGCATGGCCGTGCTCTTCACCGAGCACAGCATGGACGTGGTGTTCGCGTACGCCGACCGCATGATCGTGCTGGCGCGCGGCCGCCTCATCGCGCAGGGCAAGCCGCTCGAAATCCGCGACCACCCGAAGGTGCAGGAGGTGTACTTCGGCAGCGGCAAGACATTCGAGAAGATCGCAGAAAAAGCCGCAGCCCTGGGAGTCGCAGCATGAGCACACACGAACCCCTCCTGCAGGCCAAGGCCCTGTGCGCCTGGTATGGCGCCGCGCAGATCCTTTATGACGTCGACCTCGAAGTGCGTCGCGGCGAAGTGGTCGCGCTCATGGGCCGCAACGGCGCAGGCAAGTCCACCACGCTGAAGACGCTGATCGGCATGCTGGCCAAGCGCCGCGGCGCGGTGCGCTTCCTGGGCCACGACATCTCCAGGAGCGAACCGCACCACGCAGCGCGCCTGGGCTTGGGCTTCGTGCCTGAAGACCGCCGCGTGTTCACCGACCTCACGGTGATGGAGAACCTCGAAGTCGGCAAGCAGCCCGCGCGCCGCTGGGCCGACGGCACCGATGCGCCGCTGTGGACGCCCGAGCGCCTGTTCAAGCTGTTCCCCAACCTTGGTGAAATGCCGAACCGTCCGGGCGGGCGCATGAGCGGCGGCGAGCAACAGATGCTGACCGTGGCGCGCACGCTCATGGGCAACCCGTACCTCGTGCTGCTCGACGAGCCTTCCGAAGGCGTGGCGCCGGTGATCGTCGAGCAGATGGCCAACATGATCCTGGAGCTCAAGGCGCAGGGCGTGAGCATCCTGCTGTCGGAGCAGAACATGCACTTTGCCGAGCTGGTGTCCGACCGCGCCTATGTGCTCGAGAAGGGGCAGATCCGCTATCACGCCACCATGGCCGAGCTTGCGGCCAACGACGAAGTTCGCCGCGCCTACTTGAGCGTCTGAGTTTTTCCTTCAACCCATCGGAGTCCACGCCATGCATCGCAGAACCCTCGTGAAATCCGCCGCCGCCCTCGGGCTGGCCAGCGGCCTCGGCAGCGTCGCTTTCAACGCCTTCGCGGCCGGCAAGATCAAGCCTGGCGCCAAGGCCGCGCTGATCGTGGTCGACGTGCAGAACTGCTTTCTCGACGGCGGCACGCTCGCGGTGAAGGGTGGCAACGAAGTCATTCCGGTCATCAACGCGCTCGCACCCGCGTTCCAGAACATCGTCGTCACGCAAGACTGGCACACGGCGGGTCATGCGTCTTTCGCGAGCACCTACAGCGGCAAGAAGCCCTTCGAGACCACCAAGCTCAGCTACGGCACGCAGGTGCTGTGGCCCGACCACTGCGTGCAAGGCACTGAAGACGCCGCGCTCGGCAAGGAACTGAAGGTGCCGACCGCGCAGCTCATCATCCGCAAGGGCTTCCACAAGGAGATGGACAGCTACTCCGCCTTCGAGGAAGCCGACCACAAGACGGCCACGGGCTTGGCCGGCTACCTGAAGGCGCGCGGCATCAAGACCGTGTACGTCACCGGCCTGGCCACCGACTTCTGCGTGGCCTGGACTGCGATGGACGCACGCAAGGCAGGCTTCGAGGCCTATGTGATCGAAGACGCCACGCGCGGCATCGACCTCAACGGCTCGCTGGCCGCGGCGTGGAAGCAGATGACGGCCAAGGGCGTCAAGCGCATCCAGTCCGCAGACATTCAGACCGCCTGAGCCCACGCCGCGAAGAACAACGACGAACAACAAGAAAACACGAGACACACGACGCATGAAGCTTTCGATCTCAAGGCGCGCCATGGTGGCGGGCAGTGCCGCCCTGGCCCTCGGCCCCGGCCTGCTGCGGTCGGCACGCGCGGAAAACGGCGTGACCGACACCACCATCCGCATCGGCCAGTCGGCCGTGTTCAGCGGGCCGGCGAAAGACTTCGGCGTCGACTACCGCGCGGGCATCAAGCTGTACTTCGACCGCGTCAACAAGTCAGGCGGCGTCAACGGCCGCAAGATCGAACTCGTCACCTACGACGACGCATACGACCCCGCAAAGACCGCCATCAACACGGCAAAGCTGATCGACGAGGACAAGGTCTTCGCGCTCACCGGCTACGTGGCCACCGGCAACCTCGCGGCCGCGATGCCGCTGGCGGAGAAGGCGGGCGTGCCGATGTTTGCACCGCTGGTGGGCACCAGTTCGTTTCGCACCAAGGTCAACCGCTACCTGTTTCACGTGCGCGCGGGCTACGACCTGGAGCTGCGCAAGATCATCAGCCACCTCTCGACCATCGGCATCCAGTCGATCGCGGTGGTCTACCAGGACAGCGCCTTCGGCAAGTCGAACCTCGCCACCTGCGAAGAGCTGGCGGCCGACTACAAGGTGAAAGTGCTCAAGACCTTCCCGCTGGCCATCACGGCCGAAGACGCGAAGCAGGTCGTCACCGGTCTTTCTGAAGCCAAGCCGGGCGCCGTCGTGATGATCATGGCCGGGCGCATGGTCGAAGTGTTCATGCGCGACTACCGCGCGAACGGCGTGGGTGCGCCGCTGTACACGCTGTCGGTCGGCATCACCGACGCGGCCGGTTCGGCCAAGCGGCTCGACGGCAAGCTCGCGGGGCTGGTCACGGCCAGCATCGTGCCGCCGCCGCAGGCGCAGCGCATGCCCATCGTGGCCGACTACCAGCGCGACCGGGCGGAGTTCGGCGAGAAGATCGACAGCTACACCGCGCTGGAGGGCTACATCGTCGCGCGCGTGATGGTCGAGGGCCTGCGCCGCGCGGGCAAGACGCTCACGCGCGACAGCTTCATCGCCGGGCTCGAAAGCATCGGCAGCACGCGCATCGGCGACTTCCCCGTCGAGTACAGCGCGAAGAACCACAACGGCTCGACCTTCGTGGACCTGGAGATGTACACCCGTGACGGCCAGTTGCGGCGCTGAGCCGCTGCACCTGCTGGTCAACGGCCAGGCGCAATCGATCGAGGGCGTGCCGAGCGAAGCGACGCTGCTGCACCTGCTGCGCAACGACCTGGGGTTGAACGGCCCCAAGTACGGCTGCGGGCTGGGGCAGTGCGGCGCGTGCACGGTGCATGTCGACGGCGTGGCGGCGCGCTCGTGCGTGATTCCCGCGCATGGCGTGGTGGGGCGCGCCATCACAACGCTCGAAGGGCTGGGCGCGCGCGGCGACTGGCATCCGGTGCAGGCCGCCTTCGAAGATGCGCAGGCCGCGCAGTGCGGCTACTGCCTCAACGGCATGGTCATGCAGGCTGCGGCCTTGCTTGCGCGCGATCCGGATGCGAGCGATGCGCGCATTCGCGCCGAGCTCTCGGGCAACCTGTGCCGCTGCGGCACGCACATCGAAATTCTCGATGCCGTGCAACGCGCGGCGGTGCGCATGCGCGCGCATCCGACCCCATGACCCGCCGCGCCGATCTTCCGCTGACACGCGCCGAGTTCCTGTCGGCCAATGGTGTGCTGCTGGTGGTGCGCGAGACCCCGCTCGCACCGCCGCCCGCCAAGGGCCAGCCCGCATTCATCGCCGGCAACCCGATCGAAGGCGACGAGATCCTGCTCGCCGTGTGGGACGACGGCAGCGCCTCGGCGCTCAACGGCCACGTCGACCTGGGCACCGGCATCCAGACTGCGCTCGGGCAGATCGTGGCCGAGGAACTCGACCTCGGCATGCCCTGCGTGCGCGTGATGCTCGGCGACACCGCACGCGTGCCCAATCAGGGCGCGACGATTGCGAGCGCGTCGATCCAGATCCATGCGCAGCCGATGCGGCTTGCCGCTGCGCAGGCGCGTGCATGGCTGCTGGCGCGTGCGGCTGAGCGCTTGGGCGTGGCCGTCGACGCTCTGCAGGTACGTAACGGCGTGGTGCGCGTTGCTGAAGGGCCGGACCGCCACGTCAGCTACGCCGAACTCGTGGCAG
This sequence comes from Variovorax nivicola, assembly GCF_051216475.1. Taxonomy (NCBI): domain Bacteria; kingdom Pseudomonadati; phylum Pseudomonadota; class Betaproteobacteria; order Burkholderiales; family Comamonadaceae; genus Variovorax; species Variovorax nivicola. Next base: position 16,878 of record NZ_JBPJZK010000016.1, on the reverse strand, counting down.
GCCAGCGCACCGTGCTGCGGCTCGATCCGCAGGCGCAGCCCAAGAATCCCGCCGACTACCGGGTCGTCGGCACGCGGCAGGCGCGCGTCGACATTCCGGCCAAGCTGGCGGGCGAGCTCGTGTTCGTGCACGACATGCGCGTGCCCGGCATGCTGCACGGTCGCGTGGTGCGCCCGCCGTATGCCGGCGCGGACCATGGCGAGTTCATCGGCAACACGCTTGAGGCGGTCGATGAGTCGTCGATTGCGCACATCCCCGGCATCCGCGCCGTGGTCGTGATCCGCGACTTCGTCGGCATCGTGGCCGAGCGCGAGGAGCACGCCGAACAGGCCTTGCGCGAATTGCGCGTCACGTGGAAGCCATGGCCTGGCATGCCTGACCTGAGCGACGTGGCACAGGCGCTGCGCGACAACCCCTCCACGCAGCGCTTGCTGGTCGACGAAGGCGATGTCGACGGCGCCATTGCCGCAGTAGCGCAGCCGATGCATCGCACCTACGTGTGGCCGTACCAGATGCATGCGTCCGTCGGCCCTTCTTGCGCACTGGTCGACTGGCAGCCAGCCGACGGCAGCGGCATGCAGCTGCGTTGCTGGGCCGGTTCGCAGAATCCGCACGTGCTGCGCGCCGATCTCGCGAAGCTCATGGGCGTGGAGGACGTGCAGGTCGACGTGGTCCGCATGGAAGCCGCGGGCTGCTACGGCCGCAATGGCGCAGACGACGTGGCCGCCGATGCGGCGCTGCTCGCGCGTGCGGTCGGGGCGCCGGTGCGCGTGCAGCTCACGCGCGAGCAGGAGCATGCATGGGAGCCCAAGGGTGCCGCGCAGCTCATGGAGATCGACGGCGGCCTCATGGCCGATGGCCGCGTCGCCGCTTACGACTTCGAAACCTCGTACCCGTCGAACGGCGCGCCCACGCTCGCGCTGCTGCTCACGCGCACCATCGAGCCGGTGGCGCAGGCCTTCGAGATGGGCGACCGCACCGCGCGCCCGCCCTACACGTACGACAACCTGCGCGTGAAGGTCAACGACATGGCGCCGATCGTGCGCGCCTCATGGCTGCGCGGCGTGTCGGCGCTGCCGAGTTCGTTCGCGCACGAGTCGTACATCGACGAGCTGGCGACTGCTGCGGGTGTGGACCCGGTGCAGTTCCGGTTGCGGCACCTGGAAGACCCGCGTGCGGTCGAACTGGTGCAGGCCACCGCGCAGAAGGCCGGCTGGCGCATGCGCACCGGGCCGCAGGAGAACGCGGACGGCGGGCTCGGTGAAGGCGGCGACATCCTCTTCGGCCAGGGCTTTGCGTACGCGCGCTACATCCACAGCAAGTGGCCGGGCTTCGGCGCCGCGTGGGCCGCGTGGGTGGCCGATGTGGAGGTCAACCGCAAGACCGGCGAGGTGCATGTGCGCCGCGTGGTGGTGGGGCATGACGCGGGCTTGATGATCAACCCGGCGGGCGTCGAGCACCAGATTCACGGCAACGTGATCCAGACCACGAGCCGGGCGTTGAAGGAGCGGGTGCAGTTCGCGCCGCAACAACAGCAACAGCAGCAAGGCACGACGACGGGTGCGCAGCTGCCGGGCGTGCTGCCTTCGGGCGTGGTTGCGAGCCGTGAGTGGGGTAGCTACCCGATCATCAATTTCCGCGAAGTGCCGGTGATCGAGGTGATGCACATGCCCAGGCCCGGCGAGCCTTCGCTGGGGGCGGGCGAGTCGTCTTCGGTGCCAGGGACTGCGGCAATTGCGAATGCGATCTTCGATGCGACGGGGGTGCGGTTTCGCTCGCCGCCGTTTACGCCGGAGACGGTGCTGGCTGAATTGAACCGGGGGTTGCTCCCTCCCCCTCTGGGGGAGGGCGGGGGTGGGGGCGAGCGGCGTGTGAATGGTGACGCTGCCGTGCCCCCATCCCAACCTTCCCCCGGAGGGGGAAGGAGCAATGCAATCTGGCCGCGCCGCAAAGGGCTATGGGCCACCGGCGCCGCGCTCTTCGTCGGCGGCATCGGCGTCGTCGCAGGCCTGCTCGGCTGGCGCTCCGCCATCGCGCCCGTATCGCTCACCGCTCCGGTCTACAGCGAAGCCACCATTGAACGCGGGCGTGTGCTCGCCGCCGCCGGTGACTGCGCCGTGTGCCACACAGCCCCTGGCGGCGCACCCAACGCGGGCGGCCGCGCGATGGAAACGCCCTTCGGCAAGCTCTACACGACCAACCTCACACCCGACGCAGAGACGGGCCTTGGCCACTGGTCCTTCAGCGCCTTCCAGCGCGCGATGCGCGAAGGTGTCTCGCGCGACGGCCACTACCTGTACCCCGCGTTCCCCTACACCGCCTTCGCCAAGACCAGCGACGACGACCTGCAGGCGCTTTATGCGTACTTCATGTCGATGCCTGCGGTGCGTGCGGAAACGCCGAAGTCCGAGCTCAAGTTTCCGTTCAGCATCCGGCCGCTGATGGCCGGCTGGAACGCACTCTTCCACGATCCGACGCCGATGCAGCCCGTGGCCACGCAGAGCGCGGAATGGAACCGCGGCGCGTATCTTGTCAATGGCCTCGGGCATTGCGGCGCCTGCCATACGCCACGCAATGCGCTCGGCGCGGAGCAGGGCGGCAGCGCCTTCCTGTCGGGCGCGATGATCGACGGCTGGGAGACGCCCGCGCTCACGCACCTGTCGAAGTCAGCGGTGCCGTGGGATGCCGACGAGCTCTATCGCTACTTGCGCCATGGCCACACGCAGCGCCATGGCATCGCCGGTGGCCCGATGGCCGAGGTGGTGCGCGAACTCGCACAGGTGCCGGACGAAGACGTGCGTGCGATGGCCACCTACCTCGGCTCGTTCAATCCCGCACCGGCTGCGGAGCCGTCAGCCGTGGCACAGCAAGCGATCAGCAACGCCGCACGCACGCAGGGCCAGTTGCTCGGCCCCGCGCAGCGCATGTTCGACAGCGCCTGCGCCTCCTGCCACCACGACGGCAACGGCCCCACGCTGCTCGGCGTGAACACGCCGCTCGCGCTCAACAGCAACCTCACGAGCGCGAAGCCCGACAACCTGCTGCGCACCATCCTCGACGGCGTGCGCGAGCCCGCGAGCCGCGACATCGGCTTCATGCCCGCGTTCCGCGAGGTGCTCGACGACCAGCAGATCGCCGAGCTCGCCGGCTACATGCGCGCGCGCTTCGCACCGCAGGAGCCTGCGTGGGCCAACCTGCCTGCCGATGTGGCGCGCGTGCGGGCTGCGCCGGGGCACTGACACAAAGAAGAGAGGGGCCGGCCGCGTCGTCTTTCGCTGTGCGCCGCTACGATGCAACGTAGCGCACACATCCACGGAGACACCACGCCATGCCGCTCGATCTTTCAATCTCTTCCAGCCTGCCCCGCGACGCCGAACGCGCCACCCTCGTCGGCCGTCTCTGGCAACCCGGCGTGGGCCCCGTGCTGGTGGCCGTGCACGACGGCGACCTGTACGACCTGTCGAAGCTCGCGCCAACCATGAGCGACCTGCTCGAAGGCAAGAAAGCGCCTGCAGAAGCCGTTCGCCACGCATTGCAGGGCGCACCGCGCATCGCCGCGCTCGACGAAGTCCTTGCCAACAGCGACGAGACCGCGCGCGACACGAGCAAGCCCTGGCTGCTCGCACCCTGCGACCTACAGGCCATCAAGGCCAGCGGCGTCACCTTCGTCGCGAGCCTTCTCGAACGCGTGATCGAAGAGCAGGCACGCGGTGACGCGTCGAAGGCCGAGGCCACGCGTGCGGCCATCGGTGGCGTGCTCGGCGACAACCTCGCCGACATCGTGCCGGGCTCGCCCGAGGCCATGAAGGTCAAGGAAGTACTGATCGCGCAGGGCGCGTGGTCGCAGTACCTCGAAGTCGGCATCGGCCCCGACGCCGAGATCTTCACCAAGGCCCCCGTGCTCTCCGCCGTGGGCACAGGCGCCGATGTCGGCATTCATTCGGGCTCGGTGTGGAACAACCCGGAGCCCGAGGTCGTGCTCGCAGTCAACAGCCGCGGCGAGACGCTCGGCGCTGCACTAGGCAACGACGTCAACCTGCGCGACTTCGAAGGCCGCAGCGCGCTGCTGCTCGGCAAGGCCAAGGACAACAACGCCTCGTGCGCCATCGGCCCCTTCATCCGGTTGTTCGATGCGCATTTCGGCATTGCGGACGTGCGCCGCATCACCGTCGCGCTGGAAGTGACCGGCCCCGAGGGCTTCAAGCTCGAGGGTTCGAGCTCGCTGTCGAAGATCAGCCGCGATCCGCTCGACCTCGTGGCGCAGACCGTGGGTAGGCATCACGCCTACCCTGATGGTTTCATGTTGTTTCTTGGAACGATGTTCGCGCCGACACAAGACCGTCACGGGCCTGGGCAAGGATTCACCCACGTCGTGGGCGACCGCGTGTGCATTGCCGCACCGGAACTCGGCGCCCTGGTCAATCGCGTTGTGCACGCGGACCAGGCGCCGATGTGGACTTTTGGTATCAGTGCGTTGATGCGCAATTTGAGTGAACGCGGTCTGCTGTGATTTGCATGTAGACGTTCCGTTTGAGTTTTAAAAGGAGTTGTACTCCTTAGTAATTCATACGCGTCGTGTTGCATTCTGTTGCTGTTGACCGCGCCTCTTGTTCCCCTCAATATCGCCGCTGTTACGAAACGGATGAACAAGGGAGAAGAGGTTGTCGCCGAGCGAAATCGATCTATTGCAGTTGCCTGTGGAAGGCTCGCATCCGTGCGGTGAAGACCTGGAATACGACCCCGATTTCATGGCGTTGCACCAAGCAACAACCGGTAAGCGCGAGCAGCAATTCGGCTCGACGATCATCCCCGCCGAGCCGCCCGACTGGGCCCGCGTGGAACGCATCGCGAAGCAGCTGTGCACACGTACGCGCGACCTGCGAGTGCTGGTGCCCCTCACGCTGGCCTGGACCGAAAACCGTGGCTTGCCCGGCTATGTCGACGGGTTGCAACTCGTCGACGCCGTGCTGCAGAAATTCTGGGACGGCGTGCATCCGCGCGTTGTCGACGATGGCTTCGAAGACCCGCTGCCGCGCATGAATGCACTGGCCGCGCTGGCCGAAGCCGAGGGACTGGGGCGCAGTGTTCGCGATGCAAGGCTGCTCGAAGACGGCGGCGCATCAATGAGCCTGCGACAGGTCGAAGCTTTGCTCGATTCGAGCAAGACCGACCATCAGATCGATTACCCGGGCGGCATTGGCCGACTGCGGGACGCGGCGCGGCGCGCGCAGGAAAAGGCGGCGCCCCCGGTGGTGGCGTTGCGTGCTGCGCTCGACCTGCTGCAGCGCATACGCGAGACCTGCGAACGCGCGCTCGGCCAGAGTTGGGCGCCTGATTTCTCGCGGCTCGAACGCTCGCTGCGCACCGTGGCCCAGCTGTTGCCCGAGCAGGCGCAGAGCGAAGGGGTAGAGGCTGGCGAAGCCCACTCTGGAGCCGATCCGCAAGGGGCGGGAGGCGCCGAGCCGGCTGCCAAGGGTGCAGCTGTCGGCAGTGCAAATGGTGGTGCTGGCCTACGCACGGTGCTTATTAAAGATATTGAAATATCGACTCGTGATGATGTGCAAGTGTTGTTGGAAAAAGCTTGCCAGTTCATGGAGCGCACGGAACCCAGTCATCCGGCGCCCATGCTGATTCGCAGAGCGCAGCGGCTGCTGGATCTCAACTTCTTCCAGATCATCGAAGAGCTCGTGCCCGAGGGATTGCAAAAGATAGAAAGCCTTGCAGGACGTCCACTGAACAGTGGGGGCAGCACGTAATAACAAGGACAGGGCGGGGGCCGTCGCGGACTCCGCAGGCCGGCAGGACTGCCGGGGTCGTACCCACACGCATTACAGATTCAAGAGGAAGCTTATGGCAGACAACCGTGTCAGAAACAGTGGTCAAAAGTTCATTGCGCGCAACCGCGCGCCGCGTGTGCAGATCGAATACGACGTCGAGATCTACGGCAGCGAACGCAAGATCCAGCTGCCCTTCGTGATGGGCGTCATCGCCGATCTCGCGGGCAAGCAGGTCGACCCGATGCCCGACCTCGGCGAGCGCGAGTTCATGGCGGTGGACATCGACAACTTCGATGAACGCATGAAGTCCATCAAGCCGCGCGTTGCCTTCCAGGTGCCCAACACGCTCACCGGCGACGGCCAGATGAACGTCGACATCACCTTCGACAGCATGGACGACTTCTCGCCCGCGCGCATCGCCCGCCAGGTCGGCGCGCTGCAGCACCTGCTCGAAGCGCGCACCGAGCTGTCGAACCTGCTGTCCTATATGGACGGCAAGAACGGCGCGGAGCAACTGATCGCGCAGGCGCTGCAGAACCCGGGGCTTCTCAAGTCGCTGGCCTCGGCGCCGAACCCGGCCGTTGCCAAGGCCGTGGAAGCCGCGAACGAAAAGGCCGGCACGCCCGGCAACCCAGGGACCTCTTCCGAGTAAGCGCGAGCACGAGCAGCAAGGACCGTCATCATCATGAGCACCGCCCCCAAACAGACCGCCGCGCGCGCACCCGCCTCCGTCGAAACGCTCGAGCCGAACGAGTTCGCCGACCTGCTGCAGCGCGAGTTCAAGCCCAAGACCGACCAGGCCCGCGAGGCGGTTGAGAACGCCGTCAAGACGCTGGCCGTGCAGGCTCTGGAAAGCACCGTCACCGTCTCCAACGATGCCTACCGCACGGTGCAGGCCATCATCACCGAGATCGACCGCAAGCTTTCCGAGCAGATCAACCAGATCCTGCACCACGAGGACTTCCAGCAACTCGAAGGCGCATGGCGCGGCCTGCACTATCTCGTGAATAACACCGAGACCGACGAGCAGCTCAAGATCCGCGTGATGTGCGCGTCCAAGCGCGAAGTGGCGCGCTCGCTCAAGCGCCACAAGGGCATCGGCTGGGACCAGAGCCCGCTGTTCAAGAAGATCTACGAAGCCGAGTACGGTCAGTTCGGCGGCGAGCCCTTCGGCGCGCTGATCGGCGACTTCCACTTCGACCACAGTCCGCCCGACGTCGAGATGCTCAGCGAAATGGCCAAGATCGCGGCCGCCGCGCACTGCCCCTTCATCGCCGGCGCATCGCCCACCGTGATGCAGATGGATTCGTGGCAAGAGCTGTCGAACCCGCGCGACCTGACCAAGATCTTCCAGAACACCGAGCACACCGCATGGCGCAGCCTGCGCGACTCGGAAGACGCGCGCTACATCGGGCTGGCCATGCCGCGCTTCCTGGCACGCCTGCCGTATGGCGCACGCACGAATCCGGTCGACGAGTTCGAGTTCGAGGAAGAAACCGACTCGGCCGCGCACACCCGCTACACATGGGCCAACTCGGCCTATGCGATGGGCGTGAACATCAACCGCTCGTTCAAGCAGTACGGCTGGTGCACCTCCATCCGCGGCGTCGAGTCCGGCGGCGCGGTGGAGAACCTGCCCACCCACACCTTCCCGACCGACGACGGCGGCGTGGACATGAAGTGCCCGACCGAGATCGCCATCAGCGACCGGCGCGAGGCCGAGCTTGCCAAGAACGGCTTCATGCCGCTGGTGCACCGCAAGAACTCCGACTTCGCGGCTTTCATCGGTGCGCAGTCGCTGCAGCTGCCGGCCGAGTACTACGACGCCGACGCAACGGCCAACGCGAACCTCGCGGCGCGCCTGCCGTACCTGTTCGCCTGCTGCCGCTTCGCGCACTACCTGAAGTGCATCGTGCGAGACAAGATCGGTTCGTTCCGCGAGCGCGAGGACATGGAGCGCTGGCTCAACGACTGGATCATGAACTACGTCGACGGCAGCCCCGGCACCTCGTCGCAGGACACGAAGGCAATGAAGCCGCTGGCGGCGGCGGAAGTCCAGGTGGAAGCCATCGAGGACAACCCGGGCTACTACGCCGCCAAGTTTTTTCTCCGGCCGCACTATCAGCTCGAAGGGCTGACGGTGTCGTTGCGGCTGGTTTCGAAGCTGCCATCCAACAAGAAGGACAGCAGCTAATTCAACGGTGTCCCGGAATCGGGCACATATAACTTTGGGGGTTAATCATGGCAGTAGACATGTTCATGCGCGTTGAGGGCGCAAACGGCGAATCGAAGGACTCGAACCACAAGGAGTGGACGGACATCAAGTCGTTTGCGTGGGGAGCAACGCAGCCTGGAAACATGGTCAGCGGCGGTGGCGGCGGCGTGGGCAAGGCGAGCTTCAATGACCTGCAAGTGCTTGCACGTATCGACAAGGCGGCGCCGTCCGTCCTGAAGAACTGCGCCAGCGGCAAGCATCTGGCCAAGGTGGAAGTGTCGGTCTGCAAGGCCGGCGGTGCGCAGATCGAATACACGCGCGTCACGCTCGAAGAAGTGCTGGTCACCTCGGTTCAGTACACGGCCGAGCAGGGTTCGGATGCCGTGTTCGTGCAGTACGCCTTCCAGGCCGCGAAGGTGAAGCAGCAGTACTGGGAACAGACCGACAAGGGCGGCAAGGGCGCCGAGACGGTGCTGGGCTGGAACATCAAGGAAAACAAGGAAGCCTGATTTCCTTTTTCCCGATGCGCGGCCGGCCCAGCGGGCCGGCCGCGACGTTTTTCCCGACGGCCTCCACGGCCGTCCTTCGCACACAGGCCTTTCGCGCCGTGTGCCATTCAGTCAGCGAGGAAGCTTCATGGGCGATGGGTTTGCAGTGCTGGGCGAACGCTCCGTGGCCGAGCACACCGAATGGGTACAGAGGCAGATCCGCGCCAATCCCCAGAATGCAAGCTTGCGTCTTGCCCTGTGCCACTTCCTCGCGTTGCGCGGCGAATGGCAGCGGGCCGAAGACCAGCTCAAGCTCGCCACCAAGCTCGACCCCACTTTCACGCCCGCCAGCGTCACGTGTTCGATGGCGCTTTCGGGCGAACGGCATCGCAGCGACTTCTGGTCCGGCGGGCGCGCCCCGGCCATCGTCTGCGGCAACGCGGAATGGGTCGAACAGCTGATCGCTGCTGCTGCCCTGCCGGCTGACCGCGCCGAAGAAGCCGCCGCCTTGCGCGAGGCCGCGCGGCAGGCCACGCCCGCCTTGCACGGTGCGCTCACCAGCGTCGACCGCTCCGATTCGCGCGCCGTGCAGGCGCTCGACGGCGAACCGGTGGAGCGCAGCATCTTCGCGTGGCTGTGCGACGGCGATGTGCGCATCGGTGCGGTGCTGGAGCTGCTCACGCCCTCGGGATATGCGTGGCTGCCCCTGCCCGAGGTGCGCCGCATCAAGTTTTCGCGTCCGCAACATCTGGTCGACTTGCTCTGGGCGCCTGCTGAATTCGAGCTGCATGACGGCCGCGCACTCAACGGCCTGGTGCCGGTGCGCTACCCGGGCTCGCTCGAAGGCCTCGACGACGAAACCACGCTGGGCCGCCGCACCGACTGGCTGCCGCTGGCCGGCGAAGATCAATACGCGGGCCTCGGCCAGCGCACGCTGATCAGCGAGGCTGGCGACCATTCGCTGCTCGACCTGCGGCTCATCGAGTTCTCGCGCGAGGACGCGACCTGATGAGCAGCATCATGGACACCGACGGCGACCAGCAGGAAAGCGTCGCGCGCGACCGCCTGCAGCCGGTGCTGCTCGACCGTCTCACCGACAAGACGCCGCAGACCCGGCAGGAGCGCGCTGGCGCCTTCCTCATGAGCGGTAGGCTGTTGCGCGACTCGGTGCTGCGTGATCTGCAGTGGCTGCTCAACACCACCAATTTCGGTGCGGACCACAACATCAACACCATGCCGCGCGCGCGCCGTTCGGTGCTGAACTTCGGCGTACGCGGCTGGGCCGGCGGCCGCATGTCGGAGGTCGACTTCGCGGACGTCGAAGCGGCCATCCGCTCGGCCATCATCGATTTCGAGCCGCGCATCATGAAGGACAGCATCGACGTGCGCTGCGTGACCGATGCCACCGATCTCGAACACCACAACCTGCTCGCGCTGGAGATCCGCGGCACGCTGTGGTCGGTGCCGTACCCGATCGAATTCATCCTGCGCTCGGAGCTCGACCTCGAAAGCGGGCACATGGTGCTGCGGCCCACCGGAGGCCTTTGAATGGACGCGCGGCTGCTCGATTACTACAACCGCGAGCTCACCTACATGCACGAGCTCGGGGCCGAGTTCGCGCAGCGCTACCCGAAGATCGCCGGGCGCCTCGGCATGCGCGGCATCGAGGTCAGCGACCCTTACGTGGAGCGCCTGCTCGAAGGCTTCAGCTTTCTCACTGCGCGCATCCAGCTCAAGATGGACGCGGAGTTTCCGCGCTTCTCGCAGCGGTTGCTCGAAGTGGTGTACCCCAACTTTCTCGCGCCGCTGCCCGCCATGGCCGTGGTGCAGATCGACGGCAACCTCAACGAAGGCTCGCTGAAGGCCGGCTACGAGCTGCCGCGCCACACCATCCTGCGCGGGCGAATGATCAAGGGCGAGCAGACGGCCTGCGAGTTTCGCACCGGCCATGCCGTCACGCTGTGGCCCATTCGCATCGCCGACGCCGGCATCGGCCCGGTGCCCGCGGAAATCGCGCATGCGATGCCCATGGCTGCGCGGCAGGCGAAGAGCGCCATCACCATCAAGCTCGAAGCGGTGGGCGGCGCGCGCTTTGCCGACATGCCGCTCGACCGGCTCGAGTTCTTTCTTTCGGGCGCGGAGCTGCATGCGCTGCGCGTGCTCGAACTCGCGGCGCACCACAGCGTCGGCGTCGTGTGCCGCAGCGGACCGGGCAGCACGGCGCGCATCGTGCCGCTGGGCGACGAGGCCATCAGGCACGAGGGCTTCGACCCCGACCAGGCGTTGCTGCCCTACGACGCGCGCTCGTTCCAGGGCTACCGCCTGCTGCACGAGTACTTCGCGTTTCCCGATCGTTACCTGTTCTTCAGCGTGAGCAAGCTGCGCGCGGCGGTGCAGGCCATGGGCGGCACCACGATGGAGATCGTGATCCTGCTCGACCGCGCCGACGGCGACCTCGAACGGCTGGTAGACGCCAAGCACTTCTCGCTGTTCTGCACGCCCATCATCAACCTTGTGCCGCGTCGCAGCGACCGCATTCCGGTGGGGCCGGGCCAGCATGAGCACCACGCGGTGATCGACCGCACGCGCCCGCGCGACTTCGAGATCTTCACCGTCGAGCGCGTCACCGGCCACATGGCCAACGGCTCGGAAGAGCGCGAGTTCCGGCCCTTCCTCGGTTCGTTTGCGGCGGACGACGGCGACTTCGGTGCGTACTTCTCGCTGCGCCGGGAGCCGCGCCTGGTGTCGGACCGCGCACGCGCCCAGGGCACGCGCACCAGCTACACCGGCAGCGAGGTCTACGTGTCGCTGGTCGACCAGCACGACGCGCCGTTTCCGCACAGCCTGCGGCACATCACGCTCGATGCGCTGTGCACCAACCGCGACCTGCCGCTGCTGCTGCCGACCGGGCTTGAGTCGGATTTCACGCTGCGCGTGTCGGCGCCCGTGCGATCGATCCGCATCCTGCGCGGGCCTTCGCGGCCGTACCCCGCACTGGCCGAGGGCGCGCTGACGTGGCGCCTCATCAGCCACCTCGGCCTGAACTACCTGAGCCTTACCGACGTCGATGCGGCGCAGGGCGCGGCCGCGCTGCGCGAGATGCTCGACCTGTACGGCAACCTCGCCGACCCTTCGGTGCGCCGGCAGATCCAGGGTGTGCGCTCGATGGCGCTGGCGCCGGTGTTCCGCCGCCTGCCGGAGCCGGGCCCCATCGTGTTCGGGCGTGGCGTGGAGATTGCGCTCAAGATCGACGAGGTCGCGTTCTCGGGCGCGAGCCCGTATCTTTTCGGCGCCGTGCTGGAGCAGTTCTTCAGCCGGCACGTGTCGCTCAATGCGTTCACCGAGTTCGCGCTGTCCAGCATGCAGCGCGGCGAGATCGCGCGGTGGACCCCGCGCGTGGGACGCCGCCCCGCCGTATGAGCGAAGCCGGCTTCACCGACGGGATGCAGCAGGCCGCAGCGCCGGCCGGGGAGGCCCAGGAGGTGCTGGACACGGCCGAGGTCCGCCATGACATCGCGCAGCCCGCCCTCCCTGTGACACCTCGGCGCGGCGTGCCGCAGACCGATCCCGTGCTCTGGGCCAAGCTGGTCGAGCAGCCCTTCGAGCACGACCTGTTCATGCTGCTGCGCCGGCTCGACGCGCAGGGCGATCATCCGCTGCTGGGCCGCGCGCCGCGCCCGCTCGATGAGCCGCTGCGCCTCGGGCAAGAGCCCTCGATGGCCTTCGCGCCCTCGAACGTGTCGGGCGTCGATGTCGACAGCGACGGTCCCCCGCGCATCTCGATCTACGGCTTCGGCCTGTTCGGCCCCAACGGTCCGCTGCCGCTGCACCTGACGGAGTACGCGCGCGAACGCAAGCGGCACCATGCCGACAACACCATCAGCGCGTTCGCCGATCTGTTCCATCACCGGCTGATCCTGCTGTTCTACCGGGCCTGGGCTGACGCGCAATCGGTCAACAGCCTGGACCGCCCCGACGGCCATCGCTTCGTCGACTACGTGGCCAGCCTCATGAACATGGGGCAGCCCGGCCTCAAGGAGCGCGACCGCATTGCCGACCATGCGCGCACCTTCATGGCGGGCCACCTCGTGCGCCAGACGCGCAACCCCGAGGGCCTGATCCAGATCCTCAAGCTCTACTTCGACGTGCCCGTGCGCGTCGATGAGTTCGTGAGCGACTGGGTGATGATCGACGAGCGCCAGGTCAGCCGCATCGGCATCACCGGTCGCAACCACCGGCTCGGCGGCGGCGCCACCATCGGCCTCGCGGTGCGCGATGCGCAGAGCAAGTTCCGCCTCGAACTCGGGCCGCTCTCGCAGGAAGAGTTCCGCGAGTTCCTGCCCGGCAGCAAGCGGCTGCAGCAGGTGGTCGACTGGGTGCGCCAGTACGTCGGCATCGAGTTCGCGTGGGAGCTGCGGCTCGTGCTCAAGAAGCAGGACGCGCACGGTATGCGGCTCAACAGCAACCAACGCCTCGGCTGGGGCAGCTGGCTCGGCACGCGCCTGTCGGACACCGACGCCGGCGACATGGTGTTCCAGCCCGAAGCATTGTTTTCCCGTTCCGCATCGGCGGCACCCGTTGCCGCGTCCGCATCTTCATCCATGGCTCTATGACCGACATCCGCCGCGTCTCTCTTTTTTCGAAACTCAATCCGATGCTCTACAAGGCATTGGAGACCGCCACCGCCTTCGCCAAGCTGCGCGGCAATGCCTACGTCGAGCTGGTGCACTGGCTGCACCAGATCCTGCAGTTGCAGGACAGCGACATGCTGCGCATCATCAAGCGCGCGGGGCTCAACCTCGACGCGGTCGAGCAAGACCTCGTGCGTGCGCTCGACCGGCTGCCGCACGGCGCTACGTCGATCAGCGACATCTCCGAACACGTCGACAACGCCGTTGAGCGCGCGTGGGTCTATGCGAGCCTGCGCTTCGAGGCCACCTCGATCCGTGGCGCGTACCTGCTGGCGGGCATCATCAAGACGCCGGGCCTGCGCCAGGTGCTCTCGGGCATTTCGCGCGAGTTCGACAAGATCGTGCCCGACGTGCTGGTGGCGCAGCTCGCAGCATGGACTGAAGGCTCACCCGAAGACGACTTCGATGTTGCGCCGAGCGCTGGTGCAGCCGGCGGTGCAACCGCAGTGGCGCACCACCAGGGCGACGGCCCCGCGGCAGGCGGCTCCGCACTCGCCAAGTACGCGAGCGACCTCACGGCCAAGGCGCGCGCCGGCGAGCTCGATCCGGTCTACGGCCGCGACGACGAGATCCGCCAGATCATCGACATCCTCATGCGTCGCCGCCAGAACAACCCGCTGCTCACCGGCGAGGCCGGCGTCGGCAAGACGGCCGTGGTCGAAGGCCTCGCCTCGCGCCTCGCCGCGGGCGACGTGCCGCCTTCGCTGAAAGACGTGTCGCTGTGGGTGCTCGACCCCACGCTGCTGCAGGCCGGAGCGGGCGTGAAGGGCGAGTTCGAACAGCGCCTGCGCCAGGTGATCGACGAGGTCGAAAAGAGCCCTAAGCCCATCGTGCTGTTCGTCGACGAAGTGCACACGCTGGTGGGCGCGGGCGGCACGGCCGGCACCGGCGACGCGGCCAACCTGCTCAAGCCAGCGCTTGCGCGCGGGCGGCTGCGCACCATCGGCGCGACCACCTGGTCGGAGTACAAGAAGTACATCGAGAAAGACCCGGCGCTCACGCGGCGCTTCCAGACCATCCAGGTGCACGAGCCCACCGAGCCCAAGGCGGTGATCATGCTGCGCGGCATCTCGGCCGAGCTGGAGAAGCACCACGGCGTGCTCATTCTCGACGCCGCGCTCGAAGCGGCCGTGAGCCTGTCGCACCGCTACATTCCCGCGCGGCAACTGCCCGACAAGGCCGTGAGCCTGCTCGACACCGCGTGCGCGCGCGTGGCGCTGAGCCAGCACGCGCTGCCCGCCGCCATCGAAGACCTGCAGCGCCGTATCGAGGTGCTGGGCATCGAGTCGGGCATCGCGGGGCGCGAGGCGGCCATTGGCGTGGGCGAGCATCAGCGCGTGGAAGACATCGCGGTACAGGTTGCGGCGGCACAGGCTGAGCTCGATCTGCTGGAGACGCGGCGCGTGGAAGAAAGCGCGCTGGTCGAGCGCATCGTGGCGCTGCGCAAGCAGCTGTCGCCGGCGGCAGTGCCGCAGGTGCAGGCTGACGCGGTAGAAGACAGCGAACCGTCGTCGGTCGATACGCCCCCCGGCAAGCCCGAGCGAACCCCGGAAGAAATCCGCGCCGAACTCAACGAAGCACAAGACAAGCTCGTGCAACTGCAGGGCGAATCGCCGCTCATCCTCGCAGCCGTCGATGCGCAGGCCATCGCCACCGTCGTGGCCGACTGGACTGGCATTCCCATCGGCCGCATGGTGCGCGACGACGCGCAATCGGTGCTGAAGCTCGGCGAGATCCTTTCGGCCCGCGTGGTCGCGCAACCCGATGCGCTGGAGACCATCTCACGCCGCATCCGCACTGCGCGCGCACGGCTCGACAACCCCAACAAACCCGTCGGCGTGTTCCTGCTGTGCGGCCCCTCTGGCGTGGGCAAGACCGAGACCGCGCTGGCACTGTCCGAAGCGCTGTACGGCGGCGAGCAGAACCTCGTCACCATCAACATGAGCGAGTTCCAGGAGTCGCACACCGTCTCCACGCTGAAGGGCGCACCGCCCGGCTACGTGGGTTACGGCGAAGGCGGCGTGCTCACCGAGGCCGTGCGCCGCAGGCCTTACAGCGTGGTGCTGCTCGACGAAATCGAGAAGGCGCACACCGACGTGCACGAGATCTTCTTCCAGGTCTTCGACAAGGGCTGGATGGAAGACGGCGAGGGCCGCCACATCGACTTCCGCAACACCGTGATCATCATGACCTCCAACGTCGGCACCGACCTGGTCATGCAGCTGTGCGAAGACCCGACCCTGCGCCCCGACCCCGAGCCGCTGGCCGCAGCGCTGCGTGAGCCGCTGCTCAAGGTGTTCGCGCCCGCGCTGCTCGGCCGTCTCGTTGTAGTGCCTTATTACCCGTTGCACGCAGAGGCATTGCATCGCATCATCCGCCTCCAGCTCGATCGCATTGCGGCGCGCCTGCAGGCGAACCACGGCATTGCTTTGGCCTACGACAACAGCGCCGTCGAACTCGTAGCGCGCCGCTGTACGGCCATCGAATCGGGCGGCCGGATGATCGATGCGATCCTCACGCACACGATCCTTCCGCGGTTGAGCGAGGAAGTCATCGGCGCCACGGTCAGTGCGCGCAAGCTGAGCGGCGTGCAGCTGAGCGCAGCTGGAGACGACTTCCACTACGAGTTTTCCGAAGTTTAAAAATACAAGGAGACAACCCTCATGGCCAGAGTCGTAAAGGCGCACACACCGCTGGACGAGAGTCAGCTGCTGTTTCGCTCGATGCGCGGCACGGAGGGTTTGTCGCAGCTGTTCGAGTTCGAGGTCGATCTGCTGAGCCCGAGTGCTTCGATCGACCTGAAGTCGGTGCTGGGCAAGCCACTGTCGCTGGAGATTCAGACAGCGGGCAGCGAGCCGCGATATCTGAACGGCCAGGTGGTGCGCTTCTCGATGATCGGGCGTGAAGGCGACACCGAGCGCCACACCGTGTACCGGGCCACCGTGCGACCGTGGCTGTGGTACCTCACGCGTTCGAGCGACAACAAGATCTTCCAGAACAAGAGCGTGGTGGAGATCCTGGAAGAGGTGTTCGGCGACTACGGCTTCGCATTCGAGAAGCAGCTCAGCGGCAGCTACCGGCAGTGGGAGTACTGCGTGCAGTACAACGAAAGCGACTTCGCCTTCGTGAGCCGGCTGATGGAACTCGAAGGCATCTACTACTGGTTCAGGCACGAACAGAACCAGCACACGCTGGTGCTGGCCGACGACGTCGGCACGCACGAGGCGATGCCCGGCTACGAGACCATCGACTACTTCGCGGCCGACCGGGACATCAGCGAAGACATGGAAGTCATCCGGGAGTGGCAGCCCAGCGAGGAAGTGCGCTCGGGCAGCTACACGGTGGACGACTTCAACTTCACCACGCCCAAGGGTGACCTGCTCAACGTGCGCAGCCAGCCCAGGGGCCACGACAACGCCGACTACGAGATGTACGAGTGGCTGGGCGACTACCCGGCCGCAGGCGATGGCGAGCACTACGCGAAGGTCCGGCTGGAAGAGTCGCAGGCGCTCGCGCAGCGCAGCACGGGGCATTCGACCGTGCGCGGCATGGCGCCGGGCTACAAGTTCACGATGCGCAACTCGCCCAGGTCGGACGACAACCAGGAGTATCTGGTGGCGTCCGTGTCGTACGCGCTGCGCGAGGGCGGCTACGCCACGGGCTCGGAGCCCGGCAGCTACGACTTCAACTTCGTGGCGCAGCCCACC
>NZ_JBPJZK010000015.1:0-92282 GCF_051216475.1 Variovorax nivicola | reverse complement strand
GGCCGCAAGGGCCTCTCAAACGCATGGGGATGCTCGGTGAGACGAGCTTGCGAGCGCAACGACAAGCACACGCGCTCGCCATCAAGCCAATTTACGACTTGATCAGACCTTCCCTAGGATCAGAGATCGGCGAAATCCAATAATCCCCCGCTTGGAGGCAAGCGCGTTGCGGGGAGCCTCGATTGCCTCGAATTATGAGTGGATGAATTCCATTTTTGCGGGCCAATAAAAGCAAACAAATGTGAACGATTTCGCACTCATAGGCGAAATCCCAAATCCACTGGAAATCTGTCGAGTTGTGTTGTACGAACTTGCAATTGGTTGCATTAGAGTCCGCCCCGGTCAGGAAGGCACACAGCCCGGCCACACCTGTGCCGCGCACACAGTTCATTCCAGTGCGCCATTCGCTATTGACTACCAGGACTCAAGTAATGAATAAGATATTCCGCGTCATCTGGAACGACGCACTCGCTCTTTGGACCGTCGCTTCCGAACTCGGGCGCGGACACGCAAGATCAACCGGGGCCACACGGGGCGTGACGCTGTTCGTGGCCGCTGTGGTGGCGGCGGCTTCATTGCCCGCTTCTGCCGCATGCACGACCGACACGAATGCCAATGCGATCAACTGCACGGGCACCGACCAGACCGCAACAGTGGGCACCGGACTGGCAACTCCGGCAGGCACGGCTGTACTGGTCACGTCGGGCACGACAATCAGCACAGGTAACAGTTCGGGCATCAGCGTCGGCGACACGGCCAGCATCGTCGTCCAGAGCGGGGCCACGGTCCAGAACAACGCCGCCAGCGGCGGCGCGTCGCCCTATGCAGGCATCGGTGCGAACACGATCGAGGTCAACAGCAACAGCACGATCACCATCGAGGCGGGAGGGACTGTCAGCGCCAGCGGCGCGGGCACCAATTCCGAGGCCATCAATCCCGTGGGCAGCGGAAACACCATCACCAACAACGGCACCATCAGTTCTGCGCACACGGCGATCTGGTTCCAGGCGAACAGCGGTGCCAACACCGTCCTGAACACCGGCGCGATCATCGCGGGCGCCGGTACGAGCTCGACCACGACGACCGTCATCGGCGCCAGCGGCACGATGGCCGTCGACTTCACCAACAAGGGCAGTCTCACCGGCTCGCTCGCCTTCGCAGGCGGCGGCGATGCGCTGCGCTGGTACACGGGCGCCTCGATCACTGGCAACATCAGCGGCGGTGCGGGTGCCGACCTGCTCACGCTCAACAGCGACAACAACGCGACCGACACCTTCGCGCCGCTGTCTCTCACCGGTTTCGAAACGCTGGTCAACAACAGCGGCACCTGGAACTTCAATGTGGCGCTGGCACCCGCAGGCATCACGAGCACGACGGTCAATGGCGGCACGCTGATCCTTGGTGCCAACAACAGCGCCTACACGGGCAGCATGACCGTCGGCTCGGGCGGTGTGTTGCAGAGCAGCGCGCAATTCGCGCCGGCGGCGATCACCGACAACGGGCTCGTGCGTTTCGCCCAGCCTGACAACGCAACCTACGCCGGCTTGGTGAGCGGCACGGGTGGCATCGAAAAGACCGGCGCGGGCATGCTCACACTGACACAGGATCAGGCCTTCACCGGCACCACCACGATCAGCGCCGGTGTACTGCAACTGGGCAACGGCGGCACCAGCGGCTCGGTGAAAGGCAACATCGTCGACAACGCGACGCTGCTCATCAACCGCTCGGACGCGCTCACGCTGTCGGGCACGATCAGCGGCACCGGCTCGCTCGTCAAAGAAGGCGCAGGCACCACGACGCTCACCGCGGCCAACAGCTATGACGGCGGCACCGCGCTCAAGCAAGGCCGGCTGAACGTCGGCAACAACCTGGCGCTGGGCACCGGCACGCTGGCGATGGACGACGGCACCACGCTCGGTTTCGCCGCGGACGGCCTGAACCTCGCCAACGCCGTGGTGCTGACCGGCAACAACGACCCGGTGATCGACACCGGCAGCTTCAGCGCCACGCTCAGTGGCAACATCACCGGCGGCGGCTTCATCACCAAGATCGGCAGCGGCACCCTCACGCTCTCGGGCTCCAACAGCTATACCGGCGCGACCGATGTGGCCGAAGGCACCCTGAAGGCCGGCGCCACCGGCACCTTCAGCGCGGCCTCGGCGCACACCGTGCAAAGCGGCGCCACGCTCGACCTTGCAGGCTTCAGCCAGACGGTTGCCTCGCTCGCCAACAGTGGCACTGTCACATTGGTAGGCACCGCACCAGGCACCACCCTCACCGTCAACGGCGCCTATGTCGGCAACAACGGCGTGCTGCGGCTGGGCACCTTCCTGGGCGACAGCACCAGCGTGAGCGACCGGCTGGTGCTCAACGGTGCGAGCGCCTCGGCCAGCGGCAGGACCAGCGTGCAGATCACCCAACTCGGTGGCCTGGGCGCGCTGACCACGGGCAACGGCATCGAGGTGGTCTCGGCGCTCAACGGCGCCACCACCACCGCGCAGACCACCAAGGATGCGTTCACGCTCGCGGGCGGCCACGTGGATGCGGGCGCCTACGAGTACCGCCTGTATGCCGCCGATGCGAGCGGCGCCGGCGAGAACTGGTACCTGCGATCGACCACCACGGCAACGGGCGGTACCGGCACGAGCGCCGTGCAAGTGCCGGCCTACCGTGCCGAAGTCCCGTTGCTCTCCGCGCTGCCCAGCCAGGTGCGCCAGGCGGACCTGGCCATGATCGGCAACCTGCACCAACGCATCGGCGACGACGATGTCAAGGCAGGCGCCGCCGCATCGACCGACACCGAACGCCGCGCCTGGGGCCGCGTGATCGCCACCGACATCGACATCCGCCAGCAAGGCACCGTCGACCCGCACAGCAAGGGCAACGTCAAGGGCTTCCAGGCCGGCACCGATCTGTTTGCCACATCGAACTGGCGTGCCGGCGTCTACGTCGGCCAGCTCGACGGCCGCGTCAGGGTCAGCGGCTTTGCCAGCGGTATCGCCAACCTGGCCGTTGGCTCCAACGACCTGCGCAGCCAGTACCTGGGCGCCTACGGCACCTGGACCGCCGATTCGGGCTTCTACGCCGACGCCGTGCTGCAGGCCGGGCGGCACCGTTACACCGTCGAACCCCTGTCCACTCAGCGCAGCTCGGGCAAGGGCGACAGCCTGACGGCATCCATCGAAGTGGGCCAGGCCTTCGCCATGGGCGAGAGCGGCTGGAAGATCGAGCCGCAATTGCAGCTGATTCACCAGCACCTCAGCCTGGACGACATCGCGATCTCCGGTGCGAGCGTGCGGCAGGACAGCGACGATGGCTGGATCGCGCGCGTCGGCGTGCGCGTGAAGGGCGAGATCTCCACGAGCCTCGGCACGCTGCAGCCGTACGGCCGCTTCAACATCTACAAGGCGAGTGGCGGCGCCGACGTCGCCCGCTTCATCGGACCTGCCGCCACGACCGACATCACGGGCCGCAGCGGCTCTACCGTCAGCGAACTGGCCGGCGGCCTCACCCTGGCGCTGAATGAGACGACCAGCGTCTACGGCGAAGTCGGCAAGCTGTGGGCCTCGGGCGGCGCGACGGATGTGAAGACTTCCGTGCAGGGCTCCATCGGGCTGCGCATGAAGTGGTGAGGACCCACCGCACTATGGATCAGTTCCTGGCGCGGTGCATCTCAAGCATCAGGAGGCATTGTTGGCTCCAGCAAGCCGCCTCGATCACCCGGCCTTCTTCGTAAACGGGTGGTAGCCAGCGAAGGCATCAGCTTGCAGGATTCCCCTGAAGTGCCGCAGGTGGCGTACCGGATGTTTCGCCCTTGCGGTTCGCCGAGTATTGGAACCACACCGCCGGGGGCGCTGTGTCACCGCCGGGTCGGTCGTCCCTTACGTACACCCACAGGCGTCAGGTGCGAGCCTTGGCACCCGCGCCGCCGAGCACGCGGATCGGCGTGTCGTCGCCGTGGATCTTGTCGGCCGCCAACACGTGGTGGCCAATGGCTTCGGCCAGCGGGCTCAGCAGGCGTGCCGCTTGGGCCACCCAGTCGGCCAGGGTCGAGCGCTGCAGCTCCACGCCCTCACGGGCGTAGATCTGGCACAGCCGATACAAGGGTGTGTGATCGCAATACTTGCTCACCAGCACGTGCGCGAGCAAGCCGGTGCCGGCCATGCAGCGATCGATGGGGCGGCTCGGCGCTGGCGCCTGGGTGATCGTGCAGCAGCGCGTGCGGGCGAGCTTGGGGCGAACGTGTCGCACGACATGGAAGCTGCCCGGCTCGTAGTCGAGTACCTCCGAGACGTCCTGGCCGATCTCGCGAAGGCCGCAGCCGCAGGCCTCGCAGTCGCAACCGCTGTGCGGCGTGTGCACCACGGTGCACCGCGGTAGATGCGCTGGCAGATCACGCGTTCCGGTGCGCTCTCGTGCCCGACGCTTCTTGCGACCCTGCTCGATGGACGTGATGTTGGAATGGTGCTCGCCGTCTTCGGCGCCGGCGCCCTCGGCCTGCGTCGGGTTCAATGCTGGCTGCGCGATCTGGCCGCCCACAAGTTCAAGCTGGGCGTGCTCGAGTTGCTCGCTGGAGCGACCGTACTTCATGCGACGCAAGTACGCCACTTCGACCTTGAGCTTCTCGACGGTGAGCAGCGCGATCTTCAATGCCTCTTGCAAGCGCTGCACCTCGCCGCTGGCCGAGTCCGAGAGCACGCGCCATGCCGGCTGGGTGTGGCAAGCGCTGACCGGAGTGCCGCTGCCTGCCCGCGACGCCGAGGCCACCGCGAGCAAAGGCATCGCCGACGCGGGGCTCGACGATGACGACGGCCTGCCATGGCCCGACGTGGAGGCCGTAAGGGCGAGTGCCACGGCGTGGCCCACGGGGCGGAGGTTGCTGTTGGGGCGCGTGCTCGATGCAGACTTTGCCGGTCAACTGATCGAAGCCGAACTGCAAGGGGTTGCGTAATTGGCGTTGATGCGGACAGGCGCCATTCGTCGCCAATGCGCATCGGTTTTCGTCGCGTGCCTGACGGTGAGTGGACTTCGCCATGAGTACGAAGCTGCTAGACCCGTGGCGGGACGCCGCGGCCATTGCGAACGCGCTGCGCGGCCCAACGGCGCTGCTCGTCGTCGTTCTCAGCGCCGAGAGCTGGTGTCAGAAG
This sequence comes from Variovorax nivicola, assembly GCF_051216475.1. NCBI lineage: Bacteria > Pseudomonadati > Pseudomonadota > Betaproteobacteria > Burkholderiales > Comamonadaceae > Variovorax > Variovorax nivicola. The sequence goes on along the minus strand of NZ_JBPJZK010000015.1, from coordinate 87,135 downwards.
TGTCGCGACTTCAAACCGCGGTACGAGCAGGTGGCTGCCGATGCGAGAGCCATCGGGGTCTGGCTGTGGCTTGACCTCGAGGAACATGCGGAGTTTTTGGCGGGCTATGTGTCGGATGATTTGCCGTGGGTGTTGGCATACCGGGGCAAGACGTTGTGGCGGTCGCAGGCGGTGAAGGAGATGGCTGCTTTGCAGCGCTTGTTCGACCTTCATCCCGTGGACGAAGATGTGCTTGCGGCTCAGGCCTCGGCTGGCGCAAGGGAGATACCATCAACCTGCCACTGGCTCGCGGTGATCGGGCATCTCTGCGAGCTGACGTCCGGGATTTGGGAACCATGAGATAGCGCAGGCGCGCCGACCGGACACTCCGCCAGCACCCGACGTTCAACTCATCTGAGCACGTAGCTCGTCAGCACGCTCTGCATCTCGCAGATGCTGAACTTCCTGTCGGATTGCTTCCGGATAGGAGCGGCCGTCCCCGAGAGCCATACCTTGAACTCGGCATGGAGATCGAAGGTACCAGCAACCGGGGAGAAAAACCGCTCAGGAACCGCCTCGGTGCCGACCGCTGTCGCTCTTCATACCCAGGCTTGCAGGGTTGGCGGCAGCGTGTCATCGAGTGCAACAGTGCTCGAAGAGTGACTTCGATACCGCCAGCACGCGTTGCCTGGTGGTTTCGTCCATGTCGTCGAGGACTTCGACACTGCCAGCTAAGTGCTCATCGGATGGGAACGGCACACTGGGCAGCTGGTATGACACCAGTCGCCATGCCGCCGCCTGCACCGGGTCGGAAAAGGGCGGCAGCGGCGAGGACAGCAACTGGTCAAGCGCCGTCATTGATTCCTGGTGCCCCTGGAGCGCCAGCGTCTCCAGTTCCGAGATGATGGTCTTGGCTTCGCTCTCGTCGACGGGGATGAATTCCGGCTCTTCACCTAGCCCGCGATCCCGGAGTGCGCCATTCAGCAGGGCCTCGCCACGTCTGCGCAGCAGGAGCCCCTGTGCGTCCAGGTTTCCATTCGACGCAGCAGTTCGCAACAGTTGATCGACCTGGCGATATTCGCTGGGGCCGACCTTCCGGCATTCGGCGTTCCTTGCATTGGCCTCTTGCATCAAATGCGCCGCAAGCGCGCCGCTCGGGTCGATGTCGTAGGCCTCGTCGGGCGAGCTTGTGTCTGGCGCGGCTTCTTTCGCCTGCTGCTCGCAATTGGCGTACAGCACGGCGGCCTCATAGCTTCGTTGGACATCGACAGTCGCCGGACTCGATGGCGGTTGAATCGGCATGGTCATTGCTGCCACCAACGAGCGTCGATTCACTTCGTCCGCATAGCGCCTCGCCGCCGAATCGACGGGCGCGCTTCGCTCACCGACGCTCGGCTGTTCCGGCGTGTCCTGGCAAGCGATGAACACTGCGACAGCCGCCGACACAGCGATCACAGCCACGACCGTTGCTTTCAGCTTTGCACGATGGCGCATGACGTTCGACTCAATCCGCCGGAGAACGAGGCAGAGCCTCGCCTCGCAATTGAAGCTCGATCAGCCCTCTGGCCGTTTCGAGCGTGGCGGCGTGCTTTTCTTCCAGCTTGATGAGGTGGTATCCGCTCGCCCCCCGGACTGGCTTCGACACTTCGCCGACAGTCAGCGTGCGGACCGCGACGACGAATTCGTCGGCCAGATAGAGGCCAAAGATCGACGACAGCTCGCCGCCCAACGGCACGGTCGCGGCGTCGTCGGACGCGACGCGCGCCAGGCTCGCGAAGTCCGCTCCCGCGTCGAGCTTGCGCTTGAGCATCCGGGCCCGCGTCAGTGCCTGGGATTCAGACCGCTGCGTTTTGGGTCTTGCCTTCGCGTCGGCGGTTTGCGCCGCGATGAAGATGTGGCTCAAGCGGTACTCGTCGTACACCCACGGTTGTGCCTCGAACTGGCGCTTGATTTCGGATTCGCGAATGGCTGCGCTGTCTGCGCGCGCCGTCGCGGGCTCCGCGGCACAGGCCCTCGAATGAAGGCCCAAGCTTGCCGCGGCCAGTACCAGTGCGGCAAACAGACACCGCGCGCGTTCAACACTTGCCATGGGGCAGTCTCCGGGAGCGTGGCCTCAGGGCCATTCAATGGACGTGCGAGACACGTTTGCCGTGATCCCCGAGAAAGCGGTTCACGCCCACGGGGTCGTCGGTGGTGATGAGCCCAAAGCCCTGATAGAGGAGGTAGCCCTGGTCTCCGCGGTGATCGGCTGTGTCCTTCCCGCCCGAGTATGAGAAGAAGAGGTCAGAGAGCCGGTAGCAGCATTGCCCCGTGTTTTGGTAGAACTGTCCGGACACGGGACCGTCCGGGATCGCATGGAATACGCCCACGCGTTTGCCGGCCCTCTTGGCCGTATCCATCTGCCCCTGGAGCAGGCCGCCATCCTGCTTCACGTTGATTTCCAGGGTGTTGACGTACCCCTGCCAGGCAGCTCTGCTGCTCGGCACGTCGATCTTGGACAGCATGTTCGTGGTGAACACGGGGATCGCCGTGATGTACTTGGCATTGCCAATGAACGCCGACGGTGTAGGGAACAACGTCGCGTTCACCTTGACGGCAACCACGTCGTCCGGGCGGCCGAACTTTTGCAGTGCGATCGTGTGGACCGCTCTGACGGCATCGGCCGTCTTTGTGTCGAAGACCATCGGGACGGTCATGCCCTGGCTCTTCCAGTAATCGAAGAGTTGGTCGAGGCGCGGCGGGTGGTAGCCGGTGGCGACGCTTCGATCGGGTGTGAGCAAACCGAGCCGCTCGATCGTGCTCCAGGCTACGGTGCTCACCGCGGGGTTCTGCCCCTGATTGGTCATGGGGTTGTACTTGGATCCCCCCATGACGGCATACACGTTGGTTGTCCTGCCGAGATTGAAGTCGTGCATCAGGATGGGTACGCCGTCCTTTGTCACCTTGACGTCCAACTCGACGCCATCCATGCATTTGAGGTCGGCCTGAGACAGGGACCCTCTGGAGTTTTCGGGCAGGGAAGGGATGCCTGCGTACTTTCCCCAGAGCCCACGGTGTGCCAGCACGAGCGTGTCGGCGGTATAGCTGGTGCCGAGAATTTCCCGCATCTTGGTCGTCGTGTTGCCGCAGGACGCGAAGGCGAATTGAGGCGCCGCGCAGGCGGCCGCCAGCAGCGCGAGAGCGAAGGTCTTCGCCGGGTTCAGTTTTCGAAGGCTGTGGTGTTGCATGGTGGAGGGAGGGATTGAAGGTGTTGGAGTAGGGCCCTGGCGCATCCTAATAATTCACTGTGACTGAATTATTAAATCGGACTGGGCAAAGAACTTTCTGCGAGGCCGGTGCCGTCATGGCGCCTGGTGGTCAGGGAGCCAGCGCACCTTGTAGAGCCGGATGTCCGGCACGGCGATGGCGCCTTCGGGCGCGAGCAGCCGGATGTGGTGGGACCACCAGCGCTCCTCGGGCTGCTGAAAGGCGATGCGGCCGGTGCGCGCTTCGACGCTGACGGCCTTGATGTTGCGCCGGCCGGCCAGCGGCGCATAGGCCGCGTAGACGCCGGTATCGGGGTCGAACTGCCAGACGCCGTCGTCGGTGCTCAGGACCAGTTCGCGGTCGCCCGGGAGACGGGCGAGGTCGTGTCCATCCGCCTTGCCCGGCAGCGGCCAGGACGCCACCAATGCCAGCCGCGGCGTCGGGGGGTCCCAGTCCGCCAGCTTGTACGCCCTGACGGCCTCGTGGCCCAGGGCATAGAGCAGGGATCGGCGCTCGTCCCACACGACGCCATGGCCCGAGTACAGCTCGGTGGCATGGAGCATGCGGCCCGGCAGGTTCGCGTCATAGATCTCGATGCGGTTGCCCTGCGGTGCGAGGGATGCAGCCACGGCGATGCGATGGCCCGGCAGCATCTCGGCGGAATGCGCCATGGCCACCTGTGCCCAGAACGTGGCATGGCCGGTCTGCAGGTCGACCAGTGCAACACCGCCCGTCGATGCCGTGACCAGGACCGCACTGGCGTCGAGAACAGGCTTGCATTCATCGATCTTGTCGAACAGCCCCGATTTGTAGGCCTCGGGCATGTTGCCGTCGGTTCGTGCGGACCATGACCATGTCACGGTCGAACGATCGCCGTCGACTTCGTACTTGCGAACCGCATCGCTGCCGCAGGCCAGAAGCGCAGCGCCGTGCGAGCTTGCGCCGAACAGCAGCGCCGAAGCGAGAAACAGCGCGGCGCGAACCTTGCCCGCAGGGTGGACCGGCAATGGAGACATGACAGTGATCCTTCGAATGAGTGCGAGAGCGGTGGGGCAAGCCGCCAAGACACCGAACCGCCGCCAGTCTATTTAATCACTGTGACTGAATTATTAAGGGCGAAGGAGGTTCACGCACGCCGATCACGCAATCACAGGAAGAAGTGCTCCTTGAACGGCAGTGCGGCCGCGCCGATGGCCGTGGCATCGCTGGGGGCCTCGGCCGGCACGAGGCGTGGTTCGGGCCGCTTGCGCCCGCGCCGGGGCTTGTTGTCGATGGTCGAGCCGGCGATCAGGCGTTCGGCCAGCGCCCGCGGCAGGCGCCCGCCGTAGACGATGGCGTCGGGGTCGAGCAACGCGACGATGGCCGAGACGATCAGCGACATCGCGGGACGCGCACGCTCCAGCCATCGGTCGCAGGCCGGCCAGTGGGGGTTGAACTGCGCCAGCATCGCGCCGATGTCCGCGAAGGCCAGGCCGTCCGAGGCCAGCATTTCGCGCAGCAGTTCCAGCGTGGGTGCCTCGATGCCCGGTATCGACAGCATGCCGGCGACTTCGCCTGCGTTGCCATGGGCGCCCCGGACGCATCGGCCATTGACGATCAGGCCGCCCCCCAGGCCCAGGCTGAAGTACAGATAGACGAAGTTGCGCGCCCAGCGCCCCACGCCCAGCATGCTCTCTCCGACGGCGGCCACGGTGCCGTCGTTGTCCAGCCACACGGGATGGCCCAGCTCCCGGGTGAGCAGCTCGTCCAGATCGACCAGCGCGAGATCGTCCAGCGGCGAGGGGGAGTTCACCCGGCGGCCTTCGCCCACGAAGAAGCCGGTGATGCCCACGCCCAGGCCGAACAGCCGCTCCGGCAAGACCTTGTGCGTGTGCAGCAGCGTCTGCGTGTGCTGGCGCAGCACCGCGACCAGCTTGCTGCGATCGAGGTTCGGGGTCTGCTCGTGTTTTTGCCCGAGCACATTGCCCGCGAAGTCGACGATGGCCGAGCTGACGCTGTCCGTGGTGATCGAAAAGCCGATCGTGCAGGCGTGGCCGGGCACCAGTTCGACCGCCTGGCTGGGCTTGCCCCGGCCTTCACGCGGCAAGGTCTCACCAAGGTGAAGCAAGCCGCGGTCGCGCAACTCGTCGACCAGCCGCATCACCGACTGCGCCGTCAGGCCGGTGGCACGCACGAGGTCTGCGCGGGACATCCGCCCCTGGCGACGGACCAGATCGAGCAGCTCCCGCTCGTTGGGGCTGGCCACCACGGGGTCGGCCGGCGTACGCCAGAACGCCGGTGGCGGCGTGCCCGTGTCGGGGCGGTGCAAGTCATCTTCCATGCGGCGAGTTTATATACATGAAGGTGACATAAATAAGAAAAAGACTGCGCATTCTCTTTTTCTTACAGCATCAGTGCTCTTTTTAATAATTCAGTCACAGTGAATAAATAGAGTCGTGACCGTTGTCAGGGCGATGCGCGCCCTTCTCACGAACCCCTTATTCATCTGGAGCCTTCATGCAAGCATTGTTCAGCCGGGCCGCACTGCTGAGCGCCCCTTTCGTCCTGGGCGTCCTGCCGCTTTCCGTAACCCAGGCCTGGGCGCAGGCACAGCCTGCTCCCTCGCCGGTGTCGTCCGCGGAGCCCTCCGCCCCTGCCACGGAACTGGCGCCCGTGGTCATCACGGGGCGCGCCCTGTCGGCGAAGAAGGCGATCGCGGAGAAGCGCGCCGAGCGCGTCGTGTCGGACGGCGTGTCTTCCGACGAGGTCGGCTCGATTCCCGATTTTGGCCTGGGCGAGGCGCTGCAGCGCGTGCCCGGCGTGTCGATGATCGTCAACAACGGCCGCGGCGAGGCGCAATTCATGACGCTGCGCGGCTTCAACCCCGACTACAACAGCGTCACGATCGACGGCATCGCACTGCCCGCGACGGAAACCACGCGCCGCGTCGTTTCGCTGGACGTCATTCCTGCGTCGCTGGCCAGCCAGGTGTCGGTCTACAAGACCTTCACGCCGGAGATGGAAGGCAACGCCATCGGCGGCCTGACGAACCTGCGCACGCGCAGCGCATTCGACAATCCCGGGCAGCACTTTTCGCTGCGTACCGATCTGTCGGACTGGACCAATCACCGGCGCCTCGACGGATCATCGCCTTCCGGACAACTCGAAGGCACGATGAGTACCACCTTCGGCGAGCACAACGAATTCGGTGCGCTGCTGTCGGGCAGCTATTTCCGGCGGGTCTCGTCGTCATTGAACACCGCGATCGACAGCTACAGCTTCTACCCCAAGGGCGGCGCGCAGACCAACGCGGCCAAGCTCAACCCCGCCACCGCGGACGTCAGCAATGCCATTGCCTTCCCCGACCGCCTGCGCTGGCTGACCTACGACAACATCCGCGAGCGCAAGAGCCTGTTCGGCAAGCTCGAATACGACAACCACAGCAACTTCCGCGCGCACCTGACAGGCGGCTGGTTCCAGCACCTGAACGACGAAGACCGTCGCGCGCAGTGGCTGCAGAACACCACCACCGCCTCTTCGCCCGTGACGGTCAACGGCCTGACCGGCAGCGCCGCGAGTGGCCAGTCGCAGACCGACTACGCCAAGTTCGACCAGAACCGCCAGCTGCGCTATGTCGAGGCCGGGGTCGAATACCAGCCCTGGGACCGCGGCCTGATCGACGTGACGTACAACCAAGCCAGCGGCAGCTATCGGCAGGACTCCAAGCTGCACACCTTCGCGACCGGCAACAGCACGGCGTTGGGCTACGACTACACGCTGGTGCCCGGAGCCGTGCCGGTCTTCACGCCCAGGAACGGCAGCGCCCTCTATGACACGAGCCGCTACAACCTGACGGAAAACACCTCGCAGGTCGAGCAGTCGACCACGCACCAGCACACGCTCAAGGTCAACCTCAGCCACAACCTGGAGGACGGCGCGCAGGGGTGGGGCTTCAAGACCGGCTTCCAGCTGCGGGACCTGACGAAGAACTACAACTTCGACGAGCAGCGTTTCAACCCCGCCACCGGCCGGCCGATCACGCTGGCGCAGGTCGGCGCCAGCAGTGCGATGGTGGTTCCCTACGACAGCAACGGGCGCTCGCTGCTGCTGGTGGATCCGACGCTTGCCCAGGCCTACTTCATTGCCCATCCGGGCCGCTACACGCTGTCCCCTGATCAGGTGGCGCGCAGCACGTCGCAGGACTTCGATGTTTCCGAGCGCATCAGCGCCGCCTACGGCATGGCGGCCTATCAGCTGGAGAACTTCACCGCGACCGCCGGCGCCCGCGTCGAGCATGCCGCCACGCGCATCGAAACCTGGATGCCCACGCCGCTGAACCAGTCCACCACCTACGGGCAGACATCGCAATCGTCCAGCCGCACCGACATGCTGCCTTCGGTGAACCTGAGCTGGGACATCCAGCCCGACCTGCGCCTGCGCACCGGCCTGGGCCGTTCGCTGGCGCGTCCGATCTACTCGGACCTGGGGCAGAACTCCAGCTCCGTCGCCGGCAACATCATCACCACGACCCAGGCCAACCCGGACCTGCAGCCGCGCAAGTCCCGCAACCTCGACGCTTCGCTCGAGTGGCATCCTTCGCTCGATTCGATGGTGTCGGTGGCACTGTTCGACAAGAACATCTCCAACGAAATCGCACGCCTGACCTCGACCAACAACCTGATGATCGGTGGCGCCAGCTACACGCAGAATCTGACGCAGGCCTCCAACGTCGGGACGGCCAAGGTCAACGGCCTGGAGCTCGGCGCGACCGATGTGCACTTCGACTTCCTGCCGGCGCCTTTCAACGCTTTCGGGGGGGCCGCGAACTTCACGTTCATGAACCAGAAGCCCGCGAGCGTGCGCATGAGCAACGGCACCAGCCGCGCCATGCCCCAGATGCAGGATTCGCCCACGCGCATGGCCAACCTGGCCCTGTTGTGGGGTCGCGGCGCATGGAGCGGGCAGGTCGCCTACAACTACACCGGCAAGACCCTGACCTCCCTGTCGACCACCAACTCGGCACTGGACATCTACTACGCCGCGATCAAGACGGTCGACATGCAGGTGCGCTACCAGTACAGCAAGGCGTTGTCCTTCGCCCTGCAGGCGAAGAACCTCACCGGCGCGAAGCTGCGCCGCGTGACGGGTCCGGGGCAATCCCTGCTCAACCAGGAGATCGACAACGGCAAGTCGTACTGGTTCGGCATGACCTATGCGCTCTGACGGCGCAACGCATGGCCCGCACTTTGACCACTCAACCCATTCGCTCCAACCCATGAAGAAACAACGCCGACTTCCCGAGCGTGCGCGGCACGCGCTGCACCGCTTCGCCACCCTTGCTGCATGCGGCATGTGCCTTGGCTCGCAAGCCTTCGCTGCAACCCCGGCCACCGTCGGCAACCCCTACGGCTTCGACGCGCTGTGGAGCCAGGGCGACCTGGTGGCCCGGACGGTGCTCGTGATCCTGGCGATCATGAGCATGGGCACCTGGTACCTCATCGTGACCAAGCTGCTCGAGCAGGGCAAGATGAAGCGCCAGGCGGCCAACGCAGGGCGTGAATTCTGGAGTGCCCACAGCACCGAAGAGGGCGTCGAAAAGCTGGCCGACGGCAGCCCCTTTCGCTTCATTGCAGATGCAGGCCTGAACGCCACCCGCAAGCATGCGGGGCTGCAGGCCAAGGTCGACTTCTGCGACTGGGTGGAGCTGTCCATCCACCGCGCCACCGAGCGCGTGCAGCGGCGCCTGGGCAACGGCATGTCGTTCCTCGCGACGGTGGGGTCCACCTCGCCCTTCATCGGGCTGTTCGGCACGGTCTGGGGCATCTACCATGCGCTCACCGCCATCGGTGTGGCGGGGCAGGCCAGCATCGACAAGGTCGCCGGTCCGGTGGGCGAGGCGCTGATCATGACCGCCATCGGCCTGGCCGTCGCGGTGCCCGCGGTCCTGGGCTACAACTGGCTGCTGCGCCGCAATGTCGGCGTGATGGACGAGGTGCGCGACTTCGGCGGCGAACTGCACGCGGCGCTGCTTCTGTACACGACGCAGCTCGTATCGCCCCCAAGGCAGGCCGCATGACGCGTCTTTGAGACCGGAGCAACGCGATGGCCATGAACATCCCCGCTGCCGATGGCGACGAAGACCAGGTCGTCTCGGCGATCAACACCACACCGCTGGTGGACGTGATGTTGGTGCTGCTGATCATCTTCCTGATTACGATCCCGGTTGCGAACCATGCGGTGCCGGTGGATCTGCCCAAGGAGCGCAACGAAGTGCGCGTGAGCAAGGCGGAGGACGTCGTGATTTCGGTGGACGCCCGCGGTGACATCTACTGGCTCGACAGCCGCCTGCCCGACGACGCGGCGCTGGCCGGGCGGCTGCGCGCAGTGGCCGCGATGAACCCGCAGCCCGAAGTGCAGATCCGCGGCGACGGCGCGAGCGACTACGAGCCCGTGGGCCGGGTCATCGACGCCTGCCAGAGCGCCGGCATTGCCAAGGTGGGCTTCATCACCGAACCTCCGGCCAACGACTGAACCATGCGCAAGAACAGGAAAACCCCACGCCACTGCGCTGCGGCAGACGCGCCGGTCGCGGACATCAACACCACGCCCTTGATCGACGTGATGCTGGTGCTGTTGATCATGCTGATCATCACCATCCCGGTCCAGTTGCACGCGGTCAATCTGAACATGCCCACGGTCAGTGCGCCGCCCAGTGAACCCAGGCCCGAAGTGCTGCACGTCGACGTCAGCGCCGCCGGCGTGGTGGCGTGGAACGGCGAGCCGCTGGCCGACCGGGCCGAGCTCGTGCGCCGCATGGAACAGCTCGTCGCGCGGCCCGATCAGCCGCCGGTGTACCTGCGGCCGGACCGCAAGGCGAAATACGAGGTGGTCGCTGCCGTGCTGGCCGCGGCGCAGCGCACCGGCCTGACCCGGATCGGCATCGTCAGCTCACAGGCGCTGGCTCCATGAGCGCGACCATGCCTGCTGCGAGCCTCGGCCGCGTGAAGGACTTCAAGCCAGCGAACCGCTTCGGCCCCGCGGGCCTGGCGGTGATGGTGGGGCTACACCTGCTGATCGGCTATGCGCTGGTCACCGGGCTGGCGCGCAAGGCGGTGGAGGCCGTCGCCCGGAAGCCGCTGGAAGCCGTCATCGTCCAGGAGGTGAAGCCGCCGAAGGTCGAGAAGATCGTCGAGGCCCGCAAGACGCCAACGCCGCAGCCGGCCCGCGCGCCGCGGCCCGAGGTCGTGCGAACGCCCGCGCCTGTTCCCGTGCCGGCACCGGCGCCTCCCGTCGTTGCGATGCAGAGTCCCGAACCAGCCCCTGCACCGGCACCATCGCCGCCGGCCGCACCAGTGCCATCCCCCACGCCGGCCCGGGCGGCATCGTCGAGTGTGGGCGTGGTGTGCCCGGGTTACCAGGCCGCGCTGCAGAGCGGGCTGGCCGGCGTCTTCGAGCGGGTTGGTCTGGCCGCCACGGTCAAGGTGCAGTTCCGCGTGCGCGGCGACGCCGTGCTCGACGTGAACCTGCTGTCGGGCCCGCGCGAATACCAGCGCGCGGTTCAGGCCGCGGTGCGCCGCTTCACCTGCAAGTCCGAAGGTGCAGAGGAAGCGCTCGTTGTCTTCGACGTCAATTTCCGTGCCGAATAGCCGGCAACCCGGGTCCGTATCCATGTCCATATCCATGTCTTCGATGCTCCGCACCACCGCATTGCTTGTCCTGCAGGCGGTCGCGCTGGTCGGCGCACTGCTCGGCGCCCATGCACAGGCTTCGCTGAAGTACGCCGACTTCGATGCGGCCGCGCTGACGCGCGACAACTTCTACAAGGTGCTCGAACCCGTGGCCCGGCGCGAAGGCAAGCTCATGCTCTACAACTTCGCGGGCAATTTCGATCCGGTGTGGAAGCTCGGCCTGATCCCGCGCTTCGAGGCGCGCTACGGCATCAAGGTCGAGTACCGCAACGTGCGCCAGGCGCAGGCCAACCAGCAGCTGATGGCCGTCCACAAGGCCGGTGCGCCTTCGCCGGTGGACGTGTACTTCGCCGGGAGCACCGACAGCTTCGAGGTGCTGCGTTCCGCCGGCGTGATCGCACAGCTGGACTTGGCCAATGTCATGCCCAATCTCTCGGCGGTTCCTGCCGAATACAAGCGTGCGATCTTCGGCGTGGACACCGGCGGCGCATGGCCGCTGGTGCATCTCAACCAGACCGCGCTGGGCTACGACAGCGCGCTGCTGCCCACCGCCGAGGTGCCCGCGAACTTCGAGTCGCTGCTGGCGTGGGCGCAGAAAACCCCCGGGAAATTCGCCCTCACTTCGCCCGCCAAGGGCGGCTCCGGCAGCGGGTTCCTGTATGCGGCCGCGCTGCACTTCGCCAGCGATCCGGCATGCCGCAAGACGCTCGCGAGCGCGCGCATGACCGAGGACGAGGCCGTGCAATGGGCCGCGACCACGCGCTGCCTGGACCCGCTGTGGGCTTACCTCACGCAACTGCTCAAGGTGGCAGAGCTGACCAACGGCAACGCCGACACGCTGAACCTGCTCAACAACCGGCAGGCATGGATCGGCACGACGTGGGAAGACCTGTCCCTGGCGTTCGTGCGCGACAGGCAACTGCCGTCCAGCTTCAGGCTCATGCTGCTCGAGAGCGGCATGGCCGCCAGCGGCGACGGCCTGATCGTGCCGGCCAATGCCAAGAATCCGGCCGCGGCGCTGCTGTTCATCGACATGGCGTTCGACCGCGAGTTCCAGGTCTGGAAGCTGGAGCACCACGCCTCGCGTTCGCCGCGCAACGACGTCGACCCCGCGGCCGTCGCGAGCGCCGCAACGGCACCCTACCTGGTGCCCGCCGCGCAGATGCGCACGCGCTCCGTGCCGGCCAACTGGCTGGTGACGCGCGGGCTGATCCGCGCGTTCGAGGACAAGGTGCTCGCGAAGCGCTGAGCACGCCATCCCCTGTTCCATCCTCCATTTCCTGAAGCGGCAAACGATGGCCTCCCTGACACTGAGCGGCGTTCACAAATCCTACGGTTCGACCGTGGCGCTGGCGCCCACCGACCTCGAAGTGCCGCATGGCGAGTTCGTCACGCTGCTGGGACCTTCGGGCTGCGGCAAGACAACCTTGCTGCGCATCGTCGCGGGCATCGCGAGCGGCAGCGGCGGCGAGATCCGGCTCGGCGGGCGGCGCATCGACACCTTGCCACCCGAGCAGCGCGACGTGGCCATGGTGTTCCAGACCTATGCGCTGTTCCCGCACATGAGCGTGCGCAAGAACCTGGGCTTTGGCCTGCGCATGAAGAAGGTCGCGCCGGCCGAGCAGGCCCGCCGCATCGAGCATGCCGTGGCCATCTGCAGGCTCGACGGCCTGCTGGATCGCATGCCGCGCCAGCTCTCGGGCGGGCAGCAGCAGCGCGTGGCGCTGGCGCGCGCGATCGTGATGCAGCCGGCACTGCTGCTGTTCGACGAGCCGCTGTCCAACCTCGACGCCAAGCTGCGCGAAAGCCTGCGCGACGAGTTGGTCGCGCTGCACCGGCGCGTCGGCACGACCAGCCTGTACGTCACGCACGACCAGACCGAGGCGATGGCGATGTCGGACCGCATCATGGTGATGAACGCCGGGCGCATCGTCGAAAGCGGCACCCCGCTCGCGCTGTACCGCCGGCCAGTGGACGCATTCACGGCGCACTTCCTTGGACACACGCACCTGCTGCGCCTGCCGGTCACGGGCCGCGGCAAGGACTGCAGGGTGATGCTGCCCTGGGGCGCGTCCGCCGCCATCGACGACCTGGCCGACGGCGCAGACTCCGCGCTGGTGTCGCTGCGGCCCGAGGACCTGTGGGTCGTGCCCGATGCCGAAGGCGCCGGCGAGGTCACGGCCGCGAGTTTCACCGGAGCGCAGCTGAACTACACGGTGCGTATCGCGGATCTGAGCCTGCGCGTCACCGTCACGGCCGGCGATGGCGCGGCATTGCTGCCCGTGGGGCAGCGCGTGAGCGTCACTGCCGCAGAGCGCCTGCACGCATTGAAGTGCGCGGGCGAAGACCCGGGCCACGGGGCCCGCCCGTGATGAAGAGCGCGTTCACCGCGGACACCCGCGCCCGGCTGCTGGCCTGGGCCTGCCTGCTGCCCGGGCTGGTCTTTCTTGGCGCGCTGTTCGCCGGCCCGCTGCTGTGGAGCCTGGCGGGCAGCCTGGGGCTCGATCAGGGACTGGCCGGCTTCACGCTCGAGCACTATGCGCAGGTCTTCACTCGGCCGGCCCTGCGCAGCGGGCTCCTCGTGTCGATCTACTACGGCGTCGCTCCGCTGCTGGTGACGCTCGTCCTCTCGATCGGCCTGGCGCTGCTGCTGCGCCGCCACTTTCGCGGGCGCGCATGGTTCAACGGGCTCTACAAAATACCGATGGCGGTGCCGGGCATCATTGCCGCGCTGATCGTCATGACCCTGGCCGAACGCGGCGGCTTCCTCGACCGGCTGGCCGCGCCGTTCGGCCTCGCGCTGCCTCGCCTGGTGCGCGACCCCTGGGGCGTGGGCGTCATCCTGACCTCGGTGTGGAAGCAGTTGCCTTTCATGACCCTGGTGATCACCGGCGCCTTCGCCGCCATCCCGCAGGAGGTGAGCCACGCCGCGCGCACGTTGGGCGCAGGCCGCTGGCGCACGCTGCTGTGGGTGGAGCTGCCGATGGCGCTGCCCGGCATCTCGGCCGCGGTGCTGCTGACTTTCATCGGCACCATGGGCTCATTCGCCATTCCCGATCTGGTGGGGCCGCCTTCTCCGCGCCCGCTGGCCGTGCACATGTACGCGGAGTTCGGCAGCGGCCATCTGCCGCTGGTCTACGCCATCGGCATGTTGCTCAGCGCCTTCGCGGTCGCGGTGCTGCTGGGCTACTACGCGTTGAGTGCGCGGGCTGCCCGGCTGCTGGGCGGCAGCGCCCGAAAGGACGACCATGAGTGAGGCGGCGTTGATCTCCCCGGCGCGTCGGCGCTTCGAGCCCGAAGACCGGATCTGGGTGTCGGCGGGCCTGTTCGCGGCACTCGCACTGGCGCTGGGACTGCCCTTGCTGCTGCTGGTGCTGTGGAGCGTGGCCGGGCGCTGGCCCGCACCGGACCTGCTGCCCAGCAGCTACACCGGCGCCCTCTGGCGGTCTGTGTTCGACGATGGCGACGTGTTGGGCGCGGCGATCACCAGCACCGCCGTCGCCGTGCTCGTGACTGCGCTCACAGCGATCGTGGCACTGCCCACGGCCTGGGCGATGGCCAAGTTTCCGCTGCGCTGCAAGCGCGCGGTCGAGGTGTTCGTGCTGGCGCCGGTGATCGTGCCGGGCATCGTCGTTGCAGTGGGCGTGGGGCAGGTGTTTCTCGGATGGGGCCTAACCTACACCGTGCCCGGCGTGGTGCTGGTGCAGATGGTGGGCACGCTGCCGCTGATGATCCGGCTGCTCGTGGCCAGCTTCGAGACCCTGCCCGACGAGTTGATCCACGCCGCGCGCTCGCTCGGCGCGAGCCCGCTGCGCGCCGTGTGGCATGTGGCGCTGCCGCTGTGCACGCCGGGGCTGCTGGCCGGCGCGCTGCTGTCCTTCGTCGGCAGCTTCGAGGAGTTCGACAAGACTTTCCTCGTCGGCGCGCCGGCGGTACAGACGCTGCCCGTGCTGCTGTACCACCACCTCGACCCGTATTCGCTGCAGTTCCCGCTGGCCGCGGTGGTGGCGCTGATCCTTCTGCTGCCGGTGCTGGTCGTGTTCGTGCTGTCGGGGCGCATCCTGCGCGACGACCTGATGGCCGCGGGCATGGGCAAGGTCTGAAAGCGTGCCGGCGAGCCGCTCACTTTTCGTTCACTTCTCTTTCAACATCAATCACCCGCAATGGCTGTTTCCGCATTCTTGCCAACCGACGACTCCTGCATCTCGACCACCGCACTCATCGGCCCCTCGAACCCCCGCGTGCTCGTGGCCGCGCACCGTGGGGCCTGGCGGGAGCTCCCCGAAAACTCGATCTCCGCGCTCGACGACGCCATTGCGCAGGGCGCCGACATCATCGAGCTCGACGTGCGCGCCACGCGCGACGACGTGCTGGTGCTGCTGCATGACCCGACGCTGGAACGCACCACGACCGGCCGCGGCGCCGTGGCCGCGCTCGATTTCGACCAGGTGCGCCGGGCCCGCCTCAAGCCCCGCGACGGCGGCAGCGCGCTGGTGCCGACGCACGAGCGCCTGCCCACGCTGGCCAGCGCACTCGAAGCGGCGCGCGACCGCGTGGTGGTCAACATCGACGTCAAGGACACGCTGATGGCCGACCACGTCGCGCAGGCCGTCATTGCCGCGGGCATGGCCGACCAGGTGTTCGTCAAGGCCACGATCACCGAGCAGCGGCACGTGGACCAGGTCCGGGCCAGCCCCTTCTTCGGCCGCATCGCCTTCGTGCCGATGATGCAGGCCCGCCCCGGCCGTTTTGCCGAAGACCTGCGCTGGCTCGAGCCGCTGGGCTGCCTGATGTACGAAGTGGGCTTCGCCGACCTTGCAGACCTCGAGGCCGGCCGCGACGAACTACGGCGCCAGGGCGCGCGCCTGTGGGTCAACACCATCGATTGCTCGCACAGCCTGGACTTCAATGACACGCATGCGCTGCAGGATGCCGATGCCGTCTGGGGCCGCCTGCTCGACATCGGCGTGGGTGCGATTCAGACCGATGTCGTGCCGGACCTGGTGGCCTACCTGGCACGCAGCAAACATCGCCAGGGTGCGGGAGCCGTGCGATGACCGCGGCGAACGAACCGGGCCAGGTTCGCGCAGGAATGCCCGACGGACTGGCGCGAGCGCACCGCATCGTGGCCGACGCGGCCGCATGCGCGCTCGAAGCGTTCAACGACCGCGGCAATCTGCGCATGCGTGCCAAGGGGCCACAGGACTTCGTGTCGGCAGCCGACGAAAAAGTAGAGCAGTTGATCCGCGCGCGGCTCGCGCTGGAATTCTTCGGCGATGCGGTGATTGGCGAAGAGGGCGGCGGGTGGCCCAGCGCGAATGCCACCTGGTTCATCGATCCGATCGACGGCACGAGCAACTTCCTGCGCGGCCTGCCGTTGTGGGGCGTGTCGCTCGGGCTGGTGCGTGGCGGCAAGCCGAGCATCGGTGTGATCGCGTTTCCGGCGCTGGACCTGATCGTCGGCGCCGAGGCCGGCTTCGGGCTGTTCGTCAACGGGCTTGCAGCGCAGCCGCAGCGGCCGTTCGGAGACGTGCACCTGGCCTCGGTCGGCGACGCCGACCTGGATCTCGAGGACGCGCTGGCCACGACGCGCCGCCTGCGCGAGGCGGGGTGGGTGGTCGAGTCCTACCGTTGCACCACCCTGGGCCTGGCCTTCAGCGCGCTCGGCCGCCTCGATGGGCACCTGCAGCATCGCGTGCAGGCCTGGGACATTGCAGCCGGCCTAGTCTTGTGCGCCGAGGCCGGCCTTGAAGTGCACCACGGTCCGTTGGACGAGAGGCCGACATGGGTGCGGGCCGGGTTGCCGGAGATCCACAGGATTACACGGGCAGGTTGGGTCGACGCTGGTGTTGGCACCGGCTGCGACTCATCGGCGCTGCGATCACGGCGCTGATGACCCCCGGCCATTGGCGGAAGGAACTTCTGTGCTCGACTTAAATGAAGTCGCCATGTTCGTGCAGATTGCGCGCTGCGGCAGCTTCGCCGAGGCCGCGCGACGGCTGCGCATGTCTTCGGCCACGATGAGCCGACGCATCCCGCGGTTGGAGGCGTATCTGGGCACGCGGCTGATACAGTGTTGGGTCAGAGATCGGCGGAATCCAACACTTAGTGTCTTGCCGGCATTGGTGAATCCTGCGAGCGTTGCCATCGGTTCTTGTCGACCCATATCTCGTTGTTCGCCGATCAACGGACATCATGATCATTCGGCCGACATGACGCCGATCGCGCTCACAGAATTGTGGGTAATTGAAAGCCGGCAAACCCGTCTTGAATCCCCCAATTGGCTCGGCCAGCGTACCCACCAAACTCACAGATGGACACGGCGGCCGAGTTGTAGCGCAAGCACTCAGTCATAGAGCGCTCGCGCAACGGGAGGCGCGTCGGCTAACCTCGGCAACGTAGGCCATGGCCCCGTTCAGGATGCAGAACCCTCCGACCATGAACTCCTACTCCTGGGTGAAGCGCACCGCCCTAAAACGCACGAAGAACAAAGGGCCCCCCGACGATCAAGCAGTCGATGCGAGCTCTGTGCGATGGCCCTGCCGTCGATGCGCACATCGGACGGCGACTCAGATCGAATAGCCGAGCACCATCGCGATGCCGGCCTGCTTGTTCGGCCGAACAAAGCTGTCTCGTGTCAGGCGCCCCATCTTGATGGTGAGCGCATCGGTTTTGAACCACTTGTCGTAAAGCGCGTTGATCTCGCCGCTCGCGTACAGCTGCGCGAGACTCCGGTCGACGGCCGCGAGCAACGCCGTATCACCCTTGCGCACCATCACCGCGTAAGGTTCGACCGACAGCGCGAGCCTGCTCAGGCTTAGCCTATCGAGCGCCTTGTCATTTGATGCCAGGCCTTGCAATAGCGAATCATCCTGCGCAAATGCGCGCACCTTGCCTTCTTTCAGGGCCTTGTAGGCCTCTCCGTTGTTTTCGTAGGTGGAGAACCGCGCGTCGCGCAGTTCTCCATCGGCGAGTTGCTTGAAGAGCTTTTCCGAGGTCGAGCCCTTGCTCAGCGCGACCCGCAGGTTCTTCAGATCCTTCACTGTCTCCACCTGAAGGTCTTTGCTCGTCAGCACGCGCATCGAGGCGACGAAGAAGGTGTAGCTGAAGTCCACCTTCTCCTGGCGCGCCATCGTATTGGTCGTCGAACCGCACTCGAGGTCGATTTCGCCGGCGAGCAGCTTCGGGATGCGTTCCGGGCCGGCCACGAGCTTGTACTGAACCTTGATGTCGGGAAGCTTGAGCTCGCGCTTGATCTCTTCGATCGCGTTCAGGCACAGGTCAACCGAATAGCCCACTGGCTGCCTCTGCGCATTGACGAACGAAAAGGGCGGCGCGGCTTCGCGCACGCCGAGCACGATCATGCGGGTTGCGCGGATCTTGCTCATTGTGTCGCCGGCGGCCTGGGCCGGTAGCGCCGCGAGCGCGACGGCGAAGGGAATAATCGTGGCACGCAGCACGGGAAAAAGGGACATGGGATGCGACTCCAACGAGTGTTTATTGGTTTTTTCGGCTCGCCCAGCGGGCAAAGAGCTCGGCTGAGATGCGTCGGCGAGAGCCTTGGCCAGTTGAGCGGTTTGATAGGCGACTGGTGCAAGGACAGCGCCATCCTGGGTAATCACGTTGACGACGAGCTTGCCATCGCGAGCGGTGCACGCAGCAGCCGACGGCGAAGCCCGACGCTGTCCGAATCATCGCGGTCCTGTTGCGACCGAAGTAGACCTTCTCGAAGGCGGCGTCGCTGATCGCAGTAATGGAGCAGGCCATTGCCGCCACACAACCGGGGCCGATAGCGTCCCCTGTCTCGGAAGCCACATGGAAACTATCGGCTACCATCACCGCAGTTACGCCCCCCGTTCATCACGCAATTTCTGCGCTTCGCGTTGCGCCAGTGCCTTGGCCGTTTTGGAAAAACTTGATTGGGAACTCCCCGCTTGCCTCCCGACCTGTCGGCTTTGAGCTATGCCAGTAGCGCGTCGATCAGCAACACCACTTCGTCCTTGCGCGGCACATCCACGCCAGGGACCGGAAACACCCGGATTTTTCTGGATAGTGAATGCTTTCGCGACCGACGCGTCAGAGTTCGGCAGATCAATCATGACAGGCAATACCTTACGCACGCATCCAATCGCCGCCGTCTTGCCCGCACCCACGGTTCCCGTGAAAAGAATCCTGTATTCCTTCACGGCATTCCGAGGCCCAGCCGGCGACGGATGCCGTTGACGAGGCTCCGCGCATAGCCGCTGCGGATGATTGCATCGGATTCCATGGATCTCGATGGTTCCACCTGTGCCGCGGCAACTGGCGCCACATGCAGTTCCAGCGTGCCCGCTACTCGCAGCACATGCAGGAATGTGACGCATTGAGAAAGCGGAAATCCGCTGATGTCTGCCAGCTCGATGGCGTTCAATGCCCGCCGTGACAGCAGGCTTGCCATCCGCACCTTGTCGAGGTCATTGCGCAACAGCAAGGCCGAAGGCCAGCGCCGAAGCATGAAGCGAACCGAATTGGAAACTTCGATTTTCAGGGCGGCTTGATCGTCCGCGGCCATCTCCACCGATTGCGCCTCGCGCAAAGCGCGTTCGGTGCTGTTCAGCCACTGCTGCAGTTTGTCGGCACGTATCGGTCGCGCCAGCGTACTGGGTCGCTCGTCGGAATTCATGCGCGTGAGCGCGAGCACGAAGCCGGTCATGCGGGCCAACTCGGAGCGCTCGGCCTCCGTCGCAGTCCCATCGACAAGCAGCGCGTCATACGGCGGTGCATTGACCAGCGTCCACGGAAAAGCGCCGTCGTTCGCATACAGTTGGATGATGGTTCGAATCACGTCGACTTCGGCGCTCGGCAACTTGTAGACGCCGAGCCGAAAAACGGAAATGTCTGTCCTCCCGAACGCATGCAATCCGTGGGCCCGTGCGTCAGACATGTCGATGGAGCGTTGTGGAATCGGTCGAGTAGTTTTCAGCATCAGTTCACTGCGGGCACTTCGCGCCAGTTCAACAGGCGCAACGAGATGCCGCTCTTCGGGTCGGTGGGAATCTTGGTGATATCCCCCTTGGTCGTTCCGGCAATGAGCTGGATGTTCCGGCCCACACCGACAAAACGCAGATCGGTCACGGCGGCGGCGATGGCCACATAGCCGGTCAGCGACGACAGCAGCACCGATTTTCCGGTGCCGTAGTTGATGGCATAGACCCGGCTCTGCCCCGACGGGCTGCAGGCGTCGCCCGTCGTCAGCAGGCTGGAGAAGGCCACGACGCCGTTGAAGGCCACGGGGTTGGAAACCATGCGCCAGCTGACATTGGTGTCGGTGCCCAGGTCGAGGTACCAGCCGAGCGAGGTGTTCGACAATGTGGTGCCCGTCGTCACGTCGGCGACCTGCGTGAGCTTTGCGCGGGTGATCGGGGTGCGAACGGTACTGAAGGCGCCGGCCGTTCCGTCGATGATGGCGTAGAACGACTGCGCGGCCTTCGAATTCACATCCGATGAGTCCAGCAGCTTGCCGGTTCCGAGCAGCACGAAGCGCTTGCGCGTGACGGGATTGATCTCGATCAGGGGCGTGGTCGTGACGAACTGCGCGGTGCCGGATGCATCGGCCAGCGTGGCCAGTAGGGTCGGCGCCGGGTAAGTGGCGGTGCTGCCCTTGGCGGCTGTGAGATCGAAGCGCCAGAGCTGTCCGTCGAGGTCTGCCGCATAGAAGGCATCGGCCGTGTTGTCGGCAAAATCGGCGACGTAGGCGGAGGCCTGCGCGAGTCCATTGGAAGACGTCGGCGTCGCTATCTTCTCGAGCAACGCACCGGTCTTCGGATTGACGATGTACAGATAGCCCTTGCCATCGCTGTTGTTGTAGCCCGAGGTCAGCAGCACGACCCAGCCGTACTTCTTGGTCTTCACGACCGTAGGCGCGCCGTAGCTGTAGCCCATGGTGGTGTCGGTGAATTCCCATTTCACCTTGCCCGCCACCGCGGCCTCGCTGGTCATGCTGGCCGGGTCGGTCACGTCGATCGCGTAGAAGCTCTTGCCGCCCTTGCCGAGTCCACCGATCAGCAGCGTGTGCCAGTCGGCATTGCTGCCATTGCTCGTGGTGGTGAAGACACCGCCGGCGCTGTTTAGGTCGACATCGAAGGCCAGTGGTGTCGCATCCACGTAGTAGTGGTGGGCGTAGTTGGGGTTGCCGAGCTGCGCCAGCCCGTCCACCTGCGGCGTGCCATTCGGCCCCTGGAACGAGGTGCTCGGCACGTAGGCGAACTGCTCCGTTCCGGCAGCGGTGCCCGAGAGGGCACCGTTGAAGGCGTGCAGCATGCCGTCGTTCGAGCCGATGTAGACCATGGTGGAACGGTGGCCGGTCCACTTGGCCTTGAATGCGGCATAACCCGGGTTGCTGTTCTCCGAATAGCTCTGGATGGGCGGCCCGACGGGTGTCACCTTCGCGTTGACGATGTCGCCCAGCAGGAGAGTTCGAGCGCGCAGGGCCCTGGTGCTTCCGGCGACGGTCGACGCGGTTTCGTTCTTGCGGTCGCCCCGAAGGTAGTTGAGGTAGTCGGTGCTGGTATTGCCCGTTGCATAGGCAGGCGTAAGCGCGGCCAGCTGTGCCGAGGTCACGCTGGCGGCACGGAATGCGACGCCCTTACTGCCATCCCACGTGACGACGCGCCGCGCCCCGTCCCAACCACCGCTGGCAAGTTGGGTTTCGAGCGTGCTGCTGGTGGACCAGGCCGGTGCGGCCGACGGTGTGCCGTCGCTTGTGAAGCTGATGGTGCTGGCCGTCAAAACACCCGTCCATCCCTTGGAGTCGTATTGCGACGCATAGGAGGCGTTGCCGGTGGAAGACACCTGCGCGGACGAGAGGGAGAAAGACGTGGTGTATGCCTTGATGGCATTGGCAATGTCGGTGAATGCCGACTTCAGGCCGCTCACCATCTGCCCTGCATTGCCCGCCAGGAAGTAGTTGTCGGGCCGCAGGCGGGTATTGCCGTTCATGTCGATACTGTCGCCCGCCGTGTTCCACCAGTTCTGCGTCAGCGGCGACGTGGTGTTGGCCGCGTCGTAGCTTGCGGGCACGCTGAAGCCGCCGTACTTGGTCGCCAGGTAGTAGGGATTCCGGTCCTTGGCCCGCTGGAATTCCATGACATCCATCCAATAGGTGGAGATGTTCTGGACACCGGTCAGGTCCGGGCGGATGTCGTTGATGTGCGCGCCGTAAGCCAAGCCTGCGATGTAGTAGGTCGCAGTGCTGTTCCACCAAGGGGTCGATTTCAAGCCCTCGAGCGCTTGCACATTCTTCGTCCACGCATCGGCCTTGTTCAGCGTGTCCCCCGCCACCGCTGCAGGAATGGCCCGCGGCCTGCTGACTGAACTTCCTCCTACGTTGTAGTCGTAGTGGGTGTTTTCGTCGCCGATGCCCAGAATGAAATTCTTCTGGCAGGAGTAAACGATGGGGTCCTTCTCCTTCCAGTCGACCACTGCCGGAAATCCATCGAGCTTGGTGTCTCTGTCTGTCGCGTTGGCCGCGACCGAATTGGTCCACTCCGCCACATTGCCGAGGTTTTCGAAGTACCGCAGCGCCGCGTAGTAGAGCTCGCTGACGTTGTCGTTCGTCATGTAGCTCTTCGCGACCTGGCCGAACTTGTTGAGGTAGTTCATCACCCCGCTCTGCGACACGCCGCTGGCCGTCGCAGAAGCGGTGTCAGGATTGGTGGTCATGATGCCGGTCGTGGCGTCCCACTCGCCGCGGGTGTTGGTAACCACTGCGGTGGACAACGGCTGCGGGTAGGTTGGCCCGATGAAGCCCATTGGCGCCCGCAGCACACCGCCTTGCTGCGTATCACCCCCGGCATTCAGGAACGAGAAAGTGCCGTAGCGGATCTTGCTGGCGTTCTGCTGCAGCAGCCCTTCCGGCTTGTAGTTGCTTCCGTACTTGATGCAGTTGGCCTCGACGCCGCCGGCCGTGGCCGCGGTGTCGCAGACCTTGACCCTGATGTAAACCCGGTAGAGAGAGTCTGCCCTCTTCGATCTATTCGCAGAGTCGAGATTGCTCAGGTCGTCTCCCGTCTCGGTGAGGTCCCCAGTCCCTGTGAGGTCTCCCGTTCCGGTGAACACCATGGTGTTGCCGCGCGACCAGATGCTCGAGTTGAAGTTGCTCCACTTGCTGAATGGCGTGACAGCGGAGATCAGGGCGCTGGGCAGGCTGTGGCCCGTGGGCTGGTCGGATCCCCGCAGGGGAAAGTTTGTCAGGTTGCCTTGATTGGAGCCCCATGCCTTCTCCAGGATGGTCTCGCTCGTCGTATCGACGCTGCGGTAGCCCCCTGAGAGCGCCCATCGGAACGGGTCGATGGTCTGCATCGTGACCCAGTTCATGAAGTTCCCGCTCCATTGGCCCGAACAACGGTGCTTGCTGGAGCCAGTGGCCGCACCCGCCGGCTGGAAGTAGCTGTTGGATGCGGCACCCTTCTTCACGACCGGTTCGACGTACGTGTACGTGTAGCACTTGCGGGGATCGAAGTAGCCCAGGTACTCGGTGGCATCTGCGTAGTCGTTGAGGTTCGCCACGCTGATCGCAGTGGGGAATTCCACCGACAGTGCCAGCAGCAGGTTGCCCGGGACGTCGGCCGTTGCGAAGACAGGCTGATCGGACAGCTTCGCGGTGGCCGCCAGCACAGCCGTGCTCGACAAGCCCAGCAATGCGACTGCGATCAGACCAGCTCTGGAGGCCACTGTCGATGAACGACGAAAAACGCTTGTCATGGAGATGCTGTGCCTTCTCAATCCGGTTTGGTGAATGTCGACTGCATGAACACCTGCGTGTCGCGGGGACCGCTGACGCGCAGGCTCAGGCGATAGATCGTTGCGGTGGGTGGTGCCGGCGGCGGCGTGGGCGTGACGGTGCCTCCGGCCGGGGCCGCGGAAGATTGCACGCAGCCGGTGCTGGTGGCCGGGCCGGTACTGCCGCAGAGGCGATCGATCACATAGCGGATGCTCACCTGCGCGGCGGCGTCGGCGATGTCGTTGGACGCCTTGCCGACGGCGGCGAATGTCTTGTCGTCCAGCAGCGCATTCGGCACGCCCTGCGTGTTGGTATCGAGCTTGGTCGCCTTGAAGTTCTCCCCGGGCAGATCGTCCGTCGCATTCGCGAGCGTTCCGGTACCGGCGAACTTGGCCAGCACGAGGGACACGGCGCGCTCGCCCTGGTTCACGAGGTCGCGCCGGAAGGCCAGGTTGCCGGCGGATGTCAGGGACGTGTTCATGGAGCGCACCACCGCCACGCCGCCAGCCAGCAGGATCACGAGAACGATAAGGCAGAACAGCAGGACGAAGCCGCGCTGGCGCGCGGCCCGCAAGGACATGGAAATCTTCATAGCAGCAGCATGTTGCGCAGCGGGATGGTGAATTCGACGACCCGGTAGCGGTAGTGCCGATCGTCGTCGGTGCTCAATGTCACGAGGTGTTCGAGCGACTTCTTCGACGCGTCCTGGAAGTCGCCGAACAGCGTGAGATTGGGCGGCGAAACGACGTCTTTTTCCTTGTTCACGCCGCGCATGACCAGCGCGACGCGAACGGCGACGATCTGTCGCATCGTGGCCGGCGCCTTCATGACGGTGGCGATGTCGAAGCCCGTGGCGCCCGGATCCGCCCAACTGTCGAGGATGCCGTCGCCGTCGCTGTCCAGGCCATAGATGGCATGCAGTTCGGCCACTTCGTCGGCAAGCGCTTGCGTGACATTGCCGGCGCCCTGCAGCAGGTCATAGCCGACCAGCGTGTGGTTGTCGCCCACGCCGAAAAGCTGGAACTGGACATTGCTGTTCACAGGATTGCCCAGCGGTGTGACGTAGGTCGAGGTGCTTGCAGCCAGTGTCTCCAGCGAGGTGGACTTGCCGGCTGTGTAGTACTTGCCGCCCAGGGTCAACACCTTGGCCGTGGTGCCGGTGACCTGTTCGAGCAAGCAGTCCGTCGTGTTCAGCTGACTGACCAGCACGAGGTCGCCTGCGGACACACCGACCGTGTTGTCCATTGCGAGCGTCGTGGCGCTGCCAGGGTCCGTCAGGCCACGGGGTATGCCACCCGCCACGGCATCGCCGCCCATGACGACCAGCACGTCGGAGCCGGTGTCGGACTGGCTCTTGCCGATAAGCACGGGCGCCACGCGCAGGTCGGACGTGGCGCCGGGCAGAAAGGCCTTCTTGAAGGGCGTGGGAAACTCGGCAGCGGCCGGCAGCAGGGAGGCCGCGTTGAGCCTGCAGCCGAACACGCCCCGGTCGGGCGGCTGGCTGGACTGGGCCAGGCTAGAGCCGGCGCTGCGTAGCGCGCGGTCGAGCACATAGGCCGCATACGCGCCGGCCTGCTCCATGTCGTTGGTCGAGGTGGTGACGCGCTTGTGCGTCTCGCCCACCACCACGATGCTGGTCACGGCCAGCGTCACGACCAGTCCGATGACCATGGCCACGAGCAGCTCGATCAGTGTGAGGCCTCGTTGCTTCATGGGAGGGTCACCCGCGTGGTGAGCGTGCTGCTCTGTTCGGTCTTCGCGCTTGCCCGGTCGGGTGCCTTCCAGGTGATCTGGATGTCGGCGCTGTTGGTGGTGCCGGTCACTGCGGCGACGGTCACGGCGCCGTTCGGCAGGCCTGCGTTGGCGGTGTCACTTACGCGTTTCTGCCAGACCGAGCTGGCGCTGGTGTCCACGACAACCGACTTGCCGAGCCACATCGCGCTGGCGATATCGTTGGCCAGCAACGCGGCGCGGTTGCGGTCCTGCGCGTCCGTCGACAGGCTGATGGCGCGCGCCTGCAGGCCGATCAGGCCGAGGATGCCCAGCGAGAACAAGAGAATGGACACCAGCGCTTCGAGCAGTGCGATGCCCGACTGCCTCGCACTGGAGGCTTTGCGGAAGCTTTTCTTCATGGGCAACCATCAGGAGAATCTGCCAGCTTGCGGGCTGGGTCGCACATGCGGACCTGCCCTCCGAAACCGACCAACACACGCAGTGGCCGGTCGGCACCGTTCACGGTGATGTCGTAGGTGAAGACCGATGAGCTCGTGCTTGTACTGGTGTTGGTGTCACAGTTGGCGCCGGCCACGCCGGTATCGGTGTTCGCCACAAGGCGCCCCATGGCGTTGAAGCAGATGGCCGCTTGCCCTTTGATCTGAACGCCGGATGCGACGTCCAGCAGCACACCGGCCTGTACGAACACACTGCTCGCATCCAGGCTTGACTTGGAAACGCTGATCGACCAATTGCTGCCGTTGTCCACTGCGGTCATGTTCTTCTTGGGCGCCGCACTGTTGGTGAGCGAGAAGACCATGGGCCGGCTGCGGCGCAATGCTTCGGCTTGTGCGAAGCGCAGTCCGTTCTGCAGCGAGTCGCTGACGGTGCGGACCTTGTTGTTGGCGATCCATGTGGTGAACGACGGCATGGCCAGCATCGTCAGAACGCACATCAGCGCGATCGTCACCATCATCTCGATCAACGTGAAGCCCGACAGGCGAACCATGCGACCGGTCACGTCGGGCACGACTGACCCCGCCTGGTCACCCAGGTCTTGTCGCAGCCGGTCCAGCCTGACACGCTCGTGATCGTGGTGCTTTGAACGCCCAGTTGGTCCACCATGAAAGTGAATCCCTTGGTGGGTCCGCTGCCGATGGCCTGCAGTGTGTATGTCGTTGAGGTGGCTGCGGTGACGCAAGACAACTGAAAAGTGCCGACGACGTTGGTTCTGCTGGCCGTGGCAATGCAGGGCGGAACGAAGCCGTTCGCTTTGTCATAGGTCCGGTTGTCCTGGTAGTAGCGCTCCATGTCCGCGCGCATGGCAGCTAGGCCATTGGTGCCGTCAACCAGTTGGCCGCGCAGAACATAGTCGCGATAACTCGGGAGCGCGACGGCCGCAAGAATGGCCACGATGGCCACGGTGATCATGACTTCGATCAGCGTGAAGCCGAGATCCTTCGGGCTGCGATGTCGATCACACACTGTTGCTGTTTCGCCGCTCTCAACTCTCAAGAGTCGTATTCGCATCTGCCACTCGTCCTCGCCACAAAAAATCGGATCCCCAAACGGCGCAGGCACGCGCTTCATCGGGAAACTTTGCGTGACAATTATTTGCAAAATCACACACTTTCTACTAGCCATGAAAAATGGAATGCAGGCACTCATTTTTTAGAGCAATGGCAGTGGCGCTGAGCACCCAGGAAGTTTTCCCATTGAATGCAGACATCTACTCCTGCATGCCTAGATTTTCCGTAACCATGTCGACAAACGCCGTCACCGCTATGAGATGACGACGCTGAGATGCTGCTCAGGCAACTACTCATGAGAAGTGCCAGCCCTCTTTCGCGGCATTGCTCGGCACAAGATCGTTCGGATGGTGGAAGAGTTCGCGGCAGATAGCCGCATGGTGACGCGACGCGTGAGGAGGATGATTCGGGGTTTCATCCTGGCAAAGCCCGCAAAGCCCGCAAAGCCCGCAAAGCCCGCAAAGCCCGCAAAGTCACGCGGGAGCGCAACCGCAAGCCACTCGTGGATGCCGGCATCGACCTTGACCGCTAACGGTGCGATAGGGAAGCCGACGGACGCCAGTCGATCGGTCAACCACAAAATACGCAAGATCAATGGCTGCTGTTGAAGTGCCTGCAGCATAGGTATTGGGCATGGCGCTGCGGCGGGCAGTACCTGTAACGTAAGCATGAGGGCTACCGCGAATCGTTCATCGGTAGCGGCGGATTGCATCGCCCCTGCCGCTGGGCTCAAACATATACCCCACGCCCCAAACCGTCTGGATGTACGAAAACGGCTCGTCTTCCAAGAGCTTTCGAATGCGCGAGACCTGCACATCCAAACCTCGTTCGAAAGCGCCGTGCTCGCGGCCACGCGCCACCTGCGCAAGTTTTTCCCGTGACAGCGGCTGTCCTGCATGGCGGACCAGCACTTTGAGTATCGCAAACTGAACCGTCGTGATGTTCAGAATCCGACTGTCTTTCTGGAGCGTGCGTATGCCCATGTTGAATTCGAATGCTCCGAATCGGACGACCTCGTTTCTGATCGAAGGCCCACCCGGCTCCTCCTTTGGAGGGCTCCTCCGCAGGATGGCCTGGATACGAGCGCGCAGTTCCCGCAGATTGAATGGTTTGCAGACATAGTCGTCCGCACCCATCGTCAAGCCGGCGATTCGATCGGCATCATGCGCCTTCGCGCTGACGATGATGATCGGTGTTCGTACACCCGCCGCACGCAATCGCCTGCAGATCGAGAGGCTGTCCTCGCTTGGCAACTGCAGACCAAGCACGATGAGGGCAATGGCGCGGCGACACAAGATTGACGAAAGTGATGCGCCATCCTCGGCTTCGAATACTTCAAAGCCTTCCTGCGAAAGATAACTACCGAGCAATTCCCTCATGTGCAGATCGTTGTCGACGATCGCGATCGCATCGCCACTATAGGCTGTGGTCATAGAAACAAACCTTCGCGCATGAGAGGCGTGGGCAAGGCCTCGTCAGTATTACTCGATGCGGCTGCCTGCGCGTCCTCGCTCTTCGAACTCGTCATGCTCTTACACAGAGACCAAGGGCAATCCGGCGCCGGTTCGCATCGACTCGTCTTGAGCCTGAGCAGGAAGATGGGGAATCGGAACTGGCTTACCTGCCCGGATCCCGGTGCGGGGGGCCCAATCCTGCAGGCAGAGTTTTGCCACCGCCATGTCGGCGAACGCCGACACCGCTTGCGGGAGCTGTCGTTGGCTCGTGTAGAGAACACTCAGACCGTGGCCGGTCCGTTTGTACTGCGGCAGAACAGGGACGAGCTTGCCCGATTCCACGTCGGCAACGGTCAAGACCGAGGGCAGTGCAGCGATTCCGAGTCCGGCACAGGCAGCCAGTCGCTGCGCATCCAGGGAATCGCTGATGAAACGCCCGCTCACTTTGACATCAACCTCTGTGTCATCGGGGCCCTGCAGGCGCCAGGTGGAGCAATTGCCGGAGTCCGGCGGCGAAATCACGCACTCGTGCTTCGTCAGTTCCTGCAGGGTCGTGGGGGCCCCGTGCGCCGCGAGATAGGCCGGGCTGGCAAGCAACTCTCCATAGCTGGTGAAGATCTTCCGTACAACGTAGCTTGAGTCCGACAAAGGACCACCGCGGAAAGCGATGTCGATGCGCTCGGCGATCAGGTCGGCCAGGAGGTCGCTGAGCACGAACTCGAGCCTCACCAGTGGATGCTCGTCGAGGAATGCATTGGCCCATTCCATCTGGAAGAGCTTGAAAAAATTAACTGGCGCTGCCACCCGCACCAAGCCCTTCAGTTCTCGGTTGTCCATCCTCTGCCGCCGACCGGCCCTCATCAGCTCCTGGACTGCCGGGCCACACTGCTCATGAAAATCCTGGCCCGCTTCCGTCAACGTCAAGTTTCGGGTGGAGCGGTGCATCAGCCGGACACCGAGGTGTATTTCGAGTTGTTGGATGCGCCGGCTGACGGTCGCTGATGGCACGCGAAGGCGTCGGGCTGCCTCGGCGAAACTGCCACAGCACACAACCTCCACGAACATCGCGACATCATTGAGATCGAGCGCAGGGTCTTTCATCGGGGAATAGAGCGCTGTCCATGCCGAGTAGCATGCGACAAAGCGTGAAGGGACTGAGGTTGTTCGTGATGCTCAAACATTCAAGTTCGACCCAAGGGAAGCGGTTGAACCGGGAGGCTCAATCCAGGCGCAGTCCCAGGCGCACCACCAGTGCGCGGTAGCGAGAGATTTCCGAATCCATCACTTCGGCCAGCGCGGCGGGCCCGAGCAGGACGGGCTCCATGGACTGCTGCAAGAGCTGGTGGCGCACCTCGGGCTCGGCCATCACCGACCCGAGCGCCTTGAGCAGCGCCTCCTTGACCGTCGGCGGCAGGCCCGCGGGTGCCGCCACCGCGTACCAGGCGTCCAGCAACGCTGGCTGCAATTGCAGTTCGCCATAGGCAGGCACCTGCGGCATGAGGGTCGACCGCTTTTCACTTACGACTGCCAGCGCGCGCAGCTTGCCTGACTGCAGATGCGGGTTCATCGCGGCCATGGTGTCGATGCCCAAGCTCACGTCGCCCCGGATCACGCCGATGACCGCTTCGGAGCTGCCCTTGTAGGGTACGGCTGCGAGCGGCACGCCGGCTGCGCCGGCCAGCAGTTCGCCGGCCAAGTGCGGCGCTGAGCCCGGGCCGAAGGTGGCGTAGCTCACGCCGCCGGAAGTCGCTCGGGCTCTGGCCAGCAGGTCCTTCAAGCTCTTGAACGGTCCCTGGCCGGCGGTCACCAGCACCAGCGGCGCCCGGGCCACCATGGCCACGGGAGACAGCTGCTTGAATGGGTCGTAGCCGACCTTGCTGCGCACCACCGGGTTGACCGTGTAGCTGCTGGAGCCGGAGAACAGCAGCGTGTGGCCATCGGGGGCGGACGCGATGACAGACACGATGCCAATGGCGCCGGACGCGCCCGCCCGGTTTTCGACGACCACGGGCTGGCCCAACTGCGCGCTCAGACGCACTGCGATGATGCGCGCCGCGAGGTCCGTGCCTCCGCCCGGCGGAAACGGCACGATCAGCTTGATGGGCTTGACAGGCCAGGCCTGCGCTTGGGTTAGCGAGGGCAGCACGTTCGCGGCCAGTAGCGCGCCGAGCGCGCGAAAGGTGGAACGGCGGGAGCAGGATGGCATGGGCATCTCCGAAGGTGTGTGAATTGCAAGTAAGCCTCCAGCGCGGGATTGGGCGCGCCGCTGGCGCTCTCCGTGCGCAGGGCCAGGCGCCGCCGCAGCACGTCGAAGCAGTGGCCTTCGTCGAATCAGGCGGTGGCGGTGGCAAGGCAGGCGGAACGGGGCATATCGTGGGTGGCGGCAGTGCGGTTCGGGCCAATGTAGGGTGCCGCGAGCATTACTACAATTAGAGATAAAGCAACGAGCTATTGCCTAATAGGCAACGGCATGGCAAATGATGCCACCCGCCTTCTTCAGCGGGTGACATCATCGGAACGAACTTCGTGGTGCTGGCGCCGGCTGGGCGACATGTGTTCAACGGCTCGAGCGGCAATCTCGGCTCGGGGCCGCAGGTAGTCGGCGCGCCTTACGATCCTTTAACCGATTTAATCCAGTGAGCTTTCTCGGGCACATCCGTTTCGTCTTCGCGGTGTGCCCGTCGGTGCCTAGAAACACGCAGGCCGAGTTCATCGACTGCGCGAAGAAGAATCCCCCGAAAGATCAACCACGGCACCGTCGGCGACGGTACCGGCGGCCACATCACGGGTGAGTACCTACCGTCAGGCGAATTCCACGTGCGGTCGCACGAATGATCGACTCTGCGTGCAGGATCATGCTCTGCCAGAGCAGGGTGTTGCTGCACGGGCTTGATGCTTCCGCTGTCGCGCAAGAGCGTGGAGCCCATGGCCGTGCGGGTGGATCCGACGCACGCCAGCGCGCGGCACCAATCACTACACCACTTCGTGGCCAAAGGCCGAATAGTCTGACGCCCAGATGCTGCGTCGCGTGTATCAGTGGGTGATGCCCAGGATGGACTTCAGCCAGGGCGGCTGGTGGATCAGCGACGACACCGGGTTTCCGAAGAAGGGCCGCCATTCGGTCGGTGTTACGCGCCAGTACTGCGGGATGCTGGGCAAGCAGGATACCGGCCGCAGACCAATGGCAAGGCCGAGCGCTTCATTCAGTCGGCGCTGCGAGAGTGGGCCTACGGCGGACGTACCAGAAGTCAGCCGAGCGAACCGATGCCCTCGCCAGTTGGCGACACCACTACAACTGGCACCGACCACACAGCGGCATTGGGCGTATCGGTCCGATGCACAGGCTCGAATCTGCAAACAACCTCTTGACGGTTCACATCTAGGCCCATCAGAGCGATTGGATTGCCTTCCCCGGGTTCGACAGATCGACTGCCACTGGCGGTGGTGGCTCTCGGGGCGGTGGCAATCAACAGGTCGTCATCGCGGCGCTCGGATGGCGGTCGCCTCGACTTCTTCTTGCTCCACCCAGTGCGTCCCTGCGCCATGGGCCCTGTTGCCGGCTTCCACGGCGGCCTGGAACGCGGCGCGCACCGAAGGCGTGTCCGGCTCCCACAGCCAGTGGTCTTCGACGGGGTGCCCGAACAGGCCCACGCACGGCTGGTGCCAGCGCAGGCGGATCCATGGGCGTGAAGCTGCAGGAGTGCACATGCCGGCGAGTCTGCGTGGCGATGTGGGCTATATCTTGAGGGACCTGCCTTGCGCCTTACTCCACCACCGGCACCTCGCGCCAGTTGAGCAACCGAAGGCTCAGGCTCGACGAGAGCGACACCTTCAGGTTCTCGACCGTGCCGGTGCTGGAGCCCACCGACAGCGTGGTGCCGCCATTGGTGCTGCTGGTGAATCGCAGGTCCGTCACCGCGTACGACTCGGAGATGTAGGCGGCGTTGTTTTCCAATGCCGACTGTCCGGTGCCGAAGTTGATGGCGTAGACCCGGCTGGTGCCGGAAGGGCTGCAGGCATCGGCCGTGGTAAGTGTCGAGGCGAAGGCCACCACGCCGCTGGTGGTGGTCGCGCTGGTGATCATGCGCCAGGCGATGCCGCTGCTGCTGTCGGTGCCGAGGTCGACGTACCAGCCCATCGACGTGCTGCCGAAGCTGGCGGCGCTGGTCAGGTCGGTCAGCGCGGTGAGGTTGCTGCGCGCAAGCGGAAAGCTCACGCCCGTGGGCAGCGACGAGGCGGTGTTGAAGGCCGAAGACGTGCCGTCGATCAGCGCGTAGAAGTCTTGCGCCGCGGTGGAGCTGACATCGCTGGAGGACAGCAGCTGGCCGGTGCCCAGCAGCACGTAGCGCTTCTTCGTGCTCGGCTGCACCTCGATCAGCGGCTGCGTGGTGACCGGCTGTGCATTGCCGCTGGCGTCGGTCAGGTTGGCCAGCAGCAAGGGTGCGCTGTATGTCGAGGTTCCGGTGACGTCGAAGCGCCAGACCTGCCCGTTGAGGTCGCCGGCGTAGATGGCGTCGGCCGTGCCGTCGGTGAAGTCGCGCACGTAGGCCGAGGCATGCGTGAGCCCCGGTGCAGTGCTGCCGGTCTTGATCTTCTCAAGCAGCGCGCCGGTCTTCGGGTTGACGAGGTAGATGTAGCCGTAGCCGTCAGTGTTGTTGTAGCCCGAGGTGAGCACGACCACCCAGCCGTACTTGGCGGTCTTGACCACCGTCGGCTCGCCGTAGCTGTAGCCCATGGTCGAGTCGGTGAACTCCCACAGCACCTTGCCCGCAACCACCGATTCGGAGGTCATGCCTGCAGGGTTGGTGACGTCGATCGCGTAGTAGCTCTTGCCGCCCTTGCCGAGTCCGCCGATCAGCACCGTGCGCCAGTCCGAGGTGGAGGAGGAAGTCGTGGTGAGTGAGCCACCCGCATAGTTGAAATCGATGTCGAAGGCCAGCGGCGTCGCATCGACGAAGTAGCGGTGGCTGTAGCTGGGGTTGCCCAGGGCAGTGAGGCCGTCGGATGCGGATGTGTTGGGCGTGCCGCTCGGCCCCTGGAAGAGCGCGCTCGGCACGTAGGCAAATATTTCGGTGCCCGCGTCGGTGCCCGACAGCGTGCCGTTGAACGCATGCAGCATGCCGTCGTTGGCGCCCACGTAGACCACCGTGGGCCGGCTGGCCCATGTGGTCTTGAAGGCTGCGTAGCCGGGGTTGATCGAGTCCGAATACGTGAGGCTGGGGGCGGCCACCGGCGTGACCTTGGAGCCGACGATGTCGCCCAGCAGCACCGAGCGCGCGCGGTAGGCCTGGCTGCTGCCGCTGGTGGTCGAGCCCGATTCCTGCGTCTGGTCGCCGCGCAGGTAGTTCAGGTAGTCCGACCCGTCGCTGCCGCGGTAGGAGGTGACCAGCGCGGCCTTCTGGCTGGTCGTGAGGCTTGCATAGCGGAAGGGCTGGCCGCTGCTGCCATCCCACGTGGCGATGCGGCGCGCTGTGCTCCAGCCGGTGCTGGCGAGTTGCGTGGCGAGCTTGGCGGTGGAGGTCCACATCACGGTCGAGGTGGTGGTGAGGTCGCTGCCGATGGTCACGCTGCTGGCGGTCAGCACGCCGCTCCACGTCTTGGAGGCGTACTGCGCGGCATAGGCGGCGCTGCCCGAATCGCTCACCTGCGCGGACGACAGCGCGAGCGATGTGGTGTAGGCGCTGACGGCCGTGGCGATGGCCGAGAAGGCCTTGGTGAGGCCCGAGACCATCTGGCTGGCGCTGCCCGCCAGGAAGTAGTTGTCGGGCCGGTACTCGGTGGCAGTCCCCATCGTGATGGTCTCGCTGCTGCTGTTCCACCAGCTCTGCGTGAGCGCCGTCGTGGTTTGGGTCGGGTCGTAGCTCGATGGCACGGTGAAGCCGCCGTACTTGGCTGCGAGCCAGTAGGGGTTCTTGTCGGCCGCCGTCTGGTATTCCATCACGTCCATCCAGTAGGTCGAGATGGTCTGCGTGCCAGTCAGGTCGGAGCGGATGTCGGTGGTGTGCGCGCCATAGGCCAGCCCGGCCATGTAGTAGGTGGCGTAGGAGCTGTTCCACCACGCATCGACCTTGGAGCTCAGGCCTTCGAGCGTGAGCAGGTTGTTGGTGTAGGTGCGCGCCAGGTTGAGCGTGTCGCTGCTGACGGCCGACGGCTTGGTGCGCGTGCTGGTCAGGGTGCCGCCGCCCACGTTGTAGTCATAGTGGGTGTTGGTGTCACCGATGCCAAGGATGAAGTTCTTCTGGCACGCGTACAGGATCGGATCCGTCCACGTGGTGACGGCCGGAAAGCCATCGAGCAGCGTGCTGCGCGTGGTGGACGACGAGGTGGTGGCCGGCGTGATGTAGCTGGTCCACGTCGACACGTTGCCGAGGTTCTCGAAGTAGCGCACTGCCGCGTAGTAGAGCTCGCTGACGTTGTCGTACGTCATGTACGACGAGGCGGTGGTGCCGAACTTATTCAGATAGTTCATCACGCCGCTGTTGCTGATCGTGACGCCGCTTGTGGAGGTGGTGGCGGTGGCGGTGGCCGAGTCGGGGTTCGTCACCATGATGCCGGTGGCCGAGCTCCATTCGGCCTTGCTGTTGGTGGTGACGGTGGTCGACAGTGGCGTGGGATAGGTCGGCCCGATGAAGCCCATCGGCGCGCGCAGCACCGCGCCCTGGTTGGTGGCGCCGCTGCCGTTCAGGTAGGAGAAGGCACCGTAGCGGATCTTGTTGGCGTAGCTCTGCATCAGCCCTTCGGGCTTGTACTGGCCGTTCGGGTACAGCACGCAGTTGGACTCCACGCCGCCCGCGGAGCTGCTCGAATCGCACACCAGAACGCGGATGTACACGCGGTAGGTGCTGGCCGCATTGTTCGATGACGAGGCGCTCACCCAGTCGGTGCCCGAAACGCTGGTGTTGCTGTAGCTGCTGCCGGTGCCCGAGAACACCATGGTATTGCCGCGCTTCCAGATACTGGTGTTGAACGAGGTCCAGCTCAGGGGCGTTACCGACGAGATCAGCGAAGACGCCACGTTGTGGCCGGTCGAGGTTGCCTGACTGGTGCCGCGCAACGGGAAGTTGGTCTGCGAGCCCTGGCTCGATCCCCAGGCTTTCTCGAGGATGGTCTGGGTCGTCGTGTCCACGCTGCGGTAGCCGCCGGTGAGCGCCCATCGGAACGGGTCGATGGTCTGCATCGTCGCCCAGTTCATGAAGTTGCCGCTCCACTTGCCGGAGCAGGTGTGGTAGTTGGTGCCGGTCGCCAGGCCCGCCGGCTGGAAATAGCTGCTCGCCGGCGTGGTGGCGTTCAGCGTGTACGTGTAGCACTTGAGCGGATCGAAGTACCCCAGGTAGGTCGAGCTGTCAGCGTAGTTGCCGAGGTTGGCTACGCTGATGGCGGTCGGGTACTCGACCGACAGCGTGAGCGCCAGGTTGCCCGGAACGTCCGCGCTCGCGAAGACCGGCTGGTCGGCCAGTGTCGCGGCGGGCGAGGATGGCGCGCCCAGCAGCAAGGCGGCGGTGGTCAGTGCAAGGGCAACAGCGCGAAGGCGATTTGTCGGATTCATCGGTTTCATCGGAGTTACTCGGGCCGGGTGAACGAAGTCTGGAGAAACACCTGCGTCGAGCGCGTGCCGGTGACGCGCACGCTCAGCCGGTAGACGGGCGAGATGCTCGACGCCGGCCGCTGGCTCGCCGGCAGCTGGCTGCTGCCGCCGGTGACGTCGCTGCTCGAAGGCGAATAGACGCAGGTGCTGGTCGTCGCCGTGCCGGCGGCGCGGCACAGGCGGTCGATGACGTAGCGGATCGTGATGTCCGAGGTCGCACCCGTCAGGTCCGACGCCGTCGGGCTGAAGGTGGTGCCGGTGAAGTCGGTGCCGCTGGGCGAACTGCTGCTCGACAGCAGCACCAGCGGAATGCCCTGGTCGTTGGCTGTCAGCTCGACCGCGCTGTAGTTGGCCGAGGAAATGCTGGCCGCCGAGAGCGTGGCCGTCTTCAGCACGCCGCTCTTGAAAGCGGTCAGCACGTTGGAGGCCGCCTGCTCGCCCTGGCTTGAGAGGTCGCGCCGGAACGCGAGGTTGCCGGCGCTCGCCAGCGAGGTCTGCGTGGAGCGCATCACGGCCACGCCGCCGATGAGCAGGATGACCAGCACGATCAGGCAGAACAGCAGCACCACGCCGCGCTGGCGCCGGGCGCGCGAAGCGCGAAAAAAGAAAGCAGGTGTCATGACGTGGGCAGGAGCAGCACGTTGCGAAGAGGGATCGTCGATTCGACGACGCGATGGCGGAAGTGCTGCTCGCTGGTGCTGAAGCTGATCGTCTGCTGCAGCGAGGTGGCGAGGTCGCTGAACAGCGTGAGCGAGGCGGGCGAGGGCAGCTCGCCGTTGTCGTTCGCCCGCTCGGGGTTCGCGCTGCGCAGCACCAGGGCGATGCGGATGGCCACCACTTGCCGCGCGGTAGCAGGCGTGGTCATCATGGTGGCGATGTCGTAGCCGGTGGCACCGGGGTCTACCCAGGTATCGAGCACGCCATCGGAGTTGGTGTCGAGCCCGTACAGCGCATGCATCTCGGCCACGCCGTCGGCAATGGCCTGCGACGCATCGGTGCCGTTGCTCATCAGGAGGTCGTAGCTGTAGAGCGTGTTGTTGCTGCCCACGCCGAACATCTGGAACTGCGTGTTGCCCGCGTTGACGTTGCCCAGCGGCGTGAAGTAGCCGCTGCCGCTGGCCGCCAGCGTGGCCAGGCTGGTCGACGAGCCCGACGCTGTGTAGTAGGTGCTGCCCAGCGGCAGTGCGTCGTTGCCGCTGATGTCGGCAAAGGCGGTGCTGGCGTGCACCTGCTCCAGCAGGCAGTCGGTGGTGCCGCTGGCGCTCACCAGACCGAGGTCGCCTTCAGCCAGGCCCACGGTGCTGTTCAGGCGCAGGATGTTGCTCGACGTGCCGCTTGAAAGAATGAGCCGGGGCACGTCGCCCGACGCAGCGGTGCCGCCCATTACCATCAGCACGTCGGAGCCTGCGTCGGACTGGCTCTTGCCGATCAGCACAGGCGCCACGCGCAGGTTGGCGCTGCCGCTGGCACCACCCAGAAAGGCGGTGGCGAAGGGCGCGGGAAAGGCCGTGCTGCGCGGCAGGTTGGGCGTGCTCGGCAGCGTCGCGTTCAGCAGGCAGCCGAAGGCGCCCGCGAGGCTCCACGACTGCGTGAAGCCCGAGCCGGCGGCGCGCACAGCGCGGTCCAGCACATAGGCGGCATAGGCGCCGGTCTGCCCCATGTCGTTGGTGGCGGTGGTGGTGCGCTTGCTCGATTCGCCGAAGATCAGCAGGCTGGTCACCGCCAGCGTCACCACCAGGCCGATGATGATCGCCACCATCAGCTCGATCAGCGTGACGCCGCGTTGCTGCACGCGTCTCATGCGTCTCATGTGCTTCATGGCAGCACCACCCGCGTGACGAGCTGGCTGGCGGCGTTGGTCGCGGTGGACTCGCGCGTCACGGCGCGCCAGGCGATCACTATGTCCGCGGCATTGGCTGTGCCCGAGCTGTTGGTTGCGCCCGAGACGGCCGTCACCGTCAGCGTGGCGTTGGGCAGGCCGCCGTTGCTCAGGTCGCTCACGCGCGTTTGCCATGAGGTGGTGTCGATCGAGATAGAGCTCTTCAGCCACATCGTGCTGGCGATCTCGTTGGCGAGGAGCGCGGCGCGGTTGCGGTCTTCGGCGTCGACGGAAATGGTGAGCGAGCGCGCCAGCATGCCCGCCATGCCGAGCAGGCCGAAGGAGAAGATCAGCAGCGACACGAGCACCTCGATCATCGCGAAGCCCGATGACGGCATGCGGCGTTGGGTTGGAGTTTTCATGTTCAGCTCGGGCAGCCGTCGGGCGCGCTGGACGACAACGTCTTGGCCGGGTCGCACATGTGCACCTGCCCGCCAAGGCTCACGACCACGCGCAGCGGGCGGTCGGCCGATGTCATCGTGATGTTGTAGGTGGGCGTCGAGGTCAGGCTGCAGGTCGCGCCCGTAACGCCCGTGCTGCTATTGGCCACCAGCCGCCCCAGCGGGTTGAAGCAGACCGCGGCGGGACCGCTGATGCTCACGTTGGCGCCGGCAACAGTCAGCACGCCGGCCTCGACGAAGGTAGCGACGCCGGACGTGTCGAGCGTCGACGAGGCCACGAAGTTGATCGACCAGTTGCTGCCGTTGGCCACGGCGGTCAGGCTGGTCTTCGGTGCGGTGTCGTTGGTCAGAGAGAACACAGCCGTGCGGCTGCGTCGAAGCGCCTCGGCCTGAGCCTGGCGCAAGCCGTTCTGCAGCGCGTCGCTCACTGTACGCACCCGGGTGTTGGCAATCCATGCGAAGAGCGAGGGCATTGCCAGCGCCATGAGAACGGCCATCACCACCAGCGTCACCGAGAGCTCTATCAGCGTGAAGCCGCCGGATGGCGCGGTGCGTTTCATCAGCATCCTCCTCGCTTCGACACCCAGTCGGTGCTGCAGGTCGTCCATCCCGTGGGCACGCCCACCGTCGCGCGGTTGTTGGCTTGGTCGACGGTGAACACGAAGCCCGCCGTGGCATCGCTGCCCGTGGCCACCAGCGTGTAGGTGGTGGCGGTCACCGCACCGTATGTGCCGTCGCACGACAGCGTGAAGGTGCCGACCATGCGCAGCGTGGAGGACACCAGGCAGGGCGAGGTGTAGCTGCCCGTGGACAGGTAGGTGCGGTTGTCCTGGAAGTAGCGCTCCATGTTCGCGCGCATCGTCGACAGGCCGCTGGTGGCGTCGACGATGCGCCCGCGCAGCACGTAGTCGCGGTACGAGGGGTAGGCGATGCTCGCGAGGATGCCGATGATCGCCACGGTCACCATCAGTTCGATCAGTGTGAAGCCGAGCGCTCGCGCGCGGAGTTCGTGAGGCTTCTTCTGCAGCCGCGTCATGGTGTTCTTCTCCTCGTGTGCCGGAAACAAACGGAAACTTCCTGGGAACCGAGTCGAACATTCAACTTTGGAGAAATCTGGCTGATGCGTTGGGGTTTGTGTGTGCCTGGACACACCGAATCCGAGGTTTCTCCGACTTTGTTGCCCAGCATCACTGCTGCATCGGATCGACCGATGTTCAGGAGAAGTGATCGATGAAAAAGAAGATGTTGCTGTCCCTTGGGATGGCGTGTCTGGTGGGATGTTCGGCCGCGGCTTTCGCTGCTTCGACGACCACGGATAGCAGCAGTGCAAGCAGCAGCGGCACGAGCGGCAACTCGGCCGTTGATGCTGCGTTGAAGACCTGCGCGGCCAGCGTGACCAAGGATTCGAACGGCGGCCCAGACGAGACCGCGATGACTGCTTGCATGACCAAGGCGGGCTTTACCAAGCCTTCGCAAGACGGCGGCAGGCCGCCACCACCCCCCGGCAGTGCACCCCGGAAATGACGGTACGGCAGCGGCTGCCTCGCAGCAGCCGACGCCGGAAGGCGACTGAGAGCAATACATTGCCGCATGTGCACGACGGCCTCGCACCCGAGGGCGGCCCGGAGCTGAGGTCGGACGCCATCAGCCTCGAGGCCGTCATCGCGATGACCGGTATCAGCAAGCGCACGCTGTGGCGGCGCGTTTCCGACGGCACCATCGCCAAGCACAAGGAAGACGCACGGGGCCGGGCGATGCTCGCCTTCGCGCAGATCGCCGGCCTGATCGAGCTCGTGCTGTCCGACGAAGACCTGCACATGATCGTGAAGGCCGACAGTGGCGACGCGAACGCGCAGGCCGATGTCGGCGGGATGTTCTTCGTTGCGGGCTGCTTCGATGCGGCCGTCTACTGGTTCGACTTGGCGGCTGCGCAAGGCAATGCCGATGCCATGCAGTGGCTAGGCAACTGCCACGCATCCGGGCTGGGTGTGCCGAAGGACGACAGCCTTGCGATCATGTGGATCGCCAAGGTGGCTTCGTTGGGGCATCCGGTGGCGTGCCAGCAGATCCAGGGCATGAGGGCGGGATGCGGCGAGCCGTAGGCATGCGATTGCCTGCGTGGATTGCCTGTTCTGCGCTCGTGCTCACGGCACTCGCAGGTTGCGGAGGCTCACGTACGCCTGGCGACGAGCGTCCGTGGCCTGAGTGGCGTCCGGTACGGCGTTGGGGCACATCTCAGGCCCACTCTGCGTCTCTGCGTCATCCACCGTGGGTCGATCGTCACCGCCTGGTCCTTCGCGCGGCATTTGGCCCCGTGCTTCCTGTGTGGCAATCGCGCGAAGCAGTTGCCTTGTAACTCGTTGACTGCATT
The DNA here is from genome assembly GCF_051216475.1 of Variovorax nivicola. Taxonomy (NCBI): domain Bacteria; kingdom Pseudomonadati; phylum Pseudomonadota; class Betaproteobacteria; order Burkholderiales; family Comamonadaceae; genus Variovorax; species Variovorax nivicola. The sequence continues at coordinate 46,551 of NZ_JBPJZK010000015.1, read as the reverse complement.
GCATACGTCACCTCGCCGAGAGCGTTATCACGTAACTCGGAAAGTTCATAACTAGAGTCGGACTTCTTCGTTGTATTGAAATCCTCTTCTGCAATCGCAAGGAAGCGGCATGCGGTCATGGCGATCTCCTTCGAAAAAGGGGTTAGGATACTCAGACCAGAGCACATCGTGCGCGCCAACACGCAGGGAGTCCATTCCATTAACTGGAAGAGCCATCTACTTGGCCGCGAGGTTGCAGCACCATGAAGTGCCAACACGATTTACCGCCAGGCCCTGAACGCGAGGAACTGGAGCGACAACTCGAATCGCTGCAGCGTGACATCCGGCAACTGCAACTCGAGCGCGACCTCTTGAAGAAGGCCAATAAAATATTAAAAACGGCCTAGGCGTCGATCTGCAACTCCTGACCAACTGGGAGAAGACATTGCTGGTTGACGCCCTCAAAGAGTTCTATGGTCTGCCAGAGCTCCTTGCCCAGTTGGAACTGGCGCGAAGCTCGTACTTCTACCATCGAGCCCGTGTGAAGGTGGTGGGCAAGTACCTCGCTGTGCGTCGCAACATCACCGACATCTTCGAGATGAACCACCGCTGTTACGGCTACTGCAGGCTTCGCTGACAAGGCAGTGCGTCACCGAAGGTTGTGCAGCGGTTGATGAAACAGGAGAGTCTGGTCGTCTCCCAGCCAAAGCGGCGTCGGTACGGCTCATATCTGGGGGAGATCAGTCCAGCGCCCGAGAACCTCATCAATCGCGACTTCCACGCCGCAGCGCCGAACGAGAAGTGGCTCACCGACATCACCGAGTTCCAGATCCCGGCCGGCAAGGTATACCTATCGTCCATCATCGACTGCTTCGATGGCTTGGTCATCAACTGGTCAGTCGGGACGCATCCAGATGCTGAGCTCGTCAACAGGATGCTGGATGCGGCCATCGAGACGGTGGTCGATACCAACGACAGGCCTGTCGTCCACTCCGATGATGGTGCCCACTATCGCTGGCTAAGCTGGCTCTCGCGGATCGCAGATGCGAAGCTCATTCGCTCAATGTCTCGGGAGGGTTGCTCGCCTGACAACGCGGCGTGTGAAGGCTTCTTCGGACGGCTGAAGACGGAGTTGTTCTACCCTCGCGACTGGAAGACCACAACCATTGAGCAGTTCATTCAGGTAGTTGATTCCTACATCCGCTGGTACAACGAGAAGCGGATCAAGATCTCTCTCGGCTCTCTGAGCCCTATCGAGTACCGAGAGCGGCTCGGACTTACGGCATAAAACCAGTCCAAGTTTTTATCCGCACCCCCCGTAGGATACCTGCCCCGCGTGATCTTCGATTACCTGGAAGGCGGTGCGGACGACGAGGAATGCCTGCTGGAAAACGCGGCGCGCATTCGTCGGCACAAGCTGCGTCCGAGATACCTGGTCGACATATCGTGCGCGCTCGTAGCAGGTGACGGTCTTCGGCCGCCCCTACGCCGCGCCCTTCGGCATCGGCCCGATGGGCATGCTCAGCATGCTGCGGCACGACGCCGATCTGTTGCTCGCGGAGGTGGCCGGCGATGCCGGTGTTTCCTTCGTGCTCTCGGGCGCGAGCAATGCTCCCATCGAAGACGTCGCCATTCGTGCGCCTGGCAGCTGGCTGCAGTTCTATCCGTGCAGGGATTCGGAGATCGAGCGCGACCTGCTCAAGCGCGCGGTCTGCGCGGGCATCGAGACGCTCGTCGTCACGGTGGATGCCCGTCACGTACCAGTGGTCGCTGATCGAACGGCTGCGCGCAGTGGAAGGGCAACCTGGTGATCAAGGGCGTGCTGACGGCAGAGGACGCGCAGAGCCTCGCTGCCCTCGGCGCGGACGGCTTGATCGTGTCGAACCACGGCGGGCGCCAGCTCGATCGCAGCGTGGCCGCGATCGATGCGTTGCCCGAAGTCGTGGCCGCGGTCGGTGAAGAGCTGGTCGTCATGTTCGACAGCGGGATCCGGCGTGGCTGCGACATTGCCGTGGCGCTCAGCCTGGGCGCGCGGATGTGCTTCGTCGGCCGGGCTGCGGGCTGCGGGCTGCGGGCTACGGACTCGCGGCCTTCGGTGCGCCGGGCGCGCAGCGTGCGCTCGGCATCCTACGCGGGGAGCTGGACCTCACCCTGGGGCAGATCGGATGCCCGGTCGCCGCCGAACTTGGTCCCCGGTTCCTCTGGCATCCGGCAGGGCAGCTTGCCGCCGGTGTGCCTGGGCGACAGGCGAGACTGAGGTCACTGCTTCGAGAGTTGCCGGCCGATCGCTGTCTGGACGATGTTCACGAACTCGGGGATCCGATGTTCGATCCTGATCATCGGCCCGGCCACCAGCACCGCGAACTGCCGGTTGGGCAGGCTCAAAGGCAGCGCGACGCCGCCGAGGTCGAGCGTGTATTCCCCGCGGCCTTCGAACCATCCGAGCTCGCGCGAGGCCTCTACCGCCTGCTCGACCGCCGCTGGCGTCATCAGCGTGGTGGGCGTGTAGCGCTTGAACGCCGCCTTGCGCAGGATGGCGGCACGGTCTTCGGCCGTCATCTGCGAGAGCAATGCGCGGCCGGTGGCCGTGACATGAAGCGGCACCAGCTTGCCCGGTTGCGCGGTGTAGCGGATGGCGTGGGGCGACTCCACCGCATCCAGGAACAGCGCGTGCAAGCCGCTCGCGGCGGCCAGCACTGCGGTTTCTCCCGTCTCGCCCACTAGCGTTTCCAGCAGGCCGTGGAGTTCGGACGGGATGGGTTGCGCGGATTCGATCTCGCGCACGAGCGCCGCCCACATCGGTGCCGGGTAGTAGCCGCCGCGTGCGCGGGGCTCATAGAGAAAGCCGCGCGCGGCCAGCGTGCCCAGCAGGTTGAAGGTGCTGGAGCGGGGCCAGTCGAAATGCTTTGCGATGTCGGCCAGGGTGGCCGGGCGACGGTGGGTCGCAAAGAACTCGATCAGGTCCAGGACGTTGGCGGCTTGCTTGACGATCACTTCGGGAGGGTGCTTTCGAGGCGGGAACGAACGGGGTGGAGACCGGGAACGCGCCACTTTACCCGAGGGCCGCAGCGCATCTGACTTGTGCATTCATTCATGAATGCGTATGATTTGTTCACAAGCATGAATGATAGCGATGGCCGTCACGACAGTGGCGGCCACGCCAGGAGACCATGGGACCACTTGCCGGAATCAAGGTGTTGGACATGACGTCCGTGCTGATGGGGCCCTTCGCCTCGCAGGCGCTGGGCGACATGGGGGCCGACGTCATCAAGGTCGAAGCACCCGCGGGCGACCTAGTGCGCCAGATCGGTCCGCTGCGCCACGAGGGCATGGGGCCGGTCTTTCTCAACGCCAACAGGAACAAGCGCAGCATCGTGCTGGACCTCAAGCAGGCCGGCGGCCTGGCCGCACTGCAGCGCCTGATCGCCGAGGCCGACGTGCTCATGTACAACGTCCGGCCCCAGGCCATGGCCCGACTGGGGCTGAGCTACGAAGAGGTTGCATCGATCAATCCGCGGATCGTCTATGCGGGGCTCTTCGGCTTCGGCCAGGACGGCCCCTACGCGGCCCGGCCGGCCTACGACGACCTGATCCAGGGCGGCGCGACACTGCCCTCCCTGATCGCCCGCGCCTCCGGCGGAATTCCGCGCTACGTGCCGACGGCGCTGGCGGACCGCATCGTTGGCCAGACCGCGGTGGGCGGCATCCTCGCGAGCCTGCTGGCGCGCGGGCGCACCGGCAAGGGCGACCGCGTCGATGTGCCGATGTTCGAGACCATGGTCGCCTTCGTGCTGGGGGACCACCTGGGCGGACTCACCTACGCCCCCCCGCTCGATGCCGGTGGCTACGCACGCCAGCTCTCGCCCGAGCGTCGCCCGTACCGCACGAGCGACGGCTACATCTGCGCGCTGGTCTACAACGACAAGCAGTGGGGCAGCTTCCTGCGCGCGGTCGGGCGCGATGTGCTGCTGGAGGACGAGCGCTTCGCCTCCTATGCCGGCCGCTCCCGCCACATCGACTTCGTGTACGGCGTGCTCGGCACCATCTTCGAGGAGAAGTCGACCGCGGAGTGGGGGGGAATTCTCGATCGCGCCGACGTCCCGTTCATGCCGATGCACGACCTGGAGAGCATCCTGCAAGACCCCCACCTGAAGGCGACCGGTTTCTTCTCGATGGTCGAGCACCCGAGCGAGGGGCCGATCCGCACGATGCGCATGCCGATGACCTGGCAGTACAGTACGCCCGATACGGCAAGGACTGCGCCGCGCCAGGGCGAACACACCCGCGAGATCCTGCAGCAGGCCGGCTACGACAGCCACGAGATCGACGCGATGCTGGCCGAGGGCACTGCGGCCGAGGCGCTGCCGCTCCCGGGCATCTCCCCGGGAGGCGAACGATGAATGACGAAGTTACCTACGAAGTCGTCGAAGGCTGCATCGCCGTCGTCACCCTCAACCGGCCTGCGCAGCGCAACGCCATCAATCGCGGCGTCATCGACGGATTGCGAAAGGCATGGCACACGCTGGAGCAGGATGACGCGGTGCGCGTCGGCATCCTCACCGGCAGCGGCGACCAGGCCTTCTGCGCGGGCATGGACCTGAAGGAGGCGACCGCGACGGGGCTGCGCGTGCCGCCGCGCGACATGCTGCCGGTGCTCGGCGATGTTGAGCACGTGAGCAAGCCGATGATCGCTGCAGTCAACGGCGTGGCCTATGCGGGTGGTTGGCTGTTCGCGCAGATGTGCGACCTGTGCATTGCCGCGGACCACGCGAAGTTCGGTATCACCGAGGCCAAGGTGGGCCGGGGCATGCCCTGGGCGGCGCCGCTCGCGCACATGCTGCCGCAGCGCGTGATGATGGAACTGCTGCTCACCGGGCAACCGATGCCGGCGCAGCGCGCTTTGGCCCTGGGCTTCGTCAACGACGTCGTTCCGCTGGCGCAGCTGCGCGAGCGCGCGCTCGAGATGGCGCGCACCATCGCAGCCAACGCGCCGCTGACCGTCAAGGCCGCGCGCGAGCTGGTCTACCTGTCGTCGGAGATGGGCCGATCGGCGGCGCTGCGTGCGGCGCAGCACCTTTTCGAGAGTGTTTACCTGAGCGACGACGCGCAGGAAGGTCCGAGGGCGTTCGCAGAGAAGCGCGCACCTCGCTGGACCGGCAAATGAATCACGCGAACCACGCTTGAAGCGACCCGACCCGACCCGACCCGACCCGACCATGAACTTCGAACAGACCCCCGAACAGCAATCGATCCGCGAAGCCGTGAAGGACCTCTGCACGCGCTTTCCCGAAAGCTACTGGCGCGAGCGCGACACCGACGGCGTGTTTCCGCATGCGTTCTACGACGCCATGGCCCAGGCGGGCTGGCTGGGCCTGGCCATCCCGGAGAAATACGGCGGCGCCGGGCTGGGCGTGCAGGAGGCCTGCGCCATGATGCAGACCGTGGCCGAATCCGGTGCCTGCCTGAGCGGCTGTTCCAGCATTCACATCAACATCTTCGGACTCATGCCCATCGCCGTGTTCGGCACGCCCGAACAGAAGCGCCGGATGCTGCCGCCGATCGCGAAAGGCCAGGTGAAAGCCTGCTTCGGCGTGACCGAACCCAACGCAGGGTTGAACACGACACGGCTGAAGACCCGTGCCGTGCGCCAGGGCGACAAGTACATCGTCGACGGGCAGAAGGTGTGGATCTCCACCGCGCAGGTTGCCGACAAGATCCTGCTGCTGGCGCGCACCACGCCCATCGAAGACCTGCCGCCCGGCAAGCACGCGTCGGGCCTGTCCCTGTTCTACACCGACCTAGACCGCAGCAGGATCGATGTGCGCCTGATCGAGAAGATGGGTCGCAAGTGTGTGGACTCCAACGAGCTCTTCATCGACGGCCTGGAGATCCCGATGGAAGACCGCATCGGCGAGGAAGGGCAGGGCTTCAAGTACATCCTGCATGGCATGAATCCCGAGCGCGTGTTGCTGGCGGCCGAAGCGGTCGGTGTCGGCCGCATCGCGCTCAGGAAAGCCGCCGACTATGCGCGCGAGCGCGTCGTCTTCGACCGGCCCATCGGACGGAACCAGTCCATCCAGCATCCGCTGGCGGAGAACTGGGTGGAGCTGGAAGCGGCGCAGTTGCTCACGATGAAGGCGGCATGGCTGTACGACAACGGCAAGGAGTGCGGTGCCGAGGCGAATGCCGCCAAGTACTTTGCCGCCGAGGCGGGCTTTCGCGCCTGTGAACGTGCTGTGCTCACGCACGGCGGCATGGGGTACTCCAAGGAGTTCCATGTAGAGCGGTACATGCGCGAAATCATGATCCCGCGCATCGCGCCGGTGAGCCGCGAAATGATCCTGAGCTACATCGCCGAGCGCGTGCTGGGCCTGCCCAAGTCGTATTGACGGTCCGGAAGAATTACCACAAGGAGACAACGATGCTGACATCGCCCGGAAAATTTCTCGATCGCCGCGTTTCGCGGTTCATGCTGGCCGCCGGAACGATGGCCTTGCTCGCCGGCCTGGCGACGCCCACGCTCGCGCAGCAGTGGCCCACGAAGCCGGTGCGCATCGTCGTTCCGGCCGCACCGGGCGGCAGCGCCGACCCGCTCGCCCGGCTCGTCGCGGACGAACTCGGCAAGGCGGTCAACCAGTCGGTCGTCGTCGAAAACCGGCCCGGCGCCAACGGCAACCTCGGTGGGTCGCTCGTCGCCAAGGCGCACCCCGATGGCTACACGCTGTTGATGGGTTGGACCGGCACCGTGGTCTCGGCCGTGACGCTCTACGACGCCAAGCCTTTCCATCCTCTGAAGGACTTCGATCCGGTCGTGATGGTGGGATCGATTCCGAACGTCATCGTCATCAACCCCTCCATTCCGGCCACGAGCCTGAAAGAGCTGACGCAGTACGCGCAGAAAAACCCGGCCAAGCTGAATTTCGGCTCGACCGGGAGCGGCAGTTCCTACCACCTGTCCGGCGAGCTGTACAAGAAGACCTTCAGCGTCTTCATGGTGCATGTTCCCTATACCTCTCCCGGCGCGGTCTTCACCGACCTGCTGGGGGACCGATTGCAGCTCGCGTTCCCGGGTGTCGCGGCTGCGGCGCCCTTCGTGAAGGACAACCGCCTGCGTGCCCTGGCCGTGATGTCGGACAAGCGCTCGGTGGCCATGCCCGACGTGCCCACGACGAAGGAACTCGGCTATCCCGGTCTGGTGTCGGAGACCTGGTTCGGGCTCCTGACGCCCAAGGGCACGCCGCCCGAAGTCACGCAACGCATCAACAGCACGCTCAACGCCGCGCTGAATTCGCCGGCCTTCAGGGAGAAGATCGAACAGATGGGCTACACCCCCCTGGGCGGAACGCCGGAGCGCTTCACGACGGCCATCAAGGACGACATCCTGAAGTGGGGTGAGGTCGTGAAATTTTCCGGAGCGAAGGTCGATTGAGCGCCGCTCCCTCTGTTCGGCATCTTCGGGTTCGCATGCGATGAATCTCTTCACCTTGCTGGCGCATGCCGCGCGCCGCTTCCCGGCGCATGGCGCGGTGTTTCACGGCGAGCGTCTCGTGCAGCGCTATGGCGATCTGCATCGGCGGGCGCTCGAACTGGCCGCGGGGCTGCGAGGCCTTGGCCTGTCCGGAGAGCGGGTGGCCATCGTCACGGAGAACTGTCCGCAGTATGTCGAGCTCCTGTTCGGCATCTGGGCGGCCGAAGCGGTCGCCGTGCCCGTCAACGCCAAGCTGCACCCACGGGAAATGGTGCAGATCGTCGAGGATGCCGGAGCCCGGTTGGTGATAGCTTCCGCGAAGCTGGCCACGTCCGCTGGCGTCGATGCGTCGGCGGCTTGCAAGGTGATCACGATCGGCACCGATGCGTACGAAGCCTTGTTCTGCGAGCCCGCACCGGCTCCCGTGAACACCGCGGCCGATGCGCTGGCCTGGCTCTTCTACACCAGCGGTACGACCGGTCGCTCCAAGGGGGCGATGCTTTCGCACCGGAACCTGATGGCGATGACCGTCGCGCACCTGGCCGACATCGACGGCATCGAAGACGGCGACTCTCAAGTCCACGCGGCTCCGATGTCCCACGGCTCGGGGCTGTACATCCCCGCATACATCGCACGCGGTGCCAAGCAGGTGATTCCGCCGTCGGGAGGTTTCGATCCCGGGGAGTTCATCGGGCTTTGCAATGCGCACACGCGCTGCGGTGCGTTCCTCGCGCCGACCATGGTGCAGCGCCTGAGGCTCGAGGCCGAGCGGAGCGGCGCTAGGCCGGCCCACCTTCGCACCATCGTGTATGGCGGCGGCCCGATGTACGGCGAGGAACTGCGCAAGTCGATCGCCGTGTTCGGCCAAGTGTTCGTGCAGATCTACGGCCAGGGCGAATCGCCGATGACGATCGCCTGGCTGTCTCGCCGCGATCACGAGGTCGATGATCCGGCCATCCTGGGCTCCGTAGGCCAGGCGCGTACCGGCCTGGGGGTGCGGGTCGTCGACGCGCAGGGACGGGACCTGCCTTGCGGCGACATCGGAGAAATCGTCTGCCGTGGCGACACCGTCATGCGCGGGTACTGGAACAACCCTGCCGCCACGGCCGAGGCACTCGAGCGGGGCTGGCTGCGCACCGGCGATATGGGATCGCTCGACGCGCACGGCTACCTGACGCTGCGCGACCGCTCGAAGGACGTGATCATCAGCGGCGGCTCCAACATCTACCCGCGCGAGGTGGAAGAGGTACTGCTCTTGCTGCCGGGCGTCGTCGAGGCGTGCGTGGTCGGGCAGCGCGACGAGGAATGGGGCGAAATCGTGGTCGCCTATATCGTGGCGAAGCCCGATGTGACGCCGCAGGTGCTGGATGCGCATTGCGTCGCGCACATCGCGAGGTTCAAGCGGCCCAAGCACTACGTCTTCGTGCCGGAGCTTCCGAAAAACAGCTACGGAAAAGTCTTGAAGCGCGAGCTGCGCCAGCCCTAGCGGTCATTGCGGACCTCCAGAATGCCCCTGGCGGTGCACCTTGGCCAGGTGCGTGTCCGCAGGCATCGGAACAACCCGCAAGACGAGTTCGGGAAGTGCTCAGTCAGATCATCCTTGGCTCGCTCGGACCGAGAAGGAAAGCCTGCTCACCTGCGGGATGGAAGCAGCGCCGACAGCGCATCGGCTTCCTTCTTCATGGCCAAGGCGAGGTCGGTACCCGCCGTGCCAGCTAGTTTGTCGGAAAGACCAGTGGCGACAAGTGTGTGCGCAACCCGTCCGGAGGCATCGAGCAACGGGACCGCAATCACCGTCACGCCGCTCATGTAATGGCCGCGATCGATGCTGAAGCCGCGCTTGCGGACCTGCTCGACCTCGCGTTTCCACATGGCAAGATCGATCGGCTTGTCCCAGCGAAGGGTCTTGAAACGCTTTTCGATCTGCGGCCACGTCTCGCTGCTGAAGGCCGCCACCAGGCGCCCCGTGGCGCTGACCAGCGCAGGGAAACGGCTGCCGACATCCACGTGCAGACGGAACGGAGCGTTGGAGCGCGACAAGGCCAGCACGACCATCGGCTCCATGTCATGGGTCTCGACGCCGATCATCGTCACGTTCCAGTCTTTGGCCAGGGCGTCCAGTACCGGCTGTGCGAGGCTGGCGAAGCTGCTGCTCTCGATCGCACTGCGCGCCAGGCTCAGCATGCCGGTGCCCAGCGAATATCGCTTGGTGCCGCTGTCAATCTTGACCAGGTCTTCGACGATCAGCGCGCGCAGGATGTGCAAGCAGGTGCTGGGAACGAGCTGGAGCTCGTCGGCAATGGCCTTGACGCCCATCGCCTGCTCGGAGCGCCCGAGAAGCCGTAGGATTGCGATCGCGCGGGTGACGCCGGGCACGGGCCTCACCCGCACGGGCTTGGTGGGCTTGACACCCTTTTGCGCGGGCTTCTGAGCGGGCTTGGAGGCTGGAGGGGGGCTGGACTTCATGGGGCTTGCAATGGGCGGGCGCAAGCTTATCCCAGAAGATGCGCGGTGCCCGAGGCCGGCCCAGGTGTTGCCGACCGCGGCGACGGTGCCTGTGTGCGCCACCATGGCTAGTCCGCCTTGAGCCCCGATGTCTTGATGATCGGCTCCCACTTTCGGCGCTCGCCCTGCGCGAACTCGGCGAGCTGCTGGCGCGTGCCACCGCCCGGATCGAACCCGTATTCGAGCAGTTGCTGCCGGGTCTCGGGCTTCTTGAGGATGCGGTTCATCGTATCGTTCAACACGTCGAGCACCGCAGGCGGCGTGCCGCGTGGCGCGAACAGCGCATTCCATGCAATGACCTCGAAGCCTGCGTAGCCCTGCTCGGCCACCGGCTTGACGCCCGGCACCAGCGCACTCGGCACGGCCGAGGTGACCGCGATGGCGCGCACATGGCCTGCCTGCAGCTGCGAGCGCAATGCCGTAGGTGTATCGACCAGCAGCGGCAACTGCCCGCCGAGCACGTCGGTCATCGCAATGCCGGAGCCCTTGTAGGGCACATGAAAGATCTGCAGCCTGGAGCGCTCCTTGAGCAGCTCGATGACCAGGCGGGCGCTGGTGCTGGGTGTTGCGATGTCGGCAGAGCGCGGGTCGTTCTTGAGCGAGTTCACCAGATCGCCGATGGAGTGCATCGGCGACTTGGCGTTCACGGCCAGCACCATGGGAAAGCTGCCCGTGAGCACGATGGGCTCGAAGTCCCTTTCCGCCTTGATGCGCAGGCCCGCATAGAGGTATTGGTTGACCGCATGCGTGGCGTTGGTGCCCATCGTGAGCGTGTAGCCGTCGGGCGCTGCGTCGGCGGCGAGCTCGGTGCCCAGGTTGCCGCCGGCGCCCGGCCGGTTGTCGACGATGACCGGTTGCCCGAGTTCCCTGGCTAGCTGGTTGCCCAGGTAGCGCGTGGCGATGTCGGTGCCTTGCCCGGCCTGGTAGGCCACGATGATCCGTATGGGCTTGGTGGGGTAGGCCTGCGCCAGCGCGCCTTGCGAACAAAGAGCGATTGCGCAGCCCGCGGCGAGCAGCTTCCAAAGTCTCATTTTTGTCTCCTGTGAAGGCATTGCCGGTCCATGCCTCGCGCCCTTTTGCAGGGTCTGCGTCACAGGCCTGGCCTTCGTTCGGCCGTGAGTTGCTTCGATGGCACTTGGCGGCCGGAACGGCTTGGATCGAGTATCGAAGTCACGCATATGGTTGTCAAATGCGCTTTTATTTTGTACTGAGACAAATCAAATATGCTGCGACGCAAAAACCTCCAGAGTGCTCGGCAAAGGCGCTTGTACCTTCATGAGCGCCTGCGCGATCAGCACCTCCAGTCCCGCCACCTGAAGCAGGCCGCGCATGAACAGCAGGCTCGCGGTGCGGCGCACCACTTGCGCCCGCGCCTCGATGAGCACACCCGGGGCCACCGGAGCCAGGAACTGCGTGTCCAGTTGCACCGTCACGCAGGGCGTGCGGCCGGCGGCCTCCCAGGCCACGGTGCTGATCGCGTGATCGGCCAGAGTCGCCAGCAGGCCGCCGTGCACGACACCGGCCGGGTTCAGATGGGCGTCGCCAGCCCACACGCCGTAGACCCAGCTTTCGTTTTCGCGCAAGGCCCACAGCGGCCCCACGCCCGACATGAAGGCACCGGCGGTGCGGACACGGCGCCAGCCTGTGGCGGCAAGTTTCTCGAAGGGATCGACGGGTATTTCCATGGCGGCAGATGGTGTGTGAAGGGTGTGTGCGGATAAACGAAGCAGCTGCCATTTCTAACGCAGCAGCATTTTTGTTTTTGTCTATGTACAAAATGTAGTTGCATTTGACAAAATATAGTCACAAGTCGCATAGTTTGGGCATTCCGCAGAACCTGAACCCCATGACCCAACTGACCGACTACACCTCCTTCGCCGACGCACAGGCGCATTGCTCCACCGACAAGCTCTGGGCGCTGTTCGACGGCGACCGGCAGTCGTTCAACATCGCCAGCGAATGCGTCGATCGCCATGCGAGCGGCGACAAGGTGGCTGTGGTGGTGGCGCATGCGGGCGGCGGCGAAGAGGTCATCACCTTCAAGACGCTGTCGCGCCTGTCGAGCCGCTTCGCGCACTTGCTGGTGGCACGCGGTAGCCGGCCCGGCGACCGCATTGCGGTCATGCTCGAACCGTCGCTGGCCTTCTACGTGGCGATCTTCGGCGCGATCAAGACCGGGGCCATTGCCGTGCCGCTGTTCACGCTTTTCGGCCCCGACGGCATCCGGCTGCGCGTGGAAGACTGCAAGCCGAAGATCATCGTGACCAACGCCGAGAAGGCACCGGTGTCCCAAGGCATCGACGGTGTCGAGGTGCTTGTGGCCGATGGCGGCTTCATGCAGAGCCTGAGTGCGTTCCCCGACACCTTCGAGGTTCGGACAACCGCCGAGGACTACGCGATATTCCAGTACACGTCCGGCACCACCCGCGAATTGCCGGCGGCCGTCAAGCACAAGCAGCGCGCACTCGTCACGTTGATGCTGGCCGCGCTGTACGGCACGGGCATCCGACCCGGCGACCGCTTCTTCTGCCCCTCATCGCCCGCATGGGGGCATGGCCTGTGGCACGGCACGCTGGCGCCGCTAGCGCTGGGCGTGACCATCGGCGCTTACTCCGGCAAGTTCGATGCGGCGCGCCTGCTCAAGGCCCTGCAGCACGGCCGCTTCAACAACATCTCGGCCGCGGCAACGCACTTTCGGATGATGCGCAACTGCGGTGCGGCGCAAAAGTACAAGTACTACCTTGAGAAGGTCTCGTTCACCGGCGAGCCGATGGACAGCGAAACCGAAGACTTCGTGCGGACCACGTTCGGCCAGCCGGTGTGCAGCATGTACGGCACCACCGAGATCGGCGTGATCCTGGTCAACTATCCCGGCGCCGCGGACTTCCAGGTCAAGCGCGGATCGCTCGGCAAGCCCATCCCGGGTGGGCGCGTCGATGTGCAGAACCCTGAAGGCAAGACCTGCCCGACGGGCGTTGTCGGCGAGCTCAAGATCTGGCGCAACAACACCTGGGTGGCCACCAAGGACCTGGGCAAGGTCGACGCCGACGGCTACTTCTTTCACGCCGGCCGGGCCGACGACGTGATCATTTCCGCGGGCTGGACCATGAGCGCCGTCGAAATCGAAGACGCGGTGCTCAAGCACCCCGACGTGCGCGAGGCCGCTGCAATCGGTGTGGCCGACGCGCTTCGCGGCCAGGTGGTCAAGGCTTTCGTGGTCACCGAGCGTGAAGGCAGCGACGCCTTCACCAAGGAAATCCAGGACCTAGTGCGCAGTCGGCTGAGCCAGCACGAGTACCCGCGCCAGGTGGTGTTTGTCTCGGACCTTCCCAAGACACCCGCCGGCAAGGTCCATCGCAAGGTACTGCGGGACCGCGAACCCCAGCCTGCCAGCGTCTGACGCTTCACCGCCCTAGCCCTGTCTTTATTCCTATCCCTCTCACCACCACCAACAGGAGACAAACGATGTCTGTGCAAAACGAAAGAACCTTTCCCAAGATCACCGAGCGCGGCCTGGACGAATTGCGCGAGCGCATCGGCCAGAAGATCGAGAACACGCTGGAGCCATGGTGCTACGAAGCCACGCGCGACAACATCCGCCACTACGCCCACGGCATCGGCGACGACAACCCGCTGTGGTGCGATCCGGCGTACGCCGCCAAGACGCGATACGGCAGCGTCGTAGCCCTGCCCAGCTTCCTGTTCTCGACCAGCCGGATCGTGTCGGGCTACGTGGGTGGCCTGCCCGGCGTGCACGCGATGTGGTCGGGTGCCGACTGGACCTGGCACAAGCCGGTGCTGCGCAACGACGAGATCCGCACCGAGGCCTACCTGAAGGACCTGGTCGAGCACCAGACGCGTTTTGCCGGCCGTGCGGTGCAGCAGATTTACCACGTCGACTTCTTCAACCAGAAGGGCGACAAGGTGTCCGAGGCCGACAGCTGGTGCTTTCGCACCGAGCGCGACCACGCCCGCGAACAGGGCACCAAGTACAAGGAAGTGCGCGCGCGCACGCCGCGTCAGTACTCGCCCGAAGAAATCCAGGAGGCCTTCAAGCTCTACCGCGACGAGGAAGTGCGCGGCGCCACCCCGCGCTACTGGGAGGACGTGGTCGAGGGCGAGGCGTTGCCCGTGATGTTCAAGGGCCCGATGACCGTGACAGGCTTCATCGCCTATGCACAGGGCTGGGGCGGCCTGTACATCCGTGCCAACAAGATGGCCTGGAAGCTCATCGACGCGCATCCCGGCGTGGGCATCACCAACCGCTTCGGCATTCCCGACGTGCCCGAGCGTGTGCATTGGGAAGAAGACTTTGCGCTCGAAGTGGGCGCACCGGGTGCCTACGACTACGGTCCGGAACGGACCTCGTGGCTCACGCACCACCTGACGAACTGGATGGGCGATGATGGTTTCCTGCGCAAGGCCAGCTGCAAGATCCGCCGCCACAACCCCGAGGGCGACATGCTGTTCATCAAGGGTCATGTGAAGCGCAAGTACGTCGAGGACGGCAAGCACCTAGTCGAGATCGAACAGGAAGCGCGCAACCAGGACGACGAGCTCTCCGTGCTCGGCTCCGGCGTGGTTGAATTGCCCAGCCGCGGCTAGCATCGCCGGTCCAGACGCCAGGTCACACAACCCCAAGGAAGACAAGCAATGCGTGGTGCGCTCAGTGGCATTCGGGTGGTGGACCTATCTCGCGTGTTGGCGGGGCCCTTGTGCGCGCAAATGCTTGCGGACCATGGCGCGCAGGTGATCAAGGTGGAGCCGCCCGGCGGCGACGACACCCGCACGCTAGGTCCGCCTTTCGACAGCCACGGCGATGCGTCGTACTTCGGCGCCGTCAACCGCGGCAAGGAGTGCATCAGCATCGACCTGTCCAGGCCCGAGGGGCGGCGCGTGCTGGAGCGGCTGCTGGCGGACGCCGACGTGCTGATCGAAAACTTCCTGCCCGGCACGCTGGAGAAATGGGGCATCCCCTACGACGGCTGGATCAAGGAGCGCTTTCCGCGGCTCATTCACTGCAGCATCAGCGGCTTCGGCGCCGACGGTCCCTTGGGCGGTCTGCCGGGCTACGACGCAGTGCTGCAGGCGATTTGCGGGCTCATGAGCATCAACGGCGATGCGGCCAGCGGCCCGACGCGGATCGGCGTGCCGATCGTCGACCACCTCACGGCCTACACCGCGCTGTCGGGCATCCTGCTCGCGCTGCAGAGCCGCCACGCCTCGGGCCGGGGACAGCAGGTCGAGGCGACGTTGTTCGATGCTGCGCTGAGTCTGTTGGTCCCGCATGCGGCCAACTACTTTCAATCGCAGAAGCAGCCGGGGTTGCTTGGCAGCGCGCATCCCAACATCGCGCCCTACGACCGCTTCGCCTGCGAGGACGGCGAGATCTTTCTGGGCATCATGAACCGTGGCCAGTTCAAGAAATTCTGCTTCGTGGTGGAGCGGCCTGACCTGGCGCTGGACAAGCGCTTCGCCGATAACGCCCGGCGCCTCCAGCATCGGGATGCGCTACGAGCAGAGATCGAACGCGCCATCGGCCACCGCGCGCGAAAGTGGCTCTGCGATGCGTTGATGGCGGCGGGGGTGCCGGCAGCGCCGGTGCATTCGGTGTCGGAAGCCCTTGCCCAGCCTCATGCAGCGCATCGCGGGATGCTCGTCGCGCGCGAGGGTTACACTGGAATCGGTCTTCCTGTCCGGTTGCACGGCACGCCGGGTTCATCGGGCGCCAATCCGCGACCTTTCAATTCAGACGCCGTCTTCGTCTTGCAGTCGCTCGGATTCAACGCATTCGAGATCGATCAGCTCTTTGCCGATGGTGTCTTGCCTGCGCCGAAGCTGGGTGCTAAACATGCGACGCAGGCGTGAGCCATCTGACGGCTTGTGTGTTGGCGGCTCTCGCAGTGCGCCCGCGATGCCGAACCTGGAGTCGGTGAAGACCTTTTGGATAGATGTCGACTGACCCACGCGGCACGCCAGCATCTTCGAACTCTTTCGGAAGTTTTCCAGCTACCACTGCGTCCCCAACTTGCCGAAGGCTTTTTAGCTTCCGCAACCCCAGACGCTCAAGAAGCATGCCCAAAGGCTTCGAGAGCAGGGCACCTTCGCAGCTTCCGGCTGCCAGAAGCACATCGGACGGAGAGCGTGCGCGTCGCAGCCTGGAGGCCAGACCGCGCAACCGATGCAGGCCATGTCCAACACGGGCGGAACGCTGGCCTTGACAGTTCGCAGGGACTCGCTGCTGCGGTGGCGACGATGCATCTGGCCAATGACTGCGTCACGCTGTCGCACTTGACGCGCCTAACCCAGTCCCGAATCCGATCTCACATGCGCTTGATCTTCGCGCGGAGGCGTGTCAAGGCACTTTCGAGTCAGCAGGCGACATCACGGGCTGGTCGCAGCAAGCGTCGTTGCAACTTTCGATGTGAAACACGCCTTGAAAGCGCTTTGCCGGTTTCGGGGTGTTCGCACGACAAGCGCCCTATGCTTCAAGCGCCTTGATCATTCTGGTCGGAGTCTATGTCAGCTATCACGGGCTGCAGTCTTTGTATGCTGCAGGCGCTTTCTAGAAAACACGCGACGGGATTTCTCCCTTTATTTCGTCGCAGATGCCACCTTCAACGCGCAAGGCCGCCAATGCGCTGCGTTGAACGGAGCCTAACATTTAAGCATTTGAGCCGACGCTCTGAGCTGTCGGTGTCGATGCGGATTGACCAGACCGTCGAGCCGGCCCTATTCGCCCGCGCGCAGAAATCAGTGCGGGTGTAATACTTGCGAACAGGGCCGGAGCCATGCCGGGGCATGGTACCTCGTACATATCGGCACCAATTCAAACCCGTCGCATTGAAATCATCATGCCCTTCGACTTACCCGCTCTCGCACCCAAGGACTTTTCGCGTCTTTCCGCGGACGCCCGAACGCTGACTTCGCCAGCGTTCCGCGAGCGCCTGCTCGACGAGTTGCAGAACCGCTTTGGCTGTACCCATGTCGCGATCAACACGGTGCACCTGAGTGGTCACGTCAGTTCTTTCAGTCGCGGTTTCGTCGAAGAAAAGATGGGCGATGCCTGGGTGGAGACAGCAGGCCCCGAGCAGGACCTGCTCAGCCGCCGCATGTTGGCGCAGCCGGGCCGCAGCGTCATCGTTGACTGGTCGGACGCCGAGCTTCAATCGCCTGCGGCCACGCCGGCGCGCGCGTTCATGCAGCGCTTCGGCATTCACCATGCATTGGGCATTGCGCTGCAGATCCAGGGCGCGCAGGGGCTGACGCTGATCTCGATGTGTCGGCGCGCGCTGGCGCAACCCTTCGGTGACGCCGATGCCGCACTGCTGGACGGCGCCGCCGGCTACTGGATGGAAGCCTTGATGGTCAACCGCCTGCGCGTCAATCTGGCGCAGAGCACGCGCGACAGTACCGAGACACCGATGGCGCTGGCCACGCCCGATGGCTGGCTCATCTACCCGAACGCCGCATTCATGACCGCGTGGGCCGCCATGGCCGCCATCGATGGCGGCCCGCAAATGCCGCGTGTGCCCGAAGCCTGGCTGGCTGGCAAGGCCGAGCCGGACTCCATCCTCTCTGCCCAGGGCTGGACGCTGCGCAGCACCAGCGTCGAGGACGGATTGCGCATCGAGCTGCGCCGCCCCGAAGTGCCGAGCGCCCTGGCAACGCTCACCGAGCGCGAACACCAGGTGGCGAAGCTCTATGGCCACGGCCACAGCCACAAGGAGGTCGGGCGCACCTTGTCGCTCGCGCCCAACACGGTGCGCGCCCATCTCGGCCGGATCTTCGACAAGCTGGCCATCCGCTCGCGCGCGCAACTGCGGCAGATGCTGCCGTTCTCCGACTCGAGTTTTCTCTGAAGCACAGCCGCCGTCCCGGCGGCAATAGCGCAAAGTGCGCTAGCGACTGAATCCCTTCCCGAGACTACGGTACCGACTGCCCGGACAGCCAATGCCGGATGCGCACTTGCGCCAACAGCCGATGCCTCCGCGTCCAGGAGGCGCACAAGAGGGATCGTCGTGAAAATCAGAATTCGGCGGGGCGCCGTGTGCGCACTGGGCCTCGCGTTGTCCGCTGCGGGCGTCTGCGTGCGCGCGGCGCCCACCGGTGGCGCGGTAGCGGTCGGCTCCGGCAGCATCAGCCAGAACGGCGGCGGCACGACGATCACGCAGACCAGCCAGAACCTTGCGATCAACTGGGCCAGCTTCGGCATCGCCGCAGGTGAGCGCGTGGCCTTCGTGCAGGCGGGTGCCGGTGCCATTGCGCTGAACCGCGTGCTCGGCAGCGAGGTCTCCCGCATCGACGGCAGCCTCACGGCCAACGGCCAGGTGTGGATCCTGAACCCGAACGGCGTGCTGTTCGGCGCCGGCGCGCAGGTCAGCGTCGGTGGCCTCGTGGCCTCCACGCTCGGCCTGAGCGACGCCGACTTCATGGCCGGCTCGCGCAGCTTCAGCGCCGGCGGCAATCAGGGCAGCGTGATCAACCAGGGCAGCCTGACCGGCGGCTATGTGGCGCTGCTGGGCAAGCAGGTGAGCAACGAAGGCACGGTCATCACCGCCAACGGCACCACCGCGCTGGCCGCGGGCGACAAGGTGACGCTGAGCTTCAGCGGCAACCAGTTGCTGTCAGTGCTGGTGGACGGCGGCACGCTGAACGCACTCGCGCAGAACAAGGGCTTGATCCGCGCCGACAACGGCAGCGTGATCCTCACCGCCACCGCCAAGGACGCACTGCTGGGCACCGTGGTCAACAACGAAGGCGTGATCGAGGCGAAGGGCATCGATGCCAGCAGCGGCACCATCAAGCTGCTGGGCGGCATGAACGGTGGCACGGTCCGCGTCGGCGGCACGCTGGATGCCTCGGCCTCGGGCAGCCGCAAGGGCGGCTTCGTCGAGACGAGCGGGGCGCACGTCAAGGTGGCCGACAGCGCCCGCATCGACACGCGGTCGCAAGGCGGCCAGACGGGCACCTGGCTGATCGACCCCAGCGACTTCACCATTGCCGCGAGCGGCGGCGACATCACCGGCCAGACGCTGGGCAACCAGTTGGCCAGCACCGACGTGAGCATCGCGTCCAGCGCTGGCGGCACGGCGGGCGCGGGCGACATCCACGTCAACGATGCGGTGAGTTGGAGCAGCGACAGCAGGCTGACGCTCAACGCCGTCAACAACATCAACATCAACGCCGCCATCACGGCTACGGGCAACAGCGCCGGACTGGTACTGAACCATGGCGACTATGCGAACACGGGCAGCGTCGCCGCTGGCACCGACTACAACGTCAAGGCGCCCATCACACTGAGCGGTGCCCATGCCAGCCTGGCCATCAACGGCACGGACTACACGCTGATCCGCGACGTTGCGGGCCTGCAGGCGATGAGCGGCGATCTCAACGGTCATTACGCGCTGGCCGGGAACATCGACGCCAGCGCCACCGCCGGATGGAATTCGGGGGAGGGTTTCATTCCCGTGGGTGACTACAGCATTCCGTTCAGGGG
The DNA here is from genome assembly GCF_051216475.1 of Variovorax nivicola. NCBI lineage: Bacteria > Pseudomonadati > Pseudomonadota > Betaproteobacteria > Burkholderiales > Comamonadaceae > Variovorax > Variovorax nivicola. The sequence goes on along the minus strand of NZ_JBPJZK010000015.1, from coordinate 27,100 downwards.
ATCGCTCCACGGCCTGGGCCACACTGTCGCCGGGCTCACCCTCGACAGCTCGCTCACCTACGTCGCGCTGTTCGGCTCCACGAGTGGCAGCACCTTGCGCGACTTCGGGCTGATCGACGGCAGTGTCCGGGCGACTAAGGACGATCTCGCCTATGTCGCCAACCTGGTCGGCGCGGCGATCAATACCACGATCGACAACGTCTTCGCCACGTCCGACGTGGCGACCAACACCAGGAACGCCTACGTTGGAGGCCTGGTCGCAGAACTCGATGGAGGTAGCCTTCGAAACAGCTACGCCACCGGCAATGTCTCCGGGACGGGCACCAATTCCTACGTCGGCGGCCTGGCGGGCGTGGTCTACCTGAATTCCACGGTCAGCAGCGCTTACGCCACCGGCGACGTGAACGGTACCGGCTACGGCACCCAGGCAGGCGGCTTGATCGGCTATGCCTACGCTTCGACCGTCGGCGACGTTCATGCCACAGGGCGTGTCACAGGCAATAGCATCAGCGGCGGCCTGGTCGGGTCTTCCGACGGGACCACGATCAGCAACGCCTATGCCACCGGCGATGTGGCCGGTGGAGAAGGCGTCCGCAATGGCGGCCTGATCGGCGTGTCCCTGGGCACCACGATCAATAACGCCTACGCGACCGGCGCAGTGGTTGGCTCGCAAAGGTCGGCCAATGGCGGACTGATCGGTTATGCCGACGAAGGTACCGTCATCAGCAACGCCTATGCCACCGGGAAGGTCACTGCATACGGGGACGAAACCACGAACGGTGGACTGATCGGCTATGCCTACGAAGCCCGCGTCGACAACGTCTACGCGACCGGTGCGGTCGAGGGCAATGGAAGCGAGGGCACCAGCGGCGGGCTGATCGGCACGAGCTACGGGGGCAGGATCGGCAGTGCCTATGCAGTTGGCAACGTTTCCGGCGGGGCCTATGCGGGTGGCCTGGTCGGCCATAGCGACCAGACCGTGCTCAGCAATGTCTATGCCTCTGGCGACGTCAGTGGCGGGGATTTCGGCGGAGGGCTGGTCGGGAACGCATCAAGGAGCACCGTCAACGATGCGTATGCCTCCGGCAGTGTCTTCGCAGGGAACTATGCGGGCGGTCTGATTGGCGTCAACGCTCTCGGCACGATCAACCGCAGCTATGCGAGCGGGACGGTCAGCGGCGACCTCACGGTCGGTGGACTGGTGGGATACAACGTCGCCGCGGGCGCGGGCACCGGGGTCATCACGGCCTCCTTCTGGCTGGCGAGCAATACCAACAGTGGCCTGGGCATCGGCATGGACAGGGGCACGGTCGACACCCTGACCCGAGGCCTGAGCGGCTCCGAGGCCAAGAGCCTCGACACCTACACTGCCGCCGGCTGGGACATGGGTTCCAGCGGCGGCACGAGCACCGCCTGGCGCATTTACGAGGGAAGCACGGGGCCGCTGCTGCGCAGCTTCCTCAAGCCGCTCACAGTGACCGCCGCCGATCTCACCGGCAAGGCCTACGATGGCACGGTGGCCAGCGGCAGCACCGGGTACAGCCTGTCGGACCCATCGGCCGTCCTGCTCGGCAGCGGCCTGAGTTACAGCACGAGTTCGGCCGACATCGGAAGCTACCGCAGCGCCGACGGCACGCTGCGGCTCTCCTCCGGCCTCTACTCGACCCAGCAGGGCTACGACATCAGCTATGTGGCGGGCCCGTTGACCATCCGCGAGGCCGCCGGCACCGACGTCCCGACGATGCCATCCGAGCCCTCGCCGCAGGCAAGCCCGCCGGAGGCCAGCCAGCCCAGTACCAGCCCCGGCGTTCCGGTCATTGCCGCCCCCAACACCCGCCTGGCCGAAGCGCAGCAGATCGCGCAGAGCGACCGGCCGGCGCAGGAGCCCTCGCGACACGCCGCCAACGGCACGCTCCAATTCAGTGTCCAGGACTGCGGCCTGCGCGTGGCCCCCGGCCAAGCCTGCAACGCCAGCGAGTGAGACGCCAGACCCCATGCACCAGCCTTTGCTGCGCTTCTTCGCGCGTCTTTCCTTCATTCGCCTTTCTTCCCTTACCTGCGCCATCCCTTCGTGCGCAGCCGCACGACCAACTGGTACGGCCAACTGCAATACGACGACAAGTCGCTGAAGGATGCCATCGGCAGCACCGCCACGCTCGCCCGGAACGACCTGCACAACGTGGTGCTCGGGCTCAACGGCGAGTGGCAGGACGGCTGGTTCGGTGGCGGTGGCAATGCGCTGGCGCTCAACCTCGTGCGAGGCCGCGCGCAGCTCGATGCCAGCAGCTTTCTGCAGGACGCGGCCAGCGCACGCAGCGCTGGCTCGTTCACCAAGCTCGGCTATCAATTGCAGCGGCTGCAGGTGCTGGCGCCGGGCCTGGGGCTCGCCCTGAGCGCGACGGGCCAGTTCGCGAACCGCAACCTGGTGTCGGCCGAGAAGTTCAGCCTCGGCGGCAGCCAGGGCGTGCGCGCCTTTGCCCAGGGCGAGGCCAACGGCGACGAAGGCTGGCTGGCCAGCGCGGAGCTGCGCTGGCAGCCGATGCCCGGCTGGCAGTTCAAGGCCTTCTACGATGCGGGCGGCGTCAAGATCAATCGCCGACCGTGGACCGATGCAGACAACCAGCGTCGCCTGGCCGGTGCGGGTCTGGGGATGGGCTGGGCCTCGGGCAAGACGGCCTTCACACTCACGGCGGCGTGGCCGACCCGGCGCGACGCGGCTGTGCTCAGCGCCCGCTCCCAGCACGGGGGGCGCTTCTGGGGGCAGATGACAGTTGCGTTCTAGAAATTTCGGTGTACACCCGTACGGGTGGCCTCACGTCGGCCTGGCTGAGCTGTAATCCATGTTTCAAGTGATGGGGGCGTGAACTTGCAGCTGATGAAGAGTCCCTCCGTAGTTCTGCAGAGTCGTCAGACGGCGCCATGGAGAAAGATTGCGGCGCAAGATTAATTCCAAATTCTTAAATCTATTCGGATGAGAACCGAATTCCAGCCTCTCATTTTTGGAGGCAATCCCGAGTGGAGCCCTTTCCCGAGGCCTTGGCGCTCGTCAAACTCAACCGAGTCATCCAAGCTGCCATGGGCTGGAACAACCCGCACCTTCACGACTTCACGATTGAAAACGCTACGGCAGGAGGGGACCATCGAAGTCCTGATGAGGGTGACCTGCTGAACCACGCCCACGTCCAGTGGCTTGCCCTCTCTGTCCAGAATGCATGCAGGGACCTGCGATGCCCATGTGAGATAGTCGTACTGCTGCCTGATGTTCGTGATGGCATTGAGCAGGCTGACGCTGACGATTTGCGCCTGGGTCTGCCGCCACTGAAGCCGATCGTGAAGCCTGGCTCAAGGTGAGCCGCGCGTACATCAACACGATCGCGGAATTCAAGACCGAGTTCGCGCATGCCGGCCGCGAGGCCAAGGCCGAGTTCATCGAGATCCTCGTCGGCCAGGTCCGGGCCAGGCTGTTCGAAGGCGGTGCAGCATGAGCAACGATCACTAAGTCACTGACGAACGTGTGCTCACGGCGGTTGCGGAGCTTGTTGGAGCGGGGAAGATGATCACGGACTTGACCGTTTGCAATGCCCTCGCTGACAGTCCAATGCGGTTCAAGGACTTGGCGCAAAAGTTCCTGCCGAACCCGAGCAACCTAGCCTACGGACTGCGAACCGCCTACGTGCACATCCGAACGGCAGAGATCAACGGACTTGTCTGCGAGTCCGACCATGCCTCCAGCGACAACGCGTACCAGCTCACCAACGCCGGCCGCCACATCGTTGATGACCAGCGTCACCGGCCCACGCGCCCACACGGTCTTGGCTGAGATCGAGGCAGATGCGAAGAAGGGCGGTGCAGCGTGAGCGCTCATCTCACCCGAGCCGAGCGCCGGGCGGCAAGTCACGAGGCGAGGTTTTACGCGGATGCGGCGGTTGCCGCTCGATTCCCAGACTTCAGGGTGATGCAGGCTTTCATTGATGCGCCAGCTGGATGCCTCAACGAGCTCGAACTTGAGGAGCGCGTGGGCGTTACTCGGAGGGCGCGCGACGATGAAGCAGAGATGAGTTCATGGTGCTTGGCCCCGGTCACCGGCACGATCTCGACCTTGACCCCGAGGTATTTGCCCATCAGCCGCGCGAAGTCGGCGTCCAGCCCTTCGGCCTCGCCGTTCGTCTTCATGACGCCAAAGGGCGGCAGGTCCACGAGCATGCCGACCTTGAGCGTGCCGGCCTTGACGATGTCGTCCACGCTCTGCGCGTAAACGGCCCCGGTACCGATGGCCATGGCGCCGATGAGCGCGAGTTTCCGAATCCAGTGGGCTGGCATGTCATGTCTCCTGTTGTAGATGTGAAGCGAAGCGGGCGCCGGTCTGGAGGCGGCGCTCCAGCCTTTGGCTGTACCAGGACAGTGGCCAGCAAATGCAGAAGTAGATGGCGGCCACGACCAGGAACACGGTGAGCGGACGGAAGGTCGCGTTGTTCACGATCTGGCCGCTGCGCGTGAGTTCGACGAAAGCGATGCTCGCGGCGAGCGAGGTGTTCTTGATCAGTTGTACCAGGAAGCCCATCGTCGGTGCGATCGCGATGCGCGCGGCCTGCGGCAGGGGCACGAGCGCCATGCGCAGCCAGTTCGGCGGGCCCAGCGCCTTGCTTGCCTCGTCCTGTCCGTGCGGCACTGACTCGATGCAGCCGCGCCATATCTCGCCCAGGAAAGCCACCGCATTCAACGTGAGCCCGAGCGCGGCCGAAGCGCACCCTCCGTAGCCTGACTGCGTGATGCGTGATGCGTGACCTTGCCGATCAATCGGCCCGGCGCCCGGCCAGGCTCTGCTACCGCGACGCTGATGCCGTCTTTATGGACATCCAGGTCCACGTGAAGCTTGATACGCTCTTCCATGGTTGGTCTCCTTGTTGCCGACGACGCAAGTCACAGCATGTAGCTCTACACGCCTCGGCGTGCAACCTACGATGTTGGAGACCGGCCGCCTGTCCGGGCAGGCGACCATCATGTCTAGGGCCTGTTAACACAACCGAAGTCCGTTGGCGGTCAACGCGAAAGCTGATGAAGCCGAGGAACATCACGTCGAACTTCTCGAAGCGAGAGAAGATTCTGCGGAAGCCCTTCAGGCGCCGGAACAGTCGCTCGACTTCATTGCGGCGCTTGTACGCTTGTACATCTCTCGGTCGTACTCCCATGGCTCGACCCGGGTCTTCAGCGGCGGCACTATGGGGATGAATCCAAGGTCGAGCGCCAACTGCCGCGTCTCGTTGCCTTCGTTGGCCCACCCAATCGGCGCAGCAAGGCTCGCCCTTCTGGTCCGCCGTGTGCCTGTCCGGGCGACAGCGAGAACGTTATGGCCGTTCGCGTATCTGCGGCAGCCATATGAATCTTGGTGTTCCATCCACCTCAGATTTGCCGATGGCCTGTGGCCCGTTTTTTTAACGCGCCAGTTTCATCCGGGTGCCCTTGATTCTGTCCAAACTGCGAGCACAGCAAGACTTGCCCAGCGTCCTCACTTTTCGGGGCGCGCAGTTTGGCGGGGCCAACTCTGTCCGGGTCTTGCTTCGCTGCAGCGCATGACAGAATCGCCGGGCGTCGCTGGGAATAACCCCCATTGGCGGTCGCGATCGCTACGAGTAAAGTTGAACCTCGGTGCAAGCCATCATAGGCACACTGGAGATGCTGTTTGTGACCCAACTCATTGCGCCCGACGACGTACCCCACTGGATACCCGGCCGGCTGACCCTCGACAGTGCGCCGGTCGGATGGGAGCAAGTCACGCTCAAGGGCTATCACTATGAATCCATTGACGTTGCCATTCCCTCGATGCGCGACTACATGATCGTACGTTACAAGTGCGACGATGCAGTCGTGAGCCGGCGCGCTGGTGGCCCTTGGCGGAGCGAGAGGGTCAGGCGGGGCGTGTTTTCCCTGCTAACCCGCGGCGAATCGTCGCAGTGGAAGTGGGACCGTCCGGTCGACGTCACCCACATCTATCTCACGCAGACGGATCTGTGTCGTGTCGCGGAGGACGTCTTCGAGCGAAGCGTCCGTGACGTCGGCATGGAAGACTGCGTACGTGCCGAGGACGGCGTCCTTCTCGGCGTGATGTCCGCCTTCGAGGCTGAACTGGAAAGTGGCGGGCTCGGTGGCCATCTCTATCGGTCGGCCCTTGTGGACCAGCTTTGCGTTCACCTGTTGCGCCGCTATGCCAGGGCCGGAGTCCGGGAACTGCCGCTGGCCGGCCGCATGGCCGATTGGCAACGGCGGCGCCTTGTGCAGTACATAGAGGACAATCTGGATCGGAACTTCAAGCTTGACGAGATGGCTCGCGAGGCCAGTGTCAGCGTCTCCGGGCTGATCCGCAAGTTTCCCGCGGAGTTTGGCTGCTCACCCCATGCCTACGTTCTGCGCCGGCGTTTGGAGCGCGCGCAGCGGCTCCTCGGCCGTCCGGTGGCCATGCCACTGAAATGCATTGCCGCGGACTGCGGCTTCTCCGACCAGAGCCATCTGTTGCGCCACTTCAAGCGGGCGTTCCAGCAAACCCCCGTGCAGTACCGGAGCACGATCACTGGGAGGTCCGTGTCACCGCTCGAGCCTGACAACTTCATCGACGATGCCCCTGGAATGGCTGAGCCGAGACCCATCAGAAGAGCGTCAGGACGCGCAGATTGACCTGGTTGTTGACCTTGAAGCGTTCGCGCACCTTGATGTCGCGGCCATAGGTCGCCACCAACTGGACGGTCGGCGCGGCGAACCAGTCGACGCCGTCATTGAACTTGGTCGTTGCCTGCCGGTTGTCCTGATCGACGTACAGCGAGTCCAGTTTGGCCGGCTTGAAGAAACGTTGATAAGGACCCTGCCCTTCCCATTTGGAAAGGCCCTGCGTGAGTGACCCTTAGCTGGTGGCCTGGCGACATTCCTCAGGTGGCTCACGTGTTGAGCCAAATGCGAACGAGGATGGTTTCACCGCAAAAGGACCAACCCTGGCGATGAGCCTCCCAGGCTATTTGCCCGTGTGTCGTCAAAATCGGATCGTGACGATGCGTCCCTCGGCTCGTCGCAATTGCGCGGCGTCCGGCCCTCACCAAGAGAATCACCTCTTACCCGTGGCGGAAGCAGGTCGAGATCACCAGACTTGATCCGGATATCTCGCAGGCATTGAAGAAGTAAAGCCATCGTCGGGCCCGTTTGATGATGAAGTCACTCGTCCACAGAGCCAAATGCGTTCACGTGACTGAAGTTCGTCGCCAATCAGGAAATGCAGAGTTCACGGCACACCTTGATGTCTTTGAAAGCAGCATCGATTACATCACCGATGCCGCAGCCGGCACGGTCAACCGGCGGTGTAACCGCCGTCGATCACTAATTCAGATCCGGTCATGAAGGTGGTTTCGTCAGACGCCAGGAAGAGAACGCCGTTCGCGATGTCTTCGGGCAGACCGACGTGACCAACGGGGTGCTTCGCATCCATGGCACTGCGAAACTCCTTCATGTCCAGACCTGCGTCCAGACCGAGCCTTTCTACCATCGGGGTCCAGATGTAGCCGGGGTGAACCGAGTTCACACGAATCTTGTCGGCGGCGTACAGCAGTGCATCGTTCTTAGTCATGCAGCGCACCGCGCCTTTGGATGCGTGGTACGGCGGCAAGTCGCTTGCGCCGACGAGGCCGTACACCGACGACATGTTGATGATGCTGCCGCCGCCGGCAGCGCGCATGTGCGGCACCCCATGCTTTGTGCATAGGAACACTGCGGTAGAGTTAATTGCAAACGTGCGGTTCCAGTCCTCAAGGGTGACCTCGTGGGTTGGGACGTTAGGGCCCGCAATGCCAGCGTTGGCCACCAACACGTCAAGCTTGCCGAAGGTCTCGACCACATCAGCGAACACCCGCGCGACGTCAGCCTCGGCGGTGACATCCACGTGCCAGTACTGGGCCGTGCCGCCCGCAGACTTGATCGACGAAACCAACGTGGCGCCTTTCGCGTCCTGAATGTCGAGCACCGCCACCTTGGCACCTTCGCGCGCTAGCAAGGTGCTGATCGCGCCGCCAATCCCTTCCACGCCACCGGTCACGATGGCCACTTTTCCATTTACTCTTCCCATGATGATGTCTCCTCTAGATTTAATTTCGAAAGATGGCCTCCCGCGCTGAGGCGGGCACCTTGCCTCAGTTGAAGGCGAACCCTTCGTAGCCCTTGCTTCGGACAGTCTCGAGTTGCTGCCGGTAGGCACCGATCCCGGCCATGTAGAACATGACGGCACTCTTTTTGCCGGGGATGTTGGCGCCGAAGATCCACGAGTCGACCTTTGGGAAGAGCGTCATGTTGGCAATGTCCTCGCAGGTCTGGGTCCAGCCTTCCTCAGCTTTGAGAGTCGGCTCAATGGTTGCGACCTTCGAATGTTCGGCATGGCCGATAGCCCCGGCGATCCATTCCACCTGTGCCTCGATACAGGGGGGCAGGTTGGCAAACGGGCCGTTGGGTCCGAGGATCATGAACATGTTCGGAAAGCCGTGCGTGGCCAGACCCAGGTAGCTCGTGGGTCCATCGGTCCAGCTGTCGTTGATGTGCCGCCCGCCGCGTCCGCGCAGGTCCATCGAACGGTAGTTGCCGTCCACCGCGTCGAAACCGGTGGCGAAGACGAGCACGTCGAGCTTGTGCTCGACGCCGTCGGCCGTGCGCACCCCGGCGGGTGTGATCTTCTCGATCCGGTTCTCCGCGATTGAAACCAGCTCGACGTTGTCGCGGTTGTAGGTCTCGTAGTAGCCCTCGTTGCACAGCGGGCGTTTGGCGTACAGGCCGGTCGGGGTGAGCTTGCGGGCGGTCTGCGGGTCCTTGACGATTTCCTTGATCTTCGAGCGGATGAAGGCGGCCGCGGCCTCGTTGGCCTCCGGGTTGGTGGCGATGTCGCAGAACGTGCCGAACATGAACCGGAAGCCGTTGCCCTTGTCCCAGTTCTCCTGGAAGATGCGGCGCCGCTCCTCCTCGGAAACCTTCATCGCTTCGACGCCGCTCTCCTGGAAACCGAAGGCAACCACGGAGTCGCGCACCTGATCCCAGATCGCGTCAAAGTTCTTCTTGGTCTCGACGACCTCGGCCGGCTCGACCGGGCCGTTGCCGGACGGAACGCAATACTGGGGCGAGCGCTGGAAGACCGTCAGATGGCCGGCCTGCTTGGCGGCGGCTACGATGAACTGCGTTCCGGTGGAGCCGGTTCCCAGCACGCCGACACGCTTGCCGGCGAGGTCGAGGTCTTTCGGCCAGTCGTTAGTGTGCACGAAGGTGCCACTGAAGCTGTCGCGCCCGGGAATGTCGGGGATGTTGGTCTTCGCGAGCAGACCGAGCGCTGTGACCAGGTAGCGGCTCGTGAACGCCTCGCCGGTGCTGGTGCGGATCCGCCAGGCATTGCACTGCTCGTCGAACACCGCGCTCGTCACCTCGGTGTTGAGCTGGATGTCGCGGCGCAGATCTAGGCGGTCGACGACGTGGTTCAGGTACTTCTCGATGTCGGGCTGCTCCAGGTAGCGGGCGTTCCAGTCCCCCTCTTGAAGCAGGTCCTTGTCGAAGGAGTAGCGGTAGACGAAGCTCTCGGTGTCGGACTTGGCGCCGGGGTAGCGATTGAAGTACCAGGTGCCGCCGATGCCGCCGCCCTTCTCGAACGCCCGGATCTTCGACCCGAACTCCTTGCGCAGCTTGTGCAGCATGTAGATGCCGGCGAAGCCGGTGCCGATGACGATGGCGTCGAAGCGTTGCTCGTTTTCCATGGCGATGGTTGCTGTGTTCTTGCTGAGATCAGGGGAGCGCTCACGCGCCCTTGAACCACTTGGCGATGCGCCGCAGTTCGTCGTCAGCCTCGGGAGCCCTGCCAGCGAGGATGGGGAAGACGTGCTGCATGCCGCCGACCACTGACAAGGTGACCGAAACGCCGGCCGCTTTCGCGATGCGAGCGAGGTCCTGTGCGTTGTCGAGCAGCGTTTCGATCTCACCCGCGTTGATGTACAGGCGAGGGAATCCCCGGTAATCGGCCTTCAGCGGGTTGGTGAGCGGATCTGTGCGCGAGCCCTTCTCGCCGAGAAACATGCCGGACATGGCCTCGACGATGGGTCTGTTGACGAGGACGTCGGTGGCCGCATTCGTCTGCAACGTCTTGCCGACATGTTCCATGTCGAGCCAGGGGGAGAAGGCGATGACGGCGCCCGGCAACGCCACGCCATCCTGGCGCAGCTTCAGCACGGTGGAGATGGCCAGGTTGCCACCGGCCGAGTCGCCGCTGGTGACGATGTCCGAAGCCTTGTAGCCACGCGCCAGCAGCTCCTTGTAGACGGCCGTGGAGTCCTCGAGCTGGGCGGGAAAGGGATGCTCCGGCGCACGCCGATAGTCGATCACCACGGCGGTCACGCCCAGATGCTTGGCGAGGTGTCCGGCGAGCTTGCGATGGCTCGCCGACGACCCCACCGCGAACCCGCCGCCGTGGGTATAGAGGATGACCTTCGTCGTGTCGGCCCCTTGCGGCAGGGCCCACACGGCCTCGACGCCAACGAGCAGGTCCGACTTGTAAGTCACGCCTTCAGGCTCGAGCGTCGGCTGGTGCCACTCGTCGAAGAGGCTGCGCAGATCGGCGATGGGCAGTCCGGGATTGGCCGCCATGCGGTCCGACCAAGACTGGTACAGCGCACGCAGGGTATTCGATTGGGGTGAGGTTTCCATGCTTGTCTCCGTCTGTTGCGATGTGGGATCGGATTATTCGGAGCAAGCGCCCTTCCAGTATTGAACGTCTTGGTCGCACCCGTTGAAGGAAATGAGCAACGAGAGACACGAAGGAGGTCTTCGGGTCCGGTATCCGTCCAGACCGATCACGCTGGTCGTCTCGTTTGAACCCGGAGGTTCTACCGACATTTCTGCACGCGCGGTCGCGCAGGAGCTCTCGGCCGTCCTTGGCCAGCCTGTCGTCGTCGACAACAAGCCGGGAGCAGGGGGGCGCATTGGAACGAGATATGCCGCCCTGGCGAAAGCTGATGGCTACACGCTTCTTTGGGGGAGTGGGAGCACCCTGACGGCTGGGCCAGTGCTCTATCCGGACCAGGGGCACGTGGCGGGACTGACTCCCATCAGCCTGGGCGCGACCCAGCCTTTCGTTTTCGTGACGACGCCTTCCACTGGCGCGAGAACCTTGAAGGAATTCGTCGCGTTGGCAAAGCGGCGACCCGGTGAGCTGAACTTTGCATCGGCAGGAACGGGGTCGAGCAATCATTTGCTGGGCGAGATATTCATGTCAGCCACTGGCATCCAACTGGTTCACGTGCCCTACAGAGGAGCGGCCTCGGCAAAGGAGGGGCTGCTGAAGGGAGATGCCCAGTTGATGGATGAGGTCATCTCCCCGCTCATCGGCGCGCTGCGCGCCAATCAACTGGTTCCGTTGTTCATAACGAGTGACACACGCGACCGACTGTTCCCGTCCATTCCGACCGCGGCGGAGGTCGGGCTCCCGGAATTGGCCATTGCCGGTTTCTTTGGACTGCTCGCCCCGGGTGGGACGCCGCCGGAAATATTGGCGAAGCTCAATGGCGCCATGAAGAAGGCACTGGCGGCGCCCGCGGTCAGCCAAGCATTCGATAACCTGGGGTTCACCGCAGCCTACAGCACCCCCGAAGAGATGCAGGCACGAATTGCTCAGGGAAAAGCGACCTATCAGCGCGTCGTCTCGGAGCGGAAGATCAAGGTCGATTGATCGGTCGTCGCGATGTCGTCGGTGTGGAGCTTTCGAAAGCCAGTGCAGATGCGCTGGCTTCAACGCTTGCCGAGCTTGGATGCAGCGAGTGCGTTGCTTCTTGATTGCGTTCGTCGGCTCGCGGCCGACTGCAAACGCGGAGTTGGTCTTTTAGCCCGTGATTCGCGATGTGATCTTCCGAGCGGCGTCGACCATCAGTGTCGAAAGGAAGGCTCGGTTGAAAGCATTGAAGCGCTCGGAGTTTCCCGCCAGGGTAATGCTTCCGAGGATGCGTCCCTTCTCGTCGAAGATGGGCGCGGCAATGCCGCTCTTGCCAGGATCGAGTTCGCCCTCACTGATGCAGTAGCCGTCCTTGCGGATGCGCAGCATGGCTTTGGAGAAATCTTTCCACGTCAATCCGATGCGCTCGAGATCTTCGGGGGCGGCGCTGTCGAACAGGCGCCGCACCTGGCGCGGCAACAGATACGCAAGGATGACCCGCGAGGTGGCACTGCGGAAAAGGTCCATCGGGCGGCCGCGTCCGAAGTTCAGTGTCAGCTCGTCGGCGCCGGAACGCTGAAGGATGTTGATCACGGTCGAGCCGTAGAGCTCGCTGATGAGCAGTTCCAGGTTTGTCTGTGCCACCAGGTCGCCCACGATGTCGCGGCTCGCTGTCAGCAAAGGGTCGAACTGCGTCATGTGCCGATCAAGTTCGATGATCCGCGGCCCCAACGCGTAGCCGCGCGGCAGACGCACCAACAGACCCACGTTGGACAGTTCGCGCACATAGCGATAAGCGCTTGCCGGCGTGTAGCCCAGTTGCGAGCAAATGATTTCGATATCGATCACGGGCTGATCTGGCTTGAACAGATTCAGCACCTCGAGCATGCGACTCAGGCTATTCATGGTGTCGGGAGTCAGGTTGGGTGCAGCGCGTGGGCCGTGCCCGAGCAAACCCCGAGGTTAAACGATGCGGCGCGCGAGCGACTGTTGCATGTGGCCGTTCTCCGTCCCGTCAATATATGCATGAAAATCATAATTAGCGAATATGGCAAGAATTTATATTTTCACTGGCGATGTTGCTTGTCATTTTTTATCTAATCGATAAAATTGCAAAATTCTTCGAAAAGAAGCCGCAGGGAGGCAACGGTTGTCGGGCTATCGCCCTCGGCCATTCGAGTGCTCCCCGCTCGGAGCCGGAACGTCGTCAGCAGGGGTCTCTAGGAGTCAGCGATGAAGAGAAATTTCTTTCGGCAAGCCTGCGCCGTATCGGCGGTGCTTTTGGCCGCGTGCCTTTCACCGGTGCAGGTTTGGGCGCAGGCCGGTTGGCCATCGCGACCCATCCGTCTCGTGGTGCCCTATCCACCGGGCACAGGCCCTGACGTGATGGCCCGGCTTGTGACTGAGGGGCTGGCCAAGGAGCTCAAAACCACGTTCGTGGTGGAAAACAAGCCTGGCGCCAACGCAATCATCGGCACAGGCGAGGTGGTCAAAGCGCCGAACGATGGCTACACCTTCCTGTTGGTCGACCGCCTCACGATGACGGTCAACCCCTTGCTGTACCAGCCGCTGCCATTCGATCCCAAGAAGGACCTCGTCTCGGTCAGCAACATCGCCGATGTGAACCTCTATCTGGTGGTGAGTTCGCGGGTGCCGGCTAATGATTTCAAGTCCTTCATCGCCTACGTCAAGGCGCATCCCGGCGAGGTGCCGTTCGGCACCGGTGGCGTCGGCAGCGTCATGCACTTGAACATGGAGTTGCTGCAGGCGGGCACGGGCGTGCAGTTCCTGCACGTGCCGTATAAGGCGCTCGCCGAGGTCATTCCCGCCATCCTCGGTGGTCAGGTGGCGGCGACGTCGGGTGGCGTTGAAGCTCTGCTGCCTCACGTGCAGAAGGGCAGCATGAAGTTGTTGGCCGTCGGGGCCAGCACGCGCACGCCAGTGGCGCCGAACGTGCCAACGATCACCGAGGCCGGCGGGTCCGACATGCTGCTGTCCACCTCCTACTCGCTGCATGCCAAGGCAGGCACGTCCCCGGACATCCTAGCGCGGATGAACGCGGCCCTCACCAAGGTACTTGCTGCTCCCGAGCTGCAGGCCTGGGCGTCCGCCCGAGGCCTGCGGGCCGGGGCATCCAAACCCGCGGAGCTCGATGCGCAGATCGCCATCGACGCGGAGCGTGTCGGAAAGCTCGTGCGCGAGCGCGGCATCAAGGTGCAATAAAAGGAAGAAGGCAATGAAGAAAATGACCGGCGCCGAGGCGCTCTGGCTCGCGCTTGCAGGCGAAGGTGTGGACACCTGCTTCGCCAATCCGGGCACCACCGAACTCGATCTGGTGCGTGCACTGGAGCAACGTGACGAAATCCGTTGCGTGATCGGACTGCAGGAAAACGTCTGCACGGGTGCGGCCGACGGGTACGGCCGCATGCTCGGGCGTCCCGCGGCCACGCTCTTGCACCTGGGGCCGGGCTTTGCCAACGGCATCGCGAACCTGCACAACGCACGGCGCGCACGCACGCCGATCGTCAATCTCATCGGAGACCACGCCAGCTGGCATTTGCCGTACGACGCGCCGCTGACCTCCGACATCGAATCCCTGGCGCGGCCCGTCTCCGGGTGGGTGCACCGAATCGACAGCACCGGCGACAGTGCGGTCGCGGCTGCCGAGGCCGTGCGGCAAAGCGTCGCAGCGGGGGGGCGTGGCACGACGCTCATCTTCCCCGCTGACTTTCAGGCTGGCGACGTCTCGCGCGCTGTCAAGAGCGAAAAGCCTGCGGCCGTCGACGCAGACCCGGAGGGTAGCCTCGACGCGGTGCAATGGATCGAGCGCCTGCGCGCGGCTCGGCGCGTGGTGTTCCTGCTGGGGGGCGGCGGCGAACTCGCAGGGTTGGGGCAGCGCGCCCAGCGCGCGACAGCCCGCCTGTGCGCGCTGCTGGGCGCACAGGCGTATGCCGAGACTTTTCCGTCGCGTTCCGAACGCGGGCAGGGGCTGCCGGCGTTCGATCGGCTGCCCTACTTTCCCGAACCGGCGCGCGAAGTGCTCGACCCCGCCGATCTCGTGGTGCTTGTGGGCGCGCTGCCGCCCGTGACGTACTTTGGCTATGCGGGTCACCCCAGCCTGCTGGTGAACGCCGAACGGCTGCTGGTGATCGGCGAGCCGGGGCAGGCAGTGGCCGAGCGGCTCGAGCAAATTGCCGATGCCCTGGGTGCGCCGGCCTACCAGGCGCCTATTTCGTCGCTGCCGGACGCACCCGAGGGGACGCTCACGCCGGCCAAGATCGCCGCGGTTCTGGCGCGCGAACTGCCAGCGCGCGCGATCGTTTCGGTCGAGGGTGGGACTTGCGGCTATCCGTTCTACGCCGCGTCATCGGCCGCCCGCCCGCACACCACGATCACCAATACCGGCGGGGCCATCGGGCAGGGGCTTCCCGTGGCGATGGGCGCGGCCATTGCCTGCCCGGACCGCAAGGTGGTCGGGCTGCTGTCGGATGGCAGTACCCAATACACGATCCAGACGCTGTGGTCGATCGCTCACGAGAACCTCGACGTCGTCGTGCTGATCGCAGCGAATCATCAGTACGCCATCCTGCGCAACGAACTGCGGCGCGACGGCGCTGCACTCGGCGCAAGGGCCGAGGCGTTGACGGCCCTGGATCACCCGCGCATCGATTGGGTGGGACTTGCCCAGTCCTATGGTGTCCCGGCCACGCGCGCGTACACGGCGCAGGAACTGGCCGAACAACTGCATCGGGCGTTCGGGCGAACCGGACCCGCGCTCATCGAAATGGCCCTTTGAGGGCGCAACGACAGGGCGCTGGAAGCGCGGCCTGCATCAATCAAGGAGAACGTATGGATCTGAAACTCAAAGGCAAGGTCGCAGTCGTGACCGGTGGCAGTCTTGGCATCGGCCGGGCGGTGACGCAGGCGCTGGCAGCCGAAGGCGTGCGCGTGGCCATCGTGGCGCGCAGCAGGGAGCCGCTCGAACAGGCGGCGCGCGAAATCAGCGAGGAAACGGGCGTCGAGATTCTTGCCGCACCCGCAGACGTCAGCAGCACCGAGCAGGTGGACGCGATGATGAGCAGGGTCGCGGCGCATTTCGGCCGAATCGACATCCTTGTCAACGGGGCTGCGCACCCGGGTGGCCTCGTGCGCAGCGAGATCGAGAACGCCGACCCCGAGGGCCTGCTGGAAGACATCAACATCAAGGTGGTGGGCTACATGCGCTGCGCCAAGGCGGTCGCGCCCCACATGCGCAAGGGTGGCTTCGGCCGCATCATCAACATCGGCGGCCTCACTGGCCGCGGCAGCAAGCAACTCTCGGGCATGCGCAACGTGGCGATCTGCCACTTGACCAAGACGCTCTCCGATCAACTCGGCCCGTCGGGAATCACGGTCAACGTGATCCATCCCGGCGTGGTGGAAACACCGCACATCCACGAGCTCTACGCCAAGGAGGCCAAGCTGCAGGGCCTGACGCCGGATCAGGTCGAGGCGAACTACGCCAAGGGCACACCGATCCGCCGTGTGCTGCAACCCAATGAAATCGCCGATGCCGTGCTGTTCCTCGCCTCCGAGCGAGCCGGCGCGATCACCGGTGAATCGATCGCTGTGGACGGCGGCATCACGCGCGGCATCTTCATCTGAGCGAAGCGAAGGAGTACTCGATCATGCAGGGGACAATTCTTGTGGGAACCGCGGGGCAGGGAATTCTGCGCAGCGCGGACGATGGCGCTACGTGGCATCGCCTCGGGCTGAAGGAGGCCATCGAGTTCGATGGCGTCGTGCGCAGTCTTTTGGTCGATCCCCGCAATCCGAACCGGATTTTCGCGGGCGCGGATGCCGGCATCTGCCTGAGCGAAGACGCGGGCGTGCATTTCAGACGCCTCGAGTCGCCCGCAAACGGCATGCACGTCTGGGCGATCGCGATCGACCCGCGCGACTCCAACGTGATCTACGCTGGAACGGGCGCGCCCTCTCGCGCCGCGATGTTCCGTTCGCTCGACGGCGGTCAGAGCTGGACGCGGCTGGGCATCGAACTGCCAGAGTTCTGCGGCGGCGTGAACCGTCCGCGGATTCTTACTGTCTGCGTGGATCCCGACGACGGCGCGGTCTGGTTTGGCGTGGAGGAGGGCGGTGCCTGGCACAGCCTGGATCAGGGCGAGACATGGCGTCGTGCGGACGACGCGCAAAGCGGCATCGTCAACGGCGACATCCACGCCATCACCATCCTTCCGGCGCGCGGCGGTCAGCCCAAGACGCATTTGCTTGCCACCGTGAACTCGGTCTACACCAACCGCGACGGCGGGTACGGGCCGTGGGCCGCGGAGAGCTCGGCCGACCGTTTCGATGGCATGTACTACACCCGCACGCTCGCGCCGCTGGAAGGAGACCAGGACGTCCTGTTGGTGGCCATCGGTGACGGCACGCCGGGCACACGCACGCAGATCTACCGGTCGCTCGACCGTGGCGCGAGCTGGTCGACCGCACTGCTTCATGCGGTGCCCAACTCCACATTCTGGGCGCTGGGAATGCACGCCGCAGACCCCCAACTGGTGTTCGCCGGCACCAAGTACGGCCACCTCTTTCGCTCGATGGACGGCGGTCGCAGCTGGTTCAAGGATTGGCGCGACTTCAGCGAGATCACGGCCGTGGCGTGGACACCGGCGGTGGCAGCCGTCAAGGCGCATCCGAAGTCGATCCTGGGGGCCAAGCCCCATGACTGAGCAGGCTGCGGCCGTTGTGCGGCCCAAGATTCGCCGCACGCATCTCTCGCTCTTTGTTACCGACCCCTTCGTGTCGGCCGGATGGTACGAGCGCGTGCTCGGCATGCAGGAAACGGCGCGCGGCGCGCAGTGGGTGTTCATGAGCTTCGGCCAGAAGCACCACGACATCGCGCTCATCCGTCCCGAACCCGGTGTTGTGGTGGGCGGTTGCGCCCTGCAGCACTACGGCCTGGAAATCGATGGCGACTTGACGGAGTTGCGGCGACTCTACGGGCAGTTGCTTAGGGCCGGTGTGGAGGTGGTCAAGACAACTGACCACAAGGTGGGCTATGGCTTGTACTTCAACGACCCGGACGGTCACCGCTTCGAGTTCTTCTTGGAAACCGTCCACGACGACGAAGAGGGCAAGCGCGTACTGCATTCCTACAACGCGCCTAGCGATCACTTCCACCTAGAGCCGTTGTACGACTGAGTAGCGCTCATTTCCTTCTCTTTTCTTCAACATTGATCGCATATCTCTATGACCAAGACCGCCAATTCCAGCGTCTTTCACATTCGCAAGTGGTACCTGCAGATCGAAGACACCCTCTTCGGTGAGACCGGCGCTCCTGCCGATGGCGAGCCGCTGCGCAAGATCGTGATCGCAGCCTGCATCCACAACCCGTTCGCCGGCAAGTTCGTGCAGGACTTGGCTTCCTGGATCGAGCCCTCCCCCGAACTCGGGCGTGAGTTCGGTCGTCGGATTCAAGAGGCGGCGCAGGGCCGCGCGATCCAGAGCTACGGAAAAGCCTGCCTGGTGGGTATCGATGGTGAGTACGAGCATGGCAATGCGCTGCTGACCAATCCGGCGGCCAACCCGGTGCGCGATCACGTGGGCGGCGGCAAGTCATGGGTGCCGTCCACCGGCAAGCGCGGCGGCCCCGGAACCGTGATCGACATTCCCCTGGCGCACAAGGATGCGCTGTATGTGCGCTCGCACTACGACACCATCACGGCCCAGTTCAGTGACGGCCCCAATCGCGACGAAGTCATCGTGTGCTGGGCCTTCGCCACCCGCGGCCGCCTCAACGCCCGACTCGGAGGACTGAAGGCCTCGGACGTCAAGGGCGAGGACGGGCTGTACTGAGATGGATATGGAGCGGCGCGACTACACGCTGGCCCTGTCTGGGCTGAACTTCCACGTCACAGAATGGGGAAGCGAACAGGGATGGCCCATCCTGATGCTCCATGGCATACGCGGCTATGCGGAAACTTTCGCGGGCATCGGCGCTGCGCTGCAACCCGGGTTCCGCGTCATTGCCTTCGATCAACGGGGGCGGGGTGAATCGGACTGGGATCCGGCGCACAACTACTATACAGATGCCTACGTGGCCGACATCGAAGGCATCGTGCAGGCCCTGGGGCTTGCGCCCTTCGACCTGCTGGGGCACTCGATGGGGGGCATCAATGCCATCGTCTACGCCGCGCGTCATCCGCAGAAGGTCAGGCGCCTCGTAATAGAAGACGCCGGTCCGGGTGCCTTCGATACCAGCGAGGGTGCGACGCGTATCCGCAAGGAACTGGCTACCACGCCCGACAGGTTCGAATCCTGGGGGGCGGCCAGCGACTTCATGCGCGCCCTGCGGCCGACCGTGACGGAAGAGGCCCGGCAACAGCGCCTTCACAACATGCTCAAACCTCTGCCAGAGGGGGGCTATACCTGGCGCTACGACCACGCCGGCATCGCCGCGACGAGGCTCAATCCGGATCCGGCTCGCGTGATCGATCTGGAGCCCAGCGTCCGGGCCATTGCATGCAAGACGCTCGTGGTACGAGGGGGCCGTTCCGACTACCTCCAGCCGTCGATGGTGGCGCGAATGCGAGAGCTGAACTCGTGCATCGTCGATGCCGAGATTCCCGATGCCGGCCACTACGTCCACGACGATCAGCCGGTGTTGTTCGAGCAGTTGGTCGTCGACTTCCTCAAGCCAGCTCACGCACCTGCCTCCCAGTAAACGAAATGATCCACGAACTTCGAACTTACACACTGGTTCCCGGGAGCGTGCGCGAGTACCTGCGCATCTATAACGAGAAGGGGCGCGAGGTGCAGACGCGGTTGTTGGGTAATCTGGTCGCGCTCATGGCGCCGGAGAGTGGCGATCTCAACCAGCTGGTCTATCTCTGGGCATTCGATAGCTACGAGGAACGCGCCCGACGTCGAACAGAGTTGACGGCCGATCCCGACTTCACCGAGTTCCGCAAGAAAGTTCGACACCTGCTGTTGCAGCAGGACAGCAGGCTGCTCAGCCCTGTTTGACACATAACTACGAGAGACACAACCGATGACCATCCCCATGGAATTTCAGGTGCTTATCGTTGGCGCGGGGCCAGTCGGCGTCTCGATTGCCAACCTGCTGGGTGTCTACGGCATATCGACGCTGATCGTCGACCGCAGCCTGCAGGTGATGGACTACCCCCGCGCCGTGGGGCTGGACGACGAGGCGTTGCGCACCTTTCAAGCGGTTGGACTGGCCGAGGACATGCTGCGGGACATGATCCAGAACGTGCCCATGCGCATGTACACAGCTGGAAAGCAGTGTTTCGCGGAAATCCTTCCCAGCACACGTGAGTTCGGCTGGTTTCGTCGCAACCTGTTTTCCCAACCCCTCGGCGAGGCAGTCTTGCGCCGGGGACTGGAACGGTTTCCTCACGTCAACCTGCGCGTGGGGGTGGAGCTGGTCGGGCTTACGCAGGAAGAGACCGGTGTGACTGCGACCTTGCGCGATGTGCAGGGCGCGGAGAGTCAGGTGCGCGCGCGCTATCTCGTGGCGTGCGACGGTGGGCGCAGCACAGTGCGCGAGGGCATTCTCAAGCTGCCTTTCGAGGGGCGCACGCATGCGGCCAAATGGGTGGTCATCGAATGCGACCAGGATCCGCTGGACGCCCCCTATACCGCGCTGCATTGCGAGCCTGCCCGGCCGTACGTGTGCCTGCGTTTGCCGTACGGCCTGCGCCGCTGGGAGTTCATGCTGTTCCCCGGCGAAGACGGCGATCAGATGCTAGCGCCCGAGAAGGTGCGGGAACTGCTTGGTCGCCATGTGGCGCAGCCCGAGAAGCTCAATGTAATCCGTGCGCGGGTCTATACGCACAATTCACGCGTGGCCGGCTCATTCGTGTTTGGGCGGGTGTGCCTGGCGGGCGATGCTGCGCACATCACACCGCCGTGGATCGGCCAGGGTCTGAATGCGGGCGTGCGTGACGCCTTCAACCTGGCTTGGAAACTCGCCTGGATCCTGCAGGGGCGACTGAAGCCCGAGTTGCTGGCGAGCTACCACGATGAGCGCCATGCGCACGCCAAGGCGATGATCGACCTAGCGGATCTGTTCGGTTCCGTGCTGTCCCAGCGCAATCGCTTCGTGGCCTGGATGCGTGACCGCTTCTTCCTGTCCATCAAGAACATTCCACGCGTACGCGACTACGTGTTGCAGATGAAGTTCAAGCCCATGCCCCGCTTCTTAAAGGGCATCGTCCTAGACAGCGGCGATGAGCGGCGCGACGAACTGGTGGGGCGCATGTTCATCCAGCCCAACATCGAGCGCGAGCCTGGGCGTACCCAGCGGCTCGATGATGTCGTCGGTGCCCGTTTCGCACTGGTGAGTTGGCGCAGTGACGCGCTGGCGAGCGCGCCCGCCGGCCTGAGGGTGCAACTCGACCGCCTGGGCTGCGACCACTACGTCGCTGTGCGGTCGCGCAGTGTCAGGAATGAAGCCTGCTCTAACGTGCCGGTCCAGCCGTCGGGCACGGTGATCGAGGACGTGGAGAACGCGCTGCACTTCTGGTTTCAGGGCAAGAACGTCGATTGGGTGTTGATCCGACCGGACCGGTTCATTGCGGTTGCAGGCAAGGTGGGCGACGCCGTGCAGCAACTGTCGTCATTCTGCGAGACCGTGTTGCCTGTTGCCACGTCTTTCCCGGCTGGCTGTGCAAGCGCAGAGGAACCGCCACAACTCTTGGCGCATGCTTGAGAGGATGATGATGTATCCCGAGCTTTCCCTCTACATTGGGGGCCGCTTTGTGGGGAATGACGGCCGCCCCGGACAAGAGGTGCGCGATCCTGCGACCTTCGACTTGCTCGGGCACCTGCCCTGGGCCACGCCCGAGGACATCGACGCGGCATTGAGCGCCGCACATCGCGCGTTCCAGTCCTGGCGACACAGCTCGCCGGTGGAGCGGTCCGAGGTACTGCGCAAGGTGGCGGCATTGGCACGCGAGCGCGCCAATGCCATCGGGCGCAGCATCACGCTGGACAACGGCAAGCCGTTGCCTGAGGCGGTCGCCGAGGTGCTCAATGCCGCTGAGCACGTCGAGTGGCACGCGGAGGAGAGCCGTCGAATCTACGGCCGCGTCGTGCCGTCGCGCAACCCGGCAGTGCGTCAGCTTGTGGTGCGTGAGCCGGCAGGCGTCTGCGTCGCGTTCAGTCCATGGAACTTTCCGTTCGGACAAGCGATGAAGAAGGTCGTGGCTGCGATTGGTGCCGGTTGTGCCGTGGTGCTCAAAGGGCCCGAGGAGTCACCGAGCGCCATCGTGGCGATAGCCCGCTTGTTCCACGACGCAGGGCTGCCCGAAGGCGTGTTCAACATCGTGTGGGGCGTGCCGAGCGAGATCTCGCGCCAATTGATCGAGTCGCCTCTGGTGCGTGTCGTCTCCTTCACCGGCTCGGTTCCGGTGGGCCGGCAACTCGCCGCCTTGGCAGGCTCGCACATGAAGCGAATGAACATGGAACTGGGCGGCCACGCGCCGGTGCTGGTGTTCGACGACGCCGACGTGGAGCAGGCCGCGACCTTGCTGGCGCGACTGAAGACCCGCAATGCGGGGCAGGTGTGCGTGTCGCCCTCGCGCTTCTTCGTCCAGGCCGGCATCTACGACCGCTTCGTGGCCAGCTTCGCCGATGCGCTGCGCGGAGTGAAGGTTGGTCATGGCCTGGAAGAGGGCGTCCAGATGGGGCCACTGATCCACGAGAGGCGCCTGCAGGCGGTGAGCGAACTCGTGAACGATGCCGAGAAGGTGGGCGCGCAGGTGCTGGCGGGCGGCAAGAGGTTGGGCGAGCGCGGCCATTTCCACGAGCCGACCCTGATTGCGAACGTGCCGCAGCATGCCCGTGTCATGCGCGAGGAACCATTCGGTCCGATCGCAGCGCTCGCGCGTTTTGAAACGGTAGACGATGCACTGCGATTGGGCAATGCGCTCCCATTCGGGCTGGCCGCCTACGTCTTCACGCAGTCGATCCGGATCTCGACGCGGGTGGCCAACGCACTGGAAGCCGGCATGGTCAATATCAACCATTCCGGCATGGCGCATCCCGAACTGCCGTTCGGGGGTGTGAAGGACAGCGGCTTCGGCAGCGAAGGCGGCACCGAGTCTTTCGACAGCTTCCTGGTGACCAAGCTGATCACTCAAATCTGAACCCGCAATCTTGAATACCCACACCATGCTGAACCTGCGAGACCCCTCACTGCTGCGAGAACAATGCCTCGTGGCGGGCCAGTGGATATCCGCGGACCAGACCATCGCCGTCACGAACCCCGCCAGCGGCGCCGTAGTCGCCCACGTGCCCCGACTGGGGGCCGCTGAGACCCGTCGGGCCATCGAGGCCGCGAACCAGGCGTGGCCCATCTGGCGAGCGCGCACGGCCCACGAACGCTCGGCCTTGCTGGCGCACTGGCACGCACTCATTCTCGAGAACCAGGACGATCTTGCACGCATCATGACGGCAGAGCAGAGCAGAGCAGAGCAGAGCAGAGCAGAGCAGGGCAAGCCGCTGGCCGAGGCGCGGGGCGAGATCGCCTACGCGGCGTCCTTCATCCAGTGGTTCGCCGAAGAGGCCAAGCGGGTGTACGGTGAGACGATTCCAGCGCCTATCGCCTCGCAGCGCATCGTGGTGATCAAGGAGCCTGTGGGCGTGTGCGCTGCGATCACGCCATGGAACTTTCCGGCCGCGATGATTACGCGCAAAGCGGGTCCGGCGCTCGCGGCGGGCTGCGTCATGGTGGTCAAGCCGGCGAGCCAGACCCCATTGACTGCCCTGGCCTTGGTGGCACTGGCCGAGCGTGCGAGCATCCCGTCCGGTGTGTTGTCGGTGGTGACCGGTTCGGCCGGCGATATTGGCACCGAGCTCGCAACGAATCCGCTGGTGCGCAAGCTTAGCTTCACCGGCTCGACCGAGGTGGGGCGGCAGCTGATGCAACAGACGGCGTCGACCGTCAAGAAAGTCTCGATGGAACTGGGCGGCAACGCGCCCTTCATTGTGTTCGAAGATGCCGACCTCGACGCAGCGGTGGAAGGGGCCATCGTCTCCAAGTTTCGCAATGCGGGGCAGACTTGTGTGTGCGCCAATCGACTGTACGTGCACGCCGCCGTGTATCACGAGTTTGCGCGCAAGCTGGCTGATGCCCTGCAGGCGCTGAAGGTTGGGCCGGGTGACGAGGAGGGCGTACGTATCGGTCCGCTGATTGATGAGGCGGCAGTGCGCAAGGTTGAGGAGCATTTGGCGGATGCCACCGGGAAGGGCGCGCGCGTGATCACAGGCGGCAGCAGGCATGCACTGGGCCTCACCTTTTTCGAGCCGACTGTGCTCGTGGGTGTCACGCAGGATATGCGCGTTACGCGTGAAGAGACCTTCGGCCCGCTAGCGCCACTGTTTCGCTTCACGACGGAGGACGAGGTGGTCGCCATGGCCAACGACACCGAATTCGGTCTGGCGAGCTACTTCTATGCGCGCGACCTGGGCCGGGTGTGGCGCATAGCAGAACGCCTCGAGTACGGCATGGTCGGCGTGAACACCGGGCTGATCTCCAATGAGGTCGCGCCGTTTGGTGGTGTCAACCAATCGGGCCTTGGTCGTGAAGGTTCGCGCCATGGCATCGAGGACTACCTGGTCATCAAGTACATCAACATGCGGGCATCTAGGCGCCCGCGCTCATTTCATTTCACCTGGAAACCCATGACTCAAGCGCGCCAACCCGATCACCCGATCAATCCTCTATTTACTGACCGCTGGTCGCCCCGCGCGTTCACAGGTGAGATGATTCCCGAGTCTCTTCTGATGAGCCTCCTCGAGGCCGCACGATGGGCGCCCTCGGCATACAACGCCCAGCCCTGGCGCTTTATTTACGTGCGACGCGAGACGGCGAGTTGGAAACCGATCTTCGATACGTTGGTGGAGTTCAATCAAGGTTGGGCGCAGCGCGCGGCAGCGCTGGTGGTCATCGCGTCGGCCAGGCAGGCCGTGTTTCCAGGCGCAAACGTTGCAGAGCCCAATCTGTGGCATTCCTTCGACTCCGGTGCAGCCTGGGCAAGCATCGCGTTTCAGGCCACGCTCTCGGGTTGGGCCGCCCACGGGATGGCCGGCTTCGACTCAGACCGCCTTCGTCAAGCCGCAGCCATTCCTGGTACCTATTCAGTGGAAACCGTGGTCGCGATCGGCAAGCAGGGCGACAAGGGCGTTCTTCCTGAGGGAATGCAGAGCCGCGAGATGCCCAATGATCGACTGCCGCTGACGCGACTAGCGGCCGAGGGGCGGTTCAGCTTCAACGACTGAGAGCGACTGCCGTGATCGCTGGGCCCGCCGAGTGCAAACAGGTGAGCTCTGGGCGCGGAGGATGATCAAGAGGCGCTGTGGAGCGTGAGAAGCCCGCGCTCGAATTGTCCTGGCGACGGAAGTCCACACAATCATTGAGGAGCCCGCCTTTCGGCACCGCTACATCGCCAGTGTCGGGTTCGAACCAGTCGATGCTCTTCCGTCGCGCTTCCGCCGCGTTCCTGAAGAGCAATCGTCAGAATTACGAGGTCCAGGTCAAACAGGCCGAAATCCGCATCGGCAGCTAGAGGTAATGACGGGGGCAGGTCGTATCTCAAAGGACGCGGCACGGTTGACACTGGCAGGAAGACGGCGATCGGCCGACCCTGTCGATGAACTTGTTGCCAGCACTGGCGAAGACGTGACTGCCTTCGCGGCAGACGACGCGAAGCGGCTTGCGCTCCTTCATGGAGGCGGGATGCCTCATGGGACGCCAAAAAGGGGTTTTGTCACAAGCCATTGAGTCCCCGAGCAGGGCGGGTGCGCGCCACAGGCAGGTCAAAAGGGACGATGGTTCGCTCTCAGTGCATACAGCGTCGCGGGGGCGAAGCGGGCTATGAAGTTGCATTAGCCCAAATCAGCAATCGGGAACCGCGCCTCAAGCCATTGACCGCCCGCATGGCTCCGCCGAGGTGTTGCGCCTGCGGGTCGGCTGGCACCAATTTGAAGCTTCTTTCGCCTGCGATTCGTGCACTGGGGTTGCCGGTGTCGCCCGGACGTTGCACGTCGGGGGCTTGGTACAGGGGAATCGCGGGTTTCCCCACTGGGTGCTCCGAGGGCTGCCTTGCACAATTCTTGCGATGTGGGAATTCCACGTGGCGTGCCCTTGCACGCCTCGCTCACCACGGAAGCTCTCTTGACCATGAATCAAAGCATCAATCGATTTCATGACGTTCATGTCCACGCGTCGGCCGTGCACGGCTGGAGTCAGACCTACAGCCAGATCACATCGGGTTCGCCTGAGAGTTCGCTGATGCAGCTCACCAGCGCTCGATGCCATGTCTTTCGCGAGCAGATCAATCAGCGCGTCGTGCAGCATGGGGAGGCTCCACAGGGGAGAGTGTGCTTTGCCGTCCCGATCGTTATCCCGGGCGCGATCCGCATGCAAGGGCGCGAGGCGGACGACAAAAGCATCTTCTTTCTTCGTGGTGGAGAGGAGTTCATGTTCCACATGCCGATGGGGATGGACATGCTGGCGATGACGTTCGACCAGGAATTGTTCGAGCGCGCCTTGGGGGGCTCTCTCTGGGCGGATGAAATCCGCAATTCGATCAAACAGCCTGTGATCAAGGTACCGCCACAGCGATTCGCTGAATCCCGCAGGCGGCTGCTGGCGATGTTTTCCGAGGCGTTGATCAATGACGACCTTGGCAATACGCCGGATAGGGAGCATGAGCGGGAGCAGGCGATGCTGGACGAGTTGTTGCAGCTGGTATCCGACCCGGCCTGCGACAGAGGGCAGCGCCAGAGCAGCTCCACTCACAGCTTCATAGTCGAGAAGTGCCATCGCCTTGTAGTGACCGACGCGATCAACGTTCCGAGCGTCATTGAACTGTGTCAGCGCCTTCAGGTGAGCCGCCGTACGGTGCAGAACAGTTTTCGCACCGTCGCCGAGACGACGCCGCTGAACTACCTTCGATCAGTGCGTCTCAACGGCGTGCGCCGGGAACTGATGTCCACGCGTACGTCGGATCTGCCGATTGGTGATGCCGCGGCCAACTGGGGTTTCTTCCATCTCAGCCATTTTGCGGCCGAGTACCACGGATTGTTCGGTGAACTGCCTTCGCAGACCAGACGAGCGGACGCAGCCTCGCGGCGTTTCGACGATTGAGCCGCCACGGTCTTGGTGCTTGTCGTTGCGAACTTCCACGTCTCGACAGGCTCCAGCGCGCAGAAGTCATTCGTTCTGGTCGGTCTAGTGCCGACCACGGCAGATGGACAGTAATAGTCCGACGAAGGCCGTCTTGATGAAGCCGGACGAAGTCGACAGCATGTGACCTGAATAAATGGCACCGCATTAGGTGCCCATCATCAGGAGTGCATGTACATCATGAAGAG
>NZ_JBPJZK010000014.1:0-108921 GCF_051216475.1 Variovorax nivicola | reverse complement strand
TCATGCGGCTGGACTTGAACTCCTTGCTTGTAAAGCGCTAACCTGCCAACGTGTTTCCTATGTCCGCGCACACCTGTTTCCAAGGTCCCCGGTCCATACAGCGAAGCAAAAGAAAGTGAGTCGGCCGCCGGGCCGAGACCCGGCCCCCGAAAACAAACAAAGCAATAGTGCCCATATCGCCCCGAAGAAAGCGGCCAAGCCAAGCAACGGCACAATACCCAAGCCCCGTGCGGCAGCGCAACGGCCAGCGCCCGCAACCCTCCCCCTGGAGACCAAGACCATGAAAGCAACCTGGAACGGCGTCACCATCGCCGAAAGCGACGACACCGTGCTCGTCGAAGGCAACCACTATTTCCCGATGAGTTCGCTCAATCGCGACGCAGTCACCTTCAGCAACCACAAGACCACCTGCCCCTGGAAGGGCACCGCCAGCTACTACTCGCTGCTGGTCAACGGCGAGCTCAACACCGACGCCGCCTGGTACTACGCCGACCCGAAGCCCGAAGCCGAAGAGATCCGCGACCGCGTCGCGTTCTGGAAGGACGTGAAGGTCAGCGCGCAGTGACCACGGCCGCCTTCACTCCCCCCTTCATCGCACCCGCCGAGCTGCCCGCCGCACTGCGCGATCAAGGCTACGCGGTGCTCAGCCCGCAGGGCGTCAGCGAATGGCTTGGCGTTCCGCTCGCGGAGCTGAATGCACTGCACGCTGACTGGAACGATCTCCCGCCCGACGAATACCTGAAGGACGGCGGCCGCTATCGCACGCGTCGCCATGCCTGCTTCACCGTCGAAGCCGACGACCGTGGCACGCTGGAGCAAGTGCCACACCGTGCGCACTGGCAGCCGGTCGAATACAACGCCCTGCACGGCGGCATGCAGCGCTGGTTCGCGCCGATGCTCGACGCCACCGTGGCGCAGCCCGTGTGGCAGCGGCTGCTGCAGCAGCTCGGCAAGGCCAGCAGCGACATGCGTGGTGCGCCACAACGCTGGTACGTGGAAGCGCACCAGTTCCGCATCGACACCGCCGGTGGCATCGGCCGCCCGACGCCCGAGGGCGCGCACCGCGATGGAGTGGACCTCGTGGCCGTGGCACTCGTCGGCCGACACGGCATCAAGGGTGGCGAGACGCGTGTGTTCGAAGCCAACGGCCGCCGCGGCGAGCGCTTCACCATGACCGAGCCGTGGAGCCTGCTCGTGCTCGACGACGCGCGCGTGATCCACGAATCGACGCCGATCCAGCCGCTGGAAGAGGGCGGCGAAGGCTGGCGCGACACGCTCGTGATCACCTGCCGCGCCAAGGGTTTCCAGGGGGACTGAAGCCGCGCGGCGGTGCAGTGCGCCGTCGCTGGCACGAGTCCTACAATCCGTCCGCGGAACAGCGGTTAAATTCGGGGCCCGGCTCCATGTGGGCCGTGTCTGTCTGCGAACGAAAGCGAGGTCCCGCCATGTTCAATCACATCCTGGTTCCGATCGACGGCTCCGAAACTTCCATGCTCGCCGTCAGCAAGGCCAGCGGCCTCGCGCTGGCTTTCGGTAGCCGCATCACGCTGATTCACGTGATCGACAACTACCCCTTCATCGGCGTGGGCGCGGACTATGCGCTCGGCCAGAACGAATACCTCGCAGCGGCCACGGCCAGCGCCAACGCGGCGCTCGCACGCGGTGTGGCGGCGCTTGCGGCCGAGGGCCTGCACAGCGACCAGCGTGTGATCGACGGCCATGTGGTGCACGAAGGCATCGTCGACACGGCCATCGCCATCGCGGCCGACCTGATCGTGATGGGCTCGCATGGCCGCAGCGGCATCGAGAAGCTGCTGCTCGGCAGCGTGACGCAGCGCGTGCTGCAGGACGCCAACATGCCCGTGCTGGTCGTCAAGGGCGGCTGACTGGCTGACTGATCGGTCAGGAAACGACGACGAAATCGGGCGGCCGTTTGAAGTAGAGCTCCTGCTGCGTCACCGGGTGCACGAACCCCAGCTCGCTCGCATGCAACAGCAGCCGTGGCGCGCGTGCCTGCAGGGCGGCATCGCCGTACAGCGCATCGCCAAGAATCGGATGTCCGATCGACAGCAGATGCACGCGCAACTGATGCGAACGGCCGGTCAGTGGCTCCAGCAGCACATGGGTCGCGGCAGGCTCGCCGGGCAGCAATGAAATCGCCTTCCATCGCGTGACGCTGGGCTTGCCCGCCGGGTCGGTCTTTTGCAGCGGCCTGCGCGGCCAGTCGGCCATCAGCGGTGCGTCGATCAGCGACCAGTCTTCCCGCATCGGCATTGCGCCATCGACGATGGCTTCATAGCGCTTGTGCACCCGGCGCTCGGCAAAGGCCGCGCTCAGCGCACGCTGCATTTCGATGCCGCGCGCCATCACCACCAGCCCGCTGGTGGCCATGTCGAGCCGGTGCACGATCAGCGCATCGGGCCACTGCCGCATGGCACGTGCGCTCAGGCAGTCCTGCTTGTCCTCGCCGCGGCCGGGCACGCAGAGCAGGCCGGCGGGCTTGTCGAGCACCAGCAGGTACGGGTCTTCGTGAACGGGTTGCAGGAGCGGCGGCGCGGTCGTCATGGATGCCGTAGAGTGTAGAGAGCGCGATGGCGGCCCGTTCCCGCATTCCCGGCCCCTCATGCCCCGCTCATCCGGCCTCGGCTATCCTTGAGCGAATGTCCGGCCCCGCCCCAGCCTCCGTTTCCTCTTGTCCCCCCAGCTTTTCCGACCTGACGCGCGAACGCCCGTTCATGCAGATGTGGACGGCGCGGCTGTTCGGCACTGCCGCATCGCAGATGCTGCTGGTGGCCATTGGCTGGCACATGTACGAGCTCACCAGCAGCGCCTGGGACCTGGGCCTCGTCGGCCTCTACCAGTTCGTGCCCGCACTGCTGCTGGCGCTGCTGGCCGGCCACATCGTCGACCGCCACCATCGCGGGCGCATCGTGGCGGCCTGTTTTGCGGTGCAGGGTCTGGTGGGGCTCGTGCTGCTGCTTGCGGTGCTGGAAAAGCACGACTCGCGCGGCCTGCTGCTGGGTCTGTCCCTGGTGCTGGGCGCAGTGCGGGCTTTCCAGATGCCGGCGCAGCAGGCACTGACGCCGCTGCTGGTGCCTCCCAGCATGCTGTCTCGCGCGATGGCCTTCAGCTCGGCGGGCATGCAGGGCGCGATCATCGGCGGGCCTGCCCTCGGCGGACTGCTGTTCGTGGCGGGCATGGCGGTGGTCTACGGCGCCAGCGTGGCCTTCTTTGTCGTCGCCTGCGGGCTGGTGCTGCGGCTTCGCTACGCCTACACGCCGGCCGCGCGCGAGCCGGTGACGCTGGCCACCGTGTTCGCGGGCGTCGATTTCATCTGGAAGCGCAAGCCCGTGCTCGGCGCGGTCTCGCTGGACCTGTTCGCGGTGCTGCTGGGCGGCGCGGTGGCGCTACTGCCGATTTACGCCAAGGACATCCTGCACACCGGGCCCTGGGGGCTCGGCCTGCTGCGCGGCGCGCCGGCGGTGGGGGCACTGGTGATGTCGATCCTGCTCACGCGCCGGCCGGTCGAGCGCCGCGTGGGGCGCACGCTGCTGCTGGCCATCGGGCTCTTCGGGCTGTGCATGGTGGTGTTCGGCATCTCGAAGAGCTTCGTTGTCTCGTTGATTGCACTGGCGGTCTCGGGTGGCGCCGACATGGTCAACGTGGTGATCCGCCAGACGCTGGTGCAGCTCGAAACGCCCGATGCCATGCGAGGGCGGGTGAGCGCGGTCAATTCGATCTTCATCGGGGCGAGCAACCAACTCGGCGAATTCGAGTCGGGCGCCACGGCTGCGCTGCTCGGGCCGGTCGGCTCGGTGGTGGTGGGCGGCGTGGGGACGATGCTGGTCGCGCTGACCTGGTTCAGGCTGTTCCCGTCGCTGGCGCAGCGGGACCGGCTGGTGGTGGCGGCGCCTTCGGTCAGGCCGCTGGTCAAGTCCTAGTCTGCGAACAGGGTGCGCGCGCCCGGCGAGTCGAGCGTGATGTCGCCCAGCGCCTGCGCCACGCAGGGCAGGATCCAGCCTTCGGCTTTCTCATCGGCGCTCAGGCCGGGCCATTCGATGATGTGGCGGGTTTCGCCGGACAGCCGCTGGCAGATGCAGGTGCGGCAGGTGCCGTTGCGGCACGAGCTCGGCAGCTCGATGCCGGCGGCCTCGGCGGCTTTCAGGAGCGTGGTGCCGGCGTCGGTCTCGAAGTCGAGGCCCGAGGGCTCGAGTCGGACCTTCATGGCTGCGGTGGCTGGCTTTGCTGTTGCTGCTGCTGCTGCTGCTGTTCGCGGCGTTGCTCGCGCAGCATGAAGAGGTAAAGGCTCTCGACCTTCTCGCGCGCCCACGGCGTCTTGCGCAGGAACTTGAGGCTCGAGCTCACGCTCGGGTCGAGCGTGAAGCAACGGATGGGAACGAGCTCGCTCAGGTGTTCCCACCCGTAGTAATCGACCAGCGTAGTGACGATGGCCTCCAGCGTGACCCCATGCAGCGGGTTGCGCGGCTGGGCCTTTGCGGCTGCGGGGGCCGTCGGGGCAGGTGCTGGAGCGTCGTTCGTCACTTGTTCTTGAGCTTGCCGCGGGGAATGACCGCCGTCGTGATCGTGCGAACGGGCTCGATGCCGCCAGTGCCCACAGGCTTGGGCGGCGAGGTGTCCTTCTTCGGTTTCTTCGCTTCCTTGGTGCTGCGTTGCTGACTCTTGGCCATGTCGATTTCTCCTGTTGTTACGACGGATGCGGCAAGCAGTTTAGCGGTGCGGCGACAATACGCGGTTCCATTGATTTCCCCGCATTCATGTCAGATTACGAAGTTCGCCCCGCCACACTGCGCGACGCCAAGGCCGTCGCCGAAATCCATTCCCTCGCCGCCAAGGCCGCCTACGAAGGCATCCTTCCCGAGGAAGAGCTGCGTGCCCTGGCCCCGGCCACCCGCGAAGCCAAGTGGCGCGAGGCCATCGAATACAGCGAGCCGCAGGTGCGCGTGGCCGTGCTGGGCAGCGAAATCGTCGGCTTTGTCGGCTTCGACCGCTCGCGCGACCCCAAGACCCCGCCCACCACCGGCGAAATCTGGGCCATCTACGTCAAGCCCGAGCACTGGGACAAGGGCGTGGGCGTGGCCCTCTGGGACGCCGCGCGCGAAGGCCTGGAAGAAGAGGGCTGCACGACGGTCACCATCTGGGTGCCGATCCGTAATGACCGCGCCATGCGCTTTCACGAACTCGCGGGCTTCAAGCGCGAGATGAAGACCGCCAAGACCACCGCCTTCGGCACCGTGCGCGTCGAAGAAATCCGCCTCAAGCGCGACGTTTCCTGACATGGATTCCGGCGGCACCGCCCTCGGCCACGCCGCGCGCGTGCGCGCGCACCAGCGCCGCACGACTGCCGTGCAGTGGATCCGCCGCACCCACGGCTGGTTCGGCCTCTGGGGCGCGGTGCTGGGGCTGCTGTTCGGTTTCAGCGGCATCTGGCTCAACCACCGAGACGTGCTGAAGCTGCCGCAGGCCCAGGAGCGCACACGCGCCCAGCTGGTGCTGCCCGACCCCGTGCCGGAAACGCCCGAGGCCATGAGCCAGTGGCTGCAGGGTGCGCTGCGTATGAGCGGCCCGCCCAACTCCCGCCGCATCGAGCCCGCCAAGCCCGTCGCCTGGGCCGACAAGAGCGACAAGAGCGCTCCCGTGCTCACGCAGCCCGCGCGCTGGGTGTTCAACTTCGGCGGCCCCAACGAGATCGTGCAGGTCGAGTATTGGCAGGGCAACCGCTCTGTCGGTGTCACCACCACGCACAACGGCTTTGTCGCCACGCTCACCAACATGCACAAGGGCGGCGGCATGCCTCTGCCGTGGATCCTGCTGGTCGACACGCTGGCCGGCAGCCTGATCTTCCTGTCGATGTCGGGCATGGCGCTGTGGATGCTCACGCACCGCCGCCGCCGCGTAGGGCTGGCGCTGTTCGGCGCATCGCTCGCCGCGGTGCTGGCCATTGCGTTCAGCGCTCTTTGATTCGTACGGTTATTGCAGGGGCGGTTGGCGGCTGCGGATAAGCTCGCCGCTTCTTTTTCAGCCCGAATCCTGCCCATGGCCACCAGCCTGCTCCTGCTGCTCGACGACATCGCGACCGTTCTCGACGACGTGTCGATCCTCACCAAAGTGGCCGCCAAGAAGACGGCCGGCGTGCTGGGCGACGACCTCGCGCTCAATGCGCAGCAGGTGTCCGGCGTCAAGGCCGATCGCGAGATTCCGGTGGTGTGGGCCGTGTGCAAGGGCTCGTTCGTCAACAAGGCCATCCTCGTGCCCGCGGCGCTGGCCATCGGCACCTGGTTGCCTTGGCTGGTGACGCCGCTGCTGATGGTCGGCGGTGCTTTTCTCTGCTTTGAAGGCGCCGAGAAACTCGCGCACAAGTTCCTGCACAAGAAGGAGCACGACGCCGACACCGAGCGCCACGAAAAGGCCGTGGCCGACGCCTCGATCGACGTGGTTGCCATGGAGAAGGACAAGATCAAGGGCGCCGTGCGTACCGACTTCATCCTCTCGGCCGAAATCATCGCCATCACGCTGGGCACCGTGCAGGGCCAGCCTTTCACGACACAGCTGAGCGTGCTGGTCGGCATCGCGCTGATCATGACCATCGGCGTGTACGGCCTCGTGGCCGGCATCGTGAAGCTCGACGACGCGGGCCTCTACCTGAGCCAGCGCGCCAGTGCAGGCGCGCGGGCCCTGGGCCGCGGCATCCTGGCAGCGGCGCCGTGGCTCATGAAGGCGCTGTCGGTGGCCGGCACGGCCGCGATGTTCCTCGTGGGCGGCGGCATCCTGGTGCACGGCGTGCCTGCACTGGGCCATGCGGTGGAAGACTGGGCCAAGGCCACGGGCGGTGTGTTCGGCACGCTGGGTTCGATGGGTGTGAATGCCGGTGTGGGCCTGGTGGCCGGTGCCATCGTGCTGGCCGGGGTGGAACTGGTCGGAAAGCTGCGCGGCAAGAAGGCTTGAGCCCGCTGCCGGCCGAGTGCCCTTCCTGCCGAAACCCGCCGCAAGGCGGGTTTTTTCTTTCCTTTACTGGCGCGTCTTGCCGCGCTTCACCAGCTCGACCACGATCAGCGCCGCGCCCAGCACCAGCGCGAACCAGCCGACCAGATAGGCACCGGCGACCATCTCGAACCAGCGCGTGCCCTGTAGAAAGCGCGGCCCCAGCAGAACGGCGGCGCCGATCACGAGGCAGAGGATGCCGCGTTCGAGCGTGCGGAGTTGTCGTTTGGGTTGCTGCGCCATGGCTTCTTCGTTCGGATTCGGGGGAGTGTGGGTCGATCAGTGCGTCATTGTCCCGCGCATCGAGGCCGGATGCCCCTGCAGCGGGAACGACTTGCCCGTAGGCACCAGCGTGTCGCCATCGAGCCGCAGGATCGTGATGTCCTGGTCGATGAAGTTGCCCACGTACAGATACTTGCCGTCGGCGCTCCACACCGCGCCTTCGGGCAGGCCGCGCACCACCACTTCGTTGGCGCGCGTGACTTTCTTGCCGTCGATCTTCAGCAGCACCACCGAGCCGTTGCGGTTGTAGAAGTAGGCGCTCTTCGAAGAATTGCTGCCGCGCAGGATCACCGCCACAGCATGCTTGCCAGTCGGGCTCACCGCCAGACCCTCGGGGCCGTCGCCGACCACCACCTTGTCGACCACGCGCGGTGGCGCAGCTTCGAGATCAATCACGCTCACGGTGTCGACCTGGCCGTCGGATGCGCCCGAGTTGCCGTTGTCGGCCGTCAGCGCGAGCTTGCCATCGGGCGTCACGTCGACGTTGTAGGGCCACAGGCCCGCCGCGAGGTCGACCTTGTTGTAGCTGACCTTCTCGCCGTTCACCTCGAGCAGCGCGATCTTGTGGCTCGGGAACTTGGCTGCCAGCGCGCGCTTGCCATCTGGCGTGAAGCGCACGTGCGCTACGGAATCGCCCATGGCCACGGTATCGATCAGCGTCACCTTCTTGCCCGAGATGCGCAGCACGCTCACCGAGTTGTCGGCGCGGTTGGCCACCAGTGCGAGGTCGCCCGTGCGGTTGATCGACAGGCCCGAAGGCTGTTTGCCGACCTGCAGGGTGTCGAGCAGCTTGGGTGGCGTGGTGGTCAGGTCGATCACGAAGAGGCGGTTGTCGGGCACCTGCTTGCGTACGCCGTTCTCCTCGACCACGTTGAGCGAGTTGGCGACCAGCGCTAGCGTTTCGCCAGGCGTGATCGCGAGGTTGGTCGGCGGGCCGGCGATGGTGTTGTCCAGCTGCAGCGTGCCGACCACCTTGGGCGCCAGCGGGTCGGTGCCGATGTCGAGCACCTGCACGGTGTCGCGCCCCATGGGCCCGAGGATCACGACGCCGGCGTCGTTCCACGACTGCTTCTCGTCGTTGGCGACCAGCATCAGTTGGCGCTGCGGCACGGTGGGGGTCAGGTTCGTGCAGCCGATGAGCGTGGCCAGGGCGGCCAGGGCCGCGAGCGCGGCGGGGCGGAACTTCATGGTGTCTGTCTCCGGTGTTGTCGTGTGCGCGCATGGTAGCGAAGAGGCGGGCGGCACAATCGGCAGCCCGAACGCCCGAGGAACGAGCAGCCATGACCATCGAGATACCGAAGGAAGCGCGCCAGCAGGCCATCACCTCCATCGAGCGCTACTTCCGCGAGAACATGGAGGAGCCGATCGGCAACATCGCGGCGGGGGCGTTGCTCGGTTTCTTCCTCGAAGAGATCGGTCCGCTGGTCTTCAACAAGGCGGTTGCCGAGGTTCAGGAGCGCCTGCAGTCGCGCATTTCAGAGATCGACCTGGAGGTGCACGAGGACGAATTCCAGTACTGGCGCAAGTTCGACAAGCAGAAGAAGGGCAAGTAGGGCGTAGCGCCTACGCATCGCCGTGCATTCAAAAGTGCTTCAAAACGTTGCAAAATTCGATGCCATGCACCTCCACAGCACTCCCCATCGTTCCAGGCGCCTTCCCGCTCTGCGGGCCCTTGCCGCCTTGCCCCTCGTGCTCGCCGCATCCCTCGCCACCGCGCAGCAGGACCCGTCCGGCTTCCCGCTGGATTCGGTCGGCTACCTGAACGAGGAACTGCCCCGCATGGAGGCAGCCATCGCCGCCAAGGACCGCAGCTTCTTCCACGGCGCGATGATCCGCACGGTGCAGTTTTCCGAACGCTGGGGCTTCAAGGTCAAGGCCAATCCCGATCTCGCGGCCTACCCGATGTGCACGTCGGCGGTCATGGACTACGTGGTCGTCGGCATGTGCAAGCTCACCCCATCCGACGAATGCGAGCCCGGACTGGCCTCGCGCTTCGATACCAACGTGCAGCGCTGCCGCGAAGTGGCCGCGAAAAAATAGAAAGAGACACCCGCCATGGACTACACCCGCTACAAGACCCTCGCCATCGCGCGCCGTGGTGTGAATGGCGCGGTGCTCGACATCCAGATGCGGGCCGCCAACGGCAAGCTGCCCACGGCGGGCCATGACGGCCACCGCGAACTCGCCGAGATCTGGCGCGACGTGTCTGCCGACGACACGGTGCGCTGCGCCGTGCTGCGGGGCGAGGGCCAGGGCTTCTCGGGTGGCGGCGATCTCGCGATGGTGCAGGACATGACCACCGACGACGCGGTGCGCCAGCGCGTGTGGCGCGAGGCGCGCGACCTCGTCTACAACATCATCAATTGCGACAAGCCCATCGTGAGCGCCATGCACGGCCCGGCGGTGGGTGCGGGGCTGGTGGCGGGGCTGCTGGCCGACATCTCCATCGCCACGAAGAACGCGAAGATCGTCGACGGCCACACGCGCCTGGGCGTGGCGGCGGGCGACCACGCGGCCATCGTCTGGCCGCTGCTGTGCGGCATGGCCAAGGCCAAGTACCACCTGCTGCTGTGCGAGCCGGTGAGCGGCGAAGAGGCCGAGCGCATCGGCCTCGTGTCGCTCGCGGTGGACGAGGCCGACCTGCTGCCGCGCGCCTACGAGGTGGCCGATCGGCTGGCGGCCGGCAGCCAGAGCGCCATTCGCCTCACCAAGTACGCGCTGAACAACTGGCTGCGCCAGGCTGGCCCGACCTTTGACGCCTCGCTGGCGCTCGAATTCATGGGCTTCGCGGGCGCCGACGTGCGCGAGGGCATCGCCTCGCTGCGCGAACGGCGCGCGCCGAACTTCGGCTGATCGGTCGTCAGGCCTTGCGCAGGCCCTGGAGCGTCTGCAGAAGCACGACGCGGGTCTGGCCGAGGATCATGCCCTTCCACTCGTCGTTGTCGCAGTAGAACGCATCGCGCAGCTCTGCGCGAATCTCGCGCTTCTGCGCCTCCGGTGCCTCGGGGTGGCGACGCAGCCATGTATCGGCGCGCAGGCGGGTCAGCACTTCGAGGTCAGGCAGGGTGCCGAACTCCAGGCCCATCGGCGCGATCTTCGCGTTCGGGCATTCGTCGTATGCGGTCGAAATCACCGGGCCCGACACGTCGGCCGAGGCCGAGTCGCCCGCGAACGGCGCAAACACGTCGGCGCCCCACCATGCATGGGCCAGCGCGAGGTCTTCGGGCGTGTTGCGGCCCGGGTAGATCTTTTCGCCATGGCCGTAGGGGCCGAGGCCCGTGTGCACGTCGATCCAGCCGAGGTGCGTGGTCGAGGCTGCGTATTTGCGCAGGATCGAGCGGATGGTCTTGTTGCTCCACGAAGGCGCGGTGCCGCCGTAGAACAGGCCGTCGGGCGAGGTGTACTGGCCCTTGGTGACGGCGGTACGGAAGGCGACCATGCCGTGCTTTCCGATGTAGGCGGCCACGGCCGCTTCGTCGGCGGGCGTCGGCGGCCAGGTCGCGGGCAGCACCAGTGGTTCGACATCGGCGTACTCGGCGTTCACCGGCAGAGGCGCGTTGAAGTCGATGTGGTTGCGGTTCAAGTCGATGTTGTCTTCGTTCGTGCGATGCAGGTGCGAGAAGCCGTGCGGGTTGATGGCATGTACCAGCAGCAGCGCGACGCCGGCCTTCTCCAGCCGCGAGAGCAGGTCGGCGTCGTTGAGCGTGGCAATCTGCGTGCCCGAGCCGCAGAAGCCTTCGGGGCCGTGCGTGCCCGAGGTCACGAGAAGCACCTTCTTCGCGTCGATGGCGCCGATCAGCGCCACGTCGGTGGCGAGCTCTTCGCCGAGCGCGCCGCGGTGCGCTTCGAGCACGAACGATTCGACGGCCGCGCCGCGCTGCGCTGCGGCCTCGAGGAACTTGGCGCGGGCTTCGACATACGTGCCCGAAAAATACCGCGTGGCGGCAGAGCGTTGTGTTGTTGGCATGAGGTGGGGACTCCTGTGCTTGAAATAGTGAAAGTCGTCAGGCCGCTGCGTGGGCGCCGGCCGCATCGATGTCGCGGCCCGTATGGTCGCGCAACCAGAGCAGGCCGAGCAGCGAAACCACCGTCATCGCCACAAGGTACCAGGCCGGCGCGAGCTTGCTGCCCGTGGCGTTGAGCAGCCAGGTGCTGATGAAGGGCGCGAAACCGCCGAACAGCGCCACGCCCACGCTGTACACCAGCGACATGCCGCTGGCGCGCACCGCCTTCGGAAACATCTCCGGCAGCATCGTGATGCCGGGCACCGTCTGTACCACCAGGCCGAAGCTGAACACGCCGAGCACGACGAACAGCACCGTTGGCGTGGGCGAGGCGTTGAGCCACAGGAAGCCCGGGTAGATCAGGATCGCCAGCACGATGCGGCTCCAGACGATGAGCGGCTTGCGGCCCACCACGTCCGACAGCTTGCCGACGAAAGGCGCGAAGGCGAAAGAGATCAGCCCGGTGAGCGCGGCGCCGAACAGCGCCACCGACGGCGTGAAGCCGAGTTCGCGCACGGCATACGTCGGCATGTAGAACGTGACGACATACGCGGCCGTGGTGCCGCCCACCAGCGAAAGAATCGCGGCCAGCACCGTCTTGCCGTGCTGTGTGCAGACGATCTTCAGGCTGCTCTCGCGCGGCGCAGCGGCTTCTTCCGGCGAGATGTGCAGAGACTCTTCGAGGTGGCGGCGGATGTACATGCCCACCGGCGCGATCAGCATGCCGATGATGAAGGGCACTCGCCAGCCCCAGCTTTGCATCGATTCCGTCGACAGCGTGAAGGTCAGCAGGCCCACCACGACAGCGCCGAGCATCACGCCCAGGCCCTGGCTCGCGAACTGCCAGCTCGCCATGTAGCCGCGGTTGGCCGGCGTGGCGTGTTCCACCAGCAGCGTGGTCGATGCACCCACTTCACCGCCGGCCGAGAAGCCCTGGATAAGCCGTGCCAGCACGATGACGATGGGCGCCGCCACGCCGATGGCCGAGTAGGTGGGCGTGAAGGCGATCAGCGCGCAGCCCAGCGCCATCAGGAAGATCGTGAGCGTCATGGCCTTCTTGCGGCCCGCGCGGTCGGCATACGCGCCGATCACGATGCCGCCCAGCGGCCGCATGATGAAGCCCACGCCGAAGCTGGCCACCGTCAGCAGCAGCTGGCCGTATGAGTTGAAGGTCGGGAAGAACAGCTTGCCGATCACCAGCGCCAGAAAACCGTAGACGGTGAAGTCGAAGAACTCCAGCCCGTTGCCGATGGTGGTGGCCACGATGGTCTGGCGCCTGCGCGCGGGGCGAGCGGGGGATGTGGACGACGATGGCTGCTTGCTTGGGGTGCTCATGGCTCTCCAGTGTTGGCTTTGCTTTTTCGAGGATGTCGGTCGAAGGTATCTACGCCCTGACCGCGCCGGATGCTAGAGACTCACTGCTGTCATGAAAAGACAATAATTGGGCGTCAAAGATAACTTTTGGTTGTCATGAAACCCAATCAGTTGCACGCCTTCGTGGCGGTGGTCGAGCAGATGAGCATTCGCGCTGCGGCACGCGTCCTCGGCATTTCGCAGCCGGCCGTGACCAAGATCGTGCGTGAGCTGGAGCGCGAAGTCGGCGCGCCGCTGGTGGAGCGCAGCGTCAAGGGCGTGCGGCTCACCGAGTTCGGCAGGGCCTTCGCGCCGCGCGCGCGGCTGCTGCTGGCCGACATGCAGCGCGCACGCGACGAGATCGCGCAGATCCGCGACGGGCTCACCGGCCAGGTCTCGCTGGCCGTCAGCACTTCGTTCGCGCTCACGGTGCTGCCGGCCGCGTTCAAGGATTTCCACTCGCGGCTGCCTGCTGTCGACGTGCAGTTCAGCGAAACGGTGCTGCCCTGGATGCTGGGGCGCCTGCGCGAGGGCTCGCTCGACTTCGCGGTGGCGCACGTGGTGCCGGGCCGGCTCGATCCGCAGTTCGAGGCGATGGAGCTCTTTCCGGTGAAACTGGTGGTGGGTCTGCGCGAGCGCCATCCGCTGCGCGCGAGCCGCTCGATCCGCGAGCTCTACAAGGCCGAGTGGATTCTTCCGGGCGACGACCATTTCAGCGGCCGTGAGGCCGTATCGCCGTTGCTGCCGCTGGGACTGCCGCCGCCGGCGCGGGTGATACAGGGGCAGTCGGTCACGGTGGCGCTGGCGCTGGTCGGGCAGATGGACCTGGTCGGCCTGTTCGTCGAGCCACTGGCGACGCTGACCTTCAAACGACACGGCATCCGGCGCGTGGAGATCGAGGAAGAGCTGCCCATGCTGAGCGTCAGCGTCATCAAGCGCCGTGGGCAACTGCTGACGCCGGCCGCGCAGCACTTCGTCGAATGCATCCAGCGAGCCTCGGCAGCGGCGATGGGTGGCTAGCTAAGCTGGCGGAAAGCTGACGCCGGCATCGCCGGTCTTCCAGGGCGCGTACTTGTGCATGGCGCGCTCGAACAGGTCCGAGGTGGCCCAGCCAGACAGCCACGTTTGCAGGTGGGGCCAGGGCTGGGCGGCGAACCATGTGGGCTCGACCATCGCGAACTGGCGCACGAAGGGCATGAGGGCGGCATCGGCCAGTGTGGCGTGCGCTCCGGTCAGGTAGGGCGAAGCCGACAGCCTGGTTTCGAGGTCACGCAGGAACACGGCGCCACGCTCGCGCGCGGGTTCACCGCCATCCGCATGCCGGTCGGGGTACTTGTAGCGGTCGAGCTGGGGCTTGAAGTCGTCGTCGCAGGCGGCGATCAGCGCGAGCATGTCCTGCAGCGTGCCGGTTCCGGGCTGCAGCCAGCGCAGCGGATCGTCGCGCCGCAGGGCCCACAGCATCACGTCGAGGCTTTGCTCGAGCACCGTGCCGTCTTCGGTCAGCAGCACGGGCACCGTGCCTTTGGGCGAGGCCACCAGCATCTCGGCCGGCTTGTTCTTCAGCACCACCTCGCGCAGCTCGCAGCGCTGGCCGCTCGCAATCAGCGCGAGCCGGGCCCGCATCGCATAGGGGCAACGGCGGAACGAATAGAGAACGGGGAGAGCGATGGCGGGCATTCGTGTGCGCGGGCGAAGCGGCCGATTTTCGGCGACCGTGGCCGGCTCGCTCCCGGGCGGGGTTTTCATCACAATGGACGGCCATGGCCGAACGCCTCTTTCTTCGCCTCGATGACGACCCGTTGCACGGGCCGGAATCTGGCGTGCCGGCCGGTACGCTTTGCGCGTTTCCGGTGGGGTCGGCGCTGCGGGCGCATGTCTCTCACATCATGCTGTACCGCGAGACCTTTGCCGATGGCCACGAGGTGAGCGAGCGCGTGCTGCCCGATGGTGCGGTGCGGCTGGTCTTCAACCTCGGCGATGCGCCGTCCGCCGGCGAAGGCGAGGGGCTGGCGGTGGAAGCCATTGGCGCTTCGGCCGCGCCTGTGGTGGTGCGCATGCGGCGCAAGGTGGAGGGGCTCTCCGTCACCCTGCGCCCTGGTGCCGCCGCTGCGCTGCTGGGGTTGCCGGCCGGCGAGATCGGCGGCAGCGTGGTGCATCTCGATGAGCTGTGGCACGGCGAAGGTTCGGGGCTGCTCGGACGCATGGCCGAGGCGCCGGACGATGCAGCGCGGGTGGCACTGCTGCACGCCGCCTTGCAACGCCGGCTGCCCGATGGCGATGCCGCTGGCCGGCCAGCAGCCGTAGCGATGCATGCGGCAAGGTTGATCGCAGCATCGGACGGGCGCCGTCCGTTGCGCGAAGTGGCGGCCGCCGTCGGCGTTGGTGAGCGGCGCCTGCAGCAGCTCTTTCATGCGCACGTCGGGCTTACGCCTCGCTCATGGAGCCGGCTCGCGAGACTGCACGGCTGCCTTCGCGCACTGCGCCTGCAATCGTCGCCCGCATGGGCGGACGTGGCGCTCGACAGCGGTTTCTACGACCAGTCGCACCTGGTGAACGAATTCCGCGCGCTCTGCGGCGTCACGCCGACCGAGTTCATGGGGCATGCCGTTTCGGGTTCTTCCAAGAC
The DNA here is from genome assembly GCF_051216475.1 of Variovorax nivicola. NCBI lineage: Bacteria > Pseudomonadati > Pseudomonadota > Betaproteobacteria > Burkholderiales > Comamonadaceae > Variovorax > Variovorax nivicola. Next base: position 93,657 of record NZ_JBPJZK010000014.1, on the reverse strand, counting down.
GGCGCGTTGAGCGCGCACTATCTTCGTCAGCTCTTGCACAGGCAGATCGAAGGAGCAACCGAACATGCAGAACGAAAATACCCACCGCCCGCTGAAGGACTGCGTGGCCGTGGTGACCGGCGCGAGCCGCGGCGCAGGGCGCGGCATCGCGCTGGAACTGGGCGCCGCCGGAGCCACGGTGTACGTCACCGGGCGCAGCACACGCGAACAGCCCGCGCAAACCTACGGCCAGTTGCTGGCCCTGTCTGACATGCAAGCCGTGCCCGGCAGCATCGATGACACCGCCGACGAAGTCACCCGCATGGGCGGGCGCGGCATCGCAGTGCAGTGCGACCACACCCGCGAAGAAGAAGTGGCGGCGCTCTTCGCTCGCGTGGAGCGCGACACGGGCCGCATCGACCTGCTCGTGAACAACGCCTGGGGCGGCCACGAGACATTCAACGGCGTGTTCGAAGCGCCGTTCTGGGAGCACCCGCTGTCGAACTGGGATTCGATGTTCGACCGCGGCGTGCGCAACCATCTCGTGGCCAGCCGCTGTGCCGCGCCGCTGATGGTGCGACAGAAAAAGGGGCTGATCCTCACCACCACCTTCTGGGACCGTGGCCACTATCTGCGTGGCAGCCTCTTCTACGACCTGGCCAAGGCCTCGATGACCCGGCTGGCCTTCGGCATGGCGCAAGACCTGCGGCCGTACAACGTCGCTTCCATTGCCCTGTCGCCCGGCTGGATGCGCACGGAGTTCGTGCTCGCGGGCCACAAGACCGACGAGGCGCATTGGCACGAGCGCCCGGCGCTGGCGCGCACCGAATCGCCGCGCTATCTGGGGCGAGCGGTCGTCGCGCTGGCGGGCGATCCGAAGGTGATGGAGAAAAGCGGCGAGGTGCTGCGCGTGGCCGATCTGGCGCGGGAATACGGCTTCACCGACATCGATGGGCGGCAGGTCGAGGCGTTCGAGATGTAGACCGGCGTGAGCTTCACGCGATGGCGGCCAGCCCGAGCGCGTGGGCCAGTTGCGCACCGGCCTCGGCCAGCCCGCGGTCGTCGTTGTGGATCTCGATGGTGGCCAGGCCCGCGGGCATTCGGAAATCGAGCGCGCGCCGCACGCGCGCCTCGATCATGTCGGCCGACTCGCGGCCTCTTGCCATCAGGCGCTGCCGCAGGGTCTCGACACTGGCCGTGATGTGCACCACCGTCATGTGAGGAAAGCGGCGCGCGGCTTCGGGCAGGTAGGCCCGCGATCCGTTGACGATCACGACGGAGCTGCCCCGCTGCGGTGGCAACTCTGTATGGCGCACACCGTAGCCAAGGCCGTTGGCTTCCCAGTCGAGCCCGAAGGCGCCACCTTCGCGCAGGCGCAGGAAGCCTTGCATGTCGATGCTGTCGTGCTGCTCGCCATCTTCCGTGGCCGCGCGCGTGATGGTGCGTCGGGCGAATGCGACCGGCGCGTCGGGCGCCAGTTGTTCCTTCAGCCATGCGAGCAGGCTGTCCTTGCCGGCGCCCGAAGGTCCAGCGACATACACGAGCCGTCCGGTCATCGCCCCAGCTCCATCTGCGCCAGGCACACGAAGTCGGCGCCGGGCGTGGGCTCCGCGAAAAGGCCGATGGCCTCGAAGCGCAAGGGAGGCGATGCCAGCAGCGCACCGAAGTGCTGCTGCGCCGCTGTGCGCAGGACCTCCACCATCGCGGGCTCGACGTCGCGCAGCGAGCCAGTCAGCGACATGTGAAAGCGGAAGCGCTCCAGCACGAAGGGGTAGCCCCAACGCAGCAGCAGTGCGTCTTCTTCAGGCGTGAGACCGCCCGCGCGGCGGCGCTGAAGCTCCGAGGGTGAGAGCGGTTCGGCAAAGGCATGCAGGCCCGTCACACAGGCACCAGCCACAGCGTTCAGCGCGGGGTTCGGCTGCACGGGCACGAGCGCCAGGAAGTCGTCGAGCAATGCCACTTCCAGCGCAGGCATCGTGAAGGGCTCCCAGGCTTGGCAGAGCGTTTGCAGGCCATCGCGCAGGGTCGCTTCCTCGATGTGCGGCCACAGCGTGAAGGGCGCCGCGAGCGTGGTGTGCCAGCCGTAGCGTCGTGGGGCGGCCGTGACCTTGCGTTGCACGTCGGCGGGCAGTCCGTCGAAGACCGGCTGCGCCCTGGCTTGGCCGCTGGCCGCGCAGCGACCCAGCCATTGGGCGCCGGCCTCCCACCATGCGCTCCCGATGGCGGGTGCGAAATAGGCTGCGTAGCGGTGCGCCCTGCGGTGCGGTTGTGCGTGGCCCTCACTCATCGTATTTCACCGTCAGCGTGGTGCGGTCGCCGGCGAACCAGGTGCGCGCGTATTCGATGGGCGCATCGGCGGTGTCCACGTTCACGCTTTCGACGAAGAGCACCGGCCGGCCCACGGGCTGGCGCAGCTGCGCGGCCACCTCGGGTTCCGGCATCTGTGCCGTGATGCGGCTTTCGCGCCGCGTGTAGTCGTCCACGCCGTGGGCGGCAAAGCCGGCGGTGATGGAGCCGGTTTCGCGCACCACGGCCTCGAGTCCGGCGAAGCGCGGCAGGGGAAAGAAGCGCTCGCTGAAGTGCAGCGGCTGTCCCTCCGCATCGCCGATCACGTTCAGGCACAGCAGCGTGCTGCGCGCCGCGACGTTCAGCGCGCGGGCCTGTGCGGCGGTGGCGCGAACGGTGCTGGATGCGACCACATGCAGCGCGCCCCGCAACCCCGCCTGCGCCAGGCGTTGATGGTGCCGCGGGCGCTTGCCCATTGCGATGTCGACCGCGAACTCCTCCACGTAGGTGCCGCTGCCCTGCGTGGCGCGCAGCAGGCCCTGGTTGATGAGGTCGGCCAGCGAGCGGCGGATGGTGTGGCGGTTGACGCCGAACTGCTCTGCCAGCGCGTGTTCGGAGGGTAGCCGTTGCCCCGGGGGATAGACGCCGCGCGCGATCGCGTCGGCGAGGTCTGCGGCGATGCGGGTCCAGAAACTGTCGCGCGGCGGACGCGCTGGAAGAGGTGCGGAAGGGCTTGTTGTGGTTGTCATGAAGTCGTCTTGTGCGCTCTCTAAGCTCGCGCCGGTTGTTCAATTTGTCTATACAACTTTCAGAATATCACTCTCATGTTTCATGCTTTTGACACGGAACCGTCAGAGCGCCCGCTAGACCGTGCGCAGTGGATGGCCACGCTGGCACGCGCGCCGCTCGACCTGCTCGAGCCTGCATTGGGCGCCCATGCACAGGGTACGCCGCACTGGCTGCGTCCGCCCGAGACCGGGCTGGTGATGGTGCAGGGCCGCGCCGGTGGCACGGGCGAGCGATTCAACGTGGGCGAGGTCACGGTCACGCGTTGCGCATTGCGCCTGGGCGAAACAGGTGGCATGAGCGATGCAGTCGGCGTCGCCTACGTGCTGGGCCGCTCGCACCGCCACGCGCAACTGGCAGCAGTGGCCGATGCGCTACTGCAAGACCCGCAGCAGCAGGCCCTGCTGAACACCCAACTGCTGGCGCTGCTGCGCCGCCATCTCGCACTGCAGCGCGCCCAACGCCATGCCCGCGCTCAGAGCAGCAAGGTCGAGTTCTTCACGGTCGCACGTGAAGCCGGCGTGGCCGACGAAGAGGAGGGCGACGAATGAACGCACACGATCTCTCCAAACTCGGCGCGGGCTTTTCCGACCCGGCACTGGGCAGCCAGTCGGTGTTTCGTGCCGCGCTGCAGGCGCTGTCGCATCCCGGTCGCGTGATCGCGCTGCCCCACGACGCGCAGACACCGTCGCGCGGTCACGCCGCATCCGCCGCGCTGCTGCTGGCGCTGCTCGATCCCGATTGCACCCTCTGGCTCTCGCCCTCGCTGGCTGGGAGCGACGCCGCCGCATGGCTGCGCTTTCACACAGGCTGCGTGCTGGTCGATGCGCCAGACAACGCGCAGTTCGCATGGGTCGCGCAGGGCGATGAATGCCCACCGCTCGAGCGTTTTGCCAAGGGCAGCGATGCCTACCCCGACCAGTCGGCCACCTGCGTGCTCGACGTGGCCGCGTTGACCGAAGGCGGCAAGGCCGGGTGGACATTGCGCGGCCCCGGCATCCAGCACAGCACGCGCGTCGAGGTCGGTGGCCTCCCGCGCCCCGGTGCTTCGGATTTCACCGCGCAGTGGGCAGCCAACCACGCCGGATTTCCGCGCGGCATTGACCTGTTCCTGGCCGCGCCGCAACAGATCGTCGGCTTGCCGCGCACCACGCGCATCGAACAGGAGGCTTGAGATGTACGTTGCCGTCAAAGGCGGTGAAGCCGCCATCCTCAGCAGCTACGAGCTGCTGGCCGAACAACGCCGCGGCGACACGGCCATGCCCGAGTTGTCGGTGTCGCAGATTCGCGAGCAGCTCAAGCTCGCGGTCGACCGGGTGATGACCGAGGGCTCGGTCTACGACCCCGAACTGGCCGCGCTGGCCATCAAGCAAGCGGCAGGTGACATGGTCGAGGCCATCTTCCTGCTGCGCGCCTACCGCGCAACGCTGCCGCGCCTGGGCACCAGCGTTGCGCTCGACACCGCGCGCATGCAGCTCGACCGCCGCATCTCCGCGACCTTCAAAGACCTGCCTGGCGGGCAGGTGTTGGGCGCGACTTACGACTACACGCAGCGCCTGCTCGACTTCACGCTGCTGGCCAATGCCCAGTCGTCGCAGCCTGATTCGCGCACCGATGCAAACACCGCAGCATCCACTGTCACGCCGCGCGTGGTCGACCTGCTGAACCACGAGGGCCTGATCGAAACCCACGAGACTCCCCCCGGCGACCCCGCGCCCACGGACCTCACGCGTACGCCGCTGCGCTTTCCGGCCGACCGCGCCACGCGCCTGCAGAACCTGGTGCGCGGCGACGAGGGCTTCCTGCTGGCCATGGCCTATTCAACGCAGCGTGGCTATTCGCACAGCCACCCCTTCGTCGGCGAGATCCGCGTGGGCAGCGTCGAGCTGGAGCTGGCACCGGAGGAACTGCCCTTCACCATCTCCATCGGCGACCTGGAGCTCACCGAGTGCGAAATGGTGAACCAGTTTGCCGGCAGCAAGACCGAGCCGCCGCAGTTCACACGCGGCTACGGCCTGGCCTTCGGGCACAGCGAGCGCAAGGCCATGGCCATGAGCCTGGTAGACCGCGCATTGCGTGCGGAGGAGCTCGGCGAGGCCGTCGAGGCGCCCGCGCAGATGCAGGAGTTCGTGCTCTCGCACAGCGACAGCCTCGAAGCATCGGGCTTCGTGCAGCACCTGAAGCTGCCGCACTACGTCGACTTCCAGTCCGAACTCGAGCTCGTGCGGAAGATGCGCGCGACCGCAAGCCAGCCCGAGGAGGGCGCACAGCCATGACCACCACCACCTACAACTTCGCCTACCTCGACGAGCGCACCAAGCGCATGATCCGCCGCGCCATCCTGAAGGCAGTGGCCATTCCCGGCTACCAGGTGCCCTTCGGCTCGCGCGAGATGCCGCTGCCCTACGGCTGGGGCACCGGTGGCATCCAGGTCACGGCCGCGGTCATCGGGCCGAAGGACGTGCTCAAGGTCATCGACCAGGGCTCGGACGACACCGTCAACGCGGTCAACATCCGCCGCTTCTTCCAGCGCACCACGGGTGTCGAGACCACCACGCGCACAGCAGAGGCAACACTGATCCAGACACGCCACCGCATTCCCGAAGCGCCGCTGGCAGAGGGCCAGGTAATGGTCTACCAGGTGCCGGTGCCGGAACCCATGCAGCGGCTGGAGCCGCGCGAAACCACCACGCGCACCCTGCACGCGCTGGCCGAGTACGGCCTGATGCACGTGAAGCTGTACGAGGACATCGCGCGCTACGGCCACATCGCCACCACCTACGACTACCCGGTGCTGGTCAACGGCCGCTACGTGATGTCGCCGTCGCCGATTCCGAAGTTCGACAACCCGAAGCTGCACATGAACCCCGCGCTGCAGCTCTTCGGCGCCGGGCGCGAGAAGCGCATCTATGCGCTGCCGCCCTACACGCCGGTGGAGAGCCTGGGCTTCGAAGACCACCCGTTCGAAGTACAGCGCTGGGACGAACCCTGCGCGCTGTGCGGGGCGACCGACAGCTTCCTCGACGAAATCATCACCGACGACCAGGGCACGCGCATGCATGTGTGCTCCGACTCCGACTACTGCCAGTCACGCCAGCAGGTATCGGCCGGGCAGCCCGCACCCGAAGAACAGGCCCTCGCATGAACGCCGCACTCTCCCATCCTCCTTTGCTGCGCGTGCGCGGCATCGGCAAGCGCTACGGCGACCGCGTGGCGCTGCACGACGCATCCTTCGATCTCTGGCCCGGCGAAGTGCTGGCCGTGGTCGGCGAGTCGGGCTCCGGCAAGTCGACGTTGCTCAATGCCATTGCCGCGCGCGACAAGCCCGATGCCGGCAGCGTTGAGTTCCAGGTGCGCGGTGGTGGCCTGCAAAACATCTTCTCGATGTCCGAGGCCCAGCAGCGCCTGCTTGCCCGCACCGACTGGGGCTTCGTGCACCAGAACCCGGCCGATGGCCTGCGCATGGACGTGTCGGCCGGCGCCAATGTCGGCGAGCGGCTCATGGGCCTTGGCGAGCGCCACTACGGCCGCCTGCGCGCCACCGCCGCCGAGTGGCTGCAGCGCGTGGAGATCGATCCGCAACGCATCGACGATGCGCCCCGCACCTTCTCGGGCGGCATGCGGCAGCGCCTGCAGATCGCGCGCAATCTGGTGACGCAGCCGCGCCTGATGTTCATGGACGAGCCGACCTCGGGGCTCGACGTGTCGGTGCAGGCCCGCCTGCTCGACCTGCTGCGCCAGCTCACGCGGCAGATGCAGCTGGCCGCCATCGTGGTCACACACGACCTGGCCGTGGCGCGTCTGCTCGCGCACCGCATGGTCGTGATGCAACACGGCCGCGTGGTCGAGTCCGGCCTCACCGACCAGGTGCTGGACGACCCGCAGCACGCCTACACCCAACTGCTCGTTTCTTCGGTACTCACACCATGACGGCTCCATTGCTTCATATCAAGGGCGTGGCCAAGCGCTTCACGCTGCATCACCAGAACCAGCTCGAGCTCTCGGTGTTCGACGAGGTCGACCTGAGCGTGTCGGCCGGCGAGTGCGTGGTGCTCGACGGCGCATCGGGCCTGGGCAAGAGCACGCTGCTCAAGCTCATCTACGCCAACTACCGTGCCAGCGCGGGGCGCATCACGGTGCAGTCTGGCGACGGCCCGGTCGACGTGACGCAGGTCACGCCGCGCGAGCTGGTGCGCCTGCGCCGCGACACCATCGGCTATGTCAGCCAGTTCCTGCGCGTGATTCCGCGCGTGCCGGCGCTCGACGTGGTGGCCGAGCCGTTGGCCGAGGACGCCGGTGGCGACCCTGCCGGCATCGAGGCCGCGCGAGAGGAGGCCCGCCGCTGGCTCACGCGCCTGCGCATTCCCGAGCGGCTGTGGCACCTGCCGCCTGCCACCTTCTCGGGCGGCGAGCAGCAGCGCATCAACATCGCCCGCAACATGATCAAACCGAAGCCGCTGCTGCTGCTGGACGAACCGACAGCCTCGCTGGACGCGGCCAACACCGACACGGTCATCGCGCTGATCCGCGAAGCCACGGCGCGCGGCGCCGCCACGGTCGGCATCTTCCACGACGCCGAAGTGGGGGCCGCGGTGGCCACGCGGCGCGTCAACGTCGGTGAATTCAGGAGCCAGCCATGAGCGCGGGCACTGTGTTCTCGAACGCACGCATGGTGCTGGCGGACGAGGTGGTGTCGGGTTCTCTGTCGGTGGCTGACGGGCGCATCGACGCCATCCACAGCGGGCCGAGCGCCGAAGGTTCGATCGACCTCGACGGCGACTACCTGCTGCCGGGTCTGGTGGAGATCCACACCGACAACTTCGAGCGCCACCTGATGCCGCGCCCGAAGGTGCACTGGGGCCCGTTGCCCGCGCTGCTGGCACACGACGCCGAGCTGGCTGCGGCCGGCATCACTACCGTGTTCGACGCACTCGGCGTGGGCGAGGCCGACCCCGAGAGCCTGCGCGGCAGCACCTGGGGCGCGACGCTGTCCATGCTCGATGCCTGCGCCGCACAAGACCTGTTGCGCGCCGACCATCACCTGCACGTGCGCTGCGAGCTGCCCGCGCCCAACACCGTCGAGCTGTTCGAGCCGTTTCGCGGTCATCCGCGGCTGTCGCTGATCTCGCTGATGGACCACACGCCCGGCCAGCGGCAGTGGGAGAACATCGAGCTGGCGCGCATCTACTACACTGGCAAGAAGGGCTGGAGCGACAGCAAGTTCGAGCAGCGGGTGGCCGAGGCCGGCCGGTTGCAGACCGAGTACGTGCAGCCGCACCGGCGGCACTTCGTCGACTACTGCCGCACGCATGGCGTCGCGCTCGCGAGCCATGACGACACCACGGCGGCGCACGTCGAGCAGGCTCATGCCGAGGGCGCGAGCATGTCCGAGTTTCCGACCACGATGGTGGCGGCACGCGCGGCACGCGAGCTCGGCCTGGCCAATGTGATGGGCGGCCCGAACGTGATGCGCGGCGGATCGCACTCGGGCAATGTGGCGGCGGCCGATCTGGCGCGCGACGGCCTGCTCGACATCCTCTCGTCCGACTACGTGCCCAGCAGCCTGCTGGGCGCGGCGATGCGGCTGGTGGACGACGCGCTCGTCACGCTGCCGCAAGCCGTGGCCATGGTGACGCGCACGCCCGCACGCGCCGCAGGGTTGCATGACCGCGGCGCGCTCGTGCCAGGACTTCGCGCGGACCTTGTGCAGGTGCGCATGTGCACGCTGCCGGACGGCGCACGGCATGCGCTGGTGCGCGGCGCATGGCGCGAAGGGCGCCGCGTGATCTGAACCTTCGCATGACATGGAGCCGTCGCCGAAGTGTCGCTGCTGCGTCATACCGGTTGGCGAAACTGCATTTGTCTAGACGACTTTGAGGCCCGCCGTGAACACCATCCTGCACATCCGACAGCTCAACAAGCACTTCGCCAACGGCAAGCACGCGTTGTGCGACATCAACCTCGACGTGGCGCGCGGCGACATGGTGGCGCTCATCGGCGCCTCGGGCTCCGGCAAGTCGACGCTGCTGCGGCACATCGCGGGGCTGGTGGCGGCCGACGGCGCCACGCAGTCGCTGGTGGAGATCGATGGCTGCTGCGTGCAGCAGGGCGGCCGCGTGCATCGCGACATCCGCAAGGTGCGATCGCAGGTCGGCTTCGTGTTCCAGCAGTTCAATCTCGTTGCGCGGCTGCCGGTGCTGGTCAACGTGCTCGTGGGCTCGCTGCACCGCATGCCGTGGTGGCGCAGCTGGATGCGCCTGTTCAACGCACAGGAGCGCGCGCTCGCCCTCGATGCACTGGCGCGCGTCGGCATTGCCGACTGCCATGCGCAGCGTGCCTCCACGCTGTCGGGCGGGCAGCAGCAGCGCGCCGCCATTGCGCGCACGCTGGTGCAGGGCGCCAAGGTGGTGCTGGCCGACGAGCCCATCGCCTCGCTCGACCCGGAGTCGTCGCGCAAGGTCATGGAGATCCTGGCGCGCATCAACCGCGAAGACGGCTGCACCGTGCTCGTCTCGCTGCACCAGGTCGACATCGCGATGAAGTACTGCCCGCGCGTGGTGGCGTTGAACCAGGGCCGGGTGGTGTTCGACGGGCCTTCCTCGGCGCTGACACCCGCATTGCTGCACGAGCTGTACGGCGTACAGGCCGAAGAGCTGTTGCGGCCCGCGGAACCCGTGGCCGAAGGCGCCGGGGCGCACGTGCCGGCGGCACCCACCGTGCTGCCCTGGTCGGCGCAACCGGCGAGCGCTGCCTGAATTTTTCTCGCGTCCGCGGACGCTTCGTGTCTCTCTTTCTTCCCCTTCTTCCCCCCTCTTTGGAGTCATCCATGATCAAGAAACTATGTGCAGCCATGGCCCTCGGCCTTGGCATGGTCGGCGCGTTCGCGCAGGACATCAACTTCGGCCTCATCTCGACCGAGTCGTCGCAAAACCTCAAGGCCGACTGGCAGCCGCTGATCGATGACCTGAACCGCCAGACCGGCCTGAAGGTCACGGCCTTCTTCGCGCCCGACTACGCCGGCATCATCGAAGGCATGCGCTTCAACAAGGTGCAGCTCGGCTGGTTCGGCAACAAGTCGGCAATGGAGGCCGTGGACCGCGCGGGCGGCGAAGTGTTCGCACAGAAGGTCAATGCCGATGGCACCCAGGGCTATTACTCGTACCTCATCGTCAACCGCGAGAGCCAACTCAACACGCTGGACGACGTGCTGAAGAACGCGAAGAGCCTGAGCTTCGGCAACGGCGAACCGAACTCGACCTCGGGCTACCTCGTGCCCGGCTTCTACGTCTTTGCGCAGAACAAGGTCGACGCCAAGACCGCATTCCGCGTCACCCGCAGCGCCAACCACGAAACCAACGCACTGGCCGTGGCCAACAAGCAGGTGGACGTGGCGACCAACAACAGCGAGAACCTCGAAAAGATCAAGGAGCGCTTCCCCGAGAAGTTCAAGGACATCCGCATCGTCTGGACTTCGCCGCTGATTCCGCTCGACCCGCTGGTCATGCGCAAGGACCTGCCCGAAGCCACGAAGACGAAGATCCGCAACTTCTTCCTCAACTACGCCAAGTCCGATCCGCGCGAGAAGGAGATCATGATGAAGATCTCGAAGCTCTCGGGCTTCAAGGAATCGAGCGACAAGCAACTGCTGCCCATCCGCCAGATCGAACTCTTCGGCCAGCGCAACAAGATCGAAGCCGACACCGTGCTGAGCGACGCCGACAAGAAAACGCGCCTGGCCGACATCGACAAGAAGCTGGCCGCGCTGAACTGAGCTTCGAACGCAGCCGCACGACCGATCTCCCGCCATGCCTTCCTCGATTCCGATGACCCGCCCGTCGCTCGCAACAACGGTGCCTCCCAAGCGCAACCTGGCGTGGCAGCTGTCCTGGGCCGTGCTGCTGCTTCTGCTGCTTGCCTCCTGGAAGGGGGCTGACATGCGGCCGCTCGACCTCATCCGGGACAGCGGCAACATGGCGACCTACGCCGCCGAGTTCTTTCCGCCGAATTTCACGCAGTGGCGCATGTACCTGCAGGAGATGGTGGTCACGCTGCAGATCGCGTTGTGGGGCACGGCACTGGCGGTCGTGACTGCCGTGCCGCTGGCGCTGCTGGCCTCGGCCAACATCGTGCCGTGGTGGGTCTACCAGCCGATGCGCCGGCTGATGGACAGCTGCCGCGCCATCAACGAAATGGTGTTCGCGATGCTGTTCGTGGTGGCCGTGGGCCTGGGGCCGTTTGCCGGCGTGCTGGCGCTCTGGGTGCACACGACCGGCGTGCTAGCCAAGCTCTTCGCCGAGGCTGTGGAGGCCATCGACCCGCAGCCGGTGGAGGGCATCCGTTCCACGGGCGCGAGTGCGCTGCACGAGATCGTGTACGGCGTGCTGCCGCAGGTGATGCCGCTGTGGATCTCGTTTGCGCTGTACCGCTTCGAGTCGAACGTGCGCTCGGCCTCGGTGGTGGGCATGGTGGGTGCGGGCGGTATCGGCGTGGTGCTGTGGGAAATCATTCGTGGCTTCCAGTACGCCGAGACCTGTGCGGTGATGATCATCATCGTGGTGAGCGTGAGCGCCATCGACCTCGTGTCGGCGCGCATCCGCAAGGTGCTGATCTAGAGGCGGGATTCGTTCAGGTCTCGAACGTCGATGCGAAACCGAAGCTCCGGCGTGCCTCCGAGCTCTGGCAGCTTGACGAACTCCTCGACCAGCACGCCGCCATTGGCGCGGATCACGTTCTGCGATGCGAGGTTGTCGGGGTCGGTCGTGATCTCGACGTAGTCGAGGCCTGCCGCGCGCGCCTCGGGTAGCAGTGCGCGCAGCGCGGCCTTGGCATAGCCCCGGCCGCTCTTCCACGGCACCACGCCGTAGCCGACGTGCCCGAGGCAGTAGGCGGGCAGGGCGTTGGTGCCGGGCTGCCAGCGCAGCTGAATGCTGCCGCAGAACTCGCCATCCCACATCCAGCGCCGGTAGCTCGGCAGCCGCGGCACGGTGCCGCCGTCGGGCAGCTTGACGGGCGGGCCTTTGGCTTCGCGATCGACGAGGTTGGCGAGAAAGCGCGCGGGGTCGGTGCGGATCTGCGCCAGTTCTTCCTGGCCGGCTTCGGGTCGTAGGTTGTTGGGCGACCAGCCGCTTTCCAGCGCTGCGATGTAGCTGGGGAGGTGTTCGTGCGAAGGCCAGACGAGTTGCAAGGGCGTGCGGGGTTCGGAGGTCATCTTCCGGATGGTAGGCGAACGGTCGACGCCGGCCGGGGTCAGGCAGTAAAACGCAACAAGGTTGCGTTGATCCATATAATGCAATCCTGTTGCATATATGGAGCCTGCCCACATGGCCGACCGCCTCCCCGTTACCGTGCTCTCCGGCTTTCTTGGCGCCGGCAAGACCACGCTGCTGAACCACATCCTCCACAACCGCGAGGGCCGGCGTGTGGCGGTCATCGTCAACGACATGAGCGAGGTCAACATCGACGCCGCACTGGTGCGAGACGGAGGCGCCGAGCTCTCGCGCACCGACGAGAAGCTGGTGGAGATGAGCAACGGCTGCATCTGCTGCACGCTGCGCGAAGACCTGCTGATCGAGGTCAACCGGCTCGCGAAGGAGGGGCGCTTCGATCAGCTCGTGATCGAGTCCACCGGCATTTCCGAGCCGCTGCCCGTGGCTGAGACCTTCACCTTCGCCGGCGAAGACGGCAAGAGCCTGGCCGACGTGGCCCGGCTCGACACCATGGTGACGGTGGTTGACGCCTTCAATTTCCTGCGCGACTACGGCTCGCCCGACAGCCTCGGCCAGCGTGGCCAGTCGCTCGGCGACGAGGACACGCGCACGGTGGTCGACCTGCTGATCGAGCAGATCGAGTTCTGCGACGTGCTGGTGGTGAACAAGACCGACCTGGTCACGCCCGAGGAGCGCGAACGGCTGATGGCCATCTTGCGAAGCTTGAACCCGCGCGCCCGCATCGAGGTGTCGGAGTTCGGCCGCGTGGCGCTCGATCGCGTGCTCGACACCGGCCTGTTCGACTTCGAGCAGGCCGAGCAGGCGCCCGGCTGGCTGGCCGAACTGCGCGGCGAGCACGTGCCGGAGTCGGAGGAATACGGCATCCGCAGCTTTGTCTACCGCTCGCGCATTCCGTTTCACCCGATGCGATTCTGGAAGCTGGTGCAAAGCGAATGGGAAGGCGTGGTGCGCTCCAAGGGCTTCTTCTGGCTCGCGAGTCGCGCCACGCGCGCGGGTTCGTGGTCGCAGGCCGGCGGCGCCTGCCGCTATGGCGCGGCGGGGTTCTGGTGGGCGGCGGTGCCGCGCGAGCACTGGCCGACCGACCCGGACGGGCTGGAGCTGATCCACAAGAACTGGGACCCGGCCACGGGCGATGCGCGGCAGGAGCTGGTGCTGATCGGCATCGGCATGGACGAAGACGCGTTGCGCGCCCGACTCGACGAGTGCCTGCTCACGGAAAACGAGATGCGCTTCGGCGCCTCGTGGTGGCAGAACTTTCCGGATCCGTTCCCCTCGTGGAACGTGTGAGAAAAGCCTAGCGGGCGCAGTCGCCGCAGGTGCCGTGAAGGGTGAGGGCGGTATGGCGGGTGTCGATGCCCTGCTTGCGCAAGGCCTTACCAAGGCGCCCCATCACCTTCGGCAGCTCGGGGTCCGACGGCAGCGCCAGCACCTTGTGGCACTGGTCGCACTCGAAGGTGTTGCCTGACTCGGCCTCCACATGGCGCGAGAAGCGGTTGACGCGGTCGGGGCCCACGCGGCGGTCGCACAGGCCGGCCTCCACCAGCCGGTCGAGCACGCGGTAGACCGTCACGCGGTCGGGCGTTTCGCCGGTGGCGGTGGTGTAGGCCGAGGCCACCTCCTCGTGCGTGAGGGGTTGCGAGCTGTGTTCGATCAGTTCGAGCACGGTCTGCGCGGCGCGCGTGACGCGCAAGCCGCTGTCGCGCAGCAGCGTTTCGCTGTCGAACGGGGCGGCGCGAGGGGGCTTCGGGTGCGAGGTCGTTGTCTTCATGCGGTCTTCTTGCGAAACGCCATTGTGTTGCATCCCGGGGCGCCTTGGGTAGCGCGGGGCGCAATCGCCCGCCTGACATGCCAGATAATCGCCGCCATCGAGACACACCAGCGGGCGGCACGAACAGCATGGACACAGAGCGGGGCGGCGACGTACTCAGCCATGTGCTTGCGACGTACAAGTCAGAAAGGGCGGTGACCGCGCGGTTTTCGCTGTCCGCCCCCTGGGCACTGCATTCGACAGGCGTCGCCGGCCCGCTGATCCGCATGTGCACCGGCGCGCCGTACTGGATTGCGGTGGACGGCGCCGAGCCAGTGCAGGTGGCGCCGCACGACATCGCGATGCTGCCGCAGGGCGGGGCGCACACCGTGTCGTCTGAGCCGGGGCTGGAGCCGGTGCCGTTCCGCACGCTGATCGAGGCGCACTCGGTTGGCCGGCATGGCGACCACCCCATCGTGTTCTCGCATGGCGGCGGCGGCCCGGTCACCGAACTGTTCTCGCTGCATCTGTGGATGCCCGCGCAGGGGCTGGGCTCGATCATCGGCAGCCTGCCGCCGCTGATCGTGCTGCGGCAGGCGCAGATTCCCACCACCGCCTCGCTCGCGCAGGCCATGGAGTCGCTGGTGAACGAAACCGTGGCCCAGCGCCCGGGCTGGCAACTGTCGGCGGCGCGCATGGCCGACCTGCTGCTGGTGCACATCCTGTGCGAGCACCTCTATGCCCAGCCGCAGGCGCAGAGCCAGGGCGAGCAGCTCGGCAGGCTGCGCGGGCTGGACGACGAGAGCATCGCCCGCGCGATGTCGCTGATGCACGAGCGGCCCGAGCATCCGTGGTCGGTCGCCACGCTGGCGCAAGCCAGCTACCTGTCGCGCACCATCTTCAGCGAGCGCTTTCGCGCGCTGGTGGGCGTCACGCCCATGCACTACCTGGGCTCGTACCGCATGACGCTGGCAGCCGAGAAGCTCAAGAACCGGCAGCTGAGCCTGCACCAGGTGGCCGAGGCGGTCGGCTATGCGTCGGAGAAGGCGTTCTCGCGCGCCTTCCAGCGCTGGACGGGCATGACGCCGAGCGCGTATGCCCGCCAGCAGGGCGGGCCCGAATCCGACTGAATCCACCGTCCCGGACGGTCGGTGCCCAAATCCGGTGTGCCGGAGGTTGAGGCGGCTGCGCGCGGGCCGAACAATCGGCGCATGGCCACCCCACGCAAAAGAGTCATTCCCGAAGTGCGCAACCCCGCGCTCGAACTGTCGCTGGTCAAACCCATCGTCATCGGCGACAACCAGCAGCGCGCGGCCACCGTGCGCAACACCGACGGCGAGCCGCTGGTGGCCTTCGAGGGCAGCAGCAACCCCTACCTGGAGCACCAGCGCAACGACTTGCTGCTGAGCCTGCAGCACATGCGCAGCGAAGGCCACGACGAGATGGTCTTCATGTGCATCACGCACTGCAAGGAACTGACCTTCAAGGCGATGCACTACGAGCTGGCCAACATGCAGTCGCGCATCCGGGCCGACGACGTGGCCGGCGCGCTGCAACTGGTGCCGCGCGTGCGTGCGTTGCTCGAATTCCTCGGCAAGACCTGGGACGTGCTCTCGACCATCACGCCGCACGAGTTCAACCAGTTCCGCAACACGCTGGGCATTGCCTCGGGGCAGCAGTCGTACATGTACCGGCACGTGGAGTTCATCCTCGGCAACAAGTCGATTCCGCTGGCGCGCGCGCATGCCAACAACCCCGACGTATGGCCCTACATGGAGCGCGCGCTGAATTCGCCGAGCCTGTACGACGACGTGCTGGCGCTGCTGCACCGGCGCGACATCGCCGTGCCGCCTGAGGCGCTTGCGCGCGACTGGTCGGCGCCCTATGTGCCGAACCCGGGCGTCGAGGCGGCGTGGCTGTGGGTGTATGGCGATCCGACGCCCGAGAACGATCTCTACCGCCTCGGCGAGGCGCTGATGGACATTGCCGACGTGTTCTCGCAGTACCGCTGGCGGCATTTCGTGTCGGTCGAACGCATCCTGGGCTTCAAGCCGGGCACGGGCGGCTCGGCCGGCGTGGGGTGGCTGCGCAGCGTGGTCGATCACCGTTTCTTTCCCGAGCTGTGGTCTGTGCGGACGCAGCTTTGAGCCTGTTTCTTTGCTCTGGAGATTTCGTGTTCGATCAACTGCCTGCCTATGCCGACGATCCCATCCTCGGCCTGTTCGAGGTCTACAAGGCCGATCCGCGGCCGGACAAGGTCAACCTGGGCATCGGCATCTATTGCGACGAAGCGGGGCAGGTGCCGGTGCTCGAATCGGTGCGGGCGGCGCGTGCCGAGGGCGTGGGCGCGCGCGGCCCCAGCGTCTATCTGCCGACCGAGGGCGGCGAGGCTTACCGCCACGCGGTGCGCGACCTGGTGTTCGGCGAAACGGCCGCGGACATAGTGATGGTGCAGACCGTGGCCGGCACGGGCGCGCTGAAGGTCGGCGCCGATTTCCTGAAAGGCGTGCTGCCCGATGCCGCGATCTGGATGCCCGACCCGACCTGGGCCAACCACGCGGCGATCTTCAGCGGCGCAGGCTTCCGCGTCGAAAGCTATCCGTACTACGCGAAGGCGACGGGCCGTTTCGACCTCGACGGCGCCGTCTCCACGTTGCAGAAGCTGCAGGCCGGCAGCGTCGTGCTGCTGCACCCGTGCTGCCACAACCCTACCGGCGTCGATCCGTCGCAGGCCGAGTGGCATGCGCTGCTCGACGTGATCGCGCAGCGCGGCCTGCTGCCGTTCTTCGACATGGCCTACCAGGGCTTCGCGCACGGCGTGGACGAAGACGCATGGGCCGTGCGCGAATGCGTGCGGCGCGGCGTCGCCTGCCTGGTGGCGAGTTCGTTCTCGAAGATCTTCTCGCTGTACGGCGAGCGCGTGGGTGCGCTGGGCGTGCATGCGCCTTCGGCCGACAAGGGGCGGCTGCTGGGGCAACTCAAGCTGGCGATCCGCCGCAGCTATTCATGCCCGCCGGCGCAGGGCGCGGCACTGGTAGAGGCGGTTCTTTCCAACCCGGCGTGGAATGCGCAATGGCGCGCCGAGCTGGACGCCATGCGTGGCCGCATGCGCGAGATGCGAACGAGCCTGCACCGCATGCTGGGTGAAGCCTTGCCGGGGCGGGACTTCGGGTTTCTCGTCGAGCAGAACGGCATGTTCAGCTACTCGGGTTTGTCTCCGGCGCAGATCGCGGTGCTGCAGTCGCGCTTCGGGGTGTACGTGGTGGGGGCGGGGCGCATCTGCGTCGCGGGGCTCAACAGGTCGAACATCGGGCGCGTGTGCGAGGCGCTGGTCGAGGTGGTGCGATGACGCAGGCGGCAAGGGTATTGATCGTCGGCGCGGGCATCGCGGGCTGCTCGGCCGCCATCGCGCTGGCCTACAAAGGCTTTCGCGTCACGCTGGTCGAGAAGCAGGCCGAGTGGCGCTTCCAGAGCTCGGGCATCTTCATCTACGGCAACGGGCTCGAGGCCCTGCGCAAGGTCGGTGTGCTGCCGGGCATTCTCGAAGCGGGCTTTGCCATCGAGGACGGCCGCAATGTCTACCTCGACCACCACGGCGAGCTTATCGTCGATGTGTTCTATCCGCGCTCCAGTGGCGGCGCGGCGCCCATCGTGGGCATCAGGCGTGCGGAGATGCATCGCGTGCTGGCCGCGCGGCTCGATGCGCTGGGTGTGGAGATACGGCTGGCGACCACCGTGGCGAAGATCGAATCGCCGGAAGGCAGCGATTGCGCGGAGGTCGTGTTCTCCGACGGCACTGCAGAGCGCTTCGACCTTGTCGTCGGCGCCGACGGCATCCGCTCGCAGGTGCGCGAAGCCGTCGCCGGCCCGGTCACGCCGCGCTACACCGGCTTTGGTGTCTGGCGCAGCGTGCACGAGCGGCCGCCCGCGCTGGACGCCAAGATCATGATGATGGGCATCGGCAAGCGGCTGGGCATCATGCCGATCAGCCACGACAGGCTCTACATCTTCGGCACGGTGAGCGAGCCGGCCGGCAGCTGGTATCCGAAGGAGAACTGGCCTTCGCTGATGCGCGAGCGCTTCGCCGAGTTCGGCGGCCCGGCGCGGCAGTTTCTGGACCAGCTCGGCGCGGATTCCGAAGTGCTCTACACGGCCGTCGAGGAGGTGCAGGCGCCGCTGCCCTGGCACGTGGGCCGCGTGCTGCTGATCGGCGATGCGGCGCATGCCTCCACACCTTTCATGGGGCAGGGTGGGGCGATGGCAGTGGAAGACGCGGTGGTGCTGGCCGACATGCTCGCGCGACACGGTATTGCCGATGCCACGCTGCGCGCCTTCGGTGAACGCCGCTACCCGATGTGCCGTTTCGTGCAGGACGCTTCGCGCAAGGTGGGCGAGGCGGGCGCGATGGAAGATGCCGAGAGCTGCGCGCGGCGCAATGCGGCGATGCGCGAGGGGGCGCAGCAGCAGGTCGATGCTTTCTATCGGCAGTTGAGTGAGCTCGGCGTGCCGCATATGCCGGAACCCGCCTAAGCATCTGACAAATGGGTCGTTCGCTTGCGGGCGAGGGCGCGACAGAATCGCGCGCTTTGCCTCCTGCAACCGAAAGTTCGCCATGCGTGCCCATTTCCTCGTGTCGAAGCTGCTCAAGCCTGTCCTTGCCCTGTGGGCCTGCGCTTCGTTGACCGTGGCCGCGCAAGCGCAACCGGCGACTGCCGCCTATCCGTCGAAGCCCGTGCACATCACGGTTGCGAACACGCCAGGCAGCTCGCCCGACGTGCTGGCGCGCTACCTGGCGCAACGCCTGTCGGAGCAATGGAAGCAGCCGGTGGTGGTCGACAACCGCGCCGGCGCGGCCGGCATCCTGGCTGCCGACGGGCTGGCCAAGTCGCAGCCCGACGGCTACTCACTGCTGGTGGGCGCGGACGGCCCCATCACCATCCTCCCCAACATCCAGGCCGGCCTGCCCTACGACGCCCGGCGCGACCTGGTGCCCATGGTGTCGCTCGGGCAGATCGACTTCGTGCTGGTCGCCAACCCGAAGACCGGCTTCCACACGGTGGCCGACTTCGTGCGCGCGGCCAAGGCCCATCCTGGGCGCATCAACTACGCCTCGGCCGGCAATGGCAGCCCGCAGCAGCTCAGCATGGAACTGCTGAAGCAGAAGGCTGGCATCTACGTCACGCACATCCCGTACCGCGGCGGCCCACTGGGCATGCAGGACGTGATCGCGGGGCAGGTCGACGTGATGTTCATCGCGGTCGGCCCCGCGCTGCCCCACATCCGCAGCGGCCGGCTGGTGGCGCTGGGCACCAGCGGCGAGAAGCGCCACGCGCTGCTGCCCGAGGTGCCGACCGTGGGCGAAAGCTACGCGGGCTACCGCTCGGGCACGTGGTTCGGGTTGTTCGCGCCGGCGCGCACGCCACAGTTGGTGCTGGATGCCATCGCAACGGAGGCGGGGCGCATCGTGCAGGCCCCGGCTGCCCGCGCAGAACTCGCGGCGCAGGGCATCGAGGCCACGGGCTATCCGCAGCGCCAGTTCCAGACGCAGGTGGCGGCCGAATACGAGCGCTATGCACAGATCGTGAAGGCCGTGGGTATCAAGGCCGAATAACAAACAGTCAAACAGTCGCCTGCCAAGGCAACCGCACGGTGGCACATCGCAACGATGTGCAAGTCAGCCAACCGGCCGTTTCCGTGGCTTGGGCTGGGCCCGGATGCGCTAAGGTGCGGTCATCCGCGTTCCTGAATACCTTTGCCCGACCATGTCCCGTCCTCCCATCGAGATCGAAACCGCCCCCAACCCCACCGCCACGGTGATCGTGATGCACGGCCTCGGCGCCGACGGCAACGACTTCGTGCCCATTGCCAACGAACTCGAGCTTTCGGCTGTTGGCCCGGTGCGCTTCGTGTTCCCCAATGCACCGGTGATGCCCGTGACCATCAACGGCGGCTACCAGATGCCGGCCTGGTACGACATCGCCTTGCCCGACCTGGCAGCGCAGGAAGACGAAGCCGGACTGCGCCGCTCGCAGGCGGCCATCGAGGCGATCATTTCCAACGAAAAGGCCCGGGGCATCGCCGCCGACCGCATCGTGGTGGCCGGCTTCTCGCAAGGCTGCGCGATGGCGCTCATGACTGGCCTGCGCCATACCGAACGGCTGGCCGGCATCGTCGGCCTCTCGGGCTACCTGCCGATCGCGGCCACCACGGCCGCCGAACGCCACGCGGCCAACCACGAAACGCCCGTATTCCTCGCCCATGGCCGGCAAGACCCCGTGGTGCCCCTTGCCACCGCGGTGCGTTCGCGCGACGCGCTGGCCGCCTTGGGCTATACCGTCGAGTGGCACGAATACACGATGGCGCATTCGGTGTGCATGGAAGAAATCGCCGACCTCAACCGCTTCCTGCTGCGGGTGCTCGGCTGAACCTCGTCGAAGGAGACAAGAAAATGATTCTGGTCATCGGACACGCCCTGGCAAAGCCCGACACCCTGCAGGCCATGCTCGCCATCAGCACCGAGCATGTGCTGCGCTCGCGCACCGAACCCGGCTGCATCTCGCATGAAGTCACCACCGACGTGCAGGATCCGCTGCGCCTGACCTTCGTGGAGCGCTGGAGCGACATGGCTGCGCTGCAGGTGCACTTCCGCGTGGATGCCTCGCGCGCCTTCGGCAAGGCGCTGGCGGCCATGGCCGACGGCATGCCGGAGATCCACGTCTACCAGTCGGACGAGATTGATCTGTCGGCAGGCCGCGCCAAGGCCTGAAATTCACGAGCCATCGGGGCCGTTCACTGGCGTGTCGTCTATGCAGACAGCTATCAAAAACATAGCGCATGACAGGATAGCTTGCCTAGGGATTCCCTGCACAAGCAGTGCCCGCGTGCCCGTGCTACCTTCCAGCCCCTCAGAAGATTGATGGGTCATAACAATATGAGCAACAGATTGCAGGAGAGGTTGGGTGCAATTTCAACCGCACGCCTCCAGGGCATGCGACGTGGCATCGAGAAGGAAAGCCTGCGCGCGCTGCCGGACGGCAAGCTCGCGCTGACGCCGCATCCCGTGGCCCTGGGCTCCGCGCTCACGCATCCGCACATCACGACCGACTTCAGCGAATCGCAGCTCGAACTCATCACGGGCGTGCACGCGAACGTCGAATCGGCGCTTGAAGAACTCACGCGGGTGCACCAGTTCACCTACCGCGTGCTCGACGGCCTGGGCGACGAGCGCCTGTGGGTGTCGAGCATGCCCTGCGGCCTGCCGACCGACGAGACCATTCCGATCGGCCGCTATGGCTCGTCGAACGTGGGCCGTGCCAAGAGCGTCTACCGCATGGGCCTGAGCCACCGCTATGGCCGCCGCATGCAGACCATCTCGGGCATTCACTACAACTGGTCGCTGCCCGACGTGTCGAGCGAACAGTACTTCGCGCTGATCCGCAATTTCCGCCGTCAGGCCTTCCTGTTGCTGTACCTGTTCGGCGCTTCGCCGGCCTTGTGTTCGAGCTTTGTTGCGGGCCGCCCGCACGAGTTGCAGCCGCTGGGCGACGGCAGCATGTTCATGCCGCACGGCACCTCGCTGCGCATGGGCCGCCTGGGCTACCAGAGCGACGCGCAGGCCTCGCTGGCCGTGAGCTACAACAGCCTCGACGGCTACGGCGCTTCGCTGCAGGACGCGCTCACGCGCCCGTGGCCGGCGTACGAATCCATCGGCATCCGCAACCTCGGCGGCGACTACAACCAGCTGGGCACCAGCCTGCTGCAGATCGAGAACGAGTTCTACGGCACCATCCGCCCCAAGCGCGTGATCAACCCCGGCGAGCGCCCGCTGCATGCGCTGCGCGAGCGCGGCGTGGAGTACGTCGAAGTGCGCCTGATGGACCTCGACCCCTTCGAGACTGTCGGCATCAACGCGCAGACCATGCGCTTCATCGACGTGTTCCTGCTGCACTGCCTGCTGAGCGACAGTCCCGACGACACGCCGCAGGAAATTGCCGACCTCGCGCACAACCAGCACCTCACGGCCGCGCGCGGTCGCGAGCCGGGCCTGAAGCTGCAGCGCGACGGGCGCGAAGTGGCACTGGCCGAGTGGGGCCTGGAGCTGGTCGAGCAGTGCCTGCCCATTGCCGCAGCGCTCGACGCGGCGCAGGGCGGCACCACGGCGCATGCCGACGCGGTGCGCGCCGCCAGGGCCGCGCTGCAGAACCCCGACAGCCTGCCCTCGGCCCGCGTGCTCGCGGCCATCGAGAAGGACCACGGCAACTCCTTCATCGGCTTCGTGCGAGCCCAATCGGAGCAGACCCGTGCCGCGCTGCTGGGCCTGCCGTTCTCGGCCGCGCAACAGGCCGAGTTCGAGCAGATGACGGCCGAGTCGATTCAGGAGCAGAAGCGCATCGAGGCGGCCGACACCATGCCCTTCGAGATCTACCGCGAGCAGTACGTCTCGCCCGCGCGGCTGGGCATGGCGCGCGGCCGCATGGCGGTGGCTGCCTGAGAGAGCCGGCTCTCTCCGCGCTTTCGATCCGTCTTATTTTTCCTTGCGGCCCGCCGGAACCGGCGCATCGGCTGCGATGAGCTTCTGCTCGCGCATCTCATCCCAGAACGCCGCCGGAATCACCGCAGCCAGCGCGGCCTGATCTTCCGCGATGCGCTCGGGGCGGCTCGCACCGGGAATCACGGCCGCCACTGCCGGATTGGCCAGCGAGAATTGCAGCGCGGCGGACTTGATGCCGACCTCGTGGCGTTGCGCTACGGCCTTGATGCGCTCGACCTTGGCGATGATTTCCGGTGATGCCTTCTGGTACTCGAAGTGCGTGCCGCCAGCCAGGATGCCGGAGCTGTACGGGCCGCCCACCACGATGTCCACGTTCTGCTTGGCGGCCGCGGGCATCAGGCGTTGCAGGGCCCGCTCGTGGTCCAGCAGGGTGTAGCGGCCGGCCAGCAGGAAGCCGTCGGGTTTTGCCTCGCTCAGGTCCAGCGTCAGCTCGCACGGTTCCACGCGGTTGACACCCAGGCCCCAGGCCTTGATCACGCCTTCTTCGCGCAGGCGGGTCAGCACGCGAAACGCGCCTTTGCGGGCGACTTCGAACTGCGCGAGCCATTCGTCGCCGTAGAAGTCCTGGGCGATGTCGTGCACCCAGACGATGTCCAGACGATCGGTCTTCAGCCGTTGGAGGCTGTCCTCGATCGAGCGCAGGGTTGCGTCCGCCGAATAGTCGTTGACCAGCTTGTTGGGCCGACCGAACTCGAAGAGCCCACCTTTTTCGCCCAGGTCGCGTGTGGCCGTTTCTTCGGTTTCGTCCAGCACGAGGCGGCCGACCTTGGTGCTCAGCACGTAGTCGTCGCGCCGGTGCTTCGCCAGCGCCGCGCCCAGGCGGATCTCGGCCAGCCCCGCGCCATAGAACGGGGCCGTGTCGAAATAGCGGATGCCGTGCGCCCAGGCCGCGTCGACCGTGGCCAGGGCTTCCGCCTCGGGGATGTTGCGGAACATGTTGCCCAGTGGGGCGGTTCCAAAGCCCAGCAGGCCGGGGAGTTTGTCCTTGATGCTCATGAAAGAAAGTCCTTGTTGGTTATCGGATGGCTTCACTGTAGGTTTCGGGGTTGAGTCTGTCCAAGACATAATTGGTGAAACTTGAGTCTTGACAGGTCTTAAATGCTGGACATCCGCCAACTTCACTATTTCGTCGCCGTCGCGGAAGACGAGCATGTCGGCCGTGCCGCCGAGCGGCTGCACATCTCGCAATCGCCGCTGAGCCGCCAGATCGCGCAGCTGGAAGAGCGGCTCGGCCTCACGCTGTTCGAACGCAGCCAGCAGCGCATCCGCCTGACGGCCGATGGCCGCACCTTCCTTGCGGAGGCGCGCGCGCTGCTGACGCACGCCAACCGCCTGGAGTCGCTGGCGCGCCGGCTGGGCCGCGGCGACGAAGGCGGCCTGTGTATCGGCTACATCGAGAACGCCATGCACTCCGGCGTGCTGTCCGATGCCCTTCGAGCCCTGCGCGCCACGCGGCCCGCGGTGCACATCGCGCTCTACAACCAGCAGTCGGTGGACCAGCTCGAGGGGTTGCGGCAGCGCAGCCTGGACATCGCGCTGGTGTGCGAGCCGCCGCTGGCGAACGATCCCGACCTGAAGGGCGCGCTGCTGTTGAGCGACCCGATGCTGCTGGCGCTGCCCGAGTCGCATCCGCTCGCTTCGGTCACCAAGCTGACGCCGACCGCGCTGGGGAAACTGGAGTGGATCGCGGTGCAGCAAAAGGAGAGCGCGCTCACGCACGACGGCTTCATCGCTGCGTGCGCCAAGGCGGGCTTCACGCCGAACATCTCGATGGAGGCCGCCGAGCCACTGACTGCGCTGGGCCTGGTGGCGGCGGGCCTTGGCGTGGCCATGGTGCAGAGCAGCCTGCGGCGCCATGCGCCGGCCGGCGTGGTGCTGCGCGAGCTGCCGTGGTTCACCTACAGGACGCCGTTATGGGCGGCCTGGCACAACGTCAATCTGCGGCCGCTGGTCGAGATCTTCCGTATGACGCTGCTGGATGGCGTTCGGCGGGAGGGCGACATCCTGTAGCGGTTACCCGATCGGCATCGGCGCTCACTGCCGGGGAATACCGGCCTGGGCGACGACCTCGCTCCAGCGCTTGATCTCGCGCTCGATCATCGACTTCATCTCAACGGACGAAGAGGGCGCGGGTTCGCTGCCCAGTGATGCCAGCGTTGCCTTGACAGCCGGGTCGCCGAGCGCCGCGCGCACGCTGCGATCGAGACGTTCGATCACCTGCGGCGGCGTGCCGCCGGGCGCCGCGAGTCCCAGCCAGGAGCGGATCTCGAAGCCCTTCAGCACGCTCGCGACGGCAGGCACCTCCGGCATCGACGGCCAGGGTTGCGCGCTGGTGACCGCCAGCGCGCGCAGCCGGCCCGACTGGATGTGCGGCGTTGCAACGGTCAGCGTGTCCGCCAGGATGTCGACGTCGCCGGCGATCACCGCCTGCACTGGTGCACCGCCGCCGCGATAGGGCACGTGCAGCAACCTGACGCCGGCGCTGACGCCCAGCAGTTCTCCGACCATGTGCTGTGTCGAGCCCACGCCCACCGAAGTAAAGGTGACCCGCTCCGGCGCCTGGCGCGCCGTGGCGAGCAGTTCCGCGAGATTCCTGGCCGGATGCTCCGCGCGCACGGCAATGACGAAGGGAAAGCTCGTCACGGTCGAGACGAATGCGAAGTCCTTCACCGGCTCGTAGGGCAGCGTCTTGCGCAGCGCAGCCGACACCGTGTGCGCGCCGGTGAGCATGACGATGTTGTAGCCATCGGGCCGGGCCTTGGCCACGAAGTCGGTGGCGATCAGCCCGCCCGCGCCGCTCTTGATCTCGACGACCACGGGCTGCTTCAGCGTCTCCTGCATCTTCTGGGCGAGCAGGCGCGAGACGACATCGGCGTTGCCGCCCGCGCCGAACCCGTGGCACAGCTGTATCGGGTGGCTGGGGTAGTCGTTCTGTGCGCGAGCCGGAGGCTGCAGCGCGAGTGCGGAGGCGGTGGCGAAGACGAAGTCGCGCCGGGTGAAAGCCGTCATGGTCGTTGTCTCTTTTCGTCAGGCCTTGGCAGCCCTGAACCCGTGCCATACCGCGTCGTAGTCCGGCTGCAGATTGGCGGCGCCAAGCGCTTGCGCCGTGGGCCGGAACACGTGGCGGCTCTCGAACATGAAGGCCAGCGTGTTGTCGAGGCGGTGCGGCTTGAGTTCGGCGGTGCTTGCCCGTTCGAAGGTGGCGGCGTCGGGCCCGTGCGGCAGCATGCAGTTGTGCAGGCTCACGCCGCCGGGCACGAAGCCCTCGGCCTTCGCGTCGTACACGCCGCGCACCAGTCCCATCAGTTCGCTCATCACATTGCGGTGGAACCAGGGCGGGCGGAAGGTGTCTTCCGCCACCAGCCAGCGCGGCGGGAAGATCACGAAGTCGCAGTTGGCAACGCCGGGCGTGTCGGTGCCGGAAGTCAGCACCGTGTAGATCGACGGGTCGGGGTGGTCGAAGCTGATCGTGCCGATGGCCATGAACCGCGCCAGGTCGTACTTGCAGGGCGTCAGGTTGCCGTGCCACGCGACCACGTTCAGCGGCGTGCCGGCCTGCTTGCCTTCCCAGAGGTGGCCCATGAACTTGTTGACGATGCGCACGGGGCCGGCGTCTTCTTCGAAAGCCGCGACGGGCGCCAGGAAGTCGCGTGCATTGGCCAGCCCGTTCGATCCGATCGGCCCCAGCTCCGGCAGGCGAAAGGGCGCACCATAGTTCTCGCAGACATAGCCTCGCGCCTCGCCATCGCCCTCACCCTCGTGCAGCGCGACGCGAAACCGCATGCCCCGCGGCACCAGCGCGATCTCGCCGGGCGCGACGTGCAGGCGGCCCAGCTCGGTATGGAGCAGCAGCGCGCCATGCTGCGGCACGATCAGCAGTTCGCCGTCGGAGTTCGCGAGGTAGCGCCCGTCCATCGAACGGTTCGCGCGATAGACATGCACTGCCGAGCCGGTCTGCGCGTGCGGGTCGCCGTTGCCGGCGATGGTCAGCATGCCGTCGACGAAGTCCGAGTCCCCGGCCGGCATCGGCCATGGGTTCCAGCGCAGCCGGTTGGCCGGCGTTTCCGCCTCGGTGAATGGTCCGCTGCGCCAGTTGCCGTCGTCGATGCGCGCGAAGGCTTCATGCATGGCGCTGGGGCGCCTTCTGTACATCCAGGTGCGCCGGTTGTGGTCGCGCGGCGCCGTGAAGGCCGTGCCGGACAGCAGCTCTGCATACAGGCCCAGCGGCGCCTGCTGCGGCGAGTTGTGCCCGACGGGCAGGGCGCCCGGAAGCGCCTCACTGGCGAACTGGTTGCCGAATCCGCTCTGGTAGTCGAGCGTTGTCATGGTGTCTCCATCCTTTGTTCCGGATCGATGCGGTCGTCAGTCCTGCCACCGGGGCGTGAAGAAGGGCGCGGGAAGCAGGATCTTCGATTCCTGGCTCTGCAGCAGCGGAAGCATTTCCACCACGTAGGCCTTCCATGCCGGGTCGGCCATCAGGAGCTCCCGCCGCTCGGCGCGCTCGTTCATGTCCACGTAGGCCCACATGTGGATCACCTGGTTGAGCGGGCCGGTTTCGGTGCGGTAGTAGCCGACCATGCGGCCGAGGATGCGGCGCTGTATCGCCAGGCCCTTGGCTTCGTACAGCGACAGGTAGGCCCGCCACTGGCCGGGATGGGTTGTGTAGGTGCGTTGCTCCACGAGCATGCGGGTGGTCGCGTCGGGCCCGGCGGTCACAGGCTGTGCCCTCCGTCGATGACGATCCGCGTGCCCGTGGCCGTGCGCAGATGCGTCACGCAGGCCAGCACGGCGAGCGCCACGTCATGCGGTGTGACGATGCGCCCTAGCGGCGTGGCGGCGGCCTTCTTCAGCAGGTCGTCGCGGTTGCGGCCGCGGACGAAATCGGTGTCGACCGCCGCGGGCGAAACGCTGACGAAGCGCACGGGGCCGAAGGCTCTTGCCATCGACACGGTCATGGTGTCGAGCGCGGCCTTGGCGGCGCAATAGGCGATGTTGCTGCCCAGGCCCGTGAATGCGGACACGGAAGACACGTTGACCACGGCTGCATCGGTGGACGCACTCAACAGCGGCATGAGCGCGCGCGTGATGGCATACGGGCCGCCGACGTTGGCTGCGAGTATTTCGTCGAACAGTGCCGGTGCCAGCGCATCCAGGTCGCCGTGCGCAATGCGCTGTGTGAAGCCGGCCGAGTTCACGAGCACGTCGACGCGGCCGAAGCTGCGATGCAGGGTGTCCGCCATGGCGGCGTGCGCCGCGCTGTCGGTCAGCGGAATCCGCAGCGTGCTGTGGCCCTCGCCCGGCAACTCCGCGCGCAGTGCCTGCGCGCGCTCCGCGCCTTCGTTGTAGCCGATGACCACCGTCGCCCCCGCGTCCGCCAGTGCGCGCACGCAGGCGGCGCCGATGCCGCTGCTGCCGCCGGTGACGACGGCGACCCTGTCTTTCAGCGCAAGAGCGCATTCCTGCATCGTGCTCATCGAAACCTCCCGCAAAGCGCCCTGTGCTTTTTCATGACTGCCCTTGATCGTTGGGTTCCGTCGCTCGCCCCGCCGTTCGGCAAGAGTGGTGTCCGATAGACGGGGCGCCGCTATGGCTCCAGCGGGAATTGTTTTCTAATGACTCGCTTCCAACCAGTCGTTTGTCCATCAATCGAACATGAAAACGCCCTCCGATGCAGGCTCGCTGAAACGAGGCGTGGTGATTCTCAAATTGCTGGCCACCGCCGGCCCCCGCGGGTTGGCGCTGACCGAGCTGTCCGAGAAATCGCAGATCCCGCATCCATCGGTGCATCGCATCCTGGGGCAGCTGGCCGCGGAACGACTGGCGGTCTTCAACGATGAGCTCCGGCGCTACAAGCTCGGCCCGCTGGCATTCGAACTGGGCGTGGCCGGCTCGACCATGCACGACATCCGCGACCTGTGCGACCCTGCGATGGGCACGCTGGCGCAGGAGACGGGCGACACCGTCTACCTGGTCGTGCGCAGCAGCTTCGATGCGGTCTGCATGCACCGCCGCGAGGGGGCCTTTCCCGTCCGCGCGCTGGTGCTCGAGGTCGGCAGCCGGCGCCCGCTGGGCGTGGGCGCCGGCGGGCTCGCGATCCTGTCGGCCATCGACGACGAAGAGCGGGCCCACATCATCGAAAGGGTGGGGCCGAGCCTGGCGGCCTTCGGAAAGTTGTCGCCGCAGGATCTGGCGCAGGCCTGTGTGCAGACGCGCGCCATGGGCGCCGCGGTGATCCAGAACCGCGTGAGCCTGGGCGTCAAGGCGGTCGGCGTGCCCTTCAGGGATTCGATGGGGCAGGCCGTGGGCGCGCTGAGCGTTGCCGCCCTGTCGCAGCGGCTGAGCCAGCGGCGCATCGAGCAGGTGGCCGAGATGCTGCGCAGTGCCACGCAGTCGGTGGAAGTGCTGCTGCGCAAGCGCAAGACCTGAAGCGGCTGGCGGCTTCTTCAGTCGCCGTCGTGCTGCCGCAGGAAGGCTTCGACCCGCGTCACGAGGTACGCCGGCGTTTCGAGCATCGGGTAGTGGCCGGCATTCGGCAGCGTCTCGATCTGCGCGTGCGGGTACATGCGGGGGAAGGTGGCTTGCACGAAGTCGGAAGACACGCCCCCGTCGTGCTCGCCCACCAGCACCATCAGCGGCGCGCGCAGCCCCGCGGCCCTGTCGGAGAAATCGGTTTTCGAGAATGCGCCGAAGTAGTCCTCGAAGGCGGCGGGCTCGGACGTGCCGCGCTGGTGGGCCAGGATCGAGCGGGCCAGTGCAGGCGTCAGGCGCGAGCCCAGCGAGGTCTCGATCACGCCGAGCGCCGCCTCGTCGCTCCTGGCCGCCGATGCGAACAGCGCCGCGACCTCTGCAGGCAGCGGCACGCCGGAAGCCGGCACCGGCGTCACGCACACGGCGGCCTGTATGCGGTCGGGCGCATCGATTGCCACTCGCTGCGCCACCATGCCGCCCATGGAGTGGCCGAGCAGGCTGAAGCGCTCCCACCCCAGTCGGTCGGCGAGCTCGAGGCTGTCGGCGGCGATCTCCGCGATCGTGTGCTCGCCCCCGATGGCACGGGAGGCGCCGTAGCCGCGGTAGTCGGGAAAGGCATACGTGAAGGCCTCTTCGTCCAGCAGTGGATAGGTCGGCGCCCATATGCCGTGGTCGCCGAACCAGCCGTGCAGGACCATCACCCGCTGGGGGCCGCTGCCCCGGATTTCGTGGCCCAGAGTCATGTGCGTTCTCCTTTGCCCGTGCGGGCGTGCTGCGTCAGTCGATCTTGATGCCCGCGGTGCCGATCACCTTGGACCACTTCGACGATTCGCTCGCGATGGTGCTCGCGAACTGGGCCGGCGTGCTGGCGACGGCCTCGACGGTCTGGTCGCTCAGCTGCCGGCGGACTTCGGGGTCGGCAAGCACCTTCTGCAGTTCGGTGGACAGCCGCTCGACGACCGCGCCCGGCGTGCCCGCGGGCGCATGCAGGCCGAACCAGAGTGCCGAGTCGAAGCCGGCGATGCCGGCTTCTGCAAAGGTCGGCACCAGCGGCAGGGCGGCAAGTCGATGCCGGCCGATGACCGCCAGCGCCTTGACCTTTTCGGCGGTGACCTGCGCCATCACCGGCGCTGCCGGCGTGAAGGCCAGGTCCACCCGGCCGGCCATGACGTCGGTCAGTGCCTGGGCGCCCCCCTTGTAGGGCACGTGCGTCAGGCGCACCTGGGCCGACTGGTTGAACAGCTCGCCATAGAGGTGCGTGAAGGTGCCATTGCCCGAAGAGCCGTAGCTGAACTTGCCGGGCGCTTCGGATGCCGCGGCGACCAGCTCCTTGACCGTGCGGGCGGGCAGGTCGGCGCGCGCGATCAGCAGCGCGGGCGCCTCGGCGAGCAGCGTCACCGGCGTCAGGTCCTTGACGAAACTGAAGCGGAGATTCGGATACAGGCTGGGGTTGATGACATTCGCGGTGGTGCTCAGCAGCAGCGTGTGGCCGTCCGGCGCGGCATGGGCCACGGCTTCGGCGGCGATGCTGCTGCCCGCGCCCGGCCGGTTCTCGACGATGACGGGCTGGCCCAGGGCCTGCCCCATGCGCGGCCCGAGGATGCGCACGATCAGGTCCCCGGTGCTTCCGGCCGGAAAGCCGACAAGGATGCGGATCGGCTTTTCCGGGTAGGTGGCGGATACGGCGGGCGCACATGCGCCCGCCAGCGCGAAGGCGGCCACGAGGGGCGCAAGAAATGAAAGTCGCATGGTGATGTCTCCTTTTTTGTTTTCCTTGCCGCGCCGCGCCGCGCCGCGCCGCGCCGCGCCGCACCGGCGCTGCCGCTCAGCGCGAGCCCAGCACGTTGGCCAGCAGGCCCGCCCCGTAAAGCACAGCATTGGGTTCGTGGTGGCGCGGCGCGGTCGCCAGGAACTGCTTCACCGCCTGCACGGCCGGCACCGGGAAGGAAAGAAGGCGCTGCACCAAGGCATCGCCCTCGGCCTGCAGCCGGCCGCTCTCGACGACCCGGCCCACGATTCCCGCGGCCAGCGCCTCGCGCGCGCCGATGGGCTCCGCGCCAAAGACGAGGTGCGCCAGCGCCTTGGCCGGCATCCGGTCCAGCAGCGGTGCCATGGCGATGCAGGGCGGAATGCCGCGTTCGAGTTCGCGCAGCGCGAAGCTGCTGTCTTCCTCGCACAGCGTGAGGTCGCAGCGCGCGGCCAGCACCGTTCCGATGCCCCACACCCGGCCCGCCACCATCCCCACCACCGGCGAGCGGCAGCGGCCGAACGCCTCGTAGAGCGCCTGGATCGGCCCCGCGTCCTCGCGCAGTACGTCGGCCGCGTTGACCCCCGCGCCGGGCGGCGGCGGCGCCATTTCGCGGCCCAGGCAGAAGTCGGCGCCTTCGGCGCGCAGCACGATCACCCGGCTGTCGCGCGCGGCATCCAGCGCTTCGGCCAGTGCCAGCGCCATGGCGTTGGTGAGCCGGTTGCCGGCCTCCGGGCGCTGCAGCCGGATGGTGGCCACGTCGCCCTGCACATCGCAACCGATCCAGGAAGATTCAGGCGTGGTCATGGGGTGTCGTCTCCTGCAGGCGTTCGGCCATCCAGTCGCAGACCAGGCTCAGCGCGGGCTCAGGCCGGTCGAGGTTGACGTGGGCTGCACCGCCTTCTTCTTCGGTGAACACGCGCAACTGCTTGTGGCGCGAACTCACTGCCTCCAGCAGGCGCTGCGCTTCCGAAGGCGGCGCATGGCGGTCGTTGGCGCCGTGCACGATGAACAGGTCGCAGTCGATGCGGCTGGCCACGCCTTCGAGGCGGAAATCCTCCAGCTTGCGGAACGCGCTTTCCCAGTCAGGCACGCCGAGGATTCGCAGGATCTGCTTGCCGGTGGTGCCCAGCGGTGCGCTGTTGCCCAGCTGCGTGGCGCCCTGGCCCGGCACGTAGCCGACGCGCCGGACCATGCAGGCATGGGTGTCGAAGACCGCGCCCATTACCGCGCAGGCCTTGATGCGCTTTTCGAACGCGACGGCGCGCGGTGCGTAGTAGCCGCCCCAACTGGCCGCCACCATGCCGATGCGTGTGGGGTCGACGTCCTGACGCTGCACGAGCCAGTCGACGCAGGCCGTCACCGGTTTCTCGAAATCGTGGCGGGCGGTCAGGCCATGCACGCGCAGCGCCGAGCCCTGGCCCGGCCCGTCGAAGGCGAGGGTGGTGATTCCGCGCCGCGCGAGATTCAACGCCACGTAGAACATCTCTTCCTTGTTTGCGTCCAGCCCATCCGACAGGAGCGCCACCGGCCCCGGGCCGCTGCGGCCCACGGCGGGCACCAGGTAGGCCGGGATCACGCTGCCCTCGAAAGGAATGTCGACCAGCTCGATGGCGGGGTCGCGGTGCCGCGCGAAGGTCTCGAAGCACGACAGGTGCTTGGCGTAGGAAAGTTCGGCGCGGGGGTCGTCAGGGTCCAGCAGCCCTTCGGCCCACTGGTGGTAGACCGAGGCGCGCAGGGAGAAATCGCTGGCGCTGACGCGATGGCCGCGCGACAGGGCGTCGGCCGCCGACTGCTCCAGCTGGCGCCCAAGTTCTCCCCACGCGCGATGCCAGGCCTCCACGTCGCCGGAAGGCTGCACCCGCGCCGCGTCTTTCAGGCGGGAGCAGGCCCAGTCGATTTCGCCAAACAGTCCGCCCGCGGCGATGGCGCGAAGCACGGCAAGAGACCAGCGGTAGTTTTCGGGAAAGTAGAAGAACATGGTTTTCCAGGGGCTGGGTTGGCGTTCTGTGCTCCAACAAACGGGGCAACCAATCCGTTGCTGCACAAGTACGGATTGTTCTGGCACCGGCCCTTTGAAACCATGGTCTTGTCCGATAGATGAACATGAGAATTGCCAATGTCGACATTGCTCTGTCATCCTGCGGCCGGACCTTCTTCGGGTTGGGCCAGTGAATCGAACAGGAAGCTTCCATGCAGATCTTCAGATGCCTTGTCGTGCGCGCCCTGGCCCTCGTGCTCGGCGCCGCCGCCTCGAGTGGACATTGCCAGACGGCCCCGGTTGCCGGCACCTGGATTCAGAAGGCGCCGATGATCACGCCCCGTGCCGAGCTATCGCTTGCCGTGGTCGGCGGCAAGATCTACGCGCTGGGAGGGATGATCGACGGCACCTCGGTGGCTCGCAATGAGGCGTACGACATCGCGGCCGATACCTGGAGCGTGCGTCAGTCCATGCCTCGCGCGCTCGACCATCTCGGTGTCGCGGTGGTGAACGGAAAAATCATCACCGTCGGTGGTTTTGTCGGCGTGGTGCACAAGGACGGGCAGGCGGCGGTATTCGAATACGACCCGGCCGCAGATACATGGCGAACGCTCGCCCCGATGAGCGCCGGCCGCGGTTCCGTGGGCGTGGCCGTGCTCGACGGCAAGGTCTATGCCATTGGGGGGCGCAATCCGGCCAACGCCACGGTCACCACCAACGAGGTCTACGATCCGGTCGCAAACACATGGACGGCACTTGCGCCGTTGCCTAAGGCCCGGGATCACGCAGCGGTGATTGCCGCCGACGGCAAGATCCATGTCATTGGTGGTCGTTTTACCAACCCAGGCGATCGAACCGACCTGCACGATATTTACGATCCGGCCAGCAACACCTGGACTTCGGCGCCACCGCTGCCCACTGCGCGCAGTGGTCTGGCCTATGCCTACTACAAGGGCCTTGCGGTTGTGCTGGGTGGTGAATTCCCGCAGGAGAAAAGAACCTTTGCGGAGAACGAAGGATTCGATCCGAAGACCAACACCTGGCGAACGCTTGCGCCAATGCCGCGAGGCCGCCATGCCGCCGGTGCTGCCACCGATGGCAAACATCTCTATGTCGGTGGCGGCCTGTTTCTGCCGGGCGGCATGGGTGGGGAGTCGACCGGGGAACTCATGGCGTTCAGCTTGCCTTGAGCCTTGCGCCTATCCCTCCCCGGACTCGAAGAGCGCCAAGTGGGCCGTGCGCAGCTGAAATTTCTGGATCTTGCCCGTCGGCGTCATCGGCATCCCGTCGACGAAGCGGATCGACTTGGGCACCTCGAACCGGCCGAGGCGCTCTTTGCAGAACGACAGCAGTTCATCTTCGCTGCACGAGCCGTCATTGCGACGCAAGACCACGAACGCAGCAACCGCCTCGCCCCAATGCGGATGCGGCAGGCCCACCACCGCCGCGGCACCGACAGCGGGGTGGGCGAGCAGCACGGCCTCCAGCTTGACGCTGGAAACGTTCTCGCCGCCGGTCTTGATCATGTCCTTCTTGCGGTCGAGAAACAGCATGTGCCCGTCGGCGTCGAACATGCCGATGTCGCCGGTGTGGTGCCACCCGAAGCGGCGAGCCGCGGCGGTGGCCTCCGGGTCCTTGAGGTAGCCGAGAAAGACGTTGGGCCCGCGATGGACGATCTCGCCGACCTGGCCCGGCCCGAGCAGCCGGCCGTCGTCGTCCATGACGGCGGTCTCCACCCCCGCCACCGACACGCCCCAGCAGTTGCCGTCCTTGTCGGGATGGTCGCTTGCGCGGTAGACCATGGTCGGCGGGTACATCTCTGTCTGGCCGGTGCCCAGGCGCACGTCGGCGCACATGTCGCGCCGGATGTCCGCGAGCAGGTTCTTCGGCATCGGCGCCAGGCCGTACATGCACAGGCGCAGCGACGAGAAGTCGGTTTGCGGACGCTGGGGGTGCTTCATCAGCGCATCGAACATCATCGGCAGGCACGACAGCCAGGTGATGCGTTCGCGCCCGATGGCCGCCAGCATGGCCGCGGGATCGAAGCCGTTGGCGAGCCACAGCGTTGCGCCGACCATCAATGCGCCGGTGCTGATGGCGTGCTGGGCGCAGTGAAACAGCGGCAGCACCGAGACGACGACATCGCGTTCGGTGGCCTCGAAGCTTTGCGCGCAGCTCAGCAGCGCGCCATGGACCGAGCGATGGGAATGCATCACGCCCTTCTGCTTTCCCGTGGTGCCGCTGGTGTACATGATGAGTGCGAGGTCATCGTCGCCACGGGCGATGGACAGCGGCTGCGCTGGCGGGCGCGATGCCAGCGCGTCGAAATGCAGCGTGCCGGCGGTGGCCTGGTGTTGTGCGCCGATCACCACCGTCAACAGGCCCAGGCGCTCCACCAGTGTGCGCAGTGCCGCCACTTCGAACAGCGCTGCGTCGATGAAAACCGCGCTGGCTTCGGCGTGGCTCAGCACATGCTCGATGGAGGCCGCATCGAGCTGGACGTTGACCGGCACCCAGACGTTGCCCGACTTGTGGATGGCCTGGATGGCCGCGAGGTGCTCGATCGAGTTGACGCACATCGTCGCGATGCGGCGGTCGGCGAAGTCGTGGTCGCGCAGTGCCTCGCCTACGCGCTCGCTCGCGGCATCGAGCGCCGCGAACGTGATCCGTCGATCACCCTGGATGACTGCGATCTTGTCCGGATCTCGCCTCGCGCTGCGCCGCACGACGTCTGCGAGCGAAATGCGGGCGATGCTTGCGCGTTCGGCGTCGGCTGCTTGCATGCGATGGTCTCCTTGGGGCGGCACGGTGGCCTGGTCACGGTTCCACGAAAAAGTCGATCAGCGGCTCGACGCCCGGTGTTACCAGGTAGGGCTCGAAGTCGGTGACGCCGGCATCGCGCAGCACCTGCTCGTCGGTCAGCAGTTGGCCTGTGAGCTCGCGGCTCGGCCGGATCAGGATGTGCCACGCAGCGTCCGCCATGATGGTTGGCAGGCGCGCCTGTCCCGCCACGTCGGGCGCCGCGATGCGCAGGGCGCTGGTGGCAATGACGGTGCGCGGCCACAGCGAATTGCTCGCGATGCCGCGCCCGCGCAGCTCTTCGGCCAGGCCGCGGCTGAGCATGCTCATCGCGTACTTCGAGGTGGTGTAGGCCGCGTGGCGCGCGAACCACTTGGGGTTCATGTCGAGCGGCGGCGACAGGGTCAGGATGTGCGGGTTAGCCGCCTTTTCGAGATGCGGCAGGCAGGCTTGCGCGCACAGGTAGCTGCCCCGCGCGTTGATCTCGAACATCAGGTCGTAGCGCTTCATCGGCGTGCGCTCGACAGTCTCGAGGTGGATCGCGCTGGCGTTGTTGACCAGGATGTCGATGCCGCCGAAGCGCTCCACCGCTGCGTTGACTGCGCTGCGGACCTGGGCTTCGTCCCGCACGTCGACCACCACCGCGAGGGCCTGTCCGCCAGCGGCGACGATTTCTTCGGCTGCGCTGTGGATCGTGCCGGGCAGGCGGGGGTCGGCCGTCGCCGTCTTGGCCGCAACCACGATGTTGGCGCCATCGCGCGCGGCCCTCAGGGCAATGGCCTTGCCGATGCCACGGCTGGCGCCGGTGATGAAGAGGGTTTTCGATTTCAGGGACGGCATGGACACTCCGCAATCGCGATCGTCGATCGCAAGAGTCCGCAGGCTATTCGCCGGCGCGGAAGAAAACTTGCGCCGACTGGCTGTGCTCGCCGCAGCCAATCGACGCAAGGCGCCGTGGAGTGCGCGTGCGACCATCGGCGCGGCAACTTCCGGCGTCGAGCCCTCCATCCGATGATCACGCTCTACCACTGCGCGAATGCACGTTCGTTCCGCGTTCTCTGGATGCTCGAGGAGCTCGGCGTTCCCTACCGGCTGGAGATGCTGCCGTTTCCGCCGCGTGTGCTGCACCGCGAGTACCTCAAGATCAACCCGCAGGGCACGGTGCCTCTGCTGGTCGATGGCGAAACGCGCATGACCGAGTCGGCGGCCATCTGCCAGTACCTGGCCAGCATCAACGCCCCCACCTCGCTGAATGTGGAGCGCGAGGAGGCCGGCTACGGGGACTACCTGAACTGGCTTCACTTCGGCGAGGCCTCGCTGACCTTTCCGCAGACCCTGGTGCTTCGCTACACCCTGCTGGAGCCGGAAGACCGCCGCCAGCCCCAGGCCGCGGAGGACTACGCCCAGTTCTTTTTCGTGCGCCTGCGGGCGCTCGAAAGGCTGCTGGAAACGCAAGACTTCGCATGCGCCGACCGGTTCACGGCGGCCGACATCTCGATCGGCTACGCGTTGCTGCTGGCCAGGGTGCTAGGCCATCAAGAGCGCTTCGGCCCCGCGGTACAGCAGTATTGGAAGCGCCTGAGCTCGCGCGCAGGCTTCGAGCGCGCAATGGCGGTGCAGGACGCGGCCGCCGCCCGGCAGGGCATTCAGCAGTTGCCGACGCCCGGAATAGGACTCGGCAGACGCCCATAGGCACGGAATGACCGACAGCAGCGGTGGCCGATGACCTACAGGCATTGGCCTGCATGGCTCACCGCGTGCGGCCGTGGGGCTGCGAGGATGCCTCCATGCACCGCGCAAGCACCGACCTCGCGACCTCCCCATGACTTTCAAGGCCTATCTAGTCGAGGACAGCCCCGTGATTCGCGAGAACCTCGTCGGATTCCTGGAAGACGTGACTGACGCGAAGGTGGTGGCCTCCGCCAGCACCGAGGAGGAGGCCGTGGCCTGGCTGGACCAGCACACCGGCGACTGGGACCTGACCATCGTCGACCTGTTCCTGCGGCGCGGCAACGGGCTGGGCGTGATCCGCGCCTGCCGACACCGGGCGCCGCACCAGAAGGTGATCGTGCTGAGCAACTACGCCAACTCCGCCATGCGCGAGCGTTCGCGGCAACTGGGCGCCGATGCCTTCTTCGACAAGTCGGCCGAGCTCGACCAGTTGGTGGACTTCTGTGCGCAGGTGCGCGCGTCGCTTCCCGGGTGACGCCGGGCGATGCCGGCTGACGCGCGCATGACTGGGTCGTGCGCCTTTCTGGGGTAAAACGCCACGCTGCCGCAGGAGCGGCAACCGGACAACGGCAACTCCCCAGGAAAGCGACAGAGAGACATGAGCAACAGCAATAGCAGCAACATCGACTTCAAGGGCCGCGTGGCCATCGTGACCGGCGCGGGCGGCGGCCTGGGCCGCCAGCATGCATTGGCGTTGGCGGCGCGCGGCGCCAAGGTGGTGGTGAACGACCTAGGCGGCGCGCGCGACGGCTCCGGCGGCTCGGTAAGCGCTGCGCAGGCGGTGGTTGACGAGATCAAGGCGGCCGGCGGCGAAGCCATTGCCAACGGCGCATCGGTGACTGACTTCGAGGCGGTGCAGGCCATGGTCAAGCAGGCAGTCGATGCCTGGGGCCGCGTCGACATCCTCGTCAACAACGCCGGCATCCTGCGCGACAAGAGCTTCGCCAAGATGGAGCTGGCCGACTTCAAGCTGGTGGTCGATGTGCACCTGATGGGCGCGGTGAACTGCACCAAGGCCGTCTGGGCGCTCATGAACGAGCAGAAGTACGGCCGCATCGTGATGACTACATCGTCCACCGGCCTGTACGGCAACTTCGGCCAGAGCAACTATGGCGCGGCCAAGCTTGCGCTGGTGGGCCTCATGCAAACGCTGAGCATCGAAGGCGCGAAGAACGACATCCGCGTGAACTGCCTGGCG
Source organism: Variovorax nivicola (assembly GCF_051216475.1). Lineage (NCBI taxonomy): Bacteria > Pseudomonadati > Pseudomonadota > Betaproteobacteria > Burkholderiales > Comamonadaceae > Variovorax > Variovorax nivicola. The sequence goes on along the minus strand of NZ_JBPJZK010000014.1, from coordinate 55,157 downwards.
CCCACCGCCGCCACCCGCATGACCGAGGACCTGTTCCCCAAGGAAATGCTCGAAGCCTTCCGCCCCGAGGCCGTGGTGCCCGCAATGCTGGTGCTGGCCGCGCAGGACGCGCCCAACCGCACCATCCTCTGCGCCGGTGCCGGCACCTTCGAGGCCGCGCACATCACGCTGACGCAGGGCGCCTGGCTGGGCATTGCCGCCGACACGCCCGAGCAGCTGGCGGCGCGTCTGTCCGAGGTGACCGATCGCGAGGGCGAGGCCGTGCCGCAGAGCGGCACCGCACAGGGCGCGAACGAAGTCGCCAAGGGCATGGCGAACGCGAAGAGGGGCTGACCGGCCCCAGTGTTCATGGCGCGCTTGACCTCGAGTGCACTCGAGCATTTCCAATGAATTCACCGGGTGTCCGGTTCATTCATTCAACCCAAGGAAATCAAGCCATGAACACGATCGACAACAAGGCCCTGGTCCAGCGCATCCATGACGAGCTGGACAAGGGCAACGGCCAGGTCTTCGTCGACAGCCTTGCCGACGACGCCAGCTGGAAGCTCGAAGGCAGCACCCCGTGGTCGCGCACCTACCGGGGCAAGAAGGCCATTCGCGAAGAGCTGCTAAACCCGCTCTTCGCGCAGTTCGCGGGGCCCTATGTGAGCAAGACCGAGCGCATCATCGCCGAGGGCGACCGGGTGGTGGTGCTGTTCAGCGGCGACGTGCCCACCAAGGCCGGCAAGCGCTACAACAACCGCTACTGCTACGTCTACCGACTCGAAGGAGGCAAGGTGAAAGAGCTGACTGAGTACTTCGACACCGCACTGGTCCAGGAGGCGCTGCAGGCGCCTTCGGTCACAGCGGCCGCACATGCCGGCTGATACGGGAACGCCTTTTCACATCGGCGAGCTGGCCACGCGCACCGGCCGCACGGTGCATGCCATCCGCTGGTACGAGACGCAGGGCCTCGTGCCCGGCGTGGCGCGCGACGAGGGCGGCCGGCGCCTGTACGTCGAGCTGCACGTTGGCTGGCTCGACCTGATGGAGCGCCTGCGCCGCACCGGCATGTCGATTGCCGAGATGCGCGAATACACCACGCTGGCGGTGCAGGGCAAGGTCACGCTGCGCCAGCGGCGCGACATGCTTGCGGCCCACCGCGAGCGCGTGACCGAGACCATCGCCGAGTGGAAGCGGGCGCTGTCGCTGGTCGACCGCAAGATCGACTTCTACGACGAGTGGATGGCCAGCGGCCACCGCCCGCCACTCATCCCCGCCGAGACGCCCAGCCTGAAGCCGCCGAAACGCGGCAGGCGCGGCGTTGCGGCACCTGTTGCTCCGGCTACTCCGCGATAAAGCTCGGGTCGGTGCGGATCGAGCCGCGGTCGCGGTGGTTGTGAAGGCGGCCCAGCGTGTTGTCCAGCAAACGCTTGAGCTTGTCGGCCGCGCCGCGGAAGGCCTCGTCGAGGCTGGCCGCGTGCTGTGTTACCGCCAGCGGCTGGTGGTGCGCCAGGCGCGCTTCCATCACGCAGCATTTGTCGCCGCCGCCGGTCTTGTCGTGGTTCTCGTCGCTCAGGTGCACCTCGACGCGCGTCACGTCCTCGACGAAACGGCTCAGGTGCTGCTTGATCTCGGTGTCGGCCCAACGCTCCAGCGCGTCCTTGTTCGTGATTCCGTTGCTCGTGTTGACCTGAATCTGCATGCAATGTCCCTGCTGGATGGATGAACGAAAGCTCACTTTGCGCGCTGAAGCGCCGCGGTGCACGTAGGCCTGTTCCCTACCCATGTGCCGGGCAGGGTCCGCAATGCGGCGAGCCGGGTCAGCTCTGGATGTACGTGGTCAGCTGCTCGATGGTGGCCTCGTGGTCCGAGATGATGTCGTCCATCAGGTCTTGAATGGAGATCATGCCGACCACCTTGTCGCCGTCGACCACCGGCAGGTGGCGGAACTTGCGCTGGCTCATCAGCGTCATGCAGGCGCGTGTGCGGGTTTGCGGGGTGACGGTCATCACGTCGGGCGTCATGATCTCGCGCACCTTCACTTCCTTCGAGTTCTTGCCCTGCAGCGCGACCTTGCGGGTGTAGTCGCGTTCGGAGAGAAAGCCCACCAGCTTCTCGCCTTCCATCACCATCAGCGCGCCGACCTCGAAGTGCGCCAGGGTGGCCAGCGCGTCGAACACGCTGGTGTCGGGGGAGGTGCGCCATGCTGCGGAATCATGGCGCTTGAGCAGTTCGGAGACGGGTTTCATCGCGGGTAACTCCATCAAAGGGTTTTCGATTCGACCGACGCTCGGGCGCCGCACTCGGTCAAATCATAGGGGCGGAAAGCATCTCCGCGATGCAAAACCCTCTAGCAAGGCTCTTTTCACCCGTTGAAATTGGAGGCATATCGTGAAGAGAAGCAGGTTCACAGAGGAGCAAATGGAATTTGCACTGAAACTTGCGGCCAAGACCGGGTTGCAGTGCGACCAAGAGTCGGAGAATCCAACCCAAAAGCAATAAGGAAACCGGATCAGGGCCAATTCCACTGCTGATCCGACTGTCTGGAGGGATTTCTTGTCATGAGTCTTCGTCGCGTCTTGTTGGCCTGGGAGCAGGGACGAAATCTCGGTCATCTGACTCGGCTGGCCGAGATGGATGCATTGATCAGGGGAAGGCATGGAGAGCCGGTCTGGGTCATCCCCCGAGCTCAGTTTGCTCACCCCTGGGCCGGGATCGGGGGCAATTGTTGTCATCCCGCGCCTGTGCTTAGACCTCGCAGGGCGTTTGCTGCCGCAGGCGCCCCGACATCTGAACGGTTCGGTTCGTTCGCCGACATTCTCTTGGCGCAGGGTTTCGCGGACGCCCAGGCCGTCTCAGTCGCGGTGGGTCAATGGCTGAAGCTGTTCGAGTCCATCCGACCAATCTCCATATTGTGTGACTACGCCCCAGTGGCGCAGTTGGCTGCCTGCCTGGGAAACCTCCAGGCTATGCAGTTGACGAACGGATTCGATGCACCTCCCGTCGAATTCCCTGCTTTCGATGACCATGCGCGAGGCCCGTTGGTCAACCTGGCAAGAAGTCAGGGCATCGAACGGCTTTCAGAAACGATCCACCGCGTCGGCAAGGATTTCGGTGTGGAGCTTTGTCTCGAGAAGTTTTTCGCGTGGCCAAGAAAGTTGTCCGATGCAATCCCCGAGACGGACCCGTATGGAGCGCGTGCCGATTTTTCCTATGCGGGTCCTTTTACCCTGGAGCGGGCCATGTCTGCACCTCGCTGGCCGAAAGCAAGCGGGCGAAGCGGCAAGCATGCCTTTGCCTATCTGCGTGGGGGGATGGCAAGTGTGGGTGCTGTCCTCGAAGCGCTGCGCCTTGCTGGCGTTGCCACCTGTTGTGTATGGCCTGACGCGACCGATGTGGCGCTACATCGCTACGAAGGCTCCTGTATTCAGATCGATCGTTCTCCCGTCAGGTTGACCGAAGCTCTTGAGCGGGCGGACGTGGTTGTGAACTACGGCTCGGGTTCGGTGGTGTGTTCCACCGTACTTGCGGGAAAGGCACAGCTGATGATGCCGATGGATGTAGAGAAGCTGATGTTTGCCCGGCGGGTGGAAGGCCACGGTGCGGGAATCACCTGGATGCCTCGCATGGGTGCAGTGGCGGCAAGCGTCAGGAGGCTTTTGGATGACGAGTCCCTGACGGTGGCGGCAAGTGCTATCGCCAAGCGTCACTCGACCGCGCAGTTGATCCGGACGAGGGATGCAGCCGTGGATGCATTCGTGTCAGGGATTTCAGGTAGATAGACGCGGGTGTCCGACTTGAAGTTGGAAATGGGCTAGTTCATGCCGGTGCGATGGGTGACTTTGGCCGCCACTCTCAATCCTGAAGGAAAGCGTCGATAGAGCCATCGTCTTCGCAGTTCGGTAAAGAAAAAAAGAAATCTGCTGAAGCGGGGAAATGACTGACGAGATCTGCGTGTTGTTAACCAAGCGGTCGGTGTCGCGTCATTGGCGCTGGCGTATTGCATGTCGAGCGCGTCTATCAAGACCTCAAACAGGGCTTCGAGCTGAGATGTGGGATTGACCGACACGCGACGTGTCCTGCAGATCGCAACCTACTTGCCACCTCCAGCCCGATCACGATCTGTTTAGTTGTTAACAGACTGATCGAGCGGTCTTTCGCTGAATAAATTCCAACCCCTTTGGATGTATTGGTCGAGAGTCGCGCGGCCAGTAATCCAGTAGAGAGATTGGGGTGCTGACCTGTCCCAGCGGGACGCCGCCGGCGGTGTGTCATACATCGAACAGGGATGGAATAAAAATGGTTTCAATCGTCAGCGGCAATGGTCTGGGCTTGAGCTTGTCTTCTCTGGCCGTCCTGGGTCAACGCGGTGTTCATGGCTCTGCGGCCCAAGGGCGCAACGGTGAGCAGTCTTTCGTCAACGCTGCCACAGGCAACCTCGTGCTGCAGAACAGGGACGAACTCCTGGTGGGCCGTGGCCCCGATGTCCTGAGCGTGCGTACTTACAACAGCCAGGGCCTGCTGGACGACGACAACGCCGACAACTGGCGCGTAGGCGCCTTTGGCCAGAAGGTGGCGCTCACGGGGGCCGTGGCTTCTTTTGACAGTAGCCTCAGGCGAACCGACCGCGACGGAGCCCAGGCTGTCTACACCTGGGATGTGGCCAGTAGCCGCTACGTCAGCACCGGCGGTGCGGGTGCTTTCGACACTGTCGCATATGACGGCAGTGCCTCGCAGTTCGTCTGGACCGATGGTGACAGCGGCCTCACCGAGCGCTATCAGTCCACCGGGCAAGGGCGCCTTGTGTCCGCCACGGATTCGGATGGCAACACCGTCAGGTACGCATACAACGCCAATGGAACCGTCCAGTCGTTAACCGATGCCAATGGCGAGGTCACCTACTACGACTACAGCGGCAACCAGTTGATCCAGATCCGTAGCGTCGATGCGGGCGGCGCCAGTCTGACTCGGGTGCGATACGGCTACGACAAGAGCGGCCGCCTGTCCACCGTCACCGTCGACCTCAGCCCGGAGGATGGCAGCATCGCCGATGGTCGAACCTACGTCACGACCTACACCTACGACGGCACGAGCAGCCGAGTGGCAAGCGTTGCCCAGAGTGATGGCACCACGCTTGCCTTCACCTACGTGCAATATGGTGGTGCCTACAAAGTCGCCAGCGTCACTGACTCGCTTGGCGCTGTCACCCGCTTCAGCTATGACACCGCGCAAGGCGCCACCATCGTCACCGATCCCTTGGGCGCCCAGAGCGTCTACAGCTATGACGCGCAAGGTCAATTGCTGAAGCTGCGTCAAGGCGTTACGGCCAACCATCCGAGTGGCACGAGCCAGGTCAGCTATTCGTATGACGCCGCCGGCAACGTGAAGGAGGCAAGCGATGGGGAGGGCTATCGGGTCAACTTCATCTATGACCAGCGCGGCAACTTGAGCGCGGAACACGACTCTGCCCGGGGCTACCGCTCGCGTGAATATGGCGAGCAGAACCAATTGCTGAGCGAGACGACTCATGTAGAAGGCCCGCCAGGAACATCGGGCTCTTCTCCCGAGACCGTGCGCTATATGTATGCGCAAGACAACCCGCGCCGATTGCGCTTCGTCATCGGTGCTCAAGGCAACGTCACCGAATACCGCTACGACGCCTATGGTCAGCGCACTGTTGCTATCGAATACAGGGAGGGCACCTATGACTATTACGCGGCCTGGGAGGCATCGCGCCGGATGCCCGACGAGGCTCAAATGGTCGCTTGGCAACAAGCGCAGAACCTCGCGAAGACCCGGCGCGCCGACTATGTCTATGATGGCCGAGGTGCGTTGAGCAGCAGCACGGTCTATGCCGAAGTCGGAGCCAATGGGCAGGGTATTGCTGCAAGCGCGGCGACGACACGGTACATCTACGACGCTCGCGGTCTCTTGCTGCAGAAGATCGAGCCGGGCGATGCTGCCTCAACCACGACCTACACCTACGACGGCTTGGGGCGTGTGCTCAGTGCCAGTGGCCCCTCGTTGGATGGTGGCGTTACACCGAACACCACGCTCACCAGCTACGACGACGCCGGTGGCAAAGCCACGATCAGCATCGCCAGTGGCTTGGTCACCACTTCAGCCTACGATCGTGCAGGGCGCTTGGTCAGTGTGACGCAGCAAAGCGCGGGTGCCGGCGTGCTCGGCACTACCTTGTACATCTACGACAAGAGCGGCAACCTGCTGATGACGCAGGACCCCGCTGGCGCACGCAAGTGGATGCTGTACGACGAGGCAAATCAAAAGATCGCGGACATCGATGCCACTGGTGCAGTGATCGAGTATGCGTACAACTCCAACGGGACGCTGCGGCAGACCATTGCGTACAGCCAAAGAATCGATACCGGTGTGCTGGTGGATGGAGCTAGCTTGCCCACCACAGCATGGTCGGCTACCAACACCACCACAAGCCTCGCCGCGCTGCGTCCGGCATCCAAGCCGGAAGACCAGAAAGTCTGGAACTTCTATGACGGAGCCAACCGGCTGGCCTTTCAGGTCGATGGGTTGGGTTACGTCACGCAGACTGTCTATGACAGCGCTTCGCGAGTGCTGTCAACCACCAAACTTGCAAATCCGGTGGACGTGCGTCTTCTGGAGGCGAAAAATGGCCCTAGAGAGTTAGGCAACGTCGCGGTGACATTGCGCGCGGATGCTGGCCCGGTGCCAATCCGTACTGCGGTGACTATGACTGCCAGCGTCGCTGACGCGAGCAGCAATGGCATAGTCACTTTCTTCAGCGGCGATACAGCCCTCGGCAGCGCGCCGGTGATTGGCGGCACTGCCACTTTCGTTTCCGACGAGCTGCCAGGCGGTGTCAACAGCATTCGCGCCTCGTACACGACCGGTGCGCAAAAACTCGCAAGCATGTCTTCGGCGGCGCAAGTCACCGTGATGCCTGCACGAACCAGCGCGCAACTGACCCTTTCATCGTCTCAGCTTGTGAGCGGAGACGCGGTCGTCCTGTCGATGGCCCTGACGCATGCACTGCCTGTGAGCCTTCCCGGAGCGACGGGCGAAGTGCAGTTCTATGGCAATGGCGTCTTGATCGGTGCTGCTTCCGTCATCGACGGACTGGCAATGCTCAAAGCGCCGATTTTTCCGGTCGGGAGCGTGAGCATCCGCGCGGTGTACGCCGGGGACTCGACGTATGAAACGGTTTCGGCTGAAACACAGATCACGGTCGAAAAGACCGCCACTAAAACGACCCTTCAGGTGTCCCGCCAGGATGCATTGCTGCGCCTGAAAGCGACGGTCGTGGGGCACGGCGAGTTTCCGCCGTTGCCGCAGGGTGTTGTCGTTTTTTACGATGGCAACAATGTGATCGGCCAGTCGTCGCTGCTCAATGGCATTGCGACACTGGACGTCGCTCCGCCTGTGGGTGGCAAGGCGTCTTACCGGGTTGAGTACACAGGCGATGCACACCATGTGCAAAGCGACCGTCATGCGGACCCTTTCGTGACGCTTGAAGCCTCCGCAACGAGCACCGTACAGGGCGACCCGGTCACCCTGAGCATGCGGGTGATCGGTAAGTCGGCAGACGGAAGAGTGGGTTTCTTTGCGGACAGCCGGTACCTTGGCACCGCTGAGGTCGTCAATGGCCGGGCGACATTGGTCACCAACTATCTCCCGGTGGGATCGCAAGTTGTGCTCAGTGCGAGCTACCGGCTCGACGGAAACGGTGCCAACGCCATCGTCGTGCAGGGACCGGGCCTAGAGGTCGTCGCCGGATCGCAGGACGTTTCCCCGCCGCGGGTCCAATCGCTCCTGATCGATCAGGTCGGGCGCGCAGTGATCGGAGAATTGATCGGCATCAAACTGACGGTTCCTCAAGTCTCCAACCCGTCCGCGAGTGATTTCCTGGTCTTCGACGGCAAGACGCTGATCGGGCGCGGCCAAGCCGGAAACAGCGACTGGATCATGTTGCCCAGCCTGCCGGTTGGCACGCACGACCTGACGCTGGTGTATGACGGGGAACTTGCGCAAGGACGGGTTTCGACGGGCACGGTGCAGGTAGTTGTCGAGCGCGCTCTAGTCCGTATCGACCTCGCATCGTCCACGCAGTCGCAGGCTGCGGTGCGCGGCAGTCCGGTGACTTTCTCGGCGCGCGTTCGGGCTGCGGGCGATTCTCAGCCCACGGGAACGATCACTTTTTACCGCGACGGCGTTGCCTTGGGCGTGGCCGACATAGTCGACGGCACGGCCAAGCTGGAGCGGAATGATCCTATCCTGGGTATCCACAGCATCACCGCGAGCTATTCGGGTGATGACAGTCATGAGCCGTCTGGCGATCCCTCAGCGTCCGCGCAGTCCGCGTTGATACAGAAGGTCGTGGCGTCTGCGAATACGAAACAGGTCCGCACGAACTTGACCATCTTGCCCGCAACTGTCATCGCAAGGCAGCCCTTTTCCCTGGCTCTCTCGGTCGGCGACGGTGATATGGCGGTCCGAGAGCTCACCGGCACCGTGCGCTTCTATGACGGCACACAGCTGCTGGGTATCGGTACCGTCTCCGATGGACTGGTCTATTTGCCGGCGGGCGGACTTGCAGTGGGGGTGCATGGGTTGCGCGCTGTTTACAGCGGCGATACCACCTACGCAGCAAGCGAAGCTTTGTTGGAAGTTTCAGTTCCGAAGATTCCTTCCTACGCTTCCTACGTCGACTTGAACACCCCGGCCACGAGCGTGATGCAAGGGCAGCCGGTGACATTGACGGCGCAGGTGCAGGGCACCGCTGGAATCCCCGCAAGCGGGTTGATGAGTTTCTTTGCCGACACACAGTTCCTTGGTTCGGCTGCGGTGGTCAATGGATTGGCCAGCTTCACGACCAGCAATCTTCCAGTCGGCTCGAGCATCATCCTCAGCGCGAGTTACGGGGGGGATGATGCCTATCAGACTGGTCTAGGTATACAGATGCGATGGGACGATGGGAGAGCCACGATCCGGGCGATCCAGGTACTTCCTGGTGGACAGAGCGTGGAACCGCCAGTCACGCGAGCCATGTCCTTCGCTTCGTCGAGCTACGACGGCACGGTGGGCCAGCCCCTTAGCATCGAACTGAAGAACATCGGCGGCGCTGGTGGATTCAAGGGGGGCTCCTTCGCTGTTTTCAAGGGGCAGACGCTGATTGGAAACCATGCGGTGGATCCTGCATCACCGGGGCGGATTCGGATCGCTGGACTTCAGGTCGGCCAGGAAGACTTGACGGTGGTGTACGTGGACGGGACGAACGCGCCGGTCGCCGTAGCAACAACCCGGGTGCACGTGCGACCGGGTCGCCCCGCTCTGGGCGAACTCACTTCGTCCCGGCAGGTGTCAGTGGCGGGGCAGCCACTGACCCTTTCTGTCACGATCCGGAATTCGGATGACAGTGACGTCGATGCCCCGCCGATTACCGGGACGGTCACGATCTTCGACTCGGGCCGAACGCTGGGTACGGCCGCCTTGTTCGGAGGGTTTGCGACCCTCACCGTCAGCGATCTGCCGCCCGGCTCCTACAGCCTCGCAGTTCGATACTCCGGCGATGCCAACTACCAAGCCTACACCTACACGCCTTGGGACGGGGAGCTCCGGCAGCAGATACGGGCGGTGCCGGCAGTCAGTTCGATGAGGCTGGAACCCCAGATTTATGGCTCATCACTGATGCTTCAGGCCAGCATCGAGGGGCAAGGTGTCCCTGATGGAGGAAGGGTGAGCTTCTACGATGGAAGCACATTGTTGCGCACCGCGAGTGTGTACTACGGGCGGAGCCAACTTTTCGAGAGCGGCCTCACGGTCGGTGATCACGTGATCAAGGCGGTGTACTCGGGAGATGGTAACAACGCTGGCTCGGAGGCTTCCACCGTAGTTTCGATCGTTTCGATCGTTTCGACCGTTTCGACCGTTTCGACCGGCAAGGCGCGTACCGCGCTTGCCAATCATAGTGAGGTATCCATTGCACAAGATGGCGCGCTGGCCGTGGATTTTCATGGCGCGCGCGCCGGCAGCCTGGTGAGCTTCTACCAAGGGTTGGACTTTCTGGGCACCGCCTCGGCGATCAATGGCATGGCCACCTTGGCAGGTGCACGCCTGTCGCCAGGAAATCAGCTCATCACGGCCATCTATGCGGGCGACGCGGACACGGTTGGCTCCAAATTGACTTTCACGCAATCGGTGAGAGGCGCCGCAGGTGGCGCCACGCCGCCAGTGAAACCCGACGCGGCTCAGGACCGCACAGTCAGCCGCCTGTACGACCGCGATGGCCGACTGCAAGGATTGCTGGACGGTGAAGGCTATCTGACCGAGTACAAGTACAACGCCGCAGGCGAACTCATCGAAACCGTCCGCTATGCTGAGCGCGCGATCACTGTGATCGATCGCGCGCCCGCCGTTGCAAACGCTCGTGCAAGGCAAAGTCTCGCCGGGCTGCGTCGCGGTGAGAGTGTCGATGATGTCCACACCTACAACTTCTACGATGCCCGAGGCCGGCTGGTCGGCCAGGTCGATGGCGAAGGCGACTTGAGCGAGACCGCCTACGATGCTCGTGGCAACATCACGCAGACCATCCGGTACGCTAACAAGGCTGGCGCAGTTAGCAGCACGTCTACGCTACAGAGCATTCGCCCCGCGGCCGACCGCGCTCAAGATCAGCGGATAGTCCAGACATGGAGTGCCGCCAACCAACTCCTGAGCCGCACCAATGCGGAGGGCACGCTCACCCAATTCACCTACGACCGCGTTGGCCAGCTTGTGCAGACCACCACAGCGGTTGGCACGGTGGATGAACTTACCAGCCGGCGGCGCTACGACATCCAAGGCCGCCTCATCGGAGAACTTGACGGGCGCGGCAGCGACGCCGTTGCGCTCTCCGACCCCTTGAGCCTGTGGGCCACCAACGGCCTGACACACACCTACGATGCTGCCGGACGCCGCGCCAGTACAACGGACGCCAATGGCCGCCGCACGCTCTTTTTCTACGATGCCGTCGGACGCCTGGCCTACACCGTCAATGATCTCGGCGAGGTTGCCGAGAGCCGTTACAGCGCTCAAGGTCAGCTTTCCGAGCAAGTCGTCTACGCTACCCCCGTGGATATCTCCACCCTGGCGACCGCGACACCCGGCGGTCTGAACACCGAGACCTTGATCCGCTTGCTTGACGGTGTGGCCGATGACGCCAAGGACACCCGCGTCCTGAGCCGCTACAACGCCACTGGCACCAAGGCCAGCAGCACCAGTGCACTGGGCGACATCACCAACTATTCGTACAACGCCTTCCGCGAAGCCATTTCCAGCAGCTACGCCCTGCAGACCGGCTATCGCGTGATCGATACGGCCAGCTTTGATCGGCGTGGCCTGTTGGTAAAAAATTCCAGGGACAGTGATCTCGTTGTCGAGGGCCGAACCTACGACGCGTTTGGCCGAGTGACCGAGCGCTTGGACGGTAACAAGAATCGAAGCCTGTTCACCTATGACCGGCTCGGCCGGACGGTCGCCATGACCGATGCGCTCAGCGCGCAACGGGCCACGACCTACGATGCCTTCGACCGCGTACTGACACAGCGAGACACGTTGAAGCATGTCACTCGCTATAGCTACGACCAGGTCAACCGCAGCATGACCGTGACAACGCCGGAAGGCGTGCGCATGACCACGGTGCGCAACCGTCAGGGCCAGATCCATAGCGTGAGTGACGGCCGAGGCAATACCACCACCTACAGTTACGACAAGAGCGGCAACCTGCTGCGCACCGAGGCCCCCGAGGGCATCGCTACGGGAAGCACCTACGACAAGGCTGGTTTCACGCTCAGCAGCACCGATGCCAACGGCGTTATTACCGACTACGGCTATGACGCCGCCAACCGGCTGCTCACGCGAACGGTAGATGCCGCGGGTCTAAACCTTGTGACCACCTACGGTTACGACGCCAAAGGCCAGAAGATCAGCGTCAAAGATCCCCGAGGCGTTGTTACAACTACCGAATTCAATCGCGGCGGGCAGGTTGTGCGCCAGGTTGTCGACCCTCAGGGCCTGGCCCTTGCCACCGCCTACGAATACGACACCACGGGCAAGGTGCTCAGCGTCACGGATCCAAACCGTGTTGTCACGCAGTACACCTACGACGGTGTGGGGCGGCGCGTCAAGGAAGTGCTCGATCCGAACGATCCGCTGTCCTCCCAGGATGACAGACTCGGTCCTTTGAACCTTGCGCGTAGCTACACGTACGACGGCAACGGCAACATGGTGAAAGCCCTCGATGCGAATGGCAACGTCACGAACTACGCCTACGACGCGAACAATCGACTGGAGTACACACTGGATGCGCTCGGCAACGTGTCTCGGAGTGTCTACAACAGCGAAGGTCGCGTGACCCGAGCCATTCGCTATACCACCCCGGTGCAGCGTGACAAGCTGTCCGACGCGCCGAGTGCAATCGATATTGCCGCTTATGTGGTGGCCGATCCGGCCACGGACATGGTGCAGAGCCGCCGCTACGACCGCGACGGACGATTGCATTTCTCCGTGGATGGAACAGGCGCTGTCATCGAGTACAGATACGACACGTCGAACAATCTTGTCGAGACCCGCGCCTACGCTCGGCGCATCGATCTGGCCGCCTGGAAGCCGGACTCGGATCCCGCTGTCGTTGCCGATGCTGGCGACGAACGCGTACGTACGGTCTACGACGCACTCAACCGAGCTGCCTGGAAGGTGGGTGGCGCCGGCGGCGTAAGTAGCAACAGCTACGACGCCAACGGCAACATCACCGAAGTCCGCACCTATGCGAATGCCCTGACCGGTGCGGCGTTCGATGCATGGGACGGTCGCTCCGTACCGACTGTCATGGCCGACGACACGCGGGACCAGCGTTTGCGTACCGTCTTTGATGCCGCGAATCGTGCCGCCTGGCAGGTCGATGGCGTTGGAGGCGTACTCCGCATTGCATATGACGGCAACGGTAATGCTCTCGAGCGGCGAGCCTATGCCAACCGCCTCGACGCCTTGGCGCTAGCCGCGTGGGACGGAAAAACCCCGCCGTTGCCGCAGGCCGATGACGAGCTCGATCAACATGTTCGCAACATCTACGACGCTGCGGGTCGGCTGACATGGAGCGTAGATGGCGAAGGGTCCGTGACGTCGAATGAATACGATGCCAATGGCAATGTCACATACCGCACCCGGTTCGTCGACACCGTTGGGCGCGACGCATCGCCGGACAGCGTGCAGGACAACTATCAGGATCTGGTCACCCACTACATCTACGACGCAGCCAATCGTGTGTCGTACCGGTCGAAGTGGCAGGGAAGAAGTTCAATGGGAGGGCCATACGGCCCTTCGCTCGATAGCCGCGAGGAAATATCGTACGACTACGACGGGGCAGGCCATTTGCTGCGGCAAACAGTGCACGCGACTTTGCCATGGAAGGCGTCGACCGGTCAGACGCACCAGGCTGATCGCAGCAACTATTTCGTATATGACGCGGCGGGGCGCCTGACCTATTCCGTGGATGCCGAAGGCGGCGTAACGCGAAACAGCTATGACGGCGCGGGGCGGATGATTCAGAGTCGGCAGTTTGCCGATGTAGTCAGGGATGTCACTGGCGTTACCGCCTTTGGGGGGTGGAGGCGCAATCTGCCCTTGGATAGAACTCTGACGGACAGTCGTTTCACTGAAATGGGCGCGAACCACTTCTGGAGGTTGAGCGCTGCCATGCTCGAAGCCGAACTGACGCCTGATGCGTCGGCCGATCGCGTTACTGTGATGGCTTATGACGGTGCAGGACGACGTACTTTCACAATCGACGCCATGGGGGGCGTCATCCATAACGCCTACGATGCCTTTGGCAATCTCACGCAGCAAATAAGTTATGCCAGCCGTGTCGCCCCGCCTGTATCGAGTCCAGGCACCAATCAGGTAGCCTTCAATCCTGCCGGAGTGACAAAGAGCGGGGCGGATCGCATCTCACGCTTTGCTTACGATCAGGCGCAGCGTCAGGTTTTCACCGTCGACGCATCGGGTGCTATCACCGAGGTCGGCTACGACGGAATCGGCCGGGTGATCAAGACCCGCAGGTATGCGCGCGCGATTGACACGACGGGGCTGAGTAGTGTGGCTGCCCCCAACGATATGCGTTCTCGCACGACACCTGACGCGACTGCCGATCGCGTTTCGCGCCAGGTCTTCGATGCAAGTGGCCGTTTGATCTACGGCGTGGATCCTTTGGGCTACGTCAGCAAGACCGACTACGACGGAGTTGGGCGCGTACGCGGCACCACGCAGTACGCGCGGCCCATTCCGCAGGGCACGGACGGCACCGCCGTTGCGGCAGCCATTGCAATCAATCCGGACGACCGCAGCAAGAGTTTCGAGGTCGATGCCCTTGGACGCGTCGTCTTCAGTGTCGATGCCATGAATGGCACCGAATCGTGGACGTACGACTCAAGGGGTAACAAGACCAGCTACACCAATGCCAAGGGCGCTGTCTGGACCTATGAGTACAACGGCATGGGGCGAATGATTTCGGAGACTTCGCCGCGGGTCGCTCTCACGGCGGTGAGACCGGGCTCGAAGGGACGTCTGGAAGTCGACGAGAGCCGCAGCGGCGAGGACTCGGTTGTCACCAAGATGGCGTACGACGCTCTTGGCAACATGAAATCGCGAACGGAGGCCTGGGGCCGTGGTTATCTGGAGTCTCGAACCACGCGCTACGGTTACGACAGGCTTGGGCGCCAAGTCTGGGTGGAATACCCTGAGAATATTGGATCGGAATTCGGTCCCCGCACCGAGACTGCTTACGATGCCTTCGGAAACGCCACCGCCAATCTCGACGTGAGCCGCAACTGGAGCTACAAGACGTACGACTCCCTTGGCCGTGTGGTTCATGAGCTTGATGCCCTCGGGTACGTCACGGGCTATCAGCGCAATGTCTTCGGGGAGGCGACGGCGCTCACACGCTATGCGCGGGGCATTGACCTGGGAGCCGAAGCCGATTGGCCATATCGGCGCGAACCGTCTGCCGAGTTTGTGATGGCGGGGCTGCGCCCCGGGGACGCAGACCGCACCATCCTCACCAGCTATGACCGTTTGGGACGGGCCATCGAAGTCAAGGAGCCGTCCGTCTCATTCCATGACAGCGCGGCGGGCTCCGGTGCCAGGTATGGTTTCGAGGGCAAGTCAACCCGCAACACCTACGATGGTTTCGGCAACCTCGTGCAGGTGGCACAGCGCCTCAATTCGGACAGTTGGGTACTGGCGGCCACCAACTACTATGACCAGCGTGGGCAGCAGGTCGCTACGGTCGATGCGCTGGGCTACCTCACCACCCAGGTCTTCGATGCGACTGGCAACGTGGTGGATCGCGTCGAGTACGCCAGATCGCTCTCTGGATGGATCGGCACTTCCAACCTCGCGATGTGGAAAGGAATAGCCGACACACGAACTACCCGCACGCCGATCCCAACCGCGGATGCTGCCAATGATCGGCGCACGACGACCATCTATAACCGCAACAACCGAAAGACCAGCGAGACGCGGGTACATGTCGAATACAGCACCGCTGCCAACGGGACGAGCGAACGCGGCAACCTGACCACCAGCTACGGCTATGACGCCGTGGGTAACCTTACGCGCACCACCGATGCGGCGGGCGCGTCAACCTACAGCTACTACGATGCGCTCGGGCGCGTGACGGCGGTGGCGGAACCCACGCGTGCGGGCAGCGACGGGGCAACTCGTGTGACCCCGCTCACGGTGTTCCGCCGCGATGCCCACGGCAACGTGGTCACCAAGACCGAGTACATCAACGGCGCCGACGTTGAGGACAAGCCCGCCGATCCTCGCCCCATGCCGGCGTTTCTTGCAGTGCCGAACCCCGAGGTCGCCCGCGCACAGGCCATCGGCTGGCAGTTGAATGGAAACATCGGCTATATGTCGGCGACACCCTTCGACGGCGGAGAAGCTGTTTACAGGGTGCGTACTGATTTCTTCGGTCCCTTGCACTACTACACGCAATCGATCGAAAAGCGTGACGAACTGGTGGCGTCGGGCCTCTGGCATGACGAGGGAATCATTGGGTATGTCGCTTCCTGGCAGCAGGAAAAAACCGTGCCGCTGTACAAGGTCCAACTGCGTCTGCCGCCCTTCTGGCCGCCTGAACTCCAGCCTTTCTCGGCCTACTATTTGCTGACTACCAGCAAGGATGAGGTCGACGATCTCGTGCGGAAATCCGGAGCCACGCCTCAGGGCATCGTCGGCTATGTCGGCGATGCGCGGAGCGCACAGTTCGACACAGGCCTCGTGCGCATGTACAACCCGCTTGTCGGAGACCATTTCTATCTGCCCGATACGGTACAGATGGATCCTTATGAGGATGCTGAGCTGGTTTCCAGCACTGACCGTACAAGCTATGCGCAATACGATGTGCTCGGGCGTGTGGTGCAGAGTACCGACGCCATGGGCGTTAATCACTACAGCAACTACAACGATCGCGGACAGATTACCGAGGAATGGCAGAACGTGCGCGGCGGGGACAAGACGGAACAGCGATTGTTCCGCCGCTACGGATACGACGAATTGGGCCGCCAGACCCGTGTGATTGACCCCGGCACCGCTAGCGACAACGCGACCTACACAGAGGGGCGTGCGAGAGCCGACGGGGTCTACGCTGCGAACCCCAAGGTAACTCTGATGCTGGGCGTTCCCGAGTCCGTCAATCCGAACGCGCCGGGGCAAGAGTCCGCCAACGGCAAAGTTGTGGTTCAGATGGCCAACATCGTGAAGGCCAACGGTGGCGCGGTGAAGGTCGAATTCGATTTCGTCACGCCCGAAACTGCGGCCCCCGATGACGGAAGCGTTCCGCCAAAGATGAATCCCGGCGAGCCTGCGACCTTCTCGCAGGTGTTCGATCAGGCATCCGGTGTCGAGCTGTCCCAGGGTGTGAAGCTCACGCCAACCGATCCGATCGGTACTGTCAGCACTATCCGCATATTGCAGCAGGATGCCGGCGGCAAATGGGTTCTGCTGTGGCAGGGCACTCCCGCCGAAGCCAATGGCGAGGGCTACCTGAACATAGGAGATGCCGGGGGGCAAGTCGTCGAAACGGTCATGGATTACAACGCCTTTGGCGAGATGGTGTCCAAGCGTGTCAATGGACAGGCCGGCGAGTATTTCGACTACGACAGAGCGGGGCGTCTGTGGCGTACCAACGCAGGCGATGGTGTGGACAAGGTCGCGCTGTACGACCTTCTGGGCCGTCAGACAAGCGAAGTTCGCAGCGCGGGCTCGGGGAGGGGCAACCTCGACCTCGCTAGCTTGAACAATGCTGCCCAGGCCAGTCAGTTGTCCGACGTGCGCCGTACGGACACCACATACGATCTTCTGGGCCGCGTTGTCTTCCAGGCGTTGGCAGAGCGCGCGCCTCAGGACAACCCCGGGGCACAGCAGCGCCCCGTGATCAACCAGAACGTCGACCGTTGGGGCAACGTCGTGAGCATTAGCGATCCGCGCTCTGCCGGGTGGATCACGCACTATCGCTATAACGCCAACAACCAGCTGACCACGCAGGTCCAGACGGATCGCGACGGCAATTCGGGTGTTGATGCATACGGCAACATCGTCAACCCCAACGTCGCTGTGACGAGGATCTATTACGACGCGATGGGTCGTCAGGTGGCGGTACGCGATGCCAAAGAACGCATCAATGGCCAGGAGTGGGATGCCGGTGGAAATCTCGTGCGTGAATTGCATGCCGACGGCAACGGTGTCAGCACCGGCGTGGTCAGCCATGCCTACGACGCCTTCGGCAGCAAGGTACGCACCATCGATGCCGAAGGAAAGAGAAAACGGTTCCTCAGCGACAAGTTCAATCGCTCGCTGAAGACCGTGCATGAGGCTGTGGCGGTCTATCAAGGCGCCAATCTGGAGGTCGCGCCGCAAGGTAATCGCGAGGTCGTGGAGACCAACACCTGGGATGCAGCGGGCCGTAAGACCAGCCAGACGAACGGCAACGGCGACACCATTCGCTATTCCTACGACCTGCGCGGCAACCTCATTCGCACGACCCTGGCCGAGGGTGAAGTGACCCAGGCCGCCTACGATGCGCGCAACCGCAAGATCATCGAAATGGATGGCAACGGTGCATTGGCCACTTGGAAGTACGACTACTTCGGCCGGCTCCAGGGCCGCAGCGACATCGGCGGCGCTACCTATAGCTACAGCTATGACAACGCCAGACAGTTGACCCGTCAGACGAGCACCAACGCTTCCAACGCGGTGACATTCCCTGGCTCTTCGAATCCGACTCAGGACTTGAGCTACCAGTACGACGCGGCCGGTCAGCTGTTGCAGGTTCACGATGCGAGTCTCGGCAAGACCGCCCGCTATTCCTACGACCTGGCGGGGCGCCGTGTGCGCGAGACCACCGAGCAGGCAGGCATTGCCTATCAGGACAATAGCATTGCCTACGATGCATTGGGTCGCATGCGCTGGGTGGGCGACAGCGGGGGCCGTGCAACCATCGACATCGAGTACGACAAGGTCGGCAATCGCACCCGTATCCATACAAGGGTGAACGATCCGGCCACTGGCGTGGGCGTCGACAACGACAGGTACTTCACCTACGACGCGATGAACCGCCAGACCCTGGTGGATTCCGTGAGCACCGATGGCAGCACGCTCGGCCCCGATGGGCACCGCCTGAGCTATGACTACAACGGCAACCGCACCAGGGACACCAGCACGGGCACACACCTGGCGTCGATCAACGGCCAGTGGACCAGCGTCGGGGGAGAAACGACCGAGGAGTACACCTACGACCGCATGAACCGCCTGTCTACCGTCACGCGCGACGGTGTGCGGGTGGACGAGCGCCTCTACGATGGCGCCAGCCGCGTGGTGGCCAGCGGCGTGGTGACCAGCGCGAACCATTCCGTGGGATTGGCCTTCGACTATGCGTTCGCGCACATGGCCGCCAACGGCGCGCCCTACTACGCGATGGCCGGCGGTGCGATTGACGGGCGCATCAACACGTACAACAAGAACGGCCAGCTGTTGACCCAGAACCGCTACGAGTACGGGATAAGGCGCGACAGCACCATCTACGACAACGCCGCGCACAACCTGGACATCCTGGGCTTCGGAAAAGGGTCTGGCATCGGCTACGACAAGGCGGGCAACCTGTTGGGCTACTTCAGCGGCAACCTCATGCCGGGCAACACCAGCTTCACCTACGTGACCAACAACGTGGGACGCGCCGAGGGCTACCGCACGGAGTCGACCGGGGTGCTGAACACCACGGTGGGCACGCCCAACAGTGCCCAGTCGATCGGCCGTAGCTTCCATATCTTCGATGCCAACGGCCAGATGGCCGCAGCGGGCGACCAGAACATCCAACTGCTGGGCAAGGACAACCGCATCTTCGTCAACGACGTCAACGGGACGACGCTGTACACCAGCTACATGGGTGGCCAGGCGCAACGCCAGTTGGTGGTCAATGGCGAAGTGCTGGGGCGCTACGGGTTGAGCGTGAACGAGCAGATGCTGGTGAACCCGCCGAACCTGCCGCACTTCTTCGTGCCCAAGGCCAGCTTCGGATTCGGCTACCGGCCCATCGATGGGGACCATCCGGCGGCCACGCCGGGCAGCTACGTGGTGCGTGCGGGAGACACGCTGCAGAGCATTGCCAAGAGCGTCTACGGCGACTCGAGCCTGTGGTACCTGCTCGCGGACGCGAACGGCGTGGCGAGTGGCAGCGAGCTCCAGCGGGGCCAAGTGCTGATCGTGCCCACGCATGTGAGCAGCGCGAACAACGCGGACACCTTCAAGCCCTACGACCCGAGCAAGATCATCGGCGACACCAGCCCGGCGCTGATGGCGATGCCGGGGGGAGGGGGTAAGGAGAGCTGTGGTGGGTTCGGGCAGGTCATTGTGGCCATCGTCTCGGTTGTGGTGGCGGTCTACACGGGCGTCTATATCGGCGTCGAGAGCGTCGCGGGCGCCGCTGCGGCCGGGGCTGCAGGCTCCGTCGCGGGGCAGACCGTAGGCATCGCCATCGGAGCGCAGGACTCGTTCAGTTGGAAGGGCGTGGCGCTGGGGGCGTTGGGTGGCGCCATCTCCGCAGGGCTTGGGGCTACTGGTCTGGGGAGCGCTGTGGCCAAGGCGACTACGCCCCTCGTGGGCAGGATCGTCACGCAAGCGCTGTCGAATGCCGCCACACAAGGCATCGCCGTGGTCACGGGGCTGCAGGACAAGTTCAACTGGAGATCGGTCGCCGCATCCGCGGCCAGTGCAGGTGTCAGCCAGGCACTGAATGCGGCGATGGACTACAACCCGCTCAATGGCTTCGAGATCGGAAAGAGCCTGGCCTCGGGTCTGGGCGGAAGCCTCGTGGTGCAGGCTGTGCGCGGCGGCAAGATCAGTGCGGCTGCGCTGGCGTCTGACGCTTTCGGCAATGTGATCGGAGACTCGCTCGCAGCGGCAAATGGGCAGCGGGCAAGAACCCCTGTGTTTGGTGAAGACTTCCAATGGGGAAACATTCCAGTCGGCAAGGGTTACGGGTACAGCGGCTCAGCCAGTGGCATCACTGGCGTTGGCAATGCGTTGGGGGACTCCATCGCGGGCGCCAACGGGCAGGGCTCTGGCAGCGATGACCCGCTGGGCGATCTCATCGCACGCAACGGCAGATGGGCCGGCGTGTCGGCCACGCCTGACTTTGGTGAAGTCCGTGCGATGCGCGACGCTGTCATGAATCCGATGGGACTGCCGACCTATAGCGCTGCAACGGCTGCCGAAGGCTTGAATGCCCGAAACGGTATGGATATGCAGGACGACCTGTATGTGGCCCAGCACGGTCCGGGCATCGCCAGCACGCGACTGAACGTGCGAGGCGACAGCACTCTCGAAGGTCTGGCCAAGCAGACCTACGGAGACAACTGGCTCGCCGGCATGGCGGTGATGAAAAGTGCAAACAACCTGAGGACGAACCAATGGGGCAGTCCGCTGATTTATGCGGGTGGCACGGTGCTGGCGCCGAGCCTGGATGTGATGAGCAATGATCGGTTGGGCGAGCTCTTGGCGGCTGGTGGCAGCATCGAGAGCAACAATGCTGCGGGGCTGAACCGACGGGCTGAACTCGTCGCGACGGAAAAACAAAGATCGGCGCAGGCGGCAACCGCTAGCTATGAAACTGCAGAGCTCAACAACTGGGCGACCCGCGCTCCAGCACCAATGAACAGCGGCGCGTCAATCAACTATGCAGACGTGGCCGGATCACTCCTAACTGCACGTGATCGAACGCGGCTCGCGGTCGATGCAGCCCACAACGTGGCCGATAGCAGGGACCTGACGCGCGCGGAATTGCAGGGCGCACTTACGGACGTGCGAACGGCTATAAAAAATGCGGGCTCGAACGAAGAAAGATTGTGGTTGCAGAGCGCAGCGCTGAGCCTGCATACCGCCGGTGCAAGCCGCGGCTTGCTGAGTCCTATGGAAACAATGGACGGTCCTGAGATGTACGGGGTGGGCGGCGCATCGATGATGATGGGCGGGTCAATGTCGTCGAGCATCAGAACGACGGGACCCTATGCGGGGCCTTCGAATCGATCTGCATTTAGGCCAACCTTTCAAGCAGGATCCTATTCTGGAAGCGTCGATGATCCTAAATTCATTGGGCCAAGAACGCCTGAAGGATGGGCTCCAGCCTTAGAGAATTGGAGTAGTCTTACGCTTTCGCAGCGCCATCTATTGGGGAAATTGACTATTCCGAAAGCCACAGGAAATTCTTTGTTTATAGGTGATAGGTCTGACGCATTCGTAGATGTCACTGAGATTCAGCGAGGTCTTGCGATTAGAGATGGCCAAGAATTTACTACATCGTCAGGTCGTGTATGGGGAATGCATGACACATCGCTGCACCCTATATCTGGGCCAGATGTAATTAACGTTTCTTCGCAGGAATATAAAATACTGGCTCAAGCGCAAAAACAAGGAAGTGATCGTGCGTTAATGACTTTGGAAAATCTTGCCGCTAAAAATATTCTTACTCCAGAACAGGTGACGCGCACTCAGAGTCTTATCGATGTTGTCAAGCAGAGGAGGTAATCATGGTTTCAGTTCAAAGTATTCAATTCTTTTTGAAAAAAGAATGCCCTGAAACTAAGATTTTGAAAGAATTAAATTCTACGCTCGGATTTTCTGTTGAATCTCTGGATGTTAAGATTGAGAACGCAATTGGTTTTTTGCAGGTCGATATGCATTCGATGGGATTTCGCCAAAGTTTCCTTCTGTCATGGCCTGAATCGGTCGCTCCCGTTATAAGCCCTCAGAAGGCAATGCGAGGGTTGGCCATTGCGGTCCAGATGGAGGTGCTACTCGAGCCACAAACCGTCGACCAACCTTGGCAGTTGACCCGCGCCACCGGAGAACAGCAGGACGTCGATGTGATGGAACTCTCGGATGGAGTAGACGTGAAGGCTTTGCGAACCTAGTGATCGGGACGTGTGCACTGCAAGGACTTGTGAATGCGTTCGGCAATGTGCCGGGCGAGAGCCTTGCGAGTCAGTCGCAGCCGCAAGGAACCGGCGCTGTCTTCAACTGGGACGACGCAGACGTGGACGTGGGAGCGCACGCGGCTGCGGCGCAAGTCCTGCAAAAGTCGGCGCCGCCCCTGACGGATGCGCAGAGGCGGGCGTTCCAGGCAGGCGCAGGCCCTCTGTCGATTGAGGCTGCGCAGAGGTGGGATGCACTCGGAGACGATGCTGTCGGTCCGGCGGCCAATGGTCGCCAGCTTCCTGCGTCGAAGGAAAAGATTGCGGCCAGCGCGGCACTGCGAGCGCGCATGGTCAAGACAACCACGGACTTCTTGAATGGCTCCGGACAGTTCGCGCCAACCACCGCAGACAACCAGTCGCTGTGGAGCGCTGCGAAAGAAACGGCCAGGGTGCCGTGGAACCTGTTGATGGATGCATCCGAAGTCAGCGAGATGGCCTTTTCGGCGAGTGGCTTGGCGCGCAAAGCCTATCGAGCCTTCGGCCTGGACATCCCGAGGCCTTCCGACTTGAGGGCAACGTATGACACGCCTGCGTTCGGCTTGACGATGGAGGTGCTGGCGCCCTTCGTTCCTGCGGGTCAGTTGATGCGCGCTCCGCGCACCCTGGGAGGCGCTGCGTTCGCCGGAGGAGGCGCTGCAGCTGCTGCAGTGCGTGGGACACGATGCGGAGACGTTGGCTCAGTATCGGATCGTGAAGCTGAGTGAGGACGCGTACCGAGAGCGGGCAAAGAGGCTTGGCTTCGACTTTGACGCCACCTACGGCAACGTATCGGGGGAGGTATCTTCTGTGTCGTTCAAGCAGGGCACCGCCAGTCGGATGGCGGACGGTTCATCCAAGATCCCGGTCTACGTTCGCAAGGATGTCTTCAACAGCGACGAGGCGATCGCGCAGATTCTGTCGCACGAAATCCACGAGACGCAGGGCTTGAAGTACTTGCCCTCTCCGATGTCAACGACCGAGTACAAGCACTTGATACGTTCTGATCGAGTGGGCAACCTGCACTGGGAAGCGGTTCAAGATGGTGACTGGTGACTGGTGACTGGTGACTGGTGGCTACAGCAGTTCCGCAATATGCTGAGCGGAAATGGAAGGAAGTGACATGACTCCTGAAGACGAAGTCGACATGCTCCGTCGAGAGTATCTGGAGAGCGAAGACGCCGAGTTTTTTAAGGACGATTTGGCCTTTGCTGTTGCCGGCCGGATCGTCAAGTACGAGGATCCCGAACTGCTGAAGCAGTTCCCGTCCTGGGTAGGCGAGCGGGTGCGCGAGATGTACCGCCAGCATGGCAGCTACGGGATTATCTCGAACCTGGGCGAGGTGGACCACAGTGAGATGGTGAGCAAGCTGGTGAAGCTGCTTGAGCCTGACAGAACATAGCCCTGATATAGCTTCTAAAAAGGACAACGCCTTTGCTGCCCGAGCTGGAGCGAATGGCCAGCAGAGCGACAGCGCTGCTGGCGTCCCGGAAGATTGGCCCTTACAGAGCGAAGTAGCTTGGGGTCAGCGCTATGCAAACTACCAGCAGGTGGCGGGTGAGTTCAGTCGGGCTGGCTCACGGCCACGATGCCAACGGGCAACTGAACTTCACGGGCGATGCCGGTCAGATGACGCGGCTGACCTTGCGAGGGCGCGAGTGAGTCGCGCGAGAATTTAGGGTTATTGCGCCGCCGCCAGCACGCGGCTCAGCGCCACAGGGTCGCCCACCACCGCCTTCACGAGGCCCTTCTCGTCGAACTGCACCTGGAACTCCGACCAGCTGTCGCGCCAGTAGCGCCACACGGGGGCGTCCAGGCTCGGGTTCTCGCTGGCCACGGGGTAGGCGATGGCCATCAGCACCTGCTCGCGCGTCATGCCGGGCATCACCTTGCCGGCGAGGATGGCGTCGCGGACCGCGGGCGGGAAGGCGGCCATCTTCTGCTTCGGGTCTTGGGTCACCACGTAGCGCTGCGCGAACGCGGGCAACGGGATGTTGCGGCTGTAGTCGTTCTTGATGCGCTGCGGCTTGCCGGCGAGGTCGAGGCTGAACCAGCGGAAGTCGTAGGCCGTGATGCGCGCCGGCGTGCCCACGGCGACGATGCGCGTGCCCTGCTCGTCGTAGTTGATGTCGCTGATCGAGTCGCCGTAGGTGCGCATGTTGCAGCACAGGAAGCCGTTGATCAGCTGGCCGGGCGGCGGGGAGGGCCGCTGGGCGTGGACGACGGATACGGGCACGACGGTGGCTGCCAGCAGGGCGGCAGCGGCAAGGCGCTTGAACATGGATTTCCCTCGGAGTTGTTTGAATTGCTGCGGAGAGCAGCGCGCGGATTCTAGGGTCGAACAAGCCGAAAGCGAAGGCAGAATGCCCGCTTGCAGCTATCGAAAGCGTAGCAACAAGCTCCCGTTCAGGTTCGCAGTTCACAATGCGCACCCGGCCCCTTGACGGGCCACCCCATTCCCAGACAGAGACAGTGCGAAAGAAAGAGCCCATCGATGGCGATCCAGTGGTTCCCCGGTCACATGTATTCGACCCAGAAGGCCATCACCGAGCGGGTGAAGGACATCGACGTGGTCATCGAACTGCTCGATGCGCGCCTGCCCGGCTCCAGCGCCAACCCGATGCTGGCCGAACTCACGGCCGGCCGGCCCACGCTCAAGGTGCTCAACAAGCAGGACCTGGCCGACCCGGCGCGCACCGTGCTCTGGCTGGCGCACTACAACGCGCTGCCCGCCACGCGTGCCATCGGCCTGGACGCGAGCCAGACCACGCCCGCGCAGCAGCTCGTGAAGGCCTGCCACGAGCTGTCGCCCAACCGCGGCGGCATGGCCAAGCCCATGCGCGTGCTGATCTGCGGTATTCCCAACGTGGGCAAGTCCACCCTCATCAACACGCTCACCGGCGGGCGCAAGGCCAAGACCGGCGACGAGGCCGGCATTACCAAGCTCGAACAGCGCATCACGCTGGCCGACGACTTCTACCTTTGGGACACGCCCGGCATGCTGTGGCCGCGCATCATCGTGCCCAAGAGCGGCTACAACCTCGCGGCCAGCGGTGCGGTGGGGCGCAACGCCTTCGACGAGGAAGAGGTGGCACTGGAACTGCTCAACTACCTCAAGACGCACTACGCCGCCGGCGTGGCCGCGCGCTTCAAGCTCGTGGAGCTCGACGCCGAGACCATGGCCAGCATGAAGGACGAATCGCTGCTCGACACCATCGGCCGCAAGCGCGGCGCGCTGTTGGGCAAGGGCAAGGTCAACCTGCAGAAGGCGGCGGAGATCGTGATGCACGAGTTCCGCGCCGGCAACCTCGGGCGCGTCACGCTCGAAACGCCCGACGAGTTCGCGCTGTGGCTGGCCGATGGCCAGCGCGCCGATGCCGAGCGCGCGGCGAAGAAGGCGGCGCGCAAGCAAAAGGGCAAGCCGAAGCCCGAGACTGCGCCCGAACAGGACGCCTGAGGCTGCTGCGATGCCTGCCGTGTCCGATTGGCAGCAGGCGCTGGCGCGGCGCTTTCCCGAGCTGTCGCCAGCATCGCTGACAGCACTCGCCGATCAGGCGCGCAGCGAGTCGCTGGACGCGCACCAGACGCTGCTGGCAGCCGGCAGCGCGTGGCAGCACGCGTTCTGGGTCGAGCGCGGCCTGTTGCGGCTCTTCTACATCGACAGCGAAGGGCGCGAGTCAAACAAGAACTTCCACGCCGAAGACGCGTTCATCTGGCCCGTGACCGAGACGATGCGGCGCGAGCCCGCGGCCTTCTTCATTGCGGCGCTGACGCCGGCCACGGCCTGGCGCCTTCCGTATGCCGCGCTGCAGGCCGCGGTGGGCACGCTGCCTTCGTGGACCGCGCTGCAGCTGCGCGCGCTGGCCGGGCTGCTCGACGACAAGATGCGGCGCGAGCAGGTCTTTCTGCAGTGCACGGCGCGCCAGCGCTACGAGGCCCTGCTGCGTGAGCGCCCCGAATGGACCGGCCGCATTCCGCTGCGCCATCTGGCGTCGTACCTGGGCATGACCGACGTGTCGCTGTCGCGGCTGCGTGCAGAGATGGGACTTATCGACGGTTAAGGCGCCAGGCCGGCGGCGGCCCGACAGTGAGGGCAGGAGGTCCCTGCCATGTGCTTTCGCCCGTCGATGATCCGGTTGTCGCTCATGTGCCATGCGCTCGCCATCTTCTGGCTGGGCGTGATGGCCGGCTTCTTCTGGACCTACAGCGCCAACGTCAACTTCGCCACCCTGCAGATGGACGGCGCCACCTACGCACTCGTGCAGTCGAGCCTGAACCGCAACGTGCGGCACGCGATGTTCTTCGGCTTCTTCTTCGGGCCGCCGCTGCTATGCACGCTGGCCGTGGGCGCGGCATGGGCCGCGCGCCGCGAGGGCTGGTGGTGGTGCCTGCTGCTGGCCGGCGTGCTCTACGGCCTGGGCATCGTGGTGTTCACGGCGCAGGTCAACCTGCCGCTCAACGCCTACACCGAGTCGTGGAACCCGCAGGCGCTGCCGTCCGACTGGGCTCAGACGCGCCTGCGCTGGAACGCCGCGAATCTCTGGCGCACCGTGGCTAGTGCGCTGGCGTTCGGGCTGGCGCTCGCTGCCCTGTGCGCGCGTGCCGCAGTGGCGACAACGGCAGCGGCTCAGTCCAGCGCGAACAGCGCCCTGGCGGCCTCGTCGAGCGCGGCGACGCGGTGCGAATCGGAGCGTGGGCCGGCGGCCGCCAGCGCGCGCTGATACATCGCCAGGCGCGTGGCCGACACCGGCCGGCACAGCGGCCGCCCCGCCGTTTGCGCCACGCCGCGCCCGGGCACCACGTAGCGACCGGGGTTGAGCCGCGCGAAGCGGATGTACGCCTGCAGCGTCGGGAGCATGTCGGCATGCAGCGCGTCCATGCGCTTTTCCGCGTCCTTGCCGATCTGCGCGTAGCCCTTCGCGTCCTTCGTCACCGGCAGGCCGAGGATGTCGGCCATGTCGATCTCGAAATGCGTGAAGTCGCCGTAGGGGCGCTTGCAGTCGATGAGGAAGCTGAGCCAGTTCGCGCGCCGCAGCAGGCGGATGTGCTCGTCCGTCACGTCGAAGGCCGCGCGCTGCGCGAAGGGTGGCTCGAAGGTGTAGTGCCCGGCGACGAAGCTCGCATGCAGGAAGAAGGCGGTGGTTACGTTCACGAACCGGTCGAAGGCCGGCGAGCTGCCGCCGTCGAGCAGGTCTTCGTATTGTTCGAGCGACATGTCGGGCGGCACCATGCCCGGCGCACCCGATTCGCAGTCGATCCACTCGGCCCGGCTGCGGCGGAACCAGTCGATGTCTGCCTGCGTGATCTCGATGCTGCCGGGTGAAGGCGGGGTCGGTGCGGAGGCGGCGGGCACGTCTTTCTGCCCGCAGCCCGTTGCGGCGAGCAGGGCGGACGCGGCGCAGGCAGCCGACAGGGCCAATGCGTCCCGCCGATGGATCCATCTCACGTTGCTGTCTCCCGAAAAAAGCAATTCGACGCCCGAGGATGCCACGCCGGCCTGACACGGGCCTGAGGATGGCCCGGTGTAGGCTTGCCGCCATCGACAGACACCGCAAGGACCGACATGACGCAGGCAGCGCAAGGCCAGGACAACGACGACGATCTCTCGCCGGGCTGGGACGCCATCACCGCCGCACTGGAGCGCCTCTATCCGGGCCAGGAGCCGAAGCACTACGCCACCGTCCTCAAGTGGATGCTCGGCGGGCCCGATCCGCTCGACGGCGTGAGCGTGTGGAAGCGCATGGAGCCGGTGCCGCATTGGCACTACCTGAGCTATGGGCTGAGCGAGCTGTACGCCAAGGAATCGAGCGACGCCGACATCAGCGGCTACGGTTTCGAGCTGACCTTCCGCCTGGCCTGCGAGCCGGACGAGGCCGAGCCGCCCGCATGGGCCATCAACTTCCTGCAGAACCTCGCGCGCTACGTGTTCAAGAGCGGCAATGTGTTCGACGACGGCCACTGGATGACCGCCAACGGCCCCATTGCGCTGGAGCGCGAGACGCTGATCCGTTCGATGGGCTTTGTGTTCGACCCGGAGCTGCCAGCCATCGACACGCCGAACGGGCGCATGCGTTTCCTCCAGGTCGTCGGGCTGACGGAAGACGAGGAACAGGCATGCAAGCGCTGGGACACGCGCAAGCTGCTCGATGCGCTGCTGCCCGCGATGCCGCTGTGGGTGACCGACCTCGCGCGGCCATCGCTGCTCGAAGACCCCGAGGTGCGCCGGCGCGTGGAGGAGGGCGCGGCGCGCGACGGCTCGTCCAGCGGTTTTCTCTTCACCGACGTACTCGGTTGGGAGACGAGCAAGCGGCTGCTGCGTGCACCGATCACCGAGATCACGATTGGCGCGCGACAGGTCGACGAGCTGGTCGCGCTGCTGCCGCTGCGGCTGCCCTTCGGGCGCGGGTTTCATTTCGCGAGCCGCGAGCGTGCGCTGGTCTTCGAGCACGGCGAGGCCGACCGCGTGGCCGCGGAAGACGGCAAGCTGACGCTGCACCTGAGCGACGCCACCGTGCGCGAACTGGCCCGCACGCTGAAGCCGATCGCAGGTACGTATGAGGTGCCGGGCTTCGGCGCCGTGCGCTGGAAGGTCCAGAAGACGACAATCAGGGACCCGCAGGGGAACGTGATCCGCACCGTCGGCTGAATGCCGTACGCCGCCTATCCATCCATCCACCCGCGAAGCCAGCCAGCAGCCAGCAATCCGAATCCAGATGCAACGTCTCACGCGCCAACGCAACGCCGTCTTCTCCGCCTTCAGCGACGCAGGTCGCGTTCTCACCGCCCCCGAAATCCTGGCGCATGCGCGCGAGATCGTGCCCGAGATCAGCCTGTCGACCGTGTACCGTCAGGTGTCGCTGCTGCTGGCGGACGGCGAGATCGCCAAGGTCGAGCTGCCCGGCGAGCCCGCCCGCTACGAGGTGGCCTGCAAGCCCGACGCACATGCGAAGGGACATGGCCACTCGAAGCACGACGGGCACGAAGCCGATCACCATCACCACTACTTTCACTGCTCGAACTGCGGACAGGTCTTTCTGCTGCACGCATGCCCCGGGCCGATGACGGACCTGGTGCCGAAGGGCTTCCAGGTCCAGAGCCACGAGGTGACGCTGCACGGCCTGTGCGCGTCGTGCGCCGGCACCAGCCCCAAGGGGCGCGCACCCAGGGCGCATTGACCGCGCCACCGGCGGCAAGTTGGCTGCCAGTCAGCGTTCTCGTGTTATTGAGAATGAATTCTCAATAGCGTATAGTCGCGGGTCCGAAACCTACGGCCCCTGTACGACCATGCAAGTCCTTTCCTCGCTCAAGGAAGCAAAGAAGCGCCATCGCGATTGCCAGGTGGTGACGCGGCGCGGCCGCACCTACGTCATCTGCAAGTCCAACCCGCGCTTCAAGGCCAGGCAGGGCGGCGCGAAGCACAAGAACAAGCGCTGACATGAAGCGCCGGCCGGTGCACATCGAGCGCCGGCCTTTCCACGAACACTGAACGAGCAACGCCTCGGCGCCCGTGCGCCGGCGCGAGCCTGCGCGCGTCTTCCTCCCAACCTGGATTGCTTCCATGCTCCGAGCCACCGGCCTCACCAAACAGTACGGCACGCACACCGCGCTCGACTGCCTCGATCTCGACATCCGCGCCGGAGACATCTACTGCCTGCTGGGTGCGAACGGCGCGGGCAAGACCACCACCGTCAACCTGTTCCTGAACTTCATCGAGCCGACGGCCGGCACGGTCGAGATCAACGGCATCGACGTCACGCGCCACCCCGTCGCCACCAAGCAGCACGTGGCATACATCCCCGAGCAGGTCACGCTGTACGGCACGCTCTCGGGGCTGGAGAACCTGCGCTTCTTTGCGGGACTGGCGCTGGGCCGCGAGCTGCCGCGGGAGCGGCTATTGGAGTTG
Source organism: Variovorax nivicola (assembly GCF_051216475.1). Lineage (NCBI taxonomy): Bacteria > Pseudomonadati > Pseudomonadota > Betaproteobacteria > Burkholderiales > Comamonadaceae > Variovorax > Variovorax nivicola. The sequence continues at coordinate 24,737 of NZ_JBPJZK010000014.1, read as the reverse complement.
ATGACCGAGGTGGGGCTCGACCATGCAGCCGCCGACAAGCGCGTGTCCGCATATTCGAAAGGCATGCGCCAGAAGGTGTGGATCGCCGTGGCGATTGCCAAGCAGGCCAAGGCGCTGCTGCTCGACGAGCCGACCTCGGGGCTCGACCCCCATGCCGCCGCCGAGTTCTCGGGCCTGCTGCGCCGCGCCGCCGACAACGGAGTGGCCGTGCTCACCACCACGCACGACCTGTTCCATGCACAGCAGACCGCCACGCGCGTCGGGATCATGAAGCGCGGGCGGCTCGTCGAGAGCCTGAATGGCGAGGAGCAGATCGCGCGCACCGACCTGCAGTCCCTGTACCTGCAGCACATGAGGGGATGAGATTCATGCTGCTGCTGAACTGGATCGCAAGACGCGAATTTCTCGAGCGCCTGCGCGACGGGCGCCTGTACTGGGCCGGCGGGCTGGTCGCGGTGCTGCTGTTCACCGCGCTGGTCGTGGGCTGGGCGCACCAGCGCGACGCGCGGGCCGAGCAGCAGGCCGCGCAAGCGATGGACTACCGCGACTGGCTGCATCAGGACCGCCGCCATCCGCACGACGCGGCACACCAGGGCATGCATGCCTTCAAGCCCGAAGCCGCGCTGTCGATGATCGATCCGGGCATCAACCCCTTCATCGGCAGCACCGTTTGGCTGCAGGCGCATCGCCAGAGCGAGGTGAAGTTCAACGCCGCGCAGGACGCGACCGGCCTGCAGCGCTTCGGCAACCTGTCGGTCGGCTGGATATTGCAGGTGCTCGGGCCGCTGCTGGTCATCGTGCTCGGCTTCAACGCCTTCGCGGGCGAGCGCGAACAGGGCATCCTGCGGCAGACGCTGAGCCTCGGCGTCTCACCGCTGCGGCTGCTGGCCGGCAAGGCGCTGGCGCTCGCGGCTTCGCTGGCTGTACTGCTGGTGCCGGCCGCGCTCATTGCGGCGGTTGCGGTCGCCGTTGGCGCAGGGGAGGGCGAGCGGCTCGATGCGCTGCTGCGGCTTGCCGCCTGGTCGCTCGGCCATGCCGTGTACCTCGGCATCTTCGTGTTCCTGGTGCTCGGCGTGTCGGCTCTTTCGTCGAGCTCGCGCATGGCGATCACGCTGCTGCTCGCGCTGTGGGTCGCGCAGGCGGTGATGGCGCCGCGCGTGCTGTCCGAGCTGTCGCGCGCATGGTTTCCCAGCCCCACGCGGCTGCAGTTCAACCAGGCGCTGGGCGCGGAACTCAAGGCCGTGTCCGACCAGGTCTGGCAGAAGAACTTCGGCACCACCGAGCGCTGGGGCCGCGACGTGCCGCTGGGAAAATGGGGCATCGCGCTGCGGCTCGACGACCAGGCCTCGTACCCCGTGTACGACCGCCACTACGGCCGCCTGTGGGACACCTGGGAGCAACAGCAGAAAGTGCAGGAGTGGAGCGGCCTGTTGCTGCCGCTGCTGGCCGTGCGCAGCTTCTCGATGGGCATGGCCGGCACCGACTTCGCGCACCACCGCAGCTTCACCACCTCCGCCGAACTGCACCGCCGCCACATCCAGGACCTGATGAGCGAAGACCTTGTGGCGCATGCCGACCCGATGGGCGACCGCCACTTCGCCTACCAGGCCACGCCAGAGCTGTGGGCCACCGTGCCGCCGTTCGACTTTCACCCGCCCAGCGCGGGCTGGGCACTGTGGCACCAGTTGCGCAGCCTGGCGGTGCTGTGTGGCGGCCTGCTGCTGGCCGCCGCCTTCGCGGCCTTCGCCGCCACGGGCCAGCGCGCGCTCTGAGGAGACATGGCGATGAACCCCTCTCTTCACCCGCCGCAGGGCAGGCGCCTGCTCGCCGTGATGCGCCAGGAATGCCGCCTCATGTTCGCCGAGCGTTCGCTCTGGGCCGTTGGCGCGCTCTTTCTGCTGCTCGTGGCCTACGCCCTGGGCAACGGCCTGCTGCAGACAGCGAGCCGCGACCGCGCGCAGGCAGCCGTCGCGCAGGCCGACCGCGACACCCGCGCCGCGCAGCGCGTGCTGCTCGAGGGCATCCTCGCCGGCACCACGCAGCCCACGCCTTTCGAGAACCCGGCCGATCCGTCGCGCATGGCCAGCGGCTACGGCGGGCACAGCGCGATCCTGCCGACCGCGCCGCTGGACCCGGTCGCGCTGGGGCAGAGCGACCTGTTCCCCAGCCAGTTCAAGGTCACGAGCCAGAGCCGCGTGGTGTTCATGAACCCGAGCGACATCGAAAGCCCGTGGCACCTGCTGAGCGGGCACTTCGACCTGGCCTTCGTCATCGTCTACCTGTTGCCGCTGCTGATCTTCGCGCTCAGCTACAACCTGCTGTCGGCCGAGCGCGAGAACGGCACCTTGAGGCTGCTGCTTTCGCAGCCGCTGCGGTTGCGCACGCTGCTCGCGGGCAAGCTCACGGTGCGCGCCGCGGTGCTGCTGGGGCCGGCAGTGCTGTTGCCGGTGGCCGTGCTGCTGGTGGCGCGACAGGCGGGCCTTGCCGGCTCCTCGGACGTCACGCTCTGGTGGGCGCTGCTGGTGGCGGCGTATGCGCTCTTCTGGTTCGCTCTGGTGGTCGCGGTCAACGCCTTCGGCGCTTCGTCGGCCACCAACGCGATGGTGCTGGTCATCGCTTGGGTGCTGCTGGTGCTGGTCGTGCCCGTGCTGCTGAACCTCGCGGTGACGCATGCCAGCCCTGCGCCGTCGCGCACCGAACTCGCCACGCACCAACGCATCGTCACGGCCGAGGCCATGAAGCGCCATGCCGACCTGATGAGTACCGACTACCAGCACGTCGGCCGCGGTGCCATCCTCGTGCCGCGCGACGGCAAGATCGAGATCGCCGGCCGCCTGCTGGGCAACTACCTGATCGAGAAGGAAGTCGACGAGGCCATCAAGCCCGAGCTCGACCGCTTCGATGCGCAGCAGGCCGGGCAGCAGGCGCTGCTGGGCCGCTTCAGCGCGGTGTCGCCAGCGGCCGTGGCCTACGAAGGCATGACCGCGCTGGCCGGCACCGGCACGCGGCGGCAGGCACGCTTCGAGGCGCAGACCGTCGCGCATCACGAGGCGTGGAAGCGCTTCTTCTCCCAGCGCATCGACGCGCGCGACGCGCTCTCGCCGGCCGACTTCGACCGCATTCCTGCCTTTGCATGGAAGGAGGAGCCCGCGAGTCTCGTGCGCGGCCATGCTGCATGGGCCGTGCTGCAGTTGCTGGTGCCGAGTCTGCTGCTGTTCGGCTTGGCCGCATGGCGGCTGCGTCGCTTCTCCGTCGCGTGAGCGGCCCCGGTTTTTCTTCCTCAAACTTCAAAAAAATGACCCTGTTCATCCGCACGGCCATGGCGGTGGCCGCCGCCACGGCATTCCCGTCGACCTATGCGCAAGAAGCCGAGCTAGGCACCGTCACCGTCGAGGACAGCCGCGACGCCAACAGCCTGCACCTGGGTGCGTCCAGCGGCACCGCCTCGCGGCTCGGCCTGTCGGTGCGCGAGACGCCGGCCTCGGTCGAGATCCTCACGCAGGACGCCATCCAGCAGCGCGGCGCGCGCACCTTCAGCGAGGCGCTACGCGGCATGGCGGGCCTGTCGGGCGGCGGGCCGCCGTCGTCGCCGACCACGCTGTCCACGCGCGGCTTCACCAGCCTGCAGTACCTGTACGACGGCGTGCGCAGCTCCGGCGCGGGCGTGACCAACCGCGTGCAGGACACCTGGAACTACGACCGCATCGAAGTGCTGAAAGGCCCGGCTTCGGTGCTCGACGGCGAGGGCGCCATCGGCGGCGTCGTCAACTTCGTGACCAAGCGGCCCGATCGCGACAACCCGCACAAGGAAGCGCTGCTTTCGTACGGCAGCTACGGCGCCACGCGCGCGGCCTTCGGTTTCGGCGGCGCACTGGGCGATGCGAGCGCCTACCGGCTGGACTACAGCCGCAACGACAGCAAGGTCGGCACCATCGCGCGCAACGGCGAGCGCATCGACCATTTCACCAGCGGGCTGATGGTCGACTTCGGCGGCTCGGTGAAGCTGGACCTGTCGTTCGACTACTTGCGCGACGACAACCAGGCCTACTGGGGCACGCCGCTGGTGCCGCGCAGCTTCGCCACGCAGCCGACGAACGTGGTCAGCACGCCGGACGGCCGCGTGATCGACCGGCGCCTCATCGGCAACAACTACAACGTGCCCGACGACGAGAACAGCTCGGAAACCTACTGGCTGCGTGCACGCCTCACCGGGCAGCTCGACGGCGGCTGGTCGTGGCGCAACGAGTTCTCGGCCAACAAGGCGAACCGCGTGTTCCGCAATTCCGAAAGCGCCGTCTTCGTGGCGCCGGCCAACATCGCGCGCGACCAGACGCTCATCACGCACGACCAGGACTTCTGGCTGAACCGCTTCGACGCCACGCACAAGGGCACGCTCGGCGGCATGGACAACCGCTTCGTCGTCGGCGGCGAATACAGCGAAACGCGCTTCGGCAGCCAGCGCCGCTTCTCGGACAGCAGTGCCGCCACCGCCAGCCTGCTGCGCGTGCCGGTGTTTGATCCGTACCTGGCGCCGTTCAACGAGAGCCCGGCGCTCAGCACGGGCTCCGGCAACCGCACCAACACCAGCGCCAACGTGAAGGTGAGTTCGGTCTTCGTGGAAGACGCATTGAAGCCCGTGCGCAACCTCACGCTGGTGGGCGGCCTGCGGCACGACCGCACCGAGGTAGAGCGCGGCATTGCCGACCTGAATCTGGGCAGCTACACGCGCTTCGGCGCCAGCTATCGCGCGACCTCGGGGCGCATCGGCGCGGTGTACGACATCACGCCCGACTCCAGCGTTTATGCGCAGTACACCAACGCCACGCTGCCGGTGAACTCGCTGTTCCTGCTGTCGGCTTCGAACGCGGCCTTTCCGATGTCGCGCGGCAAGCAGGCCGAGGTGGGCTTCAAGCAGAGCATTCCCGCGGCAAACCTGGAGTGGACGGCTGCCGCCTACAGGATCGAGCTGGGCAACGTGCTCTCGCGCGATCCGAACAACCCCAACAACACGGTGAACAACGGCAGCCAGTCGTCGCGCGGCATCGAGCTGTCGACCGTGTGGCGGCCGACGCGCGAATGGACGCTGGCCGGCAACATCGCCGCGCTCGACGCGCGCTTCGACACGCTGGTGGAAGCGGGCAACGTCTCGCGCGTGGGCAAGACGCCGCCCAACGTGCCCGAGCACGTGGCCAACCTGTTCGCGACCTACCGGCCCGAGGGCTCGAAGTTCGAGTACTTCGCCTCGCTGAACCGCACCGGCCACATGTACACCGACAACGCCAACCAGATCCGCATCAACGGCTTCACCACGCTCGACGCAGCCGTGAGCTACCGGCTGCGCAACGCGCTGCTGAGCTTTCGCGTGCGCAACCTGACGGACAAGCTCTACGCCACCTGGGCCGGGCGTGCGACCAGCCAGGTGCTGCTGGCGCCGCGTCGGACCTTCGAGCTGTCGGCCAAGTTCGATTTCTGAGGGCGTTCGGGAGCGCGGCTGTCGCCAATGCAACTGCGCGCGACCCCTTTCGTCGCGTGCGTGACGGTGCTTGTCATGTGCGGTTCGTAGAGTGGATCGAACCACTCCTCACCCACTCGCAAAGGACACGCCATGCTCGAAATCGTCAAGGCCACCAACGCGGCCGCTTCCTTCAATCGCTGGGCCGGCATCGAGGCCACGCGGGCCGGCAACGGCGAAGCCGAACTGCGCATGAACTGGCGCGCGGAGGACATGGGCCAGTTCGCCGGATTCCTCCATGCAGGAATGATCTCCGCGCTGCTCGATACCGTTAGCGGCTACGCGGCCGGCACGCTGGCAGGCCGCGTGATGACTTCGCACTTCTCGGTGAACTTCATGTCGCCCGCGGTGGGCAGTGCCTTCGTGGCGCGCGGGCGCGTGGCGAAGGCCGGGCGCAAGCAGGTGTTTGTCGCGTCCGAGCTCTATGCGCAGCCTGAAGGCAAGGGCGAGGATGCGCTCAAGCTCGTGGCGACGGGGAACGCAATCCTCGTTCCCGTGGACGAGCTTCAACTGAAGCCGCGCGCCTGAGCTTCAGCCCGAACAGCGGCCGCAGCAGGTTGAAGCGGCGGATCAGCCCGTCGGTCAGTGCCCAGCAGCCGACCAGCGTCAGCAGCACCAGCAGCGCGGGCTCGATCACCGGGCCGAGCGCGAGCGGGGCCAGCGCGGTCACGCCGACGATGATCAGCGTCTGGTGCAGCACGTACCACGGGTACACCGACTCGTTGGCCCAGCGCAGCCAGGGCCACGGGCGGTTCAGGTAGCGGTGGCCATGGCCGAGGATGGTGGCGACGGCCAGCCACAGGTAGAGCATGCGCAGGGTGTCCATCAGCGGGCCCGAGGCCGGGCCCTTCGCGCCAACGCGCAGCGCGATGAAGGTGGCGATCGCCGCGACCGCCAGCGCGAGCGACACGCGGCGCAGGCGTTCCAACTCCTTCCATATGCCGGTGTCCACGCCCATCCAGTAGCCGTAGAGGAACATCGTGAAGTAGAGGCTGTGCAGGTGAAAGTCGCGCACCAGGTTGTGCGTGGGCGGAAAGCGCGAGGCCAGCAGCATCGTGAAGACCAGCAGCGGCACCATAGGCAGCAACAGCAGCTTCCAGCCGCGCAGGCTGTTGAAGCCGCGGCGCAGCCACTGGCCGGCGGCGGAGTTCCACAGCGGCAGCGTCAGCGCGACGAGCGCCGTGTAGGTAAAGAGGTAGGGCAGGTACCAGAGGTGGTTCCAGGTGATGCCGAATTCCGCGCCATCGAAGGCCCGCTTCGGCCACGGTTCGGCCATCGACAGGTAGCGCAGCAGGAAGGCGCCGAAGCCCGGCGCCACCAGCCCGCTGGCCACGCCCTGCGCATAGGCCTGGTAGGGCACGATCACCGCCATGCCGAAGGCCAGCGGCAGCATCAGCCGCAGGCCCCGGCTGCGCAGCAGGCCCCAGGTGCCCTGGCCCCGGCTCAGGAAGCCGAGCGACACGCCGGAGATCAGGAAGACGAGGTCCATGCGCCACAGGTTCAGCACGCGCATCGGCCACTGAAGCCATTCGGCTGCATGCGGGCTTTTGAGGTGCCAGGGCCAGTCGGCCACGTAGTACATGCCCACGTGATAGAGGATGACGAACAGGAAGGCCAGCGCGCGCAGGGCGTCGATGTCGTGGCGGCGATGGTCGGGCGGGAGGGTTGGGGCGGTCATCTGGAGACTCCTCGAAGCTGGGAGCAGCGATGCTCGACCTCATGACCCTTGCCCGGCGCACCGGGGGGATGGATCGCCCCCGCTTTGTGACGAGCGGTAGCCCCGAGGGACGAAACGGGACGAAATTCGCCGCCCCAAGGCCCGTTTTCGGGAGAATCCCGGCCATGGGAGACCCCCGCAAGAACCTGTACGAGCGCTACGAGCCGGTCCGCCGCTACGTGGAGGTGGCCTTCTGGATCGTTCTGATGACGCTGCAGGCCGTGTTCAGCACGATGGTGGCGATCATCGATGCGCGCACGCGCGCCGTGCCGCGTGCCAACTGGGAGGTCGCGACCTGGGAGGGATCGAGCCACCTGGTGTTGTTGCTGCTGGTTCCGGCGCTGGTTGCAGTCGAGCGCCGGCTGTCGCCGCTGGTGCGCGGCCATGTGCTGCGCTTCGTGGTCTGGCATGCGGTGGCGAGCGTGGTGTTCAGCGCGGTCCACGTGGTGGGCATGTTCGGGCTGCGGGCGCTGGTGTATGCCGTGGCTGGCGAGCGCTACGACTTCGGCGGCTGGGTCGGCCAGTGGGGCTACGAGTACCTGAAGGACGTGCGGGTGTACGTGAGCATCGTCTTCGGCATCTGGGCCTACCGGCTTTTCATGCTCCGGCTGCAGGGGGAGGCGCGGGTGCTCGATGCGCCGGAGGCTCCGGCGGAACCGGAGGCGGTCGAACCCTCCGAACCCGATACCCCGCCTTCGCAGCCTGCACGCCCCGAGCGCTTTCTGGTGCGCAAGCTGCGCCGCGAATTCCTCATCGCCGCCACCGACATCGACTGGCTGCAGGCCGAAGGCAACTACGTTGGCCTGCACGTCAACGGCCACGACTACCTGCTGCGCGCCACGCTGACCGACTTCCTGACTCAACTCGACCCCGCCCGCTTCGTACGCGTGCACCGCAGCCACGCCGTGAACCTGGGGCGCATCAAGGAAATCGAGCCACTGGACGGCGGCGACGCCCGGCTGCACATGCACGACGGCACCACCGTGCCCTGCAGCCGCCGCTACCGGGACGCGCTGCGCGCCGGCGCGGGCTGATCCGGTGCATGGCGGGCTAGCCGGAGCCCGCTATTGGTTCATTGCGCACCATAGAAGAGCTTTTGGCACCATTTTTGCTTCATTGGCCCGCCGCTCCGGGTGATTCGGGTGCGGCGCACCAATTCAAACCAAAAATCAGCAAGAAGCTCCAATGGACGCACTCAAACAGGGCGCAGACGCGCTGTTCATCCTTCTCGGCGCCGTCATGGTCCTGGCCATGCACGCCGGTTTTGCCTTTCTCGAACTGGGGACAGTGCGCAAGAAGAACCAGGTCAATGCGCTGGTGAAGATCTTGGTCGACTTCTCGGTGTCGACCATCGTGTATTTCCTGGTGGGCTATGGCGTGGCCTACGGCACGCATTTCTTCGTGAGCGCCACCGAACTGTCGGCAAGAAGCGGCTACGAGCTGGTGAAGTTCTTCTTTTTGCTCACCTTCGCGGCGGCCATTCCGGCCATCATTTCGGGCGGCATTGCCGAGCGCGCCAAGTTCTGGCCGCAGCTGATCGCCACGGCGGTGATCGTCGGCTTCGTCTACCCGCTGTACGAGGGCATCGCGTGGAACAAGCACTTCGGCATCCAAGGCTGGATCGCCTCGCTCACCGGCCACGAATTCCACGACTTCGCGGGCTCGGTGGTGGTGCACGCGGTGGGCGGCTGGCTGGCGTTGCCCGCGGTGCTACTGCTGGGCGCGCGGCGCAACCGCTACCGGGGCGACGGCTCGCTGAGTGCGCATCCGCCGTCGAACATTCCGTTCCTGGCGCTGGGCGCGTGGGTGCTGTGCGTGGGCTGGTTCGGCTTCAACGTGATGAGCGCGCAGAGCATCGACAAGATCTCGGGCCTGGTGGCCGTCAACTCGCTGATGGCAATGGTCGGCGGCACGCTGGTGGCGCTGGCCATGGGCAAGAACGACCCGGGCTTCGTCTACAACGGCCCGCTCGCGGGGCTTGTGGCCGTGTGTGCCGGCTCCGACCTGATGCACCCGCTGGGCGCGCTGGTGGTGGGCGGCGTGGCGGGCGCCATCTTCGTCAAGATGTTCACGCTCACGCAGAACAAATGGAAGATCGACGACGTGCTCGGCGTGTGGCCGCTGCACGGCCTGTGCGGCACCTGGGGCGGTATCGCGGCGGGCATCTTCGGCACGCAGGCGCTGGGCGGCATCGGCGGCGTGAACGTGTGGGCGCAGCTCATCGGCACCGTCATCGGAGTGGCATGGGCGGGGCTGGCGGGCGCAGCAGTGTACGGCGCGCTCAAGGCTTCGCTGGGGCTGCGGCTGTCGCAGGAGGAGGAATACGACGGCGCCGACCTGTCGATCCACCACATCTCGGCCACACCGGAGCGGGAGGTCAACTGGTAGTCGCCAGCGTGGCGAGGTGGAAGCCCTGCAGGGTTTCCGGGCAGGCAGGGCCAGGGCCGCTCAGCACGAATGTGCGCCCTGTAGCAAACTTGCCCGACTGCTCCGCTTCACACCCCACGGCCCCATGACCCAATCTCCCCCCGCCCTCGAAGTCCTCCCTCGCGATCTTTCCGCCTACCGCAAGGGCAACGTCGGCGTCGACTACGTACACCGCTTCGAGTCCGGCAAGCCCGGCCCGCACGTGCTGATCAACGCACTCACGCACGGCAACGAGATCTGCGGCATGACGGCGGCCACGCACCTGCTCGACAACGACGTGCGCCCGAAGATCGGCACGCTCACAGTGAGCTTTGCCAACGTGGCAGCGTACGAATCGTTCAACGAGGCGCTGCCCTTCGACAGCCGCCAGCTCGTGCACAACCTCAACCGCATCTGGTCGCCCGAGTGGCTCGATGGCACCGAAGACAGCCCCGAGCTGAGCCGTGCGCGCGTCCTGCGCCCGGTGGTGGACGCGGCCGATCACATCCTCGACATCCATTCGACCAGCCAGCCTGTCGTGCCGTTCTGGGTGTACCCGGCGTTCGAGCGCAACGCCAAGGTCGCGCTGGCCATCGGCCGCCCGTCGGTGCACCTCGTGATGCCCGACGGCCTGGGCTCGGGCACGCCGCTGATCCAGTACGGCAGCCACGGCGGCCCGGACGGCAAGGGCGTGGCGATGGTGGTTGAGTGCGGCCAGCACTTTTTGCGTTCCGCCTCGGAACTGGCCACTGCCGTCACCTACGACTTCCTCGCGTATTTCGGCCTCGTCGACAAGGACCCGGCCACGCCGGCCCCCGAACCGCAGCGGCGCTTTCAGCTGCTGCAGACGCATGTCATCAAGTCGGCGGACTTTGCGTTCGTGCGCCCGTTGATCGGCTTCGAGACTTTTGCCAAGGGCGAATTGATTGCGACAAACGGCGCGGAGGAAATCCGCGCGCTGTGCGACGACTGCACGATCTTCATGCCGGCGCAGAGGGCGATCGTGGGGCGCGAGGCGGTGTATCTGACCAAGCCGATTTGAGGCTGATCGGCAGACGAGCACCGCGCCCGCAATGAACCGCTAGTGCTGGCGTTGAGTGCGTGGCGCAGCGGCGTCTTCAGACGTCTCGACTCATGAAGCGGCGAGGCTCAGGATTCCAACAGCTTCGCAATCTGCTCGCGAAGCGATGGCAAATCGTGCTGGATGGTTTGCCAGACGATGGTGTGGTCGATGGTGAAGTAGCCATGGGAAAGCGCGTTGCGCATCTCGTAGGCGAAGCGCCAGGGAACGGCGGGGTGGGCGGCGGCGAATTCCGCATGGTGCTTCACGATGTTGTTGCTGGCTTCACCGATCACTTCCAGGTTGCGCACCACTGCGTCCTGCGTTTTCCGGTCGACGAGATAACTGTCGGCAGTAGCGCCGCTCGTGTAGTCGCGAATGCTGTCGATCGCTTGGAGGATATGGCCCAGATAATCCGCCACACGTTGCGGATCTCTTCGACTCATACCAGTACAGCCTCGCGCAGCACCTGATCGCGAAACTTGGGAGGCAAGCCGTTGGGCGTGAGCACGTCTACTTCCATGCCCAGAAGGCTCTTCAGTTCGTACCTGATGGCTCCGATGTCCATCAGGGTGGTTTGCGCCGTGGGCTCCACCAGCAGATCGAGATCGCTGTCGGGCCCGTCCTCGCCGCGCAGAGCGGAACCGAACACTCGCACACTGCTGACGTGGTGACTCAGCGCGATCTCGCGGATGCGATCGCGATGCTGGAGCAGAGCTTCAGAGGGGCGCATGGTGCCGAGTGTAATGTGGCTCCTCGCTGGATCTCAGGCCGCGATGAACAGCGCCGGGTCCACCATCGCCCGGTTCAGCATCACAGACCAATGCAGGTGCGGCCCCGTCACCCGACCGGTCGCACCCACGGCAGCCAGTGGCTCGCCGGTCTTCAGCACGTCGCCGACCTTCACATCGACCCGGCTCAGATGGCAATACATCGTCAGCAGCCCGCCACCGTGGTCGAGCCACACGGTGCCGCCGTTGAAAAAATAGTCCCCCGTGTCGATTACCTTCCCGGGTAGCGGCGCCAGCACCGGCGTGCCTGTGCCCGCCGCGATGTCCATGCCGCTGTGCGGATTGCGCGACTGGCCGTTGAACACCCGGCGCAGGCCGAACGAACTTGAGCGGCGGCCCGGTACGGGCACGCGCATCTGCAGCGATGCATCCGCTCGCATGTCCGTGAGCGTGGCCATCACGGTGGCCTGGTGGTCGCGTTCGCGCTCGTAGCGGGCCTGGTCCTCGGGCGACAGGTCGACCGTGCGGGGTGCCACTGTCAGGCGTTGTTCGCGGTACTGCTTCGGAGCCACCGTATAGGCGATCTGGCGCTCGGGCTTGCCTTCGGTGCGCACTGCGATGCTGGCTTCGCCGGATTCGGCTGCGAGCGGAATGCCGACCAGTGCGGTCCATTCGATGGCGTCGCCCAGCACGAGCAGGGGCACGTCGCCCGCGAAGGCTTGAGGCCGCTTGGCCGATGGGCCCAGCGACAAGCGGGCCACGCCACCCGGCACCTGGGACGCGTGCGGCCACACGCCGGGCTGCGCCGGCTGTTTCTTCGTCTTGGCCGGGGTTGCGGCGTTGGCGTGCGTTGCGGGCAATGCAAGCAGACCGATGGCGCCGAGCATGGTGCTGCGGCGGTTCAGGACAAGGGGAGCGAGATTGGGGATGTGCATGGAAGAGGCTTGAAGAATGAAGGTTGTGCGGCTGTTCGTGCGTTGCCGCGCTGGTTGCTTATTCCCGCCAGGTGCCGGGCGCCAGTCCGTCGAGCGTATGAGGCCCGATGGCGGCGCGGATCAGGCGCAGTGTCGGCAGCCCCACGGCCGCCGTCATGCGCCGCACCTGGCGGTTGCGGCCTTCGCTGATCGCCAGCTCCAGCCACGCGGTGGGAATGCTCTTGCGCTCGCGGATGGGCGGCTGTCGCTCCCACACTTCGGGCGGTGGGTCGAGCAGCCGCGCCCTCGCCGGGCGTGTAAGGCCGTCGTTGAGTTGCACGCCGCTGCGCAAGGAGGCGAGTGCAGCTTCGGTCGGCATGCCTTCCACCTGCACCCAGTAGATCTTCTCCATCTTGAAGCGCGGATCGGTGATGCGCGCCTGGAGCTTGCCGTCGTCGGTGAGCAGCAGCAGACCCTCGCTGTCGGCATCGAGCCGGCCGGCGACGTAGACATCGGGAATGTCGATGAAGTCTTTCAGGCCGCGCCAGCGGCCCTCGGGCGTGAACTGGCTGAGTACGCCGTAGGGCTTGTTGAAGCGGATCAGGCGGGAAGAAGGGCTCGGAAAATTCATTGGCCGACAGGATAGCCCGGGTCTGTCCTGCAACATTCGATGGTCCTGGCGGTTCCAATCGGTTCATCACACAGGAGAACCTGGAATGACGATGCGAAGCTTCATCCATCTTGCCTGCGCCGCGATTGCAGGCCTTCTGCTGGCGGCGTGCAACAGCCCAGGCATCCGCGTGGGCGGCGCGCCTGAGGCGAGCGTCAAGAACTGCGTGGCTGCCGCCGCGCGAGAACTCAGGGTGCCTGCGGCCAGCATCCTTGCGGACAAGGGGACGACGCCGCGCGACGGTGTCTACACGATCAACCTGAAGGTCGGGCCGCAGGGCCGCTCCGCCGTGTGCACCACCGATGAGAACAGCGCGGTGATCGGCGTGGTCTACAAGCGGCCCGAATAAGCAGCCAAGAACGACCGGGTTACTTGCCCCAGCTGTCCCGCATGCCGGCCGCGCGGTTGAACACCAGCTTGCCGTCCGTACCGCCCTTCGAATCGCGCACGAAGTACCCGTGCCGCTCGAACTGGATGCCCACGCCGGGCTCCGCCTTGGCCAGCGAAGGCTCGACGAACGCCGAGCAGACTTCCAGGCTCTGCTTGTTCAGCTCGTCCAGCAGTTCGCTGCTACCCGGGTTCGCCGCCGCGAACAGCCGCTCGTAGAGCCGCACCTCGGCCTGCACCGCATCCGCAGCCGCCACCCAGGTGATGTTGCCCTTCACCTTGATCGCGTCCGCGCCGGGCGTGCCGCTCTTGGTGTCGGGCACCAGCGTGGCCTGTACTTCGACGAGCTTGCCGCTCGCATCCTTCGTGCCGCCGGTGCATTCGATGACGTGGCCGTACTTCAGCCGCACCTTGTTGCCCGGGAACAGGCGGAAGAAGCCCTTGGGCTGCACTTCTTCATAGTCGGTGCGTTCGATCCACACCTCGCGGCCAAGCTTGAAGTCGCGCTTGCCCATTTCGGGGTGGTGCGGGTGCACGGGCGCCGAGCAGTCGTCGAGCACGTTGTCGCCACCCATCAGCTCACCCCAGTTGGTGATGACGAGCTTCACCGGGTCGAGCACGGCCATGGCGCGCGGGGCGACGGGGTCGAGGGTGTCGCGCAGCGCGGCTTCGAGGCTGGCGTAGTCGATCCAGCCGCCCGACTTGGTGGTGCCGCTGCGTTCGCAGAACAGGCGCAGTGCCTCTGGCGTGTAGCCGCGGCGGCGCAGGCCGGCGATGGTGGGCATGCGCGGGTCGTCCCAGCCGTCGACGTATTTTTCTTCGACCAGTTGGCGCAGCTTGCGCTTGCTGGTGAGCACGTGGGTCACGTTGAGGCGCGCGAATTCGTACTGGCGCGGATGCGGGCTGGCGATGAGGCCGCCTTCGGCGAGGCGGTCGAGCAGCCAGTCGTAGAAGGGGCGCTGGTCTTCAAACTCCAGCGTGCAGATCGAGTGGGTGATCTGCTCCAGCGCATCTTCGATGGGGTGCGCATACGTGTACATCGGGTAGATGCACCACTTGTCGCCGGTGTTGTGGTGGGTGGCACGGCGCACGCGGTACAGCGCGGGGTCGCGCATGTTGATGTTGGTGCTGGCCATGTCGATCTTGGCGCGCAGGATGGCGGCGCCGTCGGCCACCTGGCCGTCGCGCATGGCGCGGAAGCGGGCGAGGTTTTCTTCGGGCGTACGGGTGCGGAAGGGGCTGTCGGTGCCGGGCGTGTTGAAGTCGCCGCGGTTCGCACGCACTTCGTCGGCGGTTTGCTCGTCTACGTAGGCGAGGCCGGCGCCGATGAGGTATTCGGCGGCCTCGTACATGAAGTCGAAGTAGTCGCTCGCGAAGTATTCGTGCGGCTGCAGCGTGCCGGGGGCGCTGGGGCGGTCGGCCAGGTAGGTTTCGTAGCCGAGCCACTTCACCGCGTCGCGGATGGAGTCGACGTATTCCTGGTCTTCCTTCTCGGGGTTGGTGTCGTCGAAGCGCAGGTGGCTCACGCCGCCGTATTCCTTGGCCAGCTCGAAATTGAGCCAGATGCTCTTGGCATGGCCGATGTGCAGGTAACCGTTGGGTTCGGGCGGAAAGCGCATGCGCACCTTGGCCGGATCGACCATGCCCTGGGCGTGATGGGCGGCGTTGCCGGGCGAACCGCCCCACTTGCGGCCAGAATAGGCACCTTGTGCGAGGTCGTTCTCGATCACGTGGCGCAGGAAATTGCTCGGAGCAGCGGTCGTCTTGGCGCCGCTTTTGTCGGTCGGGGAGGTCATCGTGGCATTTTAGGGGGCACCCTCTATGAGTTACCTTTGGCAACGTTCTTCACATTGCCCGGTGCACCCCCTTTGCAATTGCCGCGTTCAATACACACATGGGCGGTTCACACCCGAACGCAGCCCACCGTAACAAGGAGTCCGAATCATGAGCCTCACACGTTCAACCTTCTTCAAATGGGCCGCCGCAGGCGTCGTGGCAGCCGGTGCATTGTTTGCCGCCACTTCGGCGAGCGCCCGCAGCGACGTCAGCTGGTCCATCGGTGTCGGCGTTCCCGGCGTGGCAGTGGGCGTGGGCGGTCCGGCCTACTACCCGGCCCCGGTCTACGCGCCGCCGGCCCCTGTCTATTACGCCCCGCCAGCGCCGTACTACGCGCCGCCGCCGGTGTACTACCGTCCGGCCCCGGTCTACTACGCGCCGCCGGCGTATTACGGCCCGCGCTACTACGGTCGTGGCTACTACCGCGGCCATGGCCACTGGCGCTAAAACGCCACGGCATTCGTGACTGAATGAAAAAAGCCGGCCCCGAAAGGGCCGGCTTTTTCTTTGGGTGCGCTTCTGGCTAATTTCACATGGCGCGAAAAAGATGGGCGTACAGGCGGCTGACTGGAATCTTCTCGGCCCGGCCGCGCAGCATTAAATGCAGCTTGCCGGCCTCGTCGCGATGCACCGACTCAATGGCCGCGCTGCGCACCACCACTGCCCGATGTACCTGCCAGAAGGTGTCGGTGTCGAGCTGGGGCAGCAGCTGCTTGAGCGGTGTGCGGATCAGGTATTCGTGCGTGGCGGTCAGCACGCGCAGGTATTTGTCGGCGGCTTCGAAGTACAGCACCTCGTCGATGGGCACCATGCGCACGGTGCTGCCGCCAGCGTCGCTGGCGGCGATCATGCGCAGCGGTGCGGGAGCGGACGTCGCCCCTGCGCCGGCTGCGGTCAACACTTGGCGCCATTGGGCGAGCGTCTGTTCGAGCGCCGCGTCGGCCAGCGCTGGCGTGGGCGCCGGCTGCCGGGCGGCCAGCGCCTGCCGCAGCCGGCTCACGGTCTTGCGCAGGCGCTCTGGCTGCAGGGGCTTGAGCACGTAGTCGATGGCCTGTGCATCGAAGGCGCGGGTGGCGTATTCGTCATAAGCCGTCACGAACACCAGCTGCGGCATGGGCGCCTCATCGGTCGGCCAGCAGTCGGCCAGCTCGGCGGCGGCGCCGAGGCCGTCGAGGCCGGGCATGCGGATGTCGAAGAACAGCACCTGCGGCAGCAGGCGCAGCGCCTCGCGCACGGCGCTGCGGCCGTCGCCGGCGGTGGCGACGATCTGCAGTTCGGGCCAGGCGACCGCAAGTTCGGCCTTGAGGGCTTGCGCGAGCAGGGGCTCGTCTTCGGCGATGAGGGCGGTGGGGTTCATCTTGTCGTTGTTGAGTGGTTCAGGCAGGCGTAGGGAAGCTCAGCGTGGCACGGGTCCCGCCGGCGGGCGAGGGCACCAGCTTCATGTGCCCCCGGTCGCCGTACATGGTGGCCAGCCGGTCGCGCACCTGCTCCAGCCCGAAGCCGCTGCCTTCCGAAGGCGGTGCCGCGTCGAGGCCCACGCCTGTGTCGCTCACCTCGATCACCAGCTGGCCTGCTTCCCTGCGGGCGCGCACGACGATTTCGCCGCCTTCCACCTTCGGCTCCAGTCCGTGGCGGATGCTGTTTTCCACCAGCGGCTGCAGCAGCAGCGGCGGCACGGGCGCATCGCGCAGGTCTTCCGGCAGGTCGAGCGTGTAGTGCAGGCGTTCGCCCATGCGCACCGACATCAGTTCCAGGTAGTCGCCCAGCCGCTCGAATTCGGCCGACAGCGGATGCGACAGCGCGCGAGAGCCGCTGAGCGTCATGCGCAGGTAGCTGTTGAGTCGGTCGAGCATGGCGACGGCGCGCGGCGGGTCGACGGTGATCAGCACGCGCAGGTTGGCCAGCGTGTTGAACAGCATGTGCGGCTCCAGCTGCGTTTCGAGCAGCTTCAGCCGCGCCTCGGTGGCGTTGCGCTGCGCCAGGTCGATCTGGCCCTGCATGTGCTTGCTCTTGCCGAGGCTGTAGAAGAAGAAGCACATGCCGACCGTCGCAATGATGGTGATCGTGACGCCGGTGGCCAGCTTGTGGCCCTTGAATTCGAGGAAGTCGAATGCGGGTGCGCCGAACAGGGCGTCGCCGATGAGGTTGCCGACGAAGAAGCCGACGGCCGCGCCCGCCGCGATCAGGAGAAAGCCCCACGGCCATCCGGGCCAGAGGGTTTCACGGTGCCCGCTGAGCAGGAGCCGGCCGCCGTCGATGAACAGCCAGCTCACGGTGCCGATCGACAGCGAATAGACCAGGTGGCCGGCCCAGTTGCCGCCACCGGTGATGGTCATCACGGTGGCAATGAGGCAGCAGAAGACAGCGGTGATCAGGCCATGCCGCAGCATGGACCTCAGGTTTTCAGACCTGAACCTTTGGTTGGTGGCAGCCTGGTCCAGGCTCACCCGCGGTCCCTGGCGTCCAGCGCGCGGCGTTCGCGTTCCACCAGCCGGTCGTAGAAGCCGCCGCCGGGCGCGACGAACCAGACCACCGCACCGTGGATCAGCAGGCCCAGGCCCCAGCCCATGAGCGGATACATCGCCCAGCTGTGGCCGTTGGCGGCCGAGATGGTGACGAGGCCGAGGTTGACCACCACGTAGACGAAGGCGTGGATGTACCAGCCCATCTTGGCGCCGGCGCGGCGGCGGGCGAGGCGCTCCACGTCGGAGCGGGAGGAATCGGAAGGTGCATAAGAGGTCATGACAGCTCCTTGTATTGAACAGGAATGAAATCGGAAGAGGCGGGCTGCGGCGCAGGTGCTGTCTGCAATGCCGCGCGCTGCCGCAGCTCCTCGGTGGTGTCGCCGGGCCCGTCGGGCTTCCAGCCGGGCGGCTTCACGAGGTAGCCGACGAAGGCGCGCACCGAACGAGCCGAGGCCAGGTCTCGAAACAGCGCGCGCCACTGGCTGAACTCGATCTCGAAGAGGTTGTGCGAGGTGATCGGGTTCACCAGCCCGTAGCGGCAGGGAAGGTCGGCGCGCTCCGGAATGTAGGTGCCGAACAGGCGGTCGAACACGATCAGCACGCCGCCGTAGTTGCCGTCCAGGTATTCCAGGTTCGAGGCATGGTGCACGCGGTGGGCCGAGGGTGTGTTCAGCACCCATTCGAGCGGCCCGAGGCGCGGGATCCAGGTCGCGTGAATCCAGAACTGATACAGCAGGTTCAGCGTGAGCATCAGCAGGATCACCCGCGGCGGCATGCCCAGCAGCGGTGCCAGCATGAAGAAGGCCAGCGTGCCGGTGAGGCGACCGGTCCAGCCGAAGCGGTAGGCGGCCGACAGGTTCAGCTGGTTCGGCGAATGGTGGATGGAATGGGTGCACCAGAACCAGCGCACCCGGTGCGCCGCGCGGTGGTACCAGTAGTAGCAGAACTCCTGGCCGATGAAGCAGGCGGCCCAGCCGCTCCAGTGGTCCATCGGCAGGGTGAAGAGGCGGTGGGCGTAGAACCAGTCCATCGCGCCGGTCCAGAAGGCCAGCGGCAGCAGCCAGCGCAACGGGTACTCGCGTACAAGAAAGTCGACCACCGAGACGCCGGCCGCCTTCCAGTCGTAGCTGCGCCAGCCGTTGCGCCACGAGAGCACCAGCGCCTCGGCAATGGAGGCGACGAGCACCACCGTGACGGAGATCTTGAGGATCAGCAAGAGCGCGTTCATGGTGGCGGGTCCTGGATGAAAGTCGTGGCCGAGGGAATCTTAGGCCGCGCGGGCCGTGGCCGACATAGCGTCAGTGCGGATGGCC
This sequence comes from Variovorax nivicola, assembly GCF_051216475.1. Lineage (NCBI taxonomy): Bacteria > Pseudomonadati > Pseudomonadota > Betaproteobacteria > Burkholderiales > Comamonadaceae > Variovorax > Variovorax nivicola. The sequence continues at coordinate 5,726 of NZ_JBPJZK010000014.1, read as the reverse complement.
AGCTTCCACAGGCGCACCGCACGGGCCGCGAAGACACCGCTGAAGGCGCCGTACAGCACCGGGATCACGAGGCCGAAGGCGGCTTGCTGGCGCACCTCGGGGTGCATGGCCAGGGTTACGCCCACCACGTACTTGGTCAGGAAGATGCCCATCATGAGCATCAGCGGCACAGGGCTGCCGGCCACGTGGAACCGGCGCTCGGCCGCGTCGTAGCTGGTGGTGGCGGGCAGCGGGCGCTGCAGTACCAGCGCCAGCATCACCACCGCGGCGGCGGCCCAGCCCAGCAGGGCGCCGAAGGAGTCGCCGAAGACGGAGACCACGCCGTAGATCGACAGCGCGCCCATGGCCACCGGCATCAGCGTGACGCGGCTCAGGCTCACGTTGTTGGTGAGCAGCTGCCTGGCGCCGAGCCACAGCAGCAGGAAGAACACGGCGAACACCCACTTGGGCGTGTGAAGGATGATTTGCATCAGCATGGTGGCGCTCCGTTGAAGTGGAAGAAATCTTGAAAAGAACTTGAAGAAAGGGACACAAGGGAATCGATGGAGTGGACTGTGCCGGCGCCCGCCCGCCCCAGCCACCGGCTTGCGACGGAATGCATGCATGCGGCGCGAATTGCAGCCGGGCGGCGTGAATTGCGGATGCCGTGCGGGCAGCTTTACCGTCGCTTTACGGCGCAGCAAAGAGCGGGACTACCATTCCGCGCTGTACTACCCCGGTCCGCACCCCCTGCATCTTTCGCACGCACCGCCCATGGAACAAGAAAAACCACCCGAGCCTCTGCCTTCCACCGTCTCGCCAACACATCCGACGGTGCGCAGACGCCGGTGGGTGGGCGGGCTGCTGACCCTGCTGCTGCTCGTGGCACTGGGCGCTGGCGCCTGGTATCTGATCCAGCGGTCGAAGACGCCCGCGGCCGGCCCTGGTGGCGTTCCTGGCGCCGGCCGGCAGGGTGGTGGCCCCGGTGGGCCGGGCGGCCCGGGTGGGCGCGGCGGCGGTGGCGGAGCCTCCAGCACGGTCGGTGTTGCCACGGCCAGGCAGGCGGACATCCCGGTGCAACTCGAGGCGCTGGGCACCGTCACGCCGCTGGCCAACGTGATCGTGCAGCCGCAGGTGTCGGGCGTGCTCACGGCCGTGCTCTTCCAGGAAGGGCAGATGGTCAAGAAGGGCGACGTGCTCGCCACCATCGACCCGCAGCCGTTCCAGAACGCGCTGGGGCAGGCCACCGGGGCGCGGCAGCGCGACGAGGCACAGCTGGCGGCGGCGCGCGTCACGCTGCAGCGCTACCAGACCCTGCTGGGGCAGGACTCCATCGCCCGGCAAGACGTCGACACGCAGGCCGCGCTGGTCAAGCAGCTCGAAGGTACCGTGGCCATCGACCGCGCCAACGAGAACACGGCCAAGCTCAATCTCGCCTGGAGCCGCATCACCGCGCCGGTGAGCGGGCGCATCGGCCTGCGGCCGGTGGACGGGGGCAACTACATCTCGACCGGCACCACCAACGGCATTGCGACCATCACGCAAATTGCGCCCATCGACGTCGAATTTGCCATTCCGCAAGACCGCGTGCCCGAAGTGCAGGAGCGCCTTGCGCAGGGCGCCAAGCTCGACGCCACTGCCTTCGACCGCACGCGCACGCGCCAGCTTGCGAACGGCGCCTTCTCCACGCTCGACAACCTGGTCGACACCGCCACCGGCACCGTCAAGGCCAAGGCCCGCTTCGCCAACGCCGACAGCGCGTTGTTCCCGAACCAGTTCGTCAACCTGCGGCTGCTGCTGCGCACCGTGGCCAGCGCGGTGGTGGTGCCGGTCACGGCGCTGCGCCACGGCCCCAACGGCGACTACGTGTATGTGCTGAACGACGACAGCACGGTGTCGCAGCGGCCGGTGACGCGCGGTGAATCGAGCGTGGACAACGTGGCGATCATGTCGGGCCTGAAGGCCGGCGAGCAGGTCGTGATCGAAGGCGGCGACCGGCTGAAGGACGGCGCGCGCGTGCAGACCCAGGTCGAACGCCCGGCCGGTGCGGCGTCAGCGCCTGCGAGCGGTTCGCGCCGTGGACAACACCGTCAAGGCGGCGCGGCAGCGCCGAAGGGCGGCGCATCAGGCGCGTCAGGTGCATCGGGCCCGGCTGCTGCCGCTCCCGCAGCGGAACCCGCAACACCCGCCAAGCTCCCGACCGCCGAGCAGCGCCAGCGCATGCTCGACGCCGCCAAGGACGACCCGCAGCAGCTGGAGCGCCGCAAGCGCTTCCTCGAAGCACTGGACCGCGGCGACCCGGCGGCGCTGGAGCGCTGGCAGCGCATGTCCGAAGGCGGCGGCGAAGGTGGCCAGGGTGGGCGCCGCCCATGAGCGGTCGCAGCTGCAGCCGTAGCACGGAGGCCGTCCGGTGAACCCGTCACGTCCGTTCATCCTCCGGCCGGTGGCGACTTCGCTGCTGATGGTCGCCATCGTGCTGGCCGGCCTGGTGGCGTTCCGCTTCCTGCCGCTGTCGGCATTGCCGCAGGTCGACTATCCGACCATCCAGGTGCAGACGCTCTACCCCGGGGGCAGCCCCGAGGTCATGAGCAACACCGTCACCGCGCCGCTGGAACGCCAGTTCGGCCAGATGTCGGGGCTCGACCGCATGAGCTCGACCAGCGCCGCGGGCGTGTCGATCATCACGCTGCAGTTCTCGCTGGGCCAGACGCTCGACGTGGCCGAGCAGGAAGTGCAGGCCGCCATCAATGCCGGCGGCTCGCTGCTGCCGGCCGACCTGCCGGCGCCGCCCGTGTACGCCAAGGTGAACCCGGCCGATGCGCCGGTGCTCACGCTCTCGATCACGTCCGACACGCTGCCGCTCACCGAGGTGCAGAACCTCGTCAACACCCGGCTCGCGCAGAAGATCAGCCAGGTCTCGGGCGTGGGGCTGGTGTCGCTCAGCGGCGGGCAACGCCCGGCGGTGCGCATCCAGGCCAACACGCAGGCACTGGCAGCCAACGGCATCGGGCTCGACACGCTGCGCACGGCCATCTCGGCAGCCAACTCCAATGGCGCCAAGGGCAGCTTCGACGGCCCCAAGCGCGCCTACACCATCAACTCGAACGACCAGCTGCTCACGGTCGACGACTACAAGAACCTCATCGTCACCTACAAGAACGGCGCGCCGATCCGCATGGTCGACGTGGCGCAGGTGGTCAACAGCGCCGAGAACAACCAGCTGAGCGCCTGGGCCGGCAACAAGGCCGACGGCACCAACAAGCTGTCGCCCGCGATCATCATGAACGTGCAGCGCCAGCCGGGCGCCAACGTGATCGCCACCGTCGATGCCATCAAGAAGCAGTTGCCCGATCTTCAGACCGGCTTGCCCGCAGGGCTGAAGATCGAGGTGCTCAGCGACCGCACGGCCGGCATCCGCGCGTCGGTCCAGCACGTCGAGATGGAACTCGTGCTGGCCGTGGTGCTGGTGGTGCTGGTGATCTTCGCCTTCCTGGGCAGCCTGCGCGCCACCGTCATCGCGAGCATCGCAGTGCCCATTTCGCTCATCGGCACCTTCGGGCTGATGTACCTGCTGGGCTACAGCCTCAACAACCTGAGCCTGATGGCGTTGACCATCGCCACCGGCTTCGTGGTGGACGACGCGATCGTCATGATCGAGAACATCGCGCGCTACATCGAGGAGGGCGAAAAACCGCTGCAGGCCGCGTTCAAGGGCGCCACGCAGATCGGCTTCACCATCATCTCGCTGACCGTGTCGCTCATCGCGGTGCTGATTCCGCTGCTCTTCATGGGCGACGTGGTGGGCCGTCTGTTCCGCGAGTTCGCGGTGACGCTGGCCATCACCATCCTGATCTCGGCCGTGGTGTCGCTCACGCTGGTGCCGATGATGTCGGCGCGCTGGCTCAAGCACGAAGAAAAGAAAGACCCGGCCGGCCATGGCTTCGGCGCACGCGCCCAGCGTTTCTTCAGCGGCGTGATGGTGCGCTACGACCGCTCGCTGCACTGGGTGATCGAGCACCAGCCGCTCACGTTGCTGGTCGCGCTGCTGACCATGGTGCTGACGGTGGTGCTGTACCTCACGATCCCGAAGGGCCTGTTTCCCACGCAGGACACCGGCCAGCTGCAGGCCCGCGTGCAGGCCGCGCAGGACGTGTCCTTCGATCGCATGTCGCAGCTGCAACTGCAAGCGGCGCAGGCCATTCTCGAAGACCCGGAGGTCGAGAACCTCAGCTCCTTCGTCGGCGTGGACGCAGCCAACAACACCATGCTGCACACCGGCAGCATGCTCATCAACCTGACGAAGAGCCGCGGCAACCAGCAGGACGTGATGGACAGGTTGCGCGAGCGCGTGCGGCAGGTGGCCGGCGTCACGCTGTACCTGCAGCCCACGCAAGACCTGACCATCGATGCCGAGACCGGTCCGACCGAATACCGCGTGTCGCTCGAAGGCGTGGACAGCGCGGCGATCACCGAGTGGATGAAGAAGCTCGTGGCCAAGCTGCAGACTTCGGACAAGGTGCGCAACGTGAGCAGCGATGCCGGCGCGCAGGGCCTGGCGGCGTTCGTCAACGTGAACCGCGACACCGCGGCGCGGCTGTCGATCACGGCCAGCACGGTGGACGATGCGCTCTACAGCGCGTTCGGCCAGCGCATCGTGTCGACGATTTTTACCGAGACGAACCAGTACCGGGTGATTCTCGAAGCGCGTCCCGGCATGGTGAATACGCCGCAGACGCTGGGGCAGCTGAGCCTGATTGCGGGCTCCGGCACGGCGACGCCGCTGTCCGCGATTGCGGACATCACCGAGCAGCAGGCGCCGCTGCAGATCACGCACGTGGCGCAGTACCCGGCGAGCACGCTGAACTTCGATACGGCGCCCGGGGTTTCCCTTGGGACTTCGGTCGACGCGATTCGCGCGGCGGCGAAGGAGATCGGGTTGCCCGGCAGCGTGACGATGACTTTCCTTGGGGCTTCAGGGGCTTATGAGAAGTCGCTGTCGAACCAGTTGTGGCTGATTCTGGCGGCGGTGGTTTGCGTGTACATCGTGCTGGGGGTGCTGTACGAGAGCTATGTGCATCCGCTGACTATCTTGTCTACGCTGCCTTCTGCTGGGGTCGGGGCCCTGCTTGCCTTGATGATTACTGGCAACGACCTTGGGGTGATCGGGATCATCGGGATCATTCTGCTGATCGGCATCGTGAAGAAGAACGCGATCATGATGATCGACTTTGCTATCGATGCGGAGCGGACTCAGGGGAAGTCTCCTCGGGAGGCTATTCATCAGGCTGCTTTGTTGCGGTTTCGGCCTATCTTGATGACTACGCTGGCTGCCTTGTTTGCTGCTGTGCCGTTGATGTTGAGCTTTGGCGAAGGTGCTGAATTGCGGCGTCCGTTGGGGTTGGCGATTTTTGGGGGGTTGATTGTTAGTCAGCTGCTGACTTTGTTCACTACGCCTGTGATCTACCTTGCGTTTGATCGGTTGGGTGGGGGGAGCTCGCGGCGGGCTGTGATTGAGGAGGAAGCGGTTTGAGCCGGTTTGCTTCTCGTTGCGTGTTTGCGTTCCGGGGCCGGGTCTCGCCCCGGCGGGCGACCTACTTTTCTTTGCTTCGCCAAAGAAAAGTAGGCAAAAGAAAGGCGACCCTACTGTCTGCGTCCCTTCGCTTCGCTACGGGCAACCTGCGGTGCTCGACTCCGGAGGGGGTCCGCAGAACTCGCTTCGCTCAAACAGCTGCGGCCCTGATCCCTCC
>NZ_JBPJZK010000013.1:0-117167 GCF_051216475.1 Variovorax nivicola | reverse complement strand
CCTCGGGTTGTTCTTGAGCGACGCGAGTGTCTCGAGATTGCCTGCGTAGGTCAGCTTGTCGAGGTTCACGACCGGCTCGTCGCCGTTCGCTAGCCAGTCGAGTACGAAATTGGCGCCGATGAAGCCGGCGCCGCCAGTAACCAGGATCATGAAGTCCCCTGCTGATATTTGGAACGATCGCCTTGCGGCAAATCAACAGGCGATTATCCCATTCGGCCAGAGGAGAGAAATCAAAGGTTGGTGCCCGCGCAAGCCCCGCCTACAATCGCCCCACTGCAGGAGAGCGGGCCACCCCGGTGGCCCTACCGAAGGCGCAAACTCCCATAAACGCTCAGGTCGGTCCGAACAAGGGGCCTGTACTGCACCAACTGAAACGCCGTCTGGAGAGCCATCACACTGCCCAACGTGGTCGTCGTGATGCACCGAAGGAGCAAACCCTCTGCGGGCGCAGCGGGTGAATCTCTCAGGTACCGAGGACAGGGGGAGCGGCAACTTGGACTACGGTCGTCCGGTTGCTTTGCTATTCATTCAATAGCACACCACGTCCGCCGTTCAAGCGCTGCAACCTCAAAGGTACTTGAAATGCGCGTGATCGTTCTTGGCGCCGGCCTGCTCGGCGTGACCTCGGCTTACTACCTCCAGCAACTCGGCCACGAAGTGACCGTGATCGACCGGCAGGCCACCCCGGCCGCCGAAACCAGTTTCGCCAATGGCGGGCAGATCTCGGTCAGCCACGCCGAACCCTGGGCCAACCCCAGCGCACCGCTCAAGGTGCTGCAATGGCTGGGCAAGGAAGATGCCCCGCTGCTCTTCCGCATCCGCGCCGACATGCGCCAGTGGCTCTGGGGCCTTCAGTTCCTGCGCGAATGCACGCCGGCGCGCACCCGCCACAACATCGAGCAGATCGTGCGTCTCGGAACATACAGCCGCTCGATGTTGCAACAGTTGCGCCGCGACACCGGCCTGAACTACGACCAGCGCACGCAAGGCATCCTGCATTTCTACACGACGCAAAAAGAGTTCGACGGCGCCCTCGCGCCCGCCGAGCAGATGCGCGCCCTGGGCTGCGAGCGCCAGGTCATCTCGGCCGATGAAGCCGTGAAGATCGAGCCCGCCCTCGCCCACATCCGTTCGAAGCTGGCCGGCGCCACCTACACGGCCGAGGACGAGTCCGGCGACGCCAACCGCTTCGCGCGCGAACTGGTGGGCCTGGCCACCGCGGCAGGAGTCAAGTTCCTGATGAGCCACACCGTGACCGCCCTGCGCGAAGCCGGCGGCAGCATCGACCACGTCGAAGCCACCGACAGCGAAGGCCGCTTCCAGCGCATCCGCGGCGACGCCTTCGTGCTGGCGATGGGCTCGCTGAGCCCGCTGTACGCCGCGCCGCTGGGCATCCGCCTGCCGATCTACCCGGCCAAGGGTTACTCGGTGACGCTGCCCGTCAAGGACGCATCGAAGGCTCACCAGGTCTCGCTGACCGACGACGAATTCAAGCTCGTGTTCTCGCGCTACACCTCGGAGTCGGGCGATCGCCTGCGCATCGCCGGCACGGCCGAGCTCAACGGCTACGACCGCGACCTGAACCGCGTGCGCTGCGAAGCCATCGTGCGCCGCGTCGAAGAACTGTTCCCCGGCGCCGGCGACACCACGCAGGCCCAGTTCTGGACCGGCCTGCGACCCGCCACGCCGAGCAACGTACCGCTGATTGGCAAGACCAAGCTGCCGAACCTGTTCCTCAACACGGGCCACGGCACGCTCGGCTGGACGCACGCCTGCGGCTCGGGCAAGTCGATCGCGCGCATCGTTAGCGGGCTGGCGCCCGAGGTCGATTTCGCCTTTACGGGAATGCCGGCGCCCGCGCCGCGAGCGCTTCAACCGGCCTGATCGGGTTCAGTCGTTAGCGGTAAACACCGTCAGCACCCCGGTATAGCCATACAGGTGATGCCGGGCGATCTCGCCCGCTGCGAAGAAGCCCACCAGCGGCACATCGCCCAGCGCATGCCGCACGATCTGCAGCTCCGCCCCCGGCGCGCCGAAATGCGGCCCGCCGCGCCCCGAGCAGCTCACGTACACCGCCCCCGCGATGCGCCGCGCCGGATGCGGCGCCGCCTCGGCCTCGCCCGCCGCCACGGCGCGCGCGGTGGCCAGCGTCTGCTCTTCGGGCTCCAGCTCCTCGCGGATTTCCGCGCAGATGCGCATCAGGTCGGCCCGCGCGGCCTGCGCGTTGCGGCGGCAGAAGGTCAGCCGCATGCCGGCTTCGGCCACGTCGGCAATGGCGATGCCGCGTCGCGTGGGGTCCAGCCCGATGATGTGGCGCACCAGCACGTCGGCGCCCAGGTCGCCGGTGCGGCGGATGCCGTCGCTGCCCGCATCGGCCAGGCCGACCAGCGTGTTGCGCACGGCGTCGATGGCCTCCTGCGGCCGTTCGAGCGACACCTGCAGATCGGCCAGCAGCACGTCGAGTGCCGGCTCGCCGTCGAGCTTCAGCAGCAGATTGCCGTCGGCCTCGGTGATCTCGCGCTCGCGCACGGCCCCCGAGCGCAGCGGCTGGCAGCCCTGCGTGACGCGCGACACCAGCCGCACGCCTTCGCCGAACACCACGCCCGACAGGCCGCCCGAAAACACCCCGCCCGCCGCGCCATGCCCGCGGATGTTGCCGTTGCCACCAACGGCAAACTGCAGCGCGCTGCCGCGCCCCGAAGACAGCCCGCCGAACAGATAACCGGTGTCGGTGCGCCCCGCCATCTCGGCGATCAGCTCGGCCAGGTCGGGCGTTGCCGGGTCGGCGTGCACCAGTGCCGTGTGCGCCTCGAAGCCGCTCATTTCGGAATTGCCCAGCGGCGCCACGCCCGAGAACACGCGGTACTGGTCGCTCGGCAACGCGCAAAGCATCAGGCTCATGCCGGGCTCGTCGAAATACTCGGCGTTGTTGGCCGACACGCCGATGCCGACGGTGCCCGACCAGTCGGTCACTTCAGGCAGCTCGGCGCTCAGGTGGTCGAGGATGTCCTGCGCCTCGCTCGCATAGTGGTCGGTGATGTAGAGCAGCCCCAGTGTCGGCGACGAGGCGTAGTCGGGCAGGGCCATCTGTGCGCGCAACTGGGCCAGCACGAGGCCGGCCGCCATGCGCCATTGCGGATGGGTGGCATGACCGGAGGGAAACAACTTCATGATGCGTGCCAACCCGTTCTCTTCAACAAATGGATGTGTATGACGTCAACGCCGGGCGGAGGTTCGCTTGCGGGCGGCAGTCGACGCCTTCTTTTTGGCAGCCGGCGCTGCAGCCTTCTTGGCCGGAGCAGGCTTGCGGGCGGCCGTTGCCGGCTTGCGCAGGACCGAGCCGACCGCATCGGCCAGCGGCTGGGCCATGGCCGGCACCTTCAGCTGGGCCGCGTCCTGCAGCGCCGAACTGGCGATCTGCTGGAACTGTTCGGTGAGCGAGCCCCACCACTGCATGGGATCGACCACGCCGGCGCCATCGGCCGCCGCGGCCTTCGCCTTGGCCGAAGCCGGCCTGCTGCGCGACTTCGTCGGTGCCGGAGCTTCCTCTTCGGGCACCTCGTCCTCTTCCTCAAATTCCTCGACCTCTTCGGGCTCGGGCTCCGGAGCTGCCGCAGCGGGTGCAGGCTTCATGGCAGCCGCCTGCTTGGTGAACGCGCTGGCGATGTCTTCCATCCGCACGTTCATGCCGCGCAGCGTCGACAGCGTCATCTTCTGCACTTCGAGCGCCTGGATCGTGGCCTTGAGGGCATGGCCGTTCTGTTCGAGCCAGTACTGCACCGTCTTGAGCTCCTGGATGCGCTTGTCGACTTCTTCCACGCTCAGCGTGGGCGCCACCCAGCTCGCGAGGCTCGGAATCCCCGGCACCGAACCGGCGCCAGCACCCGATGCGGCGCCACCGGCGAGGTTCTTCAGAAAGTCGAATCCGGGGACGAACTGGCTGAAGTCGAAGGGCTTGCTGGCGTTGCTCATGCGGGTGGTCTCCTGGGTGGGTTTTCTTGTGTTCCCAGCTTACTCCAAGCCTCCGGCCTTTTAACCCGGTTTTGGCCCGGCCCGCGCCAGGCTTTTACCTGCCGTCAGAGCTCGCTTCGGACCTTGCTGAACACCTTCCAGAAAGTGGCGTCCTGCGACGTGGCGAAGTTGATCCGCATCATCGTGCTCGGCGGCCGGCGCGCGTGGAACAGCGAGCCCGGCGCCAGCAGATAGCCCTGGTCGAGCATGCGCTGCGTGAGCGCGTCGGTGTCGACGCCCGTGTCGACCCAGCCGAACAGCCCCGCCGGCTCCGAGGCGAAGGTGCAGCCGTGCGACATCGCCAGCTTCACGGCCCGCCCCCGCGCCCCGTCGAGCCGGATGCGCACGCGCTCCGAGTGCCGGCGCAGCTGCCCCTGGTCGATGCACCACGACAACGCCCGCTCGAACAGCGTGGGTGAGGTCAGCGTGGCCAGCAGCTTGGTTTCGAGCAGCCGCTCCTTCAGCGCTGGGGGCGCGGCCAGGAAGCCGATGCGCCAGTTGGGCGCCAGGATCTTGGCGAAGCCGCTCACGTAGATGGTGCGCTGCAACCCGTCGAGCGCGCTGAGCCGCGTGGCGTGCTCGGGCGCGAGGTGGCTGTAGGTGTCGTCCTCGACGATGTGGAAGTCGTATTCGTTGGCCAGCTTCAGCACGCGGTGCGCGCTGCCCGGCGTGAGGCTGTAGCCGGTCGGGTTGTGCAGCACGCTCACGCTGACGAAGAGCTTGGGTTGGTGCAGCGCGCAGTATTGCGCCATCACCTCCAGGTCGGGCCCGTCGGCGCGCCGCGGCACCGGCAGGATGCGCATGCCCAGCGCCTCCAGCCGTGCGAACTCCAGCGCCCAGCCCGGCTCCTCGACCATCACCGGGTCGCCCGCGCGCAGCAGCGTGCGGCTCACGATGTCCAGCGCGTGGGTGGCGCCGATGGTGGTCACGATCTGGTCGGGCGAGGCCGGCACGTTAATGCCCACCAGCTTCTGCGAGAGGCTGCGCCGCAGGCTCATGTCGCCGGCCGGTTCTCCGTACTGGAGCGACAGCTCCTGCAGGGCGGCTGTACTGGTCATGCGCCGCACGGCTGTGGGCATGAAGGTCGACGACATCCAGTCCGGCGGGAACACGCCCATGCCCGGCTGCGGCTTGTCGCTCGGGCGGTGGAACATGCTGCGTATCAGCGAGCTGGCGTCGGCCGGAATGCGCGAGGCCATCATCTGCACCGCCATCGCCGCCGGCATGCCGCTCGCGCCACCGGCGTCCGCGCCGTGATTCGGACGGCCGTCCTGTACCGGCGCGGAATCCCGCACGTAGAAGCCGCGCTGCCGGCGGGCTTCGATCAGCCCCTGCGCCAGCAACTGGTCGTACGCGGCAACGACGGTGTACGGGCTCACGCCCTGCTGCCGCGCGCATTCGCGCACCGAGGGCAGGCGGGCGCCGGGCGGCAGCAGGCGGGTGCGGATGCGCTCGGCCAGGCGGTCGGCCAATTGCCCCGTCAGCGACTGTGTGGAGGTGCGTGTCAGCATGCGTTTTTCAGGCTGTAGCGACTTCTGTGTCGAAGGAGTGACCAATACAGATTGCCCGATTGTTCGACCAACTGTACTGGAACTGTAATGGTCTCAAGTTTAGAGTGTGTGTCATGAACTGGCAAGAATTCACCGCGCTGCTGGTGCTGGCCACGGCGATGAGCTTCTCGCCCGGTCCCAACACCACGCTCTCCACCGCCCTGGCGGCCAACGGCGGCCTGCCGCGCGCCATGCGCTTCGTGGTCGCGGTGCCCGTCGGCTGGACCCTGCTGCTGGCGCTGTGCGCCGCCGGCATCGGCGCGCTGGTGGTGGCAATGCCTTCGCTGCGCCTGGCCATCAAGGCGCTGGGCATCGGCTACCTGCTGTGGCTCGCTTACAAGCTCAGCGGCAGCGCCACGCTCGGCAAGGCCGACGGCGCCAAGCTGTCGGTCGGCTTCGGCCAGGGCGTGATGCTGCAGTTCGTGAACATCAAGGCCTGGCTGCTGGCGCTCACGCTGGTGGCCGGCTGGATCGCCGGGCAGCCCGATGCGCTGCGCCGCTTCGCCATCGTGGCACCGGTGATGCTGACCTATGCCTTCGTCAGCAACTTCGCCTACGCATTGGTCGGCGCGCTGCTGCGCGATTGGCTGGCCAAGGGTTCGCGGCTGCTGTGGTTCAACCGCGCGATGGGCCTGGTACTGGTGCTGACAGCCTGGTGGATGGTGAGCGTATGAAGCTCGCCATGAAAGACGAAACGCTGGGCATGTGGCTCGGCGTTGTCGGCGTGGCCATGTTCGCCGTCACGCTGCCGATGACGCGCCTGGCCACCGGCACGCAAGACGCACCGCAGCTGTCGCCGTGGTTCGTCACGCTCGGGCGCGCGGCGCTGGCAGGCGTGCTGTCGGCCATCTTCCTGCTGGTAACGCGTTCGCCGCGGCCTGCTGCGCACCAGTGGAAGCCGCTGGCCTTCGCGGTGCTGGGCAATGCCATCGGCTTTCCGCTGTTGCTGGCCTATGCGCTGCGCGTGGTCACGGCCAGCCATGCGGCGGTGGTGACTGCCCTGCTGCCGCTGGTCACGGCCGCCGTCGCGGCCTTGGTGCTGCACCAGCGAGCGCGGCTCGGCTTCTGGCTCTGCGCCGTCGCGGGCAGCCTGCTGGTGGTGGCGTTTTCGGTGCTGCGCGCGAGCCAGAGCGGGCACGGTTTCGGCTTCGAGTGGGCCGATCTGCTGCTGGTCGGCGCGGTCATCGCCGCCTCCATCGGCTACATCTACGGCGCGCAGGTCACGCCGTCGCTTGGCGCCGAGCGCGTGATCTGCTGGGTCTGCGTGATGGCGCTGCCCTTCACGCTGCCGGCCGCGCTGGCACTGTGGCCGCAGCAGCCCGTCGCCACGTCGGCTTGGCTGGGCTTCGTCTACGTCGGCACGTTCTCGATGTGGATCGGCTTCTTCGCCTGGTATCGCGGCCTGGCCCTGGGCGGTGCGCTGCGCGTGAGCCAGACGCAGCTGCTGCAGCCCTTTCTCTCGATCCTCGCGTCGATCCCGCTGCTGGGCGAGCCGCTCGACATGGTCACGCTGGGCTTTGCCGTCGCGGTGGTGGCCACGGTGGTCATCAGCAAGCGCCTCTCGCAGCCGCAAGACAACAAGGCCCGCGTCGTATACCGTGGCGACATCCAGCCGGATTGAGCGCCGCTGCGCCTGCCCGCATTATTCGAATCTCACCTCACCGCCTGAAAGAAGAAAGCCATGAACTGGAAACTCGCCGCCCGCGCCGCCAAGATGAATCCCTCGGTGCTGCGTGAAATCCTCAAGGTCACCGAGCGCCCCGGCATCATCAGCCTGGCCGGCGGCCTGCCCTCGCCCAAGACCTTCCCGATCCAGGCCTTTGCCGACGCCTGCGCCGAAGTGCTGCACAACGACGGCCAGGCCGCCTTGCAGTACGCCGCCAGCGAAGGCTACGCGCCGCTGCGCCAGGCCGTGGCCGACATGCTGCCGTGGGACGTCGATGCCTCGCAGGTGCTCATCACCACCGGCTCGCAGCAGGGCCTCGACCTCGTGGCCAAGGTGCTGATCGATCCGGGCAGCAAGGTGCTGGTCGAAACGCCCACCTACCTCGGCGCGCTGCAGGCCTTCGGCCCGATGGAGCCGCATCCCGTGGGCGTGGCCAGCGACGACGACGGCGTGATCGTCGAAGACCTCGTGGCCAAGGCCAAGGACGCACGCTTCGTCTACCTGCTGCCCAACTTCCAGAACCCCACCGGCCGCACCATGACCGAAGAGCGCCGCGCCGCCGTGTCGGCCGCCGCCGCTGCCGCCAACCTGCCCATCGTCGAGGACAACCCCTACGGCGAGCTCTGGTTCGACGAAGCCCCGCCGCTGCCGCTGGCCGCGCGCAACCCCGAAGGCGTGATCTACCTGGGCTCGTTCTCGAAGGTGCTGGCCCCCGGCCTGCGCCTGGGCTTCCTGGTGGCGCCCAAGTCCATCTACCCGAAGCTGCTGCAGGCCAAGCAGGCGGTCGACCTGCACACGCCGATCTTCACGCAGCGCATGGTTTCGGCCGTGATGAAGGACAAGTTCCTCGACCGCCACGTGCCCACCATCCGCGCCCTCTACAAGCGCCAGCGCGACGCGATGATCGCCGCGCTCACGCGCGAGATGGCCGGCCTGGACGTGAAGTTCAACGCCCCCAAGGGCGGCATGTTCCTGTGGGCGCGCCTGCCCGAGGGCATCGACACCGTGACGCTGCTGCCCAAGGCGGTGGAGCGCAACGTGGCCTTCGTGCCCGGCGCGCCGTTCTATGCGGGCGAAGGCGATCCGCGCACGCTGCGCCTGTCGTTCGTGACGGCCAGCGAGGACGAGATCGACACCGCCATCGCCGCGCTGGCGCAGACGCTGCGCGAAGAACTGGTGCTGCTCGGCGACAAGAAGCTGGCCGCCGCGCAGGTCTGAAAGCACAACAAGGAGCCTTCCCGTGATCGGCCTCGCAACGCTGTCGCTCTTCCTGCTCGCGGTTCTGGCGCTGTTCCTGTCGCCCGGCCCGAACATGGCTTTCGTGCTCTCGCACGGCGTGGCCCATGGCCCGCGCGGCGGTTTTGCGGCGGCCATCGGTATCTCGGCGGCAGACCTCGTGCACACGCTGTTCGCAGCCACCGGCGTCACCGCGCTGGTGGCTGCGTGGCCGCCCTCGTTCGACGTGCTGCGCTATGCGGGCGCGCTGTACCTGGTGTGGCTGGCGGTGCAGGCGCTGCGAAGCGGTGACGGCCTTCGCATCGGCGCGCAGGCGCAGCCCGCCGGCTTCGGCCGCATCGTGCGCATGGCGCTGCTGAACAACCTCGTCAATCCGAAGGCGCTGCTGTTCTTCATGGTGTTCCTGCCGCAGTTCGTCGACCCCTCGCGCGGCAGCGTGCCGCTGCAGCTGGTGCAGCTCGGCGTGGTGCTGTCGATGGCCGCGCTGGCCTTCAACACGCTGCTGGGCGCATGCAGCGGCCAGGTCGGCCGCTGGCTGCACGACCGTCCCGGTGCGGCGCGGTTCCAGAGCGGTCTGCTGGCCGCCGTGATGCTGGGGCTGGCCGTGCGCCTGCTCTTCCTCGATCGTCCTTCACCTCGCTGAAGAGGGTTTTCCATGAACGTTCTGAAGATCGCGGCCTTCTCGGATGGCGAGGCGGGCGGCAACCCCGCCGGCGTCGTCATCGCCGATGCGCTGCCGCCCGCGGCGCAGATGCAGCGCATTGCCGCGGAAGTCGGCTTTTCGGAAACCGCGTTCGCCGCTCCCGCCGCTCCCACTGGTGCTGGCGGCTGGCGCGTGCGCTACTTTGCACCGCAGTCCGAAGTGCCCTTCTGCGGCCACGCGACGATCGCGCTGGGTGCCGCACTGGCAATGCAGCAAGGCGACGGCGTATTCCCACTGACGCTCAACAATGCGCAGATCACCGTGGAAGGCCGGCGCAACGGCAGCCTGGTCGAGGCGGCGCTGCAGTCGCCGCCCACGCGCAGCGCCGCTGCATCGCCCGAACTGCTGTCCGAAGCCCTCGCCCTGTTCGGCTATTCACGGCAAGACCTGGACCCGCGCATTCCGCCGGCCATCGCCCATGCGGGTGCCGACCATCTGGTGCTGGCCCTGGCAAGCCGAGCAGCGCTGTCGGCGATGCACTACGAGCTGGAAGCCGGCCGTACGCTGATGGCCTACGCCGGGCTCACGACCATCGTGCTGGTCTTCGCCGAGACCGCGCAGCGGCTGCACACGCGCAACCCTTTCGCGTCCGGCGGCGTGTACGAAGACCCCGCCACCGGCGCCGCCACGGCCGCGCTGGCCGGCTACCTGCGCGACATCGACTGGCCGCACGGCGGCGCCATCGACGTGGTGCAGGGCGAAGACATGGGCATGCTGTCGCGCCTGCATGCCGACATTTCACCCGCGCCGGGCAGCTCGATCCGCGTGTCGGGCACCGCGCGCATCATGCGGGCCTGAGCCTGCGGGCCCGAGTCGCCGAAGAACCAAGCAAAGAAAGAACCAAACCATGCTCAACATCTGGGGCCGCATCAGTTCGATCAACGTCCGCAAGGTGGTGTGGTGCGCGCAGGAGCTCGGGCTCGACTTCCAGCGCACCGAGGCCGGCGGCAAGTTCGGCGTGGTGCAGACGCCCGAATACCTCGCGCTCAACCCGAATGCGATGGTGCCCACCATCGACGACGGCGAAGGCGCCGAGCGCGTGACGCTCTGGGAGTCGAACGTGATCGTGCGCTACCTCTGCGCCAAGCATTCGCACGGCAACTTCTACCCGAGCGAGCTGCCCGCACGCTTCGACGCCGAGCGCTGGATGGACTGGCAGCAGACCACGCTCAACCGCACGAGCCGCGACGCCTTCATCCAGTGGGTGCGCACACCGCCGTCGGAGCGCCAGAGCGTGCTGATCGACGCATCGGTGCGTGCCAGCGAAGCGCAGTTCGCGATGCTCGATGCGCACCTCGCACGCCAGCCGTACATGGCCGGCCAGCGCTTCACCATGGCCGACATTCCCGTCGGCTGCGAGACGCACCGCTGGTTCAACCTGCCGGCTGCCGAATACCGCAGGCCGAACTGGCCGAACGTCGAGCGCTGGTATTCAGAGTTGCTTTCCCGCCCGGGCACGCGCGGCGTGCTCGACCTTCCCCTCGAATGAATCCGATGAAATCCCGCCCCTTCAAGCAAGTCGACGTCTTCACCGCCACCGCCTACTACGGCAACCCGCTCGCGGTGGTGATCGATGGCCAGGACCTCGACGACGCCGCCATGCAGCGCTTTGCGCAGTGGACCAACCTGTCCGAGACCACCTTCCTGCTGCCGCCCACCGATCCGGCCGCCGACTACCGCGTGCGCATCTTCACGCCCGGCGGCGAGCTGCCCTTTGCCGGCCACCCGACCATTGGCAGCTGCCATGCGTGGCTGCAGGCCGGCGGCAAGCCCAAGGCCGCGGGCCTGGTCGTGCAGCAGTGCGGCGCCGGGCTGGTGCCGCTGCGGCGCGAGGGCAGCCGCCTGGCCTTCGCCGCACCGCCGCTCAAACGCAGCGCCCCGAGCCCCGCCCTGCTGGCCAAGGTGGCCGGCGCGCTGGGCCTGAAGGCGCAGCAGGTCATCGCGGCGCAGGTACTCGACAACGGGCCGGTCTGGTTCGGCCTGCTGGTGAACGATGCCGACGCCGTGCTGGCGCTGCAGCCCGACCACCGCGCCCTGAAGGAGCTGGGCGTGAAGGCCGGCGTGGCGGGCGTGCCCGCGGCGCACGACACCTCGCTGCTCATCGGCCGCTCGAACCGCGAGGCACGCGCCTTCGGCAACCGGCCCGCGACCCCGAACGAAGACGGCGCGAAGATCGACCTCGAAGTGCGCGCCTTCGCCGAGCCCATCGGCGTGCAGGAAGACCCGGTCACCGGCAGCCTCAACGCGAGCCTGGCCGAGTGGCTGATCGCCGACGGCCACATGCCCGAGCGCTACCTTGCCGCGCAGGGCCAGTGCCTGGGCCGCGCAGGCCGCGTCTACATCGAGCGCGATGCCGAAGGAAAGATCTGGGTCGGCGGCGATGCCGTGACCTGCGTCGACGGCAGCGTCACGCTCTGAACGCAGCAGCACCCGCCATGCACGCGCAGCTCGACCATCTCGTGATTGCCGCCGCCTCGCTTGCCGAGGGCGTGGCCTGGTGCGAAGCAACGCTCGGCGTCACGCCGGCCCCGGGCGGCTCGCATCCGCTGATGGGCACGCACAACCGCCTGCTGAACATCGCGAGCGACGCTTTTCCGGCGGCCTACGCGGAAATCATCGCGATAGAGCCGGGCAAGCAGCCATCGCGCCCCAAGACGCACCGTTGGTTCGACCTCGACGACGCCGCGCTGCAGGCCGGGCTCGCACAGCATGGCCCGAAGCTGATTCATTTCGTCGCCCGCGTGCCCGACGCGAATGCGGCAACGCGCGCGCTCGCGCATGAAGAGCATGCGCACATCGATCGCGGCCAGTTGCTCGAAGCCTCGCGCGACACGCCCGCCGGCCGGCTCGAATGGCAGATCACCGTGCGCGACGACGGCCAGCGGCTGTTCTACGGCGCGCTGCCCACGCTGATCCAATGGGGCCCCGTGCATCCCACCGACGCCATGCCGAAATCGGGCCTCGCCATGCGCGCGCTGCGCGCCGTACACCCGCGCGCGCCCACGCTGGTTGCCGCCCTGTCGGCCATCGGCATGACCGGCATGGAGGTCGATGCCGGCCCGCCCAACCTCATCGCCGTGCTCGACACGCCGCGCGGCCCCGTCACCCTCGAATCGCAAGGACTCTGACCCGATCATGCTGAGCCTCACCGAAATCGCCTGGTTCGCCCTCGCCTCGCTGCTGCTGGCGCTCACACCGGGGCCGAACATGATCTATTGCGTCTCGCGCACGCTGGTGCAGGGCCGCCGCGCCGGGCTCATTTCGCTGGGCGGTGTGCTGCTGGCGTTCCTGGCGCACCTGTTCGCCGCGGCGCTCGGGCTCACCGCGCTGCTGCTGGCCGTGCCGCTGGCCTTCGACGCGATCCGCATCGCCGGTGCGGCTTACCTGCTGTGGCTCGCGTGGCAGGCGGTCAGGCCCGGGGGCAATGCGCCCTTCGAGGCGCGCGCACTGCCGGCCGATCCGCCGGGCAAGCTGTTCCGCATGGGCTTTCTCACGAACCTGCTGAACCCGAAGGTGGCGATGTTCTATCTCTCGTTCTTTCCGCAGTTCATTCACCCAGAGCGCGGCTCGGTGCTGTTGCAGAGCATGCAGCTGGGCATCGCGCAGATGGCGACCAGCGCCGTGGTCAACACGGTGATGATCGTCGGCGCCGCCAGCATCACGGCCGTGCTGTCGCAAAGCGCGGGTTGGCTGCGCGCGCAGCGCTATGTGATGGGCAGCGTGCTGGCCGCGCTGGCCGTTCGCGTGGCACTCACCGAACGCAAGTAAGGAAATCCCGTGAACTTCACCCGCGAAGAAATCGAAGCCGCGCAGCGCACCGTGCATGCGGCCATGCCGCCCACGCCGCAGCACGCCTGGCCGCTACTGTCGCAGCGCCTGGGCGCCACCGTGTGGGCCAAGCACGAGAACCACACGCCGGCCGGCGCATTCAAGATCCGCGGCGGCCTGACCTACTTCGAAACCCTGAAGCGCGAACAGCCCGAAGTGCGCCACGCCATCAGCGCCACGCGCGGCAACCACGGCCAGTCGGTCGGCTTCGCCACGCGGCGCCATGGGCTGGCCGCAACCATCGTGGTGCCGCACGGCAATTCGACCGAGAAGAACGCCGCGATGCGCGCGCTCGGCGTCACGCTGGTCGAGCATGGCGACGACTTCCAGGCGGCTTCCGAACACGCCGCCGTGCTGGCCGAGCGCGACGGCCTGCACCGCGTGCCCTCGTTCCACCGCGAGCTGGTGCGCGGCGTGTCGACTGCCTACGTGGAGTTCTTCAGCGCGTTGAAAGACACGCCGCCCGACGTGCTGTTCGTGCCCATCGGCCTGGGCTCCGGCTTTGCCGCCGCGGCGGCGGCACGCGCGCATTGCGGCGTGTCGACCAAGCTCATCGGCGTGGTGTCGGCGCATGCCACGGCGTACCGCGATTCCTTCCGCGCCGGCAAGCCCGTCGAGTCGCCCGTCACCACGCGGCTGGCCGACGGCATGGCCTGCCGCGTACCGGTGCCCGAATCGGTCGAAGTGATCCTGCGCGAAGCCGACGACGTCATCACCGTCACCGACGACGAGATCGCCGAGGCCATGCGCATCCTGTTCAGCGACACGCACAACGTTGCCGAGGGTGCCGGTGCAGCCGCACTGGCAGCCGCGCTCCAGCAGCAGGAACGCTGGCGCGGCAAGACGGTGGGTGTGTGCGTGAGCGGGGGCAATGTCGATACCGGCATGTTCGCCGGCGTGCTCGGGCGCAACGCGTCCTAGCACCCTCTTCCCTACAGCATCGACTCGGGAATCACCAGCGACTGCAGATAGAGCTTCGCGCGCGTCGCCAGGTCCGCGCCTGGCTCCTCGTCGGTCACCTTCACCGGCTGGTCGCCGTCCACGCGCCACCATTCCAGCTCGCTGTCGCTGCCCGGCTTGAGCCGCACCTGGAAGGCCGAGTGCTGCATGAGTTCGCCGAAGAAGGCGCGCGCCTCCTCGGCCAGCGCGGGGCAGTCGATGCGCAGGCCGAACTCGGTGTT
Organism: Variovorax nivicola; assembly: GCF_051216475.1. Lineage (NCBI taxonomy): Bacteria > Pseudomonadati > Pseudomonadota > Betaproteobacteria > Burkholderiales > Comamonadaceae > Variovorax > Variovorax nivicola. Next base: position 102,992 of record NZ_JBPJZK010000013.1, on the reverse strand, counting down.
CAGCGCGTCCGAGCGCGGGTCCATGTTGACCGAGCCCAGGAAGAGGGTCTTCCGGTCGATCACGAGCGCCTTGGTGTGCAGCCGCACCTGCGTGCCTGCTCCGATGCTGCCGACGAACAGCGCCCGGCCCGCATTCGGGTGGATCTCGTAGATCTGCATGCCGTCGCCCAGCAGCCGGGCACGGTAGCGGCGATAGCCGGTGTGCACCACCGGCTCGTCGGTGGCGGCCAGCGAGTTGGTGATGAGCGTCTGGCGGATGCCCCGCGCCGCGTTGCGGCGCATGCCTTCGAGCGCCGCCGGGCCGGGCACGAAGTACGGCGACGAGGTGATGATCTCGGACTGCGCCTGCTGCGCCGCCTCGCCCAGCAGGCGGCGGCTGGTGTCGATGAGCGCGCCGCTGGGCAGGCGCTGAGTCTCCGCCTGGCCCCAGGCCTTGGCCGGTGAATCGGCGAAGGCCTGCGCGCGGCCGAACGCGAGCTTCACATGGCCCGCCTGCAGTTCGTCGCCGAGGGTGACGCGGCCCAAGGGGTCGACAGTGCGAAACGGCACCGGTTCGGGCGTGTCGGCCCCGTCCACCCGCGCGTCGAAGCTCCGGCGCGCGGCTTCGATGTCGCCCGACGGGTGCAGCACCGAAGCCGCGGTGCGCACCTGCGGCGCGTTCCAGTACTCGTCGAAGATGCTCGCCATCTGCGGCAGCACCGCGCCCGCCACCAGCACGTCGTAGTCGAAGAAGTTGTCGTCGGTGTCGCGCATGAAATAGACGTCGCCCAGATTGCGCCCGCCGGCCACGGCCAGCACGCCGTCCGCCACGAACAGCTTGTTGTGCATGCGGCGGTTGACGCGGTCGAAGTCGAACAGGGCGAAGCCGAAGCGGGTGACCATGCCGCCGCGCGTGGGAAAGGGATTGAAGATGCGCACTTCCACGTTCGGATAGGCGCCCAGGCCCTGGAGCAGCGGCCCGATGTCTTCCGTGTAGAGGTCGTCCACCAGCAGCCGCACGCGCACGCCGCGCTGGGCCGCGTTGCGCAGCTCCCGCAGCACCAGCCGGCCGGTCGCGTCGTCGTGCAGGTGGTAGTACTGCAGGTCGAGCGAGCGTTGCGCGCCGCGCAGCAGCACGAGGCGCGTGTCCATGCTGGCAAGGCCCAGCATCAGGCGGAAGCCGCTGGCCCCGGGCTCGGCGCCCTCCATCGACGCGGTGGCGATCCGGTCGAGCGGCGTGGCGGGGCCCTGCACGGGCAGCGAGGTACTGGCGGTGCGCGGCCCTTCGTCGGGGAGCGTCGCGCATCCGGCGAGCGACAGGGCGATGCAGGCCGCAGCGGCCAGCAGGAGCTTGCGCATCAGCGCGGCGAAGGAGGCAGTGGCAGGCATGGCGAAGGGCGGTGCATGGCAACGCCGCCATTCAAGCACGCAACGGCAGCCCGGGCAGCAGCTTGTCGAGCGTGATCGGGTAGTTCCGCACGCGCACGCCGGTGGCGTTGTAGATCGCGTTCGCCACCGCCGCGGCCGAGCCGCAGGTGCCGAGCTCGCCGATGCCCTTCGACTTGATCGGGCTCGCGAGATCGTCGGCGTCCTGCAGGTACACGGCGTCGATGTCCGGAATGTCGGCATGCACTGGCACCAGGTACTCGGCCATGTCGTGGTTCACGAAGTAGCCGTGGTGCACATCGACCACCGCTTCTTCCGTGAGCGCCGCGCCCACGCCGAACACCATGCCGCCGATGGCCTGGCTGCGCGCGGTCTTCATGTTGAGGATGCGGCCCGCCGCGAACACGCCGAGCATGCGGCGCACGCGCGTCTCGCCGGTGTCGATGTCCACGCCCACCTCGCAGAAGTGGGCGCCGAACGCGGCCTGCGCATAGCGGCGGTGCAGGTCGCCGGGCTCGACGGTGCCGACCACACTGAGGCCTTCCGCGCCGGCCAGCTCGCCGAGCTCGTGCGAGCGCCGCCCGAAGGCGATGCGGCCGCGTTCGAAGCGCGCCTTCTGCGCGTCGAAGCCGGCACGCTCGGCGAGCAGGCGGCACAGTTGCTGGCAGCCGTCGAAGACCGAGGCGCCGGCGCTCGACGCGCCTATCGAGGCAATCGAGCCCGCGCCCATGGGAAACGCGGTGTCGCCCAATCGCACACCTATGCGGTCCATCGGAATGCCCGTCATCTCGGCCGCGATCTGCGCCAGCACGGTGTAGGTGCCGGTGCCGATGTCGGTCATCGAGGTCTCGATCAGCAGCCGGCCCTGCGCATCGAGGCTCAGCTTCGCGCTCGACGGCCGCACCGAGTGGTGGTGAATGGCGCTGGCCACGCCCATGCCGACCAGCCAGCGGCCGTCGCGCACCCGCCCCGGCACGGGGTTTCTCTTCGCCCAGCCGAAACGCTGCGCGCCTTCTCGCAGGCACTCGACCAGCTTGCGCCCCGAGTAAGGGCGCGAAGGTCCGCGTTCAGGGTCGTGCTGGCTGTCGTTGAGGATGCGCAGTTGCACCGGGTCGATGCGCAGCTTCTCGGCAAGCTCGTCGAGCGCCACCTCGAAGGCCATCTGGCCGCTGGCGGTGGCCGGCGCGCGCATGGCCGCGGCCTCGGGCAGGTCGAGCGCCGCCAGGCGGTGCGCCGTCATGCGGTTGGGGGCGGCATAGAGCAGGCGCGTCTGGCGCGATGCGCCCTCGTAGTAGTTGCGGCCCGGCAGGTTGCTGGTCCAGGTCTCGTGGCCGATGGCGGTGAGCCGGCCGTCGGGCGTGGCGCCGAGCCGCACGCGTTGGATGGTCGCTGCGCGGCGCGTCGTGTGGTTGAGCAGTTGCTCGCGCGCCAGCGCCGTCTTCACCGGCCGCCGCAGTTCGCGCGCCGCGAAGGCCGATAGCACCGCGTCCGCATGCGTGCGCAGCTTGGAGCCGAAGCCGCCGCCGACGAAGGCCGAGACCACGCGCACCTGCGCGACCGGCACGTCCAGCATGGCAGCCACGTCGCCTGCGGCCCAGTTCGGCATCTGGTGCGAGGTGTAGAGCGTGAGCCGGTCGCCGTCCCAGCGCGCGGTAGTGGCCTGCGGTTCCATCATCGCGGGATGCTGGTCGGGCGTGGTGTAGGTCGCATCGAGCGTGACGGGCGCGGCGTCGAAGGCGCCCTGGAAGTCGCCCACCGCCGTATCGGCCGCGCTCTCGCTGCCGGCGCTGGGGTCTTCGCCGGGCTTGGGGGCGCTCGCCTTCGCGGCCGCGAGATCGAAGCGGCCTGCGCTGCGCTCGTAGTCGATGCGGATCATGAACGCGGCCGCACGCGCCTGCTCGAAGGTCTGCGCCACCACGAAGGCCACCGCCTGGCCGTGCTGCTGCACCTCAGGCCCCGAAAGCTGCGAGACCACGTTGGCACGCCCCTTCGGCACCATGCGCGGAACGTTGGCGTAGGTGTAGACCAGCAGCACGCCCGGCGCGCGCTGCGCCTCGGCGGTGTCGATGCGCGTGATGCGGCCCTTGGCGATGCCGGCGAGCACCACCCAGCCGTAGACGGCGTCGGGCACTTCGTCGTGGCACTCGTAGCTGTAGTGGGCGCGGCCGCTGACCTTGAGCGGCCCGTCGATGCGGTCCAGCGGGCGGCCAAGCACGCGTTCGCGGTCCAAGGCACTCGGCCCGGCGGCTTCGGTGAATTGCATGGTGCCAGCTCCCTTCAGGTGGTTTCGATCGCCTGCGCCAACGTGGCGTGCAGGGTGCGGCGCAGCAGCGGAATCTTGAAATCGTTGTGCCCGTGGCCGCGCGCATCGGCCAGCAGCAGGTCGGCGACGGCATCGCGCGCCCGCGCGCCACCGTCGGTGCCGATCAGCCGCCGTTCGGCTTCCTCGTTGCGCCACGGCTTCGCGGCCAGGCCGCCGAAGGCCAGGCGCGCGCCGGTCACCGTGCGGCCCTCGCACACCACCACGGCCGCGACGGAGACCAGCGCGAAGGCGTAGGAAGCGCGGTCGCGCACCTTGCGGTAGAGCTGCACGCCGCCGAGCGGCGCTGGCAGGGTCACGCCGGTGATCAGCTCGTCCGGCGCCAGCGCGGTCTCGACCTCGGGCGTGCTGCCGGGCAGGCGATGCAGTTCGGCGATGGGAATGCGGCGCGTGGCACCGCTGGCTGACACGGTCTCCACCTGCGCGTCGAGCGCGCGCAGCGCCACCGCCATGTCGGACGAATGCACCGAGATGCACTGCGCGCTCGCGCCGAGGATCGCGTGGATGCGGTTGAAGCCTTCCATGGCCGCGCAGCCGCTGCCCGGCGTGCGCTTGTTGCAGGGCTTGGTCGTGTCGTAGAAGTAGAAGCAGCGCGTGCGCTGCAGCAAGTTGCCCGCGGTGGTCGCCTTGTTGCGCAGCTGCGCGCTGGCGCCGGACAGCAACGCGCGCGACAGCAGCGGATGGCCGCGACGCACGCGCGGGTCGGCGGCGAGGTCGCTGTTGCGCACCAGCGCGCCAATCTTCAGCCCGCCGTCGGGCATGGCCTCGATGCGATCGAGCCCCAGGCGGTTGACGTCGATCAGGTGCGTGGGCTGCTCGATGTCGAGCTTCATCAGGTCCAGCAGGTTGGTGCCGCCCGCTATGAAGCGCGCGCCCGGGTGCTGCTGCATTGCCAGCGCCGCGGCGGCCGGCGTGGCGGCGCGCTCGAAGGTGAAGGCTCTCATGTCCGTGCTCCCGCCACCTCGCGGATGGCCGCGATGATGTTCGGATAGCCCGCACAGCGACAGATGTTGCCGCTCATGCGCTCGCGCATTTCCTCGTCGCTGAAGACCGGGCGCGCCACGAGATCCCGCGTGACATGGCTCGGCATGCCGCCGCGCATCTCGCCGAGCATGCCGACCGCCGAACAGATCTGGCCCGGCGTGCAGTAGCCGCACTGGTAGCCGTCGTGCTTGACGAAGGCGGCCTGCATCGGGTGCAGCTTCTTCGGCTCGCCCAGGCCCTCGATGGTCGTCACCTCGTCGCCCTCGTGCAGCACCGCCAGCGTGAGGCAGCTGTTGATGCGCCGCCCATTGACCAGCACCGTGCAGGCGCCGCACTGGCCGTGGTCGCAGCCCTTCTTGGAACCCGTGAGGTGCAGCTGCTCGCGCAGCAGGTCGAGCAGCGTGACCCTCGGATCGATGGACAGGGTATGCAGTTGGCCGTTGATGCGCAGCGCGACATCGGCCAGCGGCAAGGCCGCGGCGTCGGTCGTCGCAGGCGCTGGCGCTGGTGCCTGCTGTGCCTGGCCCGCATGCGGCAGCGTGGCGGTGGCCACGCCGGCCGCGCTCGTGATCAGCACGGTGCGGCGGGTGTAGCCGTCTTTTTGTTGTTCGGCTTCCATCGTGGGTTCCTTGCGCGCCTGGGCGTCAGAAGCGGCTGGCCGGTGCCTCGCCGATCGCGGAGCGCACCGGCGGCATCGTGGAGATGACGACGCTGTTGACGCGCGAGCCGCTGGTCACGTTCTGGTCGGGCGCATGGGCCGTCGTCACCGCGACCTGGCGCATGGCCTCGCGCGAGATGGTGGAGGTGAAGGGATCGGGCCCGCGCGAGCCGCGCGTCACGTTCTGGTCGGGGGCGTGGGCCGTGGCAACGGCCTGGGTCGCCACGTCGTCGCGCGCGAGCAGGCCGGCGCCCTGGTGCACGCCGTCGTAGCTTTCTGCATGGGCCGCACCGGCCAGGGTAAGGATGGCCAGGAGGCCGAGGGTCTTTCGCATGTGAACTCCTTTTGAAGACTGGGTTGGCGCCTTGCGGCGCGACCGCTTTCGCGGCTGGAGTCACTGTAGGAAGCCCGCTTTATGCGACCTTTAAGCGAGAGTTACCTGAGCGTTAAGCCGCGCGGCCCACCCCGTGATCGCGCAGGTGATCGCGCAGGTGGACGCGCGCCTGCAGCCCCGCAGGCCGGCCCTGTGCGTCATGGCGGTTGGCCAGCACGATGCGCAGGCCGTTGCGCAGCGCGGCCATGCGCGCGATGGCAAGGCCCAGGCCGCTGCCTTCGGTCGAGTTGCCCGGCACCCGGAAGAAGCGGTCGAAGGCGCGCTCGATCAGCTCGGGCGGAATGCCCGGCCCGTTGTCCAGCACATCGACCACCGGCCGCCCCTCCACCTCGTGCAGCCGCACGTCGACCACACCGCCCTCGGGCGAATGGCGCAGCGCGTTGTCGATCAGGTTGTCGAAGACGCTGCGCAGCTCGGCCGGGGGCGCGGTCACCGTCGCGGAGGTCTCGCCCTCGAAGCCGATGTCGATACGGCGGCGGTCGGCCACGACCATCAGCTGGGCCACGCTGTCGCGCAACACCGAGGCCACGTCGAGCGACACCGGCGCCTCGGGCTCGGTGCTGCTTTCCTGGCGCGACAAGCGCAGCAGCTGTTCGATCAGGTGCTGGGCGCGCGTCACGCCGCCCTTGAGGTGCACGTAGTGCTCGGCGACGGCCTCGGTGGGCACTTCGGCGCGCATGTTGTCCAGCTGCAGGCCGATGGCGGCAATGGGCGTGCGCAGTTCGTGCGCAGCGTCCTGCACGAATCGGCGCTGCGCGGCAAAGGCCTGGCGCAGCCGCCCGAGCAGGCTGTTGAAGGCTTCCACCAGCGGCGCGATCTCGTCGGGCACGCGCGACACCGACAGCTCCGAGAGGCTGCGCTCGTCCTGCGCCGCGACGTCGAGCGCCACGCTGCGCAGCTTGCGCGACGATGTCCACACCACCAGCCACAGCACGGCCAGCGACATGGGCAGCAGCAGCGCGATGGATGCCGTCGAAGACAGCGCGCGCTTGGCCACCAGCCGGCGCACGAAGCCGCCGTTCTGGATCACCTGCACCTGGAAGCGGCCCGGGTCGGCCACTGGCGCGGTGGAGTACACGCGCCACATGCCGTCGTCGCCGGAGGCCGTGCGCACGGTGCTCAGCCCCTCCGACGGCTGGCGGGCCATGGCCAGCGCGGGCCACGAGCTGGCCAGCAGCTCGCCCCGCCCGTTCCAGATCTGGATCACGAAGGCGCCGCGGTCGAAGATGCTGCGTTCGTCGGCCGGCCTGAGCTCGGGCACGATCACGTTGCCGGCGTAGGAGTCGGCCAGCATCTGCATCTGGTCGTCCTTGAAGGTGACGATGAGCCTGTCGTAGCTGACGTAGGTGAACCACGCGACGCCGGCCGCCGCGAGAAGATGCACCACCACCAGCCACATCAGCAGCTTGTTGCGCAGCGAACTCGGCGAGTACCAGGGCCGGCCCGGCGCGGCGGTCATTGGAGAACTCATGAATCCACCACGCGCCAGCCCAGGCCTCGCACGTTGCGGATGGTGTCGGCGCCGAGCTTGCGCCGCATGTTGTGGATGATCACGTCGACCGCGTTGCTCATCACCTCCTCGCCCCATCCGTAGATGCGGTTCTCCAGCTGCTCGCGCGACAGGATGGCACCGGGGCGCTCGAGCATGGCGTGCATCAGCGCGAACTCGCGGGCCGAGAGCGTTTCGCGCGTGCCCTGGTAGAGCACCTCGCGCGTGGTGAGGTCGAGCTGCACCTTGCCGCTGCCGATGATGGAGTTGGAGGCGCCATGGCGGCGCCGCACCACCGCGCGCATGCGCGCCAGCAGTTCGGGCAGCTCGAAGGGCTTGAGCAGGTAGTCGTCGGCGCCGAGGTCGAGCCCCTCCACGCGCTGGCCGAGGCCGTCGCGCGCGGTGAGGATCAGGATCGGCGTGTCGTTCTTGAGGCCGCGCGCGTGGCGCAGCACCTCGATGCCGTCCATTCCGGGCAGGCCCAGGTCCAGCAGCACGCAGGTGTAGTCGCCGTCGGCCAGTGCGCTGCGCGCGAGCAGGCCGTCGCGCACCCAGTCCACCGCCCAGCCCGATCGCTCGAGGCCGCGCAGCAGGCTCTTCCCGATCATTTCGTCGTCTTCGACAAGTAACACGCGCACGCCGTCTCCCATTGTTTGGTTGATGCGCCGCGAAGTTAGCGCAGAACCGTTAGGTCAACGTTAACGCGACATGGGCACCGAAGCGAGCCCCTGCCGTGCCTTATCAGGTCAGGGCAGCGGGCCGGTGTTGGCCGTGCCCAGCGGCAGCCGCGACACCTCCGCCAGCAGCAGCGCCAGTTGCTGCGCTGCCGCATCGATCACCGCCTGGCCATGCTCTGCCGTGGCAGCGGCCGCGTTGCCGGCGGCGCCATGGGCGTTGTAGTCCTCCATCGCCCAGCCGAGCTTGGCGCTCTTGCCGTTGCCCAGGATGGCGTAGTCGGCCGCGCGCTGCTCGGAGGTGGAGCGAAAGTCCTGCGCCTGGCCCATGCGCACGAGTTGCGGCGTCAGCGCCAGCATCATCGAAGTCTCGATCTCGCCCGCGTGCACGCCGAAGCGGTGCTCCTGCGCGCTGAACTGCGTGCCCGCGTCGCCCAGCGGCAGGTTGAACCAGCTCACGCTGTAGACGATGAGCCCGTGCGCCGCGCGCAGCTCGCGCGCCACGATGTCCATCGCGCCCACATGGCCGCCGTGCGCATTGAACAGCACCAGCTTCTTCACGCCCGCGCGCGCCACGCCCGCGCCGATCTCGTTCCACAGGCGGATCAAAGTCTCGGCCGACAGCGTGAGCGTGCCCGCGAAGCGCGCGTGCTCGGGGCTCAGGCCGATCTGCTGGGTCGGCAGGAACAGCACCGGCAGTTCGGCCGGCAACAGGGGCAGCGACGCGGCGACGATGCCGTCTGCCAGCACCGTGTCCACGCCCAGCGGCAGGTGCGGCCCGTGCTGCTCGGTCGCGCCCAGCGGCAGCACTGCGACGGTGGTTGCCGCATCGAGCGCGGCGAAGTCGCGCGTGGTGAGGTGGGACCAGAAGCGGGGAAGCGGCAAAGGGGCCTGGGTAGCAGCGTTCATCGTGCGATCTTAGGCCGGTCGCGAGCCGGCATCGATGGCTTCCAGACCACAAAAGTAAACGACGGGGACGCCAAAAACGCGAATCTGTTCACACATACAACCAGTTCGTGGCACTTTGGTTTGCCATTGCTATTGATCCTCTCTAGAGTGATTCCCAAGTGAGTTTTCAAGGTTGCCGGCTTGTCACATACGCCGGCAGCCCGGTTTTCGCTGCGGCGTCGGTCGCCGGAAACCGCAGTCCGAATTCAAGGGAGCAGAGTGTTCATCCAGAAAAAAGCTGGAGGCACGGTCATGGCCGGGCGCAAAGCTGCGCTCGCCTGCTCGTTGTCTCATCGCCTTGCATATGCATCACAAGGATTTCCACCTCTAGCAGTCTGCGCACTGGCCCTCGTCACGCCCGCAGTGCTCGCGCAGCCGCCTGCCGCTATCGCCGCCGCGACCTACGACGCCCGGCAGCACGATGCGCTGATCGTCGCGCGGCGCGAAGGCCGCGTTACCGCGGCCCAGGCGCTCCAGCAATTGAAGGCCTGGCTCGCGGCGCCGATCGGCGACGACGCCCGCCAGCGCGTGGCTTCCGATGCCATCGCGATCGCCGCCGCCGACGGCCAGTTCGCCGAAGCCGTGGCGCTGGGCCGCCAGCTCGCACCGTCGAAGCTGGGCGACTACGCCCTGGGCCCGCTCGCGCTGGCCGCACGGCGCACCCATGAGCTCGCCCTGCAGGGCGAGGCCGTGGCCGTCTGGCGCGCCCGGCAACCCGGGGCGCGCGAGCCGCGCCTGCACGAAGCCTGGTGGCGCATCGACAGCGGCGACGTCGCGGGCGCGCAGGCGCTGTACCGCGCGCTGTCGCAGCCAGCGCCCACGCAGATCGAAGACCGCGTAGCGCTGCTGGAGCTGCGTGCCGCCCTGGCGCGCGCCGCGAAAGACCCGCTGCAGGCGCTCGCTGCCTACACCGAGGCCGGCGCGCTGCGGCCTGAACGCCGCGACATCCGCCGCGAGGCCGACTTCCTGCTCGCGAGCGCCGGCGCCGCATCGAGCGCCTTCAAAGACGCAGAGGCGGCGGAGCGCGCCGCGCCGGGCAGCTTCTCGCCGCTGGCGCTCTCGACCCTGCAGCAGGAAGCGCTGGCGCAGCGGCTGCACTGGGCGATCCAGGCGCGCGACCAGCGCCTGGGCGCGGAGCGCCTCGTCGCGCTCGACCGCGTGCTCGCCGACCAGGAGGCCGCGCTCGCGCGGGCCGATGCCGCGGCCCTGAAGGCGGACGCCAGCGACGCCGATGCATGGCGCACCGTGCGCGTGCGCCTGCTGTCCGACCGCCTGCTGGCGCTGGTCGAAAGCGGCCGCCCGGCCGACGCCATCGCGCTCTACGACACGACGCGTGCCACCGGCACGCAGCTGCCCTTCTACGGCCTCGGGGCCGCGGCGCGCGCCCTTGCGCAGGAGCGCCGCTCGGCCGAGGCCGTGCCGATCTACGAGGCGGCCGTGGCACGCGGCGGCGCCGACCTGCAGACGCCCGACCCGCTCTACTTCGGCCTGCTCTACGCCTACCAGGACACAGGCCGCTTCGAGGACGCCGAGGCACTGCTGCAGCGGCTGGAGCACGGCACGCCCGCCCTGCTGCGCCTCACGCCCGAAGCCGGCCGCCCCAACGGCGAGTACACCGATGTGAGCGGCCTGTGCGGCCTGACGCAGCTCTACACCGACCAGCCGGCGCTGGCGCAGCAAAGCTTCTCGGTGCTGACGCGCGAAGCGCCGCTCAACCCGGGCTATGCCTACGGCGCGGCCCTCACCGAGCGCCTGCGCGAACACCCCGAAGCCGCGCTCGCGCGCTTCGAGGCGCTGGCGGCCGACTCGCCCTACGACACCAGCGCGCGCACCGGCCATGTCGAGGCCCTGCTCGACGCCGGCGAATTCGCAGAAGCCCGCCGGCGCGCTGAATCGCTCGCGGCCGACCTGCCCGACTCGGTGCAGGTGCGCGACATGGAACGAAGGCGCCAGGCCCTCATCGGCCCGCGGCTCGACGTGGACGCCGAAGCCTCCTCCGGCGGCGCGGCCATCGCCAGCCGCGAGTGGCGCATCGACAGCCGGCTCAGCTCCGGCCTCATCGACGACCAGTGGCGCGTGTTCTACGACCAGTCGCTGGGCCGCGGCGTCACCGACATCGGCAACGCCAACTGGGCGCGCAGCGGCCTCGGCCTGGGCTGGCAGCGCGGCCGCTGGCTGGCCGAAGGCGCGCTGCAGCACGCCAACAGCGGCCCCTACCGCAACAGCATGGCCGGCCGGCTCGACTACCGCGCGGGCGACGCGTGGCGGCTGTCGGGCACCTACGACGGCGACAGCAAGGAGCTGCCGTGGAAGGCGCGCGTGGCCGGCATTGGCGCGCGCGAAGCCGGCGCGAGCGTGGGCTATGTGGTGAACGAGTCGCGCCGCTTCGACCTGAAATGGCAGCAGCTGGACTTCAGCGACGGCAACCTGCGCAACGGCCTCGACATCGGCTGGAGCGAGCGCTGGGTCAGCACGCCGAGCTTCCAGCTCGAGACGAAGCTCAGCGCCGACGCGAGCCGTGGCCGCGCCATCGACACCGCGCCCTACTTCAACCCTTCGAGCGACAGCAGCGTGCAACTCAGCGTACGCGCGCAATGGCTCAACTGGAAGCGCGACGACCGCCAGTTCTTCCAGGCCGTGGAGCTCGGCGGCGGCAGCTACCGGCAGGCCGGCTTCGGCAGCGGCCCGATGTGGACCTTGCGCTACGAGCACCGCTGGAACCTCGGCCCCAGGCTCGCGCTGCGCTACGGCCTGAGCATTTCCAGCCATCCCTACGACGGCGTGCGCGAACGACAGCGCGGCGTCTTCCTGAACCTCTCGACGCCCCTGCCGTGATGCGAAGAACGACGAAGAACCCTTTCACCTTCCTGCGCGCGGCCCTGCCATGGCTGCTGCTGGCGCTCTGCCTGCCGGCCCTCGCACAGCCGCTGCCGAGCGCCGACCCCGACGACGGCCTGAGCTTTCGCGTGATCTCCTTCCACGACGTGCGCACCAACGTGCGTGCGAGCTTCGAGACCTCGCCCGACGAGACTGCCGTGGACGAGCGCACCTTCGCCGAAGTGTTCGCCTGGCTGCAATACAACGGCTACCACCCGGTGAGCCTGCAGCAGATCGTCGACGCGCGCGCCGGCGGCAAGCCGCTGCCGCCCAGGGCCGTGCTGCTGACCTTCGACGACGGCTACCGCAGCGCCTACACCAAGGTGTTTCCGCTGCTCAAGCGCTACAACTACCCGGCGCTGATGGCGCTGGTGACCAGCTGGCTCGACGTGCCCCAAGGCCAGCAGGTGCACTGGGGCGACAAGCCCGCGCCGCGCGAAGACTTCCTGCTGTGGAGCGAAGCCGCCGAGATGGCGCGCTCTGGCCTCGTCGAGTTCGCGAGCCACAGCGACGCGATGCACACCGGCATCCTCGCCAACCCGCAGGGCAACATGCTGCCGGCCGCGGCCACGCACCGCTACGACCCGAAGACCGGCCGCTACGAGAACGACGCCGCCTACGCGCGGCGCATCGAGACCGACCTGCGCCGCAGCCGCGAGCTCATCGAGAAGCGCACGGGCGCGAAGGTGCGCTCCATGGTGTGGCCCTATGGCGCCTACAACGACGCAGCGCTGAAAGCCTCCGAGCGCGCGGGCATGCCCATCACCTTCACGCTGGACGACGGCTCGAACACGCCCGCCGTGCCACTCACCCGCATCCGCCGTGCGCTGGCGGCCTACGACAACGAGGCGCCCGAATACGCGCAGCTGCTGCGCAGCCCCGTGGGCGGCGAAGTGCGCCCGGTCAACCGGGTGATGCACGTCGACCTCGACTACGTGTACGACCCCGACCCGGCCCAGCAGGAGCGCAACCTCTCGGCGCTGATCGACCGCGTGGCCGCCGTGCGCCCGCGCGCAGTGTTCCTGCAAGCCTATGCCGACCCCGACGGCGACGGCGTGGCCGACGCGCTGTACTTTCCCAACCGCCATCTGCCGGTGCGCGCGGACCTGTTCGGCCGCGCGGCCTGGCAACTGCGCAGCCGCACCGGCGTGAAGGTCTACGCTTGGATGCCGGTAACGGCCTTCCGGCTGCCGGCCTCGAGCCCGCTCGCCACGCGCACGGTGACGGCGCAAGGCGGCGCGATGCCGGCCGACCGCTACCACCGGCTCACGCCCTTCGACCCCGCGGTGCGCGCGCTGGTCGGCGACATCTACGAAGACCTTGGCCGCCACGCATTCTTCGAAGGCCTGCTGTTCCACGACGACGCGACCTTGTCGGACGACGAGGACGCGAGCCCCGCCGCGCTGGCCACCTATGCGCAATGGGGCCTGCCGGCAGACGTGGCCGCGATCCGAGCGAGCCCCGAGCTGATGGCGCGCTGGACCACCGCCAAGACCCGCTACCTGATCGCGTTCACGCAGGAACTCGCCGCGCGCGTGGGAGCCTGGCGGCCCGCACTGGAAACTGCGCGCAACCTCTACGCGCGCCCGGTGCTGGAGCCGCAGGCCGAGCAGTGGTTCGCGCAGAACTACGAAGCCTCGCTCGCTGCCTACGACTACGTCGCGCTGATGGCGATGCCGCGCATGGAACGCGAGACCGATGCGCACGCGTGGCTGGGCCGGCTCGCGCGTCGCGCGGCCGATACGCCGCGCGGCCTCGACGGCACCGTGTTCGAGCTGCAGGCGCGCGACTGGCGCACCGGCAAGCCCGTGCCCGACGCGGAGCTCGCGCGCCAGTGGACGCTGCTGCAGCGCGCCGGCGTGCGCCACCTGGGCTACTACCCCGACGACTTCCTCAACAACCAGCCTTCGCTGGAGACCGTGCGCCGCGCGATCTCGGTGCGCACGCTGCTGCCGCGCGCATTGCGCGCGCCTTCCGCCGCGGAAGCTCCCACTCAGCCCACACAGCCCGCGCAAGCCGCGCCAGGAGAACGGTCGCCATGACCACCACACAGTTCCTCGCGCAGACGCTGCCCACGCTGCTGTTCGGCTTCGTCTTCTACTACCCGTTCTTCATGGCCTATGTGTGGATGGCGGGCGGCCTCTCGCATGCGTGGGTGTTCGAGCGCAAGCGCGACGTCGACGTGAACCCGCTCACCCTGCTGCCCTCGCACCCGCTGGTCACGGTGGTGGTGCCCTGCTTCAACGAAGCGCCGCACCTGCGCGAGGTGATCGAGCAGCTGATGCGCACGCGCTACCCGCACTACGAAGTCATCGCCGTGAACGACGGCAGCACCGACGGCACCGGCGAGCTGCTCGACGAGATGACGAAGGAGTACAGCCGCCTGCGCGTGATCCACAACGCCAGCAACCAGGGCAAGGCCGTGGGGCTCAACACCGCCTGCCAGCTCGCGCGCGGCGAATACATCCTGGGCATCGACGGCGACGCGCTGATCGACGAGGACGCCATTGCGTGGATGCTGCAGCCGATGCTGGCGTCGGAGCGCATCGGCGCGGTCACGGGCAACCCGCGCATCCGCACCCGCACCACGCTGCTGGGGCGCATGCAGGTGGGCGAGTTCTCTTCGATCATCGGGCTCATCAAGCGATCGCAGCAGCTGGTGGGCACGCTGTTCACGGTGTCGGGCGTGATTGCCATGTTCCGCCGCCGCGCCGTGCTGGAAGTGGGCTTCTGGAGCCCCGACGTGCTCACCGAGGACATCGACATGAGCTGGAAGCTCCAGCTCGGCGGCTGGCAGCTGCGCTTCGAGCCGCGCGCGCTGTGCTGGATCCTGATGCCCGAGACCTTGCGCGGTCTCTGGAAGCAGCGCCTGCGCTGGGCCATCGGCGGCATCCAGACCATGCTGCGCTACACCTCGAAGATCCTGCGGCCGCGCCACTGGCGCATGTGGCTCATCTACTTCGAGTACATGACGAGCGTGGTCTGGGCCTATGCGATGGCCGGGGTGCTGCTCATCAGCCTGGTGCGGCCGTTCCTGCCGGCCGACTCGTCCTGGCACTCGGCATTGCTGCCGCATTGGCAGGGCACGCTGCTGGCCATGACCTGCATCCTGCAGATGCTGCTGAGCCTGTGGATCGACCGCCGCTACGACCGCGACCTGATGCGCTATTTCGCCGGAACGATCTGGTATCCGATCGCTTTCTGGACCATCACGATGGCGAGCACCGTCGTCGCCCTTCCCAACGCTCTGATACGCCGCCGCGGCAAGCGCGCGGTGTGGACGAGCCCTGACCGAGGAGTTTCCGATGCACCTTGAGACCCATGCCCACAGCCGCCCGCACGACGACAAACCGCCGCCGAGCCGCCAGCGCTCCTGGGGGCAGCCCGCGGTGGACGAACCGATCATCGATGCCGCGCGCATCTCGCTGCGTGCGTTCGGCAGCGGCCGCTCGCCGCAGCGCACGCTGGCCATGTACCTGTGGCTGCGCGTGCTGCGACCGGCCATCACCATCGGCATCTGGTTCTGCGCGGTCTGGTATGCGTGGCCCTATGTGCTGGGCGCGCGCTCGCAACCCGAGGTGCTGCACCTGCTGGGCCTGTATGCGGTAGTGATCGGCGTGATCCTGGTGTCGATGCTGGCGATGGCGCCGTGGCGCCGCCGCCAGCACCGGCGCGAGGCCCCGCCGGAGCAGGAGCAGTCGTCGCTGTTCGCGCTGGCTTCGTACATCGAAGTGCCGCCCGCGCGGCTGTCGGCCTGGCAGCGCACACAGCAGTTGCTGGTGCACCACGACAACAACGGCCACCTGCGCGACGCCACCGACACCACGCCGGGCATGCTGGAGCCCGAGCCGCTGCAGCGCGCAGCCGCGCGGCGCTGAGGGTACAGCCGCGTCCGTGCAGGGGTTTCGCGGCGGTGCTTCAATCGCCGCCTCACACCACTCATCACGGCAAGGACTCTTTCATGGACCTCCAGCTCCACGACCAGCACGTACTCATCACCGGCGGCAGCAAGGGCATCGGCCTGGCCTGCGCGCTGGGCTTCCTGCGCGAAGGCGCGCGCGTGAGCCTCGTGTCGCGCGACATCGCCAATCTGGAGCAGGGCCGCAAGACGCTGGTCGAATCGTTCGCGCAGGCCGAGGGCCGCGTGTCGATCCATGCCGCCGACCTGAAAGACCCGGCCGGCGCCGAGGCAGCGCTCGACGCGGCCGAAAAGGCGTTCGGCCCGGTCGACGTCCTCGTCAACTCGGCCGGCGCCGCCCGCCGCACCCCGCCCGACGACCTGACCGCCGCGTCATGGCACGACGCGATGGACGCGAAGTACTTCACCTACGTCCACATGATCCACCCCGTGGTGAAGCGCATGGGCCAGCGCGGCCGCGGCGCCATCGTCAACGTGATCGGCCAGGGCGGCAAAGTCGCGAGCCCCGTGCACATGGCCGGCGGCGCGGCCAATGCCGCGCTGATGCTGGTGAGCGCCGGCATGGCCGCTGCCTACGCCGGCAAAGGCGTGCGCGTGAACGCCGTGAACCCCGGCCTCACCCTGACCGAGCGGCTGCAGGAAGGCATGAAGGCCGACGCGAAGCTGCAAGGCATCGGCACCGACGAAGCGCTGGCGCGCGCCAAGGCAAGACTGCCGCTAGGCCGCATCGCGACCCCGGAGGAAATCGCCAACACGGTGGTATTCCTGGCATCGCCAAAGGCAAGCTACGTGACCGGCGCCATAGTGGCAATGGACGGCGCCGTCACCCCAATGATCTGAGGCCGAGCGAAGCAAAGGCCCGCCAGCCTCCCCCTCCCCTCTGGCTGCGCCGAGGAGCGCAGCGTTTCGCGGATCAGGGCTCGCCCTTGTCTGAGCGAAGCGAGTTTGGGCGAGACCCCGCGAAACGCGAGCACCGCAGGTTGCCCCTTCGCTACGCGAAGGGGTCGCAGACAGTGGGGTCGCCTTTTCTTTGCCTACTTTCTTTTGGCGAAGCAAAAGAAAGTAGGTCGCCCGCCGGGGCGAGTCCCGGCCCCGAGAAAAAACCTCACCCCAAACCCAGCAACCCCTCAAACTTCAAACCAAGAAAATCAACAAACGCCCTGACCCGCGCCGGCACAAAGCGCCCACTCGGCAGCAACGCATGCAGCGGATAAGGCTCAGTCTCCCAGTCAGGCAGCAGTCGCACAAGGCGGCCTTCGCGAATGTCGTTCCGCACATCAAGCGCCGACTTGAGCGTCACGCCATACCCCGCCACAGCCCATTCACGCGCCAGCGAGGCATCGTCCACGCTGCGATTGCCATTCACCCGCACCTCAGTCCACTGCCCGTTCTGCGCAAACCGCCACACACGATGCCGCCGCCCCGAGCGATTGAAAGTCAGGCAGTTGTGATGCACCAGGTCCTGCGGCACCTTCGGCGCAGGATGGCGGCGCAGATAGTCGGGCGAAGCGGTGAGCACAGGATTGGTCACGGCGAAGGGCCGCGCCACCAGCCGCGAATCGGCCAGCGCGCCGTAGCGCAGCGCCACGTCGACCTCGTCTCGCATCACGTCCAGCGGACGGTCGCCCACCGACAGCGACAGCTGCACGCCGGGGTGCAGCACCAGGAATTCGTCGAACCACGGTAATAGCGTGCTGCGCGTGAGATCCGAAGGCGAGGCCACGCGCAGCGTGCCGACCAGCTCACCGCGGTCGGCTGTGACCAGCGATTCGCCTTCGTCGAGCAGCTCGAAGGCGCGCACCGCGTAGTCGAGCAGCGTCTGGCCCTGCGGCGTGAGGCGCATGGCGCGGGTCGAGCGCTCGAACAGGCGCGCGCCGAGCTGGGTCTCCAGCCGCTTGAGCGTGGCGCTGGCTGCTGCGGGCGTGATGCCCAGCGCATGCGCCGCCGCCGTGAGCGTGCCGCCGCGCGCCGTGTGCACCAGCACCTGCAGGTCGGAGAGATTTTCAATCTTCATTTGAAAGTGTTGCTGTTTCAGGCCACCTTATCAAACCGGTCTTGCGATCCTACATTCGGAGCATCGTTACTGAAAGGTTCCCGTCATGAAAGCCGTCGGCTACTACCAGCCCCTCCCCATCGACAACCCCGAATCGCTGCAGGACATCGAGCTGCCCGCCCCCGTGGCAGGCACGCGCGACCTGCTGGTGCGCGTGAAGGCGGTGTCGGTCAACCCGGTGGACACCAAGATCCGCAAGAACGCCGCGCCCGAGGCCGGCCAGGCCAAGGTGCTGGGCTGGGACGCCGTCGGCACGGTCGAGGCCATCGGCAGCGGCGTGAAGAACTTCAAGATTGGCGACCGCGTGTACTACGCCGGCTCGATCACCCGGCCGGGCGCGAACGCCGAGCTGCACGCGGTGGACGAACGCATCGCCGCCATCGCGCCGAAGAGCCTCGACGACGCACAGGCCGCCGCGCTGCCGCTGACCACCATCACCGCGTACGAGCTGCTGTTCGACCGCCTGCGGGTGCCCAAGGACGGCGGCGAAGGCCAGACGCTGCTGATTACCGGTGGCGCGGGCGGAGTCGGCTCCATCCTCATCCAGCTCGCGCGCCAGCTCACCAAGCTGCGCATCGTCGCCACCGCCTCGCGTGCCGAAACGCGCGCATGGTGCCTGGCGCTGGGCGCGCACGTGGTCATCGATCACTCGAAGCCACTCGCGGCCGAGCTCAAGGCGGCCGGCATCGGCGAAGTCGACATGGTCGCCAGCCTCACGCAGACCGAGCAGCACTACGCGCAGATCATCGAAAGCCTCAAGCCCCAGGGCCAGCTGGCGGTGATCGACGACATGAAGGTGTTCGACGCAATGCCGCTGAAGACCAAGTGCATCTCGCTGCACTGGGAAATGATGTTCACGCGCTCGCGCTTCGAGACGCCGGACATCGCCGAGCAGGGCGCGCTGCTGGCGGAAGTGGCTGCGCTGGTCGACGCGGGCCGCATCCGCACGACGGCGAATGCGAGCTTCGGCACCATCAACGCCGCGAACCTTCAGCGTGCGCATGCGCTCATCGAGAGCGGCAAGGCGCAGGGCAAGGTGGTGCTGGCGGGGTTCTGAGTCAGCACAATCGGTCGCATGACCGATAACGCTGCCCGCCCCCGCTCATCATCGAATTCGAAACCGAACGCCTGCGGATGCGCCAATGGCGCGAGAGCGATCTCGTGCCATTTTTTTCGCTGGCCTGCGACCCGCAGGTGATGGAATTTCTGCTGCCGCTGCCCACGCGGGCCGACAGCGATGCGCTGGTCGAGCGCATCAAGATGCGCTTCGCCGAGAACGGCTGGGGCTTCTGGGCCGTAGAACACAAGGCGTCCGGCGAGTTCATGGGCTTTACCGGGCTGAACTCGCCGCTGGCCGATCTGCCGTTTTCGCCGTGCGTCGAGATCGGCTGGCGCTTCGCTCGCAAGTGGTGGGGCCTGGGGTTTGCGAGCGAGGCTGCCCGCGGTGCCATCCGGATCGGGTTCGAGCAGATCGGGCTGGACGAGATCGTCGCGTTCACTGCGTGGAACAACACTCGCTCGGCAGCGGTGATGGAGCGCATCGGCATGAAGGAAGACGTGGCCAGCGCCTTCGATCACCCGCTGGTGCCCGAAGGCCACCCGCTGCGCCGGCACAAGCTCTACCGCATCGCCCGGCCGCAGCGCTGAAAAAGGCTACTTCACCTTCGACACCCGCCACACGGCGTTGCCCACGTCGTCCGCCACGATCAGCGCGCCGCCCTTGTCGAGCGCCACGCCTACTGGCCGGCCCTGCGCCTTTTCGTCGGCCGTCAGGAAGCCGGTCAGCACGTCGACCGGTGGCCCGCTCGGCTTGCCGCCGATGAAGGGCACGAACACCACCTTGTAGCCCGACTTGGGCTTGCGGTTCCACGAGCCGTGCTCGCCGATGAAGACGCCGCTGGCGAACTGCTCGGGCATGCCGCCCGCGCGCGAGAACGCCAGGCCCAGCGGCGCAACGTGCGAGCCCAGCGCGTAGTCGGGTGCGATGGCCTTGGCCGCCATCTCGGGGTTCTGCGGTGTCACGCGCGCATCGACGATGCCGCCGTAGTAGCTCCAGGGCCAGCCGTAGAAGGCGCCGTCTTTCACCGAGGTGAGGTAGTCGGGCACGAGGTCGCTGCCGATTTCGTCGCGCTCGTTCACCACGGTCCACAGCGCCTTGGTGTCCGGGTCCCAGCCCATGCCGTTGGGGTTGCGCAGGCCGCTCGCGAACAGGCGCTTCTCGCCGGTCTTCGTATCGACCTCCCAGATGGCGGCGCGGCCTTCTTCGGCGGCAAGGCCGTTCTCGCCGATGTTGCTGTTGGAGCCGACCGTCACGTAGAGCTTGCTGCCGTCGGCATTGGCAATCACGTTCTTGGTCCAGTGGTGGTTGATGCCGGCGGGCAGCTGCGTCACCAGCGTGGGGTTGGCGCTGATGGAGGTCTGGCCCTCGGTGTACGGCACCTTCACCAGCGCATCGGCGTTGGCAATGAAGAGCTCGTTGCCGACCAGCACCATGCCGTAGGGCGACATCAGGTTGGTCATGAACACCTGCCTGACCTCGGCCAGGCCGTCGCCGTTGGCATCGCGCAGCAAGGTGATGCGGTTGGCGCTGGGCACGCCCGCGCCAGCGCGGCCCATGACCTTGCCCATGACCCAGTTGCGGATCTTGGCCATGAGGCCATCGCCGCCGTCGGTGGCGCCGCCGCCGGGCTTGGGCGGCTTGTTGCTCTCGGCCACGAGGATGTCGCCGTTCGGCAGGGTGTAGACCCAGCGCGGGTGGTCGAGGCCGCGTGCCAGCGCTGTCACCTGCAGGCCTTCGGCCGGGGTGGGCGAGGCGGTGTCGGTCCAGCCGACGGCGGGGGCGACGTTGACGGTGGGAATCAGGGTCTTGTTCGGCTCGGCCAGTTGCGGGCGGGGGCCGGTGGTCAGCTCGGGCGCGAGCTTGGCGGCCTCGCCACAGCCGGCGACCAGCAGCGCGGCGGCCAGGGCCAGAGCGGTCGTCTGCCAGGGAAACGTTGTGCGGGTGGGCGCTTGCTGCGGTTCATTCATGCGTAATCCTTATGCGGCCGGGTGCCGCATGCACCGGATCATCCACAGGCGGGCGGCCCGGGCTTTGTCGGTCGTGGGCGCTTTCTGGCGTGGGCGCACCTCATTTGCGCATCGCCGCTACCATCGCCGGATGACCGACGACCTGTTCCGTGCCGACGCCTACCTGCGCACCTGCGAGGCCCGCGTGCTGCGCATCGACGACTCCGGCATCGTGCTGGACCGCACGGTGTTCTATCCGCTGGGCGGCGGGCAGGCTGGAGACAGCGGCGTGCTGGCTTTGGCCGACGGGCGCGAACTGGTCATTGCCGACACCCGCAAGGCCAAGGATGCGGAGGGCCTGCCGACCAATGAATTCGTCCACGTGCCGGCCCCCGAGCAAGCCGAGCTGCTGGCCGCGCTGAAGCCCGGCGACACCGTCACCGCCCGCCTCGACTGGGAGCGCCGCCACCGGCTCATGCGCTTTCACACCGCCACCCACCTCCTGTGCCATCTGGTGCCGCAGCCGGTGAACGGCTGCTCCATCACCCCCGAGTACGCACGGCTCGACTTCCACATGACCGATCCGCTGGACAAGGAAGCGCTGACCGCCGGCCTGGCGAAGCTGGTCGAAGCCGCCCACCCGCTGACCGTGGGCGCCATCACCGACGAGGAACTCGACGCCAACCCCGCGCTGGTCAAGAGCATGAGCGTGCAGCCGCCACGCGGCACGGGCACGGTGCGCACCATCCGCATCGGCGGAACGGGTGAAGGCGACGCGCAGATCGACTTCCAGCCCTGCGGCGGCACGCATGTTGCAAACACTTCGGAAATCGGGGCGGTGATGGTCACCAAGATCGAGAAGAAGAGCGCCAACAGCCGGCGCGTGGTGCTGGGCTGGGCCCCAGCAGCCGCTTGGGCGGCCTGAAACGCCCGGAACTTCGCCCCCACTGAATGCTCCGACTGACGGCATGATCTTTTCGCGCATCCATTTCGCTACGCTTCTGATAGCAACAGCCGCAGCCAGCATGCCGGCTGCGGCGCAGTCGACGGCCAGCCTGCCATCCAAGCCGGGCGCGGTTGTAACCACTCCCCACGTACGCGCCGAACTGATCGCCCACGCCCCAGACGGCGTGACGCCCGGCGCCCCGGTGTGGGTCGGCCTGCAGATCACGCACCAGCCCGAGTGGCACACCTACTGGAAAAACGCCGGCGATTCGGGCCTGCCCACCGAAATGACGTGGACGCTGCCGGCCGGCGTGTCCACCGGCGAGATCGCCTGGCCCGTGCCGAAGAAGATCCCGGTCGGCAGCCTCGCCAACTACGGCTACGAGAACACCGTGCTGCTGCCGGTGCCGCTTGAGGTGTCGACGCTCTACAAGCCGCCGGTGGCGCTGGGCGGCACCCCGGCCATGGACATCCAGCTCAAGGCCTCCTGGCTGGTCTGCCGCAAGGAATGCATTCCCGAAGAGGGCACGTTCGCGCTGCCCCTGCCGCTGCAGGGCTCGACCGCGCTGCACAAGGCCGAGTTCGACGCCGCCCTGGCGGCCCAGCCCCAGCCACTGGCCAAGCCCGGCACCGTCGAAGTCGACGGCCACAACCTGAAAGTGCGACTCGAAGGCCTGCCGGCCGCCGTTCAGGGCAAGACGCTGAACTTCTTCCCCGAGACTCCCGAGGTGATCCGCACCGCGGCCGTCTCCGGCAAGGACTGGACCCAATCCTGGCAGGGCGGCACCTGGACCGCCACGATGCCGCTGGCCGACCAGCGCAGCGCCAGCCCCACGGTGATGCCTGTTGTGGTGGCGCTGGCCGAGGCCGACCGGCAGGCCGGCCAGCCGGTGGCCTGGCGCGCCGAAGCGCCGGTCACGGGCGCTTGGCCCGCTGGCGCCGCGCCGCGCGCCGAGGTGTCGCCGGCGCTGCAGGCCGCGCTCACCGCCAACGCAGCCAACAGCGCGGCGGCAACGCCGGCCGGCGAGCTGCCCGCCCCCTCCTCGACCACCTTCATGGCCGCATTGCTGGGCGCCCTGCTCGGCGGCCTGCTGCTCAACCTCATGCCCTGCGTGTTCCCGATCCTCGCGATCAAGGTGCTGGGCTTCGCGCGGCAGGCGGGCAACGCCAGCGCGCACCGCAAGGCCGGGCTGGCCTACACGGGCGGCGTGATGCTGTCCTTTCTCGCGCTGGGCGGCGGCATGCTCGCGCTGCGGGCGGCCGGCGCCGGGCTGGGCTGGGGCTTCCAGCTGCAGTCGCCGGGCGTGGTCGCGGCGCTGGCGGCGCTGTTCACGCTGATCGGGCTCAACCTCGTGGGCGTGTTCGAGTTCGGCCGCGCCGCGCCTTCGTCGGTGTGCAGCGCGCAGGCCAAGCACCCGCTGGTCAACGACTTCCTCTCCGGCGTGCTCGCGGTGGTCATCGCCTCGCCCTGCTCCGCGCCGTTCATGGGCGCGTCGCTGGGTTTCGCCATCGGCCTGCCGGCCGCCCAGGCGCTGCTGCTGTTCGTTGCGCTGGGCTTCGGGCTGGCGCTGCCTTACCTGCTGGCCGGCTTCGTGCCCGCCGTCGCGCGCCTGCTGCCCAAGCCCGGCCCGTGGATGCACACGCTGCGCCGCCTGCTCGCCTTCCCGATGTTCGCCACCGTGGCGTGGCTGGTGTGGGTGCTGGGTCAGCAAAGCGGCATCGACGGCGCGGGCACGCTGCTTGCGCTGCTGGTGTGCCTGGCCGCCATCGTCTGGGCGTTCACGCTGCGCGGGCGCACGCGGGTCGTGATCGCGACGGTGCTGATCGGCTTCACCGCCGTGCTCACCGCCACCATCGGCCGCAATGTGTTGCAGGTGGTGGAGCCGGCCAGACTGGCATCCGCACAAGGCACCGCCAGCCAGCGCTGGCAGCCATGGTCCGCCGAGCGCGTGGCCGAGCTGTCGGGCGCGGGCCAGCCGGTGTTCATCGACTTCACCGCCGCCTGGTGCGTGACCTGCCAGTACAACAAGAAGAGCACCCTGGCCGACACGCAGGTGCTGGCCGACTTCGACGCAAAGAAAGTCGCCATGCTGCGCGCCGACTGGACCCGCCGCGACCCCGCCATTACCGCAGCGCTCACCGCGCTCGGCCGCAGCGGCGTGCCGGTGTACGTGCTGCAGGCGCCGGGCAAGCCACCGATCGTGCTGACCGAAATCCTCGGTAAAGAAGAGGTTCGCGCCGCGCTGGCCGCGCTTTGACCACCGCCGTGACATGGGTTGTCACATGCACTTGAAGAAACCGTTCTAAGCTGCAGTTGTTGTTTGGAATTTTGTTTTGGAGTTCAAGCTGGCCATGTCTCTTTCGCCATCCACAGACTCGCGTTCCCGTCGTGCCGCGCGTCATGCCCGCGCCGCCCTGAGCCGGGCCTCCCGCCGTGCCGTAGTTGCCGCCGCCGTGGCGCTCGGCGCCACCTTCCTGATGGGCAGCAATGCCGCTGCAGCCCCCGCCGTGGGCCAGCAAGCGCCCGATTTCGTTGCCGTCGACACCAGCGGAGCCAAGCACAAGCTTTCGGACTTCGCCGGCAAGTTCGTGGTGCTCGAATGGACCAACCCCGGCTGCCCCTTCGTGCGCAAGCACTACGGCAGCGGCAACATGCCCGCCACGCAAAAGGCCGCAACCGACAAGGGCGTGGTGTGGCTGGCCATCAATTCCACCGAACGCGCCGCCACCGACTACCTGAAGCCCGATGCGCTCGACGCGTGGATGAAGTCGCAAAAAGGCGCGCCCACCGCCGTGCTGATGGACGAAGACGGCCTGATCGGCCAGGTCTACGGCGCGCGCACCACGCCGCACATCTTCATCATCGACCCCAAGGGCACGCTGGTGTATGCGGGCGGCATCGACAGCATCGCCTCGGCGCGGGCGGACGACATCAAGACCGCGACCAACTACGTGAACCAGGCGCTGGGCGAAGCCTTCGGCGGCAAGCCGATCTCGACCGCCGCGACGCGGCCCTACGGCTGTTCGATCAAGTACAAGACCTAGCCTCACGCCTGATGGTGTGACAGCTACCTGACCTGCGCAGTCAGGTAGCGGTCGGGGAGTCCGGCCTACCCTAGGGCGAGCACATCGCCAATACAGCCCTAGGGGACAACTAGATGAATCCTGCGCCCAACGCTGCGCAATCGGGCACGGCCGCCCACGCCTCCACAGCTTCCTCCTCCAAAGTCGCCACCGTCCTGCGCGTAACGGGCGGCAACTTCATGGAGATGTTCGACTTCTTCCTGTTCGGCTTCTACGCCACGCAGATCTCGAAGGCGTTCTTCCCCGCGGGCAATGAATTCGCCTCGCTGATGCTGACCTTCATGACCTTCGGCGCGGGCTTCCTGATGCGGCCGCTGGGCGCGATCTTTCTCGGCGCGTACGTCGACCGCGTCGGCCGCCGCAAGGGGCTGATCGTCACGCTCGCGCTGATGGCCGTCGGCACGCTGCTGATCGCCTGCGTGCCGTCTTACGCGACCATCGGCCTGGCCGCGCCGCTGCTGGTGCTGATCGGCCGGCTGCTGCAGGGCTTCTCGGCCGGCGTGGAGCTGGGCGGCGTGTCGGTGTACCTGTCGGAAATGGCGACGCCGGGCCACAAGGGCTTCTACGTGAGCTGGCAGTCGGCCAGCCAGCAGGTGGCCATCGTCGTCGCGGCGGCGCTCGGCTACTGGCTCAACGTGACCTTCACCTCGCAGGAGATCGGCGACTTCTACTGGCGCATTCCCTTCTTCGTGGGCTGCCTGATCGTGCCGGTGCTGTTCGTCATCCGCCGCTCGCTGCAGGAAACCGAGGAGTTCATGGCGCGCAAGCACCGCCCCGACGCGCGCGAGATCTTCCAGTCGATGGTCGCCAACTGGGGCCTCGTGGTCGCCGGGATGATGCTGGTGTCGATGACCACGGTGTCGTTCTATCTGATCACCGTCTACACGCCCACCTTCGGCAAGGCCGTGCTGCACCTGAGCACCACCGACGCGCTGGTCGTCACGCTGTGCGTGGCCATTTCCAACTTCATCTGGCTGCCGATCATGGGCTCGCTGTCGGACCGCGTGGGCCGCAAGCCGCTGCTGATTCTGTTCACGGTGCTGACCATCCTCACGGCATACCCGTCGCTCAAGTGGCTGGTGGGCGCGCCGAGCTTCGCGCGCATGCTCGAAGTGGAGCTGTGGCTATCGTTCCTCTATGCGAGCTACAACGGCGCGATGGTCGTGGCCCTCACCGAAGTGATGCCGGTGAACGTGCGCACCGCCGGCTTCTCGCTGGCCTACAGCCTGGCAACGGCGCTGTTCGGCGGCTTCACGCCGGCCATTGCGACCGGCCTGATCGAGATGACCGGCGACAAGGGCGCGCCGGGGCTGTGGATGACGGCGGCCGCGATCTGCGGGCTGATCGCGACGCTGGTGCTCTACCGGCGCAACGTGAGTCCGGCGGACGCACGGCGCGTGCCGGCGGTCTGATCCTTTTTCTTCTTCACACCAGCCGCAACCCGCCGTCGCACTCGATCACGGTGCCCGTGGTGTAGCCGTTCTCGATCAGGAACTGGATGGCATGCGCCACGTCCTGCGGCTGCCCCACGCGGCCAACGGGCAGCGTCTCGACCTGCTGGCGGAACAGGTCGTCCTTCATCGCGGTGGGCACGCGGTTCCACCAGGGCGTGTCGACGAGGCCGGGCGACACGGCATTCACCCGGCTCGGCTTCAGCTCGCGCGCCAGGCTGCCCACCATCGCTTCGATCGCGCCGTTGATCGCTGCCAGCCCCGAAGTGCCGGGCAGCGAATTGCGCGCGGAAATCGCCGTCACGAAGGTCAGGCTGCCGCCCTTGCGCAGCACCCGCGCGCCGGCTTGCGCCGCTTCGAGCTGCGGCCAGAACTTGGCCTCGAAGCCGCGGCGCAGCGACTGAAGATCGAGCTGCACGAATTCGCCCGTGCCCTCGCCGCCGCTGAGCGTGAGCACCAGGTGGTCGACGGGTCCGGTCTTCTCGAAGAAGGCATCGAGCGCGCCGCGGTCGCAGGCGTCGAAGGCCGCGCCGCTCACGTTCTTGCCCAGCCCGCTGATCGCCTCCTGCAGCTTGCCGTTGTCGCGCCCGGTCGCGATCACGCGGGCACCGCTTGCCGCGAGCCGCCGTACGGTTTCGAGCCCCACGCCCGACGAGCCGCCGACCACCACCACTGTCTGTTGTTCCAAAGCCATGTCGACTCCTTTGAATGCCTGATGAAGAAAGTGCCTTCAGGTTAGGGAGCGGCGCCCTATCATTCAAATCGTTTGAAACCATGGAATACATCAACGAGAGTGATTTCAGGCGGCTCGACCTGAACCTGCTGCTGGTGTTCCACGCGCTGCTGCACGAACGCAGCGTCACGCGTGCGGCGCAGCGCCTGTTCATCGGCCAGCCGGCCCTGAGCGGCGCGCTCAAGCGCCTGCGCGCGGCCCTGGGCGACGAGCTGTTCGTGCGCACCTCGCACGGCATGACGCCGACGCCGCGCGCGCTCGAACTCGCGCGCGTCATCGAGCCGCTGCTGCTGTCGCTGCAGCAGGCGCTGCACGCACAGCCGGCGTTCGACCCCGCCACGGCCAAACGCGTGTTCCGCATCGGCCTGAGCGATGCGCTCGAAGTGGCGCTGATGCCGCAGCTGATGCAGCGGCTTTCCGAAGAGGCGCCGGGCGTGCGGCTCATCGCACGCGCGGCCGACCGCACCAACGCGCCCGGCATGCTCGACGCGACCGAAATAGAACTGGCGGTGGGCGTGTTCATCGACTGCGCCGCATGGCACCGGCAGCGCACGCTGTTCGGCTGGCACTTCGTCTGCGTCTACAACGCCGCGCTCGTGAAGACGCGCGGCAAGCGGATCACGCTCCAGGAATACCTGCGCCACCCGCACCTGCTGACCTCGTTCAGCGCCGACCTGAGCGGCCTCGTCGACGATCTGCTGCGCGAGCAGGGGCATGCGCGCCAGGTGGTCTTCTCGAGCCGCAACTTCGCGACCAGCCCTTTCATCGTGCGGCAGATGCCCGCCATCACCACCGTGCCCACCTTCGCCGCCGCCACCTGGCGCGATGCGCTCGGGCTGGCCGTCAGCCCGCTGCCTTTCGAGACGCCCAGCTACGAGGTGTCGCTGCTGTGGGCGGCCGCGCACGACGGCGATCCGGGCCTGAAATGGCTGGTGTCGCTGATGGCCGAGGTGTTCGGCGGCAAGCCCGTCATCTGAAGGGCCAGGACACACCCCTGCGACAATCGCCGGATGCCTTTCGCCCCACTGCAAAACGACACTTTCCTGCGAGCCTGCTGGCGCCAGGCCACCGACCACACGCCCGTCTGGCTCATGCGCCAGGCCGGCCGCTACCTGCCGGAGTACGTTGCCACGCGCGCCAGGGCGGGCAGCTTCATGGGGCTGGCGACCAACACCGACTACGCCACTGAAGTCACGCTGCAGCCGCTGGAGCGCTACCCACTAGACGCGGCCATTTTGTTTTCCGACATCCTGACGGTGCCCGACGCCATGGGCCTGGGCCTGTCGTTCGAGGCCGGCGAGGGCCCGCGCTTCGCGCGCCCGGTGCGCGACGAAGCGGCCGTGGCCGCGCTCGAAGTGCCCGATATGGACAAGCTGCGCTACGTGTTCGATGCCGTGGCCTCGATCCGCAAGGCGCTGGACGGCCGCGTGCCGCTGATCGGCTTCTCGGGCAGCCCGTGGACGCTGGCCTGCTACATGGTGGAAGGCGCGGGCTCCAGCGACTACCGCCTCGTGAAGAGCATGCTCTACAGCCGCCCCGACCTCATGCACCGCCTGCTGGCCGTGAATGCCGACTCGGTGGCCACCTACCTCAATGCCCAGATCGACGCCGGCGCGCAGGCCGTGATGGTGTTCGACAGCTGGGGCGGCGTGCTGGCCGACGGCGCGTTCCAGGAATTCAGCCTCGCCTACACGGCCCGCGTGCTGGCCGGCCTGAAGCGCAACGGCGCAGACGGCCAGCCCGTGCCGCGCATCGTGTTCACCAAGGGCGGCGGCCTGTGGCTCGACGCCATGCGCGAACTCGACTGCGAAGTGCTCGGTGTCGACTGGACCGTGAACCTGGCCTCGGCGCGAAAGCAGATCGCCGAAGGCACGGACGGCAAGGCCAAGGCCCTGCAGGGCAACATCGACCCCAACGTGCTGTTCGCGCCGCCCGCGCAGATCGAGGCCGAGGTGGCGAAGGTGCTGCAGGCTTTCGGCAAGCCGCACGCCGACCGCAACGCCCCGGGCCCGACGCATATCTTCAACCTGGGCCACGGCATCAGCCAGTTCACGCCGCCGGACCACGTGGCGGCGCTGGTGCAGGCGGTGCACGCCCAATCGCGCGCGCTGCGCAGTTAACACTGCAGCCTTCGGGAGCGGGCCGGCGGGGCACCGAGGCGCCCCGTAAAGTTGGTACGAAGCCGTTTGTCAAGCGCAAAAACGGCATATCGGTCTGACTTATGCACAAAACACGTGTTGCACTGCGCAAGATTATCCGAGGGGCCTCCCTCTTTGCTCCTAAAGAGATAGCGACGCTAAGTTGTTGATTTATATAGGATTTGAACTTTGCTTTTTTTCCGGGCATTCCAGCCAGAGCCTTGATTTTCAAGGCCCCGCAGCGAATCGAGCCGGCTTGTCAACAAAGTTATCCACAGAAACTCTGGACGGCCTCCAAAGCTCTGAAAAATCAACGACTTAAGCGCTCTTGCTCAAAGTCTCCTTAACAAACCTTTCCAAGAAGGACCGCTCATCTCCACAGCCGGCCCACCTCTCGACGAGGCTCTCCAGACGACGAACGGCGCGCCGCCGGCACTGCCGTGGCGGCTCGACATCGCGGTGCAGACGCCCGCGCATGCCGCGCTCGGCGACCTGCTGAGCTACGCCAGCGCCGAGCCGATGCCGCCCGGCACGCTGGTGCGCGTACCGCTGGGCAAGCGCGAGGTGCTGGGCGTGGTCTGGAACGAGCCGGTTTCGCTGGTGGGCGCCGAGCCCGACATGGCGCTGAAGCCCGTGGGCGCGGCGCTCGACGCGCTGGCCCCGCTGGGCGAGGCCTGGCGCGACCTGGTGGCCTTCGCCGCGCGCTACTACCAGCGCTCGATCGGCGAGATCGCGCTGGCCGCCCTGCCGCCGCAGCTGCGCGACCTGTCGACAACCCAACTGGCCCGCCGGCTCAAGCGCAAGACGACAGCCGGGCCGGTGGCCGAGACGGCCGAATCGGCGAACCTGATCGCGCTGAGCGCGGAGCAGACGGCCGCCCTGGCGCGCATCGAAGCCGAAGCCGGTACTTTTTTGCTGGTCGGCAGCACCGGCAGCGGCAAGACCGAGGTCTACCTGCGCTGCGTGGCCGACCTGCTCGCGCGCGACCCCGAGGCGCAGGCGCTGGTGATGGTGCCCGAGATCAACCTCACGCCGCAGCTCGAAGCCCGCTTCAAGGCCCGCTTCGGCGAAGAGGCTGTCGTGTCGCTGCACAGCGGCATGACGAATCCGCAGCGGCTCGCGAGCTGGCTGGCGGCGCACAGCGGCGCGGCGCGCATCGTGCTGGGCACGCGCATGGCGGTGTTCGCGTCGATTCCGGGGCTCAAGCTCATCGTGGTCGACGAGGAGCATGACCCGAGCTACAAGCAGCAGGAAGGCGCGCGCTATTCCGCGCGCGACCTCGCCGTGTGGCGCGGCCAGCGCGAAAAAGCCAAGGTGATCCTGGGCTCGGCCACGCCCTCGCTCGAAAGCTGGCACCAGAGCCGGCCGGCCGAAGGCGAAGACCTGGGCGGACGCTATGTGCGACTGGCCATGCCTTCGCGCATTGGCGCGGGCGCGCTGCCGGCTGTGCGGCTGGTCGACATGAACCTGCAGCCGCCGAAGACGGTGATTTCGGGCGCGCTGCTCGACGCCATCGGCCAGCGCATCGCGCGCGGCGAGCAGAGCATGATCTTCTTGAACCGGCGCGGCTACGCGCCGGTGCTGGCCTGCGGCGACTGCGGCTGGAAGAGCGAATGCCCGCACTGCAGCGCCTACCGCGTGTTCCACAAGATCGACCGCACGCTGCGCTGCCACCACTGCGGCTTTACCGAGCGCGTGCCCCGCGCCTGCCCGGCCTGCGGCAACCCCGACATCGCGCCCGTGGGCCGCGGCACCGAGCGGCTCGAAGAGCACCTGGCCGAGCTGTTCGCGGCCGTGAAGCACCCCGACGGCAGCGCGGTGCCCAGACCCGTGAGGATTGCGCGCATCGACGCCGACAGCACGAAGAAACAGGGCGCGCTCGAATCGCAGCTCGCCGCCGTGCACGCGGGCGAGGTCGACGTGCTGGTCGGCACGCAGATGATCGCCAAGGGCCACGACTTTCGCCGTATCACGCTGGTGGCGGCGGTGAACCCCGATGGCGCGCTGTTCTCCAGCGACTTCCGCGCGCCCGAGCGGCTGTTCAGCCTGCTGATGCAGTCGGCAGGCCGCGCAGGCCGAGATGCCGCGTATCTCGCGGCGCAGGGCGCAAAGGCCGAGATGTGGATCCAGACGCACCATGCGCAGCACCCGCTGTTCATGGCGCTGCGCAAGCACGACTACGCCAGCTTCGCGCAGCAGCAGCTCGACGAGCGCCGCGCGGCCGGCATGCCGCCCTTCGCGTTCCAGGCGCTGCTGCGGGCCGACGCGCGTGAGCAGTCGGTGGCGCAGGGCTTCTTGAACATTGCAGCAGACCAGGCCGAGGCGCTGCCGGGCTCCGACCTCGTCACGCGCTACCCGGCGGTGCCGCTGGCGATCCAGCGCGTGGCCAATGTGGAGCGCGCGCAGATGCTGATCGAAAGCCCCTCGCGCGCCGCGCTGCAGCGGCTGCTCGCGGGCTGGCAGCCGCTATTGCACGAGTTGCGGCGCACGCCGGAGGGCAAGGGCGTGATCCGCTGGCTCGTCGACGTCGATCCGCACAGCATCTGAGCCGATGGATCGGCGACTGGTCAACCTGAGACCGCGGTTTCAGTGGTAGCCAGTGGGCTCCTTGCCCATGTCCACATAACGCAGCTCGTTGTGCCTGCGCCGCGCGATGCTCACGGGCCAGGCGAACACCACGAGGCTCAGCGCGGCGAGCGCGAGCCCGGTGGCGGTGCCGAACTTGCCGGCATGCCAGAACCAGCCTACGCCGGCGAGACAGGCCAACCACAGCAGGATGCGAAAAAGAATTGCCATTGCGCGCCCCTTCACATCTTTGACTTGCAAGCACTGTAGCAGCGCATCTGCAAACTCAAGCATTCACCTGAAGGCATAGCGATATCTATGCCTTACGGCCTGCCTCGGCTTACCCGAAAATTTGTGAAAAAAGAGTTGACGACATGCCCCGGCGCTGTTCAAGCTGTAACAGCGCGCGAACTCCTCGCGGGTTTCGCGTTCCAAACTAGCTCGCTCATCGAAGGCAAAGGGTAGGTCGCCGTGAAACCGCCGTCTTTCTCAGGTTGGGTTCTCTCGCTCGCGTCGTGCCTCGCCTGCGTTTTTGCCGCGCCCACCGTCTCGGCAGCCGAGCTCGATCTGCAGGGCAGCCGCCTGGTGGTGTCGGGCATGCTCGACGGCACCGCGATCAAGGAATTCACCGACCAGCTGGGCAGCGGAACAGTCCATACCGTGGTCTTCGAGGATTCGTTCGGTGGCACCGCCGAAGCAGCGGGCGCATACGCCGACGCCATCCGCGCGAGCGGCGTGCAGACTGAAATTCGCGGCCAGTGCATGGCCGCCTGCGCATACGCCTTCCTGGCCGGCAAGACGCACCGCTTCGGCTATGGCCTGCAGGTCAACGGCATCCTGCTGCCGGTCGCGTCGCGCCCTACGGCTGCCGAGCTGGCAATACGCTGGCGCGGCGACGAGGCCCACAAGACGCTGGCCGACTTCACGCCCACCGCCGCTCCCTCAGCGGCCAAGCCGGTGGAAGCCAGCGCATCGCCCGTCATCAAGGACAACTGGCAGCCCGACCACGGCGTGCTCTTCACCGCGAGCCCGACGCTCTTCGGCCGCATCTACAACACCTACTACTGCGACGGCACGCAGGGCCGCGACTTCTCGAAGTGCGAGCGCCTTGCCGATGCCGATCCGTACAAGCTCGGCGTCCTAACCCCGTAGCACGCTCACCGCGAGCGGAAAGCTGAAGAAGGCGATCGCCGTCGTCCACAGGATGATGCGCGCGATGCGGCCGTTGTCCGCACCGAAGCGCTCGGCCAGCATCGACACGTTGCTTGCGCTCGGCAGCGCCGCGACCAGCACGATCACCACCAGCGCCTCGTGCGACAGCGGCAGCCCGAGCGCGATGGCGCCCAGTCCCAGGCCCCACACCAGCAGCGGATGCGCGAGCAGCTTCACCGCCACCACCGGCAGCACGTCGCTCCACGGTGCCTTGGTCGCAGGGCTGCGCGCCGTGGTGCCCATGGCCTCGGCCACGGCAGCGCTGGCGCCATGCTCACGCGCCAGCAGCGCCGAACGGGCCAGCACAGCCCCGATGGTGAAGAGCGCCACTGGCGAGGCCGCATCGGCCAGCATGGCGATGGTGCGCTCAATAGGCCCCGGCAGTGGCCAGCGCGCGGCCGACAGCAGCACGCCCAGCAGGATCGACCACGGCATCGGGTTGACGACGATCCCGCGCAGCGCCTTGCGCGCCGCCAGCGTGGCGCCGTGCCGCCCCGCGCCACCCGCACCATCCAGCCGCGACAAGGCAATGCACAGCGACGAAGTCACCACCAGGTCGAACGCGATCGTGATGATCATCGGCCCCGCTGCCTGAGCCCCAAGAATGGCCACCAGCAGCGGCACGCCCATGAAGCCGGTGTTCGGAAACGCCGCCACCAATGCGCCGAAGGCCGCGTCGTTCCAGCCGATGCGCGCATTGCGCGTGAACGTCACCACGCCGGCCACCACGGCCAGCGCGCTGATGCCCCAGACCAGTGCGACGCTGCCGTCCAGCAACTGGCCGATGGGCGTGCCCGCGCCGAAGCGCAGCAGCATGCACGGCAGCGCGAAATACAGCACGAAGGTGTTGAGGCCGGGAATGGCATCCAGCGGCAGGATGCGGGCGCGAGCCGCGCCGTAACCGGCCGCGATTAACGCGAAGAAAGGGAAGGTAACAAGGAATACAGGCAGCACCGGACCATTGTCGTTGCCCACCAGCAGGCTGCATCGGCGTGTCTGGCCTACAACCCCGCGAAAGCCGGCCCCGTATCATTGCCCGCTTCGCGCCTGCCGTTTCCCACGGCGTTCTTCACGGCCTTTCTCCGGTTCTCTTTTTCTCCAATGTCTCACGGTCTCAATCCCGCGCAGCTCGAAGCTGTCAACTACATGTACGGTCCCTGCCTGGTGCTTGCCGGCGCGGGCTCGGGCAAGACGCGGGTGATCACTCACAAGATCGGCCGCCTCATCCAGTCGGGCATCGCGCCCCAGCGCATCGCGGCCATCACCTTCACCAACAAGGCGGCCGCCGAGATGCGCGAGCGCGCAAAAGACCTGATCGGCAAGGACGCGCGCAAGGTCGTGGTCTGCACCTTCCACGCGCTGGGCGTGCGCATGATGCGCGAGGACGGCGCCGTGCTCGGCCTGAAGAAGGCCTTCAGCATTCTCGACAGCGACGACGTCACCAAGATCCTGAAAGACGCCGGCGGCACCACCGACGCGGCCACCGCCCGCATCTGGCAGTGGACCATCAGCAAGTGGAAGAACATGGGCCTGAACGCCGCGCAGGCCGAGGCACAGGCCGCAGACGACAACGAGCGCATCACCGCGAAGATCATGGGCCGCTACGAAGAGCGCCTTGCGGCCTACCAGAGCGTGGACTTCGACGACCTGATCGGCATGCCGCTGAAGCTGCTCTACGAATTTCCCGAGGTGCGCGCCAAGTGGCAGGCCGCGCTCGGCCACATCCTGGTGGACGAATACCAGGACACCAACGCCACCCAGTACGAAGTGCTCAAGGCCCTGGCCGGCGAGCGCGGCCACTTCACCGCGGTGGGCGACGACGACCAGTCCATCTACGGCTGGCGCGGCGCCACGCTCGACAACCTGCGCAAGCTGCCGGTCGACTACCCCAAGCTCAAGGTCATCAAGCTGGAGCAGAACTACCGCTCCACCAGCGCCATCCTGCGCGCGGCCAACAACGTGATCGGCCCCAACCCCAAGCTGTTTCCGAAGACGCTGTTCTCCGAACTCGGCGAAGGCGAGCCGGTGCGCATCGTCGATGCCGACAGCGAAGTGCATGAGGCCGAGCGCGCGGTGGCGCGCATCGTGAGCATCCGCGCGGGCGACGCCATCACGCAGGGCAAGCAGCACAAGGAGTTCCGCGACTTCGCCATTCTTTACCGCGCCAATCACCAGGCGCGCGTGTTCGAGCAGGCGCTGCGCAAGGCGCAGATTCCGTACAAGGTCTCGGGCGGCCAGAGCTTCTTCGACCGCGCCGAAATCAAGGACCTGTGCGGCTGGTTTCGCCTGTGGGTCAACAACGACGACGACCCGGCGTTCCTGCGCGCCATCACCACGCCCAAGCGCGGCATCGGCCACACCACGCTCGCGAGCCTGGGCACCTTCGCGAGCCAGTACAAGCTGAGCCTGTTCGAGGCGCTGTTCAGCCCCTCGCTGCCCAGCGTGATGCCAAAGCGCACGCTCGAGGGCATCCACGAGTTCGGCCGCTACATCAACGACCTGGAATACCGCGCGCGCCGCACCATGGGCGCGGAAGACTCGCGCACCTTCATGCTCGACTGGCTGAAGGAGATCGACTACGAGAAGCACCTCTACGACGGCGAGGACAGCGAAGCCGCCGCGGCCTCGCGCTGGACCAACGTGCTCGAGTTTGTCGACTGGATGTCGCAACGTGCCGGCGGCACGCTCGACGACGCCTCGGGCGCCAACGACAACATCGAGACCGAACGCAAGAGCCTGCTCGAAGTGGCGCAGACCATCTCGCTGCTGTCGACCATCAGCGAGCGCGAGCAAGACCAGGACGTGGTCACGCTCTCGACGCTGCACGCCTCCAAAGGCCTCGAATGGCCGCACGTGATGCTGATCGGCGTGAGCGAGGGCCTGCTGCCCTTCAAGCTCGACGACGACAACGGCCGCCAGCAGAAGGTGAGCGAAGACACGCTGCAGCGGCTGCAGGAAGAGCGCCGCCTGATGTACGTTGGCATCACGCGCGCGCAGCGCAGCCTGGCCGTGAGCTGGACCAAGAAGCGCAAGCAGGGCCGAGAGATGGTGCCCTGCATACCCAGCCGCTTCATCGCCGAGATGGGCCTCGACAAGGAAACCATCAAGGAAGACCCGCGCGAAAAGCTCAAGGCGCTGCGCGCCGAGTTCGCGCGCAAGGCGCAAGACAGCGCGGCGAAGGCGGCAGCAGCCGCAGCGGCGCCATGAAGACGACCGCCACTGCCGCGCTGCTGGCCGGCGCCCTGCTCGCGCTGTCGGGCTGCGCCTCGGTCCGTGGCAGCGCCGACTGCCCCGCCGACGCGCGCGACCTGCCGGTGCAATCGCTCTATGGCCGCTGGGAAGCGCGCTTCGACAACCTGCCGGCCGTGGCCGCCGTGCAGCTCGGCAAGCACCCCGACTATGACGGCGTGCGCGGCACCATCACGCGCAACGGCGCCAATCCGGCGAAGGCCACGGTCGCGCAGCTCGCGGGCGACGTGGATGACGAAGGCGCGCTCTCCATCGACGAATCGCAGGACGGCCGCGCCATCAGCGGCGTGTGGTCGGGCAAGCTGCAAACCGGCTCCTGCGGGCGCGAATTCAGGGGCACGTGGCGCAACGCCGCGGACGAAAGCACGCATCCCTTCGTGCTCAGCAAGACGGTTGCCCAGGAAGGAAAGCAATGATGACGACACGACGACAACATCGTTTCAACCTCCGCACGCTCGCGGCCGTGGCCGCCTGCCTGGGAGGCGGCGCCGCGGTGCATGCGCAGGCCGTGGACAAGCCAGCAAGCCCGCTGGCCGACTCCCAGCTCACCTGGCAGCAGTGCGCCGCGCTCGGCGCCAACAACGAAGCGCGCCTGGCCTGCTTCGACCGTTGGGCGCAGCAGCAGACGCTGCCATCGGTGTCGGTGCCCGTGGCGCCGCCCGTGCTGGCGACCACGCAGCCGCCGGTGGACTCGTCGATCCCGGCCACGCGCATCGTCTCGGTCGCCACCACCGAAGGCTGCCGCGACCGCCAGTACTCGGCGCTCTCGCGCTTCTGGGAACTGGAGAACGCCACCGACTGCGGCACCTTCGGCTTCCGCGGCTACCGCCCGCTCAACGTGTCTGTCTCGGCCGCCACCAAGAAGCCTGAGACGCCGACCTCGCCCTCGGCCGGCCACACCGCCGACCCGGTCGCCTACCAGGCCAACGAGATGCGCATCGGCCTGTCGGTGCGCACCAAGCTCGCGCAGGGCATGCTCACGCAGGACGACCCGACCAAGAAAGACTCGCTGTGGTTCGCCTACAGCCAGCAGTCGACCTGGCAGCTGTTCAACGGCGCCATCTCTCGGCCCTTCCGCACCACCGACCACGAACCCGAGCTGATGTACGTCTACCCGACCGACTTCAAGCTGCCGGGCGGCTGGCGCTGGCGCTATTCGGGCCTGGGCATCGTGCACCAGTCGAACGGCCAGACCCTGCCGCTGTCGCGCAGCTGGAACCGCGTGTACCTGATGGGCGGCGCTGAGCTCGACGATCGCTTCACCATCACTGGCCGCATCTGGAAGCGCATTTCCGAGAATGCCGCCAAGGACGACAACCCCGACATCTCCGACTACTACGGCCGCGCCGAAATCACCGGCCGCTGGAACCTCAACCGCGACAACCAGCTCGCCGTGACTGTGCGCAACAACCTGCGCGACAGCGGCCGCGGCTCGGTGCGCCTCGAATGGCTCAAGGCCATCGGCGACCCGACCAAGAGCAACCTGCGCTTCCACACGCAGCTGTTCTCGGGCTATGGCGATACGCTGGTGGACTACAACCGCAAGCGCACGGTGCTGAGCATCGGCCTCAGTCTTGTGGATTTCTGATTTCTTTCACACGCAGACAAACCTCATGAGTGCAGATCTGTCCCCAGTCGACGCCACGCAGCGCGAGATCATCGCGGCGCTGCATGTCGCATCCGTCTTCGATGCCGCCCACGAGCTGGAGCGCCGCGTCGACTTCCTCGCCAGCTACCTGAAGCGCACCGGCCTGAAGACGCTGGTGCTGGGCATCAGCGGCGGCGTCGATTCGCTGACCGCCGGCTGCCTCGCGCAGCGCGCCGTCGAACGGCTGCGCGCCACGGGCTACGACGCCGCCTTCATCGCGATGCGCCTGCCCTACGGCGTGCAGAAAGACGAAGCCGAGGCGCAGGCCTCGCTCGCGGTGATGAAGCCAGACCGCACCATCACCGTCGACATCCGCCCCGCCGCCGACGGCATGCTCGCGGCGCTGAAGGCCGGCGACCTCACGTTCCGCGACGCGGCGCACGAAGACTTCGTGCTCGGCAACATCAAGGCGCGCCAGCGCATGATTGCGCAGTTCGCGGTGGCCGGCGCGCACGACGGCATCGTCATCGGCACCGACCATGCAGCCGAAGCGCTGATGGGCTTCTTCACCAAGTTCGGCGACGGCGCGGCCGACATCACGCCGCTCACGGGCCTCAACAAGCGCCGCGTGCGCGCAGTAGCACAGCTGCTGGGCGCGCCCGACGCGCTGGTCTACAAGGTGCCCACCGCCGACCTCGAATCGCTGGTGCCGGGCAAGCCCGACGAAGACGCCTTCGGCGTCACCTACGAGCAGATCGACGACTTCCTCGAAGGCAAGCCGGTGTCGGCCTCAGCCCGCCAGATCATTCTTGCGACGCATCGCAAGAGCGCCCACAAGCGCGCGCTGCCCGTCGAGCCCTTCTGACGGCGGCGGCCGCGGGGTGCGCCCAGGCTTCTTCATGATCGAAGCGGCGCAAAGATCCACGCCACGGTCCGCATTCGGTTTTCAACCACGGCTACCGAGGCGCAATCTATTGCGAGCACCGCAGCTTGAAGATAAGTCATGAGCTGCACAGAGTTCACGGCATCGGCATTTAGGTGCTGTAGATCGGACTCCGCAGCGATTAAGAGTTCTTCGGCGATCTGAGTCTTCAGGCGTAATCCGCTACGATCCACAAGCCAACTCACGGCGTCCAAGCGGCGGCGAAGCATGTCAAGCATGCGCATCACGGGTGACTTGCCGACATAGGCAATTTGTTCTTGATCACCTCGCGGACGAGTTTCCAGGCGCCATAGGGGTTCGCGCTTTTCGTACTCCGCCATAACATGTGCGACGAATCGGCGAACCGCCGGATCGTCCGCTCCTACGCGTCCCACGCTGCCACGCAGTTGCTCCATCAGAGCTGTTCCATCCGGCAGCAACCCAGCCAAAAAGACAAAGACCTCTCGCCATCTCGGATCTGTGACATGCGCGCTCACAATACGCTCCACTGTGTTGAACGGATGTCCATGAGCGATGGATCGTGCTGCGAAAAATTCCTGCAGGCTCAAGTGCGAGAAGGAATAGATCCCCGCCGCACGCTGAACAACGAGGCCGTGCTGAGACTCGATCTGCTCCAATAAACCTGTAGCCTCACCAGCGTAGTGCTTCGGCGGGTCAGGGAGCTTTTCAAACCACAAATCGATCACTGGAGCGGCCTCTCCAGCGGAAAAAATAATCTTGTTCTTGCTGTGAAACGTGGACGCCAGCTCTTGAAGCAACTGCTCCCTTCGAAAAGGGGTTAGTCCTGCATAAAACGGGTCACGTCGGATATTTCGCGATGAGTCCCATCTCTTCAGTAACGCATCGATTGCGTCACGATAGAGATCAACGTGGCGCTTTGGCAATTCACCCAACTCGTCAAATGCCAAACAGATCAACGCCAGCAATAAAGGCGTCTTTGCAAGATCGCGCAACGGTGCCACTTTAGGATCGTCCCACTCGGCAAGAAGGCCGCGCTCCTGGCCTTCTTCCATCGAATACCACTTGTGGATAAATGTCCTCTGCTGTTCCAACGTGAACTGCGCCACCTCGCAATATGTGAACTGCTGAAACGCGTAGTCCGAAGCGGCAATGCGACAGGTCACTACAAGCTGGGAGCGCGAATAACGACGCACCAGTTCGATGATCTCCAAGATGACGTTCGCGCGAACGTCGGAGGCATCTTGTACCTCATCTAGTCCGTCGACCAAGATCAACGTGTCCGCATTTCTCAGAAGCTTGTCGACGAACTGCTGGGCGTTCGGAAAGCCACAAATATCGAACTCCCTTTCGATATAGGCGCTCACTGTGAGCTTAAGTTGCACTACATCTCGCAGCGGTATGTAGATCGGTGTTTTGTTGATCTTCCCATCGCAAGAGAGGATCGCCAAATATTTGAGGAAAGTCGTCTTCCCAGCGCCAGGATGACCAAGCAGATATAGATGATCGCCGTGCCCCACTAAGTCCAGCGCATTTCTTCGCTGATAGGGCTCTTCGAACGTATAAGGATCCTTGTCTGGCTCTGCCAAGTTGAGCCCAGATCGTCGAAATGCGGACAATTGCTCATAGACGAACACGTCCGTATAAAGCTGATCGATCTGTACAGGCTTTGGATGTCCGAGTAATCGAGTGGTGTTGACATGCTTGTACAACCTGTCTCGATATCCCTGCTCAGCCCGCATCCAACCCACTTTCATCCAAAGTTTGGCTGCTTTTTCTGCCGCGAGTTTCCCTGCTACAGCAGCAGCCGCTTTACCGCTCTGCTTTGCGGCCTCATCGCCGAAGCTCTTTGCCGTTTCCTCAGCAATGACTGCCGCATGGGTGGAGATTTCTTGCGCTAGATCTCCTGAGATCAGACTGCCAATAGAGGTCCACCCCCAGTTCAGAAACTCTTGGACTATGGACATGAGAGCTACCTTTCCTGTTCGTTGGAACACCCCGCATTCCATTTTGCTTCGAATCGATAATTCGCAGTCACCTTAATCTTCGACACGATGCGCGCCGCGAGCCTGCGCGCGCAGACGCCGCCTTGGAGCAAGTGCGCTGGTGAAAGACAATCGCTAGGAAATCGCTGCTGCCATCAGCGCCGACTTTCACCATCAGGCCTCCCAGAAAGCCGAGCTTGCCGAAGTGTTCCCTGCATTGAAGGCCTGTAGTACGCGCTGGGGCACGGCAAGGCATGGATGGGCATGTGCCGCGGGTCCGTGGTTCAAGCCCACATCATCGCGGATCATGCTGCAGCCGCTGGCCGAGGCGCTGATGGGCTTCTTCACCAAGTTCGGCAACGACGCGGCCGACATCACGCCGCTCACGGGCCTCAACAAGCGCTGCGTGCGCGCGGTGGCCCAACTGCTGGGCGCGCCCGACGCGCTGGTCTACAAGGTGCCCACCGCCGACCTCGAATCGCTGGTGCCGGGCAAGCCCGACGAAGACGCCTTCGGCGTCACCTACGAGCAGATCGACGACTTCCTCGAAGGCAAGCCGGTTTCGGCCTCAGCCCGCCAGGTCATTCTTGCGACGCATCGCAAGAGCGCCCACAAGCGCGCGCTGCCCGTCGAGCCCTTCTGACGGCGGCGGCGGAGTTCGCCCGCAGCCTTCTTGCTCCTTTTTCGAAACGCGTAGCGCCCCGCCAGGGGCGCTACTTGGCGCTGGCCGAGCATGAGTCGCCCAGGGGGCTGCAGTTCAATGGCATCCTCGGGCACAGTGCCAACCAAGAGAGCGTGAACGGCCCGCCATCGCCGAAGGTCTGCTGCTGCAGTTCGGCGACCTCTTCACGCTGCGCGGCGGCAAGGTCCAGGGCCACTGGCCGGTGTATCAACAAGCGGGCTGAGGCCTTCGCAACAAACCATGACACACGACGACATGCGACAGACCTTCGACACAATGCGCACCGCGAGCCTGCGCGCGCAGACGCCGCCGTGGAGCGAGCGCGCCGATCGCCTCAAGCGCCTGCGTGCGCTGGTGAAAGACAACCGCCAGGAAATCGCCGCCGCCATCAGCGCCGACT
Source organism: Variovorax nivicola (assembly GCF_051216475.1). Taxonomy (NCBI): domain Bacteria; kingdom Pseudomonadati; phylum Pseudomonadota; class Betaproteobacteria; order Burkholderiales; family Comamonadaceae; genus Variovorax; species Variovorax nivicola. Next base: position 61,372 of record NZ_JBPJZK010000013.1, on the reverse strand, counting down.
TCCATCACCGGGCTGCACAGGAAACCGAGCTTGCCGAAGTGTTCCCCAGCATCGAGGGCCTGCAGCACGCGCTGGCGCACGGCAAGGCGTGGATGCGCGTGCGCCGCCGCTCCACGGGCCTGTGGTTCAAGCCCGCGTCGTCGCGGATCATGCCGCAGCCGCTGGGCGTGGTGGGTATCGTGGTGCCGTGGAACTACCCGCTGTACCTGGCGGTGGGGCCGATGACTGCGGCGCTGGCGGCGGGCAACCGCCTGATGGTGAAGCAGTCGGAGTTCACGCCCCGTTTCGCCGAGCTGTTCGCCACGCTGGTGCGAAAGCAGTTTGCCGAAGATGAGATCGCCGTCGTCAACGGCGACGCAGAAACCGCGCGCGCCTTCTCCAGCCTGCCTTTCGATCATTTGCTGTTCACCGGCTCGACCGCCGTCGGCCATCACGTGATGCGCGCCGCGAGCGAGCACCTCACGCCGGTAACGCTGGAGCTGGGCGGCAAGTCGCCCGCGATCATCGGGCCCGATGCCAACTTCGACAAAGCCGTCGAACGCATCATCGTCGGCAAGACGCTGAACGCGGGCCAGACCTGCATCGCGCCCGACTACGTGCTGGTGCCCGAAGGCCAGCAGCAGCGCTTTGCCGACAGCGCCCGGCGCGTGTTCGCCTCGATGTACCCGGCGCTGGCCACCAACACTGACTACACCAGCATCGTGAGCCCGCGCCACTTCGCGCGGCTGCAGGAGCTGTCGGCGCTGGCGCAGCAGCAAGGCGCCTCGGCCCTGCCCCTGTCCGACACCGCACCTGACCCTGCGACGCGCCGCTTTCCACCGGTGCTGCTGACCGGCGTGAACGACGGCATGCGCGTGATGCAGGAGGAAATCTTCGGCCCGCTGCTGCCGGTGCTGACCTACAAGGGCATCGACGAGGCCATCGCGTACGTCAACGCGCACCCTCGCCCGCTCGCTCTCTATTTGTTCGAGAAGAACCGCGCGACCATCGACCGCGTGATGGAAAACACGGTGACTGGTGGCGTGTCGATCAACGAGACCCTGCTGCACGTCGCACAGGACAACCTGCCCTTCGGCGGTGTAGGCGCCAGCGGCATGGGCGCATACCACGGCGAACACGGCTTCGAGACGTTCTCGAAGATGAAGCCGATCTTTCACCAATCAGCGCTGAACGGCCTGAGCCTGTTCAAGCCGCCTTACGGCAAGACCTTCGAACGGATGATGAAGCTGCTGGTGCGCTGAAGGATCAGCGCGCAGGGTCAGCGGGTCACGACCTTCCAGCGACCGGCCGTGATCTCGGCGGCGTAGGGCGCGGGAATGCTGGCGCCGTAGCCGTTGTCGCGGACGACGGCGTCGTAGCTGCAGATGGCTTGGCCCCTCGCGTCGTACAGGGTCCAGCGCACCTGCGTGCCATCGGGCGCTTCATGCACCACCTGCATCGAGGGCGCGCCGATGTTGGCGCCCACGTGGGCATAGCGCGCGTCCACGGTCATGGGCACATGGGCACATGGGCCGGAAAGGGCTGGTTGCCGGGCAGGTCGAACCACTCGTCATGCGCGAGCATGCTGCGCTCGGCGACCTTCCAGACGCGATGCCGCAGGAAGTGCTGGTCGGCGTAGCGCGCGGAGAACGGCCGGCTCTTCAGGTACGCGCGCATGTCGCCCGCCATGTCCCAGAAGATGCCCGCACAGGCGCCCCACATGCCGGCGAGCATCAGCTCGGTGTGCGAGTGGTAGTCGCGCATGACGTGGAACCAGCGGTCCGACGCGCACCATGCACGCACAGCCGCCTGGTCGCGCGTGGACAGCAGCGAATCGGCATCGCGGAACTGCACTCGGTCCACCCCGGGATCGTCAAGCGCCAGAAAGCGCCACATGGTGCCCGGGAGGTCGAGTCCACCTATCGAGCGCACATCGACGACCGACGCACCTTCGCGCAACAGGCGTCCGCACACATCGGCCGGCACCGAGTCGTCCACGTAGAAGCGACACGTCCACGCCGGGAAAAACTCGCGCGCGGCCCGCACGTTGAGCAGCGCCATCTCGCAGTAGCGCGGATCGCTGCCGAACAGGCTGAACGCGATGACGTTGCGATGGCGGTTCCTTTCGTCGAAGCGCCTCGGCGCGGGCGCATCGACTCTGGCAGCGGCCGCTTCGCTCGCAGCCTCCTGCAGCTTCAGCCGCAGCGACATCGAGCCGAACTTGCGCACCTCGTCCCGCTTGCCCAGCTGCCCCGCCGCCTCTGCCAGCCCGTCGTAGGCGTTCGCGGTCTTCAGCTCCTCGGCGGTTCGGCGGTAGAGGTGGTAGGCCTGCTGCGGCTGGTCCAGCCGCAGCAGGCACAGCGCGACGTCAGCCAGCGGCTGCAGGCTGTGCGTGGCCTGCCAGGCCTGCGTCGCGAACTTGTGCGCCTGCGCGTAGTCGCCCTGCGCGAAGGCCGCGCGGAACTGCGTGCCCAGCGCGTTCAGGGCCTGCTGCGTGAGCGCGGGCCTGCGGTTCGGATTCGGTGTTCTCTTCACACGCTGCTCCTCAGCGCTCGCGCAAGGCTTCGCGCGCCTTGTTCAGCGGCTTGACCAGGTAGTCGAGCACCGACTTGCTGCCGGTGTGGATGTCCACCGTGGCGATCATCCCGGGCACGATCGGGAAGCTCTGCTCGCTCCCGTTCTTCAGGTGGTCCGCGTCGGTGCGGATGTACACGCGGTAGTAGTACACGTCGCGCTTCACGTCGTCCTGGATGGTGTCGGGCGAAATGGTCGTCACCTTACCCGGCAGGCCGCCGAAGATGGCGTAGTCGTATGCCGTCACCTTCACCGTCGCGTCCTGACCCGGGTGAATGAAGGCCACGTCGCGCGGCGAGATGCGCGCCTCGACCAGCAGCTTTTCGTCGAGCGGCACGATCTCCATGAGCTTGCCGCCCGGGGGCAGCACGCCGCCCACCGTGGTCACCGCGATGTCCTTCACGATGCCGCGCACCGGCGAAGCGAAGGTCAGCCGCGTGAGCGAGTCAGAGCGCCCGCGCGTCACGGAACGCTGCGCCTCGATTTCGGCATTCGCCTTCGCGAGCTCTTCGCGCGCCTTCACGTAGTACTGGCTCTTGATGTCGGCGGCTTTGGTCTCGGCCTCGTTGATCTGGCGCTTGAGGCGCAGCACTTCCACATCGCTCGCGGCGCCGCGCGACACCAGCGGCTCGGTCAGCGCGAGCTCGCGGCGCATCAGCACCAGCGCCTGCGTCACGCCGGCGAGACTGCTCGCAAGCTGCTCGCGGCGCGAGCGATAGAGCGCGGTCTCGGTGCGCACGAGGTCGTCGTCCGACTGCACCTCGGGCGAAAACGCCAGCGGCGTGCCGCCCACCTCGGCCGCCAGGCGCGCCGACATGGCAAGCGCGGCGCGCACGCGCGAGGCGCTCTCCTGCACGGTCGACTCGGTCTTGGTCTTGTCGAGCTGCGCGAGCACCTGCCCCGCATCGACGATGTCGCCCTCGCGCACCTTCAGGTCCACCAGGATGCCGCCTTCGAGCGACTGGATCATCTGCTCCTTCGACGAGGGCACCACCTTGCCCGTGCCAGTGGACACCTCGTCGAGCTTGAAAGACCACGCCCAGGTCAGCAGCATGACCAGCGCAGCCCCGACGACCCACACGACCAGCGAGGCACGCGGCAGCGGCGGCTCGGCTGGCGAATAGCTCACTACGGGAGGCGTCTTCGGGCGCGGGGGCTGTGCTCCCTGCCTGCCCTGCCCGACCTGCGTTCCCTTTGTGCCCTGCGGGTCAGCCACCCCGGACGCGGCACCGGCCACCACAGCCACGCCGCCGGCGCCTCGTGGGCGGGTTGTCTCAGGCGTTGTTGCCATGCGAAAGCTCTCCAATAATCCGGTCTCTCGACCCGTCCATCACGATGCGGCCGTTGTCGATCACGACGATGCGATCCACCCAATGCAGCACCGGCATGCGGTGCGTTGCCACCACCAGCGTGCGCGACCCCAGCCAGGCGCCCAACGACTCGATCACCTGGCGTTCGGTGACTTCGTCGAAGTGCGCGGTCGGCTCGTCCAGCAGCACGATGGAAGGCTGGCGGATCAGCGTGCGCGCGAGCAGCAGTGCCTGCCGCTGTCCGCCCGAGAGTCCGAGTCCGCCTTCGTGGATCAGGTCGTCCAGCCCCTCGGAGCGCGAATGCACGAAGGGCAAGGCGCCCGCCATCGTGATGGCCTCCAGCACCTGCGCATCGGTCGCCAGCGGCATGCCCATGGTGACGTTCTCGCGGACGGTGCCGTAGAAAAGCCGCGCGTTCTGCGTGAGCAGCCCCATGTCGCGGCGCAGGTCGGCCGGGTCGATCAGCGCGAGGTCGAGCGAATCGAGCGCCACGTTGCCACGCTGCGGTGCCTGCAGGCCGGCCAGCAGTTGCAGCAGCGTGGACTTGCCCGCGCCCATGCGGCCCAGCAGCGCGACCTTTTCGCCGGCCTGGATCTGCAGCTGCGCGCACGAGAACGCCGGGCTCTTGTCGTCCTTGCCGTAGCGAAACTCGACGCCCGTGACGTTGTAGCGGCCCTGCAGCGCCGGCACGTGCACCAGCCGCGCGCTCTCGGGCTGGTCGACCGGGCGCTGCATGAGCTGGTCGAGTCCGGCGCGCGCCACCTTGGCCTGCTGCCAGCGCGCGAACACGCCAGACAGCTGCGCCAGCGGCGAGATCATGCGCGACGCGAGGATTGACGAGCCGACCAGCGCACCGGTCGTCATGTCGCCCCGCATCACGAGGAAGCAGCCCGCGAGCAGCATCACCGCGTAGACGATGGTCTGCACCTCCTGCGTCCAGGTCATGAGCAGGCCCGTGAGAAAGCGCTGGCGCATGCTGACGCCGGCCGAGACCTCGTTGGCATGGTTCCACTGGTTCTGGAAGCGCGGCTCGGCGCGCATGAGCTTGATGTCCTCGATGCCCTCGACGGCCTCGACCAGCAGCGCATTGCGCAGCGCCGATTCGCGCATGCCCTCGCTGGCCAGCCGCGCGAGCGGTTTCTGGATCAGCAGGCCCGGAATCACCAGCAGCGGCACCGCCGCCAGCGCCACAAGCGCGAGCGGGCCGGCCACCATCCACAGCACGACCAGGAAGAGAAAAAAGAACGGCAGGTCGGCCACCGCGCCGATGGTGGTGGAGGTGAGCAGTTCGCGCACCTGTTCCACCTCGCGCACCTGCGCGATGAAGGAGCCAGTGGACTTCGAGCGTGCGTCGGTGCGCACCCTCAAGGCATGGCCGAAGACCAGGTCCGACACCTTGAGGTCGGCACGCTTGCCGATCACGTCGGAAATGTGCGTGCGCGATATACGCAGCAAGAATTCGAAGACCACGGCGAGCATGACGCCGCCGAACAGCACCCACAGCGTCGACTCCGACTGCGCGGGCACGACCCGGTCGTAGATCTGCATCGAGAAGATCGTCGACGCCAGCGCCAGCACGTTGGCAAAGACCGAGGCCAGGATGATGTCGCCGTAGCGGCGCCAGTCGCGCAGGGCGATGGTCCAGAACCAGTTGGGCTTGTAGGGCTTGACGTAGTCGTCCACGCGCGCATCGGGCACGGCGGTGTTGGGGCGAAGGATGGCAACGCGCTTTGCGCGCCGGCGCAGTTCGTCGATGGGCAGCGCCGTTTCCAGTCCGTGGTCGCCGCCTAGCAGCACGCCCAGGCTGCCCTTGCCGTCGGAAGCGCGCACGACGCCGATCTCGCCGTTGTCGAACTCCACCACCAGCGGCAGTCGCCATGGGTCGAGCATTGCATCGGAGAGCGCGTCCAGCCGCAGTGCCAGGCCGAGCTGGCGCGCCATGTGGTCGAGCAGCGTGTCCATCGGCGCGCCGCGCTCCCAGGCGAGCGAGACGCGCACGCTCTCTTCCGAAGCGCCAATGCCGTAGTGGCGGGCGACGAAGAGCATGGCGTCGAGCCAGCTCGTGTACTGCGGGGGCAGACTCATGGAAGCAGTTCCATTCCTTGGACGGTGGTGTTGTTGAGGCCGTAGTACGTGCGGCCCTGGCCGGTGGCGCCGATGTAGCCGATGCGGCTGGCCCAGAGGTCGTGCAGCACGCCCTCTTGCTCAGCTGCGGCCTGGTGGATCTCCTGCTCGGCGTTGAGCAGGTCGAGGATGGAACGGGAGCCGAGCTTGTATTGCTCGCGGTAGAGGTCGCGCGCCTCGCCGATGCTTCGGCGCCTATCTGCGAGCACGCCCAGGCGCTCCTGCGCGCCGATGACCTGCTCCCGGAAATTGCGCGCCAGGTCACCCGCGTTCAGGCGGGCCGTTTCGACGCGCATGCGCGCGGCCTCTTCGGCGGCGACCGCTGCGCGCACCTGGGCGTCGAGCGCGCCGCCCTGGTAGAGCACGCTCGAAAGATTGAGCATGACCGAGTGGTACATGCCGTTGCGCTCCAGCGTGCTGGGGTTCACGCCGCCCATGGCCTTGTTGGCGGAAACGTCGAGGCTGATGGTGGGGTAGCGCTGGGCCCTGGCAACTTCGACCTGGGCCGAGGCCACGCGCCGCTCTGCTTCTGCGGCGAGCACGTCGGGCATGAGGCTGGCGTCGGGTAGCTGGTCGATGCGCAGCTCGCTGGCCAGCCGTTCCGGCAGCGGTGCCACGACCGAAGGCACCGATTTGCCCAGCAGCGTGCCCAGGCGCTCCCTCCACTGCGCGAGCTGTGACTTGACCTGCAGCAGATTGGCGCGCGCGCTGTCGACGCGCGACTCGGCCTGGATCGGGTCGGCCTTGGTGCTGATGCCCGCGCCGGCGCGCAGCCGTGCCGTCTCCAGAACCTTCTCGACCGCCGTGACCTGCTCCTGCGCAATCGCGAGCAGCGACTGGTAGCGGTGCGTCATGACGACGGCCTCGGCTGCCTGCTGCGCGACGGTATCGATCTGCTTGAGGATCGCGGCCTGCTGACGCCGCACCTGCGCCTCCGACTGGTTGACTGCGCCGTCGACCTTGCCGAAGTCGTAGAGCATCTGCGACACAGAGGCCGTGGCCAGGGTGCCGGCGCCGCGCCCACGGCCAGCGCCGGACGCACCGTTGTTGGCGCCCCCGCCCATGCCCACGCGCACCGTCGGGTAGTAGCCGGCGCGCGCCACGTCGACACCGCCCGACTGCTGCGCCAGCGCGGCAATGGCGTCGGAGATGGACGGATGGCGCGCCACCGCCTGGCGCACGGCATCGGTCAGCTCCAGCGGCGTCGCGGTCTCGGGAGCAGAGGGCAGCTCGGGGCCGGGCCGCACGCCCATGTCCCGGGCCAGCGCGCTCGGTGCGAGCCGCCGCGCCACCGTCAATCCGCCGGAGATGACCTGCGCGGCGGCCGGCATGCTGGCGAGGGCCAGCCATGCAGCCGTGGAGGCCGCGCAGAAGGTGGTAATGCCTGGTTTCACTCGGGTCGGTCCTCTTTGGAAATGCTGTCGGCCGCACCAAGCTCGCGCAGCCGGTTCATGTAGATGGCCACGCGCTGGCGGCTGGCGGCCGGAAGGCTCGCCAGTTCGGCAGCGGCGGCCTCGGGTGGCACCACGCCCAGCGGCGCGGCCACGAACAGCCAGTTGATGACGTGGAAGATGCCCTGCCATCCGTGGATGGCGTAGTTCTGTACGTCGATGAGCCGCGGCGTGCGCTGCTGGAAGCACTGCCGCAGCTCGGAGTAGCCGGGCGGCAATGGCAGGGCCGCCACGTCGCGCCAGAAGGCTGTGTCGCGCCGCGGGCAGTCGTAGTGCATGCGCAGGAAGTCGCGAATGCCCGACCAGCACCGCGCATTGGCTTCGTTGAAGCCATCAATCAGGTGGCCCGACACCACGCCGTCGCCGGCGGTGACGATGCGCTCGAAGTTGCGCAGCTGCTCCAGCATCTGGCCGATGGAGGTTGCCTCCAGCGGCTCCACGAAACCCGAGGCCAGCCCGATCGCCATGACGTTGCCGACCCACACCTGCTCGAAGTGGCCGGGCTCGAAACGCAGCGTGCGCATCGGCTCGACATCAGGGCCGATGCAGCGATGGATCTCGTCGATGACCTGCGTCTCGTCGGTGTGGGCGCTGCTGAAGACATAGCCCGCGCCGACGCGCTCGACCAGCGGTATCTGCCACATCCAGCCGGCCGGCATCGCGATCGCGCGCGTCACCAGCGACGGGTTCTGCTGCGGATGTGGCATGTGAAACGGCACGGCGCGGTCGAGCAGCAGATGCTCGGAAAACGAGCGCCAGCGAATGCCGAGCTTCTTGCCGATGCCCAGACGTGCCAGCCCCGAGGCGTCGATGAGCAGGTCAAGGTCGATGATTTCGCCGTCATCGATGCGCACGCCGCGCGCCATGTCCTGCGCGTCGCACATCAGCTCCTCGACACGGGCTTGCTGGTGCACCACGCCGCGCGAGACGGCCACGCGGCGCAGGTAGTCCGCCAGCTTGTGGCTGTCGAAATGGAACGACGCCGACAGGCCCGACCTTGCTCCGAGCTGCTGCATCGCCGCCGCCTCCTGCTGCGATGCATTCGACGCGATCGCGGCAAAGCCGGGGATGTAGCGGTGAAGCTCGACGCCCTCGCGCACCATGCCGGAGAACAGCGGACGGAAGCCGCCCTCCATCCAGTCGGTTTCCTGCAGGCCGGGCCGGCCGAAGAGGTGGTAGTAGCGGTCGTCCTCGGCGCCGGTGCGCCAGCCTTCGTAGGAGAAGCCCAGCTTGAAGGCCGCGCCAGTTTCGCGCACGAATTCGTTGACGTCGATGCCGTTGCGGCGCAGCGCGTCGATGAGGTTGAGCAGTCCGCCCTCCCCCACGCCGACGATGCCTATTTCGGGCGACTCGATCACCCGGACCTCGACCTGCGGCGCGAACATGCGGCGCAGGCTCAGTGCCGCGAACCAGCCCGCGGTGCCGCCGCCGATGACGACGGCGCGCGAGGCATTGCGAAGATTGAGCATGTGTATGTTTCCCTGGGCCGGACCGAGAAAAAGGGGCACACCGGGTGCGCCCCTTTTCTTTCATCCAGCGATGAGCGTCAGGCCAGGACGAGCTGGTGGTTGGCCAGCAGCGTGGCGAGGTCGGTGGTCACGCCGTTGAGGGTGATCAGCGCCGTTGCCGAATAGGCACTGCCCGATCCGTCGCGGTCGATGTTCAGCGTCGTATTGCCGCCGCTGACCGTCACGCTCAGGTAGTTGCCGATGGCATCCCCCGAATCGATGGTGGCCACGCCGTTGATGTAGCGCGCCGCGCCATCCGCGTCGGCGGTGTAGCCCACCAGCAGATCCTTCAGCTCGATGCGGTCCGCATTGGCCGTGGCTTCGAAAGTCCCGACCTCGAACGAACTGACCGCGTCCGCACCGTTGCCGCCCGTGGCATCGGTGGTTGCGAGCAGCTTGTACAGCAGCGTGTCCTTGCCCCCGCCCGTGAGCTTGAAGGTGTCGTTACCGGCACGCCCCTCGAACACGTTGTCTCCCGCGTTGTCGGTGAAGGTGTCGGCACCGCTGCCGCCCGCAAGGCCTTCGATGTTCTTGAAGGTCGCCGTGCCGAAGCCGGTGTTCTGCGCACCGGTGTTGCCCAGGTCGATCGTGAGCGGCGCACTGTCGGCGAGCTTGTAGTCGACGATGTCGATACCGCCGGTGTTGCTCCAGGCCCTTACGCCGGACACCGTTACCGCGCCGCCGCCGCCCTCGTACTTGTCGCTGCCCTGGGTGGCGAAGAATGTGTCGTTGTAGCCGGTTCCGACGATACCGTTGCCGATGTTGGCATCGGCAACGTTGCTCCCGGATTCAGTCGTCAGCACAAAGGCGTGGTTCGCCTCACCGGCCTTCAGTCCGGTCCAGGCGGCATTCACGTTTTCGATCGTGTTACCGCCCAGGTTGCCCAGCCCGCCAACGTCTGCCGCCTTGCCATTGGCAATGCGCAGGAGTGCCAGCGTGTAAGTTTCCTTCGCGTCGAGCCCGTAAAAATCGACGATGGCCGAGCTGTCGTTGGTCTGGTTGCCGGACTGCGGATTGATCATCTGCGTGGCCACGAGCTTGCCCTTCGAGTCGAAGAGCTGCACCGTGTTGCCGTACAGCGCATTGATGCCCTGCGCATCCAGAATGCGGAAGTGCAGCGACGTGCCATCGGCCACCGTGTTGGTGTTGGCGATGAACTTGGTGTTGCCCTTCTGTGTGAATGCCAGGAGGTCCCTGTCGCCATCCCAGTCGATATCGGCTGCGATGGCGCCAGTGACGGCGTCGTTGGTGTTGGGGTCGCCGGTCCACTTCCCGATTGTGTTCGACCATCCAACGACCAGATTGATCGTTGTGAAGTCGGTCGTACCTCCTGAGCGGGTATTCGTGTAGAGATTGATCGGGCCGGTATTACCGTCGGTCGTCATGCCGCCAGCGACGCCGAAGCCCGGCAGTTCGACGACGTCCATCTTGCCGTCGCCGTTCCAGTCCACCGCGAGCGAGGGGCCGCCTTGTAGTCCGTCACCAAAGGTGTGCATGCCTGCCGGCACAGCTCCGACCCCTTTTTTGCCCTTCAAGTCGAGCATCCCCAGCTGACCCTGGCCATCGTTAAACAGGATGCGGCTCTGATACTGCTCGTTGAGCGCCACTCCATAGCCGCGACCCATGAACAGATCCATGTAGCCATCGCCGTTGAAGTCGGCCCAGGTCAGAGAAATACCGTTGCCGTAGCTTGGTGATTCGACGCTCTGGAACGTCTTCTCGATGATTTGCGTGTTGTCCCAGGTGCCGTCGCCCTTGTTGGTCGCGACGACCAGCCGATACGCATTATCACTTTGAGGCTCCACAAATGGCGTGGCGGATGGTCCTCCGATCTTCGTCGTGCCAATCGTCGCGTGATAGACGATATCGACCGTGCCGTCATTGTTCAGGTCGACGCCCGACAGTTCCATGCCGAAGGTGGCGTTGCCGGCATTGGTCGATTCTGGTGCGCCGTAGGTGCCTTCCTTTGTATAGGTGTAGCCACGGTCCTTGACCATGCCAAGGATGGAGCCGTCTGGGTTCAACACGATCTGAGTGTTGTGGCCTCCTCTGGCCGTAGCATCGTCGGGCGTCTGGTCGCCATAGGCCAGATCGACAGAACCGTCGCCCGTCTTGTCGAAGGCAATCACCCCACCGAACCAGCTGAACGTGTTTGCTGTTTCCGCAGTGAGCCAGTCACCCTTTACGGCCGCCGGTCCGCCAACCTGCACAGCTTTGTAATTGCTGCCATCGAAGATGAAGGCCTGTTGACCATCGTCATAGGTGCTGTCTTCCGCAAACAGGTCCATATGACCGTCGCGGTCGAAGTCCATGAATGTGGCGTTCTGAACGTAATTGGGCCCCACATATGCCGCGTTCTCGGCGGTGGAATTGCTCTTCAGCGCAGTCTGCTTGAAGTTGCCAAGCGAGGCATTGTTGGTTCCATTGGCATCCAGCATCGTCTGGTTGGTGTGGATGCGCCACATGCCGTTCTCTCCGAGCGTGTAGGCAGTCGCCTTCTGGTTCGGGTCGCTGGCCGCGGAGCCGACCGTCACCGTAGGCGCGGCAGAGACGATCAACTCGCCCTTGGTATCGTCGGAAGCGATCAGCACACCAGCAGCGCTCTTGACTACAGCCTTGACGTCGTAGGTTCCAAGCGCGATCGCCGACGGCACCTGCACATACCAGGTGTTGTGCTGCGAATCGACGACCACTGCGCCGTTGGCCGAGCTGTAGGTCTTGCCGTCAACGGTGACCTCAATGAACTCGCCGTTGGTCAGCTTGAAGGGCATCGTACCGGTGACGAGTGGCGTCGTGTCCACGGTCACCTGGCTGTTGACCGTCACGGCATAGTCGACGGTGATCGTGAACGCAGCCCAAGCGCCCCCCCGATTGCTCACCGCATTCTCGACGCGGGCGGTGTAGCTGTAGGTCTTGCCATCGGCCAGACCCGCGTCCTCGAAGGTCCATGTCGCGGCGCCGGTCATGGTGGCGTTACCCAGACGAGCGCCGTCGCGATAGACAGCCACTACCTCGCTCGCGCCGAGCGAGCCTGCAAGCGTGCCGTTGAGCACCGGATTGGCGTCGTCGGTCGTGGTGCCGCTGCCGAAACTCCCCTTGGACGAGCCCTGGTCGTCGGTGTAGCTCGTGATCGCTACCGTCTGGGTTGGGGCCTGTTGATTGCCGCCCGAGTTCACGACGACCGTCACCCCCTGCTGGATCCAGATGTCTCCAAGCGTGTTTTCGGCTGGCAGCGTGCTGTTGTGATAGATGCTGTAGTTCACCCCACCAACGTTCGTAGTTCCCGTGTTGCTCCAGCTGTCGGACCCGCGGAGCAACTCCACCGTATCGCTGGCATCCCCGGTCACACGCAAGTGGCCTTGGCCCGCGCCATTGCCAGTACCGGTGCTGCTCTGCTGGCTCAGGACATCGGCGATCCGCAACTTCAAAACGTTGCCCGTGTTGCCCGCGCCCCGTCCCAGGTCGAAGTTCTCGAAGCCCTTCACCTTCAGGCCCAGTTGCGACAGGTCGAGCGTGACGTTCGAGCTGTCGATGGCCAGGGTGTCGATCCCCAGGCCGCCGTCCACCCGGACCACGCCATTGATTTCGTTGATGTGGATGCTGTCGTTCCCCGCGCCGCCATACGCACTGTCTCCTGCCTGCACACCGGTGATGACATCGTTGCCGGCGCCGCCGGAGAGCCTGTCTCTGCCAGCGGTCGCCTTGATGACGTCGTCGCCAACAGTCATCAAGTTGGTGAAGTTGAATGCGTCGGCATAGACCACTTCCAGGTAGCCTGCCGCAGGCGTCCAACGCGTGCCCTGGTACGCGGAACCGAGGGCCAGGTCGGCCTGTCCATCGCCGTTCAGATCGGACAGCGCCACGTTCACACCGAGCATCGATCCGGAGTCTGCATCGCCATTCTGTCTATAGGTGAAGCTCGCGCTGTTCGCCAGCTTGGCACCCGAATAGGTTGCTGCGACGCTCATCGTCCCCGAGTAGCCGCCTTGCTGGCCATACACGATATAGACCGCGCCGGTGTTGATGCCTCCAATGTCGGCCAATGGCGCGCCAATGGCGATGTCGTCGATACCGTCGCCGTTGAAGTCGCCCACCGAAGTCCCGTTGCCGAACATCGCATCCGGCGTGCTGTCCGATGCCGTGATGACGAAGCCATCGGCAGGCGAGAGGAAGGCAAGGTTGACGTCGTTTACCCCGCCGGCCTTGCCGTAGACCACGTAGACGCGGCCCGGCCCTCTTTGCTCTCCCGCATCCGGCCCGAATTGCGGCGAGCCGATGATCAGGTCCGCAATGCCGTCTCCATTGACGTCGCCAGAGGAAGTGGGCATGCCGGTGTTCGACAAATACCCGTACGGCTCCGGATCGATGTAGGTGCCGAGGAACTGCTTTGCCTCTTCGCCATAGACGCGGAAGCCATTGGCGATGTTCGAGTAGTCGGTCTGCAGGCTGTAGTCCTGTTCGAAGTTTTTCCCCTTGCCATAGATCACCTGAATGGCGCCAGCATCGGCGGCATTGCCGATGTTGCCCCTATCGTCGATTTTTCCTTCGGAGTTCCTGGCGTTGTACAGGCTGTAAGCAAAGTCCGAGTAACCATCCCCATTGATGTCCCCGATGTTCACCACGTTAACGGGATAACCGTTCGTGTTGTCGTTGTAGATGACGGTATGTGGTCGCGAGCTTTCCGTGGACGAACCGCTACTGTCCGAGACATAGCTCGACGGTTTTGAGCCGGTAAAGCCGACGAAATAGTTGGCCCACGCTGCAGTGCCCGCTGCCCCGGCATGCCCATAGATGATGGCCGTGCCTGCAGAGCCAGTGCCTTGGTTCCAGTCCTGCACGATGATGTCGGCGTAGCCATCGCCGTTCACGTCCGTGAGCGCGCCGCCCGCACCGAACCAGGACGATCCGTCGCGCCGCACGATGGCAACACCGTCGCTGTTGCCGCCAGACGAAATAATGGTGCGGACATCCACGTTCACCGGCGCGGAATTCTTAGGGTCGGAAGCCCTCCCGAAGATGACCCAGTCGCTGTCCAAGTTGTCGTCATAGACGATCACGTCCGAATAACCGTCGCCATTGACGTCGCCATAGCCTTGCACGGCGGTCAGGATGTTGGAGTCGGAAATATCCCCCGACGTATATATCTTCAGTCCGTCGGTTCCAGGCAGGTGTGCAATATCGCTCAGGTCTGGCAGCCCTTGCTTGCTGCCATAGAGAATGTTGACGCTCCATTTGTTCGCGCTGCGTTGGGCGGACGATCCATGAGGTGCCACGACCGCGAAGTCGTTGTAGCCATCTCCGTTGAAGTCGCCGATTGCCTGCACGTCGTAGCCGAAGTTGTCATGGCTGGCGCTGCCGGAAATCTTGCTTGTGCCGCCACCCACGGTCACCGTTGCCGGGGCCGAAAGGTTGCCGTTGTAGTCTTGCGCCACGGCGGTAACGATCGCGCCGACATTCACCGGCGCGCTTTTCGCGTCGATGCTCCATGTGCCGTCCGCGGTGACCGTGGCCGTGAATGGAAGCACGTAGTCGACCACGCCGTCGGCGTTGCTGTCGACGCTGAGCCTCACGGTGATCGGCCTCGTTGCGGTGGGGGAAACCACCGGCATGTCGGCGTCCGAGGTCGTTCCCGAGAAGCTGTTGCCATCGGATTTCTGGATGGTGACCGCAGGCGGCGTTGTGTCGGCCATCTGCGTGCCCTTGCTCGACGCATTGCCGGCAAGGTCGTAGGCAACGGCTGAGACGACCGTGTTGGCCGCGATGGGCGTCGATGGCGTCCATGTCCAGTTGCCATTGGCATCGGCGGTGACGCTCGCCTCGACAGACCCGTTGTTGCCTACGTCGATCGCGACAAGCGCACCTGCCTCCGTTGTGCCTGAAACCAGGGTGCTGCTGACGCGTTGCAGGTCGAGTCCGGGACTGGTCCGATCCACCGTCACCACGATGTTGTTGGCCGCCGCCGTGCTGTTGCCGGCCGCATCCGTAAGGGTCGCACGGAAGAGATATTTGCCGTCGGACAGGTTGTTCTGCGCAGCGGTCGTTGCCTTCCAGACCAGCCCGCCGTCGGTGGATACCTCATAGCTTGCGGTCGAGGCGTCGGCACCGGTCAACACGAGATCGAAAGTGTTGTCGTTGCTGTTGTGGTCGGACGATTGATTGGCCGCCAATGTGCCCGCCGCGGGGAAGCTGTCCGAGTAATTGCCCAGGCTCAGAGTTGCAACGGGCGGCGCCACTGTGTCGACCGTGAAGGTCAGCGCTGTGGACTTCGGACCTTCGTTGCCGGCCGCATCGACATTGCTCGTCGCCAGGCTGTGTGCGCCGTTGGCCAGCTCCTTGCCAGGTTCGGGCGTAAAGCTCCAATTGCCTGTGCCGTCCGCCGTTGCGGAGCCGATCAGCGTGCCGTTGTCGTAGATCCTGACGATGCCGTTGGGCTCTGCTCCCGCTCCCTTGAGTACAGGGCGGGTTTCGTTGGTCGTGCTACCCGAGGTGATCGGTCCGCTGACCGGATCGATGTTGTCCATGACGCTGTCTACGGAAGGCGCCGTGGAGGGCGCGACCGTGTCGACCGTGAAGGCCAGCGGTGCCGACCTCGGCCCTTCGTTGCCAGCCGCATCGACGTTGCTCGTCGTCAGGCTGTGCGCGCCGTTGGCCAGTTCCTTGCCGGCCTCGGGCGTGAAGCTCCACTTGCCTGTGCCGTCCGCCGTTGCGGAGC
Source organism: Variovorax nivicola (assembly GCF_051216475.1). Classification (NCBI taxonomy): domain Bacteria; kingdom Pseudomonadati; phylum Pseudomonadota; class Betaproteobacteria; order Burkholderiales; family Comamonadaceae; genus Variovorax; species Variovorax nivicola. Next base: position 45,714 of record NZ_JBPJZK010000013.1, on the reverse strand, counting down.
CGATCAACGTACCGTTGTCATAGATCCTGACGGTGCCATTGGGCTCTGCTCCCGCTCCCTGCAACACAGGGCGGGTTTCGTTGGTCGTACTGCCCGAGGTGATCGGACCGGTGACCGGTGCCGTGTTGTCCATGACGCTGTCGACGGAAGGTGCCGTGGAGGGGGCCGCCGTGTCGACCGCGAAAGCCAGCGGTGTCGACTTCGGACCTTCGTTGCCAGCCGCGTCGACGTTGCTCGTCGTCAGGCTGTGCGTGCCGTTGGCCAGGTCAGAACCCACTGCGGGCGTGAAGCTCCACTTGCCTGCGCCGTCCGCCGTTGCAGTGCCGATCAGCGTGTCGTTGTCGTAGATCCTGACGATGCCGTTCGGCTCTGCTCCCGCTCCCTGCAACACAGGGCGGGTTTCGTTGGTCGTGCTGCCCGAGGTGATCGGGCCGGTGACCGGTGCGGTGTTGTCCATGACGCTGTCGATGGAAGGTGCTGCAGACGGTGCAACCGTGTCGACCGCGAAAACCAGCGGTGTCGACTTCGGACCTTCATTGCCAGCCGCGTCAACGTTGCTCGTCGTCAGGCTGTGCGCGCCGTTGGCCAGTTCCTTGCCGGCCTCGGGCGTGAAGCTCCACTTGCCCGCGCCGTCTGCCGTTGCGGTGCCGATCAGCGTGCCGTTGTCGTAGATCCTGACGATGCCATTAGGCTGCGCCCCTGATCCCTTCAGCTCGGGGCGGGTGTCGTTGGTCGTGCTGCCCGAGGTGATCGGACCTTGGACCGGGTCGATGTCGTCCATGACGCTGTCGATGGAAGGCGCCGTGGAAGGGGCGACCGTGCCGACAGTAAAGGCCAGCGATGCCGACTTCGGCCCTTCGTTGCCGGCCGCATCGACATTGCTCACGGCCAGGCTGTGCGCGCCGTTGGCCAGCTCCGATCCCACTGCGGGCGTGAAGCTCCACTTGCCCGTGCCGTCCGCCGTTGCGGTGCCGATCAGCGTGCCGTTGTCGTAGACCCTGACGGTGCCGTTGGGCTCCGCCCCTGCGCCCTTCAGCTCGGGACGGGTGTCGTTGGTCGTGCCGCCCGGGGTGATCGGACCGATGACGGGTTCGGTGTCGTCCATGGCGCTGTCGATGGAAGGCGCTGCCGTAGGCACGCTCTGGTCGACGGTGAGGGTGAAAGCAGCCGAGGTGGCGCCCTGGTTGCCCGCCGCGTCCTCGACGCGGACGATGTAGCTGTAGCTGGTGCCGTCGACGAGGCCCGCGTCCTGGAAGGTCCAGGTCGCGGCGCCGGTCACGGTGGCGGCGCCAAGGCGAACGCCATCGCGATAGACCGCCACCACCTCGCCCGCACCGAGCGTGCCGGCAAACGTACCGTTGAGCTGCGGCGTTGCATCGTTGGTCGTGCTGCCTGACGTGAAGGTGCCTTGCTGCGGGTCCTGGTCGTCGGTGTAGCTCGTGATCGCAACTGTCTGGGTCGGTGCCGTCCGGTCGATCGTGATCGCGTAGGCCGCGCTCTGCGCACCCTGGTTCCCGCCCGAGTTCACGACACGGGCGGTGTAGTTGTAGGTCATGCCGTCGGCCAGACCTGTGTCTCCGAGGTACCAGGTCGTCCCGGTCACGGTGGCGGTGCCGATCACCTTGTCGTTGCGCAGTACCTCGACCACATCGCCTGCATTGAGGGCGGTGGAGATCGAGCCGCTGAGCAACGGCCGGGTTTCGTTGGTCACGCTGCCGTTGACCAAGTTGCCAATCACCGGCTCGGTGTTATCCAGCACCCGTAGGATCTGCACGGTCTGGGTGACACCCGAGGTGTTGACGGTAAAGCTCAGGCTGTTCGAGGCGGGGCCGGCATTGCCGGCAGCGTCCATGACCCTGGCCTCGTAGGTGTAGGTCGTGCCGCTCGAGAGGCTCGCGTCCTCGAAGGTCCAGGCCGTGCCGGTCACCTTCGCGATGCCGACGTGCGCGCCGTTGCGGAACACATGCAGCTGCTCGGTGCCACTCAGTGCCACCGAGAGCGTGCCCTCCAGCGTCGGCGTGTCGTCATTGGTGCTGCCGTTGGCCGGGATGTCGCCCGAGACCGGGTCGACGTTGTCGATGGCGCGGGTGAGCACCACCCTTTGCGTCGGCGCCGTGGTGTCGATGTGAATGGTGTAGGCGTTGGAGTCGGCACCCGGATTGGCGGCCGCATCCTGGATGCGGGCGGTGTAGACGTAGGTGGCGCCGGCGGCCAGGCCGCTGTCGGCATAGGTCCAGTGCGTTGCATCCGTCATGGTCGCGGTGCCGACCACCACGCCGTCGCGCAGCACGACGACCTTCTCGCCTGCCTGCAGCTCTGCCGCGATCGAGCCCGCGACCTGCGGCGTCGTGTCGTTGGTTTCGCCGTTGTTGGCCACGGTGCCTTGCTGCGGATCGACATCGTCGGTCACGGCCGTGATCGTGGCGGTGGTGGCCGAGCCGGTGGTCTGCAACGTGATGGCATAGGGCGAAGAGGCCGCACCGGCACTGCCGGCTGCGTTTTCGACCCGGGCGGTGTAGCTGTAGCTCGACGCGTTGACGAGGCCGGTTGCGTCGATGAAGGACCAGCTGGTGCCGGAGACCGATGCGTTGCCGATCCTGGCGCCGTCGCGATAGACCACGACCACTTCGGTGCCGCCGAGGCCAATCGACAGCGTGCCTCGCAACTCGGGCTGCGAGTCGTTGGTGGTGCCGCCGTTGGCGATGTTGCCCTGGCCCGGATCGACGTTGTCGAACACGGTCGAGATCGTTACCACCTGCTTCGGCACCGAGGTGTCGATGTTGATGGCATAGCTGCCCGAGATGGCGCCGCGGTTGCCACCCGCGTCCTCGACGCGGGCGGTGTAGCTGTAGGTCTGGCCATTGCTCAGGCCCGCATCATTGAAGGTCCAGTTGGTCGCATCGGTCATCGTCGCGGTGCCGACCACTGCGCCATCGCGCAGCACCACCACCGTCTCGCCGGCATTCAGCGCGGCCGAGATCGTGCCCGCCACCTGCGGCGTCAGGTCGTTGGTGTGGCCGTTGTTGGCCACCACGCCCCGCTGTGGATCGAGGTCGTCGTTGACCGCGGTCACGACCGTCGATTGCGTTGGCGCAATGGTGTCGACCGTGAAGGTCAGCGGTGTCGACTTCGGCCCCTCGTTGCCAGCCGCGTCGACGTTGCTCGTCGTCAGGTTGTGCACGCCGTTGGCCAGTTCCTTGCCGGCCTCGGGCGTAAAGCTCCACTTGCCCGTGCTGTCCGCCGTTGCGGTGCCGATCAGCGTGCCGTTGTCGTAGACCCTGACCGTGCCGTTCGGTTCTGCACCGGCTCCCTTCAACTCGGGGCGGGTGTCGTTGGTCGTGCTGCCCGAGGTAATCGGACCGGTGACCGGTGCCACGTCGTCCATGGCGCTGTCGATGGAAGGCGCCGCCGTGGGCGCGCTCTGGTCGACGGTGAGCGTGAAGGCGGCCGAAGCACCACCCCGGTTGCCCGCCCCGTCCTCGACGCGGGCGGTGTAGCTGTAGCTGGTGCCGTCGACGAGGCCCGCATCCTGGAAGGTCCAGGTCGCGGCGCTTGTCATGGTGGCGGCGCCCAGACGGACGCCGTCGCGATAGACCGCCACCACTTCGCCCGCGACGAGCGTACCGGCGAGCGTGCCGCCGAGCTGCGGCGACGTGTCGTTGGTCGTGCTGCCAGATGCGAAGGTGCCCTGTTGCGGGTCTTCGTTGTCGGTGTAGCCCGTGATCGCTACCGATTGGAGCGGCAAGCCGGTGTGCACGGTCAGTGTGAAGTCGGCCGAGGCCGTGCCCTTGTTGCCCGCTGCGTCGGCGATCACCGCCGTGTAGGTGTGGGCACTGCCATTGGCCAGCGCCGGTGTGGCGAAGGTCCACGTGGTGTTTGTCACGGTGGCCGTGCCCAGCAGCACAGTGCCTTCGTAGATTTGCACGACGTCGCCGGTCTTCAGGCCATCGACCGTGCCCTTGAGCACCGGCGTGGTGTCGTTCGTGCTGGTGCCGCTGCCGTATTCGCCGGTGTTGGGCGCAACGTCGTCGGTGTAGGCTGTGATAGCCACGGCGTTGTCGGTAGTTGGTCCGCTGTTGTCGATGACCACGACTTGCGAGATCGCCTGCGTCGCGTTGCCTGCCGCGTCCACCACGCGTGTCAGGAACGTATGGCTGCCATCGGGCAGCGAGGTGGCCGTGCTGTCGTACTGGTAGGTACTGCCGCCGGTCGGCGTGGCGTTGTTCCAGGTCTTGCCGTTGTCCAGCGAGACCTGCACCGTGGCGCCCGTTTCCATTGCCGAATCGACCGTGACCGTCACCACGAGGGTGCGGTCGCTGGTGACGAAGTCGCTATTGCTCGTGCCGGTGTCGGTGCTGATCGCGCCGAGCGTGGCCTTGATCGCGGGCGCCGTGGTGTCCACGTTGACCACGAAGTCGCCCGAGGGCCTGCTCTCGTTGCCTACCGAGTCGATGGCTGTGGCGGTGAGCCGATGCGCACCCTCGGCCAATGGCGTGGTCGGCGTGAAGCTCCAGCTGCCGTCGGCCTTCACTGTCGTGCTGCCGATGGCGCTGCCGTTGTCGTAGACCTGGATGACGTCGCCCGGCGTCGCACTGCTGCCGGTAAGCGTAGGCGTGGTGTCGTCGCTGACGCCGCCATTGGCGAGCGGGCCCTGCACCGAGCCGACGTCGTCCGTGGCTCCGCCGATGGCCGGCACGTTCGGCGCGCTCGTGTCGATGGTCAGTGCGAGGCTGGCTTCGCCATTCTTGCCCGCGGCGTTCACTGCGGTGGCGGTGTAGTTGTGAGCACCCTCGCCCTGCACCGGCAGCGTGAGGCTCCAGTTGCCGTTGGCATCCGCCGTGGTGGAGCCGAGAAGAGCCGCACCTTCCTTGACGGTCACGGCGGCACCGGGCGTGGCCGTGCCCACGAGCGTCGGCGTGGTGTCGTCGGTGGACGAACCGGAGGCGAGATTGCCTTGCTTGCTGCCCTTGTCGTCCAGCGCCTGGACGATGCTGACGACGACATCCGTGGTGTCGACCTTGAAGTCCAGCGGCGCGCTGGCAACGCTGGTGTTGCCAGCGGCGTCGGTGAGCGTGTGCGTGATGCTGTGTGCGCCCTGGCCCAGCGGCGTGCTGGGCGTGAAGCTCCAACTGCCATCGGCCTTGACGGTGGCACTGCCGAGGAGAGTGGCGCCGTCGTACACCCTGACGGTGTCGCCGGCCTTGGCGCCGCTGCCGCCGAAGGTGGGCGAGGCGTCATCGGTGCTGCCGCCGGCCACGATCGGACCGGTGACTGCGCCCTGGTCGTCCGTGGCTACGACCACGCCCGGAGTAGCTGGCGGCGTGGTGTCGAGCATGATCGGGTAGCTGCCCGTCTCCGGGCTGGACCGACCCGCGCCGTCGACCGCGACAGCGCTCAGGTTCTTGACGCCGTCTCCGCTCAGGGGGCTGGTGGTCACGCTCCAGGTGCCGTTGGCGGCCACGCTGGTCGAGCCCACGTCCGTGTCGTTGGCGCGCACGATCACGACGGTGCCTGCCGTGCCGGTCCCGCTCAGCGTGAGTGTGGTGTCGTTGGTGCTGGCGTCCTTGCCGAGGTTGCCCTTGTCGTCGCTCACGCCGGTGATCGCCGGCGCAGAGGGTGCATCTCCCAGCAAGGTGAAGGTCGACGCGGGCGTGGCGGCGCCGACGTTGCCGGCCGCATCCACGGCCCGCGCGGTGAAGCTGTGATCTCCCTCGGCCAGGGGCGGATTGGGCTCGAAGCGCCAGCTGCCGTCGGCTCGCACCTCCGCGTTGCCGATCAGCTTGCCGTTGTCGTAGACGTTGATGCTCGACACCTGCGTGGCGTCTGCCTTGCCGGTGTACACCGGCTTGCTGTCGTCGGTCTGCGCGCCAGTGGCGATGGGGCCTGTTACGGCACCCACGTCGTCCAGCACCTGGATCAGGGACGGGTCCAGCGCTGCGGGCGCCGTGATGTCCACGTTGAGCGTGAAGGCGCCCGAACGCGGGCTCTCGTTGCCGGCCGGATCGGTCAGCGTGTAGCTGAGCTGATGCGTGCCCTCGCCGAGCGGATTGGTCGGCGTCAGCGTGCCGGTGGCTGGGTCATAAGTCGCGGCGACCTTGGTGCCACCGACATACAGCGATGGGGTCGAACCGGCCGGAACCGTGCCGATATTGATGCCGGGCGTGGTGTCGTCAGAGATCCCTGCGACGCTCGCCGGATTCCTGATCGCACCAGCATCGTCGGCATAGCTCGTCGCGGCTGCCGGAGCAGCCGGAGCGGTCGTGTCGACGGTGATGGCGAGTGCCGGTGACGGCTTGCTCTCGTTGCCAGCCGCATCGGTCAGCGTGTAGCTGATCTGATGTGCGCCTTCGCCGAGGGGATTGGTTGGCGTCAGCGTGCCGGCGGCCAGGTCATAGGTCGCGTCGACCTTCGTGCCATCGACATAGAGCGACGGGGTCGAGCCAGCCGGAACCGCGCCGATGTTGATACCGGGCGTGGTGTCGTCGGTGGTCGCGACGACGCTTGCCGGGTTCCTGATCGCACCGGCATCGTCGGCATAGCCCGTCGCGGCAGCCGGAGTGGCCGGTGCGGTCGTGTCGACGGTGATGGCGAGCGACGGTGATTGTTTGCTCTCGTTGCCGGCCGCATCGGTCAGCGTGTAGCTGAGCTGGTGCGTGCCCTCGCCGAGCGGGTTTGCCGGCGTCAGCGTGCCAGTGGCCGGGTCATAGGTCGCGGCGACCTTGGTGCCGTCGACGTACAGCGACGGAGTCAAGCCAGCCGCAAGCGTGCCGATGTTGAGGCCGGGCGTGGTGTCGTCCGTGGTCCTGGCGACGCTCGCCGGGTTCTTGACCGCACCAGCATCGTCTTCATAGCTCGTCGCGGCAGCCGGGGGCGGCGGCGGCGTGACGTCCACATTGACCGTGAAGGAGCCCGAGTGCGGGCTCTCGTTGCCCACCGCGTCGGTGGCCGTGGCGGTGAGCCGGTGCGGCCCTTCGGCCAGCGGACTGGTCGTGAAGCTCCAGCTGCCGTCGGCCTTCACTGTCGTGGTGCCGAGGAAGCTGCCGTTGTCGTAGACCTTGATGACGTCGCCCGCCGTCGCACCGCTGCCGCTGAGCGTGGGCGTGGTGTCGTCGGTGAAGTCGCCGTTCGCGAGCGGGCTCTGCACCGAACCGACGTCATCTCCGACCCCGGCGATGCTCGGCGCGGCCGGTGGGGTCGTGTCGATGGTCAGCGCAATGGTGGCCGTGCCTCCGGTGCCGGCGGCGTTCACAGCGGTGGCCTTGTACTCGTGGGCTCCCTCGCGTTGCGCCGGAAGCTCGAGGCGCCAGTTGCCGTTGGCGTCCGCCGTGGTGGAGCCGAGATCGGTCGTGCCCTCCTTGACGGTAACGACGGCGCCGGGCGTGGTCTTGCCCACGAGCGTGGGCGTGGTGTCGTCGGTGCGCGCACCGGAGACAAGGTTGCTCTTGATATCGCCTTGGTTGTCCTCCGCATGGCCGATGCTGACGATGACGTCCTTGGTGTCGACCGTGAACACCAGCGGCGCACTGGCGGCGCTGGTGTTGCCCGCGGCGTCGGTGATCGTGTGCGTGATGCTGTGCCGGCCATCGCCCAACTGCTTGCTGGGCGCAACGCTCCAGGCACCATCGGTCGCAACCGTGATGCTGCCGATGAGGGTGTTGCCGTCGTACACCCTGACGGTGTCGCCGGCCTTCACGCCGTTGCCACCGAAGGTGGGCGAGGCATCGTCGGTGACGCCATCGGCCGTGATCGGGCCCTGCGCCAGGCCCTGGCCGTCCGTGGCCGCGACCACGCTCGGCGTGGGCGGCGGCGTGGTGTCGAGCACGACCGGGTACGGGCCCGTCTCCGGGCTGACCCGGCCCGCGCCGTCTTTCGCGGTGGCGCTCAGGTTCTGGACGCCGTCTGCGCCCAGCTTCTCGGTGGTCACGCTCCAGGTACCGTTGGCGGCTACGCTGGTCGAGCCCACGGCCTTGCCGTTGGCGATCACGGTCACGACCGTGCCGGCTGTGCCGGTGCCGCTCAGCGTGAGGGTGGTGTCATTGGTGCTGGCGTCCTTGCCGAGGTTGCCCTTGTCGTCGCTCACACCGGTGATCGCCGGCACCGCGGGCGGAACGCCCAGCAAGGTGAAGGTCGAGGCGGGCGTGGCGGCGCCGACGTTGCCGGCCGCATCCACGGCCCGCGCGGTGAAGCTGTGATCTCCCTCGGCCAGGGGCGGATTGGGCTCGAAGCGCCAGCTGCCGTCGGCTCGCACCTCCGCGTTGCCGATCAGCTTGCCGTTGTCGTAGACGTTGATGCTCGACACCTGCTTCGGGTCGGCCTTGCCAAGGTACTCCGGCTTGCTGTCGTCGGTCTTTGCGCCAGCGCCCAGTTCCCCCTGCACGGCGCCTTCGTTGTCCAGCACCTTGATCGAGGAAGCGTCCAGTACCGGCGGCGGCGTGGTGTCCACGGTAACCATCAGGTCGCCCGAACGCGGGCTCTCGTTGCCGGCCTGATCGGTCAGCGTGTAGCTCAGCCGGTGCTCGCCCTCGCCAAGCGGGGCACTCGGCGTCAGCGTGCCGGCGGCTCGGTCATAGACCGCGGGAACCTTCACGCCGTCGATATACAGCGACGGGGTCAGGCCATCCTCTACCTGGCCAACGTTGATGCCGGGCGTGGTGTCGTTCGTGCTCGCGGCGGTGCTCTTGGCGTTCTCGGCCGGGCCAACGTTGTCGGCATAGCTCGTCGCGGCAGCCGGAGATGGCGGAGCGCTCGTGTCGACGGTGACGATGAGTGCCGGCGACTGCGCGCTCTCGTTGCCCACCGGGTCGAGGGCCGTGGCGGTGAACCGGTGCACCCCCTCCTTCAGCGGTGTGTTCGCTCCGGTGAAGGCGAATTTCCAGCTGCCATCGGCTTCGACGGTCGTGCTGCCGATGGCGATGCCGTTGTCGTAGATCCTGATCTTGTCGCCCGGCGTCGCACCGCTTCCGGCGAACGTGGGGGTGGTGTCGTCGGTGAAGCCGCCGTTGGCGAGCGGGCCCCGCACCGAGCCGGCGTCGTCCATGACCTCGGCGATGGACGGCACGGCCGGCGGGGACGCGTCGATGGTCAACGCAAGGGCGGCCTTGCTGTTGGTGCCGGCGGCGTTCACCGCGGTGGCCGTGTACTGATGCGCTCCTTCGCTCTGCACTGGCAGCGCGAGGCGCCAGTTGCCGCTGGCATCCGCCTTGGTGGAGCCGAGAACGTTCGCGCCCTCCGTGACAGTCACGACGGCGCCTGCCGTGGTCTTGCCCTCGAGCGTCGGGCTGGTTTCGTCGGTGAATCCGTCGGGGAATGTCTTTGGCTGGCGCCCGGGCGCCAGCTTGAGGCTGACGGGCACGCCCGTGGTGTCGACCTTGAAGTCCAGCGGCGCACCAGCGGCGCTGGTATTGCCCGCTGCATCGGTGGCCGTCTGCGTGATGCTGTGCGCGCCCTCGCCCAGCGGCGTGCCGGGCTTGACGCTCCAGCTGCCGCTGGCATCGACCGTCGCGCTGCCGATGACGCTGCCGTTGTCGAAGACCTTGATGACATCGCCCGGCGCTGCGCCGCTCCCGCCGAACGTGGGCATGGTGTCGTCAGTGGTGCCGCCGTTGGCGAGCGGGCCTCGCACCGGGCCGGCGTTGTCAGTGACCGCAGCGATGACCGCGGCCGGAGGGGTCGTGTCGAAGACCGCACTGTCGGCCACCGCAGACGTGGAGACATTGCCGGCAAGGTCACGGCTGGTCGCGCTGACGCGAAGCGTCCTGCCTTCTGCCGGGTTGGCGAACGAGACATTGACAAAACCGTTGGCGACATCCGCTGCGGTCAGCGTGACGCTGGGCGTGGCTGTGCCGTCGGTGAGGCTGATGACGTCGCCCACGGCGGCGCCGGACACGAGCGTGACCTTCACGGTCACGTCGGCCCCCTTCTCGCTGGCGTTGATGAAACCGTCGTTGTTGGCGTCGTTGACGATCGCGACGCTGACGACCGGCGCAGTCCTGTCGACCGTGGCCGTGGATTCGGGGCTGGTGTTGCCAGCCGCGTCGGCGGCGGCAGCGCGCAGCACGGTGCCCTCCGGCAGGGTGGCCGCCGGCGCGATGCTGTACTTGCCGTTGATCGCGACCGTCGTGCCGACGACGTTGCCCGCGCCGTCCTTGATCGTGACCACGGAGTCGGCCTCGGCGGTGCCCGTGATTGCACTGCCGTTGGTCGGGTTGATGGTGGGCGCGGCCGGAGGCTTGCTGTCCACCGTCGCCGTGGCCTCGGGGCTGGGGTTGCCAGCCGCGTCGGTGGCAACAACATGCAGCACGGTGCCGTCCGGCAGAGTGGCTGCCGGCGTGACGCTGTACGTGCCGTTGGGCCCGGCGGTGGCGCTGCCGATGAGGTTGCCTGCGCCGTCCTTGATCGTGACCAGGGAGCCGGCTTCGGCCACGCCGGTGATCAGGCGGCCACTGGTCGGGTTGACCGTCGGCATGTCGACCGCCGTGCTGTCGACCTCGGTCGTAGCTTCGGGGCTGGTGTTGCCCGCCGCATCGGTCGCGACAACGTGAAGCACCGTGCCGTCTGCCGGAACGGTTGCCGGTGTGACGCGGTACGTGCCGTTGGCCGCGGCGGTGGCGCTGCCGACGATGTTGCCCAGGCCGTCCTTGATCGTGACGACCGAGCCGGGTTCTGCCGTGCCCGTGATCGGGTCGCCGTCGGTCGGATGGATCTTGGGCGCACCCGGGGGCGTTCTGTCTACTGTTGCCTTGGTTTCGGGACTGGTGTTGCCAGCCGCATCGGTGGCGGCAACGTGGAGCACCGCGCCATCCGCCGGGGGGGTCGCGGGCGTGATGCTGTACGTGCCGTTGGCAGCGACGGTGGCGCTGCCGATGACCTTGCCCGAATCGTCCTTGATCGTGACGACAGCGCCGGCTTCGGCAGTGCCCGCGATCTGGTTCCCGTTCGTCGGGTTGACCTTCGGTGCAGCGGGCGGCGTGCTGTCGACCGTGGCCGTGGCGGGCTGGCTGGCATTGCCCGCTGCGTCCGTCGCCACAACGTTGATCACCGTGCCGTCGGCCGGAGGCTGCGTCGGGGTGATGGCGTAGGTGCCATTGGGCCCGGCAGTCATGCTGCCGATAACGTTGCCCAGGCCATCCTTGATCGTGACGACCGAGCCGGCCTCGGCCGTGCCGGTGATCGGGTTGCCGTTCGTCGGGCTGACGGTCGGCGCAGCGGGCGGCGTGCTGTCGACCTTGGTCGTGGCGGGCAGGCTGGCATTGCCAGCCGCGTCCGTCGCCACGACGTTGATCACCGTGCCATCGGCGGGAGGCTTCGCCGGAGTGAAGCTGTAGGCGCCATTGACTGCGGCGGTCGTGCTGCCGATGACGTTGCCCAGGCCGTCCTTGATCGTGACGACCGCGCCGGCCTCAGCCGTACCGGTGATGGGGCTGCCGTCAGTCGGGTTGACGGTCGGTGCATCGGGTCGCGCGCTGTCGACCGTGGTCCTGGCTTCCGGACTGGCGTTGCCGGCGGCATCGGTGGCGACAACGCGCAATTGCGTGCCGTTTGCCGGAGGCGTTGCGGGCGTGACGCTGTACGTGCCGTTGGCGGTAACGGTGGCGCTGCCGACGAGCTTGCCCGAGTCATCCCTGATCGTGACGAGAGTGCCGGCTTCAGCCGTGCCTGTGATCGGGCTGCCGGCGGTCGGGCTGACGGTCGGCGCATCGGGCGCCTTGCTGTCGACCGTGGCCGTGGCGGGCAGGCTGGCGTTGCCGGCCGGGTCCGTTGCGACGACGCTGATCACCGTGCCGTGGGGCGGCGGCGTGGTGGGGGTGACGGCATACGTGCCGTTGGGTGCAGCGGTCGCACTGCCGATGACCTTGCCCGCGCTGTCCTTGATCGTGACCAGGGAGCCTGGTTCGGCCGTGCCTGTGACGGGGCTGCCGTCGGTGGGGTTGACGGTGGGCCTTGCCGGAGCCGCGCTGTCGACGGTGGTCGTGGCCGGCTGGCTGACATTGCCGACCGCGTCTGCGGCCACAACGTTGATCACCGTGCCGTGGCTCAGCGGCGTGGCCGGCGTGATGCTGTAGGCGCCGTTCTGTGCCGCAGTCACCTGGCCGATGACGGTGCCGTTTGCGTCGATGACCGTGACCACCGAGCCGGGCTCCGCGGTGCCGGTGATGGGACTGCCGTCGGTGGGATCGACCGTGGGCACAAGGGGCGGCGTGCTGTCGACGGTCGTGCGGGCGTCGGGGCTGGCATTGCCGGCCCGATCCACGGCGACGACGCGGAGTTCCATGCCGTGCGGCGGCGGCGTGGTGGGATGGACGACATAGCTGCCGTCGGGCGCGACGGTCGCGCTGCCGATCTCCTTGCCCGCGCTGTCCGTGACCTTGACGATCGTGCCCGGCTCCGCGGTGCCGGTGATCGAACTGGCATTGGCGGGGTTGACGGTGGGCCTGCCCGGCGGCGTGGTGTCGCCCGGCGCTGCGAGCGGCAAAACCGGCAGTTGCTGACCACCACCACCTCCGCCGCCGCCAGCGGCACCCGCGAGAGCCAGCCCGCCGCCGACCAGCCAGGGCAGCACGCCGAAGTTGAAGTCCTGCTGCAGCAGCAGAGGCTCGACGGAATCGATGCTCGAATACTCGGCCGCCAGGGCGCCCTGCCCTTCGCCGAGCTTGGCCAGCCAAAGGCCGCCCTCGTCGTCGCTCAGCACCAGGTCGCTCTTGTTGCCGTCGAACGACGTGAAGAACTCACGAACGGTGATGACCTCGCCCGAAACGGCGGTGATGACCAGATCGTTGCCGACGCGGCGCATTCCCTTGATCTGCCCTTGCGGCAGGCCGATGCGGACAACCGACGCCTGGTCAAGGGTGGTTTCGTTCACCAAAGCCTTGCGGACACCGCCGCCACGCTTGCCAATTACTTCAAATTCGATCATTTATAAACTCCCTGATATTAGATTTAATTAATTAACCAGCCGACGACGTCACCGTCTGCAATTTGTATCCTTGCCCGAATACAGATCGCAGCATCAACCCATTTACCGGCTCCAGATTCAATTTCCTGCGAATCTTGAAAATACATACATCCAGCGCACGAGAACGCAAATTGACCATGTCCCGCCACAGAAGGGTGTGCAACCGCTCCCTGCTCATCAGGCAATCCCGGTTGCGGAACAATTCGAGGGCAAGGTCGTATTCGCGGGGTTGCAGGCGCAATTCACGCCCTTCAAGGAAAACCCTGCGCTCGCCAATCTGAAAGCGGTAGCCCCGATAGACCAAGAGCTCTTTTCCCGCCGCACCCGGAGCGGCAAGGGCCGCCCGGCTCAGCAGGCGCTGCGCCTTCGATTTGATTTCCTCCAGATTGAATGGAGGAAGAATGAAATCGAAATTCTTTTCACCGGGAAATTGACCGCTGATGCGCTGCAATGCATCTGCGCCGTCTGCATTGGTCGCAAACAGCACTGGTGCGTCGGTCAGGCCGCGAATGGCCTGCAACCAATGGATGTCGGCCCCCGAAGGGAAGGTCAGAAGCACCAGCCCGAAGCGCTGGCCCGCATGCAGCGCATTCGCGAAGTTGCCCAGCAGATCGAATGTGGCAAGGGGCAGCGCAGTCGATTGATGTTGCTGCGCGAGCAGATCAACTGCTGTTTGCGCCATGGAGCACCACCATGAGCAAGAACGTTTCTTCCGGGGATGGGCCGAGGGCATCGGGCACCCTGGCCTTCGCGATTGCACTGACCGCGCTCCACTCGCATGCTTGCAGGCGCAAGCCGTGGGCGCAGGACTCTGACGAAATCATTCCAACCTCTCCGTTCAACGATGAATGTTGCGGAGAGGCGTCTCGCCGCACTCCGCTATGACCTTTTGGGCAGCGGAATGTATCGGCTCACAATCACATTAGACAATGACGATTAAAGACACTTAATGACCGTCGTTAGCAAGCTAGGAAGCTTAAAAAATGCGAACTTTCGCCTCATGCCATGCAGGAAATCGCGCTTTCAGCTCGGCACCCAGAAAAGATGCACATGCGCGGCCTCGTTTGCCACTTGTTAATGACGAAAACTGGCAATAAATGCCTATCCGAGGCAATGAAAACGTTTTCTTTTTCGCATCGAAAACTTCACACTTTCAGTGCGGGCGCCTCGAAACTTGCCGCGTCGGGCGCTTCCTGGTCTTGATGCCCGAGGTCCAGCGGCAATGTCAGGCAGAACACCGTGCCTTCGCCGTCGCTGGCAACCAGCGTGACGTCGCCGCCGTGCTGGCGAGCGATGGTGCGTGAAATGTGCAACCCGAGCCCCGAGCCGGGCACGTGGGCAGACCCGGCCCCCCTGAAATAGCGTTCGAACAGGCCGCTTCTTTCGGACTCCGGAATCGGCGCTCCCTTGTTCGAAACGGTCACGCTGAAGGAGCCCGCGCCCGCATTGCACCGAACGTCGACCGCCGAATCCGCCGGCGAGTATTTCAAGGCGTTCCGGACCAGATTCCGGATTGCCATTTCAATCCGCGTCTGGTCTCCCCTGCATATCGCCCGGCCCTGCGCCACGCTGATACTCAATCGGGCGTTGTCCTCAGGCAGCCCGATGCTGCGGATGTTCTCGATCACGTCCCAGAGATCGAAGCTCTGGGCGACGGGCCTCGAGCCGACCTCCAGCGCGTCGTCCAGCAGGATGTTTTCGATCAGTGCGGCGAGCCGGCGGATCGCCTTGCGGATCTTCCCGACGCTGCGCTTCACCCGGTCGTCCTGCCCGGATGGAGACAGCTCCAGCGCGTGCGCCACCGCGTCGACAATGGCCAGCGGCGTGCGGAACTCGTGCGAGACGATGGCCACGAACTCGCGCTGGCGGACTCTCTCTTCCAGCGCCTGCTTGGCGACCTTCATCGAATCGAAGGCGCGCTTGCGCTGGGCTCTCAGCTTCAGCTCCGCCTGCCTGGAACGGCTGGCCACCGCGAAGTTGAGCAACGCAAGGTTCGCCAGCTGCGAGAACGGGATCAGGGTTTCGAGAATGAACGATTGGTCCACCTGCACGTAGCCCAGGAGCACCAGCGAGAAGAAGAGCCACGACAGGTCCACCACGCCGAAGACCACCGCCGCAAGAAGGTACTGGCGGGCGCCCCGGCCGACAACGATCCACACGACGAATGCAAGGTTGAAAAGCGCGACGACTATTTCGAGATACACCGCCGACTGGATGATGTTGCCGATGCCCCACCAGAGGGAAAACGGAATCATCGCGGCGAAGGCGGCCGCTGCCAGGTACATGAACCGCGCCGCCCAGACCGAGTACTGGCCATAGTTGAAGAACCGGCACGCGAACACGGCCGCAATCGACATCAGCGCGCACGACGTCACATCGACAAAGCGGTCAGCGCGCAGCGGGTCATCGGGGAAGAACAACGAGCTCGAATACCCCTGCATGGCAACAATTGCGACCAGCATGGCCACCAGGAACAGCGCATAGATCGGATAGATGCTGCTTCGCAGCCACGCCCAGAAAATCAGGTTCATGAGCACCATGACGCAGATCGCTCCCGCAAACGCGGAAAAGAATATCGTCCGGTTGATTTCCGATTTTTCGAGCGTCGATTTCTGCCAGGCATTCAGATCGAAAACGGTCGGCCCGTGCGTTTTTATTCGCAAGTAATAGGTTTTGGGCGAAGAATCCAGGGCCACTGGAAAAGCCAGCACGCTGGTCTGTATGGCGCGGCTCGCAAATGGATGGCGATCTCCTAATTGATGAAGGGAGATTTTTCCAGCCAGATCCTGACCGTATACCCTCACGTCGTCGACCCAGGTCGGAAATATCTGGACGACCCACTCGGACGCTGCACCGGGCTCTTGCTGCAATGAGAAACGGATCCAGAAAACGTCGTCCGAGTGCTTCTGGAGATAACGGACATCCCTGGGTATAAACTTTATGCCTCCATCTGCCGATAAGATGTCTTCGATGGCGATATTCCCGGATGCATCCCGGAATATTTCCGTTTCCCCAGCCAACGAAATCGGCCCTTCCCGCCCTTTGCTTTCCTGCAGAACAAGAGCTTCCGCGCCCTGAGAAAACAGCCAGAGCAATACTGCGAAAAAAAGAACAAGGCAGGGTTTTGTTTTCATGCTATTGATATATCCGGCTTACCTTCGCTGCCCAGCACTCTCGATCCCGAAAAACCGAAGAGAGGCGCACCATGACCACAAGACCCGACACCGATAAAAAAATAGTCGTCTATCTGATCGAAGACGAAGAAGACCTTCAGGAAGCGCTTGTCTACAGCCTCAACCAGCTGGGCTTCGCAGCCTCGGGATTCTCGACGGCCTCCGAGTTCTACCGGGCCTATGCCGTCAGCCGCTGCGACATCGTCGTCATCGACATCGAACTGCCGGACGAGAACGGATTTTCGATTGCCCAGCACCTGCGCTCCGCCAGCAACGTCGGCATCGTGTTCGCTACCGCTCGCGGCGAGCTCAACGACCGCGTTCGCGGCTTGCGCGGCGGCGCCGACGCCTATTTCGTGAAGCCGGTGCATGCCGAAGAGCTTGCGGCCACGCTCGAGGGCGTCTACAGGCGCATCAAGGCATCGAAGAGCAGCGCCGACCGGGCCCAACCACCGGCCGCCCCGCGCGGCACGGGACGCTGGACGCTCAAGGAAGGCGACTGGATCCTCTGCGACCCCGACGGGCGGGCGCTTCGCCTCACCATGTCGGAGCGGGCCATCGTGGCCTGCCTCTTCAAGCAGCGCAACAAGCCCGTCGACCGCTCGCAGCTCGCGGTCGCGCTTGGCGGCGACCTCGAGAACTTCGATCTGCAGCGCGTGGATGCGGTGGTCAGCCGTCTGCGGCGCAAGGCGATTGCGGCGGGCATGTCGCTGCCGCTGCACGCGGTCAGGGGCACCGGCTACCAGTTCCAGGCCTGAGGCAAGACAACCGCAGCGCGCGGGCTACTTGAACTCGTCCACCGTCACGCCCAGCTTGCGCACCTTGTCGTGCAGCGTCTGGCGCGCAATGCCCAGTGCGGCAGCCGTGGCCGGCTGGTCGCCGTGCTGGCGGCGCAGTTCCTCGACGATCACCGCGCGTTCGAACGACTCCACCTGCTGAGGCAGCCCGCGCGGCAAGGCGGGCACGCCTTCGGCGCTGTTGCCGCCGCGCGTCTGCGTCAGGCGCTCGCCGAGCAGGCCCAGCACGAAGCGGTCGGCCACGTTGCGCAGCTCGCGCACGTTGCCGGGCCAGGCGTAGGCCATCAGGTCGGCCAGCTGCGCGTTGCTCAGCAGCGGCGCGGGGCGCTCGTAGCGGCTGGCGGCCTGCAGGGTGAAGTGTTCGAACAGCAGCGGAATATCTTCGCGCCGCTCGCGCAGCGGCGGCAGCTCGATGAAGGCCACGCCCAGGCGGTAGTACAGGTCGGCCCTGAACTTCTGCTGGTCGCTCATGGCCTTCAGGTCGTCCTTGCTCGCGGCCACCACGCGGCAGTCGAATGGAATGGTCTTGTTGGAGCCGATGCGCTCGATGCTGCGCTCCTGCAGCGCGCGCAGCAGCTTGATCTGCACCGCCATCGGCATGCTCTCGATCTCGTCGAGGAACAGCGTGCCGCCGCTGGCGTATTCGAACTTGCCCACGCGCACGCGGTTGGCGCCGGTGAAGGCGCCGGCCTCGTGGCCGAACAGTTCGCTCTCCGCCAGCGACTCGGGCAGGCCGCCGCAGTTGAGCGGCACGAAATGCTGGCGGCGGCGGGCGCTGTGGTCGTGCAGGCAGCGCGCGACGAGCTCCTTGCCGGTGCCGGTCTCGCCGTAGACCAGCACGTCGGCCGATGTTTCGGCCAGCGTCTTCACGGTCTGGCGCACCTGCTGCATCTGCGCCGAACGGCCGATCAGCACCGACTGGATGCCCTGCCAGTTCTCCAGCGCGTCGCGCAGCGCGCGCACCTGCAGGCTGAGCTGGCGGCGCTCGATGGCGTGGCGCACGATGGCCACCAGCCGCTCGGAGCTGAAAGGCTTTTCGATGAAGTCGTAGGCGCCCTCGCGC
Source organism: Variovorax nivicola (assembly GCF_051216475.1). Taxonomy (NCBI): domain Bacteria; kingdom Pseudomonadati; phylum Pseudomonadota; class Betaproteobacteria; order Burkholderiales; family Comamonadaceae; genus Variovorax; species Variovorax nivicola. Next base: position 27,729 of record NZ_JBPJZK010000013.1, on the reverse strand, counting down.
ATGGCCTGCACGGCCATTGCAATGTGGCCGTGGCCGGTGACCAGGATCACGGGCAGTTCGGCATCGACGTTGCGCAGCTCGGGCAGCCATTCGGTGCCGCTCAGGCCCGGCAGGCGCACGTCGCTGATGACGACGGCCGGCACACCGAATGAAATGTGCGCCCTCGCGCGCTCGGCGCTGGGAAAAGACTCGACCTCGAAACCGGCCAGGGTCAGCACCTGGGTCGTGCTGATGCGAACGTCTTCGTCGTCTTCGATCAGCAGCACCCGGATGGCAGGGGCTTCGCTCACTTGGGGGTCACTCCTGTTGTGCAATGGAAAGGGAGGGGACAGGCGGGTTGTGGATCACGGCAATGGCGGCGGGCAGGTCGATGACGAAGCATGCCCCGCCGCTTTCCAGGTTGGCCGCGCGCAGCGAGCCGTCCATGGACCGCACCAATTGTGCCGAGATCACGAGCCCCAGGCCCAGCCCCGAGCCCGCGGCCTTGCCGGTGACGAAGGGTTCGAACAGGCGCTGCAGGATGTCGGGGTGGATGCCGGGCCCTGTATCGGTCACCGACAGCACCACGCGCCCCTCCTTGGGCCGCGCCTCCAGGCGCAGCGTGCGGACCGGCGCGTCCTGCATGGCGTCGATGGCGTTGCGCATCAGGTTGGCGAGCACGCTGCCCAGGGCTGCGTCTTCGGCCATGACGCTCAGCGCCGGGGGCTGCACGTCGACCTCGATGGTCACGCGCTGCTTCTTCGAGGCCTCGGTGACGATCACCTGCGCGTCGGCGATGGCATGCGACAGCTGCACCGGCGCCAGCGGCAGCTCGCCCTTGTAGGCAAAGGTTCGCAGCTGCGAAGTCAGGCGCGCGAGCCGGTCGACCATGCCGCGGATGCGCTCGAGGTTGCCGCGCACGTCGTCCAGGCGGCTCTTGTCGAGCAGGATTGTGGCGCTCTCCGACAGTGTGCGCATGGCCGTGAGCGGCTGGTTGAGTTCGTGCACCACGCCGGCCGACATCTGGCCCAGCGCGGCCATCTTGCCGGCATGCACCAGTTCGCCCTGCGCGGCGCGCAACTGCGCGGTGCGTGCCACCACGGTCGATTCGAGTGTGTCGTGCGCCGCCTGCAGCGCTGCCTGATTGGCCAGCTTCTGGCGCACTGCGCGGCGGCGCTGCCACAGCGCGACGGCCACCAGCAGCAGCACCGCCATCGCGAGGCTTGCGGTAATGGCCGCGTTGCGCGCCGCCACGCGCAGCGGCGCCAGGTCGTCGAGCACCACCAGCTGCCAGGGCGCGCCGCGCAGGGTGCGGGCCGACGCGAGCTGGTCCACGCCGTCGAGGGCGATCACCTGCACGTCGCGGTCGAGCGCCTCTTTCTGCGTCCACTGCAGCGGCTGCAAGGTGGCCTCGCCATAGGGCCGCGAGCGCAGCACCTCGGCGCGCTGCAGCGCATCGAGCGGCAGCAGCGGGCGGAACTTGATGTTTTCTCGCGTGGAAAGGATGACCACGCCGCGCTGGTCGATCAGCGCCACGTCGCCGGGCAGCTTGCGCCAGGCGCGCTCGGTCTCTTCGAGGTTGATCTTGACAGCCACCACGCCGCGCGCGGACTGGCCGCGGCGCAGTGCATACGAAAGGTAGTAGCCCGGCCGCTTGCTGGTGATGCCCACGCCGTAGAAGCGGCCCCTGCCCTGCCCCAGCGCATCGATCACGTAGGGCCGGAACGACAGGTCTTGCCCGACGGTGGTGCCGGGCTTGTCCCAGTCGGACGCGGCCAGCGAGGTGCCGGCGGCGTCGAGCACATAGAGCATCTCGGCGCCGGCCGTGGCGTTGACGCCGTCGAGGTAGCGGTTGACCACGTCGCGCAGCCGCGCATCGGTCGGCGTGCCGAGCAGCGCCGGCACGACGGGCGTCATCTCAAGCAGTGCGGGGAGGTAGTCGAAGCGGGCCAGGTCGGCGTCGAGCCCGGTTGCAAGCATGTCGAGCCGGTGTTCGGCCGCCTCGCGCAGGCGCGCCAAGCCGGCCTGCATGGCGATCTGGTGGCCTGCGAAGGCGGCCACCGCCACCAGGGCCAGTGCGCCGCACCAGCGCGGCAGGCCGCGCCATCCCCTGGCATTGTCGGTAGGTCCATCGAAACGCCGGGCCGGCTCCCTTGAAATCATGGGAGCGTTATTGCACAAGGCCGGGCCGTCCGCATCGGTGGCAGCCCGATGGCCCCTGATGGGGGCCGGACAGGGGTCAGGCCTGCCGTGCGGGGCTGCTGGGCATGTGCGCCTCGGTGGCGTCGAGCACGCGCTCGGGCTCGTCGGCTTCCGCTGTGCTTTCCTGGTTCAGATGCTGGTTCATGCGCACGGTGTTGAGATCACCGGTCCACTTGGCGACCACGATGGTGGCCACGCCGTTGCCGATCAGGTTGGTCAGCGCACGCGCTTCCGACATGAAGCGGTCGATGCCCAGAATGAGCGCCAGCCCCGCCACCGGCACGTGGCCCACCGCCGACAGCGTGGCCGCCAGCACGATGAAGCCGCTGCCGGTAACGCCCGCAGCGCCCTTCGATGTGAGCAGCAGCACAGCCAGCAGCGTGAGCTGCTGCGTCAGCGACATGTCGGTGTTGGTCGCCTGCGCGATGAACACCGCCGCCATCGTCAGGTAGATCGAGGTACCGTCGAGGTTGAACGAGTAGCCCGTGGGCACCACCAGCCCGACCACCGACTTCTTCGCGCCCAGGTTCTCCAGCTTGGCCATCATGCGCGGCAGCACCGACTCGCTCGACGACGTGCCCAGCACGATCAGCAGTTCTTCCTTGATGTACTTGATGAACTTCCAGATGCTGAAGCCGTGGAACCTCGCTATGAGCCCCAGCACCACGAAGATGAAGAACAGGCAGGTGGCGTAGAAAGTGGCCATCAGCTGGCCCAGCTGCAGCAGCGAGCTCACACCGTACTTGCCGATGGTGAAGGCCATGGCGCCGAAGGCGCCGATGGGCGCGACCTTCATGATGTAGCCGACGATCACGAAGAGCACGTGCGAGCCCTTCTCGATCACGTCGAACACCAGCGTGCCGCGGCCGCCGAACTTGTGCAGCGCAAAGCCGAACATCACCGCGATCAGCAGCACCTGCAGGATCTCGCCCTTGGCGAAGGCGTCGACCACCGTGTTAGGAATGATGTTGAGCAGGAAGTCGGTGGTGCTCTGCATCTTGCCCGGGCCGGTGTAGGCCGCGATGCTCTTGGTGTCGAGCTGGCTCACGTCGACGTTCATGCCCGCGCCCGGTTTCACGATGTTGATGATGACGAGGCCCACAATCAGCGCAATGCTGCTCACGACCTCGAAGTACAGCAGCGCCAGGCCGCCGGTCTTGCCGACCTTCTTCATGTCTTCCATGCCGGCGATACCGACCACCACCGTGCAGAAGATGATCGGCGCGATGATCATCTTGATCAGCTTGATGAAGCCGTCGCCCAGCGGCTTCATCGAAGCGCCGGTGTCGGGGTAGAAATGCCCCAGCAGCACCCCGAGCACGATGGCCGTGATGACCTGGAAGTACAGGGATTTGTAGAAGGGCTTGGGTGCGTTGGTGTGTTCCACGGGGTGGCTCATCGGGTTGTCTCCAATTTCGTGGCCTGGCTCCGCAGCGGGGCGCGCGGCCGGCCCCGTGATTGAGCAATCGACATGCCACGAGTCACGGGAGGTGAGCCGGGCGCTAAGTCCTTGATTTGATGGGCCTTTTGGTAAGCGTACGAACCACGCCTCGCCGACGATCCGGATGGCGCGGGCAACGCCCGTCCGATCCACCGGATCAACGCCTCGGGGAAAACCCTAGCCCTCATTCAACGATGTCAGACTTGCCGCATGAACGACAACGCCCAGCCGGCAGCGGCCACGGACAGCGCCTCGAAGCGCATCGCGCTCACGGTGGCCGCCGCCTTCTTTATGGAGACGCTGGACGCCACCATCATCGTCACCGCGCTGCCGGCCATCGGCGCCGGCTTTGGCATGGGTGCGCTGGACGCGAGCCTGGGCGTCACGGTCTACCTGATCGCGATGGCGGCGCTGGTGCCGGCGGCAGGCTGGTGTGCCGGGCGCTTCGGGGCGCGGCGGGTGTTCGCGCTGGCGGTCGGCACCTTCACCCTCGCCTCGCTCGCCTGCGGGCTGGCGCCCACCTTCGAGGTGTTCGTTGCGGCGCGTGTGCTGCAGGGCGCGGCTGCGGCCTTCATGTCGCCGGTGGGCCGGCTCGTGGTGCTACGCGAAACGCCGAAGCACCGGCTGATAGAGGCCATCGGCACCATCACCTGGCCGGGGCTCATCGCGCCGGTGATCGGCCCGCCGCTGGGCGGGCTCATCGCGACGCACGCCTCATGGCGCTGGATCTTCCTGCTGAACGTGCCGCTGGGCCTCGTGGGCCTGTGGCTCATCATGCGGCTGTTCCCCCGCCGCACCGACGTGGCTCCGACGCGCTTCGACGCGGTCGGCTTCGTGCTCACCGCCGTTGCGCTGGCCGCGCTGGTCGAAGGCCTCACGCGCCTGGGCGGATCGCAGCCAGGCTCGGCCACCACTCTCGGCCTGCTGGCCGCCGGCGCCGTGGCGGCGGCCGCCGCGGTGCGCCATGCGCGGCGAACGGCGGCGCCCCTGCTCGATCTGCGCGCGCTGGCGGTGCCGACCTATGCACTGGCCACCGCGACGGCTGGCTTCGTCTCTCGCATCGCGATCAACGCCTCGCCCTTCCTGCTGCCGCTGATGTTCCAGATCGGCTTCGGCATGAACGCGTTCCAGGCGGGCTCGATGCTGCTGGTGTACATGGGCGGCAACCTCGTGATGAAGAGCGCCACCACAGCGGTGCTGCGGCGCTTCGGCTTTCGAAATGTGCTGACGGTGAACGGCGCGATCTGCGCCGCCACGCTGTTCGGCTGCGGGCTGCTGTCGCCGGGCGATCCGCTGCCGTGGGTGTGCGTGCTGCTCTTCGTGGCGGGCATGGCGCGCTCGATGAATTTCACGGCAATCAACACGCTCGCCTTTGCCGACGTGCCCGACGAATCCCGCGCCGGCGCGAGCACGCTCGGCACGATGCTGCAGCAGGTTTCGCTCGCGCTCGGCGTTGCGCTGGGCGCAATGGTGCTCGGCGCTTCGAAGGCGCTGCGCGGCGCACCGGCCGTGCAGCTGGCGGACTTCCACCACGCCTGGTACGTGGTCGGCTTGCTGATGGCCATCGCGACACTGATGACGCTGCGGCTCGACCGCCACGCGGGCATGGCGGTGTCGCGCAGGCCGTGAGAACATCGTTCGCCTTGCTGGCTCTTCTCTTTCGGAGACTTCTTCCATGCCACTGCACATCGGCATCGTCGGCTGCTCGGCCGAAGGCGCTGCGCTCTGCTATCGCACGCTGTGCGTCGAAGGCGCGCAGCACATGGGCCAGGCCCACGCGCACCCCGAAGTTTCGATGCACACGCACTCGCTCGCCAGCTATGTGGACTGCCTCGATCGCGGCGACGTCGACGGCATTGCGCAACTGATGCTGTCGTCGGCAACCAAACTCGCCGCGGCCGGCGCTGACTTTCTGATCTGCCCCGACAACACGATCCACCAGGCGATGCATCGAGTGCTGCCGCAGTCGCCGCTGCCCTGGCTGCACATCGCCGAAGTGGTTGCAGCGAAGGCGGTGTCGCGGGGCTTTCGCTGCGTGGGCGTGCTGGGCACGCGCTGGCTGGTCGACAGCGAGGTCTATCCGCAGGCGCTGTCGGCCGCCGGACTGGAAGCCGTGCGGCCAGATGCCGAAGAGCGCGCCACGCTCGGCCGCATCATCATGGACGAGCTGGTGCGCGGCGTGGTCCGGCCCGAGTCCACCGCGGTGCTGCAACAGATGATCGAAGGCCTGAAGGCGCGCGGCTGCGACGCTGTGGCGCTGGGCTGCACCGAGCTGCCGCTGGTGCTGAACGACGGCAACTCGGCGCTTCCGACACTCGACTCGACGCGCCTGCTGGCACGCGCGGCACTGCGGCGCGCAACGGCCGGCTGAAGCATCGAGAAATCGAAAAATCAAGGAGACATTCATGCACGACATCGCCGCAATGCAGAAACTGCTGGACACGATCTTCCCAGGCCTGATGGGCGTACGGCTCACCGAGCTCGCACCCGAGCGCGTGGTCGCGCAGATGGAAGTGCGGGCCAACCTGTGCACCGCTGGCGGCATCCTTCACGGTGGCGCCTACATGGCCTTCGCGGACACACTGGGCGCGGTCGGCACGATCATCAATCTGCCCGAAGGCAAGCGCACGACCACGACCGATTCGAGCACCAAGTTCATCGCCGGCGCGCGCCTCGGCACGACGGTCACGGGCACCTGCGTGGCGCTGCATCGCGGACGCACGACGCATGTGTGGCAAACCTCGGTGACCAATGCCGACGGCAAGCTGTGCGCGGTCGTCACGCAGACGCAGCTGGTGCTGGAGTAACCGCGCGAGCGCTCGTCCCGGCGAGGCCTGCTGCGGCGCCTCCGGCCGACAGCGCCCAGTCAGTCGATCCATAGCCGCCGGCAAGCGGCGATATCCAATATGGTGATGAGCTGCTTGTTGCGCCGTATCAGGCCACGCAGCTCCAGCGCCGCAAGCGCGCGGTTCACCCAGGGTCGGCTCGCGCCGACCATTCTGCTCAGCTCGTCCTGGGTGATGCCTCGCACCATGTAGTGCCCTTCCGCGGCGCTCGCTGTTGCTGCTGCCGGCACGGCAAGCTTCACCAGCACACGAGCCAGCTTGACCTCGACGGGCTCGAGCGCCAACGGCGCTGCGCGCTGGATGCTGTCGCTGGCAAGCAATGCCAGCAGCCGGGCGACATTGATGGCGAATTGGGGAATGCTCTCCATGCACCGCAGCAGCGCCGTTCGCGAAAGCACCTGCAGCGTCGCCTGCTCCACGGCCTCTGCAGCCAGGAAGCGCGGTGTTCCCAGGAGCGCGCTGATCAAGCCGATGAGATAGCCCTCGGACCAGATGCCCGTGGTGAACTCTTCGCCGGCCTCCGTGCGACGAATCAAACGCACGCGGCCAGACACGACGATGAACATGGCATCGGCGGAGTCACCCTGGTGGAAGATCGGCGCCCGTGCCGGCACCTCCCGCTGCATGAGGCAGTCTTCGATCCGCTGCACTTCATCTGCGTGCAGGCCCTTGAGCACGCTGGCCCAATGTATGTCGGCCGAGGTTTCCATTGCACCTCCTTGGCACCGGAGAAATCCGTGCCGCAAGCATAGCGAGGCGCGCTCAGTGCACTGGCCGCTTCAATGCATAGGCCTCCACCTCCAGCAGCAACGCTTCCCTGGCCAGCCCGGCAACGCCCACCATGGTGCTGGCCGGCAAGGCGTTCTCGACCAGGAATTCCTTGCGGACATTGCGGATCGTTGCCACGGCCGACTCGGAGATGTTGCGCACGAAGAAGGTGAGCTTCAGCACGTGGTCGAACCCCGAGCCCGCGGCTTCGAGCGCATGCCCCAGATTGACGAAGATCTGCCGCGTCTGCACCGCGAGGTCGCCCACGCCAACGATGTTCCCCGACGGGTCGTACGACACCTGCCCGGAGATGAAGACCATCCGGTCGGTCGCTCCCTCGGTCAGGTGCGAAAAGCCATTGGGGCGTGCCAACGACGGCGGGTTTGCGTAGAGGATCGAATCGGGCATGTTGCTCGCTCCCGCTCAGTCAAGACGCGGTGGGCCCGCTGTCGTTGTCGATGTCCACGGCCGCTTTCCAGCGCTGGCCCACGAGCTTCCACACCACCACATACTTGCCTTCGAAGGCCACCGGCTGGCCGTCCTTCTTCATGCTAATCCGGTAGTGGCCGATGTCGTAGGCCATGTCGCCGAGTTCGGACAGGTGGATGTCGGGGGTGTAGGTTGCGGTGAAGTCCTCGCGCTGGAGATAGTCGCCCCAGATCTTGCGCAACGCCTCTTTTCCGGCAAACGGCGGCTTTCCGGGCGGCATGTAGGTAGCGTCGTCGGCGTAGATGTCGAGGATCGTGTCGAGATCGCGCGCGTGAATCGCCTGCATCCACACCTGGTAGCGCGCCAGGATCGCGTCGATGGCAGATTGCCGTTCTTGCACAGGAGCCTCCTTTGAGGGCGGGACGATGCCCGCCGGGTTTGATCGCGTCAGTGTGTTCAGCTCACTGCTCGTTGACTGTTCACTTCTTTACATCGGCCGTGCCGGCCGCAAGGCACCATCGTTCGGCGATGAACGCGTTCTGTTGTTTCCCCCTGAAAGCACGTACATGACCAAGCTGACTGCGCTGGCGGCCGCCAGCCTTCTCACGTGGACCTTCGCCTCAAGCAGCGCCCATGCAGGCCCCATCGCCTACCTGGGGCCGGCCGGCTCGTGGACACATCAGGCGTGCCTTGACCTCTTCGGCGAGAAAGACCTCGTGCCGCTGACGCGCGACGAACTCTTCAGCAGCTACAAAAGCGGCAAGGTCGAGCGCGCCTGCGTACCGGTGACCACCTCGGTCGTCGGCGTCACGCCCTACATGGACGCCGTGCTCGACCTGCCCGAAGTCACCATCGTGGCGGAGTACCCGAAGATGCTGGGCTACAGCCTGCTGGCTCGCCCCGGCACGAAGCGCGATGACATCAAGGAAGTGCTGGCCCATCCGGTCGCGTTCGAGGAGGTCAAGCCGTGGGTCGATCGCGAGATGCCGAAGGTCCGCCGCACCGATGCGGCCAGCGGCGGCGCCGCTGCCCAGGCCGTGGCCGGCAGCACGACACTCGACAAGGCATCCTTCGGCCCCAAGGTCGGTGCGTCGATCTATGGCTTGGTGTCGTTGGTCGATGGCATCGAGGAAGGCCCGCACAACGTGACGCGATGGTGGGTCCTCGCTCGAACCATGCCCGCGCCGACCGGCAACGACAAGACATCGCTGCTGGTCAGCACCTCCGACGCAAACCTGGGAGCCACCCTGGCCGCCTTCACCCAGTCTGGCGTGCAGATCCTGACGATCTACGAACGGCCGAGCAAGAAGACCCTGGACACGCACCGCTACCTCGTCGAGGTGACCGGCCATGCCAGGCAGGGCAAGCTGGCGGAGTTCCTGGGCGCGCACAGCGACATCCGGGTGCTGGGCTCGTACCCGCGCAAGTGATGCGCTGAAGGCGCAAGCATCCGCCTACCTCTCGGCTGCGACTGCCTTTATCTCGATGAGCAGGTTGAGCCGTGCGAGCGAAGCGACGCCCAGGATTGAAGCGCTACCAATTGAAAAGCCCCTGATTCCGTTAAGAATCAAGGGCTTAGAAGAGTGGTGGCCTGGGGCGGAATCGAACCACCGACACGCGGATTTTCAATCCGCTGCTCTACCAACTGAGCTACCGGGCCATTGTGTGCAGCCTCAAATTATACAGCGCTTCTGCGCCCTCTTGAAAGATCGACCCCAAGTTGTTTGAGCTTGCGGTACAGATGGGTGCGTTCGAGACCGGTTTTCTCGGCGACGCGGGTCATCGAACCGTTCTCCATCGCCAAGTGAAACTCGAAGTACGCCTTCTCGAAACCGTCGCGCGCGTCGCGCAGCGGGCGGTCGAGGTCGAAGCTCTGCGTCGATTGCGGGCCGGCGTCGACCACGGGCACGGAAGCCAGCGAGGCCATCAACAGACTGTCGCCGGTCGTGGTGATGGCGGCCGCCTGGTTGCCGGAAACCGGCGCGGGCACCACGCCTGCCGCGGCGCGGCGTGCGCTCTCGCGTGCCAGGCCCTGCTCCACTGCCTTGAGCAGCTTCTGCATGGTGATGGGCTTTTCGAGGAAGGCGAAGGCGCCAATGCGCGTGGCGTCGACCGCGGTGTCGATGGTGGCGTGGCCGCTCATCATGATGACGGGCATGCTCAGCAGGCCCGCGGTGGACCACTCCTTGAGCAGCGTAACGCCGTCGGTGTCGGGCATCCAGATGTCGAGCAGCACGAGGTCGGGCCGCGCGCGCTGGCGCGCAGCGCGGGCTTCGGCGGCGTTTTCCGCGAGCTCCACGTTGTGGCCTTCGTCATTGAGAATTTCGAAGAGCAGGTCCCGGATGCCCAGCTCGTCATCGACCACGAGAATGTTTGCCATGAGTGCTGCTTGTTGTTTGCGCTGGTGTCTGCAATGTATTGAGGGTCCGCTGGCCCATCCATCGCCTGTGCGACGACGGAAATTCGTGCGGCTCAGGCGGCGGAAGACTTCGAATCTTCGGTGTGAGCGACCGCTGCCCGCGGCTCGCCTGCCAGCGCGAATGATAGCGAGACTTGTGCCCCTGCTACAGCCCCATCGACGACGCGGTTGGAAAGCTCGATGCGTGCGCCGTGTTCGTCCGCAATTTTCTTCACGACCGCAAGGCCCAAACCAGTACCTTTTGTTTTCGTGGTTACGTAGGGCTCGAAGGCGCGCTTCAAAATATTTTCCGCAAAACCCGGGCCGCTATCTTGCACCGTCAGGCGCACGCGCTGCCCCGAATCACCGAGCCGCGTGCGGATGACGACCTCGCCCGCCTTGCCCGTGCCGCTGGCAGCGGCTTCGGCGGCGTCCTGCGCGTTCTGCAACAGGTTGTGTATGACCTGACGGATCTGCTGCGCGTCGCCGCGGATGGGCGGGCAGCGTTCGTCGAGTTCGGAGCGCAGCGTGATCGGCAGGTTCTCGGCGTTGTAGAGCTGGAGCACGTCGGTCAGCAGGGCGTTGAGGTCCACCGGCTTGAGGTCGGCCGCGGGCAGGCGCGCGTAGTCGCGGAATTCGTTTACCAGCCGCTTCATCGCATCAACCTGGTCGACGATGGTCTTCACCGACTTCACGAGCACGGCCTGTTCGGGCGGCGCGACCTTGCCCGAGAGCTTCATCTCGAGCCGCTCGGCCGAGAGCTGAATCGGCGTGAGCGGGTTCTTGATCTCATGCGCTAGGCGGCGCGCCACTTCGCCCCAGGCCTGCGCGCGCTGGGCCGAGACGATTTCGGAGATGTCGTCGAACACCAGCAGCCGCGCGGCGCCGGGCAGTTCCGCGCCCCGCGCGACGATGTTGATGGCGCCGTCCTGCTGCGGCAGGTCGGTGCCGGAGGCGTGCAGCTCGAAGGCGTGCTGCCAGTGGTCGAGGCCGTGCTGCATGCGCTCGACGAGAAAATCCTCGAACTGCTGCTGCACCTTGGCGCCGAACTCGGCAAGGCCCGGCACGTCGACGAGCGCCCGGCCTTCGTAGGCCGCGAGCGGTGCGCGCAGCACGCGGGTCGCGCCAGGGTTGGTGGACAGCACGGTGCCCTTGGCGTCGAGCACGATCACGCCCGATGTCAGGTTGTCGAGAATGGTCTGCAGGTTGGCGCGCGCGGCGTCGAGCTGGCCCATGGTCTTCTCGACAGCGCCGCGGGCGTCGGCCAGCTGCTGCGTCATGACTGCGAACGAGCGCGTGAGGCCGCCGAGTTCGTCCTTGCCCTGCAGCACGGCGGTGGGCCGCAGGTCGCCCGCCGCCACCTGGCGCACGCCGTCTGCCAGCACGAGCAGCGGTCGCGCGAGCTGGTTGCCGAACAGCACGGCCAGCAGCACCGCACCGAACACGGCGAGGAACAGGCTCAGCGTGAGCGTGCCGATGTACATGCGGCGCAGGCCCTCGCGCGCGAGCGCCCGCTCCTGGTATTCGCGGTTGGCTTCCTGCACGGCCAACGCGTTGGCGACGACGGCCGGCGGTAGTGGCCGCGTGACCTGCAGGTAGCGCGGCGCGGTGTCGAAGTCGAAGCCCGGCCTTTGCACCATGGCGAGCGCACGCACGCTCGCGACCGGCGGGGTTGCGCCCGGCGCGGCGGTTTCGTCCAGCCCCTCGACATGCGCGACAGCGCGCTCGGGACGGACCTGGCGGAACTGCTGCACTGTTGGCCGCTCGGGGTTGAGCTGGAAGCGCGAGGAGCCGGCGCTGGCCACCAGTTGCCCGTTGCCGGTCCAGAGGATCACGTCGGTGGCTTCGAGCTGGTCGCGGATGCGCTCCAGCACCAAACCCGCGCTCGCATCGGGCACCTGCGCCAGCTGCGCGCTGGCGCTGCGCGTCTTGGCGGCGAGGTCGTCGGACAGCGAATCGAGCGTGGCGCGCCCGAGGTTCAGGCCGGCATCGAGCGCGCCCTCGACCTTGACGTCGAACCAGCTCTCGATCGAGCGCGCAACGAACTGATAAGACACCACGTAGACCAGCGCCCCGGGCACCACGCCCACCAGCGCGAAGATGGCCGCCAGCTTGATGAGCAATCGGCTGCCGAACTTGCCCTGCCGCAGCCGCCGCAGCAGGCGGAAAGCAACCCAGCCGATCACCAGCACCAGCAGCACCGCCACCACGACGTTGATGCCGAACAGGCGCACGTAATAGCGCTCGTACAGCGCACGGTTGTTGGTGGCCTGCGCCAGCAGGAACATCAGCACCAGGCCGATGGCCGTGACCAGTGCGGCGCCGACACCGATGGCCCAGCGCGTGGCCCGCGCGCGGCGCGCGGCCGGCGTGGCCGCTGCGCCGCTGCGCCCGGAAGTGCTCACTTCTGCTTCTCCAGCGGGAGCTTGGCCGTGCGTTCGGCGGCGATGTTCCAGTCGGCCTGTCCGACCACGCCGATCTGGAACGGACGCGGCAGCTGCGAGGTGTCGAGCCGGAAGCGGAAAGTGACCTGGTGCTGCGGGTCGTCGCCGATCTCGGCCACATCGCCCAGCCGCAGGCGGCCGATGCGCTTGATGGCGTCGAGCGCGTCGCCGAGGGTGTCAAAGTTCTGGTTCAGCGAGATGCCCAGGCCGGCCGCGCCGGTCATCGGCGCCGCCGACACATTGAGCCGCCAGCGCCGCGTGAGCGGCTGGTAGGCCAGCCGCATGTGGCGCGCGACCTGGGCGACCTTGCGGTCGGTCCAGTACCAGCGCTCCTGGTAGAGCTCGGCCTCCGCCACGAAATAGATGGCGATGCCCTTGTCGAGCACCTCCTCCACCAACGAGGGCAGCTCGAACTGCACAGCGGCGCTGAAGTAGACGCCATCGTCGGCCTGCTCAAGGCGCATCTGGGTGATCGATGTGCCGTTGCGGCCCTGGGCTGCCGCCGGGGCCGGCAGCAGCAGGACCATCCACATTGCCCAAGCCCAGAGCAGGACAGCCAGCAAGGCCGGCCAGCGCCGTTCAGTGCGGGCGCTTCTCAAGCAGGGCGTAGAAGAAACCGTCGTGGTCACCAGAGGGATTGTCCGGGACGCCACGGGCATTCGACCCGCTTTGGGGCAGCAAATGGCCTGGCGATGGCAGCAATCGTGCGTCGGTGTTGTGTACAAGAAACGCATCAATTTGTTGCGAACCCTCTTCGCGGAATACGGAGCAGGTGCAGTAAAGGAGCCGGCCGCCGGGCCGCACCAGCGGCCAGAGCGCGGCCAGGAGGGCGGCCTGCTGGGCTGCGAGCTGGGCGGTGTCGCTTTCGCGGCGCAGCCAGCGCACGTCGGGGTGGCGCCGCACGATGCCCGAAGCGGTGCATGGCGCATCGAGCAGGATGGCGTCGAAGGGCGTGCCGTCCCACCATTGGTCCGGACGCCCCGCGTCGGCGACGAGCACCTTGGCATTGAGGCCAATACGGGCCAGGGTTTCGTCGATGCGGCGGCTGCGGACGGCATCGACTTCCAGGGCGGTCACGTCGATGGCGCCGGGGGCGGCCATTTCGAGCAGGTGCGCGGTCTTGCCACCGGGGGCAGCGCAGGCATCGAGCACGCGCAGTGGCGCTACTGCACCCGGCTTCGCCGGCAAGAGGCCGTCGAGCAGCAGCGACGCGGCCATCTGCGCGGCGGCGTCCTGCACCGAGCAGGCGCCGTCGGCAAAGCCGGGCAGTTGCTGCACGGGGCGTGCGCGCGTCAGCTGCAGGCCGCTGGGGCCCACGCGTATCGCACCGAGGCCAGCGGCCTCCAGCTCCGCCAGATAGGAAGCCACAGTCGATTTCTGGGCGTTGACCCGCAGCGTCATCGGCGCCTGCGCGTTGTCGGCGCCCAGCACCCGCTGCCAGTCGCGCGGATGGTCGCGCTTGAGGCGCTCGATCCACCAGCGCGGGTGGTTCCACTGCGCGACCGGTTCGGTGTCGGTGGCGGCCACGAGCTCGTCGCGCTCGCGCAAGAAGCGCCGCAAGCAGGCATTGATGAAACTGGCCTGCGCCCGTGTGGCCGGGTTGCGCTTGGCGGCCTCGACGGCCTGGTCGACCAGCGTGAAGGGCTCGTAGGGTGCGCGTTCGCTGTCCCAGGCCAGTGCCAACGCAGTGCACAGCAGGGCATCGGGCAGCGGCGGCGGCGTGCGCTTGGCCAAGTGGCGGCGCAGCGCCTCGGCGCGGCCGAGCCAGCGCAGCACCTGGAAGCCGAGTGCCTGTACGCCGGGGCGCAGCGAAGGCTCGACCGCCTCGAACGCGACAGAGCCCGAGGTGCCGGCGCGAATCGACGCCAGCGCCACCGCGGTCAGTTGCAGTTGGCGCCAGAGCGGAGGCTGCAGCGACGGCGCACCGTTGTTGCTGCTGGAGGAAGGATCGGAAGGTAGTTCTGACAAGTTGGGGCGATGGTAACGGGCGACCGTAAAGCCGGACGCCGTGCAATGGAAAGAAGAAAGAACCGCGTCGGGCCCCGAACTCAGAGCAGCGGAGCGGCCGGACGCAGACGCACGGCCCATGCCACCAGCAACGCCGGAAACTGCGCGATCGCCGCGTTGTAGTGCCCCACCGCCTGGTTGAACTGGCTGCGCGCGATCTCCGCCGCGGCCGAAGGCTCGGGCCACGCGATCGGCTCGATGGCGCTGGGCGCCGTGGCCTCGGTTCCGGGCTGAAGTTGCGCCGGCCGCGACAGCGTGCCGTCGGCGTCGAACACTGTCACATCGTCCGGGTGCTGGCGCCGCCACGCGTTGATCCACACCTGCAGCGCGGTAGCCAGCGCGGCCATGACGCCAGTGTCCAGCGGGTGCAGCCGGGTCGCGCCGAGCAGGGTCGCGAGCTGGGTGGTCGCAGCCTGCAAGGGTGCGATGGACGACAGCGACTCACCCGTCGGCGACGCCTCCACCGGTGGCGCGGCGGTGATGCTGGCCTGCACGAAATCGAGCTGCTTGCCCAGGGCCGCATCGAGCAGGCCGTAGGCCTGCAGCACGGCCGCGCGCAAACGCACCAGCCGGTTGTAGGCACCGACAAACCAGAACAGCAGGACCGCGATCACGATCCAGCTGGTCAGCGATTCGGGCAATACGCTCATCGACGACAACGCCTCATCATTGAAAACACAAAGAAAAACGCCCCCCAACCGGAGGCGGTCGGGGGGCGTGGTGTACCGGTCATGGCCGGTGATGCTACCGAGTTATTCGGTCGCAGCGCCTTCGCTGGCGTCAGCCGTGCTGGCCGTTGCATCGCTGTCGGCGGAGCCTGCCAGTTCGGCAGCTTCCGATTCGGCGATGGCGCGGCGCTCGGCTTCGTCCATGGCGTCCTTGACCTTGCGGGCCTGGTGGTAAGCCATGCCGGTGCCCGCGGGAATCAGGCGGCCGACGATGACGTTTTCCTTCAGACCGCGCAGCTCGTCGCGCTTGCCCATGATCGCGGCTTCGGTCAGCACGCGCGTCGTTTCCTGGAACGAAGCAGCCGAGATGAACGAGTCGGTCGACAGCGACGCCTTCGTGATACCCAGCAGCAGGTTGGTGAACGTCGCGGGGATCTTGCCGTCGGCGCGCAGGGCGTCGTTGGTGTTGAGCATTTCGCTGCGTTCGACCTGTTCGCCGGAGATGTAGCTCGTGTCGCCGATGTTGTCGACCACGACGCGGCGCAGCATCTGGCGAACGATCACCTCGATGTGCTTGTCGTTGATCTTCACACCCTGCAGGCGGTACACGTCCTGCACTTCGTCCACGATGTAGCGCGCCAGCTCTTCCGAACCCAGCAGGCGCAGGATGTCCTGCGGGTCCGCCGGGCCGTCGACCACGGATTCGCCCTTGTTCACCACCTGGCCTTCGTGCACCAGGATGTTCTTTTCCTTCGGCACGAGGTCTTCGTAGACGCCGCCTTCGGGATCGGTGATCTGCAGGCGAATCTTGCCCTTGGTCTCTTTACCGAACGACACGGTGCCGGTCATTTCGGCCAGCATGCCCTTGTCCTTCGGCGAACGGGCTTCGAACAGCTCGGCCACACGCGGCAGACCGCCGGTGATGTCGCGGGTCTTCTGGCCTTCGACCGGAATACGCGCCAGCACTTCGCCGGGGCCCACGTCCTGACCGTCACGGATCTGGACCAGAGCGCCGATCGGGAAGCCGATCGTCACCGAATGGTCGGTGCCCGGGATCTTCACTTCGGCGCCGGAGGCGTCGATGAGCTTCACCTGCGGGCGCACGACCTTGGCAGCGCCGCGGCGCTTCGGGTCGATCACGACCAGGGTCGACAGACCGGTCACTTCGTCCACCTGCTTCGCAACCGTGAGGCCTTCCTCGACGTTTTCGAACTGCGTCTTGCCGGCGAACTCGGTAATGATCGGGCGCGTCAGCGGATCCCAGTTGGCAAGCACGTGGCCGGCCTTGATCTGCTGGTCGGCCTTGACCGTCAGGGTCGCGCCGTACGGCACCTTGTGGCGTTCGCGCTCGCGGCCGTGCTCGTCATGAATGACGATCTCGCCCGAACGCGAAATCACGACCAGCTCGCCCTTGCTGTTGGTCACGTAGCGCATCGTGGCGTTGAAGCCGATCGAGCCGTTCGACTTGGCTTCCACGCTCGAAGCGATGGCAGCGCGCGAAGCGGCACCACCGATGTGGAAGGTACGCATCGTCAGCTGCGTGCCGGGTTCGCCGATGGACTGAGCAGCGATCACACCGACTGCTTCGCCGATGTTGATCAGGCCGCCACGGCCCAGGTCGCGGCCGTAGCAGGTCGCGCAGATGCCGAAGCGGGTTTCGCAGGTCAGCGCGGTGCGGACCTTGACCTCGTCGACGCCTTGCGCTTCCAGCGCTTCGATGTTGTCTTCGTCGAACATCTCGCCGGCCTTCAGCAGCACCGAGCGGTTTTCCGGGTGCAGCACGTCGTCCGCAGCCGAGCGGCCGAGGATACGGTCGCGCAGCGACTCGATCACTTCACCGCCTTCGACGATGGCGCGCATCAGGTAGCCGCCGTGCGTACCGCAGTCCTGCTCGGTCACGACCAGATCTTGCGTCACGTCGACCAGACGACGGGTCAGGTAGCCCGAGTTCGCCGTCTTCAGCGCCGTGTCGGCCAGACCCTTACGGGCACCGTGGGTGGAGATGAAGTACTCCAGCACGTTCAGGCCTTCGCGGAAGTTCGCGGTAATGGGCGTCTCGATGATCGAGCCGTCCGGCTTGGCCATCAGGCCCCGCATACCGGCCACCTGGCGAATCTGGGCCGCGGAACCGCGGGCGCCCGAGTCGGCCATCATGTAGATCGAGTTGAAGGACTCCTGCTCGACTTCCTTGCCGTGGCGGTCGATGACGCGCTGCTTCGACAGCTTGGCCATCATGACCTTCGACACTTCGTCGCCGGCCTTGCCCCAGATGTCCACTACCTTGTTGTAGCGTTCGCCGGAGGTCACCAGACCCGACACGTACTGCTGCTCGATCTCCTTCACTTCCTTGGCGGAGCGCTCGATGATGCCGTGCTTCTCGGCGGGCACCAGCATGTCGTCGATGGCGATCGAGATACCGGCCTTGGTTGCCAGGCGGAAGCCGTTTTGCAGCAGCTTGTCGGCGAACACGACGGTCTCTTTCAGGCCACACTTGCGGAACGAGACGTTGATGAGCTTGGAGATTTCCTTCTTCTTCAGCGCCTTGTTGATGTTCGAGAACGGCAGGCCCTTCGGCAGGATCTCGGACAGCAGGGCACGGCCCACGGTGGTGTCCACGAGCGAGGTCGACGGCGTGAATTCGCCGGTTTCCTTGTTCTTGGTGTATTCCGTGATGCGCACTGCCACCTTGGCGGTGAGTTCGACTTCGTTGGCGTCGAGCGCGCGCTGCACTTCACCGATGTCGGAGAAGATCAGGCCCTCGCCCTTGCCGTTGATGCGGTCGCGGGTCGTGTAGTACAGACCCAGCACCACGTCCTGCGAAGGAACGATCGACGGTTCGCCCGAAGCCGGGAACAGCACGTTGTTGGAGGCCAGCATCAGCGTGCGGGCTTCCATTTGCGCTTCCACCGACAGCGGCACGTGAACGGCCATCTGGTCGCCGTCGAAGTCGGCGTTGAATGCCGCGCAAACGAGCGGGTGCAGCTGGATGGCCTTGCCTTCGATCAGGATCGGTTCGAAGGCCTGGATGCCCAGGCGGTGCAGCGTCGGAGCGCGGTTCAGCATGACCGGGTGCTCCTTGATGACCTCTTCCAGGATGTCCCAGACCACCGGCGTGCCCGATTCGACTTCCTTCTTGGCAGCCTTGATCGTCGTCGCGATGCCCATGGCTTCGAGGCGCGAGAAGATGAAAGGCTTGAACAGCTCGAGCGCCATCAGCTTCGGCAGGCCGCACTGGTGCAGCTTGAGCGTCGGGCCCACCACGATGACCGAACGGCCCGAGTAGTCGACGCGCTTGCCCAGCAGATTCTGGCGGAAGCGGCCGCTCTTGCCCTTGATCATGTCGGCCAGCGACTTCAGCGCGCGCTTGTTGGCGCCCGTCATGGCCTTGCCACGGCGGCCGTTGTCCAGCAGCGAGTCGACAGCTTCTTGCAGCATCCGCTTTTCGTTGCGCGCGATGATTTCCGGAGCCTTCAGCTCCAGCAGGCGGCGCAGACGCGAATTGCGGTTGATGACGCGGCGGTACAGGTCGTTCAGGTCGGAGGTCGCGAAGCGGCCGCCGTCCAGCGGCACCAGCGGACGCAGGTCCGGCGGCAGCACGGGCAGCACGTCGAGCACCATCCACTCGGGCTTGATGCCCGACTTGCGGAAGGCTTCCAGCACCTTCAGGCGCTTGGAGTTCTTCTTGACCTTGACTTCGGAGCCGGTCAGGTCGCCGCGCAGGCGTTCGATCTCGCTGTCGAGTTCGATGCCTTCGAGCAGATCCTTGATGCCTTCGGCGCCCATCTTGGCGACGAATTCGTCACCGTATTCCTTGCGCTTCGCGTCGTAGTCGTCCTCGGACATGATGCCGAACTTCTTCAGCGGGGTCATGCCGGGGTCGGTGATCACGTAGGCTTCGAAGTACAGCACGCGTTCGATGTCGCGCAGCGTCATGTCGAGCACGAGACCCAAGCGCGACGGCAGCGACTTCAGGAACCAGATGTGGGCGCAGGGCGCGGCCAGGTCGATGTGACCCATGCGCTCGCGACGCACCTTGGTCTGCGTGACTTCAACGCCGCACTTCTCGCAGATCACGCCGCGGTGCTTCAGGCGCTTGTACTTGCCGCACAGGCACTCGTAGTCCTTGATGGGGCCGAAGATCTTGGCGCAGAAGAGACCGTCGCGCTCGGGCTTGAACGTGCGGTAGTTGATCGTCTCGGGCTTCTTCACCTCGCCGAAAGACCACGAACGGATCTTCTCGGGCGAAGCCATGCCGATCTTGATGGCATCGAAATGCTCATCAGGCGTGAATTGCTTGAACAGGTCGAGTAGCGATTTCATAAGACTCTTTCCCTTTTCAAATTAAGAACGCTCGAGCTCGATGTCGAGGCCCAGCGAACGAATTTCCTTGACCAGCACGTTGAACGATTCCGGCATGCCGGCTTCGATCGAGTGCTCGCCCTTGACGATGCTTTCGTACACCTTGGTACGGCCTTGCACGTCGTCGGACTTCACGGTCAGCATTTCCTGCAGGACGTAGGCGGCGCCGTAAGCTTCCAGCGCCCACACTTCCATTTCCCCGAAACGCTGGCCGCCGAACTGCGCCTTGCCGCCCAGCGGTTGCTGCGTGACGAGCGAGTACGGGCCGGTGGAACGCGCGTGCATCTTGTCGTCGACCAGGTGATGCAGCTTCAGGAAGTGCATGTAGCCGACGGTGACGGGACGCTCGAACTGGTCGCCGGTGCGGCCGTCGAACAGGTACGCCTGCGTGCGCGTATCGGTCAGGCCCTTGAGCTTGGCGATGTCGTCCGGGTAGGCGAGCTTCAGCATGCCGCGGATTTCTTCTTCCGAAGCGCCGTCGAACACAGGCGTCGCGAAGGTCGCGCCGTTCTGCAGGTTCGCTGCCATTTCGAGCAGCTCGGAGTCGCCCAGCGAGGCGATGTTTTCCTGGCGGCCCGAGCCGTTGTACAGCTGCTCCATGAACTTGCGCAGCTCGGCCACCTTGGCCTCCTGCTGCAGCAGGTCACCGATGCGCTGGCCGATGCCCTTGCCGGCCCAGCCCAGATGCACCTCGAGCACCTGGCCCACGTTCATCCGCGAAGGCACGCCCAGCGGGTTCAGGCAGATGTCGCACGGCGTGCCGTCGGCCATGTGGGGCATGTCTTCGACCGGAACGATCTTCGACACCACACCCTTGTTGCCGTGGCGGCCGGCCATCTTGTCGCCGGGTTGCAGGCGGCGCTTGACGGCCAGGTAGACCTTGACCATCTTGAGCACGCCCGCGGGCAGCTCGTCGCCCTGCGTGAGCTTCTTGCGCTTTTCTTCGAACGCGAGGTCGAAGCTGTGGCGCGTCTGCTCCAGCGAGTTCTTGATCGACTCGAGCTGCGAAGCCACTTCGTCTTCCGCTGGGCGGATGTCGAACCAGTGGAACTTCTCGACCGACGACAGATAGGCCTTGTCGAGCTTGGTGCCCTTGGCCAGCTTGTTCGGGCCGCCGTTGGCGACCTTGCCGGTCAGCAGCTTCTCGATACGGTCGAACGCGTCGGCTTCGACGATGCGAAGCTGGTCGTTCAGGTCGAGGCGGAAGCGCTTGAGTTCGTCGTCGATGATCTGCTGGGCGCGCTTGTCACGCGTGATGCCTTCGCGGGTGAACACCTGCACGTCGATCACGGTGCCTTGCGAGCCCTGATCCACACGCAGCGAGGTGTCCTTCACGTCGGAAGCCTTCTCGCCGAAGATGGCGCGAAGCAGCTTCTCTTCAGGCGTCAGCGTGGTCTCGCCCTTCGGCGTGACCTTGCCCACCAGCGTGTCGCCCGGCTGCACTTCGGCGCCGACATAAATGATGCCGGATTCGTCGAGGCGGTTGAGCTGCTGCTCGGCCAGGTTCGGGATGTCGCGCGTGATTTCTTCGGCGCCCAGCTTCGTGTCGCGAGCCATCACCACCAGTTCCTCGATGTGGATCGAGGTGTAGCGGTCTTCGGCCACGACGCGTTCCGAGATCAGGATCGAGTCTTCGAAGTTGTAGCCGTTCCACGGCATGAACGCGATCAGCATGTTCTGGCCGAGGGCCAGTTCGCCGAGGTCGGTCGATGCGCCGTCGGCCACCACGTCGCCCTTGGCGATCTTGTCGCCGCGCTTGACGATGGGACGCTGGTGGATGTTGGTGTTCTGGTTCGAACGCTGATACTTGATCAGGTTGTAGATGTCCACACCGACTTCACCGGCAGCCGCTTCGGCGTCGTTCACGCGCACCACGACACGGGTCGCATCGACGTAGTCGACGATACCGCCGCGAGTGGCCGTGACCACGGTGCCGGAGTCGACCGCGGAGACGCGCTCGATACCGGTACCGACCATCGGCTTCTCGGGGCGCAGCACAGGCACGGCCTGACGCTGCATGTTGGCGCCCATCAACGCGCGGTTCGCGTCGTCGTGCTCCAGGAACGGCACGAGCGATGCGGCCACCGACACGATCTGCGCGGGCGACACGTCCATGTACTGGATGCGTTCGGCACCGACCAGGATCGATTCGCCGGCTTCGCGCGCCGAGACCAGGTCGCCGGTGAGCACGCCGTCCTTGTCCAGAGCCGCGTTGGCCTGGGCGATGACGTACTTGCCTTCCTCGATGGCCGACAGGTAGTCGATGTCCATCGTGACCTTGCTGTCGATCACGCGACGGTACGGCGTCTCGATGAAGCCGTATTCGTTCAGGCGGGCGTACAGGGCCAGCGAGTTGATCAGACCGATGTTCGGGCCTTCAGGCGTTTCGATCGGGCACACGCGGCCGTAATGGGTCACGTGCACGTCGCGCACTTCGAAGCCTGCACGTTCACGCGTCAGACCACCCGGGCCAAGAGCCGACACGCGGCGCTTGTGGGTGATTTCGGACAGCGGGTTCGTCTGGTCCATGAACTGCGACAGCTGCGAGGCGCCGAAGAATTCCTTCAGCGCGGCCGAGATCGGCTTGCTGTTGATCAGGTCGTGCGGCATCAGCGGCTCTTGTTCCGCTTGACCCAGACGTTCCTTCACGGCCTTCTCGATACGTGCCAGGCCGGTGCGGTACTGGTTTTCGGCCAGTTCGCCGACGCAACGCACGCGGCGGTTGCCCAGGTGGTCGATGTCGTCGACTTCGCCGTTGCCGTTGCGCAGGTCAACGAGGATCTTGACCACGGCCAGGATGTCTTCGTTGGTCAGCACCATCGGGCCGGTCGATTCGTCGCGGCCGACCTTGGCGTTGAACTTCATGCGGCCGACGCGCGACAGGTCGTACGTGTCCGGGTTGTAGAACAGGCGCTGGAACAGGGCCTGCACGGCGTCTTCCGTCGGCGGCTCGCCGGGGCGCATCATGCGGTAGATGGCCACGCGCGCAGCGAATTCGTCCACGGTTTCGTCGATGCGCAGGGTCTGCGAGATGTACGCGCCCTGGTCGAGTTCGTTCGTGTAGATGACCTGCACGTCCTGCACGCCGGCCGTACGCAGCTTCTTCAGCAGCGCTTCGGTCAGCTCGTCGTTGGCCTTGGCCAGGATTTCGCCGGAGTCGGCGTCGACGATGTTGCGGGCGATCACGCGACCGATCAGGAAGTCTTCCGGCACGCTGATGTGCGTGGTGCCGCCCTGCTCGAGTTCACGCGTGTGGCGCGCGGTAACGCGCTTGTCCTTGGCGACCACGACCTTGCCCGACTTGTCGGTGATGTCGAAGCGCGCGACTTCGCCGCGCAGGCGCTCGGAGACGAACTCCATCTGCGCGCCGCTGTCCATCAGGCGGAAGTTGTCGTTCACGAAGAAGTTCGCGAGGATCGATTCCGGGTTCAGGCCGATGGCCTTCAGCAGGATCGTGACCGGCATCTTGCGGCGACGGTCCACGCGGAAGTACAGCATGTCCTTCGGGTCGAATTCGAAGTCGAGCCACGAACCGCGGTAAGGAATCACGCGAGCCGAGAACAGCAGCTTGCCCGAGCTGTGCGTCTTGCCCTTGTCGTGTTCGAAGAACACGCCCGGCGAGCGGTGCAGCTGCGAGACGATCACGCGTTCGGTGCCGTTGATGATGAACGAACCCTTTTCGGTCATGAGCGGCACTTCGCCCATGTAGACCTCTTGTTCCTTCACTTCCTTGACCACCTTCGACTGCGAAGTCGACGACTCGCGGTCATAGATGATGAGCTGGACCTTGGCGCGCACGGCCGAGGCGAAGGTCAGACCACGGGTCTGGCACTCACGCACGTCGAACGCCGGCTTCGCCAGGTTGTACTCGAGGAACTTCATCTCGACGAAACCGTTGTGCGAGACGATCGGGAAGGCAGCGTCGAACGCGGCCTGCAGGCCTTCGACGGTGCGTTGTTTCGGGGGAATGCCGGCTTGCAGGAACGCGGTGTACGCGTCTTTCTGCATCTGCAGCAGGTAGGGAATTTCGACGACGCTATCGCGATTGCCGAAACTTTTTCGGATGCGCTTGCGTTCGGTGTAACTGTACGCGGACGATTGGGCCATGAGAGCTCCGGTGCTTGAGATCTTCAGCGACTTGTCAGCAGTGCCGAGGCACCACTGCTTGGCGGCTGGCCACTACCAGCCGTTGGCGGACAGCGATGCGTTGCACATCGCCCGAACCAAGGGGTCTTCTGCAGTCGGGGTCAGAAGACACTCAAAATCCCGGCTCGTTTTGGCTTTTCCGGAGCCCTTCGGGTCTCCGGGAAAGCCGGCAACAAGTCGGCTTTTGGGTGCGCTCTGAAAGCGGCAAAGGCTGGAGGGCCTTTTCAGGCGCCTCCAGCCCTCCAGGGGGTCTGAATTACTTCAGTTCCACCTTGGCGCCGGCTTCTTCCAGCTTCTTCTTGGCAGCGTCAGCGTCAGCCTTCGACAGGCCTTCCTTGACAGCCTTGGGAGCGGCTTCCACCAGGTCCTTGGCTTCCTTGAGGCCCAGGCCGGTGATTTCGCGCACTGCCTTGATGACCGACACCTTGTTCGCGCCGACTTCAGCCAGCACGACATTGAATTCGGTCTTTTCTTCGACCACAGCAGCGGCTGCGCCACCACCGGCAGCCGGAGCCGACATTGCAGCGGCGCTCACGCCGAACTTCTCTTCGATGGCTTTCACCAGGTCGTTGAGTTCCAGGACCGTCATGCTGTCGAGCGCGGTCAGAAATGCGTCTTTATCGAATGCCATTTTTGTTTCCTAACAATTGGGTTGAATATTTCAAACGAAGGCTCAAGCGGCCTGCGCTTCTGCCGGTGCATCGGCAACGGGTGCAGCTTCGCCACCACCGCGCTTCTCGGCCAGCGCCGCGAGCACGCGGGCGGTACGAGAGATCGGGGATTGCATCAAGCCCAGCAATTGCGCCAGCAGCACTTCCTTCGAAGGGATGTTGGCCAGTTGCTTCACGCCGTCGACGTCCAGGGCCTTGCCACCGAAGGCGCCGCCGCGAATGACCAACTTGTCGTTGGTCTTCGCGAAATCGGCCACCACCTTCGCGGCGGCCACAGCGTCTTCGGAGAAGCCGTAGATCAGCGGACCGGTCATCTGGTCGCCAACAATCTCAAACGGGCTACCAGCGACAGCACGGCGGGCCAGGGTGTTCTTCAGAACACTCAGGCTCACACCCTTGCTGCGCGCTTCGTTGCGCAGTTTGGTCATATCGGCCACCGTGATGCCACGGTATTCCGCCATCACGAGCGTTTGAGCTTTTGCGGCGAGGCTGGTCACATCACTGATGACCGCTTCTTTCTCACTGCGATTCAGACTCAAGGTCTACTCCTTTTAATGCGATCTTCGGCCGGGGCCTGGGATCGCGCTTCATGCAGCGACCAACTGTTTCGGAACAAAAAACAAATTCCTTGCAGCGGGATCGCCATCTGCGCTGATTGCCTGACGGGAAGGTCCGGCGATTAAGTGCAGCACCCTGCACACCAGCGGTCTTGGATGGCCCGCGGCAACCGGAGCTGCCGCGACCCACCACATTCGCCCCACCCTTTCGGGTAGAGCAAATCTCTTTAGCTCGCCGAGATGGTTTGCGTGTCCACGCGGACACCCAGACCCATGGTCGACGACACAGCCACCTTGCGCAGGTACACGCCCTTGCTGGTCGCGGGCTTGGCCTTGACCAGAGCGTCGATCAGCGCGGCGAGGTTGCCCTGCAGCTTGTCGTTGTCGAACGAGCGACGGCCGATCGTGCCGTGCACGATGCCTGCCTTGTCGACGCGGAACTGAACCTGGCCAGCCTTGGCGTTCTTCACGGCCGTGGCGACGTCCGGGGTCACCGTGCCAACCTTCGGGTTGGGCATCAGGCCGCGCGGGCCGAGGATCTGACCGAGCGTACCGACGACGCGCATGGCGTCCGGTGCGGCGATCACGACGTCGAAAGGCATGTCGCCAGCCTTGACCATGGCAGCCAGGTCGTCCATGCCGACGATGTCGGCGCCGGCGGCCTTGGCTTCTTCAGCCTTGGCGCCTTGGGCGAACACAGCGACGCGCTTGGTCTTGCCAGTGCCGTTGGGCAGCACGACGGCGCCACGCACGACCTGGTCCGACTTCTTCGCGTCGATGCCGAGCTGCACAGCCACGTCGATCGATTCGTCGAACTTGGCGGTGGCGGCTTCCTTGACGATGGTGATCGCGTCAACCAGCGGGTACAGCTTGTTGCTGTCAACCTTGCCTTCGAGCGATTTTTGCTTCTTGGTGATCTTGGACATTTACACGCCCTCCACATTCACGCCCATCGAGCGGGCCGAGCCGGCGATGGTACGAACTGCTGCGTCGAGGTCGGCGGCAGTCAGGTCCTTCATCTTGGCCTTGGCGATTTCTTCGAGCTGAGCGCGCGTGATCTTGCCGACCTTGTCGGTGTGTGGGCGGGCCGAGCCCTTTTCCAGCTTGATGGCCTTCTTGATCAAGGTGATCGCCGGGGGCGTCTTGATGATGAAGGTGAAGCTCTTGTCAGCGAACGCGGTGATGACCACCGGCAGCGGCAGACCCGGCTCGACGCCTTGGGTTTGCGCGTTGAACGCCTTGCAGAACTCCATGATGTTCAGACCGCGCTGACCGAGTGCGGGACCGATCGGCGGGGACGGGTTGGCCTTACCAGCTGGCACTTGCAGCTTGATGAAGCCGACGATTTTTTTCGCCATGCTATTTGCTCCTTGCGGGTGATATCGCCTTGGCTTGCGGCCGCGGCTCCCCGGGGTTAAACGACTCTTCGATCAAGGCCGCGCGCCGAGTCGGACAACGCGCAGCCGGAAACAGTAACGCCGCCCCGAAGGCCGGCGGGGTGTCAGGTCTTCTCGACCTGACTGAATTCGAGTTCGACAGGTGTCGCGCGGCCAAAAATCATGACCGACACGCTGACCTTGCTCTTCTCGTAGTTGACTTCCTCGACAGTGCCGTTGAAGTCGGTGAACGGGCCTTCCTTGACGCGCACGAATTCACCGACGGTGAACTCGACCTTGTGGCGCGGCTTCTCGGTGCCCTGCTGCATCTGGCTGACGATGTCCTCGACCTCTTTCTGCGAGATCGGGGCCGGGCGGTTCTTGGCGCCACCCACGAAACCCGTCACCTTATTGGTGTGCTTCACCAGGTGCCAGCTCTCGTCGTCCATGATCATTTCGACCAGCACGTAGCCCGGGAAGAAGCGGCGTTCGGTGGTGCGCTTCTGGCCGTTCTTGATTTCGACCACTTCTTCGGTCGGAACCAGGATGCGGCCGAACTTGTCCTGCATGCCGGCGCGATTGATGCGCTCGGTGATGTTGCGCTCGACAGCCTTCTCCATCCCCGAATAGGCATGCACTACGTACCAACGCAGATCTGGGTTAGCGGCGGGAGCCAGCAACGAGGTGTTTTCTTCCTCTGGCGCGCTCGGCGTGGTTTCAACTGCGTCGTCGGTCATTTATTTTCTCCAGCCCAGAATGAGGTCGAAAAACACCCATTCGAGCGTCTTGTCGGTGAGCCAGAGGAAGACGGACATGATCGCCACGAAGGCGAACACATAAGCCGTCATCTGCATTGCTTCCTTGCGGGTCGGCCAGACGACCTTTTTGACCTCGCGCCACGAGTCGCGGCCGAAGGCCCACAACTGACGACCATTCTCCGAGCTGCCGAAGGCAGCCACCGCCGCGGCCAAGCCGATCAACAGCGCAGCCCATTGCACCAGCGAGCCTTGGCGCGACAGCAGATAGAACGCCACGATGGCGCCCACTGCCAGCACGACCGCCACGGCCAATTTGGCCTTGTCGGCGCCGGTGCTCACGGTTTCGATTTGAGAAGTGGCCATGTTTGGCTGATTTCCTGTGGCCCTGAGGCCTTCAATTCAATGCGTCTCTTGAGACGCCGAAGCCCGTCGGGACGCGACGGGCTTTTTTCGGAGTGCCACCTAAGTGGCAGGGGCAGTAGGAATCGAACCTACAACCTTCGGTTTTGGAGACCGACGCTCTGCCAATTGAGCTATACCCCTCCGGTACTCTTTGCGCCCGACTTAGATGTCGAGGATCTTGGCCACGACGCCCGAACCCACGGTACGGCCGCCTTCACGGATGGCGAAGCGCAGGCCTTCTTCCATCGCGATCGGGTTGATCAGCTTGACGGTGATGC
>NZ_JBPJZK010000012.1:0-142243 GCF_051216475.1 Variovorax nivicola | reverse complement strand
GGAGAGCGGGGTTTACCGGACGGGCTCCCTTCAGCGCTACGGGAGCGGGAGAAACAATATCAGGAGGAGGCCGAAGGCCGGGGGACATTCGCGGAGCAAGGTACCCCGTCGGCGTGAGCGCGCCCTGAAGTTTCCCGCCCGAAGCTCCCTAAGGGAAACCCCGTCCTGCCTGCCCCCCGTGCCGTCGGGATACTCCGGTTGTTACACCCCGGATATCAGAGGCGGGTCCATTCCAAAGGCACAACAAGACCATGGCAGGCAAAAACTCGCTCTACCCGATCCCGCATCCGGCGAAGAAACCCTTCGTCGGGAACCTGCTGTCGATCGGGTCCGACTCTCCCGTGCTCGACATGTGGAAGATCGCGCAAGACCTCGGCGGCATTTATTGGCTGGACATGCCGGGCATGCCGGTGATCGTGGTGTCGTCGCCCGCGCTGGTCGACGAGCTCTGCGAGGAGCCGCGCTTCGACAAGAGCACGCGCGGCGCATTGCGACGGCTGCGGGCCGCGTCGCACGGGCTCTTCACTTCTGACACGCACGAGGAGACCTGGTCGAAGCCTCACAACATCCTGCTGGCCAACTTCAGCCAGCGCGCGATGCAGGCCTACCACCCGATGATGCTGGACATTGCCGGGCAGCTGGTCACCAAGTGGGAGCGCCTGAACTTCGACGAAGAGGTGGACGTGGTGCGCGACATGACCGCGCTCACGCTCGACACCATCGGCCTGTGCGGCTTCGGCTATCGCTTCAACTCGTTCTACCGCGAGGGCTTTCATCCCTTCGTCGATGCGATGGTGCGCACGCTGGAGACGGTGCAGAACCGCCGCGGCCTGCCGCTCGAAGAGCTGATGCTGAAGAAGGAGCTTGCGCAGCAGCGCAAGGACATCCGCTACATGCACAAGATGGTGGAAGACATCATCGAAGAGCGGCGCACGAGCGGCGCCGACATCGCCACCAAGCCCGACCTGCTGAGCTACATGATCGCGGGCGTGGACAAGAAGAGCGGCGAGCAGCTCACCGACAAGATGATCCGCGACGAGTGCATCGAATTTCTCATCGCGGGGCATGAAACCACCAGCGGCCTGCTGTCCTTCGCCATCTACTTCCTGCTGAACAACCCCGAGGCCATGGCCAAGGCGCAGGCCGAGGTCGACAACGTGTTCGGCCCCGACACCACGCAGAAGCCCACCTACGCGCAGGTCAACCGTCTGCAGTACGTAATGCAGGTGCTGAAGGAATCGCTGCGCCTGTACCCGACCGCGCCCGCGATCTCGATGCGCGCCAAGGAAGACACGAAGATCGGCGGCCAGTACACGATCAAGAAGAACAACATGATCATCATGCATGCGCTGGCGCTGCATCGTGACAAGGGCATCTGGGGCGAGGATGCCGACCAGTTCAACCCCGACAACTTCACGCGCGAGGCCGAGCGCGAGCGGCCGGTGAACGCATTCAAGCCCTTCGGCAACGGGCAGCGCGCCTGTATCGGGAGGCAGTTCGCCCTGCAGGAGGCAGTGCTCACGCTGGGCATGATCCTGCAGCGCTTCAACCTCGTGGATCACACGGGCTACAAGCTGAAGATCAAGGAAGCGCTGACGATCAAGCCGGAGAACTTCAAGATCAAGGCGCTGCTGCGCGACCCGGCATCGCGTCCGCGCGGCAACATGACCGATGCGGCGGCCGCCCCGGTGCAACCCGTGCAAGCTGCCGCGCGCAAGCCTCAGACGGCACGCCACGGCACCTCGCTGCTGGTGCTGCAGGGCTCCAACCTCGGCACGGCCGAAGACCTTGCACGGCAACTCGCCGAGGCCGGCGAGATGCGCGGTTTCTCCACGCAGCTGGCCTCGCTCGACGACTATGCCGAGCGGCTGCCGGCCAACGGCGCGGTGACCATCGTCTGCGCCTCGTACAACGGCGTGGCGCCCGACAACGCGGCCGAGTTCCACCGCTGGCTCGACAAGGCCGACGATTCGCTCAACGGCGTGCGCTTCAGCGTGTTCGGCTGCGGCAACACCGACTGGGCTGCCACCTACCAGGCCGTGCCGCGCCGCATCGACGAGCGGCTCGAAGCGCTCGGCGCCACACGCGTGCATCCGCGCGGCGAAGGCGATGCGCGCGAGGACATGGACGGCGCCTTCCAGGACTGGAGCGACGCGCTCTGGCCCGAGCTGGTGAAGGCCTTCGACATCAAGACCGGCGCCGACACGCCCGTGCAGAGCGAACCGCTCTACACGCTCGAAGAGCTGCCGCCGCCGCAGAAGAACGCGATCGTCGATGCGCTGGGCGCGGTGGCGCTGCGGGTGATCGAGAACCGCGAGCTGCAGAACGGTGGCAATGGCGAGGCCGGCCGCTCCACGCGTCACGTCGAACTGATGCTGCCCGAGGGCCTGATCTACCGCGCCGGCGACCACTTGAGCGTGGTGCCGCGCAACAGCCCCGCGCAGGTCGAACGCGCGATGGCGCGCTTCGGCTTCGACCGCACGGCCCATGTGCGCCTGCATGCAGGCGCGGGCCGCAAGGCAGCGCTGCCGGTGGAGCAGGTGATTGCGGTCGACCGCCTGCTGGGCGACTACGTCGAACTGCAGGACGTGGCCACGCGCAAGCAGATCGCCACGCTCGCGGCATATACCGAATGCCCGTTCACCAAGCCGAAGCTCGCGGCGCTGTCGGGCAGCGACGAGGCTTCGCAGGCGGCATACAAGGCCGACGTGCTCCACAAGCGCAAGTCGCTGCTCGACCTGCTGGAAGAGCACCGCGCCTGCCAGGTGCCGTTCGCGGTGTTTCTCGAAATGCTGTCGCCGCTGTCGCCGCGCTACTACTCGATCTCTTCCTCGCCGACGATGACGCCGGGCAGGTGCAGCGTGACGGTGGGCGTGGTGAGCGGCCCGGCCAAGTCGGGCATCGGCACCTTCGAGGGCGTGTGCTCCAACTTTCTGGCGCGCGCGGAAGCCGGCGACACGGTGCACGGCGTGGTGCGCGAGACCACGGCCGAGGGCTTCCGGCTGCCGGACGATGCGAGCCGGCCGCTCATCATGGTCGGGCCGGGCACCGGCCTCGCGCCGTTCCGTGGGTTCCTGCAGGAGCGCGCGGCGCAGATCGAGGCAGGCAATGCGCAAGGCGAGGCGCTGCTGTTCTTCGGCTGCCGCCATCCCGAGCAGGACTTCATCTATGCCGACGAACTCCAGGCCTGGGCGCACCGCGGCGTGATGAAGCTGCATACCGCCTTCTCGCGCGCGGGCGAGCGCAAGGTCTATGTGCAGGACCTGATCCGCGAGCAGGCCGCCGAAGTGTGGAAACTGCTGGAGGCCGGCGCGGTGGTCTACGTGTGCGGCGACGGCTCGCGCATGGAGCCCGACGTGCGGCGCACGCTGAGCGACCTTGCGCGCGAACACGGGCACGACAGCACGGCGTGGATGGACAAGATGATTGCGGACCAGCGCTATGTGCTGGACGTATGGGCCGGCAGCTGAAAGGAAGCCTGCGGGGGCCTCAGGCCTCCAGTGCCGACGCGTGGTCCTCGAAAGTGCCGCGAACGTGCCAGCCGTCCGAGGTCAGCGCCATCACCTTGTCGGAGAGGCCGTGCGGCCCCGCCTCGGCCTTGACCTCGGCGGCGGCCGAACACATGAGGCGCAGCATGGTCTCTGCCGTGATCGGCTCTCCCCCGGCATCGAAGCTTGCTCCGCTGTCCATGAAGTAGATAACGCTGCGGCTGGGCACCACCGCGAGCAACTCGCCCTTGAACCCCTGCGACAACTGCGCCCAGAGGTCCGGCAGCAGCAGCATGCAGGCCTCGAAGTCGTCGCCCGTCACCAGGGCCTTGTACATGACGAGATCCTGCGTGCCGAGATTGGGCTCCACCTGCCGGAGCATGTTGTCGATCGCCAGTTCGTACAGCGACTGCGGATCGAGCCCCGTTTCCTCCATGCCCTCCTGGGTCAGCGTGATGAACTGCGTGGGCGTGTCGAGCGCGAACGTCATCAGCAGATCGGAATCGCCGGCGAAGGGGTAGGCCACGGGCGTCTGCGCCTCGCGGTTGCCGCCCCGCGCCTCGATCTGGTCGAGCATCGGCTGCACAGCCTCGAGGAAGTCGACGTGCTTGATGCGGGGGTAGACGGGCGGCAGGTCGGGGTACATGACGCCGCTATTGTTTTGGGCGGGGCCGCTGCGGCACAAGTGACGGAAGTCATGGTCACGCGAACCGGCTTTGCAAAACGCCCGCCCGGTCCCACCAGATTGTTGGGGCGATAGCAACCTATCGTGCTACTGGCGTTTCAGGCTCGAGTTGCTACGATTTGCTTCGTCAGTCAGAACATCAGGGAGATTTCATGCCAATAGGCACCGCGCAGCTTGCGCGTGTTCTCACCGCTTCCTCGTCTGCGATGCCTGCGTTCGGCAACGAGCCGGCACTGGAGCCCATCGCGATTGAAGGCGATGAGGGTTTGAGCAGTCTGTTTCGCTATACCCTGACCCTTGCCACCCCCGAACAGCAGGGCTACAACGAGCGTCAGGCGGCCAATGTCGCCATCAAGCAGTTGATCGGCGAGACGCTCACCACGCACATCGTTCTGGATGGCAGGCCCGGCTCAGGTCCGGAGCAGCGCCACATCTCAGGGCTGGTCACGCGCGTGCGCTTCCTGCGGCTGGAAAATCGCCGCGCGCTGTACGAAGCCGTCGTCGAGCCTTGGCTCACTCTGGCAACGCGCACGAGCGACTACCGCATCTTCCAGAACGAAGACGTGCTGGGCATCGTCAAGACTGTTCTCGGCAAGTACGGCTTGCCCTTCGAGATCCGGGCCACGCGAAGCTATCCGGCCCGTGAGTTCCAGGTCCAGTACGGGGAGACCGACTACGACTTCATTGCCCGGCTGCTGCACGAGTGGGGCCTGTACTACTGCTTCGTGCACGAAGAAAACAACCACAAGCTGGTGATTGTGGACGACATGGCCTCTCACCAGCCCTTCGCGCACGCGGGCTATCAGACCATTCCTTTCCATGCCGCCGACGCGACCGCACGCGAAGAACGCTGCGACCGCTTCAATGCGCATGAGGAATTGCAAAGCGGCCGCTGGGTCACCGACGACTTCGACTTCAAGCGTCCCAAGGCCGAGTTGCAGCAGGTCAGTGCCATGCCGCGCAAGACCGCGCAAAACACATGGGAGCGCTACAGATGGCCGGGCGACTACGTCGTCGAATCCGAAGGCGAGCAATTGGTGCGCACGCGCATGGAGGAGACCGGCAGTCAAGGCGAGCGTGCCAGCGGCTCGGGCAACCTGCGTGCGGTGGTGCCGGGCTGTCTGCTCACGCTGGAGCGCCATCCCCAGAACGAAGCGAATCGGCAGTACCTCGTGACGAACACACACCTGCGACTGCAGGACGTGGGCGATGCGAGCTCGCAGCAGGAGTTCGAATGCCGGGTGGACTTCGAGGTCATCCCGACGAGCAAGGTTTTTCGTGCGCCAGTGCCACCGGAGCCAAGGCCGCGCACTACGGGGCCTCAAACCGCCATCGTCACAGGCCCGGCCGGGCGCGAGATCTGGACCGACGAGTACGGCCGCGTGAAGCTGAGCTTTCACTGGAACCGCTATTGCACCAAGGACGAGAACAGTTCGTGCTGGGTGCGCGTATCGTCGCCCTGGGCCGGCACCAACTTCGGCGGCATCCAGATTCCGCGCATCGGGCAGGAGGTGATCGTCGACTTCGAGAATGGCGACCCCGACCGCCCCATCGTGACGGGCCGCGTCTACAACGCCGACAACATGCCGCCGTGGAGCTTGCCCGACAACGCCACGCAGAGCGGCCTTCTCACACGCAGCTCCGAGGGCGGCAGCGGTGCCAACGCCAATGCCTTGCGCTTCGAGGACAGGAAAGGCCAGGAACAGGTGTGGCTGCACGCCGAGCGCAACCAGGACATCGAGGTCGAGCATGACGAAACCCACTCGGTGGGCCGCGACCGCAGCAAGAAAGTGGGCCGCAACCAGATGGCCACGATCGGCATGGCCTACATGCACAACGTGGGCCTCGCCAAGATGGTGAACATCGGCCTCGCCTACTCCTTCAACGTCGGCATGCTGCGCAACACCGTCGTCGGCATGATGGACAACACCATGGTCGGCAAGACCCAGACCACCAAGGTCGGCGAGAAGTACCTGCTGTCCGTGGGCGGAGACAAGGGCAGCCATATCGAGATGGACGGCAAGACCATCTCGCTGCGCGTGGGCGCGTCGGTGGTGCAGCTCAAGGCCGACGGCTCGATTGCCGTCACGGGCAAGAAGATCAACATCACGGCGCAGGGCGACGACGTGACGATCAATGGCGAGCACATCTGGCTCAACCCCATGGGCGGTGGCGCCGCTCTGCAACCCAACGCGGTGCCGACCCCACCGCCGGCCGAGCCACCAGGCAGCCCGCTGGCGAGCCTGGGCGCACTGATGGGCGGCAACCCCGCCGACCTGCTTGGCAAGGCGGGGCAGCTCGCCTCTATCGCCCAGCAGGTGGCCGGGGGCGGCGGTGGAGGCGGCGAAGCTGCAGGCCATGCGACGCAGGTCCTCGGCACTGTCTCGGCCGCGGTCTCCGCCGGCGTCGGAATGCTGGCAGCGGACAAGGGCAACGCCCATGGCTGAGCCCGCGCCGCCGATCCCCGCGCCGCGCCTGAGGCAATTGCGCAACGGCACCCCCTTTCCACACTTCCAGTTCGACAAGATGGGCAAGGGGCGGCGCTTCCACGACGTGGTGGTGGTGTGCGCGAGCTTCGTGCTCGCGCCCGGCCGGCTCGAACCGGCGGCGTTTCACCGCGGTCCGGTCTTCGCCGACGAGCTCTGGGATGCCGCGCACGCCACGCTGTCGAGCTTGCGCACGGCGACCGACCTGCTGCTGTTCAAGCCCGACGCCGATGTCTACGTGACGGGCACCGCACACGCCCTCGACTGGACACCACGGCGCGATTGGCGCGCGGAGCTGCAGGTGCACCGACACCATGACGCACCGCTGCTGCACAAGGCGCTGCGTCTGACCGGGCCGCGCCACTGGGACTGGCAGCCGGACGCCGCGCAGCGCAGCCTGTCTGACCCGCAGCCCACGCTCGCCGTGCCGCTGCGCTACGAGCTCGCCTACGGCGGATGGGGATTCGACCAGGGCGACGACGAATCGGCCCCGCCTCGCACCCACTCGGCCAACCCCTGCGGCACCGGATGGTTCGGCAGTGCAGCCCGCGAGGATCATCCCGGGGCGCGCCATGCCGCCGGACAACCGTTTCCCGGGCCGCAGATCGAGCACACCGATGCACCGCTGCAGCACGCCAACCACAAGGACGCCCAGCCCGTCGGCTTCGGGCCGGTCGCGCGTTTCTGGCAGCCTCGCGTCGCGCTGGCGGGAACCTACGACGACGCCTGGCGCGAACGCCACGCCGGACAGCCCTACATGGACTACGCCGACGATTTCGACGAACGCTTCTTCCAGTACGCCCCCGCCGACCAGGTCGTGGCCGGTGGCCTGCGGGGCGACGAATCCCTTCGCATGAGCGGCTTCTTCGCCTCGACGCCCTGCACCGAGACTCAGCTCCCGCTCCTGTGGATCGAGGCGCTGTGCAGGAACGGAGACGGCATCGAGCGCAGCGAAGCCATGAAGCTCGACACCGTGCACATCGACCTCGACGAGATGCTCATGCACCTGACCTGGCGGCTCACGCTCGACCAGGCGCTCGATACGGTGGCGGTCGACCTCTTCGACCGTCCGATCACCGAGGCTCCCGCAGGCAGCGGCATGCCCCAGGGAGTGCCTGCATGAGCGCCGAAAAGCACATCGCAGATGCGGAATCGCGGTTCATGGTGGTCAACGTGGCGCCGGACTTCTGCATCGTCGGCAACCAGGTCGTTCCCTTCGACATCGTGTCGACCCTTCCGCCCGAGAAGGCGGCCTACTCGCACACCGTGTTCGCGCGCAGCGAGAAGGTGCTGATGGTCGACAGCATCGTCAAGGGCGTGGCGGGCAACGCGGGCAGCGGCGTACGCTCGGGGGTCTCGCTCGGCGCGGGCAACGTGAAGATCATCTCCGGCTCGCAGACGGTCTTCGTCGAGAGCCGCCCCGTGGCCCGCCACGGCGATCTCTGCGAGATGAACGGGGCGGCCTGATGAGCTCGATTCCCGACGACAAGAAAACGCTGGGGCAGGTGCTGTCTACGTCTTCCTCGTCGTCGCCCTCTTCCTCCTTCTCGCCCCCCTCCTTCAACAGCAACGGCACGCTCGGCAGGGTGCTGACCTTCGAGGTGCCCAAGGGGCCGATGGTGCGGCGTCGGCCGGGCATCTGCAGCGAGCGGTACGAACGGGAAAAGGCGGACTTCGAAAAGATACCGTGGTACGAGCGGATGTGGATCGGCACCGGTCGCGACGCGCGCCTGGAGCCTACGGATGCGCTGCAGGCCGCGAAGACATTTCAGCAGGCATGCGAAAAGATGCCGGATGAAATCCCCAAGTCGGCGCTGGACGACAAGCTCCAGCAGCTGAACGACCACTACACCGGCAAGAACCCCTTGCCGCCCGAACAATCCCTGGAGCTCAAGAGAAGGGTTTCCTTCCTGCAGGACGTCTATACGCCGGGGCCACGCTGGGAGAACGGGCTTTCCGGCAGCGAAAGTGCCTGGCTGAGTGCGCAGAATCTGCGCTTCGGCAACTCGCTGGGCATCGCCTTGCTGGGCCCGATCTTCGGCGCCCCCGGTGCGGCCACGCGTGTACTCGGAGGAAGCGAGGAGCAAGTAGCGGCGGCCAATCAAGTCGGCGCGGCCGCATTCGACATGGCCGCTGCGCATGTGGGTCTTGGCGGGAAGAAGAGTGCTCCCGAGCCTCTGCCAAGACCCGGGGAGAACGCTCGCGGCGCCCCCCTCGAACCGGTCGGCCGGCCCGTCGGAGGAAAGTCTTCGACGCAGAATCCGCCACCGGAGCCCCCGGCACAAGGCACTGTCGTTCGACGCCTCCCGCCTCCCCCTCCAGCACCACCGCCAAGGCCTACGGTTCAGTACGACAAGAAACAACTACAGGCCAAGTACAAGCACGCCAAGGACTTCGGCGTGAACGATCCTTGGGGCAAGAATGCGGCCGCAAACTATCAATCAGCCTTGGAAGCGCACGTGCAGGATCCGGGCACCCAGATGTTCAACGGAACGTATCGCGGCGACCCTGTCATCCACTACCTCAATCCCTCCACGGGCCTGAATGTCATGACGGATACTTCTCACAACTTTCTTTCCGGGTGGCGGCTCAATCCGGCCCAGATCAACAACGTCCAAACACGAGGCAGCCTGTGACGAACGACAAGTACGACTTCGACAAGGAAGTGAACATCACTCTGCCTCAAGCCAAGATGGCCATCCTGATGGAAATCTGTACCAAGATTGCCCAGTTTGGTCTCTCGCCGGAAGAAGAGCATGTCCTGAGAGAGATCGAATCCGCAGCCGAGTCAGAAATCGATTTCATCTTCGACCCGGACTACAAATCGGTGATGGAGAGCATCAGGAGAAAGCTCAGAGCCGAGCTTGACCTTTAGGCGTAGCCGCTCGGCTGCGCTTCCCAGATCTGACGAAGACCGACAGACAACCTCCTTCAGCTCTCTCGATCAGGATCCGGATAAACCAGCGGCCCCAGCACCCCGCGATTGAAGGGCTTCCACTCACCCTCCGGCTGAGCCAGCCGGTCGGCCACCGCATAGAGCACCGCCGGGTGCGCGCCCAGCCCCAGGTGGCTGGCGATGACTTCGATGTTTTCCGACTGCGGGCCGGTCTTCTCGATGCTGCAGCGCCATGCGACGACACCGTCGGTGCGGCTGAAGATCGAGGTGGTCGGCACGGGCGGCGTGGGCTGCACGACCTTCATGCGGCGCGGGTCGTGCGAACTCTGGCCGCTCACGCCCTCATACACGCGCCATGCGTTGGTGGCGCGCGGGCTGCCGGAGAACGGGCTGCCCAGCGTGATGACGTTGCGGATCATGTGCGAGTACGAAGACGCCAGCAGCCGCGCATACACGCCGCCGAGGCTCCAGCCGATCACGCTGACCTTCTGGCCGCTGTTGTCGTGCAGGGTCTTCAGCAGCTCGACCATGCCGTCTTCGACGCCTTCGCGCGGACCGAAGTTGCGGCCCAGGCCCCAGCCGTGCGCGTCGTAGCCGCGGCTGCACAGGTAGCGGCGCAGCAGCAGCGTGGAGCCGTCGCCAGCCACCAGACCCGGCAGCACGAGCACCGGGTGTCCGTCGCCGCGTGGCGTGAGCTGCAGCAGCGGCCACATGGCAATGCCGGCGCCGGTTTCCCAGAGCGCGCGGGCTTCGGCCAGCAGCAGCAGGCGCGACGGTGGCGCGACAGGTTCCTTGGCGTAGGTGGCGGTGGTCATGATGATGGATGGATCCTTTTTGGTTTTTATCTTCTTCAAGACGAACATGAGGCCGAAAGAATCAATGCCCCGTCGGACAACAACGTCATTTATCCGAGGTATTTGCCCCTCAGGTAATCAAGGTAAGCCCTCGATTCGCTGGAAACATACGGAGAAACCAGCGTGAGCGTGTAGAAAGCCGCCAGACCGGGGTCGGCCTGCGCCAGGGCGTCGCGCCCCGGCACGAGCCGCTCGAACGACAGCCAGCAGGTGGTGGTGAAGACCATCTGCAGCGCCAGGATGCGGGCCTGCTCGGCGCTGGTCTCGATCACGCCCGAGGCCACCAGGCCTTCGCACAGCGTCTGCGCGGCGAGCAGGTTCTGCGCGGTGAGGGCCTGCGCGCGCTGGCCCAGCGCCGGGTATTCGCTGGCCAGGAAGGCCATGTCGCGGTAGATGAAGCGGTATTCGTCGATGGCCTCGAAGCGCAGGTGCAGCGCGAGCCAGAGGTCGTCAATGGCCGCGATCGATGCCGACGAGCCGTTCAGGGCTTCGAGCCGTTGCTCGAAGCGCCGGAACAGCCATTCGACGATCAGCTGCTTGGCCTTGAAGTGGTAGTGCAGGTTGCCCGGGCTGATGCCGAGCTCGGCGGCAATCTTGTGGGTCGACACGGCCGCGAGGCCTTGCGCGTTGAACAGCGCGAGGCTGGCCTGCAGGATGCGATCGCGTGTGGTGTTGGAACTGGCCACAACCGGCTTGTCGCTGGGTTGTCGCTCAGCGTTTGGCGCTGCGGCCACGGGAGGTGGCGGCGCCGGTGCCTTCGCCTTCGAGTTGCGCCACGCGTTCGCGCAGTTGCGCGACCTCGTCGCGCAGGGCCTGCACTTCGACGGCGCCGGGCATGCCCAGGCGTTGCATGGCGGTGGCGACGCGCTGGTCGAACACGTCCTCGAACTTGCGGATGCCGAAGCTGTCGAGGCCGAGGCTGGGGACCTTGCCCTGCCCGATGCCGAGCAGGCCTTCGATCACGTTGGCCTGGCGCTTGGCGACGTCGTTGCGCACGTTGTCCAGCGCCTTGAGGCCGGCACGCAGCAGGACTTCGGCCTTGCCGGGCTCCGCGGGCTTCTTGCCTGCCGCGGGCGCCGCCTTGCGGGGCGCCGTCTTCCTGGCGGCAGCCGGAGCCTTCTTCGCAGGCGCCGCCCTCTTCTTCAACTTTGCAGTTTCGTCAGGACGGGTCGCCATGCAGTGCTCCAGATGCCGGAAAAAAGAAAAGGGGCGCAAAGCGCCCCGGGGGTCAGGCCGCCTTGCGGGCAGCAGCGCGGCGAACCGGCTTCTTGGCTGCGGTGGCGGCCTTGGCCTTCACCGTGCGAACCGGCTTGGCTTCTTCGGCGCCGCTCACACGGGCTTCGATCTGCTTGGTGCCGGCGACGATCTTGTCGGCGATCTGCACCGAGACGGTGGCGATCGGCTGGTTCAGCGCGCCGAGGGCGTTGATCACCGAGGTGGCGACCGGCGACTCGACGCGAGCCACGCGGCTGGCGACCGATTCGATGCCGCTGGTGGTGCCGGCGGCAACGCGGTCCATCACGTTCACGATGCGGCTGGTGTCGATGTCCAGGCGGTTGGCCAGGAAGCCGTTGATCTTTTCTTGCGCACCGATCAGGTTGGCCTTGACCTGCTCGCTCACCAGCGGAATCTGGCGGCTGCCGAGGAAGTTGCTGTAGCGCGAAGCGGCGCCGCCCAGGAGGCGATGCACGCCGGTGCGGTAAGCGCCGACCAGGGTCTTGCCAGCGTCGTTGTATTGACCGACGACGTGAACAGCTGCGGAAGCGATGGAGGTTTGCGTGGACATGGTGATTTCCTTGAAGTTGAAAGGCTCGCGAAGGAAACGGTATGTCTTTCGCGATGGGCCTATCTTCTTCTGCGGGGCCTAGGCCTGAAAAACTAGAACGGTCGGAAAACTAGTCCAACTGCCCCAATTTTCTTTCTGCAGGCCAGGGCCCGCGCGCCGATCATGCCGCAGCGGCCCGGGGGCTGCTGGAGCGCTTGGCCGGTGCGGCCTTGCGGGCAGGCGGCTTGGGCGCGGCTTTCTTCGCCGCGGTCCTGACCGGTGCCTTTGCAGCTGCTTTCACAGGCGCCTTCTTCGCAGCGACCTTGACCGGCGCCTTCTTGCGCGCGGCAGGCTTCTTCTTTGCGGCAACGGGTGCGGGTGCGTGCTCTGCCTCGTCCGACGGCTCCTCGATGGTCTTTGCCGGCACCGGCGCGGGCGCCGCACCG
The DNA here is from genome assembly GCF_051216475.1 of Variovorax nivicola. Taxonomy (NCBI): domain Bacteria; kingdom Pseudomonadati; phylum Pseudomonadota; class Betaproteobacteria; order Burkholderiales; family Comamonadaceae; genus Variovorax; species Variovorax nivicola. Next base: position 129,623 of record NZ_JBPJZK010000012.1, on the reverse strand, counting down.
GCGGCGGCCGGGTGCTTCTGCGTCAGCTCCATCAGCAGCTTGTGCTCGGCCAGCAGGTAGTCGCCGATCTCGGTGATGTCGGGCACGGCGCGGCGGCAGGCGATCAGGCCGTAGTCCATGCGGCCGTTGTAGCTCTGCACCGTGACGTTGAGCGCCGTGCCGTGGCTGGCGATCGACACCGGGTAGTAGCAGGTGACGAGCGCGCCCGCGAAGTACATCGGGAACGGCGCGCCGGCCACATTGGAAATCGCCACGTTGGCCGCCGGCGGCAGCAGGTTGACGATGCCCGAGCGCCCCACCATCGACGCGATGCCCGACACCAGCCAGGGCGCGGCGAAGGTCGGGAAGTCGTCGAGGATCACGGCCTTGAAGCGGTTCATGGTCGACTTCGACGAGGTCGACGACGCATTGATCGCCTTCAGCCGCTGCACCGGGTCGGTGATGTCGGTCGCCAGGCTCACCAGGATCATGCTGGCCTGGTTGTTGGCCGTCTGGTCGCCCGCCTCGCGCAGGCTCACCGGCACGCCGGCCACCAGCGGCTTGGCCGGCAGTTCGTTGTTGTCGGCCAGGTAGTGGCGCAGCGCGCCGGCCACCGTGGCCATGACCACGTCGTTGAGCGACACGCCGAAGTGCTTGGCGATGTACTTGGTCTCGGCCAGCGAGATGGTGCGCCCGGCAAAGGTGCGCTGGTTGGTGATCGATACGTTGAGCGAGGTGCGCGGCGCGAAGAGGTTGAACTTCTTTGGCGCGGCGGTCGTGTCTTTTTCGGCCGCCTTCTCGTCGGTCTTGGCCAGGCCGCCGATGGCGCGCGCGATGGCGGGCGCCATCTTGAAGAGCTTCACGTACTGCTGCGCGGTGTTGCGCAATGCCGCGGTGGCCAGCTCGGCCATGCCCAACTGGTAGCCGCTGCTGCGCGGGCGCGAACGCGGCGGCTTCACCACGCGGCCGGTGGCCTCGAGGTCGAAGATGGCCTTGCCCACTTCGACTCCGGCCTGCCCGTCGATGCCCGCGTGGTGCACCTTGGTGTAGAGCGCCGCCTGGCCGCTCTTGAGGCCGTCGATGATGTAGAACTCCCACATCGGCCGGCTGCGGTCGATCAGCGAGGAATGCAGCCGGGCCACGTACTGTTGCAACTGCCGGTTGGTTCCGGGCTTGGGCAAGGTGATGTGGCGCACGTGGTAGTCGAGGTCGATGTCGTCGTCCTCGACCCACACCGGGTTGGTCATGTCGAAGGGCATCAGCGCGAGCTTGCGCGTGAACACGTCGGCCAGGTGGATGCGGCTGGCCATGAAGTTCTTGGCGTCTTCGTAGAAGTCGCCCTTGTAGCCCTTGGGCAGGTCGAGCACGTTCAGGGAGCCCACGTGCATCGGCATTTCCGGCGTTTCCAGGTGCAGGAAGGTGGCATCAAGACCGCTCAGGTGTTTCATGTGTTGTGTCTCCTTGGTGGGGCATGCGCCGTTCGGCAGGATAGCGCGGGCATCGCGTTCGTGGGCCTCTGGTTCTTCAGTGTTTCCACCGGGGGAAGGCACCCGCGCGACAGGGGTTTGCCCGAAGTAGCCCAAAAGTTGCCTGCTGTACGGCGGGCGGGCAACAACTGCTCACACGGCCCTCTTTCTTCACACGGGCTCCGTACACTGCGGCCATGACATCCAGCCTCCCCCCGCAGCTACCGCAAGACGACAACCTCTGGCTCGAAGACATCGACGGCGAGAAGCAGCTCGACTGGGCGCGCGCGCAGAACGCGCTCACAGTGCAGGCCTATGCGCAGTCGCCCGCGTTCGAGGCGCTCCAGCTGGGCATCCTCGAGGTGCTCGACTCGGACGACCGCATTCCGATGGTCCGCAAGATCGGCCCGCGCTTCTATTACAACTTCTGGCGCGACAAGGATCACACCAAGGGCCTGTGGCGCCGCACCACGCTGGATGAATACCGCAAGCCGCAGCCAGCATGGGAGACGGTGATCGACCTCGACGCGCTGGCCGCAGCCGACAAGGAGAACTGGGTCTGGCACGGCGCCGACTGCCTGGAGCCCGAGTACAGGCGCTGCCTGATCTCGCTGTCGCGCGGTGGCGCCGATGCCGACGTGGTGCGCGAGTTCGACCTAGAGACGAAGCAATTCGTCGAAGGTGGCTTCTCGCTGCCCGAGGCCAAGAACCACGTGAGCTGGAAAGACATCGACCACCTCTACGTGGCCACCGACTTCGGCCCCGGCTCGATGACCAGCTCGAGCTACCCGCGCATCGTGAAGGAATGGAAGCGCGGCACGCCGCTCGAAAGCGCGGTAACGGTGTACGAAGGCGCGCACGAGGACATGTCCGTCAGCGCCTACCGCGACAACACGCCCGGCTTCGAACGCGACTTCGTCTCGCGCCAGATCGACTTCTACGAGAGCGAAACCTGGCTGCGCGGCACCGACGGCAAGCTCGCCAAGATCGACGTGCCCGACGATTCGCTGGCCGAGATCACGCGCGAGTGGATGCTGATCGAGCCGCGCACCGACTGGGCCGTGGGCGGCACCACCTACAAGTCGGGCTCGCTGCTGGCCGCGAAGTTCGACGACTACATGGCAGGCCGGCGGGAGCTCACCGTGCTGTTCGAACCCGACGACACCACCGCGCTCGACAGCCACTCGTGGACGCGCCACCACCTGATCGTCAACGTGATGCACGACGTGGTGAACTGGCTCGAAGTGCTCACGCCGCCTGCCGGTGGAAAAGGTCCGTGGAAACGCGAAAGCCTGGGCGGCGCGCCGGCCTTGTCGACCATCGCGGCGGGCGCCATCGACGAGGACGAGAACGACGACTACTTCCTCACCGTGAGCGGCTTCCTGCAGCCGACAACGCTCTACATCGGCACCATCGGCCAGGGCGAACCCGAGGTGCTGAAAGACAGCCCCGCTTTCTTCGACGCCTCGCGCTACCGCGTGAGCCAGCACTTCACCACCTCGAAGGACGGCACGCGCGTGCCCTACTTCGAGATTGCGGCCAAAGACTTGCAGGCCAACGGCAAGAACCCCACGCTGCAGTACGCGTACGGTGGCTTCGAGATCTCATTGCAGCCGAGCTACAGCGGCAGCATCGGCCGCGCGTGGCTCGACAAGGGCGGCGTGTACGTCATCGCCAACATCCGCGGCGGCGGCGAATACGGCCCGCGCTGGCACCAGGCCGCCTTGCAGGAGAACCGGCTGCGCACCTGCGAAGACTTCGCGGCCGTGTCGGAAGACCTGTTCGCCCGCGGCATCACCTCGCCCGCGCATCTGGGCGCGATGGGCGGCAGCAACGGCGGCCTGCTGATGGGCAACATGCTCACGCTATATCCGAGGCTCTACGGCGCCGTCGTGAGCGAGGTGGCACTGCTCGACATGCGCCGCTACACGCACCTGTCGGCCGGCGCCTCGTGGATCGCTGAATACGGCGACCCGGACCAGCCCGACGAATGGAAGTTCATCCAGACCTTCTCGCCCTACGAGAACGCGAAGCCGGGCCAGACGTACCCGCCCGCCCTCTTCACCACCTCCACGCGCGACGACCGCGTGGGCCCGGTGCATGCGCGCAAGATGCACGCGAAGATGGCGGCGCTGGGGTACGACAGCAGCTTCTACGAGAACCTGGAAGGCGGCCACAGCGCTGCAACGGACAACAAGGAGTCCGCTTTCATGGACGCACTGGGCTATGCGTACCTGTGGAAACACATCCGCTAGTCAGGTGAGGCTGCGCGCCGCTTCGTCCAGGGCGCCGTAGGGGCGGTAATAAGGGCCGGGGTGGCGCCGGCGCTCGCGCCGCTCCAACTGCTCGCGCAACTCCGCGCAGGTCATGGGCCGGCCGCTGCTGTAGCGACCGTCCTTGCACGGGTCGGTGCCCCAGCGGTCGGGATCGCCGAATCGCGGGCGGCGCTCTCGTTCTTCTTGCTCGCGGTCGAGCTTGCGCAGCAGCTCGTCGCAGCTCATTGCGCGGCCGTAGCTGTTGCGCCCGTCGCGGCAGGGGTCGTATCCGGGCGACGGCTGATCAAAGCCGGCCAGCACCTCGGCCGCCGCCGCGGACGCGAGGAAGCACAACGCCGCCAGGACGATCACTTCGAGGACGAGGGTTGTCTGCAAGATGCGCATGTGTACTCCGGTGCACGGGGCCCCGGTGCGGGCCCGCGGCGCATCTTGTGCCGGCAACATGGTGTGAACATTGCGCCTTGTACGTGGCGTGATCGCAATACCCACGCAATGCTCGCTGCCTAGAGTGCGGCACGCCGGGCATCCGGCGCCGTATCCCTGAACGAAGGAGCATGACCTTGCGAATCCTGCTGGTGGAAGACGAGCCCGAGATGGCGTCGGTGCTGCGCATTGCGCTGCACAAGCGCGGCATCCTGGTGGACCACGCGGCCACGCTGGCCGACGGCGGACGCCACGTGCAAGCCACGCCCTACGACGCACTGGTGCTCGACCGCCGGCTGCCTGACGGCGACGGCCTCTCGCTGGTGTCGGACCTGCGCGCCGTCGGCAACCACGTGCCGGTGCTCATGCTCACGGCGCGCGACGCGCTGGACGACCGTGTGGCAGGCCTCGACGCCGGCGCCGACGACTATCTCGGCAAGCCCTTTGCGGTGGAAGAGCTGCTGGCCCGCATCCGCGCGCTGCTGCGCAGGCCGGCGACCGCGCAGCCCGACGTGCTGCGCATCGCGGCGCTGGCGTTCGACTTCACGCATTGCGAGGCCAGCGTCGATGCGCAGCGCATGGAGCTGCCGCGCCGCGAGCTGCTGGCGCTCGAGACCCTGGTGCGGCGCGCCGGCCGCACAGTGCTGCGCAGCTCGCTGGAGCGCGCGGTGTTCGGGCTGGACGCGGAGATCCAGTCGAACGCGCTCGACACGCATGTGTCGCGCCTGCGCAAGAAGCTCGCCGACACCGGCGCCGGTGTCGAGATCGCCAGCATCCGCGGCGTCGGCTACCTGCTGCGCTCCCTGCCATGAGCACGCCCCTGGCAACCGCACAGCCTTCGCTCAAGCGACGGCTGATCCGGCAGCTGGTGCTGCTGCAGGTGGCGATCCAGCTGGCAGTGATCGGTGCGCTGGCGGCTTCGGGGCAGCTGATCGACTTCAGCTCGCAGGAGAACACGATCGAGATCCTGCAGGAGGCGGTGGCGCGCGAGGCAGACGGCCGCCTCGCCATGCGACCGACCGAGCGCCTCGTCGCGCTGCGCCGGGCGCAGCCGCAGCTCTGGTTCTCGGTGCGCGACACGCAGGGGCGGCAGGTGGTGGAAGGCCGCATTCCACCCGAGTTCGCCCGCATCGGCGACACCCTCGACCAGGTGCGGCAGGCCCGGCTGGGCTGGAACATCGGCGACGCGCCGCGGCAGGCCGCGCGCATGCGCTGGGTGGACTCGCCCGCCGGGGAAGTGCAGATCCTCACCGGGGCCGACAGCCCCATCACCTGGCGCAACCTCGGCCTCTCGGTGCTGCTGCTGTTGCTGAAGGTGGTGCTGCCGATCATGGCAATCACGGTGACAGCCACGCTGCTGGCCACGCATTTCGTGGTGCGGCGCACGCTGGCTGGCCTGAACGCGGCGGCAGCACGGGCCGGGCAGATCGACGCTGACCAGCGCGGCGTGCGCCTGCCGCTGTCCGACGTGCCGGGCGAGGTGGCAACGCTGGTGGCAGCGTTCAACGACGCGCTGCAGCGGCTGGACGACGGCCATGCGCGCCACGAGCGCTTTCTGGCCGACGCCGCGCACGAGCTGCGCACGCCCCTCGCCATCTTGAACACGCGCCTCGAGAACCTGCCCGACGGCGCGGAGAAAACACGCCTGCTGGCCGATGCAGCGCGCCTCTCCGTGCTGGCGGGGCAACTGCTCGACCTGCAGCGCATGAAAGGCCGCGAAGAGCGGCAGCAGCGCGTGGACCTGGTGGACATGGCGCGCGATGTGGTCGCCGAGATGGCGCCGCTCGCGCTGGCCTCGGGCTACGACATTTCGTTCGAGCCGCAGGCCGGGCGCGTGGAGATCGACGGCGACCGCGACGCGCTGGCGCGCGCGCTGACCAACCTGGTCCGCAACGCGATCGACCACGCGGGTGGCCAGGGCAGCGTGGTGGTGCGGGTCGATGCGATGGGCGACATCGACGTGATCGACGACGGCCCCGGCATTCCGCCTGCGCAGCGCGAGCACGTCTTCAAGCCCTTCTACCGCATGCATGCCAGCGGGCCGGGCGCCGGGCTCGGCCTGAGCCTGGTGCAGGAGATCGTGCGGCTGCATGGCGGCGAGGTGTCGGTACACGATGGCCCGGAGGGCGGCGCGCTGTTCCGGATGCGCTTTCGGCCCGCCCGGGCCTACAGCGTGATCGGCGCCGAGGCATCCGAATGACGCGGCCGGCCGGTGAAACGCACAGGCTGCTGCGCGGGGTGTTGCCGTGGCTGATGTGGCCCGCACTGTATGGCGCGGGGCTGCTCGGCGCGGGCGCGGCCTTTGCCAGCCCTGCGCCGCTGCTGCGGTTCAACGCGGTGTACCTGTCGCTGGCGCTTGCGATCGCGGTATGCGAGCGCTTCATGCCGCACGAGCCGCGCTGGCTGGAGGACGACGGCGAAACGCCCTGCAACCTGGCGCACACGCTGCTGACCAAGGGCTTTGCGCAAGTCGTTGCCGCACTGGTGGCCAGCGCGCCCCTCGCCGCCGCGACGGCGGTGTCCGCCGTGCATGCCGCCTCAGGCCCATGGCCGGTGCAATGGCCGCTGGTGGCGCAAGTCGTGCTGGCACTGATGATCGCCGAGTTCGGGCTCTATGTTGCGCACCGCTCGGTCCATCGGTGGCCGCTGCTGTGGCGCTTCCATGCGCTGCATCACAGCGTGCGCCGTCTCTGGGTGCTGAACACCGGGCGCTTTCACTTCGTCGACAGCGCTTTCAAAGCGCTGCTCGGCCAACTGCCGCTGTATCTGCTCGGCGCGCCGCTGGCTGTGTTCATGTGGGTGGGCGCGGTGACGGCTGTGACCGGGCTGCTGACCCACTGCAACATCGAGATGCGCACCGGCTGGCTCGACCGCATCTTCAGCACGCCGACGCTGCACCGCTGGCACCACTCGAAGGTGCTGGCCGAAGGCAACCGCAACTACGGCGAGAACATCGTGCTGTGGGACCAGCTGTTCGGCACATGGCTCAACTCGCCGCGCCGCCCGCCGGCGGACATCGGCATCGATGGCCGGGTGGCGACGCGCTTCCTGGCGCAGCTGGTGCAGCCGTTCACGGCGTCGGGCGTGCGGCAGATCATGGGCATGCCAGCGGTTCGTCGGCACAATGGCCCATCCAGCGCCCCGGAAGCAGGGGACACCATCCGCAAGACATGAGAGCCCCGGCATGACCACCAGCACCGTCACCCTCGAACTGATCGGCGCGCCGACCGACATCGGCGCCAGCGTGCGCGGCGCCGGCATGGGGCCCGACGCACTGCGCGTTGCGGGGCTGCCGGAGGCGCTCGCGCGGCAAGGCTACACAGTCATCGACCGCGGCAACCTCGCGGGCCCGGCCACGCCGTGGGCGCCACCGACCAACGGGTTGCGCCACCTCGACGAAGTGATCGCCTGGAACCGCTCGGTGTACGCGGCCATCGACTCCGCGCTGGGTGCCAGCAACGTGCCGGTGATGCTGGGCGGCGACCACTGCCTGGCCATCGGCTCGATCAGCGCGGTGGCGTGGCATGCGCGCAAGCGCGGCAAGAAGCTGCGCGTGCTGTGGCTGGACGCGCACTCCGACGTCAACACCGAGACCACGAGCCCCAGCGGCAACCTGCACGGCATGCCGGTGTCGTGCCTGCTGGGCCACGGGCCGGCCGTGCTCACGGGCTGGAGCGGCGAGCGCGCGGCGCTGCAGCACGACGCCATCCGCTTCATCGGCATCCGCAGCGTGGACGGCGACGAGAAGGAGGCCATTCGCACGCTGGGCCTGAGCGTGTTCGACATGCGCCACATCGACGAGCACGGCATGCGCACGACCATGACCGAGGCACTGCAGGACGTGGACGAAGACACGCATCTGCACGTGAGCTTCGACCTCGACTGCCTCGACCCGGCCGATGCACCCGGCGTGGGCACCGGCGTGCGCGGCGGGCCGACCTACCGCGAGATGCAGCTGTGCATGGAAATGATCGCGGACACCGGGCGGCTGGGCTCGCTCGACGTGGTCGAACTGAACCCGGCGCTCGACGTGCGCAACCAGACGGCCGAAGTGGCTGTCGAACTGATCGAGAGCCTCTTCGGTAAATCGACGCTGGTGCGCTAGAGAGCGAGGCTCTTCAGGTCAGGGGCGCTCGACCTGCGCAGCTTTGGCCCGCATCGTGTAGCCCTGGTAGGCAGGTATCGCAACGGCCGCGAGAATGCCGAGCCCCACGACGACGGGCAGCAGCCATGCGCCGATCAGCACGCCAACTGTGTTGGGCGGCGGCGGTGCGCCGAAGCGGTTGCTGCCCTTGGTGCCCGACTTGAAGACCCAGATCAGCGCGACCAGCGGGATCAGCGCCAGGAACAGCATCCAGCCCGACCAGTCCATGTCGTGCGAGCGCTGGATGCCCGTGAGCACGTAGAAGACGAGGTACGGAATCGCGAGCAGGAAGGTCAGCGCCACGATCAGGCCTTCGGAACGCCCGAGGCCGGCGATGCCGAGGATGAAGCCCAGCAAGGTGGCCGCGACGATGAAGATGATGTAAGAAAACATCGTGTACGCCAGGAAGCGCGCCCGCCCGATGCGGCCCTTGGCGGACCACAGCTTCACGGGCTGGACACCAGCATCGCCCTCGTAGACATCGGCCACTGCCGCGCGCGGTGCGGCGTAGGGATTGGTCAGCTCTGTCATGTACTTCTCTCCTCTGTTGTGAAGTTCACATTTTGGGCAAAGACCTTTACAAAAGGCCAGCCCTTTTGACGGCGTGATAGCGATTCACCAACGCCACCGCAAGGTCAGCCGGCTCCACGTCGACCGAGAGCGGATCGTTGCCGACCACGCGCGCAAAGGCGTCGCGGCGCGACTGCTCGAACAGATGCGCCGCCGCAACATCGACGGCGTCGCGCGCATGCACCAGCGGCTGGCTGGCGATGCGGCCGAGCACCCGCTCGCGCAGGCTCGCGACCAGCACCAGGTGCTTGCGGCGCAGCAGCTTGATCGCGGGGCGCAGCTCGGCCGCGTCTTCGTCGCGGAAGTTGGTCAGCACGATGACAAGTGCGCGCCGTTTCTGCACGCGCAGCATTTCCTGCGCGGCCAGCAGGTAGTCCGAGTGGGTGGCGCCGGGCTGGATGTCGTGCAGCCGGTTCATCAGCGCATTGAGCGTGGCGGTGCCCTTGCGCGGGGCGAAGTCGCGCCGCTCGTCGGCGGGGCAGCCGAAGGTCATGGCGCCGACCTCGTCGCCCTCCTTCAGCGCCACGTAGCTCAGCAGCATCAGTGCATTGAGCGCCTCGTCGAAGTGGCTGTTGGCCTTCAGCGCCAGCGCGCCCTCGTCGGCGCGCATGCGGCGGCCGCAGTCGAGCAGGAACAGCACGCACTGGTCGCGGTCGTCCTGGAACTCGCGCACGATCGGGCGGCGCTGGCGCTGAGTGGCCTTCCAGTCGATGTGGCGCAGCGAATCGCCGGTCTTGTAGTCAGAAAGTTGACGAAAGTCGGTGCCGAGCCCGCGCTGCGCATAGGTCTTGATGCCGATCTGCGCCAGCCGCCGGTCGCCCGACAGCCACGCGTAGCGCGCCAGCGCGGCGAAGTTGGGGTACACGCGCAGCCGGCGCGGCTCGCCCAGCGTCTGGCGCATGTCGAAGCAGCCGAAGCGGGTGCGCCAGCGCAGCTGGGTGGCGCCGAACTGCGCCACGCCGCGCTGCGTTGCAGTGGCGGTGTAACGCAGCGCAACCTGCGAGAGCGCCGGCACGGCGACGGTCTGCGGCAGGCCCTCGAAGGTGAAGTGGGCGTCGAGCTCGTCGAATACCGACACCTGCCAGGCCTGCGCGCCTTCGTTCACCAGCGTGAGCGTGAGCACCGTGGGCACGCCGAGCGAGAACGCGCCGGGCAGGTTGCGCTCGATGCGCAGCGGCGCGGCGCGCCACAGGCGCAGGCTCAGCCACAAATCGACGCCCGCCAGCACGAGCCCCAGCGCCAGCAGCACGCCGGCCGCGATAGCGACATAGCCCACCGGCACGCCCAGCAGCAGCGCGACGGAGGCGGCCACGGTCAGGCCGACCAGCGCCAGCACGGCCGCACGCGCGGGAATCGGAACAGCAGCGCGCATCCGCGGGCCTAGAGCCTCGGTGCCTCTACGCTGTCGCGCGCGGCACGCAGCAGGGTGTCGACGCCCAGGCCTTCGAGCTGTGCATCGGGCGAGATCATCACGCGGTGCCGCAGCGCGGGCAGCGCCTGGCGCGCCACGTCGTCGGGCGTGATGAAGTCGCGCCCGGCCATCAGTGCGGCGGCGCGGGCGGCGCGCACCAGCGCCATGGTGCCGCGCGGCCCGGCGCCGGACGAAAGGCCCGGCCAGTCGCGCGTGGCGCGCGCGATGCGCACCGCGTAGTCGATCACCCGCTCGTCGGCCTGCACCAGACAGGCCAGCCGCTGCAGTTCGAGCACTTGTGCCTCATCGAGGCAGGGGCGCACGGCCTCGAGCGGAAACTGGTTGCCGGCGCGCTGCCGCGTGGTCAGCTGCACGATGGCGTTCTCTTCGCTGTGGCTAGGAAAGCCGATGTCGATCTTCAGCAGGAAGCGGTCGAGCTGCGCTTCCGGCAGCGGGTAGGTGCCTTCGGTGTCGATCGGGTTCTGCGTGGCCATCACCATGAAGGGGCGCGGCAGCGGCATGGCCGTGCCTTCGAGCGTGACCTGGTACTCCTGCATGACTTCGAGCAGCGCGCTCTGGGTCTTGGCCGGCGCGCGATTGATTTCGTCGGCCAGCAGCAGGTTGGTGAACACCGGGCCCTGGTGCACGCGCAGCGTGCCGAGGCTGCCGTCGCCGCGGGAGGCGATGTCGAGCACCGCGTGGCCCGTGATGTCCGAGGGCATCAGGTCGGGGGTGAACTGCACGCGCGCATAGCGCAGCGTCATGGCCTGCGCCAGGGCCCGCGCGAGCAACGTCTTGCCGAGCCCGGGCACGCCTTCGATCAGCACGTGTCCCGAAGCGACCAGCGCTATCAGCGTCTGGTCGACCGCCTCGAGCTGGCCGACCACGGCCTGGCCGACCTCGGCGCGCAGCGTCTGCAGCCACTGGGCCGCACGCGTCAGTTCTTCGGGTTGGATGGCTTGCATGAGCGTCTCTCGGTTCAGGATGTGGATGAAGAAGAAGGTGAAGGCATGAACGGCCCGTGGGCGTCGAGCCGCCGGCGCGCGGTTTCCAGCACCTCCAGGTCGACCGACATGGCGCCGGCATGGCGGGCTCGCTCGCCCATCGCCCGAACGAGCATGGCTGCCTCCAGCCCGGTGGCCTGCGCGATGGCGGCGGCGCGCGCGGCGGCATCGCGGCGGGCATAGCCGCGCAACTGACGGCTGGCGGATTCGTTCAGTGCGCGCAGCTGTGCGGCGTGCAGCGCGTCGGCGCCGTGCATGTGCAGGAAGCCGGCGGTGCCGCGCACCTGCTCGGCCATGGAGCGCCGGTGCGTGCCGGCCGAGGGCGCCAGTGGCCCGAAACGCACGGCCGCGCGCCAGAGGGCGACGGCCAGCGCAAGCAGGCCCAGGAGCAGCGCCGCCCAGCCCTTGTGCCAGATCCAGCGCAGGAAGGGCTCGCGCGTTTCTTCGGCGACGAACCAGATTTCGGCGCCGCTGCGCGCCTGCACCGCGGCAACGGCGAACAGCGCGTTGTCGGCGCGCGTCAGGCTCGTGTTGTGCAGCAGGCCCCATGGCATCACGGTGACGGTGCCGCGGCCGACCTGCACGCGGATCGCCTCGGGGCCGCGCGCGCCGAGCACGGTCCACAGGGGCGGCGGCTGTTTGTCGGCGGGCCGGTAGCGCGCCGCCGACCAGGAGCAGATCCGGAAGCTGCGGCCACCAGCGAAGCTCGCGGGCACGGTTTCGGGCTCGGTTACCGCATGGCAATCCGCGTCCTTGGCGGGTTCGGCGAATTGCGACTTGGGCAGTCGCTTTCTGGGTGCGGATGGATCTTTCGGTTCTTTCTTCTCGTCCCCGGCGGGCGGCTTTTCCCAGACCAGCGGAATCCAGCCTTCCAGCAGGTCGCTGTTGACGAGGTGGCCGGGCATCACGAGGTGCCCGCCTTGCTCGACCCACTGGCGCAGGCGCTGTTCGCGCTCGGGGAACATGTCCCAGTGGCTGGAGGCGAGCACCAGCCGTGCCTGCGCGGGGGGCATGGTGTCCAGGCTGTCGTGCTTGACCACCTGGAGGCCGAGCTCGCGCAGCATCACCTGCGCGCCATAGAACGAATTCTTCTTGGCCTCGCCGCTGGCGGGCGTCGGCACTTCGGTGTCGGCCCATTCGGTGGCGCTGACCAGCCAGAAACCGATTGCCGCCAGCACGAGCACCGCGCCGATGCGAACCAGCCATGCATTCATGCGACGGCGCCCTTCAGATCGGCGACGGCCAGCGCAGCGGCGGAAAGATGTATGTCGAACTCGCCGCAGACCGCCAGCACCTGCGCGGTGGAAGGCAGCCGCCCGCCGTACGCCCCCAGTTGCCAGACCCCGACCAGCCGCACGAAGAAGGCCTGCGCGTCCGGCATCAGCCGGGTCGCGGAGAGCTGCATGCACTCGCCCTCCGTGCTCGCGGCTCGCACCGGCACTTCGTGCGCGTGCACGAGGCGCGACAGCGCGCCGCGGTACAGCAGCGACAGCGCGGGCCGGTGCTGGCCGCGCTGCCAGAGCGCGGCCGCTGCATTGCCGATGTCGTCAGGCAGGCTTTCTGGCCGGATGTCGAGGCTGCCGACGTGGCTGGGCAAGGGCGCCTTGCCGGGCCGCACACCGCCGGCACGCACCTGCATCCAGCGGTGCAGGCGAACCACCAGCCAGGCCAGCGCCAGCGCGCCCAGCCCCCAGATGAGCCAGCGCGCGCCCTCGGCCACAGCCCTGATGAAATCGCGCAGCCAGTCGAGGCTGTCGGTCTGCTTCTCGGGCTCGTCTTCCTCTTCGTCCCGTTCTTTGAAGCGCAGCTTTCTTTCGGTCTTGGTGCCGGGCATGCTCGGATCGGCGCGCACCTTGTCGACCGCGGTCTTCACCTGTTCGCGCGTCGGTGCCTCGGCAGCGACTGCCAACGGCGTCATCGCACCGACGACCCAAGCAGCCAGCACAGCCGCCACGACACGAAGTGCGCGAAGCCTGGAGGTGTCACCGAAACCCACGACGGAACTCCTGTTCGATGTCCCACGCCTCGAGCTCGACCCGGCGGTTGAGGTACATCGCAAAACCAGCCGCCACGTAGAACGGCTCCAGCACGCCGACAACGAGCGCATAGGCCCCCGCCGTCAGCAGGCTCTGCAGCGGAGCGTCCGACTGCGTGAGCCAGCCGAACAGATCCTTCGCGCTGCCTTCCGGCGCGAACCAGAACAGCAGCGACAGCAGGCAGATGTCGAGCGCCATCTCCACGTTGGCGAACACCATCTGCATGCCCGTGGCCGCGCCGCGCCGTCCGCGCAGCAACTGCGTGCGCCGCTTGCGCCGGGCGCTGCCGCGCTGGCCTTCGAGCTGATCGATTGCCTGGGTGAACGAACGCCAGGGTGAAAACCGCCGCCACAGCAGCGTGCGCAGCAGTTGCCCGCCCCACACGGCGCGGCGGTTTTGCCAGAGGTCGGCCCAGCGCGTCTCCTGCCCGAACACCGCGCGCGAATGAACAAACAACAGGCTGCGGTCGAACCAGGGCTTGAGCCAGAAGATCAGCAGGCTGGGCAGCCAGCCGGCGATCTCGACCGTGCACAAGGCCAGCAGCACGGTCACGATGTACACCGGCAGGAAGGTGCGCCACACCGAGCGTGCATGGTTGCGCACCAGCTGGGCGCCCAGGTCCGCGGCCTCGGCCATGGGCCGTGGCCGCAGCGCGATGGCAAGGCCGTCAACCTGCACGGTCTTCAGCCTTTGCAGTAGCAGTAGCAGCAGCGGCGCGTGGCCGGCCTTGCCAGCCCAGGTACGCCAGCACCAGCACCCAGCAGGCGCCGCCCACGCCGTACTTCACGGCCGGCGCGATCCAGCGCGCCGACGACCAGAAGGCCTCGACCGCGGCGGCGAGCAGCAGCAGCCCGAAGACACCGTAGACGATCACCACGGCATGGCGCGCGGCCAGCCGCAGCGACTCGAGCCGCGTGTAGCGGCCGGGCGCAACCCACGCGTAGCCGAGCCGCAAGCCGGCCGCGCCGGCCAGCACGATGGCCGTGAGCTCGAAGGCCGAGTGCGTGATGACGAAGGAGCAGAAGTTCTCGGCATGCCCCGCCGCAATCAGGTAGCCGCCGACCGCGCCGATCTGCACACCGTTGAACACCACCACCACGGCGCTGCCCACGCCGGCGAAGATGCCGGCCGCGAAGCAGCGAAAGCCGATGCCGATGTTGTTCATGATGTAGAAGCCGAACATCTGCCAGTCGTCGCCCGCGCTGCGCGTGCGGCCCAGCGACTCGGCACTGTCGCCGTACATCGAATCGAACTGCTGCACGGCGCTGGCGTCGAGCAGGTGCAGGATGAAGCCCGGGTCGCGGTAGGCGGCCCAGCCCGCCGCCAGCAGGGGCAGCACGAACATCAGCGCCGCCACCAGCAGGTAGACGCGGTGCGCCCGCACCGCCTCGGGAAAGTCGACCAGCGCCAGTCGGGCGAAGCGTGCGAGGCCGTAGTCGTGCTGCCGGTAGATGAGCCGGTGCGCGCTCTGCGTCAGGCTTTCGAGCCGCTGCGTGAGGTGAATGGGGTAGGCGCGCGCCTGCGCCAGCGCCAGGTGCTCGCACACGCGGCGGTACAGCGTGGCGAGCCGCGCGCCGTCGAACTTGCGCTTGGTCTCGGCCACGCGGATGACGGCTTCGAGTTCGGTCCACAGCGGCGCGTAGGCGGCTTCGAAATCCAGTGGCGTCATCGCCCGCCTCCTCGCGCATCGGCACCGGTGCGGCGGCCCAGCACCCACTGCGCCACGCCCAGCAGGCGTTGCGACGCGGAGGCGCCGGAAGTGTCGGGGCCCAGCACCGGCTCGGCGACGCGGGCGAGTTCGTCGAAGCGCTCGGGGGTCAGGCGCGTCGCGCGACCGGCCCACGAGACGATGGCCATCTGCTCGCGTGCCGACAGTGGTCGCGCAGGCGCCTGCGGCTCGGCCGCGGGCACTTCGCCATGCAGGCTCACGTGGTCGCTGAACACCACCAGCGTACCGGCGGCCAGGTCACCCAGCCGCTTGCTGTCGCGCCGCCACAGCATCGACACGATGCCCGCGCCGTAGAAGGCCGGCACGAAGTCGGCCGCGCGCAGCAGGTTTCGCGTGAGCGCGGCGGCGGGCGTCACGGGCAGGCCCGAGTCCATCACCACGCGCAGCCCCATCACGCGCTTGCCGGGCGTGGCCGCCGCGCGCGTGAGCTCGAACACCACGGGGTAGAACCACTCGAGGCAGAAGTAGCTGATGAGCAGGATGCCGAAGCCCATCTTGCCCATCATGCCGACGGCAATGGAAATCGCAGTGAAGATGCCGAGCCGGATCGCGAAGTCGATGAGGTACGCCAGCCCGCGCGCGACCAGGCCGGCCGGGCGCAGCGAGAGCGCGATGCCTTCCGGGGTCTCGGCGGTGTAGAGCGTGTCGAGGCGCACTGGCGAAGCGCTCGCTCAGGCCTGCAACACGACGGTGTCGGCGATCTGGTCGTGCAGGCAGCGGCGCGATGCACGGAAGATGAAGAGGCAATCGATCAGCATGTAGATCGGCCCTAGCAGCGGCCAGATGCCCATCACGAACACCGGGCCGTCGCGCAGGCCGAGGATGCGGCCGATCTGCGCCTGCGATCCGTCGGGCCGGGCAATGCGGATCTTGAACAGCGCCTTGCCGATGGTCTGGCCGCGGGTGACCAGCAGGTAGCCGTGCAGCACGAGGTAGATGACGACGCCGGCGGCCGCGTCGGAAAACCGGGGTGTCCAGAGCCCGAGGCCGTCGTCTTCCCAGAGGTTGATCGGCGTGAGCTGCGCCAGGAGCCATATCGCGGCGATGGAGATGCC
Source organism: Variovorax nivicola (assembly GCF_051216475.1). Lineage (NCBI taxonomy): Bacteria > Pseudomonadati > Pseudomonadota > Betaproteobacteria > Burkholderiales > Comamonadaceae > Variovorax > Variovorax nivicola. Next base: position 113,530 of record NZ_JBPJZK010000012.1, on the reverse strand, counting down.
TGCATCGAGCATTGCGGCAAAAAAACGCTTGCCCCGCGTTGCGAGTTCGCCGGGCTGCCCCTGGCCCGGCTGCAGCACGTCCTCCACATGGGATTGCGGAGGCGCATAGCGCGCGTCCTGCGACTGATCTTCCATGCCCGTCCCTCTCCGAAACGATTGATTTTCGGAAGATTCTAGTGGGTGGGCTGCTCCGGCAGTGGGCGAACAACAGCGCTCTGCAGGTTGCGCAGGTCGTCCAGGAGCAGGCTCAGGGGCGCGGCCAGGAGTGCATTCGACAGGGAGCCTTGCGACGCCTGCGCGCAACGGTCGAGCCCGCCGAGGTCCGGTGGCGCGCCCTTGCCTGCGAGCGCATCGGCCATGCCGGCGACTGCGGTAGCGGCAGCCTGCGCCGCTTCGCGCCATGCGGCGTCGGCCTGTGCGCCCTGCATCTGCCGGGACACGCGATCCAGCACCACGGCGTCTTGGAAGATGCGCGCCGCCAGTCGGGCCTTGTCGCGGTAGGCAGCGCGCGCGGTGCCTCCGGCGGTGCCGCGGCGCCACCACCGCGCCTCCAGGTCCGCGCCGCCGGCCAGCACGGCCAGCCGGCCCAGCGACGCGCGCGTGCCTGCGTGAATGCGCTCCGCCTCGGCACCGACGGGCCTTCGTGCAGCGGCCATGCGTTTCGCGATGCCGTGCAGCAGCGCGGCGCAGCCCTCGTCGAAACGCGCGCCCGCGTGGTACTCGGACACGAGCGTCGAAACCACCAGCGCCACTCCCACGCCGATGCCGATCTGCGCCATGCGCAGCAGCGCCACCTGCAGCGCCGAATGGCCGGGAATGCCGCCAGCCGACAGAATGATCAGCGCGGCCACCGGTGCGCTGCGCAGGCCCGGTGCGGCCGCGCTGGCAAACGCCAGCAACATGACGACCGCCAGCGTGGTCGCCAGTATTGGCGCGCCGTGGTGCTGCAGGTAGACGCCGGCCAGGCCGCACAGCGCACCGGCAGCCGTGCCGCGCACACGGTCCCATCCAGCATCGAGCGTGGAGCCGGCGCTCGGGCGCATGACGATCAGCACGCTCATCACCGCCCAGAAACTCTCGGGCAGGTGCAAGGCGGTTGCCACGCCCCAGGCGATGGCTACTGCCGCCGCCAGTTGCACGCCGGGACGCCAGCGGCCGTGGCGCCAGGGCCCGGTCAGGCGTTGCAGGGCCGGAGCGCCGTTCATGCTGCTGGCGCCAGTGGATCGCTGCTTCCCAGCGCGGCGGCGATGCCGTCGATCAGCTCGCAGGCCTGTAGCAGCAAGGCGCGCTGATCGGCATCGAGCGTGGCGCCGATCACCTCGGCCAGTGCCGCCTCGCGCGTGCGCATGAGCGCCTTGAGGCGGCGCGTGCCCTCGGCCGTGAGCGACAGCAGCCATTGGCGCCCGTCGGTCGGGTGTGGCGAGCGGCCGATCCAGCCTTCGGCTTCCAGCTCGGCCAGCAGCCGGGTCAGCGACTGGAGCTTGACGCGTTCGAGCCCCGCCAGCGCGGTGGGCGTGCTCGGCCCATGCCGATGCAACTGGCCGAGCACGCTGAGCTTGGCCACGCTGGGGCCGTCAGGCGTGGTGGTGCCGCTGCGCAACTGGCGCGTCAGCAGCGACACCGAGGTGCGGAGGCGCGAGGCGCATTGCGCCGGATCCGGGATGGTGGAAGCCATGCCCAAATTGTAAGACGCACCTTGGCACTTTGGAGCCCGGCGTCAGCCCCGGTTCGGCGACGAGTTCACCGGATAGGTGACGGCGGGCTGGGCTGCAGCGGGAGCAGGTGGCGAGGCGACTGGCGTTGTTTCCGCGGGCGTCCCGGCTTCGTCCTCTGCTTCCGGGCCTTCGAGGAAACGGTCAAGCAGCGCGAAGAAGCGGTCGTAGAAACGCTCGTCGGTCAGCGTCTCGCTCGCGACCTTCACCATCGCGTCGTCGCTGCCCGAGAACGGCAGCGAGAGCGAGCCGATCGCGCCCACGCCCAGGCTGGCCGAGTTGTTCACCTTCTTGATGCCGTAGCGGTCCTGCAGCGCGGTCGCAAAAGCCACGGTGCTCTTGCTGGCCTTGCCGCCCCTTGTATTTTCGCGCGCACAGACCACGCGGAACTCGACCTCGACATGCACCTCGGCCGCTGGCTGGAAGCTCTTGCGCCCGGTCACGAGGTCGGCATTGGCGGCCGTGATCATGTAGCCCTGGCTCAGCAGCGCACGGCGCGCAGCCTCGCAGGTCTGGGCCTCGGTGGCCTCGTAGTCGCGGGTGTGGGTGGTGGTCGAGCCGAAGGCTTCGGGCTCGTAGTTCACGCGGCGCGATGTGCTGCCGCAGCCGGCAAGTACAAGGGCGGACAGCAGGCCGAGTACGAGAACCCGGGCGCGAACAACTGGGAAAGAAGTGAGGTGCATGGACGGCATGGAGCGGCGAATGCTAACCGGCGCCTTGCCGGCAAGGCTTCGAGCGCATCCGCTCGTCGGCGTTCCCTGCCGCGCGAGATTTTCAGGACCAGGGCAGCACGTGATGGGCGCGCACCCGCGTCGCCGCGATCAGCCGCGCATTCGGCGCGTCAGTGCTCGCCACCCAGGCGCGCGCCTCCTCGGCGCTGCGGCCGAACTGCTGGTGGCGCCGCACCAGGCGCTCTTCGCGCACCGCATCGTCGATGTCCACGTACCAGACCTCGTCGAACATCGCCGCCGCGCCAGCCCACGGACCGACGTCATGCAGCAGGTAGTTGCCTTCGCTGATGACCAGTTGCGTCGTGGGCAGTACCGCGATGGCGCCGGCAATCGGCTCCTCGATCTCGCGGCGGAATTCGGGGGCGTAGACGATGTCGCCATCGGGCCGCTGCGCGCGCAAGCGCTGCAACAGCGCGACATAGCCGGCACTGTCGAAGGTGTCGGGCGCGCCCTTGCGGCCGGAACGGCCGAGCCGTTGCAGCTCGACGTTGGCGAGGTGAAAGCCATCCATGGGGACGACCTGGGCGCGGTCTGCGCCCACCGACTGGAGCAACGCCGCCGCAAGCGTGGACTTGCCCGCGCCGGGTGCGCCGACCAGCCCCAGCAGCTTGCGCTGCCCGCTGGCCATCAGGGCCTGCAGGCGGGCGGCGCTGTCCGCTGGGAGAGGAGGAAGTTTCTGCGCGGGGATGGTGCTCATCCCTCGAGCGTAGCGTCCCCGAGCGTCAAGAAATCATCAGGGGTACAGGCCGCGCTCTTGACGAGCCATCAGGATGCGCTCGCAAGCCACCGCATAAGTCGCCGTGCGCAGCGTGATCTTGTGCTTGTCCGCCGTGTCCCAGATGTGGTTCAGCGCGTTCATCATGATGCGGTCCAGGCGCACGTTGATTTCGTCCTCGTCCCAGAAGAAGGACGAGAAGTCCTGCACCCATTCGAAGTAGCTCACCGTCACGCCACCGGCGTTGCAGATCACGTCGGGCACGACCAGCACGCCACGCTCGGCGAGGATGTCGTCGGCGGTCGGCACCGTGGGGCCGTTGGCGCCTTCGAGCACCAGCTTGGCGGTGGTCTTCTGTGCGCGCTCGGCGGTGATCTGGCCTTCGAGTGCGGCCGGAATCAGGATGTCGCAGGCGACGTTCCAGAAGTCTTCGTTCGGCACGATGTCGCCGCCGGACTTGAAGGCAACCACGCCGTCCTTGTTGGCCACCGGAATCAGCTTGGCCAGGTCGAGGCCGTTGCTGTTGACGATGGTGCCGGTGTGGTCCTGCACCGCGACGATCTTGGCGCCCGCTTCGGCAAAGAGTTCGGCCGCGACCGAGCCCACGTTGCCGAAGCCCTGAACGGCGATGCGCGCACCGCGCAGGTCCATGCCCAGGCGGCGGGCCGCTTCACGGCCGGTGACGAACACGCCGCGGCCGGTGGCCTTCACGCGGCCCAGCGAGCCGCCCAGGTGCAGCGGCTTGCCGGTGACAACGCCGGTGGCGGTGCCGCCGACGTTCATCGAGTAGGTGTCCATCATCCACGCCATGATCTGGCCGTTGGTGTTGACGTCGGGCGCGGGGATGTCGGTGTGCGGGCCGATGATGATGCCGATCTCGCTGGTGTAGCGGCGGGTGATCTTTTCAAGCTCCTTCAGCGACAGCTTCTTGGGGTCGACGCGGATGCCGCCCTTGGCGCCGCCGTACGGCAGGTTGACGGCCGCGGTCTTGATGGTCATCCAGGCCGACAGCGCCATCACTTCTTCGAGCGTGACGTCGGGGTGGAAGCGCACGCCGCCCTTGCCCGGGCCGCGGCTCATGTTGTGCTGCACGCGGTAGCCCTCGAAGTGGGCGATGGTGCCGTCGTCCATCTCGATCGGCACGTCGACGATCAGCGCGCGCTTGGGGCGCTTCAAGGTTTCGACCCAGCGGGCCAGCGGGCCGAGGTACGGCACGACGCGGTCGACCTGCGAGAGATAGGTGCCCCACGGGCTGTTCGCGGTCGGATTGACGAAGGAGAGTTTTTCGCTCATGAGAGATCCCTTGGTTTAAACGGGTGGCCGCAACGATAGACCTCTCCCGCGCGTCGCGCCATGGCTTATGCGCGCCGCGCTGGCGGTTATGCAAGAGACGTTTGGTTCCGCGGCTGGGGCGGCACATCGCAGCGGTGTACATGACAGAAACGTCATCTGCGGGTTATCGACCCTGCGGATGCGCTTCGTAGAGTTGGCTTCACCAACCAAGGCAAACCAACCACCCTCAAGGAGTCACGAATGAACAAGCAAGCTTCCGCCACCCGACTGCTCGGCACCGCCACCCTCGCCGCCCTGCTGGGCGTGTTCGCAGCGCCGAGCTTCGCCGGCAACTACGCCGAGGGCGATCCGCGTCCGGTGCCGCTGACCTCGTCGACGACGCGCGCCGCGGTAACCGCCGACGCGGTGCAGTGGCTGAAGACCGCGCCCACGCAGGGCTACACCAGCGGCTACCAGCAAGAGGCAGCGGTGGTCTCGGCCAACACCCGTGCGGCGGTGGCGGCCGACACGCGGCTGTGGATCCAGTCGGGCCTGGCGGCCCAGCAGAGCGGCGAAGCCGGTGCCGATATGACGAAGCCCGGCTACCGCCAGGCCGCCGCCGAATACACAAGGCTGCGCGCGAGCCCGGCCTACGGCGCGCTGGTCGACCAGCTCAAGAACCAGCAGGCGGCGGCGCAATCGCAGACCCAGGTTCGCTGAAAGTAGAACGGCGCACCGGCGGCACCTTGGGTAAGCAAGGGTAGGCCGCCGGCAGCGCCTTGGTTCTATCTCCTATGGTCAGCGGTCATAGGCCGCATCTTCCGCCAGCAATCGGCGTTCGGGCCGGATAATCTTCTGATGCTCGACCTGGACCGCATCGATCTCCGGCTGCTGAAGATCCTTCAGGAGGACGGCCGCATCACCAACCTCAAGCTGGCCGAGGCGGTAGCGCTCTCGCCCACCGCGGTACTGGCGCGGGTGCAGCGGCTCACGCGCGACGGCTTCATCCTGGGTTACGAGGCGCGGCTCGATCCGCACAAGCTGGGCCGCGGCTTCACCGTCTTCGTCGAGGTGCTGCTCGACCGCACCACGCCCAATGTGTTCGACCAGTTCAAGGCTGCCGTGCATGTGCGCGAAGAGATCATGGAATGCCACATGGTCGCGGGCGGCTTCGACTACCTGCTCAAGACCCGCATGGCCGACATGGCCGCCTACCGCGAGTTCGCGGGCACCGTGCTGTGGCAATTGCCCGGCGTGCGCGAGACGCGGACTTATGCGGTGATGGAAGAGGTGAAGAGCAGCGCGCGCCTCCCGCTGGGGGTGTGAGCGCGCCGGCCGACCTTAGGCTGTCTTGCGCGCCCGGCCACCGAAGATCGCGGTGCCCACGCGCACCATCGTGCTGCCCGCGCTGATCGCCGCTTCAAGATCGGCGCTCATGCCGAGCGACAGCGTGTCGAGCGCGATGCCCGCGTCGCGGATCGACTGGTACACCGCATGCGCCCGCAGGCACAACGCGCGCTGCGCCTCGAAATCCGTTGCCGGTTCGGGGATCGCCATGAGCCCGCGCAGCCGCAGCTGTGGCAAAGCCGCCACAGCGTGTGCCAGCGCCAGCGCCTCTTCAGGCGGCACACCGGACTTGTTAACACCACCGTCCACATTAACCTGAAGGCATACATTGAGCGGCGGCAGCGAAGCCGGCCGCTGGGCCGACAGGCGTTCGGCAATCTTCAGCCGGTCGATGCTGTGGACCCAGTCGAAGTGCTCGGCCACGGGCCGCGTCTTGTTGCTTTGCAGAGGGCCGATGCAGTGCCATTCGAGGGTGGAGCGCAGATCGGCGAGGGCTTCGATCTTGTCCAGACCTTCCTGCACGTAGTTCTCGCCGAAGGCCGACTGGCCCGCCGCATGCGCCTCGCGCACGGCCTCCGGCCCGAAGGTCTTTGACACCGCCAGCAGCCTCACCTCGCCAGGGTCACGGCCAGCCGTTACACATGCCTTTGCGATCCGGCTGTTTACTTGCTGGAGGTCGTCGCCAATCATCGTCATAATCGTCCAAAATCGTATCAAAACGTCACCGAACTCGAGCCGAGGAGCCCCGTGGACATCACCCAATTGCTGGCGTTCAGCGTCAAGAACAAAGCCTCCGACCTGCACCTTTCCGCAGGCCTGCCGCCCATGATCCGCGTGAACGGCGACGTGCGCCGCATCAACGTCGACGCGCTCGATCACAAGGGCGTGCACGCCATGGTGTACGACATCATGAGCGACACGCACCGCAAGCACTACGAAGAATTCCTGGAGGTCGACTTCTCGTTCGAGATCGACGGCCTTGCGCGCTTCCGCGTGAATGCCTTCAATCAGGCGCGCGGCGCGGCCGCGGTGTTCCGGACCATTCCCTCGAAGATCCTGACGCTGGAGCAGCTGAACGCGCCGAAGATTTTCGGCGAACTCGCGCTCAAGCCGCGCGGGCTGGTGCTGGTGACGGGCCCCACGGGCTCGGGCAAGTCGACCACGCTGGCTGCGATGGTCAACTACCTCAACGAAAACGAATACGGCCACATCCTCACGGTGGAAGACCCGATCGAGTTCGTGCACGAGTCGAAGAAGTGCCTGATCAACCAGCGCGAAGTGGGCCCGATGACGCTGTCGTTCTCGAACGCGCTGCGCTCCGCCCTGCGCGAAGACCCGGACGCCATCCTGGTGGGCGAGCTGCGCGACCTCGAGACCATCCGCCTCGCCATGACCGCGGCCGAAACGGGCCACCTGGTGTTCGGCACGCTGCACACCTCTTCCGCCGCCAAGACCATCGACCGGATCATCGACGTGTTCCCTGGTGAAGAAAAGGAAATGATCCGCGCGATGCTGTCGGAGTCATTGCAGGCCGTGATCTCGCAGACGCTGTGCAAGACCAAGGACGGCCAGAGCCGCGTGGCGGCGCACGAGATCATGCTGGGCACGCCCGCCATCCGAAACCTGATCCGCGAGGCCAAGGTCGCGCAGATGTACTCCACCATCCAGACCGGCCAGGGCTCGGGCATGCAGACGCTCGACCAGAACCTGACAGAGCTGGTGCGCCGCAATACCATCTCTGCTGCAGAAGCCCGCGGCAAGGCGAAGATCCCCGAAAACTTCCCGGGCTGATTCAAGAAGAGCAGCCCCCAGGAGCACAGACATCATGGAACGCGATCAAGCCAGCCAGTTCATCAACGACCTGCTCAAGCTCATGGTGAGCCGCAACGGCAGCGACCTGTTCATCACCGCCGACTTTCCGCCGGCCATCAAGGTCGACGGCAAGGTCACCAAAGTGTCGCAGCAGGCGCTGGGCGCGCCGCACACGCTGGCGCTCACGCGCTCGATCATGAACGACCGCCAGACGGCGGAGTTCGAGCGCACCAAGGAATGCAACTTCGCGATCTCGCCGACCGGCATCGGCCGCTTCCGCGTGAACGCCTTCGTGCAGCAGGGCAAGGTCGGCATGGTGCTGCGGACCATTCCCGCCAAGCTGCCGACCATCGACGGCCTGGGCATGCCGCAGATTCTGAAAGACGTGTCGATGACCAAGCGCGGCCTCACCATCATGGTGGGCGCCACGGGCTCGGGCAAGTCGACCACGCTGGCCGCGATGATCGACTGGCGCAACGAGAACTCGTACGGCCACATCGTGACGGTGGAAGACCCGGTCGAATTCGTGCATCCGCACAAGAACTGCGTGGTGACCCAGCGCGAAGTGGGCATCGACACCGACAGCTGGGAAGCCGCGCTGAAGAACACGCTGCGCCAGGCGCCAGACGTGATCCTGATGGGCGAGATCCGCGACCGCGAGACCATGGAGCACGCGGTGGCCTTCGCCGAAACCGGCCACCTGTGCATGGCCACGCTGCACGCCAACAGCGCCAACCAGGCGCTGGACCGGATCATCAACTTCTTCCCCGAAGAGCGCCGCGCGCAACTGCTGATGGACCTGTCGCTGAACCTGCGTTCGCTGGTCTCGCAGCGGCTGGTGCCGACCGAAGACGGCCAAGGCCGCGTGGCCGCGGTCGAAGTGCTGCTGAACACGCCACTGATTTCCGACCTGATCTTCAAGGGCGAGGTGGGCGAGATCAAGGAAATCATGCGCAAGAGCCGCAATCTGGGCATGCAGACTTTCGACCAGGCGCTGTTCGACCTGTTCGAAAGCCACTCGATCACCTTCGACGACGCCATCCGCAACGCGGACTCGGCGAACGACCTGCGGCTGCAGATCAAGCTGAACAGCCAGCGTGCGCGCAGCACCGACCTGGCGGCAGGCACGGAGCACTTCGCAATCGTCTGATCGCGCAGGCCGTCGTCAGTCGATCGTCCGCTGCCAGGCGGCGAAGATTCCCGCCGCCAGCGCAACCACCGCCATCGCGGTGAACCCGTCCAGCGAGGCCATGAACGTGGCCTGCTGTTCGAGCGTGCGGTACAGCGTGCCGAGCGCCATGGCATGCGCCTCGCCGGCGGCGTGGCCCGCCGCCGCGAACCCGCGGGTCAACGAATCCAGCGCCTGCATGAAGCTCGCGTTCGCGGGATTGGCCGATTCGCTCAGCCGCACCTCGTGCAGCGCCAACCGGTGCTGCTGCAGCGCGATCACGCTCGAGGTCGCGAATGAAATCGCCAACTGGCGCACAAGGTTCTTGAGCCGGTAGCCGTGCGCGAACTCCTCGGCCGCAAAGGGCTTGAAGGTGAGGTTCGCCACCGGCAGCACGACGAAGAGCATCAGCAGCCCGCGCAACAGCAGTGGCACCAGCAAGGCCTCGCGCCCTGCCTGCGGCGTGACCCGCGACAGCCACCATGCTGCCAGTGCTGCAATGCCAAAGCCCGTGACGATGAGCCACTTCTTGCGAGCCAGCCGCGCCGAGTACTTCAGGTAGACGAACACCAGCAGCCCGGTCGCGAGCGAGGCCGCGCCCGTGAAATAGCCGGTGTTGCCCACGGTGAAGCCGAGCCCGCCTTCCATCATCCGTGGCAGCAGGTAGCTGAAGCCCGTCGAGAGGTAGTAGTAGACGACGTAGAGCGCCAGCCCCACGCGAAACGACGCGTTGCGCAGCGCATGCAGCCGCACCAGCGGCGCGGGATGCTGCCATTGCTGCCAGCCGAACCATGCGAGCCCCGCCACGCCGGCGATGGTGAGGCCGATCAGCGCTGGCGATCCGGTGAACAGCTCGAAGTGCGAGCGCGTCAGCACCACCTGCAGCGCAGCCTGCGCGAGCGCGAACACCACGTAGGCGACGTAGTGCGGCTCGGTGCGCTCGTGCGGCTCGACGTCGCCGATGTCGGGCAGCGTCCAGAGCACCAGCAGCCCGATCAGCGCCGCGGCCGGCGCGGTGCTCGCGAACAGCCAGCGCCAGTCGAAGTTGGTCACGAGAAAGGCGCCCACGATGGGCGCCAGCGCGCCGCCGAAGACGATCAGCACCATGAACGCCTTCAGCGCCTTGGCGCGGCGCGCGGGCGGAATGCCGATCTGGATCAGGATGCGGCAGGCACCGAGCATCGGGCCGACGAAGTAGCCCTGCACGGCGCGCGCGAGCGTGAGCTGCATCGAGCTGTCGCACAGCGCCGCGCCCACGCCGCCCAGGGCGAAGGCGAACATGCAGACGGCCAGGTAGCGCCGGTAGCCCAGCCGCTCGATCCACGCATGCTGGTGCAGGATGCCGAGCACGGCGCCCAGCGCATAGGCGCTCGAAGCCCACACCAGCTCGTCGGGCGATGCGTTCACGCCGCCGGCGATGTAGCTGGCGAAGAAGGCGAACAGCGCGTTGTCGAAATAGTCGATGGCCGTGACGAGGGCGATGGCCCAGGGCAGCAGCGCGGCCGCGGCGTTGCCGCGCGAAGGCCACTGCAGGGGCGCCGAGGCGCTCATGGCGCAGGCCGCTCCTTGCGGCGCTGCTCGAGCGCCTCTTCCACCGGCTCGCCGGCGAGGCGGCGTTCCACATAGTCGAGGTCGCGCCGCAGCTGCGCCTGCAGTGAAGCTGCCTCCTTGAGCTCGCGGCGGACCTGCGCCACGCGCGCGTCGAGCGTGCCCAGTTGCTCCGTAAGCGTTTCGCGCAGCGTCTTGAGCGAGGCGTTCGACAGCCGCGGGCGGCCGCCTTCGGCCGGCGCCTCCATCGGCTGCAGCAGCATCGTCGTGATGGCCGTGAGCGAAAAACCCAGCGAGCGCATGCGAAGCACGCGCGCCAGCTTGTCGAGGTCGGCCTGCTCGTAGAGGCGGTAGCCGCCCTCGCTGCGCACCGGCACCACGATGCCGAGCTCCTCGTAGTACTTGAGCGTGCGCGGCGTCACGTCGAGCCGGGCCGCGGCATCGCGCACAGTGATGGTCTTGGCGGGGCTCGGGTCGGTCATGGTGGAGGCATTCTACTCAAACCTGTACGTTCACGTACATGTTGAGGTCATCGCACCTGTCGCGGAATGGCTTTAAGCTGTCGCCCCATGAGCAGCATCAATACCCGCACCTACGAATCCGTCCCCGCGCAGACAGTGGCTTTCCTCGGCCTCGGCGTCATGGGCGGCCCCATGGCAGGCCACCTGGCCAAGGCCGGCCACAGCGTCACGGTCTACAACCGCACCTCCGCCAAGGCACAGGCCTGGGCCTCCGAGTTCGGCCCGCCCGGGCGCCACGCCACCACCCCGCGCGAGGCGGCAGCCGGCGCCGACATCGTGTTCTGCTGCGTCGGCAACGACGACGACCTGCGCTCGGTGGTACTGGGCGACGACGGCGCTTTCGCCGGCATGAAGAAGGGCGCCGTGCTGGTCGACCACACGACCGCCTCGGCCGACGTGGCGCGCGAACTCTCCAAGGCCGCGCAGGCGCTGGGCCTGTACTTCATCGACGCGCCCGTCTCGGGCGGCCAGGCCGGCGCGCAGAACGGCGCACTCACGGTGATGTGCGGCGGCGACGCGGCGGCATTCGAACGCATCAAGCCGGTGGCCATGGCGTTCTCGCGCGCAGTCACGCTGCTGGGCGAAAGCGGCGCCGGTCAGCTCGCAAAGATGGTGAACCAGATCGCCATCGCGGGCCTGGTGCAGGGCCTGTCGGAAGCCATTGCCTTCGGCCAGCGCGCGGGGCTCGACATGGAGGCTGTGCTGGGCGTCATCAGCAAGGGCGCGGCCCAGAGCTGGCAGATGGAAAACCGCGGCAAGACCATGATCGAAGGCAAGTTCGACTACGGCTTCGCGGTCGACTGGATGCGCAAGGACCTGGGCCTGGTGCTCGACGAGGCCAAGCGCAACGGCGCGCGCGTGCCGGTGACTGCGCTGGTCGACCAGTTCTATGCCGACGTGCAGCAGGCCGGCGGGCGGCGCTGGGACACGTCGAGCCTCATCATCCGGCTCAAATGAAAAAAGCCCGCTGATGCGGGCTTTTTTTATCGGGCGCTTGCTTCTGTTCAGCGCACCGGCGAGGTCGTCGCACTGCCCGCAGGCTGCGTGGACGTGGAGCCCGACGCAGGCAGCGGCTCCATCGGCGGCAGCGGCACGCGCGACGACGACGAGGAAGAAGACGACGAAGGCGAGGCCGACGTCACCGGCGCCGGTCCCGTACCGCCGCGCTGCGCCGCGGACTGGTTCGCCGCCTGGCTGGCCGCCAGATCCGCTTCGCTCACGATCTCGACCACCCGCACCACCTTCACCACGCCCGAGATGCCGCGCGTGATTTCAGTGGCGCGGTCGGTTTCGCGCCGCGTGGCGATGCCCATCAGGTAGACCGTGCCGCGCTCGGTCACTACCTTGAAGGAATTGGCGAAGATGTCCTTGGCGTCGAGCAGCGAGGCCTTCACCTTGCCGGTGACGTAGAGGTCGTTCGAGCGGTCCTGGAAGGTGCTCGAGGCGCCGATGGTCAGTTCGTTCACCACCGAGCGCACGTTCACGATGCGACTCACCTCGTCCTCGACGCGGCGGCGGTCGGCGTCGCTGCCGACGGCGCCGGTCAGCAGCACCTGGCGGTTGAAGCTGGTGACGCTCACGTACATCTGGTCGTTGGCGATGTCGCGCACGCGGGCTGCGGCACGCAGTTCGATGCCCTGGTCGTCCAGCTGTGCGCCCGAGCTGCGGCGGTCGGTGGCCACCATGCCCACGCCCACCACGGCCGCGCCGCCCACGACGAGCGGCACGCAGGCCGAAAGGCCTGCAACCAATGCGGCGCCCAGGGTCAGGGCAAGGGCGAAACGCTGGGTCGATGTCGTCGTCTTCATGGTCGTCATGGTCATGAGGAAGCTTCCTGTTCTCCGAGTAACTGGGCATCCACGCCGTCGCACAGGCAATGCAGCGCGATCTGGTGGATTTCGTGGATGCGTGCCGCACGCTCGTGCGGCACGCTGATCTGGACGTCGGTCTCGCGCAGCGCGCGGCCAATGGCGCCGCCCGAGCCGCTGCTGCCCGCGCCCGGCGCCGCGGGCACGCCCGAAACGGCATTGCCCAGCAGCGCGACCACGGTCATGTCGCGCTCGTGCGCGGCTGCCACAGCGGCCAGCACCGACGCGGACTGCCCGCTGGCGCTCAGTGCGAGCAGCACGTCGCCGGCCTGGCCGAGCGCACGCACCTGTCGGGCAAAGCGGTCGGAGTCTGCAGCACTGGCGCTGTCGGCCTCGGGGTCGGTGGTGTCGCCGGGCAGCGCGATGGCACCGAGCTCGGGCCGCTCGCGTTCGAAGCGGCCCACGAACTGCGCGGCGAACTGGGCCGCCAGCAGGCCAGACACGCCGGCGCCGCAAGCCAGCACCTTGCCGCCGCTGGTCACACAGGCCAGGATGGCCTGCATCGCTTGAGAGATGGGTTTGCTGAGGACCGGTCCGGTCTGGTATTTGAGGTCGGCACTATCAATGAAGTGCTGCTGAATACGTTGCTCGAGCATGAGGCGGGATGATAACTGGGGGTTGTGAAACAAGACGTGTGAGTTGTGGAGCCCTCGGCAGGGCTTCAGTTCCCCATGCAGGGCACTTCAGCCGGCGTCGAAAGCGCCTTGAAGCCAGGTGATTTTCTCCTCGACCAGCACCACGTCGAAACGGCATGGCGGCACCGCGCGCAGCCGGCTCAGGTAGTGCTGCGCGGCGAACACGATGCGCCGCTGCTTCAGCCCGGTGATGCTGCCGCCCGCGCCACCGTGCGTGCCGGTGCTGCGCTGGCGGACCTCGACGAACACCAGCGTGCCCATCGACGAATGGCGCGGATCGCGCATGATCAGGTCGATCTCGCCGCCGCCGCGCCCGGGCGTCCGATAATTGCGCGCGACCAGCAACAGGCCGGCGTCCCGCAGGTGGTCGAGCGCGGCGTCTTCCGCCGCATCGCCTCGATGCTTCGTTGTGGTGGTCTTCATGGCTCCCTGCCTGCAATCTTCTTTTTTGTTCGTTCGTTCCGACGGAGAAACCTCTTGGCTTCACTCGCCCCTGCTTCTTTCGGCGCCGCCCTCGCGGCCGCGCACGACGCCGCGGGTGCGCAGCATTATCCGCAGGGCACGCTCTACATCGTCGCCACACCCATCGGCAACTTGGCCGACATCACGCTGCGCGCGCTGCATGTGCTGCAGCTGGTGGACGCCATCGCCTGCGAGGACACGCGCCACACCCAGAGCATGCTGCGCGCCTACGGCATCGACCGCCCCGGCACGCGGCTGCTGGCGGTGCACCAGCACAACGAGGCCGAGGCTGCGCAGACCGTCGTCGCGCGGCTCGCGCAGGGCGAGCGCATCGCCTATGTCAGCGACGCCGGCACGCCCGGCGTGAGCGACCCCGGCGCGCGACTGGCCGCAGCCGTGCGCGCGGCCGGGCAGCGCGTGCTGCCACTGCCGGGCGCCAGCAGCGTGACCACACTGATCAGCGCGGCGGGCCTCGTGGCGGATGGCGGCAGCGACGGCAACGCCAGCAGCAGCGCCTTCGTCTTCGCCGGCTTCCTGCCGAGCAAGGCCGGCGAGCGCGACACCGCCGTGCAGGCGCTGTCGCAAGAGCCGCGCGCCGTGGTGCTGCTCGAAGCGCCGCATCGCATTGAAAGCCTGGCGCGCGCATTGGCCACGCTGGGCGAACGCCGCATCACCGTGGGCCGCGAGCTCACCAAGCAGTTCGAGGAAATCGCCACCGTCGCGGCCAGCTCCCTGCCCGAGTGGTTCAGCGCCGACCGCGACCGCACGCGCGGCGAGTTCGCGCTGGTACTGCACCCCGTGGCGGTGAGCGGCGACGACGGCGCGGAAGGCGAACGTGTGTTGCGCCTGTTGCTGGCTGAACTGCCTGTGAAGACTGCGGTGAAGCTGGCTGCCGAGATCAGCGGCGCGCCGCGCAACACGCTGTACGAGACCGCTCTGCGCATTCGCAACGGCGCGGAAGAAGCCTAGCCCTAGCCGTCCAGCTCGGCGTAGCGCCGGAAGATGCCGTCTTCGTTGAACGCGATGCGGCGCGGGCTCTGCAGGTAGTCATGCACGCGCTGGCGGCGCCTGACGTTGGCATGCAGCTTCTCGACCGCAGGCGTTGCGGCCAGCGCCCGGGCCGTGGCCTTCGGAAATGCGTAGTGCAGGCCGTCCACCAGCTGGAACAGCGACAGGTCCGCATAGGTCAGCACGTCACCCACCAGGTGCAGGCTGCCCGCGGGGTTGCGCTGGAGCACCCGCTCGAACCAGTTCAGGAACTTCGGGATGCGCTCGTCGCGAAAGGCCTGCGCGCGCTGAACCGCCGTGTCGCGCTGGTCTTCGTAGTAAGCGTCGACCGAGATCGGATGGTGCGTGTCGTGCGCCTCGGCCACCACGTCGGCGATGGTGAGCTGCAGCTGGTGCGTCCACAGCCCGTCGGACTCGCCCACGCCAGACAGGCCGAGCCGCGGCCCCAGGTACAGCAGGATCGCGGCAGTCTGCCCGACCACGATGTCGCCGTCGACGAGAAAGGGCGGCGCGAACGCCGGGCGCGCACTGTTGGGGTCGTCCAGCCGCTCACCGAGGGCGGACTCACCTCCGCCCTTGGCTTCGGGTAGCCGCGCCACGTCGACATAGTCGGCGCCGGCCGCCTCGAGCGCGAGCCGCACGAATTCACCGCGGCCCTGGATGGTGGGCCAGTAATGGAGTTGGTAGGGCATGCGGGCATGGTGTCACGAGTGCGGGGACCATGGCAACCATGCGCGTGTGCGCGTGTCAGCGCCGCACCGTGCGGCTAAGAACGCTTCGTCACATCGCGCTGTTGAGGATCGTGTCCTCAAACTCCAGCTGCTCGAAGTTGCTGCCCATGAAGTCAATGCGCTCACCGCGCAATCCAACGGCCTTGATCCGCGTACCGGTGCATTCGAGCAGCTTGACTTCGGACCAATGCCCCTGATCGAAGTTGACCCCGTTCAAGCTGCATTGCATCAAGCAACTACCACTGAGGGTACTTCGCTTGAACTCGGCGTACTCGAAGACACAGTTGACGAAAGTGCAGTCTGTGATCGAGATATCGCCGAAACCGCACGCGCTGAAAACACAGTCGGTGAACGTGCAGGCAACCCACTGGGCCTGATGAAAAGTCGTACTGGTGAAACTGCTACCGAAGAACGCTGACTCGGTGAACTGGGCCAGATCGAGGTCAAGACCGACGTAGGCAGAACTATCTGCTTGTCCAACCAAGCCGGCCGGGGCGCCGCCCGCGCCTTTGCGCCAGAGGTTGTGGTTGAGGATGATTTCTTGAGAGCTCATTGCGGTCTGTTCAGTCGTGGCTTTGCTGGCGAGGAGGCCACTCGATGCGCGAGAGCTGAACTGTGGGAGAGCGAGCATTCCAGGCTTCCAGGCAAGCCTCGCTGCAGCACGGCCACCAGCCGAGCGGCCCGTCCGCGGTCAACTCACCACAACCTGCCCGGCACCACCGAGATTTTTGGAGTGCCGAACGTGCCCGCAGGTAATTGGATTTTGTTCGGTGCGATTTGGGGATGAGAGGGCTCAAATCCGTCTCAGGTTGATGTAATTCCTCCATCAGACTCTCCGACCTTCACTAGCGAGAAATTGCATTACCAACATCGGACGATTTGATCCACCCAGAAGACTTTATTTTGTAAGCCCCCGTGCCATATCCAAAATAGCGATCAATATAAGAAAAATCAGCTTTTCTCTTGATGATCGCCACAAGATCGCCTTTCCTCAAAGGATCGTGCCTAGAGCCATTTACTTCAGATTTACCGCCATCTTCATCGTAGTAATTTGCGTCTTTTTTCAATACATAAATTCCAAGAGCGGTCTTTTTTTCTTCCACAGAAAATCTGCCAGCAATTTTCTCATTTGATGAAAAGAGGCGCCATGGAAATAATCGGCATCCAGCACTTGGGAATTCAATTCGAATCCTCCAATCATCGCCTTCTCTATGAAGGTAACCATTCGTCTTGGCGCGAAAGTATCGATTTTTCTCTTGCGCGAATATTTTGCGCTTCTCATATTTTTTACTTTTATCTATAGTCTTGAAAATAAATTTGCACTCAAGTGACTTTCCATTCACACGCGCCACATTCAAATAAGATCCACCAATCCTTCCCGCTTCTTCAAAGGCAATAAGCTCACCATTTGAAAAATAATAGAGCGTACCAGCCAGAGAACCCTCACACCACAAAAAGCACAACGAAATTGCGATGCTCTTCATATATTTCACAACAATCTCCCTGCCATTTAATTTACCTATTTGCACCCATCCTCACATTTCGAAAAACAGCGCTCCTAATCTGGAAAAGGATTCACGAGAGTTTCATTTTTCACCCATCCCTCTGTTGCCTGATTACTCTTTGAGTTCATAAATCGAATTTTAGAGAACCCCTCTTCTTCATCGACAACTGCCACAACATCCCCAGGAACAAGAAATACTCTCGATGAAGTAAAGCTTTTCCCTCGACTAAAAATGTTCGCCTTTTTTATCACCAGGCGCAAATAGAACGCGCTTACGCTTCCTATAACTTCAAACTGCATGACCTCTTGATCATCAGGACCGAGTCGAAAATTCCAGCCCGCCGCACTGTCGCAACCAGCATCTTGATGCCGCATCTGAACAATCCAACTAGAGCCACGGTGAAATATTGAAGCAGGACTATCAATTGACTTCTCTCTTTCTTCAAAAGAATTTCTCGTAAGAAAAGCCTTTGCCGGATATTTAACATCTATCCCTGATGATTTATCAGTGGAGTAAAAGAAAAACCTGCATTCAACAGAGTACGGCCGGACACCATTCACTTTCGGCAACGCAGATCCGTAGTAGCCATACACCCCATCTTTTGATTCAAGAATCAAAAGCGTTGGATATTCAAATTGCAGCAATACTCCGGCATGCGCAAAATTTGCAGATAGAAAAACAACAAGTAGCAAAATCAGCTTATTTGTTTTCATCGTAGGCCTTTTTCATTTTTGCGGGATAATCTGGATTTTGAGCCTTCCAATTGGCACCGTTGTAGTAACGCGTGAAGCCTTCCCAGTCCTTATCGATCAGTGTTTTAATTATTGCCACCTCTTTGTTTTTCATTTTTATATATTCCATGAAAAGCTTGGCTTGCCCGTCAATAGATGCCATGCATTCATTGGCAAGATTTTCTGGACTGCTGTATCCCATTGAATACCAATATTCGCCCATCACTTGAAACGCTCCCCAAGAACATGACTCCACCGCCGCGGCACGATTCAATTGAGCCGCTTTGACTAGACGTTCATATTGCCAAATCCGTATAGGATCGGGCCCGTAATCGGCGGGCAGTTTGTAGCCACCTGGAATAGGGTTGCAGATATCAGGGAATTTTGCATATGGATGCTTTCCATTTGCAGGCCTTGTCAACTTGAAAAACTTATGGCGCTCAAACAATATGACAGGCAGACCATTTGCAAAATAAGCCGCGCTATTACTTTCCGTTTTTGCCACCGCTCTGATTGCAGCCACTTCGCATCCGAGTTCCTTGGCCATCCTGGCGTACTGTGCCTCGGTTATTTCGGTTGCGATTGGATAATTCAACCGAGACCCAAGCACATACATTACAACTGTATGCGGCTTTTTGGTGTCTACCGCTTGGTAGTGATGTTCTATCTCTATCTTTGTTTTTGTTTTGCGAGTCTTTGGATCTATGGTCACAACTCTTTTCTTGACGGGGTGGTCCTTAATCACTTTCCCGGTTTCCGTCACCACCTGCTTGGACGCAATGTAAGGAGCTAACACCCCTGTCAATCGCTCCACCGTCATGATTTCCCCTTCCTTGACGCTGGGGATATTCAGGTCCTGCTCCAGTTGCTCTTCAGCATCCAGTTTTGTAATGGCTTCGAGGTGGTATTCAGGACTCTGGATCGTGTAATTGTTGACATCCAGCCTGGGCGTGACGGTGCCCTTGAGGTCCAAATCGCCGGTCCGTTTCTTGACGTAAATCTTGATCGGTTCGCCACGTTTGGCATCAGACCAAGTCGCGGCGGTGCCATCCTCGTCGGTGGTGGCGATCTCGCTTTTTCCGCCTCCCTCCATCTTGACGTCCAGCCCTTTGATGCCGTGCTTGACCGCATCCACGAACACAAAGGTGACTTCCACTTCAGGATCACCAGGCTTGCGCACAACTCCGACAGGGCCAGGCGGCGCCAGCTCGGAGGGAGGGAGGACATCGCCAGCAGTGCTTGGCTTGCCATCAGTTGGCGTATTGGAAGTTGGGTTAGCCATTACCAGGCACCTTGGTTCTCGTGGTTCTGCTTGGCGCCACTGCCATTGGCCTGCTCGTGGTCATATCCGTGCTCATGCACCGTCCAATCGCCCGCCCCGATTTCGCAGCGCACCTTGGTTGATGTTTTCGTGCGGACCTGAGCAGTCGTCTCGGACACGTTGCCTTGCTGGATCAAGGTCTCATCCGGTAGATAGATTCGGTACGGCTGGCCTTGCAGCACTGCGGCCATTGGGGCGTAGTCGACCAGCGTGGTGACATCGAATTTCTGAACGTACTTGTGCTCCTCGTCTTGCTTGATTTCCGCAATGGGAAGAGTCGCGAAGGGCGCAGGCAGATTCTTCGGCCCTGCATAGCTATGAGTGCTCGCGTGCTCACGCCAAAGGCCTTTCGTCCCGTGCACGATCCCCGAGGCGCTCCATTTGGTGAAGCTGCTGCCTCCATTGATCAGGATCTCTTCCTTAGCGGTGATGCTGATCTTGTTGGCCTCCAGCTTGATGTCGAGCTTGGCCAGCAGGTTGATGCTGTTCTGCAGGGCGACGATGTCTATGCCGGCAGTAGCGGCTGTCAGGCGGATGGCCTTGTAGGCGAAGAGGCGTGCGGCCTCTTTCACGCTGACCAGGAAGCCCTTGCCTGCGCTGATGCTGGTATGGCCACCGCTGCTCAGCGCGTTGTGGGTGATGCTGGCGATGTGGGTGGCGCCCGCCGCGGTGCTCTGGATGCCGGCCGCGCTGGCGAGCACGAGGTGAGGCTCGCTGAGTTCCGGGAACACGCCTTGCTGCAAGCCACCATCGCCGCCCTTGCCCTTGATGGCGTCGTTCTGCTCCTTGAGAACTTTCGTGACCGCATCCTGGTCGCCCGCTTCGTGCGCCTTGACCTCCAGGGCGGTTTGACTCTGCCGCTCGTGCAGATCACGCGCGACCGTCAGGCGCGCCACGGTCTCCCCCAGGTCGGTGATGTGCGCCTGCGCATTGGGTCGTGTCTCGGTGGAAAGCAACAGGCCCCTGGCGGCACGCACCGCGGCATGACCGTCGGTACGCAGTTCGGCGCCCTCGCCCCGGTCGTCCTTGCGGCCTGCCGTGTCATCGATGCGACCGATGTGGCCAAGGCTCAGGCTGCTGCTGAGGTGGTCGCTCTTGAGTTGCGCCTGGATCTTTCCATGGTGGTCGTCCAGCGCCAGATGATTGCCGCGTGCTCCGCCCGTGCTGCCCGAACCATCGTTTGCACTCAGTTCGCGGCTGCGAATGCCTGAGAGATTCGTCTGTTCGGGCAAACGCCACGCCGGCATGTTCTCGGCGTTGAACACGCGTCCGGTGACGATAGGGTAGTCCGGATCGCCGCTCAGAAAATCGACGATGACTTCATGGCCGATGCGTGGCAAGGCTGCGGTGCCGAAGGTGTCGCCGGCCCAGGAGGTGGACACGCGCACCCAGCAGCTGGAGTTCTCATTGCGCTGGCCGAGGCGATCCCAATAGAACTGGACTTTGACGCGACCATATTGATCGGCCCAAATTTCTTCATTCTTCGGGCCGACCACGATGGCCGTCTGCGGACCACGCGTACGAGGCTTTGGCGTGGTGCGCACCGGCCGCCACGCATAGCTGACGGGCTGCGCTTCGAAGGCGAAGCGCTGGACGGAGCCCTCGCTCGCATGGGCACCTTCGCTGGCCTGGATGTTCTCTTGCAGCTCGTATTCGACGCTGGTCAGAAGGTACTTCTGGTTCTGGTCGTCCCTTGGGTGGCGAGCGAGCTCGAAGGTGTAGCCTGGCGCGAACTCGCGCCGGTTGGAACGGCCGCTCGCAGCACAGCGTGCGCTCAACTGCTCTTCGGTTCGGATGCGCGTGTAGGTTTCTCCGTCGTCGTGCTGCTTGTAGCCGCCGGGCCATGCGTACAGCTCGAAGTCGTCGTGGGCGTGGCCAGAGCGCACTTGCCGCTGATTGGAAAGATCCGCCCTGGGCTTGAGGGGGTCGTATTCGTTGGTGAAGTGAAAGCCAGAGCGGACTTCTTCGCCGGTCTTCCATTCGTAGATGCGCTCGTTCGGCCTCGGGCCTCCGCCGGTCATGCCCGCCTTCTCCAGGGGATGGAAGCGCACGGTCTCGCCGCCGGGCAGCGGATCGTGCGATGTGGCGATGTCGTCCGCGAACACGAGCACCTGTTGCGAGGCTTCGTGCCTGAAGTAGTAATAGATGCCTTCGTGCTCGCACAGGCGCGAGACGAAGGCGAAGTCGGTCTCGTCGTATTGAGTGCAGTAATCCCATGTGCGGTAACTGCGGCTGAGCTTCTGTTCAATGGGAAAGCCGTAGCGCTCCAAAACTTCCATCACGATTTCGGGGGCAGTCCTTGACTGGAATACGCGGAAATCGCTGCGCCGTGTCGCCAGCCACAACCAGGGCCGCAACTGAAGCCGGTAGAAAGAATGCCGGGCGTCTTCCTGCTGAAGCCCGAAGCCTGCGGCGATGCCGCCCAGGTAGCGCGTGCCGCCGCTTTCCGTTTGCACCGCCACGGTGGCGGGCTTTCCGAGCAGCAGTTTCGAATCGATGCCGTTGCTGCTGCCCAGCAGGTCGATTTCGAAAGCATAGAGCTCGCTCAGTGCCTCACGGCCGACGAGCCGGTGGAATTGCAGCGCCGTCCCCAACGGCGTTTGAATAGTGACGCGGCGTGTCATTGCACCGCCGAAGACGCAAAGACGCACGCCAGGCGAATACGCCAGCACGTGCCATCGAAGATGGACATGGATCCTCCCTGAAATCGCCCCGCTCTAGCGGCGGTAAGCTTTGTCAGAGTATGTAAGTGCTTGGCGTTTTCCAGCAGGCAGCAATGAGAAGTGCCTGCGAATCCGTGAACGAATACACGCGCCAAAAGTGGCTTGCGTGCCTCGGCAAGAACGTTGGTTCCGAATGTTTACTAGTCGGTAGTCGGATCGCTCTCAGGCGAATCCGAAAAAAGAGCGTCTCTCAACAAATCCCAAGAGCTCTGATCAGGCGCGCAGATCAACCCGCCAGTGAGATGGTCCGGCTTGTACGGCGACCCGTCGAAATGAGCGCTGTAGCCGCCTGCCTCTTTATGAATGAGCCAGCCCGCGGCGTGGTCCCAGGGCATCAGCTTGTAATAGAGCAGCGCATGGCAATGGCCCGCGGCCGCCATCCGGTATTCATGCGCAGCACAGCGCATCCAGAAGTTCATGGCGACCTTCGGCAAATTCCGAACCACCATCGAGCGCATCGGCTCCGGAAGAAAGTTCGTGCCGGCCACCACGTGCATCTGGTTGACCGGCATAGGGAGAGCGACCTTTATCTCCTTGTCGATCAGGTCGGCCCCTTGCCGCCAGGCACCGCTTCCGCGCACTGCGAATGACGTGTCGTCGCAGACAGGGTCATGGATGATGCCCATGACAACCTCGCCTCGCACCGTGGCCGCGAGCATGACGCCAAAGAGAGGAACGCCGGAAGAGAAGTTCTTCGTTCCGTCGATGGGGTCGATGATGAACGCGAGCTCGGCCGTTGCGATCCGCGACAGCACGCCGGGGTCGCGACCAGCCGCCTCCTCGCCAATGATGAGCGCGTCCGGATAGAGCTGAAGCAGCCGTCGCGAGATCTCGTACTCCGCAGCCTCGTCTGCATCAGTGACCACGTCGAAGGTGGAGGACTTTTCTCTCGTGCTGCTGGCCAGCGAGCCATTGAAGCGCGGCATGATCTCGGCGCGCGCGACTTCGGCCAGGATCTTCCCCACGGTCACTGCGTCATGGCGAGTGAATGTTTTCATGCAGAGGCATTTCTCCGAGGAAAAATGAAAAAGGCCGGAAGCTTTTGAAAGCTTCCGGCCTTGTATCTGGTCCCGCCGCCAGGAATCGAACCTGGATCTCAGCCTTCGGAGGGCCGAATTCTATCCGTTGAAATACAGCGAGGAATTGGGGTCCGGCATGCACCGGAGCCACGCATTATCGCCTATCAGGCGGCGACTGCTTCAGCCTCGACCGCAACAGCGGTGCCCGGAAGTGGCCGGGCGAACCCGAGCCCGGCCAGATAGACCCGGAATGTGCGCCTTCCGGTGTGTACCAGGTCAAAGGCCTCGGGGTCGAGCAGCCAGTTCTGAATGAGCCCGCTGATGAGTGCGTGCAACCCCTGCGCCGCCGCGTTGCCCGGCAGCGGCAGCTTGATATGGCTGCGGCGCGCGGCCAGGCGCAAGGCCTTCTCGAAGTCGCCCACGCAGGCGTTGCGGGCGTCGAGGTGGCGCTGCTGCACCGAGGCCATGTCGTGGGTGTATTCGACCTTGTGGGTCGCCACGTCGAACACGCGGCGCACCTGGGGGTCGGTGGCCATGAGGTTGAGCGCATGGATCATGCCCTCCTCGATCTCGGCCAGGGGGTCGTCCGCGAAGTCTGCGGTGGCGGACTTCGGCGCGGCTTCCAGCGGCAGGATGACCCGCTCCATCATCGCGTTGAAGAGGTCAGCCTTGTCCTTGAAATGCCAATAGATGGCGCCGCGCGTTGCGCCGGCCTGCTGCGCGATCTGCTGCAGCGTGGTCTGCGAAACGCCCTGCGCCTGAAACAGCAGCTCCGCGGCATCGAGCAACCGATGCCGCGTGGCCAATGCTTCTTCTTTCGTCCGACGTGCCACCAAGTCTCCTGATTTGTAAAGACAACGCCCTCTATGTATCGTGGGGCCATTCGCGGTTGTCACTATACATCCATGAATGTATGTAAACTCGCCGGTTTCCTCGATGGCCCACCTGGCTACACAGGTTTCCGGTTTGCTCCGCGAACGCGCCATCTCCCGTCTTCGCTTCAAAGGAATCGCATGCCTCTCCTGCATGTTTCGCGTCATTCGTCCTTTTCGCCGCGTCTCGCGACCGTGGCCGCCGTTGTCCTGCTGGTCCTTGCGGGCTGTGGCAAGAGCGATGCGCCCGCCGGTCCGGGCGGCGCCGGCGGTGGTGGCCATCCCCCCGCACCCGAGGTGGGCGTGGTGGTTGCCGCGCCGACCGACGTCGGCCTCGTCACCGAGTTGCCCGGCCGCCTCGAGGCCTCCCGCGTCGCCCAGGTCCGCGCCCGCGCCTCGGGCATCCTGCTGAAGCGCGAATTCCGCGAAGGCAGCGACGTGAAGGCCGGCCAGCTGCTGTTCCGCATCGACCCCGCCCCGCTGGTGGCCGCCACGCAGAACGCGCAGGCCACGCTGGCCCGCGCCGAAGCCAACGCGGTACAGGCCAAGGCCCTGGCCGACCGCTACAAGCCACTGGTCGAAGCCAATGCGGTCAGCAAGCAGGAATACGCGAGCGCCGTGGCCTCCGCCAAGCAGGCCGAAGCCGACGTGGCCTCGGGCCGCGCGGCGCTGCAGACCGCCAAGATCAACCAGGGCTATGCCGACGTGACCTCGCCCATCGCGGGCCGCATCGGCCGTGCCCTCGTCACCGAAGGCGCGCTGGTGGGCCAGGGCGACGCCACCGAGCTCGCCGTGGTGCAGCAGATCAACCCGTTGTACGTGAACTTCACGCAGTCGGCCTCCGACGCGATGAAGCTGCGCCGCGCCGTGGCCGCCGGCCAGTACAAGCGCGCGAGTGGCGAAGAAGCCGCAACCATCCGCGTGGTGCTCGAAGACGGCACCGACTACCCGCTGGAAGGCAAGCTGCTGTTCTCCGACCTCACGGTCGACTCCACCACCGGCCAGGTCACGCTGCGCGCCGAAGTGCCCAACCCCAAGGGCGAGCTGCTGCCCGGCCTGTACGTTCGCGTGAAGCTCGAACAGGCGCAGGCCACCAACGCGATCACGCTGCCGCAGCAGGCCGTCACGCGCACCCAGCAGGGTGACACCGTGTCGGTGGTCGACAAGGACGGCAAGATCAGCAAGCGCACCGTGAAGATCAGCGCCGCCAAGGACAACCAGTGGGTGGTGCTCGATGGCCTGAAGGCCGGCGAGCAGGTGATGGTCGACGGCTTCCAGAAGCTGCAGATGATGCCGCCCGGCACGCCGGTGAAGGCGGTCCCGTGGACCAAGCCGAACCCGAACGCCGCGGCCACGCCGGCCGCCGCGGGGGCCGCTCCGGCGGCGCCTGCCCCGGCCGACAAGGCCGCGGCCGAGAAGAAGTAATCAGGAGCGCGCCCGCAAATGGCCAAATTTTTTATCGACCGACCGATCTTCGCCTGGGTGATCGCACTGTTCGTCCTGGTGCTGGGCGGCGTGTCAATCACCCAGCTGCCGATCTCGCAGTACCCGCCGGTGGCGCCGCCCGCCATCGTCATCAACGTCGCCTACCCCGGCGCTTCGGCCCAGACGCTCGAGGACAGCGTGCTGTCCGTCATCGAGCGTGAAATGAACGGCTCGCCGGGCATGATCTACATGGAATCGGTGGCCCAGGCCGACGGCACCGGCTCCATCACGATCAGCTTCGAAGCCGGCACCAACGACGACCTCGCCCAGGTGGACGTGCAGAACCGGCTGTCGCGCGCGACGCCGCGCCTGCCGGCCGCAGTGACGCAGCAGGGCGTGCGCGTGGACAAGTCGCGCAACAACTTCCTGATGTTCGTGATGCTGTCCTCGGACAACCCCGCCTTCGACCCGGTCGCCCTTGGCGACTACGCCTCGCGCAACATCGTGCCCGAGCTGCAACGTGTCGTGGGCGTGGGCCAGGCCCAGCTGTTCGGCACCGAAAACGCGATGCGCATCTGGGTCGATCCGGCCAAGCTGCAGGGCTTCAACCTGTCGGCCGCCGATGTGAACAACGCGATCCGCGCGCAGAACGCGCAGGTGTCCTCCGGCACCATCGGCGACCTGCCGAACATTCCCGGCCAGGCCATTGCGGCCACCGTGGTGGTGAACGGCCAGCTCGCCAACGTGGACCAGTTCAAGGACATCGTGCTGCGCGCCAACACCGACGGCTCGACCGTGCGGCTGAAGGACGTGGCTCGCGTCGAACTCGGCGGCCAGTCGTATGCCACCTCGGCCCGCCTGAACGGCGTGCCCGCGGTTGGTATCGGCGTCCAGCCCACACCCAACGGCAACGCGCTGCAATCGGCCAAGGCGATCCGCGCCAAGATGACCGAACTCGAACGCTTCTTCCCGCAGGGCGTGAAGTGGGCCATTCCGTACGACAGCTCGCGCTTCGTGCAGATCTCGATCACCGAAGTGGTCAAGACGCTGCTGGAAGCAGTGGCGCTGGTGTTCGTGGTGATGTTCCTGTTCCTGCAGAACTGGCGCTACACGATCATCCCGACCATCGTGGTGCCGATCGCGCTGCTGGGCACGTTTGCCTCGCTGCTGGCGCTCGGCTTCTCGATCAACGTGCTGACCATGTTCGGCATGGTGCTGGTGATCGGTATCGTGGTGGACGACGCCATCGTGGTGGTGGAGAACGTCGAGCGCATCATGAGCGAGGAGGGGCTGTCGCCGCTCGAAGCCACGCGCAAGGCCATGAAGCAGATCTCCGGCGCCATCATCGGCGTGACGGTGGTGCTGATCTCGGTGTTCGTGCCGCTCGCGTTCTTCGCCGGCTCGACCGGCAACATCTACCGCCAGTTCTCGGCGGTGATGGTGGCCTCGATCGCCTTCTCGGCCTTCATGGCGCTGTCGCTCACGCCGGCGCTATGCGCCACGCTGCTCAAGCCGGTGGAAGCTGGCCACCACCACGAGAAGACCGGCTTCTTCGGCTGGTTCAACCGCGGCTTCGCCAGCACGGCCAAGGGCTACGAGAGCATGGTCGCGCGCATCCTGCGCCGAGCTGCCCGCTACCTCGTGATCTACCTCGCCATCATCGGCGCGGTGGTGTTCACCTACACCCGTCTGCCGACCTCGTTCCTGCCGCAGGAAGACCAGGGCAACATCATCGTGAACGTGCAGCTGCCGCCAGGTGCGACGCAGGAGCGCGCGCTGTCGGTCATGCAGCAGGTCGAGGGCTTCATCCTGAAGCAGCCCGAAGTGCAGAGCATGGTGGGCGTGATGGGCTTCAGCTTCTCGGGCCAGGGCCAGAACGCGGGCCTCGCCTTCGTGACGCTGAAGGACTGGGACGAACGCAAGGACCCGGCCCACTCGGCCAGCGCGCTGGCCGGCCGTGCCTTCGGTGCGCTGTCGGGCATCCGCGACGCCTTCATCTACCCGCTGAGCCCACCGCCCATTCCCGAACTAGGCAATGCCAGCGGCTTCAGCTTCCGTCTGCAGGACCGCTCGGGCGCGGGCCACGAGGCGCTGATCAACGCACGCAACCAGCTGCTGGGCATGGCATCGCAGAGCAAGATCCTGACGCAGGTTCGCCCTGACGGCCTGGAAGACGCGCCGCAACTGCAGATCGACATCGACCGCGACAAGGCGAATGCGCTGGGCGTGAGCTTCGACGCGATCAATACGACGCTGTCGACCGGCCTGGGTTCGAACTACGTCAACGACTTCCCGAACCGCGGCCGCCTGCAGCGCGTGGTGGTGCAGGCCGACGCTCCGGCGCGGATGCAGCCCGACGATCTGCTCAAGCTGAACGCCAGCAACACGCAGGGCCAGCCGGTGCCGCTGTCGGCCTTCGCGACCACCAAATGGGTTACGGGCGCCACGCAGACGGTGCGCTACAACGGCTACCCGGCAATCCGCATCAGCGGCGACGCCGCCGCCGGCTACAGCACGGGCGCCGCGATGGCCGAGATGGAAAAGCTCGCCGCGCAGCTGCCGCAAGGCTTCGGCTTCGAATGGACCGGCCAGTCGCGCGAAGAAAAGCTCGCGGGTTCGCAGGCCATCATCCTTTATGGCTTCGCGATCCTGGCTGTGTTCCTCTGCCTGGCCGCGCTGTACGAAAGCTGGTCGATCCCGCTGTCGGTGATTCTGGTGGTGCCGCTCGGCGTGCTGGGCGTGCTGGTGGCAACGATGCTGCGCGCCTATTCGAACGACGTGTACTTCCAGGTGGGGCTGATCACCATCATCGGCCTGTCCGCGAAGAACGCGATTCTGATCATCGAGTTCGCCAAGGACCTGCAGGCGCAGGGCAAGGGCGTCATCGAATCGGCGCTGGCCGCCGCTCACCTGCGGTTCCGCCCGATCATCATGACCTCGCTGGCCTTCGGCCTTGGCGTGGTGCCGCTGGTGATCGCCTCGGGCGCCGGCTCTGCCAGCCAGCGCGCCATCGGCACTGGCGTGCTCGGCGGCATGGTGACGGGCACCGCCCTGGCCGTGATCTTCGTGCCGGTGTTCTTCGTGGTGGTGCGCACCCTGTTCAAGGGCAGCGCGCGCCAGCGTGAAGCCGACAAGCGACACGCCGAAGCTGCCGGCATCGCGGAGGAACCTAAACATGACTAAGAAACTGATTCCCACAGCCCTGGCCGCCGCGATGCTGCTGGCCGGCTGCTCGCTGATTCCGACCTACGAGCGCCCCGCCGCGCCGGTGCCCACCACCTACCCGGGCGACCCGACGCAGCCGCCCGGCCAGGCCGCAGCCAACCTGCCCTGGCAGGACTTCTTCACCGACGCGCGGCTCGCGGGCCTGATCCAGACCGCGCTCGTGAACAACCGCGACCTGCGTGTGTCGGTGCTCAACATCGAGCAGGCGCGCGCGCAGTTCCAGATCCAGCGCTCGGCGCTGTTCCCGGCTGTGGGCCTCACGGGTTCGGGCTCGCGCTCGAGCCCGAACCCCTACCAGGCCTTCGACCCCAGCGTGGGCAGCGTGTCGTCGTCGTACAGCGTCAACCTGGGCTTCAACGCCTGGGAGCTGGACTTCTTCGGCCGCATCCGCGCGCTGAAGGACCAGGCGCTGGCGCAGTACCTCGCCACGGACGAGACGCGCAAGGCGGTGCAGATCAGCCTGATCGCGTCGGTCGCCAACGGCTGGCTCACGCTGCTGGCCGACGACGAGCTGCTCGAGATCACGCGCCAGACGATGGTCACGCGCGAAGAGTCGGTGCGCCTCACGAAGATGCGCTTCGACAACGGCGTGTCGTCGGAGCTCGACTTCCAGGCCGCCAACTCGCTGCTGGAAACGGCGCGCGCATCCTATGCGGAGCAGCAGCGCGCGCGCATGCAGGACGAGAACGCCCTCGCCCTGCTGCTGGGCGCGCCGGTGCCGGCCGACGCCACGGCGGGCGGCATCAAGGGCCTGGATGGCATCAAGCCGATGCCCGACGTGCCGGCCGGCCTGCCTTCTGACCTGCTGGCCGAACGGCCCGACATCCGCTCGGCCGAGCAGCAGCTGATTGCGGCCAACGCCAACATCGGCGCGGCGCGCGCGAACTTCTTCCCGCGCGTGTCGCTGACGAGCTCCATCGGCACTGCGAGCAGCGAGTTCTCGGGCCTGTTCGACCGCGGCTCGAAGGCCTGGTCGTTCGCGCCGACGGTGACGCTGCCGATCTTCGACGCGGGCAGCAACATCGCCACGCTCGACTCGGCCAAGGCCGGGCGCGAGATCGCAGTGGCGCAGTACGAGAAGTCGATCCAGACGGCGTTCCGCGAAGTGGCCGATGCGCTCGCGGGCCGCGCCACGCTGGGCGAACAAGTGCGCGCGCAGCGTGCGCAGGCCGATGCGGAGGCGGTGCGCTTCAAGCTCTCCGACCTGCGCTACCGCAACGGCATCGCCAGCGCGCTCGACCTGCTGGACGCACAGCGCTCGCTGTTTACTGCGCAGCAATCGGCCGTGACCGTGCGCCTGCTGCAACTGCAGAACCAGGTCACGCTGTACCGGACGCTGGGTGGCGGCTGGGCCACACGCGACAAGGGCTGAGACGCCAAGGCGTCCGATAAGGGTGGTCCCTTGTCCGTTCGGGCAAGGGGCCTCTCTATAATCGCCGGTTGGTTAGGACAAGCCCCCCGACGAGCCCCCGATAATTGAGGACGCCAATGAGCGCAGACCCGCATTACCAGGCCACAGAAGAAGCCCACACCGGGCCTATCAAGAACCCGAAGCAACTGCTGCTCGCGGTATTTTTCTCCTTCATAGCCCCGATCCTGATCATCGTGGGTCTTGTCTCCTACGTGGTCTCGGGCACCAAGCCCGCCGGCATCGCAGAAGGCGAGAGCATGTCGCTCTATGGTGTGACCAAGGAAGCGCGCGACCGCGAAGTGGCCGAACGCCTCAAGAAGGTCGGCGCCATCGAGATCCGCGACGCCAACCGCCCGCTCGCCGCAGGCGAGGTCGTGTTCAAGGCCCAGTGCGTCGCCTGCCACGGCGCGCCCGGCATTCCCGGCGCCCCGCACCTGAGCGATGCCGCAGCCTGGGGCCCGCGTATCGGCCAAGGCTATGCCACGCTCCTCGAACACGCCTTGAAGGGCAAGGGCGCCATGCCCGCGCAGGGCGGCGGCGACTTCGAAGACCTCGAAGTGGGCCGTGCCGTGGTCTACATGGCCAATGCCGGCGGTGCCAAGTTCCCGGTGCCGGACCGTCCGGCCGCTGCTGCACCCGCTGAAGGTGCTTCGGGTGCGGCCCCTGCAGCCAGCGCTGCTGCGAAGTAGGCGTTTTCCCTAGTCACGAAAGAAAGCCGGCCTCAGCGCCGGCTTTTTTCATTGGCGCGCGGCAGATGTGGCAGCGTCAGCGTGGCGCTCCGCTGGACTCAGCACATGCCCGAAGCGGGTGGGCAATTCAGTGGCCTGTACTGCCTCCGGTGTCCACAGGCCGCGTTCGACAGCCTCGGCGGCGATGCCTACGTCCTGCGTATGCACCAGCCCGAGCCCTAGAGGCGAAACCAGATAGAGCCGGCCTTCCTCGTCGAGCAGGCAGCCCGACACCTCGGTCGCCTTGCCCGTATGGGCCGTGACGGTGAAGCCACCGCCTTCGTCTTCGGCGACCCGCCACACCAGCGGCGAAGTCTCCAGCTCCACATACACACGCTGTGGCCCGTTCTGGAAGAACCACTGGCCTTCTTCATCGTGCTCGTAATTGCGTTGGATGAAGTCGATCAGCTTGTCGTGCCTGAGCATCGAGCCCTTGGCTTTACGAAACGGGCCCTGCGCCTGGGTACGGTCGTCGCGCATGTACCAGTTGCCGCGCGCGTCGAGGCCGAGCCAGCCGTAGCAGTGGGGCACGTTGGGCCACTTGGCCAATGCTTGTTTGACGATGTCATCCATGGCGTCATTCTCGTCCTGGTGGCAAGCCCCCACCGTCAGTGGAAGCGCCGCCATGCAGCTGCAGCCAGCCGCCCACCAGCTCCGGCATGCCGCGCACATGCCCCGGCGGCAACCCCATCGGAAAGCCCACATGCCCGCCGTGAGCGGGCTGCCACAGCGTGACGTGCGCCCCCACCTCGCCGGGCTTCGGCAGGCTGCGCGCCGGAATGAACGGGTCGTTGCGCGCATTCACCACCAGCGCGGGCACGCGGATCGACGCCAGGTGCGGCTTGGCCGAGCCCCGCGACCAGTAGTCGTCGACATCGCGAAAGCCGTGCAGCGGGGCGGTGAAGACGTTGTCGAAGTCGTAGAGGTTGCGCGACGACATCAGCCGCTCGCGGTCGAACAGGCCCGGAAACTGCGCCAGCTTGGCCAGCGCCTTGGGCTTCATGGTCGCGAGGAACATGCGCGTGTAGACCAGCTTGTTGAAGCCCTGGCCGATGGCTTCGCCGCCCGCCGCGAGGTCGAGCGGCGCGCAGACCGAGGCCACGGCGCTCACCACGCCAGAAGCGGTCTCGCCCGCCTCCGAGGCCCAGCGCATCAGCGCATTGCCGCCGAGCGACACGCCCGCCGCCAGCACCGGCCCGCCGCCCTTGCCTGAGTGCTGCTCGCGCATGCGCGCCAGGACCCAGCCGATCTCCTCGAAGTCGCCCGAGTGGTAGGCGCGCGGCGCCAGGTTCAGCTCGCCGCTGCAGCCGCGAAAGTGCGGCACCGCGAAGGCCATGCCGCGAGACGCCGCAAAGGCGGCGAAGGCTTCGGCGTAGTGGCTGCGCGACGAGCCTTCGAGCCCATGGAACAGCACCAGCAGAGGCCTCGGGCCTGGCACTGGCGCATCCACGAAGTCGACGTCGATGAAGTCGCCGTCCGGCGTGGGCCAGCGTTCGCGCCGGTAGACCGGGGCCGGCCCGTCGAAGCGACGGGCGTAGAGCGCGGCCCAGATGGTCTGCAGGTTGCCGCCGGGCAGCCAGCGCGGCGCGGCGTAGTCCATCGACTGGAGAGCAGCAGGAGAAGTAGCGGAAGGAGAAGCAACGAAGGAGGGCATCAATGCAGGGTCTGGGGCGGATCGTTCGCGTCGTCGGGCTCGCGCGCGCTGCCCGGGCTCGCATGGTGCGCCACCATGCGCCAGCCCTGGGCGGTCTTGTGATAGACGTTGGTGGCCAGCACGAAGGCATGGCGCGGGCCTTCGGCCGTGAGCACCTCGATGCGTTCGAGCACGTTGTGCACGGCGCTGCCGAGCGACTCGATCTTGCGCACCCGCGCCGGCATGGCGTGGATCGCGCCGTTGCCGAACATCTGCTCGAAGGCCGCGCGGATCGCCACGGTCCCCACCAGCCGCGGGCCGCCAGGGTGCACGCAGAACACTTCGTCCTCGTCGGCCCAGCAGGCCATCAGCGCATCGATGTCGCCGCGTTGCAGCGCTTCATAGAAGGCCGCTTCGACGTCGTCGGCAGTGCCGCCGATGGCCGCGGCGGCGCGGAGTGGGGTCTTGGGCATTGCGCGATTTTGCCGCGCTGTCCGTGACGGCGGCACTGCACCGCTTTGGTCCGGGTTGCACCGTGCTGCTGCAATCCGGATGGAACGCCTGCTCCACTTTGGACCAAATGGTCAAAACGCGGATGCCGTTTCTTCATAAGCCGTTGATTTAAAACGACTTATCCAACTGGCACGGCGCATGCAAGGAGCTTCGCGACCTCGCAACAGGAGCCCTTCCATGAACGTCGGCATCTTCATTCCCATCGGCAACAACGGCTGGCTGCTTTCCGAAAACGCACCGCAATACAAGCCCAGCTTCGAACTCAACAAGCAGATCACGCTGAAGGCCGAGCGCTACGGCGTCGACTTCGCGCTGTCCATGATCAAGCTGCGCGGCTTCGGCGGCAAGACGGAGTTCTGGGATCACAACCTGGAGTCCTTCACGCTCATGGCGGGCCTCGCGGCGGTCACCAGCAAGATCAAGCTCTTTGCCACTGCCGCTTCGCTGGTGATGCCGCCGGCCATCGTGGCGCGCATGTCGTCGACCATCGATTCGATCTCCAACGGCCGCTTCGGCCTGAACCTCGTCACCGGCTGGCAGCGGCCCGAGTATTCGCAGATGGGCATGTGGCCCGGCGACCAATTCTTCGGCACACGCTACCAGTACCTGTCCGAATACATCCAGGTGCTGCGCGACCTCTGGGGCACGGGCCAGTCTGACTTCAAGGGCGACCATTTCAAGATGGACGACTGCCGCCTGAGCCCGCAGCCGCAGGCCGACATGAAGGTGATCTGCGCCGGCCAGAGCGACGCGGGCATGGAGTTTTCCGCCAAGTACGCCGACTACAACTTCTGCTTCGGCAAGGGCGTGAACACGCCCAAGGCCTTCGCAGCCGCGGCCGAGAAGCTCATCGAGGCCACCGCGAAGACCGGCCGCCACGTCACCACCTACGTGCTGATGATGGTGATCGCCGACGAGACCGACGAGGCCGCGCGCGCCAAGTGGGAGCACTACAAGGCCGGCGCCGACCACGAGGCGATTGCATGGCTGGGCCAGCAGGGCGCGGCCGACACCAAGTCGGGCGCAGACACCAACGTGCGCCAGATGGCCGACCCGACCTCGGCCGTGAACATCAACATGGGCACGCTCGTGGGCTCGTATGAAAACGTCGCGCACATGCTCGACGAAATGGCCGAGGTGCCCGGCACCGAAGGCGTGCTGCTGACCTTCGACGATTTCCTGCAGGGCGTCGAAGCCTTCGGCGAACGCATCCAGCCGCTCATGAAGAGCCGCGCGCACGTGCAGAGCCCCGTGCCGTCGCAGGTCGAACCCGAACGCCTCGCGGCCTGAACAGGAGCGTCACGTGAGCACTCCGGCACGCAACACCACCCTCACATCGAACACCCCCGTTGGCGCACCGCGCCTGCCGGGCGCCCCGGCACCGCTGGTGCTGCCCGCGCGCCCCGAGCCGCTGGCGCTACACGCGAGCGACTCGGCGCTGATCGTCGTCGACATGCAGAACGCCTATGCATCCATCGGCGGGTACGTCGACTCGGCCGGCTTCGACATTTCCGGCGCGCAAGGCACCATCGCCAACATCGCGCGCACCGTCGCGGCAGCGCGCGCGGCCGGCATGCTGGTCGTGTTTTTGCAGAACGGCTGGGACGCGGCATACGTCGAGGCCGGTGGCCCCGGCTCGCCGAACTGGCACAAGTCGAACGCACTCAAGACCATGCGCGCCAAGCCCGAACTGCAGGGCAAGTTCCTCGCCAAGGGCGGCTGGGACTACGAACTCATCGAAGAGATGAAGCCACAGCCCGGCGACATCGTGGTGCCGAAGACGCGCTACAGCGGCTTCTTCAACAGCACGCTCGACAGCACGCTGCGCGCGCGCGGCATCCGCAACCTGGTGTTCACCGGCATCGCCACCAACGTGTGCGTCGAATCGACGCTGCGCGATGCCTTCCACCTCGAATACTTCGCCGTGATGCTCGAAGACGCCACGCACGAACTCGGCGGGCCCGCGATCCAGAAGGCTGCGGTCTACAACGTCGAGACCTTCTTCGGATGGGTCTCCACGGTGGATCACTTCTGCAGCACCTTCGCGCCCTCGCCCATTGCTCAACCCGTTCCGGCCGAAACGGCCACTGTCTGATTCTTTTCAAGGAGCTCTTCTTCATGCCCAAGCAAGCCATCATCCCGCCCGGCACCGGCGTGCCACTCGCCCCCTACGTTCCCGGCACGCTCGCCGACGGCGTGCTCTACGTGTCGGGCACGCTGCCTTTCGACAAGGACAACAACGTTGTGCATGTGGGCGACGCGAGCGCGCAGGCGCGCCACGTACTCACCATCATCCAGGGCGTGGTCGAGGCCGCGGGCGGCACCATGGACGACGTGACCTTCAACCAGATCATGATCAAGGACTGGGCCGACTACGCGAAGATCAACACGGTGTATGCCGAGTTCTTTCCCGGCACCAAGCCCGCGCGCTACTGCATCCAGTGCGGCCTGGTGAAGCCCGACGCGCTGGTCGAGATTGCCTCGATCGCGCACGTCGGCAAGAAGGGCTGAAGCGCATGCCGTCGCTGCACTACGAAGTGCACGGGCCGTCCGATGCGGCAGCCACCGTGCTGCTGTCGTCGGGCCTCGGTGGCTCGGCCGGGTTCTGGCAGCCGCAGCTCGGCGCGTTGATTGCCGCCGGGCACCGCGTCATTGCGTATGACCAGCGCGGCACCGGCCGCAGCCCCGCTGCATTGCCAGAGGCATATGCCATCGAGGACATGGCGCAGGACGTGCTCGAAATCCTCGACGCCACGAACACTTCGCAATGCCACTTCGCGGGCCATGCGCTCGGCGGCCTCGTGGGTCTGCAGCTCGCGCTCGATGCGCCCTCTCGCATCGCGAGCCTCGTGCTCATCAACGCGTGGTCGAAGCCCAACACGCATTCGGCGCGCTGCTTCGATGCGCGGCTCGCGCTGCTAGGCGCCTGCGGTCCGCGCGCATACGTGGAAGCGCAGCCGATCTTCCTTTACCCCGCAGCCTGGGCCGCCGAACACGCGCAGCGCGTGGCCGACGAAGTCGATCACGCCTTCGCGCACTTCCCGGGCGAGGCCAACATGCACGCACGCATCGCCGCGCTGCGCGCCTTCGATGTCGACGCACGCCTCGCAGACATCACTGCTCCTGCATTGGTGGCCGCAGCCAAGGACGACACGCTCGTGCCCTGGACCTGCTCGCAGCGCCTGGCCGATGGCCTGAGCGACGTCACGCTCGACTTCATGCCGCACGGCGGCCATGCCCACAGCGTGACCGAGGCCGAAGCCTTCAACCGCAGCCTGCTCGACTTTCTTTCGCGGGTCAGCACACCCGCCGTTCCCGCATGACCACCACTCTTGCATCCACACTCGACGACGCCGCACTGTCGCTGCTCTTCACCGGCGCGCGCAGCCACAACGGCTGGACCGACGAACCGGTCACCGACGCACAGCTGCAGCAGATCTACGCACTCGCGAGCCTCGGCCCCACATCGGCCAACTGCTCGCCCGCGCGCTTCGTTTTCGTGCGCACGCCCGAAGGCAAGCAGCGCCTCGCACCCGCGCTCTCCAAGGGCAATCTCGACAAGACCATGGCCGCGCCCGTCACGGTCATCGCGGCGTGGGACCGCAAGTTCTACGACAAGCTGCCCACGCTGTTCCCGCATGCCGACGCGCGCAGCTGGTTCACCGGCAGCCCTGAGGCCGCGCACGAGACCGCCTTTCGCAATGCCAGCCTGCAGGCGGGCTACCTGCTGCTCGCGGCGCGCGCGGTCGGTCTCGATGCCGGTCCGATGTCGGGCTTCGACAAGGCGAAGGTCGACGCGGCCTTCTTCGAGGGCACCGACTGGACCGTCAACTTCCTCATCAACCTGGGCCATGGCGATGCGTCGAAGGTGTTCGGCCGCCTGCCGCGGCTGCCCTTCGACGAGGCCTGCGTGCTGGCCTGAAGGAGTCGTCACGACATGCTGAACGCCATGGCCTCCCATGCTTCTTCATCGAACCCCGCCGGCCTGCCGCCGGGCTTGCCGAAGGCCGACTATCGCAATGCGATGGCCCGGCTGGGCGCGGCGGTGAACATCATCACCACCGACGGCCCCGCGGGCCGCGCCGGCTTCACCGCATCGGCCGTGTGCAGCGTGACCGACGAGCCGCCGACGCTGCTGGTGTGCCTCAATCGTTCGGCCTCGGTGTACCCGGCGTTCAAGACCAACGGCGTGCTGTGCGTGAACGTGCTGGCCGCGGGGCACCAGTCGCTCTCGACATTGTTCGGTGGCAAGACACCGATGGACGAGCGCTTCGCCGCCGGCAACTGGAGCCGCAAGACCACCGGCTCGCCGATGCTCGACGACGCGGCCGTGTCCTTCGACTGCCGTGTGGTGCATGCGACGAGCGCGGGCACGCACGACGTGCTGTTCTGTGAGGCAGTGGCCATCGCCATCGGTGGTGCGACGCAGGGCCTCATCTACTTCGACCGGCGCTATCACGAGATCGCAGCGCCACCGCATTGACATCCTCCCGGATCAGCGCGGCGTGATGCCTTGAAGAAAGATGCGCTGCACGTTCTCAACAGTGCGCTCGAAGAACGCCTCATCGTCCAGCGTGTGCCCAGACAGCGCCTGCACCTGCACGCCGAAGTCCGCGTAGTGCTGCGTCACC
Organism: Variovorax nivicola; assembly: GCF_051216475.1. Taxonomy (NCBI): domain Bacteria; kingdom Pseudomonadati; phylum Pseudomonadota; class Betaproteobacteria; order Burkholderiales; family Comamonadaceae; genus Variovorax; species Variovorax nivicola. Next base: position 76,263 of record NZ_JBPJZK010000012.1, on the reverse strand, counting down.
GCCCACAGCGCGAAGATCAGGTGATGCGGATCGACGGGCGCCAGCTTGCCCGCCTCGACCCACGCGCGGATCACCTCCGACTTTTTCTCCACCAGCGTGCGCAGTTCGCGGTCGAGCTCATCGCGCAGCAGCGGCGCACCCTGGATCATTTCCAGGCAAAAGAGCCGTGACGCATCGGGCCGGTCGCGCGAGACCACCAGTTTGCGGCGGATGTAGTCGCCAATGGCTTCGGCCGGGTCCTGCTCTGCGCTGAAGCCGCGCAGCGGTTCGAGCCACAGCGCGAGCAGATCGCGCAGCACGTTGACGTAAAGCTCCTCCTTGTTCGCGAAGTAGTAGAGCAGGTTGCTCTTCGATACATCGGCGCGTGCCGCCACCTGGTCGATCGACGTGCCGTGCAGGCCGAAGCGGGAGAACAACCCCAGCGCCGCACCGAGGATCGCGCTGCGCTTGTCCTCGATCTGGCGCAGCCGGCGGCTCACCGCAGACGCGCTGCGCACCGCGGGCTTCGCGCGCTTGCGCGCCGGGCTCTTCTCTTTGCTGCTGGCACTCGCGGCCAGCGCTTTGGTCTTCGGCATCTTCCCTCGCTCTTCTCTTGTTCGTTCGTTAGTGAATCGGTGGACAGCACAGCGCACCACTGTAAGGCCGTGGTGCATCGCCTTGCGCCGCAGCCGCCTTCGCGGCGCGTCGTTGCGCACCATGCTGACGCGACGGATGCGTTTTGTCCATTTGGTCCAACTGGCACAGACGTTGCATGGCGAAAGGCATGCCAAGCATGAGGAACCTGCCATGACCCTGCTGTCCGTCCCCATCATCGATCTAGCGCCCTACTTCGCGGGCACCGCCGAAGGCAAGGCCGAGGTCGCGAAGAAGGTCGACGAGGCCTGCCGCAGCATCGGCTTTCTCGTCATCACGAACCACGGCATTGCGCCCGAGCTGATCTCGCGCGTGTCGTCGCTCTCGCGCAGGTTCTTCGACATGCCGCTGGGTGAAAAGCGAAAGGTCGACCGCCCGCGCGAAGACGCGGTACGCGGCTACAGCGCGGTGGGCGAAGAAGGGCTCTCGTACAGCCTCGAAGAAGCCGCTCCCGGCGACCTGAAGGAATCGTTCTCGATCGGCCCGTCGAACGTGCCGCAAGACGACTACCACCGCGGCCCCGCCGCCGGCCCGCACTTCGAGCCCAACAGCTGGCCGCCCATCGAGGGCTTCCGCGAAGCCTACGAAGGCTACTTCGAGGCGATGAGCGATCTCTCTCGCTCGCTGATGCGCGTCTTTGCGCTCGGCCTCTCGCTGCCCGAGACCTTCTTCGACGACAAGATCGACAAACACATCAGCATGTTTCGTGTGCTGAGCTATCCGCCGCAGCGCGAGCAGCCGCTGCCCGGCCAATTGCGCGCGGGCGCGCACAGCGACTACGGCAGCCTCACCATCGTGCTGCCCGACGACAAGGGCCTGCAGGTGTTCAACAAGGCCGGCCAGTGGGTCGACGTGCCTCAGGTCGAAGGCGGCCTGGTGGTCAACATCGCCGACCTCATGATGCAGTGGACCAACGACCAGTGGGTTTCCACGCTGCACCGCGTGATCAACCCGCCCTTCGAGATCGCCAGCACCAACCGCCGGCAATCGCTGGTGTTCTTCCACCAGCCGAACTACGACGCGATGGTCGAGTGCTTGCCTAGCTGCCTTGCGCCGGGTGAGCAGGCCAAATACGCGCCGATTTCCTCGGGCGATCACCTGACTTCGAAGTTCGTCAAGCAGACGACCTTTGGTGGCACGAAGGCGATGGCTTGAGATGACGGCCTGCTGTTCTTCGGGGTGCGATCACGCCGACGGGGTACCTTGCTCCGCGAATGTCCCCCGGCCTCCGGCCTCCTCCTTTATTTCGCTGCGCAAGGCACCCCATCGGCGTGATCGTTGTTCACTGCGGTGGTTGATCGGCCAGCACCACAGCCGCGCCCATGTGCGAATGGCGCCGGGTGCTCCCCGCAGCGAAATAAAGGAGGAGGCCGAAGGCCGGGGGACATTCGCGGAGGGGAGTACCCGGTGTCATTCGCACGCACCCCGAACAAGAACAACAGCAAACGCCCAATGAGCAACTGACATGGCCCACCTCTCCTACGTCAACGTCTTCGCAAAAGACGTGGTCGCACTCAGCGGCTTCTACCAGCGCGTATTCGGCTTCCCCGAGATCGAAGCGATCCGCTCGCCCATCTTCCGAGGACTGGACACAGGCAAGTCGAGCCTCGGCTTCAACGCACTCGATGCCTACGAGCTGCTGCATCTGAGCGAGTTCTCCGACACGCGCGGCGTGAAGTTCCTGCTGAACATCGACGTCGACAGCCAGGCCGACGTTGACCGCATGGTGCCTGTGGCGCTGGAGGCCGGCGCCACGCTTATCAAGCCACCGTACGTCACCTACTACAACTGGTACCAGTCGGTGCTGCTCGACCCCGAGGGCAATGTGTTTCGCATCAACTTCATGATGTGACGCGCACTGCATTCGCTCCTTTTCCCGTCCCCTCCTCCCTTCAAAGCCTCTCCTCAAAGGTAGTTCCATGCAGCAGTTGCGCACCCTCACTCCAGGCCTGGGCCTCGCGATGACCATCGCAGCCAGCGGCGCCTTCTTCACCACGCTGCCCGCCGCGGCCGCCGACGGCTTCACGCTGAAGGACAAGCCGAAGATCGCGATGCTCTACTTCGGTCCGAAGAACGACGGCGGCTGGACGCAGGCCTTCGACGAGGCTCGCGTGAAGATCGAGAAGGAAATCGGCCAGAAGATCCAGTTCGTCGAGAACGTGCCCGAAGACGCATCGGCCATCAAGCCCGCTGCAGAAAAGTTCATCCAGCGCGGGGCCAACATCGTGATCGGCACGGCCTTCGGATACTCCGACAGCTTCAAGGACCTGGCCGCCAAGTACCCCGATGTTGCCTTCCTCAACGGCTCGGGCACCACTAACGGCAGCAACCTCGAATCGTTCTACGGCCGCACCTACGAAAGCCAGTACCTCTGCGGCATGGCCGCCGGCGCTGCATCGAAGACCGGCAAGCTCGGCTTCGTCGCGGCCAACCCCTTCGGCGTGGTGAACTGGACCATCAACGCCTTCGCGCTCGGCGCCCAGAAGATGAACCCGAACGCCACGGTCAACGTGATCTACACCGGTGCCTGGAACGACCCGGTGAAAGAACGCGCCGCCGCCGCCGCGCTCATCGACCAGGGCGCCGACGTGATCGGCCAGCACGTCGACAGCCCCACGCCGCAGATCGTCGCGCAGGAGCGCGGCGTGTACGGCACCGGCCACCACCGCGACCTGCGCCAGTTCGCGCCCAAGGCCACGCTGTGCTCGTCGGTGTGGGTGTGGGACCGCTTCCTGACGCCCGAGCTGAAGAAGGTGATGGCCGGCAACTGGAAACCCGCGCAGTACGGCGCCTTCATCGAGATGAAGGACGGCGGCACCGACATCGCGGGCTTCGGCCCCGCCGTGCCCAAGGACAAGGCCGCGGTCATCACCGCCGAGCGCGACGCGATCATGAAGGGCAAGCAGGTCTACGCCGGCCCGCTCGCCGACCGCGACGGCAAGGAGCGCGTTGCCAAGGGCGCGGTGCTGTCCGATGCGGACCTGTGGAAGATGGACTGGTTCGTCAAGGGCGTGGTCACGCAGAAGTAAGTTCATGCCCAACAACGCGCTAGAACTCACCGGCATCCGCAAGTCCTTCGACGGCTTCGCGGCATTGACCGACGCACACTTCGCCGCGCGCTGGGGCGAGGTGCATGCGCTGCTGGGCGAGAACGGCGCGGGCAAATCGTCGCTGATGAACATCGCGGCCGGGCTCTATGCACCCGAGGCCGGGCAGCTGCTGGTGGACGACAACGCGGTGCGCTTCACCGGCCCACGCGACGCTGCGAAGCACCGCATCGGCATGGTCCACCAGCATTTCAAGCTGGTGCGGCCTTTCACGGTGGCGCAGAACATTTTGCTCACCGCACCACCGCCGGCCGAATTTCAAAGCCATGGCGAACGGCTGCGCGAGATCGAGCGCGACATCCGCAACAAGGCCTCGGAGCTGGGCTTCGACATCGATCCATCGAAGCGCATCGATGCACTGTCGATCGCGGAACAGCAACGCGTCGAAATCCTCAAGGTGCTGCTCGCGGGCGCGCGCATCCTGATCCTCGACGAGCCCACCGCCGTGCTGACCGACCAGGAAGCCGCGCGCCTGCTGCAGACGGTGCAGGGTCTGGCGCGTGCGGGGTCTGCCGTGGTGCTGGTCACGCACAAGATGGCCGATGTGAAGGCGTATGCCGACCGCGTGACGGTGATGCGCGGCGGGCGCACGGTGGCCACGCTGAAGCCGGGCGAAGCATCGGTCGCCGAGTTGGTGAAGCTCACCGTGGGTGAATCGATTGCCGCGCAAGGATTCCAGCCTTCAACCGCATCGCGCGGCCCCGTGCGCCTTTCAGTGCGCGGGCTGCGCACGCCCGCCTCGCCCGAAGGCCGTCGCGTGCTCGACGGCGTGGATCTCGAACTGCACGCGGGCGAAATCTACGGCCTTGCAGGTGTAGGCGGCAACGGCCAGGGCGAATTGGCGGGCGCAATCATGGGCCTGCCGGGCGAAGCCACCGAAGGAGAGATCCGGCTCGAGGGCCACGGCGACCTGAAGACCATGGCCGCATCGGCGCGCCGCGGCATCGGCATTGCCGCCATCCCGGCCGACCGCTACGGGCTCGCGCTCGCGGGTGGCCTTTCCGTCGCCGAGAACTACGCCATCGGCCGCGTGCACACCGGCCGCTACGGCCCCGTGTGGCGCCTGCGCCGTGGCCGCATCCAGAGCGACACGCAAGAAGCTGTGCACGCCTTCGATGTGCAGGGCGTGCGCTCGGTCGCGCAGAAGGCCGCGCTGTTGTCGGGCGGCAATGCGCAGAAGCTGGTGCTCGCGCGAGAGTTCGGCAAGTCGCCCACGCTGGTGCTCGCGCACAGCCCGAGCCGCGGGCTCGACGTGCGCGCTAGCGCTGAAGTGCATGCGCGGCTGCGCGCCGCGCGCGACAGCGGCGCAGCAGTGCTGCTCATCAGCGAAGACCTCGACGAAGTACTGCAGCTCGCCGACCGCGTAGGCGTGATGACGCGCGGTCGCATTGCCGGCGAGTTCGCGCAACCCGCCGACCGGCAGGCCATCGGACAGGCGATGGTGGACCATGGCTGATGCCTCGCTCTCCGTCGACATGGCACAAGCGCCCGGGACCCAGGTGAACTCGCAGCAGCACACACAACCGCTCGCACGTCGCCGCTACGCGCTCGAAATCCGCCAGCACATGGCCTGGCGCTGGCAGACGCTGATCCTCGCGGCGGCATTGCTCGTGGGCTTCGCCATCTCCGCCGCGATCCTCGTGGGCGCGGGTGTGCCCGCCGACGAACTCGCCAACGAGTTCGTGATGCAGACCTTCTTCGACGGCCAGAACTTCCGCGCCGTGCTGTTCCAGGCCGCGCCGATGATCCTCGTCGGCCTCGCGGGCTCCATCGCGTTCCGCGCGCGCTTCTGGAACCTCGGCCTCGAAGGCCAGATGATCTGGGGCGCCATCGGCGCGACCACCGTCTCGATGTGGCAGATCGGCCCCGAGAACCTGCGCCTGCCGCTGATGTTCGCGGCCGCCATCGGCTGCGGCCTGCTGTGGGTGCTGGGCCCCGCGTGGCTCAAGCTGAAGCTCGGCGTGAACGAGATCATCTCGACGCTGATGCTCAACTACATGGCGGCCAACTTCCTGCTGCACCTGGTCTACGGCAGTTGGAAGGACCCGAAGGACAACTTTCCGTACTCGCCACAGTTCCGCGTGTTCGAGCGACTTCCCGAGCTGGGCGCGGGCATCGGCAGCTCGATCGTGCTCGCGGGCGTGGTCGCGCTGCTGGCGTGGTGGCTGGTGAGCGTGAGCCGCGTGGGGCTCTACCTGCGCTTCGTCGATGCGAATCCGCGCGTCGCGCATGCCAACGGCGTGCCGGTGCGGCGCACGATCTACAGCGCGGTGCTGCTGTCGGGCGCGATGGCCGGGCTCGCGGGCTTCGCGGTGGTCGCGGGGCAGGAGGGCCGGCTCACGCAGGCCTTCTATCAGGGCTATGGCTTCTCGGGCATCCTCATCGCCTTTCTCGCGCGCAACAACCCGCTCGCGGCAACGGTGGTGGCGCTGCTGGTGGCGGCGCTCTTCGTCACCGGACGCAGCCTGCAGGTGTTCTACCAGGTGCCGTTCTCGATGGTGCAGCTCATACAGGCGGTGATCGTGGTGTGCGTGGCATCGAGCGACTTCTTCATTCGCCATCGGCTGCGCCGCGTGGGCGGGGAGGCTGCGGCATGAACGGCAGCATCGTCCTGAACTGGCTGGCCAGCACGCCGGACTTCGCGGTGCCTTATGCACTCGCGGCGCTCGGTCTCATCATCTGCGAACGCGCGGGCGTGCTCGCGCTCGGCGCCGAAGGGCTGATGCTGGTCGGCGCACTGGCCGGCATCGGCGCGCAGATCGCCATCGGCCAGCCGGCCGTGTCGCTGGTGCTCGCGATGCTGGCGGCCAGCGCGGTGTCGGTGCTGTTCGCGGTGATGGTGATCTGGCTGCGCGTGAACCAGGTGATTGCCGGGCTCGCGCTGGTGTTCTTCTGCCAGGGGCTCACTGCGCTGGTCGGCTCGATGGCCGACTGGACCAATCACGCCACCGAAGGCATCGGCGCGATGGCGCTGTGGCCGCTGTCGCTGCTGCCGGTCGTGGGTAGGCTTTTCGAGCAGAACGCGATGGTGTGGCTCACGCTGCCTATCTTCGGTGCGGTAGCGTGGTTCTTCGCGCGCACCTCCACCGGCCTGCGGCTGCGTGCGGTGGGCGAGAACCCGCAGGCGGCCGATGCGGCCGGCATCCGCGTGACGGCATGGCGCTTCGCGGCGGTGCTCGCGGGTTCGGCGCTGGTGGGGCTGGCGGGCGCCTACATCTCGGTGGTCAGCACCAAGCTGTGGATCGCGGGCATGACCGGAGGGCGCGGCTGGATCGCGGTGGGCCTGGTGATCTTCGCGCGCTGGTCGCCATGGAAGGCGCTGGTCGGCGCGCTGCTGTTCGGCTGCATCGAGGCGCTGATTCCGCAGCTTGCCGCGGATGGCGTGCAGTTGCCGCAGTACTTCGTGATGATGACGCCGTATGTGGTGACGCTCGGCGTAATGGTGTGGGTCGCGCTCTCTCGGCGCGGTGCCGATGAAGAGCCCGGTGCACTGGGCCAACCCTATGTGAGAGAAGAACGCCGATGAAGGCCTGGGTCTACAACGAGGAGCGCGAGCTCGACGCGGCAAAGTTCGCCGACTACCTGAACCCCGCCACCACCGCGGTCGTCTCCATCGACATGCATCGCGGCCATCTCGACGACAGCCCCGACTGCCCCTGCCCCGCGCCGCGCGCGCGCGACGTGGTGGCGCCCATCGACAGTTTTCATGACGAAGTGCGCGCGCTGGGCGTGCGCATCGTGCACATCAAGTCGGTGCTGCGGCCCGACGGCGTGGACGACATCCGCGGCATTCCGTCCGCGTGGCGGCGCACCTTTCCCCTGCACGTGGGCGAGATTCCGAATGCCGACGCGCACGCCATCGAAGGCTCGAAGTGGACCGAATGGGTCACGCGCGTCGAGCCCGGCGACATGCGCGTGGACAGCAAGCGCCGGCTGTCGGCCTTCTACCCGACCGATCTCGACTTTCTGCTGCGCAACCAGCGTATCGAGACGGTGGTGCTCAACGGCGGCTTTACCGACTGCTGCGTGCTCAACACCGCCTTCGACGCCAACAACCACAACTATCGCGTGATCGTGCTGCGCGACCTGGTGCGCGGCACCGATCCGCATCTGGAGGGCGCGGCGCTCGCGATGGTGTCGCTGCACCTCGGGCTGGTGGTCGATTCGGCTGAACTGCTGCGCCAGTGGCGCGGCTGAATTAACCCGATACGCCGAGCCAGCGCGCGGCCACGGCGGGCATGTCGCCTTGGGCTGCCTGCCACACCATTTCGGGAGCGGCAACGTGCACACCCGGCGGCGCGATGCGCAGCGCCACATCGACCAGCTCCGCCACCTTCGACGCGCGCACCGGCTGCTCGCTGCTCGGCACCATGAAACGCACGACGGACAGCATCCATGCGGCGAGCCGCTCGAGCGGGTTGGCGAACTTCGCATTCACCGGCTTGCGCGCCGAGCGCACGAGGATCACCCGCTCGAAGCCGCAGGCCACCACCGCCTGCTCGTCGAGGCTGGCGAGCCCGCGCTTCAACGCCTCGGGCAGCCGGCCCTGGTCGTGCGGCTGCACGATGGCCAGCGTCTGCACGCCGCAGGCGCGCAGCCAGCGGGCCAGTTCGGGCAAGTCGGAAGGCTCGGGCACCCACAGCGCGCGTTCGCGGTCGTGGTACAGCCGCGGCGGGTCGAAGGCGACGATGGCCGTGTGAGCCGAGGTCAGCGGCCATTGCGCGATCGGCTGGGTCGGGCTCAGGTAGGTTTCAACGCCGCGCAACCCGTCGCGAATCGGCTCGCGCGCCAGCACGCGGGTGTGGGCATGCCGGTGGCTGCCCGCCAACCGCCGCAGCAGCTCCGCTCCCAGCGCACCGGTCGCGCCCGCGATCAGCAGCGTGCCGAAAGCATCGGAAGCAACGGGCAGTACCGCACGGTTGGCGGCCCGCAGGGCTTGTAGAGGGTCGAGGGACATAGAGCCATCTATGCTACCTTCCGGCAATTCTGCGGAGGTAATGCAAATGATGATGAAGCGCTGGCTCTTGATTCTCGCGGCGGTCTTGTCCCTGAGCGGATGCGGCTACAACCAGTTCCAGTCCCTCGACGAGGCCAGCAAATCGGCCTGGAGCGAGGTGCTCAACCAGTACCAGCGGCGCGCCGACCTCGTGCCCAACATCGTGGCCACCGTGAAGGGCGAGGCCAGCTTCGAGCAGGACACGCTCACCAAGGTGATCGAGGCACGCGCCAAGGCCACCTCGATCCAGGTAACGCCAGAGACGCTGAACAACCCCGAGGCCTTCAACAAGTTTCAGCAGGCACAGGGCGAACTTTCGTCCGCACTGTCGCGGCTGATGGTGGTGTCGGAGCGCTACCCCGAGCTCAAGGCCAACCAGGCCTTCCGCGACCTGCGCGTGACGCTGGAAGGCACCGAGAACCGCATCACCGTGGCACGCAACCGCTACATCGAAAGCGTGCAGGAGTACAACGTGCTCGCGCGCAGCTTCCCGACCAACATCACGGCCAAGATCTTCAGCTACGCGCCCAAGCCCAACTTCTCGGTGCAGAACGAGGCGCAAATCTCGACACCGCCGACGGTCGACTTCAGCGCGCCGAAGAAGTAAGCCAGCACCGATGGCCATTGCCGCACTGCTCCGTCGCGCGCTGGCCGCGGTCGTTCTCACGGCCCTGGCCGGGGTCGCGCTGGCCCAGGGCCTGCTGCCGGTGCCCACGCTCACCGCACGGGTGATCGACCAGACCGGCACGCTCGACAGCGCTCAGCGCAACGGCCTCGACACCAAGCTCGCGGCCTTCGAGCAACGCAAGGGTTCGCAGATCGTGGTGCTGATGGTGCCGACCACCGCGCCCGAGGACATCGCCAGCTACACGCAGCGCGTGGGCGACGCCTGGAAGATCGGCCGCAAGGACGTCGGCGACGGCCTGCTGGTGGTCGTGGCCAAGGACGACCGCAAGATGCGCATCGCCACCGCCAAGGCGCTCGAAGGCGCGGTGCCCGACCTTGCGGCCGTGCGCATCATCGACGAGGAAATGAAGCCGCGCTTTCGTAACAACGACTTCGCGGGCGGGCTGAACGCGGCGGTAGACCGGCTCATCGGCCTGGTCGACGGCGAGCCGCTGCCAGAGCCTTCGCGCGACACGGGCGGCAGCGGTGGTGGTGGCGGTGGCTTCGACTGGGAGAACCTCGCGATCTTCCTGTTCGTCGGCGTCTTCATTGGTGCACCGATTGCGCGCGCCGTCCTCGGCAAGAAGCTGGGCACGGTGGTCGTGGGCGGTGGTGTGGGCGTGGTCGTGTTCTTCATCACCACCAGCATCGCCATCGCGGTGATCGCGGCGCTTGTCGCGCTCATCGTCTCGCTGGTCGCAGGCGCCGGGCGGCCGGGCGGCGGCGGGGGTGGCGGCTGGAGTTCCGGTGGAGGCGGTGGCTGGAGCAGCGGCGGTGGGGGCGGAGGCGGAGGTGGTGGTTTCAGCTCCGGCGGCGGTGGCAATTTCGGCGGCGGCGGCGCGTCGGGGGACTGGTGAACACGATGACGACGAAGGCAACCGACACAAGCTTCCTCTCGAAGCTCGGCCGCATCTGGCGCCACCGCTGGATCGACGAGTCCGAGGTTCGCCGTGCGCTGCCCGCGGCCGCGCTGGAGCGCCTTGCAGGCCGCGTGGCCGCGAGCGAGCGGCGCCACAGCGGCGAGATCCGCATCTGCGTCGAGGCCGGCCTGCCGATGTCGTACCTGTGGCGCCATGCACCGCCGCGCGAGCGTGCCGTCACGCTGTTCGGCAAGCTGCGCGTGTGGGACACCGCGCACAACAACGGCGTGCTCATCTACCTGCTGCTGGCCGAACACGCCATCGAGATCGTTGCCGACCGCGGCATCAACGCGCGCGTAGACGATGCCGAATGGGCTGCGATGGCGCAGCGCATGGGCGCGGCCTTTCGCGAAGGGCGCTTCGAGGATGGGCTCACGCAGGCGCTGGAAGAAATCTCGGCCTTGCTGGTGGAGCACTTTCCGCTGGGCGAGGGCGAAGTGGACGTGAACGAGTTGCCGGACGAGCCGGTCGTGCTCTAGCCGTCCCGCGGCGGCACGGCCCACACAGCTGAGCCGCCCACTGCATGGAAGCGCCGCCCCGGCGCCGACTCCATCGACAACCCGCCCGTGAATTCGCCGAAGGCTGGCAGCACGGCCTGCTGCGCATCGCTCACGAAGCACGGCAGCCGCACGCTGTCGCGGCCCGGTCCGTAAAGCCTGCAAACGGGATGCAGGTGCCCCGCGAGCACGAAGTGCGTGGCGTGCGTCTGCGGATGGTGGCAGCAGGCGAACGGCCCGAGCAGAAATGGCTCGTCAACCACCTCGATGCCGAGCGTCTCCGGCGGATCGCCCGCGCGGCTGTCGTGGTTACCGCGCACCAGCGTCATCGCGATTCCCGCATGGCGCGTGCGCCAGGCTTCCACCGCGGCGAGCACCGTGCGCGCCTGCGCCGCGTGCAGGAAGTCGCCAAGGAACACGATGCGCTGCGGTGCGTGCCGTTCGATCAGCACATCGAGCCGTGCCAGGTTCTCCTGCGTGGTGCCGCCCGGCACCGGCTGGCCGAGTGCGCGGTAGGTCGCGGCCTTGCCCAGATGCAGGTCGGCCACGAACAGCACGCGCGCACCGGGCCACCACAGCGCCCGCTCGGGCAGCAGGTGCAGCAACTCGCCCGCCCAGTGGACCGGGAGAGACGATGCGGAGAGGTCTGAAGAGATCACGGTCTGGAAGTGTCGCAAAAGACGCTCTGGCAGGCGACCTCCTTGCAATGCGTCCCGGCAGCCCCCAGTTTCTGCAGATGACCGAATCGCCCCCGCTGCACATCGTCTGCCCGCATTGCCACACGACCAACCGCGTGCGCGCGGCGCAGCTTGGCAGCGCGCCCGACTGCGGCAGCTGCCACCGCCCACTGTTCGCCGGCCATTCGACCGCGCTGCCAGACGAAGCCACCTTCGACCGTCACATCTCGCGCAACGAAATTCCGGTGCTGGTCGACTTCTGGGCACCCTGGTGCGGCCCGTGCCGCCAGATGGCGGCGGGCTACGAACAGGCCGCGGCCCAGCTCGAACCGCGAGTGCGGCTGGCAAAAGTCGATACCGAGGCCGTGCCGGCGCTGGGAGCACGCTTCAACATCCGCAGCATTCCGACGCTGGCCCTCTTCCGCGGCGGCCGCGAAGTGGCGCGGCAGGCCGGTGCGATGGGCGCGGCGGATATCGTGCGTTGGGTGAAGGCGCACGGCGCCGGCTGATCCATTCACAGTGGCGGCAGCGGACGCGAAGGCCGCCTGCGCTCGCGCCGGTCTCTTGACGGCTTGGGCGACTTGCCCGGCCCTTCCTGCCCGAAAGCCAGCGTGCCCTTCACGCGCTCCACGCCACCGGCCGTAACCACACCCCCCGCAGCCTTCTCCAGCTGCTCCACCATGCGCGCAATGCGGTCGGCCACGTTCTCGTTCGACAGCTTCTCGCGGAACAGCTCGACCATCAGCGGAAACGAGAACGGCGTCGGCCGCGCCAGCGGCTTCAGCACAAGCTGCTGCGTGGCCATGCGCGCGAGGCTGGCGCGCAGGCGGCCGATTTCGAGTTCCTGCGAGAGCAGTTCCTGCTCGGCCTGCTGCAGCAGCCTGTTGCCGGGGTCGTACTTGCGGAACACCTCCCAGAACAGCGAGGACGAGGCCTGCAGCTGCTTGCCGCTGCGCTTCTCGCCCGGGTAGCCCTGGTAGATGAGCCCCGACACGCGCGCGATCTCGCGGAAGCGCCGCTGCGCGAGTTCACTCGCGTTGAGCGACGCCAGCACTTCGTGCAGCAACACCGCATGTGCGTCGTCGCCTTCCGGCAGCCGCAGCACCTGCGGCAGCAGCACAGCCCAATCGACCTCGGTCGCGCTCAGCAGCTCGAAGCCGTAGTCGTTGACCGCAATCGAGAAGGTCCGCGCCTCGTGCTGCGCGACACGCCAGGCCAGCAGGCTCGCCAGCCCAAGGTGCACATGTCGGCCCGCGAACGGATACAGGAACAGGTGCGAGCCTTCGCGCGTGCTCAGCGTCTCGGCCAGCAGCGTCTGCGGCGTCGGCAGTGCCGACCACTGCTGCTGTATCTCGAGCAGCGGGCGCACGCATTGCAGCTCGGGTGAATCGTAGTGCCCTTCGCCGGCCAGCGCCAGCTGCTGCACCACCGCATCGGCCAGCGTGTTCGACAGCGGCATGCGCCCGCCGCTCCAGCGCGGCACCGCGGGCCGCTTGCCGCTGGCGCGTCGCACCCAGGCCGTCATGTCGTGGATGCGCACGAGTTCGAGCAGCCGGCCGCCGAACAGGAAGCAGTCGCCGGCCTTCATGCGCGCGACGAAACTCTCTTCGACATTGCCGATCTTCGAGCCGCCGAGGTACTGCACCGACATGCTCGCGTCGCTCACGATGGTGCCGATGTTCATGCGATGCCGCCGCGCGAGCCGCGCATCGGGCACGCGCCAGACGCCCTCTGCATCGGGCACGGCGCGCCTGTAGTCCGGGTAGGCCGCAAGCGAGGGACCGCCTTGCGAGACGAAGTCGAGGCACCACTGCCAGCTCTCGCGCGAAAGGCCTTCGTACGCGGCCGTGCCGCGCACCTCGTCGTACAGATCGTCGGGCATGAAGCCACCGCCGAGTGCCACCGTCACCAGGTGCTGCACCAGCACGTCGAGCGGCTGGTCCGGCGAATGCCGCGCCTCGATGTGCCCCGCCGCAATGGCCGTGCGCGCGGCCGAGCCCTCCACCATCTCCACGCTGTGCGTGGGCACGAGCGTGATGCGCGACGACCGCCCCGGCGCATGGCCCGAACGGCCCGCGCGCTGCAGCAGCCGCGCCACGCCCTTGGGCGAGCCGATCTGCAGCACGCGCTCGACCGGCAAAAAGTCCACGCCCAGGTCCAGGCTCGAGGTGCAGACCACCGCCTTCAGCTCACCGCTCTTCAGACCCAGTTCGACCCACTCACGCACTTCGCGGTCGAGCGAGCCGTGATGCAGCGCGATGAGGCCGGCCCACTCTGGCTTGGCTTCGAGCATGGCCTGGTACCAGATCTCTGCCTGCGAGCGCGTGTTGGTGAAGACCAACGCAGTCTTGCTCGCGGCAATCTCACCGATCACCTGCGGCAGCATCGTGAGGCCCAGGTGCCCGCCCCATGGAAAGCGCTCGGCGGTGCCGGGCAGCAGCGAATCGATGACGAGCTTCTTCGGCACCTGGCCCTGCACTAGCACGCCTTCTTCATTCCCCAGCAGCGCATGCATTGCCTCGTGCAGATTGCCCAGCGTGGCCGACATGCCCCAGATCGCGAGGCCAGTGTTCCAGCGCTTGAGCCGCGCGAGCGCGAGCTGCACCTGCACGCCGCGCTTGTTGCCGAGCAGTTCGTGCCATTCGTCGACCACCGCCATCTGCACGTGGCCGAGCACCTCACGCGCATCGGCACGCGCGAGCAGCAGCGAAAGGCTCTCCGGCGTGGTGACGAGCACCGTGGGCAAGCGCTGGTTCTGCGCGCTGCGTTCGGCAGAGGTGGTGTCGCCGCTGCGCGCGCCCGCGCTCCACGGATGCACTTCGGCGCCGAGGGCTTCGAGCGGTTGCTGCAGCGCACGCAGCGTGTCGGCGGCCAGGGCGCGCATGGGTGTGAGCCACAGCACGGTGAGCGGTGGGGCCGAAGGTCGCGCGCTTGTCTTGCGGGCCTGCGAGAAGGCCTGCAGCGCGCCGAGCCACACCGCGTAGGTCTTGCCCGCGCCAGTGGTGGCATGCAGCAGGCCGGACTTGCCTTCGCCGATGGCCTTCCAGACATCGCGCTGGAATTTGAAGGGCTTCCAGCCGCGCGCGGCGAACCACGCATCGAGCGCCTGCTTGACGGCCTTTTTCATACGGGCAACAACGCCGCCAGCGTCTGCAGGGTGTCCGCCTCTTCCACCGGCTTGTCCTCCCGCCACCGCAGCATCCGCGGAAAACGCACCGCGATGCCGCTCTTGTGCCGCGTGCTGCGCGCGATGCCTTCGAAGCCAAGCTCGAACACCAGCGTCGGCTTCACGCTCTTCACCGGCCCGAAGCTCTCCACCGTGGTCTTGCGGATGATCGCGTCCACGCGCGCCATCTCGGCATCGGTCAAGCCCGAATAAGCCTTGGCGAAGGGCACGAGCTTGCGGTCTTCCTGTTCGGGCGGGCCGTCCCACACTGCGAAGGTGTAGTCGCTGAAGAGGCTCGCGCGCCGGCCGTGGCCGCGCTGTGCGTAGATCAGCACTGCATCGATGCTGAGCGGGTCGATCTTCCACTTCCACCACACGCCGACGTCCTTGGTGCGACCCACGCCGTACTGCGCGTCGCGGCGCTTGAGCATCATGCCTTCGACGCCCATGGTGCGTGCCGCTTCACGCTGGCGTGCGAGATCGGGCCAGTCGGCGCCCGTGAGCATCGGGCTCGGCAGCAGCGAGGGATGCTGCATGCGCGTGACCAGGTCGTCGAGCAGCGTGCGGCGCTGCGACTGCGGCAGTGCGCGCAGGTCACGGCCTTCCCAATCGAGGATGTCGTAGGCCAGCAGCACCACGGGAATGTCGCGAAGCAGCTTCGCTCCCAGCGTCTTGCGGCCGATGCGCTGCTGCAGCTCGGCAAAGGGCTGCACGCGGTCGTCGCGCCACACGACGATCTCGCCGTCGAGCACGGTGCCGTCGGGCAGGGCCTCGCCGAGGACGGCAAGCTCGGGGAAGCGCTCCGTCACCAGCTCTTCGCCGCGCGACCACAGCCACACGACGCCCGCACGCTTGATGAGCTGCGCGCGGATGCCGTCCCACTTCCATTCCACGATCCAGTCGGACGACGGCCCCAGCGCCGCATCGAACTGTTCGAGTGGCAGGTTGAACGGATGCGCGAGGAAGAAGGGGTACGGCTGGCCGCTGGTCTTCTGCACCTGCTCGGCGCCCGACTCGGGGGCGATGAGCGTGCGGTAGTCATCGGCCCGTGGCCGCGCGCCGATGTGCGTGTAGCCCATGAGCCGCTGCGCGACGCGCTTGGCATCGATGCCGCCGACCGCGGCGAGCGCCTGCGTGACCTGCAGCTTCGACACGCCGACGCGGAACGCACCGGTGATGAGCTTGAAATACACCAGCCGCTCTTCGGCCGCGAGCTGCCGCCATTGCGCGCGCAGGCGGTCGGCAAGCTGCTCGGGCGAGGTCTTTGCGGCTTCGCGCAGCGGCAGCAGATGCTGCTCGACCCAGCTTGCGAGGCCAAGATCGTGCGCCTCGCTTGGCGGCGGCAACAGGAGTGCGATGGTTTCGGCGAGATCGCCCACGGCGTCGTAGCTTTCGTCAAACAGCCACTCGGGCAGGCCCGCCGCTTCCTGTGCGAGCGAGCGCAGCAGCTTGGTGGGCACGAGCTGGCGCGGCTTGCCGCCGGCGAGGAAGTAGACGGCCCATGCGGCATCGGCTGCATCGGCCTCGCGCAGGTAGCGCTGCAGTGCCGCCTGCTTGGCGAGACTCGACGTGCTGGCGTCGAGATCACGGTAGAGAGCGGCGAAGGCTTTCATGCCCCTGCCTCCTGATCGTCTTCGTCGCCGTACTCCGTCTTGAAGGCTTGCGCGTCGAGCCCGTTCTCGGTGAGCCATCGCACCATCACCTGCACGCTGCCATGCGTGACGAACACGCGCTCCGCACCTGTGCCCGCAATCGCCTGCTGCAAGCCGGGCCAGTCGGCATGGTCGGACATCACGAAGCCCCGGTCCACGCCGCGCCGCCGCCGGGTGCCGCGCAGTTGCATCCATCCGCTCGCGAACGCATCGGCGTAGTTGCCGAAGCGCTTCATCCACGGCGAGCCTTGCGCGGAGGGTGGTGCGAGCACCAGCGCGCGCTTCAGCAACGCGGCATCGACGCCTTCATCGCTCACACGCAAGGTAGGCGGCAATGCGACGCCCGCCGCTCGGTACACGGCGTTGAGCGGCTCCACCGCCCCGTGCACGACGATCGGCCCGATGCTCGCGTCCACCCCGTGCAGGATGCGCTGCGCCTTGCCAAAGGCATAGCAGAACAGCACCGACGCGCGCCCTGCTTCAGCATTGGCGCGCCACCATGCATCGATCTCCGCGAACAGCACGGCCTGCGTGGGCCAGCGGTAGATCGGCAGGCCGAAGGTCGACTCGGTGATGAATGTGTCGCAAGGCACTGGCTCGAAGGGCGTGCAGGTGCCGTCAGGCTCGGTCTTGTAGTCGCCCGAGGCCACCCACACGCGCCCGCCGTGTTCGAGCCGCACCTGCGCCGAGCCCAGCACATGGCCGGCAGGATGCAGCGAGACGCGCACGCCGTGGTGCTCGATGGCCTCGCCGTAGGCCAGCGTCTGCAGGTCGATGTCAGGGCCAAGCCGCGTGCGCAGCGTGCCGGCGCTGTCGGTGTGGGCCAGGTAGTGCGCATGCCCGGGGCGCGCGTGATCCGAATGCGCATGCGTGATGACGGCGCGCGCCACCGGCCGCCACGGGTCGATGTAGAAATCGCCGGGCGGGCAGTACAGGCCCTCGGGCCGGGCGACAACGAGGAGATCTTCTTCCTGCTTTGCGGGCATGGCACGCCATGGTAGGCGCAGCCGGGCTTGCGCGACAGGCTACGGCTTCTTGGGCCGGTTGTTCATCATGTCGAGCACGTTCATCTTCATGCCGTTGGGCATGACCATATCGCCCGGCTTCTGGTCGGCCTTGCAGGGGCCGATTCACTTGGCTTCCATGACGCTCGCGCCTTCGGCGCGGCCCATCAGCGGCGGGTTGTAAGTCGACTTGCTTTCCATGCGATAGGCCGTGCTGAAGTCGCCGCTCATCACCGCATGCGAGGTGGCGACCGTGTTGCCGATCTTGCAGACTGAGTCCATCACCAGCTTGCCGCCATCGGCGCGCAGTTCCTGCTTGGAGCACATGTCCTTGCCCATGCCCTGGCCCATGTCGCGCAGCGCCTTGTCGCTGGCCGCGTCGATGCACTGCTGCATGGTGTGGCCGGCGCCCTTGCCCGTGGGGTCCCCGGACTGGATCTCCCACAGCCCGGGCTTGCGCGAGGGGAAGTCGACCGCGAACGCGGGGCACGCAACAGCGCTGGCCGCCATGCAGGCAGCGACGGCGGACAAACGGATCTTCATGACGGGCTCCCGTATCGGTGGACGACGATCCTTGGGTTGTACCGTGCGCACCGCAGCGGCGGAATAGCGCAATCGGCCTAAGCCGGACGCGCTTGCTGCGCCGGCGCGAGCACCGGGCCGCGCTGCCGCGTGGCGACACCGAGCGCCACCCCCAGCGCAAGGCCACCCAGCACGTCGATCAGCACATGCTGGCGCACCGCCATCGTCGAATAGACGATGCCCACGGCCCAGGCCACGTTGATGATGCGCAGCCAGGCCGGAGCCCCCACCTCGCGCAGCTGCCGCGCCAGCATGACGCAGGCGAACACCGAGAACGAGACGTGCAGCGAGGGAAAGGCGTTGCCGGCCGAGTCGACCATCTTGAGAAACTGCAGCGAGGTGCCCGGTGCAGCCTCGACCGCGAAGTTGGGAATCGCCGTGGGCATGAACCAGAACACGAGCAGCGCCAGGGCCGTCATGGCCGCGCAGCCGAATGAAAAGCCCAGCAGCTCGCGCTTGTCCTTGGCCAGCAGCACTGGCAGCGCGATGTAGCCCCAGAGCGAGAGATACACCGGCAGCAGCGCCGGCCAGAAAGCGATCAGCCGGTCGACGGCCGTGAGCGGCAGCACCCAGGCCTGGCCTGCGTTCTTCATGATCCAGAAGTACAGCGGGAAGAAGCCGAGGGTGGCGACGGTGTTGCCGACCAGCTTCAGGGGGAACAGCGTAATGCAGCGGCGCCAGAGGGCGCGCAGCCAATGCGTCGAGGAAGGCCCGTCGGCAGAAGAGGAAGAGAAGGTCATGGATGCACCTCGGCGCTGCCGGGTGCATCCACTTTAATTCGCTTTGCTTCCGAAGCCGCCATGCGCTGCCGGCCTGTTGACCTCAGTTGACCGACGAATTTGCCACGGCCGTCGTGCCGCATGTCTCGGCCGACGAAGGGAAAGGCACCGAGATCAGGTCCTCCCTGAGCGTGAGCAACACCCTGCGTGTACAGCGCTCGACAACCAGGCCTGCGCGCTCCACTTTTTCGGTCTTCCCCTCGAAGTAGCGAAAGGACTTCTGCGTGGTCACGTTTCCGGGCAAGGTCTTTGCCGCCATCGAAACAGCAAGGTCGGCAGACTCCCGCATCAACTCGCCCGTAATCTGGCGCAGCCGTGCACCGTTGTCCCGAGTCCAATACGCCACGGAGTCTGACTCGGTCATCGGCGAAGACACGACCTTGATCACCCTCTCGTAAACCGCAGGTCCCGTGGACCCCGGTTTTCGCACCCTCACCGCGTTCTCGAGCACGAGGGCTGTCTGGTCTTGCGTCAATGCAAACACCGGCGCGCTCTCGACCAGCCACTGGGCCTCCGTAGCGCCGCCCGACACGTCCGCCTGCCCGGTTGCTGCCACCTGACTCGCGAGCTCGGCATGCGTGTAGGTGGACAGTACGGCCTTGTAAGGCACCAGCACCTCGTCGGCCTTCTGCTGCAGCTTGGTCTTCTGTGCGTTCTTCGACGATTCGTTGATCAGCCCGTGAGTGATCACCGCAGCAAGAAGACCCGCCGCACTGGGTGCGGGGTAAAGCATCCCGCCGCCACCGACGCCCGCTTCATCGAAGCTGACAACGCCCTTGAAGGCAACGGGACCAGTTCCCGGGAACTGCAGGGACCACCGCGGCAACGGTGCCGCTGCCGGCGCCTTGATGGCTTCGTCGGTCGCTGGCGATGCGGCATCGACCTGCGCGAATGCCGCAGGAGCCAGCATGGCCAGGGAAGCGATCGTTGCACCGGCCAGGGTACGCCCGGCACAAACGATCGAAGTCACCAGCGCCGGCTTTCTACGCTCAAGGCTTCGCGGTGCCATTGAGCGGCTTCAGGACGCTGTCGCGACCCGCTTCCAGTGCCTGGAAATAGGCGTTTGTGAGGCCTGGAAACTTCGGCGGCTCGTCCCATTTGCCGTCGGCGCTGCGGCTGATTTCGATGGGCTGGTACCAGCTGTAAGTGTTGGTCTTGAGGTCCACCAGATAGCTCGAGCCCGAAACCGTGGCCTTGGGATCGCTGGTCGGCACATAGGAAGAATACGGTCGCACATAGCCGACCAAAGGCATGTCGATGATCAGCAGCTTGTCGACGGCGAGCTTGGCCCTAAGCGAGGAAAAATCCTTTCGTGCGGTCGTGGGCACCTCGGTTCTCACGTCAGGCAGGGACTTGAGGTCAATGGGCTCCTTGATGACCACCACATCCATTTCCTTCTTGCGAAGGACGGCTGCAACATCTTCCTTGAGTGCCGACAGATCGTCGTGCGACAGGGTTTCCGCGTGCTTGGTCAGCGACGCATTGGAGGCGCTGGCAAAGGCATAGCACAGGAGGCAGCCTGCGCCGGGAAAGTAAGTGTCGACTTTGGGCAGCGCAGACATCGCCACGCCGACCTTTCCGCTCTTTGCGCTCAATACATCCTGGCTCAAGGCCACTGGCTGCTGTGGCTTGACGGCGCACCCGCTCAGGAAAATACCCACCACCGTCGTTGCGACGACCAGACTCCATCTCATGCTACTTCTCCTCTTTTTGTTGAACCGCAGGATTAGACCCGCAGGAAAGAGAAAGAGAGGCTGTCGATGACGTCAGCAGTCGAAATAAATAGACCAAATAGCGCGAGTCTTCGTGATTTATTTGCTATCAGCAGAGATGGCGGGCGTGGTATTTCCGGATCGACGGCAACTCACCATGACGTCCACTTCCGCTCGCTTCCCGCAGACGCCACCGTACGCTCGATGAAGCGCACGCCGCGCGCGCCGTCTTCCACGCGCGGGTAGTCGGCGGCCAGCGGATCGGCCGGCTGGCCTGCGAGCCGGGCGCGGATGTCCGCAGCAACGCCTGCGTACACGTTGGCGAAGGCCTCGATGAAGCCTTCGGGGTGCCCCGCCGGCAACCGGCTCGCGCGCTGCGCCGACTCGCACAGCCATGGCGCGCCGCGCGTGAGCACGCGCAGGGGTCCGTCATGCGGCAGATGCACCAGCCGGCTCGGCTGCTCCTGGTGCCATTCGAGCGTGCCCAGCGTGCCCGACACGCGCAGGTGCAGGTCGTTCTCCAGGCCGGTGTTGATCTGCGAAGCGATGAGCACGCCACGCGCGCCACCCTCGAAGCGCAACAACAGGCTGCCGTCGTCGTCGAGCATGCGGCCCGGCACCAGCGCGCCGAGGTCGGCGCACAGGCTTTCGATCTGCAGGCCGGTAACGGTGGCCACGAGGTTCTCGGCGTGCGAGCCGATGTCGCCGATGGCGCCTGCCGCGCCGCTGCGCGCGGGGTCGGTGCGCCAGTCGGCCTGCTTGTTGGTGCCGCCTTCGACATGGCTCGCGAGCCAGCCCTGGTTGTATTCGACGACGACCTTGCGGACCTCGCCGATCTGGCCCGAGCGCACCATCTCGCGCGCCTGCCGCACCATCGGGTAGCCGGTGTAGTTGTAGGTGACGCCGAACACCGTGCCCTGCTTTGCCACGGTCGCGACCAGCGCATCGGCCTGATCGCGCGTGTGCACCAGCGGCTTGTCGCACACCACATGGAAGCCCGCTTCGGCAAAGGCCTGCGCCACCGGAAAGTGCACGTGGTTGGGCGTGACGATCGACACGAAGTCGATGCGCTCGCCCGCCGGGCGCTTCAGCTCGTCGGCCAGCAGCGCCTGCCAGTCGCCGTGGTTGCGGTCGTCGGCCAGGCCGAGGTCGCGGCCCGAGGCACGCGCCTTGTCCGGGCTCGACGACAGCGCGCCGGCAACGAGTTCGATCTGGCCGTCGAGCGCCATGGCCTTGCGGTGCACGCCGCCGATGAAGGCGTCGCGGCCGCCGCCGACCATGGCGTAGCGGAGCTTGCGTGAAGCGATCTCGGTCACCTTAGAAGGGCGAGTTGGGGTGGTAGAAGTCCTTGGCGTTTTCCTTGGTGATGAGCACCGAAGGAATGATCGTCGTCGCTGGCAGCTTCTCGCCCTTCAGGCGTGCCTCGGCCGTCAGCTTGATCGCGTCGTAGATGAACTTGGGCGAATAGCTCACGTCGGCCGTGATGCGCTTGTCCTTGCCGTCCATGATGGTCTTGACCATGCCCTTGGCGCCCGCGCCGCCGAAGATGATCTTGATGTCGTCGCGCTTGGCCTGCTCGATGGCCTTGAGCACGCCCACGGCCATGTCGTCGTCGGCGGCCCAGATGGCGTCGATGCTCTTGAAGCGCGTCAGGTAGTCCTGCGTGACCTTGAAGGCGTCGTCGCGGTTCCAGTTGGCGTACTTGGCGTCGAGCAGCTTGATGTCGGGGCTGCCCTTGAGCACTGCGTTGAAGGCGTCCATGCGTTCGTTGTCGAGCGTGGTCGCAATGCCGCGCAGCGCCACCACGTTACCCTTGCCGTTCAGCTGCTTCACGATGTACTCGGCCGGGATCTTGCCGAAGGCCGTGTTGTCGCCGGCCACGTAGGCATCTTGCGCGCTGGTGTCGGTAAGGCCGCGGTCGACCACGGTGACGTAGGCGCCCTTGGCCTTGACCTGCGCGACGGGCTTGGTCAGCGCTGCCGACTCGAAGGGGAACACAACCAGCGCGTTGATCTTGGTGACGGTCGACAGGTCTTGCAGCTGGTTGGCCTGCTCGGGCGCGTTGGCCGCCGTCTTGATCGTGATCTTCAGGTCCTTGTGTTCCTTCTCCAGATCCTTCTTCGCCTGGTTGGCCCAGTAGTTGATGCCGCCCATGAAGCTGTGCGTGGCCGCGGGAATCGAAACGCCGAGGTTGACCTTCTCCGCGGCAAGCGCGGGCAGGCTGGCGAACGCTGCGGCGGCAACCGCCGTGAGTGCGAGGCGTCGGGTGAAAGTCGTCATGCTGGGTGTCTCCTTGTGGTTGATGAGGGAACGGGAACGGAAAACTGAGCGGATGACTGGTTCGCGGAACACCGCGGAACCGGCTTTGCCGGGCCGCAGGTGTTGCCCCCGGCGAGGGGGTTGGCGAAGCGACACGAAGTGCGCGAAGCCTGGGGGAGAGTTCATCTTCTGCCTCTCTGGAGGAACGCGACGATGATGATCACGAAGCCCTGCACGGCAGCATTCAGGTACACGCTGATGATGCTGGTGAGGTTCAGGATGTTGCTGATGACCGAGAGCAGGATCGCACCCACCACGGTGCCGGTGATGCTGCCCGCGCCGCCCTTGAGCGCGGTGCCGCCGACGATCACCGCGGCGATGGCTTCCAGCTCCCACAGCAGGCCGGTGGTCGGCGAGGCCGAGCCCAGGCGGGGCACGTACAGCAGCGTCGCGATGCCCACGCACACGCCGAGCAGCACGTAGGTGAGGATCTTCACGCGGTCGACGTCCACGGCCGCATAGCGCGCCACCTGTTCGTTCGAGCCGATGGCCTGCACGTAGCGACCGTAGGCCGTGCGGTTGAGAATGACGCCGCCGATGACCGCGACGATCACGAACACCCACACCGGCACCGGAATGCCCGCGAGGCTGGCGTAGTACACCGGCGCGTAGAGGTCCGACAGATCGTTGTCGAGCGTGAGCGCGCCGCCGTCGGCAAAGTACGTGAGGTACGCACGGAAGATGCCGAGCGTGCCCAGCGTCACGATGAAGGGCTCGATGCGCCCCTTGGTAATGAGCAGGCCATGCGCGAGGCCGAACACCGCGCCGAGCACCACGGCCAGCACCGCGCCCATCACCACCGCCAGCAGCGGCGAGCCCGAGGCCGGCCCGGCCCAGTTGATGAACATGATCACACTGCCCGCGATGAGCGCGGCCATCGAGCCCACCGACAGGTCGATGCCGCCGGAGATGATCACGAAGCACATGCCCACCGCGATGATGCCGATGAAGGCCGTGCGCGTGAGCACGTTCATCGCGTTGTCGAGGGTCGCGAAGTCGCCGTTCAGCAGCGTGCCGGCAATGCACAGCAGCACGAGGCCGATGACCGGGCCGAGCCCGTGCAGGCGCTGCACCCAGCCCGGCTTTGCCTCGCTGCGGTGCTGCTGCTGCGCGGCTTCAAGCGTCTGCGGTGGTGTTGGCTGTTCCGGTGGCATGAGCGATGAGCTCCTCTTCAGTCAGATGGTCCGCGTCGAGCGTGGCAACCACGCGGCCCGCGCGCATCACCGCGACGCGGTGGCACAGGCCGATCAGTTCCATCAGCTCCGACGAGACGACGATCACGGCGAGCCCTTCGCGGGCGAGTCGCTGGATCAGGAAATAGATGTCGCGCTTGGCGCCCACGTCGACGCCGCGCGTGGGCTCGTCGAGCACCACCACCTTGGGCTGCGGCTGCAGCACTTTTGCAAGCGCGAGCTTCTGCTGGTTGCCACCCGAGAGCGAGGAAGCCTTGACGTCGAGCGAGCCGGTGCGAATGCCGTAGTCCTTCACCGCCCCAGCCAGCGCGCCGCGCTCGGCCTCGGGCTTGAGCCAGGGCTGGGCATAGCGTTCGAGCGCCATCAGCGTGAGGTTCTGGCGCAGGCCGAAGTTGACGTGCAGGCCCTTGCCCTTGCGGTCTTCGCTGAGGTAGGTGAGGCCGTGCTTCGCGGCATCGCGTGGGTTGCGCCAGCCCTTGTCGTGGGGCACGGGCTTGCCGAGCATCTCGACGCTGCCGCTCGCGGGGCGCAGGCCGAGCAGGCCCTCGAAGAGTTCGGTGCGACCCGCGCCGACGAGGCCCGCGAAGCCGAGGATTTCGCCGGGGCGCACCTCGAAGCTCGCGTCCTGCGCCCAGCCAGGCACGCTGAAGTTGCGCACACGCATGGCGGGTGCGTCAGCCGCGACGACCACGTCGCGCGGCGGATAGAGGTCGGCCAGTTCGCGGCCCACCATGAGGTTGGCCATCTGCTGGCGCGTGACTTCGGCAGTGGGTGCGCGCGCGACGAAGCGGCCGTCGCGCATGACGATGACTTCGTCCGTCACCTGCTCCACTTCGTCGAGCTTGTGCGAGATGTAGACGATGGTGACGCCATCGGCGCGCAGTTGGGCGATGAGCTTGAAGAGGCGCTCCGTTTCGCCGGGCGTCAGCGTAGCCGTGGGCTCGTCCATGATGAGCAGGCGCGCGCGGCGGGCGATGGCCTTGGCGATCTCGACGAGCTGCTTCTCGGCGACGATGAGCTTTCGCACCTTGGTGCGCGGGTCGATGTTCAAGCCCACTGCTGCAAGTGCAGCGGCGGCGTCGCGCTCCATCGACGCGTCGTCGAGCAGCCAGCCTCTCTTCTTCTCGTGGCCGAGGAAGATGTTCTGCGCCACGCTCAAGTCTTCAGCGAGATTGAACTCCTGGTGGATCAGCACGATGCCCAGCGCCTCGGCATCGCGCGAGCTCGCGAACTGCTGCGGCTGTCCGTTGACGCGCAGCGTGCCGCCGGTAAGCGATTCATAGCCGGCCAGGATCTTCATCAGCGTGGACTTGCCCGCGCCGTTCTCGCCCAGCAGGCCGTACACGTGGCCGGGTGCAAGCGCAAAGCTCACGCCGTGCAGCACCTGCACGGGGCCGAAGGCCTTCACCACGCCATCGAACTCGACGGCGACGCTGCCCTTGATGTTCTCAGCCGCGTTCATGGCGCCACTCCGCGGGCCTTCAGGGTCTCTTGCATCGCGAGCACGCCGGCGCCGATCAGGCCACCCTGCATGCCCAGCGGCGTGTACTGGATCTCGAGGTGCCGCGTGGAGAGCGCCAGCGAGCGCTGGTACACGCTCTGCCGCACGGCCGCGAGAAACAGCGGGCCGATGCGCGTGATGCCGCCGCCGATGAACACATGCGACGGGTTGAAGAAGTTGACGACCGACGCGAGCATCTGCCCGATCAGGCTGCCCGCGCGCTGGATGATGGCGTTGGCGGCCGTGTCGCCACCGCGGCTGGCTTGGCCCACGTCGATGGCGTCGATGCGCCCGTGCACGCGCAGGCACTCGGCCAGCGTCGCACTCTCGCCCGCCTCGGCCGCCCGCGTCGCCATGCGCGTGATCGCGGGGCCGGCGGCCATGGCCTCGACGCAGCCGAGGTTGCCGCAATGGCAGCGCGGGCCTTCCTGGTCGACGCAGATATGGCCCACGTCGCCGGCCGAGCCTGCGGCGCCGCGGTACACCTCGCCGTGGCAGACGATGCCGCAGCCGATGCCGGTGCCGATTTTGATGACGAGGAAGTTGGTCAGCGAGCGCTTGAGGCGCCACAGTTCGCCGAGCGCCATGAGGTTCACGTCGTTGTCGACGAAGACGGGCGCGGCGTAGTCCTCTCGCAGGTAATCGCGGATCGAGAAGCTGTCCCATGCGGGCATCAGCGGCGGATTCACGAGTTGGCCAATCTCGAAGTTGACGGGGCCGGGCACGCCGATGCCGATGCCGAGCACGTCCTTGGCGCTCGCGTTGCAGCGGGCCAGCAGTTCGCGCATGAGCGTGCGCACGCGGGCCAGCACCACGGCCGGGCCTTCGCGCACGTCGGCAGGCTCGTCGTGCTGCGCGAGCACGGTGAGATCGGGGCGCAGCACGGCCACGTCGAGGCTGGTGGCGCCGATGTCGATGCCGACGAGCACACCGAGGCCGGCATGCAACTGGAGGTTTTCGGCGCGGCGGCCGCCTGATGAGCGTTGCAAGCCGGCTTCGGCGAGCAGGCCCTGGTCAACGAGGCCGGCGATCAGCCCGTTGGCCTTGCTCTTGGAAAAGCCGAGTTGCTCGGCCATGGCATGGCGCGAGCCGCCGGCCGACCAGAAGGTCGTTTCCAGCAGCCGCATTTCGTCCGCAGTGATGCCACTCCAGGGTGCCACGCGCTTTGTCTCCGGTGTTCTTTTGCTTTGCGCCCGCAGCCCCGGCTGCTGGACGAAGGCGAATACTAGGCGGCGCTCTTCAGCCAGACAAGGTCAAACTTCGACCATGTTTCAGCCGAAGATGATCGAATGAAAGCGGACAGACGCAAAAAAGCCGCCCGAAGGCGGCTTCTTGTCGGAGCAATCGGGAAGACCGATTACTTCTTCTGGCGGTACTTGCGCAGTGCCGCGATCTGGGCGGCCATCACAGCCAGCTCCGACTGCGCCATCGCGATGTCGATGTCGCTCTTCGCGTTCTTCAGCGCTTCTTCGGCGGCGGCCTTGGCCTGGTTGGCCTTCTCGTCGTCGAGGTCCTTGCCGCGGATCGCGGTGTCGGACAGCACGGTAACGGCGTTGGGCTGCACTTCGAGAATGCCGCCGGCCACGAAGACGAACTCTTCCTTGCCGTCGGCCGTTTCGATGCGCACGGCGCCGGGGCGGATGCGCGTGATCAGCGGAGTGTGGCGCGGATAGATGCCGAGCTCACCGGCTTCACCGGGCAGCGCGACGAACCTGGCTTCGCCCGAGAAGATCGACTCTTCCGCGCTGACCACGTCGACGTGAATGGTGTTTGCCATCTGAGTTCCTATGCCGCCTTAAGCGACCTTCTTGGCTTTTTCGAACGCTTCGTCGATGCCGCCCACCATGTAGAACGCTTGTTCCGGCAGGTGGTCGGCTTCGCCGTTCACGATCATCTTGAAACCACGGATGGTTTCGGCCAGCGGCACGTACTTGCCGGGCGAGCCCGTGAACACTTCGGCCACGTGGAACGGCTGCGACAAGAAACGCTGGATCTTGCGGGCGCGGGCCACGGCCAGCTTGTCGTCGGGAGCCAGTTCGTCCATGCCCAGAATGGCGATGATGTCGCGCAGTTCCTTGTAGCGCTGCAGCGTGCCTTGCACGGCGCGAGCCACGTTGTAGTGCTCTTCGCCGACCACGTTCGGGTCGAGCTGGCGCGAGGTCGAGTCCAGCGGGTCCACGGCGGGGTAGATACCGAGCGAAGCGATGTCGCGCGACAGCACCACGGTCGAGTCCAAGTGGGCGAAGGTGGTAGCGGGCGACGGGTCGGTCAAGTCGTCGGCAGGGACGTACACGGCCTGGATCGAGGTGATCGAGCCGACCTTGGTCGACGTGATCCGCTCTTGCAGGCGACCCATTTCTTCTGCCAGCGTCGGCTGGTAGCCCACGGCGGAAGGCATGCGGCCCAGCAGAGCCGACACTTCGGTACCGGCCAGCGTGTAGCGGTAGATGTTGTCCACGAAGAACAGAACGTCACGGCCTTCGTCGCGGAACGACTCGGCGATGGTCAGGCCGGTCAGCGCCACGCGCAGACGGTTGCCCGGGGGTTCGTTCATCTGGCCGTAGACCATGGCCACCTTCGAGTCCTCGAGCTTCTCGAGGTTCACGACGCCGGAGTCGGCCATCTCGTGATAGAAGTCGTTGCCTTCGCGGGTACGTTCACCCACACCGGCGAACACCGACAGACCCGAGTGAGCCTTGGCGATGTTGTTGATGAGTTCCATCATGTTCACGGTCTTGCCCACGCCGGCGCCGCCGAACAGGCCCACCTTGCCGCCCTTGGCGAACGGGCACACCAGGTCGATCACCTTGATGCCGGTTTCCAGCAGGTCTTGCGAGGGCGACAGTTCGTCGTACGCGGGAGCCTTGCGGTGGATGGAAGCGGTGAGCTCCTGGCCCACGTCGCCGCGCTCGTCGATCGGACGGCCGAGCACGTCCATGATGCGGCCGAGCGTGGCCTTGCCGACCGGCACGGTGATGGGTGCACCGGTGTTGGTCACGATCAGACCGCGGCGCAGGCCGTCGGACGAGCCCAGTGCAATGGTGCGCACCACGCCGTCGCCGAGCAGCTGCTGAACTTCGAGGGTCAGCCCGCCGCCTTCGAATTTCAAGGCGTCGTACACCTTGGGCATCTGGTCACGCGGGAACTCCACGTCGACCACGGCGCCGATACATTGGACAATTTTTCCTTCAGCCATGGCGTTTCCTTCTGGATGGATCTCAATAAATTTGCGACAGGTTCTTGCAGAAGCGTCCTGGTGCCAAAACGGGCCGCTTTTGCAAGAAAGCCGGACGGGCCGGCACCCTTGAATTTCTACTTCTTCTCGTCAGTTCATCAGCACTTCATGGCCGTCGCTTGTGCAGCGAAGGCGTCCGAAGCAGCCTTGCAGGCCTGACCCAACGCGGCCTTGTCAGCGCCCATCGAAGCCCAGGTGGCCTTCGTCTGGTCGAGGCTGGCCTTCATCGCGTCAGCAGCGGCGCCGCTTTGCGAACCCACGCAGGTCTGCACCTTGGCCAGGTAGTCGTTGCACTCCTGCGGCAGGTCGGCGGCCGATGCCGTCGGGGCTGCAGCGGGAGCAGCCGGCGCTGCTGCGGGAGCGGGGGCAGGAGCCGGAGCGGGCGCAGCAGCGGGAGCCGGTGCAGGCGCGGGCGCCTCTTCCTTCTTGGAGCAGGCAGTCAGAGCGGCAGCAATCGCCACCAGAGCAAGAATCTTCTTCATTTTGCGCAGAGTCCCCTTAAATAAAGGCCTTGGGTTACCGGGCGCGCAGAGCGCATCCGATCAGCAACGCGGCCTGTTGCATTGCCTCAATCAAACGCCCGCGGCCGCAGCCGCGCCGGACACGATTTCGGACAGCTCTTTGGTGATGCCTGCCTGACGGGTCTTGTTGTAGACCAGCTTCAGTTCGCTGATCACGTTGCCCGCGTTGTCGGTCGCAGCCTTCATGGCCACCATGCGCGCCGAGTGCTCGGACGCCATGTTTTCGGCCACGGCCTGGTACACCAGCGATTCCACGTAGCGCACCAGCAGCTCGTCGATCACGCTTTGCGCGTCGGGTTCGTAGATGTAGTCCCACGAATGATGACCCGACTCGGTTTGCAGCGTCTCGGCCTTCAGCGGCAGCAGTTGCTCCACCATCGGCTCTTGCTTGATGGTGTTGATGAACTTCGTGTAGCACAGGTACACCGCCGACAGCTTGCCTTCGGCGTAGGCGTCCAGCAGCGTCTTGACCGGCCCGATGAGCTTGTCCAGATGCGGCGTGTCGCCCAGCTGCGTCACATGGGCCACCACGCGGGCGCCGATGCGATTCAGGAAACCCAGGCCCTTGTTGCCGATGGCGACCGACTCGACCACGTTGCCCGCTGCCTGCGCTTCGCGCAGCTTGCCGGTGACGGCACGCAGCAGGTTGGTGTTCAAGCCGCCGCACAGGCCCTTGTCGCTGGTCACGATGATGAAGCCGACGCCCTTGGCATCGGTCGTCTTCATGAACGCGTGGGTGTACTCCGGGTTCGCCTTGCCGAGGTTGGCTGCGATGTTGCGGATCTTTTCGCTGTAGGGGCGAGCGGCGCGCATGCGTTCCTGCGCCTTGCGCATCTTGGAAACCGAGACCATTTCCATGGCCTTGGTGATCTTCTTGGTGTTTTCCACCGATTTGATCTTGCCGCGGATTTCCTTACCAGCTGCCATGAGAGCTCCTTCTTGCGTCGGTCAAGGGGTCGATCAGGCGAACGACTTCTTGAACGCGGTAACGGCTGCCAGCAATTCGGCTTCCGATTCCTTGTCGAGCGCCTTGGCCTTCTCGATCTTGTCGAGCAGCGGGGCGTGGCTGGACTTCAGGAACTGGTGCAGGCCATGTTCGAACGGCAGCACCTTCTTGATTTCGAGGTCGTCCATGAAGCCCTTGTTCACGGCGAACAGCGACGCGCCCATCAGCGAGATCGGCAGCGGGCTGTACTGTGCCTGCTTCAGCAGTTCGGTCACGCGGGCACCGCGGTCGAGCTGCTTGCGGGTGGCTTCGTCCAGGTCGGAAGCGAACTGCGCGAACGCAGCCAGTTCACGGTACTGCGCCAGGTCGGTACGGATACCGCCGGACAGGCCCTTGATGATCTTCGTCTGAGCCGACGAACCCACGCGCGACACCGAGATACCGGCGTTGATGGCGGGGCGGATACCGGCGTTGAACAGGTTGGTTTCCAGGAAGATCTGGCCGTCGGTGATCGAGATCACGTTGGTCGGCACGAAAGCGGAAACGTCGCCGGCTTGCGTTTCGATGATCGGCAGTGCGGTCAGCGAACCGGTCTTGCCCTTGACTTCACCCTTGGTGAAGGCTTCGACGTAGTCGGCATTCACGCGGGCTGCGCGCTCGAGCAGACGGCTGTGGAGATAGAACACGTCGCCGGGGTAGGCTTCGCGGCCCGGCGGGCGGCGCAGCAGCAGCGAGACCTGGCGGTAGGCGACGGCCTGCTTGGACAGGTCGTCATAGACGATCAGGGCGTCTTCGCCGCGGTCGCGGAAGTATTCGCCCATCGTGCAGCCCGAGTAGGCCGACACGTACTGCATGGCAGCCGATTCCGAAGCGGAAGCCGCAACCACGATGGTGTAGTCCATGGCACCGGCTTGTTCCAGTGCGCGCACCACGTTCTTGATCGACGAAGCCTTCTGGCCGATCGCAACGTAGACGCAGGTCATGTTCTGACCCTTCTGGTTGATGATCGCGTCGATGGCCACTGCCGTCTTGCCGGTCTGGCGGTCGCCGATGATCAGCTCGCGCTGGCCACGGCCGACGGGCACCATCGAGTCGATGGACTTCAGGCCGGTCTGCATCGGCTGGTCGACCGACTTGCGGGCGATCACGCCGGGAGCGACCTTTTCGATCACGTCGGTCATCTTGGCGTTGATCGGACCCTTGCCGTCGATCGGCTGGCCCAGCGCGTTCACCACGCGGCCGATGAGCTCGGGGCCCACGGGCACTTCCAGGATGCGGCCCGTGCACTTGACGGTGTCGCCTTCGGAGATGTGCTCGTACTCGCCCAGAATCACGGCGCCGACCGAGTCGCGCTCGAGGTTCAGCGCCAGGCCGAACGACGGCGTGCCGTCTGCCGTGGGCGGGAATTCGAGCATTTCGCCCTGCATCGCGTCGGACAGGCCGTGCACGCGCACGATGCCGTCCGTCACCGACACCACGGTGCCTTCGTTACGGATGTTGGCGCTGACCCCGAGGCCCTCGATGCGGCTCTTGATCAGTTCGGAAATTTCTGCGGGATTGAGTTGCATGACTCTTTCCTTCTTTCTTTGAGGCTACAAGTAGAGGGCTGGAAACCGTCAGGCTGCCAGCGCAACTTTCATTTGTTCAAGGCGCGCTTTGACGGAGGTGTCGAGCACCTCGTCGCCGACCACCACACGAATGCCGCCGATCAGTTCCGGCTCTTGCTGGACCGTGACCTGGAGCTTGCGACCGAAACGCTTTTCGAGCGCGGCCGACACATTGGCCAGCGCAGCGCCGTCGATCGGGAAGGCGCTGTAGACCACGGCGTCGGACGAACCGCTCTTCGCGTTGGCCAGTGCCCGGAACTGCTTCGCAATTTCCGGCAGCACCGAAAAGCGCCCGTTCTCGAGGAGCGCACCCAGGAAGTTCTGGGCAGGAGCGGCCAACGGTGCACCGAATGCACCGGCGACCACGCCGATCACCTGTTCGGCCGTGGCCTTCGGGTTGTCGGCGAACTGCTGGAGCTCCGGATTGGCCGCGATGGCGGCAATCTTTTCGAGCCAGGCGCTGGTTCCGGCGACGTCGGACGACGACGCCTTGAAGAGCGCCTCGGCGTAGGGGCGTGCAATGGTGGCGAGTTCTGCCATGGCTTCTATCAGAGTTCGGTCTGCAGACGGGCGAGCAAATCGGCGTGAACGCCTGCATTCACTTCCTTGCGCAGAATCTGCTCTGCGCCCTTGACGGCCAGTGCGGCAACCTGCTCGCGCAGTGCTTCACGGGCCTTCAGTGCCTGCTGGTCGGCTTCGACGCGTGCGGCTGCAACGATCTTGTTGCCTTCCTCGGTCGCGCGGGCCTTGGCCTCTTCAACGATGGCCTGGGCGCGACGTTCGGCGTCGGCAAGACGTTGTGCGGACTCGTTGCGTGCCTGACCCAGTTCGGCTTCCACGCGCTTGTTGGCGGCGGACAGCTCGGACTTGGCCATGTCGGCGGCAGCGAGGCCTTCGGCGATCTTCGCAGCGCGGTCGTCCAGCGCTTTCGCGATCGGCGGCCACACGTACTTCATCGTGAACCCGACCAGGATCAGGAACACGATCATCTGAACGATCAGGGTACCGGTAATGCTCACTTTTCACCCTCTCTTTGGGATTGAATCGAAGCCATTCGCTAGACGCCAGAGGACTAGGGAACGACGACGCAGGTCCGACGAGAAAGACTTACTTCGGCAGGTTGGCGATCTGAGCCAGGAACGGGTTGGCCGTTGCGAACCACAGAGCGATACCGGTGCCGATAATGAAAGCGGCGTCGATCAGACCAGCCAGCAGGAACATCTTGGTTTGAAGTTCACCCATGAGTTCAGGCTGACGTGCGGCCGACTCGAGGTACTTGCTGCCCATGATGCCGATGCCGATACATGCGCCCACAGCGCCCAGACCGATGATCAGGCCGGCGGCCAGTGCAACAAAGCTAATAACTTCCATGATGACTCCTAGAGGACTTTGGTTGAAGAGAAAACAAAAAACAGAAACGAAAACTGATGATCAGTGGTGATCGTGGGCCTGGCCGATGTAGACCAGCGTCAGCATCATGAACACGAAGGCTTGCAGCGTGATGATCAGGATGTGGAAGATGGCCCAGGCCGTGCCCGCGATGATGTGGCCGATGGCCAGGCCGATGCCGGTGGCCGACATGGACCAGGCACCACCCATCAGGGCGATCAGCAGGAAGATCAGTTCACCGGCGTACATGTTGCCGAACAACCGCATGCCGTGCGAGACCGTCTTGGCGACGAACTCGATCATCTGCATGGCGAAATTGAAGGGGTACAGCGCCCAGTGGTTGCCAAAGGGTGCGGTGAACAGCTCGTGGATCCAGCCGCCGGCGCCCTTGATCTTGATGTTGTAGTAGATACAGATCAGCAGCACTGCCACCGACATGCCCATGGTCACCGAGAGGTCGGCGGTGGGCACGACACGCAGGTAGGCGTGGTGCGGGTCTTCGCCGGCGATGTGGAAGATCTTGGCCCAGATTGCCGGGAACAAATCGACCGGGAACAGGTCCATTGCATTCAGCAGGAAGATCCACACAAAGATCGTGAGGGCCAGCGGTGCGACGAACTTGCGGCTCGTGGCGTTGTGGACGATGCCCTTGGCCTGCTGGTCGACCATTTCGACGAGCAGTTCGACAGCCGCTTGAAAACGGCCGGGAACACCCGAAGTGGCCTTGCGGGCAGCCAGCCAGAGCAGCCAGCAACCCAGGATGCCGAGCGTGATCGAGAAAAAGAGCGAGTCGAAATTGAAAACCGAGAAGTCAGCAACACCTCCGGGCTTGGAGCTTTGCAGGTGCGTCAAGTGGTGAACGATGTATTCACCCGCGGTCTGACCATGTTCCGCAGCGTTTTCAGCAGCCATTCCGTTACTCGTCTCTCTGTTGCCGGCGCCGGGGCGAGAACATCACCGCCAACCAGGCCGCCTTCATTGTCACCACCAGGCCGATCAGCATTGCTGGCCAGCTCAGCGCCGTTATCAGCCTTGGCGCGGCGATCAGCATCGCCACGGACAAGGCCATCTTGACCATTTCCCACAGGAAGAATCCGAACACCGCAGTGCCCGGATTCAAGGAAGAAAACCGACCGGTCAGCCCGCGTGCGAAAACCGCCGA
The DNA here is from genome assembly GCF_051216475.1 of Variovorax nivicola. NCBI lineage: Bacteria > Pseudomonadati > Pseudomonadota > Betaproteobacteria > Burkholderiales > Comamonadaceae > Variovorax > Variovorax nivicola. The sequence goes on along the minus strand of NZ_JBPJZK010000012.1, from coordinate 41,999 downwards.
TGGAACAACCACCGCGATCGCACCATAAGCGGCGGACCAACCCAGATTTTGCCTCCCCGTCAGTCCCCAGGCGGCCAGAGCCACCACCAGACCGACAACCAACTGACCCGCGATCACCCGCCATGGGGAGACCGAAGGGTTCTTTGCTCGCAGTTCACGCGCCTCATCGGCGGTCAACGGCTTGAATTCTGCATCGAGGTCTTCAGCGACCTCCGAGTCTTGACGGGCGATTGTTTTCATTTCGAATGAAGCCCGGATGACGACCCAGAATTTCTACAAAGCCATTGATTATAAGTAAAAACCCAGCCGGTCCCGCCACCCCGCGCTGTCGCGCATGCAAATCGACGCTGCATTCCCTGACGCGAACCCGACGCGGCGCACACAACCATAATTCCTTCATGCACCCTATCACCGACGCCCTGCCCGCCACGCTTTGTTACCTCGACGGCGAGTACACCGCCCTGCGCGACGCGAAGATCAGCGTCCTCGACCGTGGCTTCATTTTCGGCGACGGCATCTACGAATACGTCCCCGTCTACTTCGGCCAGCCCTTCTGCTTCGAGGAGCACATGGCCCGCCTCGACCGCTCGCTCGCCGAACTGCAAATAGAGAACCCGCTTTCGCTCGAGCAGTGGCGCGAGATCGTGATGCGCCTGGTCGAGCCCGGTGGCGACGAACCCCAGTCAGTGTACTTTCAGGTGACGCGCGGCGTGGCCCCGCGCGACCACGCGATGGTGCGCGGCCTGCGTCCGACGGTGTTCGTGATGGTGAACCCACTGCCGCCGATCTCCGACGCCATCCGCGCCAAGGGCGTGGCCTGCGTCACCGCGGCCGACTTCCGCTGGCAGAAGGCCCACATCAAGAGCACCAGCCTGCTGGGCGCGGTGCTCGCACGGCAGATCAGCGTGGAGGCCGGCGCGGCCGAGACCATCATGTTCCGCGACGAGTGGCTCAGCGAAGCCTCGTCGAGCAACGTGTGGATCGTGAAGGACGGCAAGCTGATGGGCCCGCCCAAGAACAACCTCGTGCTGACCGGCATCCGCTACAGCCTGTTCGAGCGCCTGTGCAAGGCGCTCGGCATCCCCTTTGCGCTGCGCCCCATCTCGCGCGATGAGGTGTTCGCCGCCGACGAATTGCTGATCTCCTCGGCCAGCAAGGAGCTGCTGCCCGTCGTCACGCTCGACGGGCAGGCTATTGGCAACGGCCTCCCCGGCCCCATTTACAAGAGCTTGTATGCGGCCTACCAGCAGGCCAAGCAACACAACACGCAGAAGCACGGAGCCCTGGCATGACCGACAACACAAGCCCCCCCACCGACACCAACGCGACCCCCGATCCGCGCAAGGAATCGCTGATCGAGTACCCCTCGCAGTTTCCGATCAAGGTGATGGGCGCCAAGGTCGACGGCTTCGTGCATGCCGTCACGCAGATCGCCGAGCAATTCGATCCGACCTTCGACGCCACCACCGTCGAGCTGCGCGACAGCAAGGCCGGCAACTACCTCGGCGTGACCATCACCGTCACGGCCACCAGCCGCGAGCAGCTCGACGACCTGTATCGCGCGCTGTCCGCGCACCCGATGGTCAAGGTCGTGCTTTGACCTCTTCCCGCTGGCGGCACGTCGCGGCGGCGCTGTGCGCCAGCAGCGTCGCGGCCGCCTGCTCGACGGCACCGAACCCCTATTACGACGCCAGCCGCAAGCACCACCGGCCCGCAGGCTTCCAGGACAACTACATCGAGTTCAAGCCGAAGAACTTCTTCACCGACGTGCTGATCGGCTGGCAGTTGCCGTCGTGGTTCAAGGGCCTGCCGCCACCACCGAGCGCACCGCCACCAGTGGTCTCGCCAGACCTCGCCTTCCTCCGGGCCAACACAAGCGCCCCCACCCACCCCACCGCCACCTTCATCGGCCACGCCACCGTGCTCGTACAAGTGCCGACCGCGAACGGCGGCCTCAACGTGCTGACCGACCCGGTGTTCGGCGAGCGCGCATCGCCGGTCTCGTTCGCCGGCCCCAAGCGCTTTCAGCCGCCCGGCGTGGCGCTGAAAGACCTGCCGCACATCGACCTCGTGCTGATCAGCCACAACCACTATGACCACCTGGACGAAGGCAGCGTGAGGGCGCTCGCCGCGCAGGCCGGCGGGCCGCCGCTCTTCGTGGTGCCGCTGGGCATCGCGCCCTGGCTGGCGGAGCGCGGCATCACGAATGCGGTCGAGCTCGACTGGTGGGACAGCGTCTCGCTGCCGGCCACAACAACGGCCGCCGCACCGCAAGCCGCGCAGGTCCGCATCCAGCGCAACGGCGCAGGCATCGCCACGGACACGCCTGACGCGGTGCAGGTCTTCCTCACGCCCGCCCAGCACTGGAGCGCACGCGGCCTTGGCGACCGCATGAAGACGCTGTGGGGCGGCTTCGCGCTGCTCTCGCCGAAGATGCATGTCTTCTATTCGGGCGACACCGACTATTCGAAGGACTTCGCCGACATCCAGGCCCGCCTCGCGCCGCGCCAGGGCAGTGCGCAGGGCGGCGGCTTCGACCTGGCCCTGCTGCCCGTTGGCGCCTACGAGCCACGCTGGTTCATGACCGACCAGCACGTGAACCCCGACGAAAGCGTGCGCATCCACCGCGACCTGCACGCCAAGCACAGCCTCGGCGTGCACTGGGCCACCTTCTCGCTCACCGACGAGGCACTCGACCAGCCGCCCAAAGACCTGGCCGTCGCCCGCAAGGCCCAGGGCGTGGCCGACGACGCCTTCTTCACCCTCGCCATCGGCGAGACCCGCACGCTGCCTGCACGGCAGCAGGCCACGCCATGACAGACACAGCCACCCTTCCTGCCATCGAGTTGCATCCGCTGGGCCGCGTCGACTACGCCGATACCTTCGCGGCGATGAAGCAGTTCACGCTGGAACGCACGCTCGACACGCCCGACGCGCTATGGATTTGCGAGCACGCCCCGGTGTTCACGCAAGGCATCGCGGGCAAGCAGGACCACATCCTGAACCCCGGCGCCATCCCGGTCGTGCAGACCGACCGCGGCGGCCAGGTCACCTTCCACGGCCCCGGCCAGGTGGTGGCCTACCCGCTGATCGACCTGCGCCGGGTGGGCTACTTCGTCAAGGAATACGTCTACCGCATCGAGGAATCGGTGCTGCGCACGCTTGCCCATTTCGGCGTGACCGGCCACCGCGTGCCCGGCGCGCCGGGCATCTACGTGCGGCTGGACGACCCGTTCTCGCACGCCGCGCTGACCGGCCCGATGCCCGCCGCCGACCCGTTTCGCGGCCTCGGAAAGATCGCCGCGCTGGGCATCAAGGTGAGCCGCCATGCCACCTACCACGGCGTCGCGCTCAACGTGCAGATGGACCTCGAACCCTTCTCACGCATCAACCCTTGCGGCTATGCAGGGCTGCAAACGGTCGACCTTTCTACAATCGGCATCCAAACCACATGGGAAGAAGCCGCCAAAGTGCTGAGCCAGAAGCTCACCGCCTACCTGGCGCCTTGACATACCAATGAGCACCACAGAAGTCGTCCGCGACGCGCAAAGCGCCGAAACTTACAACCCCCTGGCCAAGCAGAAAGCGGCGGCCAAGCTCTCTCGCATTCCCGTCAAGGTGGTGCAGACCGGCGAAGTGCTCAAGAAGCCCGAGTGGATCCGCGTCAAGGCCGGCAGCCCCACCACGCGCTTCTACGAAATCAAGCAGATCCTGCGCGAGAGCAATCTGCACACCGTCTGCGAAGAGGCTTCCTGCCCGAACATCGGCGAATGCTTCGGCAACGGCACGGCCACCTTCATGATCATGGGCGACAAGTGCACGCGCCGCTGCCCGTTCTGCGACGTGGGCCACGGCCGCCCCGACCCGCTGGACAAGGACGAGCCGCTCAACCTCGCCAAGACCATCGCCAAGCTGCGCCTGAAGTACGTGGTGATCACCAGCGTCGACCGCGACGACCTGCGCGACGGCGGCAGCCAGCACTTCGTCGACTGCATCAAGAACATCCGCGAGCTCTCGCCGATGACTCAGATCGAGATACTCGTGCCCGACTTCCGCGGCCGCGATGACCGCGCCCTCGAGATCCTCAAGGCCGCGCCGCCGGACGTGATGAACCACAACCTCGAAACCGCGCCGCGCCTCTACAAGGAAGCGCGCCCCGGCAGCGACTACCAGTTCAGCCTGAATCTGTTGAAGAAGTTCAAGGCACTGCACCCCAACGTGCCGACCAAGAGCGGCATCATGGTCGGCCTCGGTGAGACCGACGAAGAAATCCTGCAGGTCATGCGCGACATGCGCGCCCACGACATCGACATGCTGACCATCGGCCAGTACCTGTCGCCGTCGGGCTCGCACCTGCCGGTGCGCCGCTACGTGCACCCCGACACTTTCAAGATGTTCGAGGAAGAGGCCTACAAGATGGGCTTCAGCCACGCGGCGGTGGGTGCGATGGTGCGGTCCAGCTATCACGCAGACCAGCAGGCAGGACACGTTCTGGCCGGCGCGCCGTCGCTCGATTGAACAACGACACGGCGACGGCCCCTGCTGCGGACGCGCCGCAGTCCGGCAAGCCCCTGCACATCCTGCTGGCGATGTGCTACCTGCTGCATCGCACAGGCGCCGAAATGTTCACGCGCGACCTGGCGATGTGGCTGCGCCGTCGCGGACACGCCGTCACCATCTTCGCAACGGCCTTCGGCGACATGGCGAACGAATTGCGCTTCGCCTCCATCGCCTGCGTCACCGACCTCACCGACATGGCGGCGCGGCCTGACGTGATCGTCGGGAACACACACCACGAGACGGTTCGCGCCCTGCTGCACTTCCACGACGTGCCGGTCATCACGATCTGCCACGACCGCAGCGCCGACCACGGGCGCCCGGCGCAGTTCGCACAGGTCGTGTGTCATGTGGCCGTCGACGAGAACTGCGCGCAGCGCCTCGTGCACGAGTTCGGCATCGCGCGCGAGCGCATCGAGCTGATCCAGAACGGTGTCGACCTTTCGCGCTTTCCCCGGCGCAGCGACCTGCCGGCGCAGCCCCGCACGGCGCTGGTCTTCAGCAACTACGCCTCGCACAATGCGCAGCTCGAGGAGATCCGCGCCGCCTGTGTGCAGCGCGGAATCTCGATGGACGTGATCGGCAGTGGCACCGGCAACCACCTGCCCGACCCGGCAGAAGCACTCGGCCGCTACGACATCGTCTTCGGCAAGGGCCGCTGCGCCACCGAGGCGCTGTGCACCGGCAACTCAGTGGTGGTGCTCGATCCAGCCTGGGGCATGGGCGAGATGGTGACGGCGGCGACCGTGGCCCACGCACGGCACTGGAATTTCGGCCGGGCGATGCTGATCCGGCCGATCACGCGGGAGAGCGTGGGCGCCGAACTCGACCGCTACGACGCCGACGATGCAGGCAAGACCGGCGAATGGATGCGCGCGCATGGCAGCCTCGACGCCACGCTCGGTGCGCTCGAGAGTTGCGTGCAGCGCATGGTCCTGCAGCATCCGGTGGTCGAGGTGCCCGCAAGTCAACGGGCGGACGAGATGTCCCGCTACATGCAGGACTGGATCCGGCGCGGCAGCCCTTCAGCGGCGCATCTGAATATTGCTTCCTTGCATCAGCACATCGCGGGGCTCCAGCAATCCTTCAACGACCATCAGCGCCTGCATCAAGTCCAGATTGACGCGGCGCAGGCCGAGGCGCAGCGGCAAGCGAGCTATGCGGCGGCGCATGCTGAGGCACGGCAGCAGGCGGACCATGCGGCCGCGCAATCGAACGCCGACTGCAACGCACGGCTGGCGGAAGCCGAGCAGCAGGCCCGGCAAGCGCGCACCGAGCTCAGCCTGCTCCAGGCGCAGTTGCGCGAGGTCTATGCCAGTCACTCATGGCGCGTGACCGGACCGCTGCGCCGTATTTCGACCCTTGTCCGCCCGGGCGGCCCAAGCGCATGAAGCCGCTGGTGATCGCCGCCCATTCGGGCCACGAACTGCTGCTCTGGAAATGGCTGCGCAACGAGCGGCCGGACTTCGTGGTGCTGACCAACGGCGCCGGGTCGACCGGTGTGCCTCGGCTCGATCCGACGATCGACAACCTGGCGCAAGCTGGCGCCCACTGGATTCCGAACGTGGTGCAACCAGTCGCCGATGCCGACATCTACCGGGCACTGCTCGAAGGCGACACGCGCCTGTTCACCCAGTGGGTCAGTGCGTTGACGACGCACGTCGTCGAACAAGGCATCGACTGCATCGTCGCCGACGAAGCGGAGGACTACAACCCTTCGCACGACCTGTGTCGCCTGCTGGCCAACCAGGTCGCCGCGCACGCCGCAGCGCGCGGCCGCGAGGTCGTCTCGCTCGGCTATCCCACAGTGGGCCATCCCAGCCCGCCGGCGCGGCTGGCCTCCGAGCGCCATGTCATGGTGGAACTCGACGGGCACGAGCTGCAGGCCAAGCTGGACGACATGCACGGCTATGCGCGCAGCTTCGGCGGCCAGCTGGAGCGGGAGCTGGCGGGCTTCATCGCCGAGTTCGGCGCCCAGGCCTATGGGCGGGAATGCCTCTTCGCCGCACAGCCCACGCGCTACGAACTGGCAGAAGCGCCCGCAACCAAGCCCTCTTTCGAAATCATCGGCGAAGAGCGCGTCGCGGCCGGCGTGTACAAGCACGTGATCCGTGGCGCCCATCTGCAAGCCGTGGCCGACCGGCTGCGCGACGCCACGCGCTGACACAGCCATCGACGCCTCGATGTCCTTCACGACGCCTGCCATCGACGACGACAGCACGGCCACCGTCGCCGACCCCATCGCCACCTCCGCGGCTCCGCTCACGCTCGACGCTCCGCTGGCCCATGCAGTCGTGGGCCTCGGCCGCTTCGGCTGCGTCCACGCCCAAAAGCTCCTCGCCCTGAGCGGCTTCCATCTGTGTGCCCTGGTGGATTGCTCGTCGTCGGCCCGCGCTGCCAGCGAACTCGCGGCGCTGCCGCTGTTGCCAAGCCTGGACGATCTGCCGCCGGGCATTGCGTCGGTCACAGTCGCCACCAGCGACGACGCGCACGCCGAAGTCGCAATGGCATTGATGCGGCGCGGCTGCCACGTGCTGGTCGAGAAGCCGCTTTGCATCGACCGGCACGAAGGCGCCCTGATGATCCGCACCGCGCGGCAATGCGGCGTCACCCTGAGCACCGGGCACATCGAGCGCTTCAACCCGGTGTTCGACGAAGCCGTGCTGGACCGGCTGCGGAACGCAGCGGCGAGCCACGGCCAGGGCCAGCAGCGCCAGCGTCCTTTCATGCGGTTTCGCCGCTATTCGACTCGCATCGCCACAGCCAGAGACAGCGTGCTGGACCTGATGGTGCACGACATCGACCTGTTTGCCTGGCTGTGCGCGATTCCCGTGGAAGCACCGCTGGAAGTGCTTGCGCGGCACATCGGTGAACAAAGCGTCCGCGCTCGCGTGCGGCTGGGCGAACTGGTCGCCGAATTCGAGAGCGGCTACGGCAGCATGCCGGCCAGCGCCCGGTTGCACGTGTGCGACGGCCACCGTGAGCAGTTGCTGGATCTGCGCCGTTCGACCGCGACGGCGACCGGCGACGATGCCCTGACACGGCAGTACCAGGGCTTCCGGCGCGCCATCCTGGGCCAGGCCAGCCGCGTCGCGTCGGGTGCCGACGGCCTTGTGGCCGTCACCCGGGCCTGCCAGATACTGCACGCATGAAGATCCCGCTGTTCCGGCCGGCGGCTTCCGCCGAACCGATGGCGGCGCGCCTGGCCCAGGCCCTCGCCGCCGTGCTGCGCAGCGGCACTTACATCCTCGGCCCGCAGGTCCTGGCTCTGGAGGCGCGGCTGTCGGCGCTGCTGCACGGCCGCGAGACCGTGGCCGTGGGGTCGGGTTCCGAGGCGTTGCTGCTGGCCTTCAAGAGCCTCGGCATCGGAAGCGCGGGCGGAGGGGACGCGATGGACGAGGTCCTGATGCCGACCTACACCTTCGTCGCGTGCGCGGAAGCGGTGCTCGGCGCCGGCGCGCGGCCGGTCTTCGTCGACAGTGCGCCAGACGACTTCCTGCCAACGCTCGCGCATTTCCGCAACGCCCGCACGCCGCGGACCCGCGCGATCCTCGCGGTCGGCCTCTTTGGCGACCCGAGCGGCCTGCCCGAGCTGGCCGCCTACTGCCGCGACGAAAAACTGCTGCTGGTCGAGGACGTGGCGCAGTGCCTCGGTGCTCAGGCAGGTGACGGCACCGCAGCGGGCAACGCCGGCACCTGGGGCGACGCCGCGGCGATGAGCTTCTATCCGACCAAGACCCTCGGCGCTGCCGGCGACGCCGGTGCGCTGGCCTTTAGAGACCCGCTCCACGCCAGCAAGGCCCGGCTGTTGCGCAACCACGGCTACCACGACGGCAGGCACCACTGCCTCGGGCACAACAGCCGCATGGACGAACTGCAGGCCTGCCTGCTCAATGCCGCCCTGGATGATTTCCCGGACCACATCGCGCGACGGCGCGCCATTGCCGCACGCTACCTGTCGGCCTGGGCGGACTTGCCGATTCGCTTGCCGCCAGACTCGCCCGGCCACGCGTGGAACTATTTCGTCATCCGGCTGCCCGGCCCGCGCGAACGCGAAACCTTTGCGGCCCGACTGGCCACATCCGGCATCGCCACTCGCATCTACTACGAGCAGCTGCTGCACCGGCACGAAGCACTGCGGCCCTGGCACGTCGATGGCGCCCTGCCGCACAGCGAGACGCTGGCCGGCTGTTCGCTCGCATTGCCGCTCTACCCGATGCTCGGCGACGAGGAAATCGAGTACATCATCGGTGTCGTGCGGCAAGCTGCTGCGACTGGCGCGTGATACGGGCGAACGCGGCGATCAAGGCAAGTCGAGCCGGTACCCCACCCCGTAGATCGACCGTATCAACTCCTGCCCCTGGCTTGCCGCATCGAGCTTGCGGCGCAGATTCTTGACGTGGCTGTCGACCGCGCGATCGGTCACCGCGCGCTGGTCTGCATGCACATGGTCGAGCAGCTTGTCGCGCGACAGCACGCGGCCCCGCGCATCGGCCAGCGCCTTCAGCAGGCGAAACTCGATCGGCGTCAGCCCCAGCGGGGTGCCGTGCAGCGTCGCCTTGTACGTCTGCTCGTCGATCTGCAGGGGCGATGCCTCGCGCGACGCATAGCCGCTGCGGCGCAGCAGCGCCTTCACGCGCGCCACCACCTCGCGCGGACTGAAGGGCGTCTTGCAGATGTAGTCGTCCGCGCCGATCTCGAGCCCCATCAGGCGGTCGGCCTCCTCGACGCGCGCCGTGAGCATGATGACGGGCACCTCGCTGAACAGCCGCAGTTCGCGGCACACGCTCATGCCGTCCTGGCCGGGCAGCATGAGGTCGAGCAGCACCAGATCCGGTCGGCGGGCTTTCACAGAGGGCACAACCTCCAGCCCGTTGGCGATCCATTGCGAGGTGTAGCCCGATGCCTGGAGATAGTCGGCGAGCAGCGCGGCCATGCGCGGCTCGTCCTCGACGATCAGGATGTGTGCGGGTGAAGAAGCAGTTGCCATGGTCGTGTCGTTCATCGCGGCAGCCGCACCGCAATCCACACCCCGCCCAGCGGCGACGCCTTGGCCTCGATGGTGCCGCCGTGCGCCTCCACGATGCTGCGGCAGATGGCCAGGCCAAGGCCCGCACCGCCGCTGGCGCGGTTGCGCGAACCCTCGCCGCGGAAGAAACGCTCGAACAGGCGCGGCAGCAGCGCCGCGTCGACGCCCGGCGCCGAATCCATGAGATCGATCGCGATCTCGCTGCCGTCCTCGCGCGCCTCGATGCGCAGCACGCCGCCCGCGTCGGTGTAGCGGCAGGTGTTGAGCACGAGGTTGCTGAAGAGCTGCTGCATGCGCCGCTCGTCGGCGAACATCGCCAGCGGCTGCGCGGGCAGCATCAGCTCCAGCCGCAGTCCCGCCGAAGCCAGCCTCTCGCGGAACGCATCCACGCTCAGTTCGATCAGCTCGCGCAGGTCGACGTCGGCCTTGCGGTACGCGAGCGCGCCCACGTCCGCCATCGACAGGTCGTACAGGTCGGTGACCAGCTTGTTGAGCATGCCCACTTCGTGCTGCAGCGAGCGCACTGCCTGTGCGTCGAGGCGGCGCACGCCGTCTTCCATTGCCTCCAGCTCGCCGTGCAGCACGCCCAGCGGCGTGCGCAGCTCGTGCGACACGTCGGCCATGAACTCGCGGCGCATCCGCTCGTTGCGCTGCAAGGTGAAGGCCAACGAATTGAAGTCGCGCGCCAGTTGTCCCACCTCATCGTGCGATGCCACCGCAACGCGACTTGCGTAGTCGCCTGACGTCAGCCGATGTGTGGCCGCAGCCACGCGCTTGACGGGCGCGAGCAGCACCCGCGCGATCCACCACGCGATGCCCGCGGCCAGCAGCACGCACAGGCTGCCGATGACCCAGCTCGCGCGCAGCTGGTTCTTCTGGAAGCGCTGGTCGCCCGCTTCGCTCACGCTCTGGAACGGCATCATGGCAACCCAGCCCACGGTCTTGCCGTCGACCACCACGGCGCGTTCGATGGCGCCTTTGCGAATCTCCCTGAAGCCCACGATCACCTGCCTGTTCGTATCGAGCAGTGCGATGCGCAGCACGGCGCCCGTCAGGTCGGACACCAGCGCCGGCGTGCGGCCCGGCTCGAAGCTCTCGCCCGACTCGGAAGGCGCCGGCCGCATGATCTCGAACCACGGGCGGGGGTTGTCTCGCAGGAAGTCCCAACTGCCGTTCTGCCGGTAGGCCGCGACGGCATTCGGCAGCACGGAGTCGAGCCGCTCCACGCCCTGCTCGTTGAGGTAGCCGACAAAGCCACGCTCGAAGTTCCAGCGCGAGGCGGCGCCCATCGCGACCACGGCCAGCACGGCGGTGGCCAGCACGGCGAGAAAGAGCTTGGTGGTGATGCTGATCTTCATGAAGGGCCACAAGATAAGCCAGATGAGGCCCGCGCGGTGCACTCCGCGCTCATGGCCGCGCACGCCGCAGGGACCTCCACATTGGCTCCACATTCGGTGAAGACCATGGATTCCAACCTGATTGGAACCCTGAACATGTCTTCCCGCTTCATCCGCACCGGCCTCGCGTGCGCCCTGGCCATCGGCCTGCTGGGCGCGATCGCGGGGTGCTCCGGCTCTTCTTCCTCCGCACCGCCCCAGCTTCCCGCCACGCAAGTCGGCGTGGTCACCATCCAGCCCGAGAACCAGCCGATCACCACCGAGCTGTCGGGCCGCACCCGCGCCCGCCTGAGCGCGGAGATCCGCCCGCAGGTCGGTGGCATCGTGCAGCAACGCCTGTTCGAAGAAGGCGCGCTGGTCAAGGCTGGGCAGGTGCTCTACCAGCTCGACCCCGCCAGCTACAAGGCGTCCTACGCCAGCGCGCAGGCCAGCGTCGCCAAGGCCGAGGCCACGGTCAACTCCGCGAAGGTCACCGCGCGCCGCAATGCCGAGCTCGCGAAGATCGACGCCGTCAGCCAGCAGACCAACGACGACAGCCAGGCCACGCTGCAGCAAGCCGAAGCCGAGCTCGGCGTGGCCCGCGCCTCGCTCGACACGGCGCGCATCAACCTGGGCTTCACGCGCATCACCGCGCCGATCGCGGGGCGCATCGAGGCCTCCACGGTCACACCGGGCGCGCTGGTCACGGCGAGCCAGACCACCGCACTCACCACCGTGCAGCAGCTCGATCCGATCCACGTCGACGTGACGCAATCGACCACCGAGTTGCTGCGGCTGCAGCGCGAGCTCGCGGCCGGCACGCTCAAGAGCAGCAGCGACAAGAGCGAAGCCTCGGTGAAGCTGCTGCTGGAAGACGGCACGGCCTACGCCCACGCCGGGCGCCTGCAGTTCGCGAGCGTCACCGTCAGCGAAGGCACGGGCGCGGTCACGCTGCGCATCCTGGTGCCGAACCCCGAGCGCACGCTGCTGCCCGGCATGTACGTGCGCGCCGTGCTCGAAGAAGGCGTGGCCGAACGGGCGCTGCTGGTGCCGCAACAGGGCGTGACGCGCACGGCCAGCGGCGATGCATCAGCGCTGGTGGTCACTGCCGACAACAAGGTCGAGAAGCGCGCGCTGAAGGTGTCGCGCGCGGTCGGCAGCCGCTGGCAGGTGACCGACGGGCTGAAGGCTGGCGAGCGCGTGATCGTCGAGGGCTCGCTCAGGGTGAAGGTGGGCGACACGGTGAAGCCCGTTGCGACGACCAGCGACACCGCCACGGTAGCCAGCGCGGCAACCGCCGGCACCGCCCGCTGAGGAGGCCCCGCACATGGCACGCTTCTTCATCGACCGGCCCATCTTCGCGTGGGTCATCGCCATCGTCATCATGCTGGCGGGGGCACTGTCCATCAGCACGCTGCCGCTGGAGCAGTACCCCGACATCGCACCCACCAAGGTTTCCATCAACGCGACCTACACCGGCGCGTCGGCCAAGACCATCGAGGACTCGGTCACGCAGGTGATCGAGCAGAAGATGAAGGGCCTCGACCGGCTCGTCTCGATGTCGTCGAGCAGCACCTCGTCGGGCACCGCGCGCATCGAGCTCACCTTCGAGGCCGGCACCAACGCCGACGTGGCGCAGATGCAGGTGCAGAACAAGCTGCAGCAGGCCGAGTCGCAGTTGCCGCAATCGGTGCAGAGCCAGGGCGTGACGGTCACCAAGTCGGGCACCGACTTCCTGATGATCGTCTCGCTGGTATCGCAGGACGGCAGCGCCTCGGCCACCGACATCGGCGACTACATCTCCAGCAGCCTGCTCGACGTGGTCAGCCGCATCGACGGCGTGGGCGACGTGCAGACGCTGGGCTCGGGCTATGCCATGCGCATCTGGCTCGACCCGGCCAAGCTGCAGAAGTATTCGTTGATGCCCTCGGACGTGACCACCGCGCTCACCAGCCAGAACACCGAAGTCTCGGCCGGCCAGCTCGGCGCGTTGCCGGCGGCCGCGGGCCAGCGGCTCACCGCGACCATCACCGCGCGCAGCAAGCTGCGCACCGCCGACCAGTTCCGCGAGGTGATCGTCAAGTCGGACAGCAGCAGCGGCGCGATCGTGCGACTGGGCGACGTCGCGCGCATCGAGCTCGGCAGCGAGAGCTACACCGTCAGCTCGCGCCTGGACGGCAAGCCGTCGTCCGGCATGGGCGTGAAGCTGGCCACCGGCGCCAACGCGCTCACGGTGTCGAACGCGGTGAAGGCCAAGCTCGCGGAGCTGGCGCCTTTCTTCCCCAACCAGATGAAGGCCGTGGTCGGCTACGACACCACGCCCTTCGTGCGCATCTCCATCGAAGAAGTGGCCAAGACGCTGGGCGAGGCGATGGTGCTGGTCGTGCTGATCATGTATCTCTTTTTGCAGAACCTGCGCGCCACGCTGGTCCCCGCCATCGCAGTGCCGGTGGTGCTGCTGGGCACCTTCGGCGTGCTGTCGCTGCTGGGCTACTCGATCAACACGCTCACCATGTTCGGCATGGTGCTGGCCATCGGCCTCTTGGTGGACGACGCCATCGTGGTGGTGGAAAACGTCGAACGGCTCATGACCGAGGAAGGGCTCTCGCCGAAGGAAGCCACGCGCAAGTCGATGCGCGAGATCACCGGTGCGCTGGTGGGCATCGCGCTGGTGCTGTCGGCGGTGTTCATTCCCATGGCTTTCTTCGGCGGCTCGACGGGCGTGATCTACCGCCAGTTCTCGGTGACCATCGTCGCGGCCATGCTGCTGTCGGTGCTGGTGGCGCTCACGCTGTCGCCGGCGCTGTGCGCCACGCTGCTCAAGCCCGTGGAGGCCGGCCACAACAAGGAGAAGCGCGGCTTCTTCGGCTGGTTCAACCGCAACTTCGAGCGCAATGCAGACCGCTACCGCTCGGGCGTCGGCGGACTGCTGCAGCGCGGCAAGCGCAGCCTGCTGGTGTACGCGCTGCTGGTGGGCGTGCTGGCCGTGACCTTCATGCGCCTGCCCACATCGTTCCTGCCCGACGAAGACCAGGGCACGCTGATGGCCCAGGTGAAGCTGCCCGCCAGCGCCACCGACGAGCAGCTGCAGCAGACCATGAAGAACTTCGAGGACTACCTGTCTTCGCAAAAGGAAGTCAGCCACTTCATCACGCTGACCGGCCTGAGCGGCGACCAGGCCACGGGCAACGCCTTCATCACGCTGAAGGACTGGAGCGAACGCGGCGGCAAGGCGCAAGACGCCGCATCGCTGTCGCGCCGCTTCACGATGGAGATGGCCGCGCGCACCAGCAACGCCAACGTGTTCGTGATGCTGCCGCCGGCCGTGCGTGGCCTGGGCTCCAACGCGGGCTTCGACGTACAGCTGCAGGACCTTGGCGGCATCGGCCACGAGGCGCTGGTGCAGGCGCGCGAGCAGTTCCTGACCCTGGCCAAAAAAGACCCGGCGCTGAGCCAGGTGCGCAGCAACAACCTGGACGACACGCCGCAGTTCGCCATCGACATCGACGACCGCAAGGCCTCGGCGCTGGGCCTGTCGACTTCGGACATCAACGACACGCTGTCCAGCGCCATGGGCGGCAGCTATGTGAACGACTTCATCAGCAACGGTCGCGTGAAGAAGGTCTATGTGCAGGCCGACGCGCCCTTCCGCATGCAGCCTGACAGCGTAAACAGCTGGTACGTGCGCAATGCAAGCAGCGAGATGGTGCCGTTCTCGGCCTTCGCCAGCAGCCGCTGGACGTATGGCTCGCCGCAGCTGTCGCGCTACAACGGCATGTCGTCGTTCGAGCTGATCGGCGACCCTGCCGCGGGTGTGAGCTCGGGCGCGGCGATGGATGCGGTGGAAAACATCATGAAGCAGCTGCCGCAGGGCATCGGCTACGAATGGGCCGGCAGCTCGTATCAGGAACGCCTGTCGGGCTCGCAGGCGCCGCTGCTCTACGCGGTGTCGATTTTGTTCGTGTTCCTGTGCCTCGCGGCGCTGTACGAGAGCTGGTCGGTGCCGTTCTCGGTGATTCTGGTGGTGCCGCTGGGCGTGCTGGGCGCGGTGCTGGCGACGAAGCTGGCGGGGCTGTCGAACGACGTGTACTTCCAGGTGGGGCTGCTGGCCACGGTGGGCCTGTCGGCGAAGAACGCGATCCTGATCGTGGAATTCGCCAAGCAGCTGCAAGACGAGGGCGTCGCGCTGATCGATGCCACGCTGCAGGCGGTGCGCCTGCGGCTGCGGCCCATCTTGATGACCTCGCTGGCCTTCATGTTCGGCGTGCTGCCGCTGGCGCTGAGCAGCGGCGCGGGCTCGGGCAGTCGCCGCGCCATCGGTGTGGGCGTGCTCGGCGGCATCGCGACCGCCACGGCGCTGGGCATCTTCTTCGTGCCGCTGTTCTTCGTTGTGATCCGGCGCTTCTTCGCGCAAAAGAAAAAACCCGCGGTGGCTCCCACGCTGACCGCGCTGCCTGAGGCATGAACGCCATGACCCGAATTCATTTCAGACTCTCCGCACTCGTTGCAGCCGCGCTGCTGGCCGGCTGCGTCAACCTCGCGCCCGTGTACTCGCGGCCCGAAGCGCCCGTGCCCACGGCCTGGCCGGCCTCCGCGAATGCGAAGGAGGCCAAGGACGCGACTGTCTCCGCAACCACCGGCTGGCAGAGCTTCATCAACGATGACCGGCTGCGCCGCACCATCGCGCTCGCGCTGGCCAACAACCGCGATCTGCGCGTGGCGGTGCAGAACATCGAGAAGGCGCGCGCGCAGTACGGCGTGCAGCGCGCCGAGCTGTTCCCAAGCGTCGCGGCCACGGCGGGCGCCACGCGCGCGCGCACCTCGGCCGCAACGAGCAGCAGCGGCGAATCGTCCATCGGCTCGACGTACAGCGCGTCGCTGGGCTTCAGCAGTTACGAGCTCGACCTGTTCGGTCGCGTGCGCAACCTCAACGAGGCGGCGCTGCAGAGCTATCTGTCGACCGAGGCCACGACCCGCAGCACGCAGATCAGCCTGGTGGCGGAAGTCGCCTCGGCCTGGCTCACGCTGGCCGCGGACAACGAACGGCTGAAGCTCGCACAGGACACGCTGGCCAGCCAGCAGCGTTCTTATGCGCTGACCGGCCGCATGCATGAACTGGGCGCCAGCTCGGCGCTGTCGCTGGCCCAGGCGCAGACGACGGTGGATTCCGCGCGCGTGGACGTGGCCAGTTACACCGCGCAGGTGGCGCTCGACCGCAACGCGCTGGACCTGCTGGCCGGCGCCACCGTGCCCGACGATCTGCTGCCGGCCGCAGGCATGGCCACGGCCAGCGCGCTGGTCGACGTGCCCGCGGGCCTGCCTTCGACGCTGCTGCAGCAGCGGCCCGACGTGCTGGCCGCCGAGCACACGCTGCAGGGCTCGAACGCCGACATCGGCGCAGCGCGCGCGGCCTTCTTCCCGACGATCTCGCTGACCGCGAGCTCGGGCTCGTCGAGCACGGCGCTGTCGGGCCTGTTCAAGGGCGGCAACAGCACCTGGAGCTTCGCGCCATCGGTCAGCCTGCCGATCTTCAACGCCGGCAGCAACCGCGCCAGCCTCGACTCGGCCAAGGCGCAGCGCGAGATCGACCTCGCCACCTACGAGAAGACCGTGCAGACCGCGTTCAGGGAAGTGGCCGACGCGCTGGCCACGCGCGGCTCGATCGGCGAGCAGATTGCGGCGCAGCAGTCGCTGGTCGATGCCACGCAGAAGAGCTACACGCTGTCGAACGCGCTCTACCGCAGCGGCAGCTACAGCTTTCTCGAAGTGCTGGACGCGCAGCGCTCGCTGTACACGGCGCAGCAAACGCTGATTGGCCTGCAGCTGTCGGAGCAGAGCAACCGCATCACGCTCTACAAGGTGATGGGCGGCGGGGACACGGTACGGGCCGAGACCACCGCATCGTCACGCTGATCGCGTGGCGTTCTCTTTCATCTTCGCCAGCGCAATGGCGATGGCCGCGCCACCCAGCGTCTTGATCAGCCCCGAGTGCTGCGCGTAGAACTGGCTCACCTCGTCGATCACGCCCGCATGCTGCTGCTCGGCATGCGCGGCGATCTCGGTCACCTGCGCGGGCGACAGCTGCGAGGCCTGGTCGGGCGTGACCTGCGCCTGCCCCGGCTGCAACACGCGCCCGAGCACGCCGCCGGCCAACACCGAGGCAGCGGCCGGGCCCAGCGTGGCCAGGATCTGGTTGAGCACGCCGGCCTGCTGCGCGGGCGACGACTGGCCGAACAGCTTGCCGACCGTGTCGCCGAAAGGCGGCGTCTGGTCGGAGCGCATGGCCGCGGCGAGCCCCGCGCCAATCTCGCCGGGGGAGGCGTGCTGCGCGACCTGGTCGATGTGGGCCTCGGCGTTGTTGCTGTTGTTGTTGCCGATGGCCTGCTGGAGGATGTCGAGTAAACCCATGGTGAGCTCCTTGATGGTCGGGCATGGTCGCCCCGCCTTCCTGAGCGGCAACTGACGGCACCCTGTCCTGCACCGGCAGGCGTCGCCTAGGCGCT
Source organism: Variovorax nivicola (assembly GCF_051216475.1). Lineage (NCBI taxonomy): Bacteria > Pseudomonadati > Pseudomonadota > Betaproteobacteria > Burkholderiales > Comamonadaceae > Variovorax > Variovorax nivicola. The sequence continues at coordinate 24,534 of NZ_JBPJZK010000012.1, read as the reverse complement.
GGCCATGCGCGGCGGGTCCGCTATCCTGCCGGCTGGCCAAGATGAAGGACTGACTCTCCCATGCACCCCGCTGTTCAAGCCTCTATGGAACGCAGTTTCGGCGCCATTGCCGATCTGGTTCGCCTCCACGCACTCCACACCCCCGACCACGCCGCGCTGGCAGACGCCGGCCGCACGCTGGACTACCGCGCGCTCGACGCGCTGATGGACCGCGTTGCGGCCAGCCTGCAGCGCGACGGGCTCAAGGCGGGCGACGCCATCGCCATCTGCGCCTCGTCGTCGGTGAACTACGCGGCCGTGTTCCTGGGCGCGTTGCGCGCGGGCGTTGCGGTGGCCCCGCTGGCGCCCGGCTCCACGCCCGCCAGCCTGGCCCGCATGATCGAGGACGCCGACGCGCGCATCCTGTTCAGCGATGCTTCGGCGGCCGAAGTGATCGGCCCGGCGAAGGACGGCGGCATTGCGCGCGTTGCGCTTGACGGCTCGCAGGTCGGCCGCGACTTCGAAGGCTGGCTGGCGCCGGCCGGCGCGAAGCCCGAGGCCGTCGAGGTGCAGCCCGGCTGGGCCTTCAACATCATCTATTCGTCGGGCACCACCGGCGAGCCCAAGGGCATCGTGCAGGGCCATGGCATGCGCTGGTCCCATGTGCAGCGCGGCGCCAAATATGAATACGGCCCCGACACCGTCACGCTGCTGTCGACGCCGCTCTACTCCAACACCACGCTGGTGGTGTTCTTCCCCACGCTGGCCTTCGGCGGCTGCGTGGTGCTGATGCCCAAGTTCGACGCGCTCGGCTACCTGCAGCTGGCGCAGCAGCGCCGCGTGACGCACACCATGCTCGTGCCGGTGCAGTACCAGCGGCTGATGGCGCACCCGCGCTTCGACGAGCACGACCTGTCTTCCTACAAGTTCAAGTTCAGCACCAGCGCGCCCTTCAACGCCGCGCTCAAGGCCGACGTGCTGAAGCGCTGGCCCGGCGGGCTGATCGAGTTCTACGGCATGACCGAGGGCGGCGGCACCTGCATCCTGGAGGCGCACCTGCACCCGACCAAGCTGCACACGGTGGGCCAGCCCGCCGAGGGCAGCGACATCCGCCTGATCGACGAGGAAGGCAACGAGCTGCCGCGCGGCAACACCGAGGTGGCCGGCGAGGTGGTGGGCCACTCGGGCGGCATGATGACCGGCTACCACCGCCAGCCCGAGAAGACACGCGAAGCCGAGTGGTTCGACGCCAGCGGCAAGCGCTTCATCCGCACCGGCGACGTGGGCCGCTTCGACGCCGACGGCTTCCTCACGCTGTTCGACCGCAAGAAGGACATGATCATCAGCGGCGGCTTCAACATCTACCCGAGCGACCTCGAGGCCGTGCTGCGCGGCCATGCGGCAGTGGCCGACGTGGCGGTGGTCGGCGTGCCGTCGGAGCAATGGGGCGAGACGCCGGTGGCGTTCGTGGTACGCCGCGAAGGCGACGCCACGACGGAAGACGCGCTGCTGCAGTGGACCAACGCCCAGCTCGGCAAGACGCAGCGCCTGGCGCGGCTGAGCTTCATCGACGAGCTGCCGCGCAGTGCCATCGGCAAGGTGCTCAAGCGCGAACTGCGTGAACTCGTCGGCCGCTGACACCACGGCGGCGCCGTCCGAGCACGGCGGCGGCGGCAACGGCCTGCTCTGGGTGCTGGTGGCGGTCGCCGTACTGTTCGCCTTCCTGCGCCCGCGTGCGCCGATGGACTGGCTGCGGCTGGTCGACTGGCAGACGGTGGGTGCGCTCGCGGGGCTGCTGGCCATCACGCAGGGCGTGGAGAAGAGCGGCATGCTGCAGGCCGCCGCGCAGCGCCTGCTGGCGCGCACGCACAACCAGCGCAGCCTGGCGCTGATGTTGACGGCCAGTGCAGCCTTTCTCTCGGCGCTGGTGACCAACGACGTGAGCCTGTTCCTGCTGGTGCCGCTGACGCGCGTGCTCGCCACGCAGGCGCACCTGCCGCTCGCGCGTCTGGTGGTGCTCCAGGCACTTGCGGTGAACGCGGGCTCGGCGCTCACGCCCATCGGCAATCCGCAGAACCTCTATCTGTGGCACCGCTCGGGCGAGAGCTTCTTCGCCTTCATGGGGATGATGGGACCGACGGTCGCAGTGATGCTGTTCTGGCTCTTCGTCGCAGTGTGGCTGCTGGTGCCGCGCACGCCTATCGAGCTCAAGCCCGAGGCCGAGGCCGCGCCGGTGCAGCCGCGCCTGCTGGCGCTGGCGGGGGTGCTGTTCATCGGATTCGTGGTCGCGCTGGACCGGCACTGGCTGCTGGCGGGGCTGGGCGTGGTGTTCGGCGTGTTCCTGGTGTCGTATCCGCGCGTGCTGCGGGGCATCGACTGGGCGCTGCTCGCGATCATCGCGCTGATGTTCGTGGACCTGCGGCAGCTGGCGGAGCTACCCACCGTCGTTGCGCTGCTAGGCCACTGGCCCATCACCGAGGGCTGGCGCGCCTACCTCGCGGCCATCGTCACGTCGCAGTTCATCAGCAACGTGCCGGCGGCGATCCTGCTGGATGGCCACGTGCGCGAACTGCCCGCGCTGGCGGCCGGGGTGAGCGTGGGCGGCTTCGGCTGCGTGCTGGGCTCGCTGGCCAACCTGATCGCGCTGCGGCTTGCGAAGCTGCCGAACGGGCTGCGGGAGTTTCACCGCATCAGCATTCCCTTTTTGCTGGTGTGCGCGGCTTCGGCGCTGCTGCTGCGGCTGGGGTGACAGCGGCGGTGCGCGGGCGGACAATCGCTCCCTCCCTTCCCAGCCCTTTTCCATGCACACGCCCGCCACGCACACCCTGGCCCTGCGCGACTACGGCCACTCGCACGGCAGCCATGCGCACGACCACTTCCAGGTGCTGATCGGCCTCGACGGCGTGCTGGAGATCGAAGTGGAAGGCCGGGGCGCCGGCATCGGCGTGGGCGAGGCGCAGGTGGTCGCCCCGGGTGACCGGCACGACTTCAGCGCGCGCAAGCACGGCAGCCTGTGCCTGGTGCTCGACACCACGCAGCCGGCATGGGCCCGCTGCGCCGAGCGTGCGCCGCCCGATTCGCCCCAACTTCACGCGCTCGCGCGCTACCTGGCGCAATGCATGAAGCAACCGCAGGCCTCGGCCCTGGCCTTGCAGCACGGCCCCGCGCTGCTGCTGGAGGCCTGGAGCCCCGCGCCGGTATCTGCGGATTCGCGCCGCCGCCGCATCGACTGGACCCTGCTCGCCGACTGGGCCCGGGCCCGCTGGCATGAACCGCTGGGCGTGGCCGACCTGGCCGATGTCGCCTGCCTGAGCCCGAGCCAGTTCGCGCAACGCTGCCGCGACGAGCAGGGCGTGAGCGCGATGCACTGGCTGCGCTCGCTGCGGCTGGCGCATGCGCGTGAGCTGCGGCTGGGCGGCATGAGCGTGGCTGAGACGGCGCGCCGCACGGGCTACCGCTCGCCCTCCGCACTCACCGCCGCGCTGCGTCGCTGACCGCTCCCCGGCAAGACCGTCGTTGCGCGACGACGGACCGTCATTGCGCGACGACCGCGTCGCTTAGCCTTGCCGCTCATGTCGTCCACCGTCTACGCCCTGCTGGCCATCGCGCTCTGGGCCACGCTCGCCTCGCTCGGCACTGCGCTGTCGCACCTGCCGCCTTTTCTTCTGACCGGCCTCGCGCTGATCGTCGGCAGTGTGCCGAGCTGGCCGCTGGTGCTGCGCGACCGCTCGGCATGGAAGGTGCCGCCGCGCACGCTGGCGCTGGGCATCTACGGGCTGTTCGGCTTTCACTTCCTGCTGTTCATCGCACTGCGGCATGCGCCGCCGGTCGAGGCCAACCTCGTCAACTACCTGTGGCCGCTCTTCATGGTGGTGCTGGCGCCGGTGCTGCTGCCGAGCATGTCGCTGCGGCCGCTTCACCTGGTGGCGGGGCTGCTGGGGTTCGCGGGCGCGGCGATCGCGATCCTCGGCGCGCGCGGTGGCACCACGGCGGCAACGGGAGCGCAGGAGTACTGGGGCTTCGTGCCGGCGCTGGGCTCGGCCTTCGTCTGGGCGAGCTATTCGCTCTGGACGAAGCGCGTGGCGGCCTTCCCGACCTCGGCGATCGGCCTGTTCGGGCTGGCCTCGGGCGTGCTCTCGCTGGCCTGCCACGCCGTGCTCGAGCCCTCGGTGGCGCTGTCTGGCCGCGACTGGCTGCTGCTCGTGCTTTGCGGCCTCGGCCCGCTGGGCGCGGCTTTCTTCGCGTGGGACATCGCGCTCAAGCGCGGCGACGCGCGGCAGATCGGCATCCTGAGCTACCTCACGCCGCTGGGCTCGACCGCGCTGCTGCTGCTCGTCACCGGCCGGCCGCTGACCTGGACCATCGCCGTGGCGGCCTGGCTCATCGTCTCGGCGGCTGTGATAGGCACGCGTGCGCGCTGACTTGCGCTGAATCAGGCTGTATCCGACGGCTCGGCGTCTTCTTTTCTGGCTAGAGTGGAGGCTCAGGAATAAAGGAGCCAACCCACATGGACGACAAAAACAGGGATTTCGAGATCACGCCCAAGCTGGTGTTCGACCTGAACCTGGCGCTGTACCTCGACCTGGTGGCCGCGCTGGAGGGCGCGGGCGCCGTCACCTACCGCCAGATGGCGGCCCGGGTGCTGAACATCAGCATGGATGCGCGCGGCGACGGCGAAACCGGCCTGTCGACAGTGCTCGAAGGCATTGCCAGGGGCTTTGCAGGCCATGGCGACGGCCTGTCGATCGAGCTGCTGAAGGCCGCGCGGGGCCTGCGCGAGGACGACGCGCTGGGCGACATTCCCATGCGGCCCGACGAAAGCTGAAGAAGCGCTTTTTTCTTCTTCTTTTTCAGGCTTCCGCCACCTGCAGCACCAATTTGCCGAAGTTTTCTCCGGCAAAGAGCTTGTTGAGCGACTCGGGGAAGGTGTCCAGGCCCTTCACGATGTCTTCCTTGCTCTTCATGCGCCCATCTTTCAGGTAGCCGGCCATCTCGGCGATGGCGATGTGATAGCGGTCGGCGTAGTCGAACACCACGATGCCTTCCATGCGCGCACGGTTCACCAGCAGGCTCAGGTAGTTCTTGGGGCCGGCCGCGGGCATGCTGTTGGCGTTGTTGTACTGGCTGATGGCGCCGCAGATGATGATGCGGGCCTTGCGCGCGAGCCGCGCCAGCACCATGTCGAGGATCTCGCCGCCGACATTGTCGAAGTAGATGTCCACGCCCTTCGGGCAATGGGTCTTGAGGCCTTCGCGCACCGCGCCTGCGCCGGCTTTGTAGTCGATGCAGGCGTCGAAGCCCAGCTCCTTCACCACCCAGTCGCACTTGGCGGCGCCGCCGGCGATGCCGACCACGCGGCAGCCCTTGATCTTGGCGAGCTGGCCCACGGTCTGGCCCACCGCGCCGGCCGCACCGGAAACCACCACCGTTTCGCCGGCCTTGGGCATGCCCACGTCCATCAGGCCGAAGTAGCCGGTCATGCCGGGCATGCCCAGCACGTTGAGCCACTGGCCGATGGTGCCGACGTTCAGGTCGATCTTCACCAGGCCGTTGCGCTTGATCTGGTCTTCGGGGATCAGGATGTATTCCTGCACGCCCAGCGTGCCGTACACGGTGTCGCCCACCGCGAACTGCGGGTTCTTCGAGGCAACGACGCGGCCGACGCCGCCGGCGCGCATAACCTCGTCGATGCCCACGGGCGGGATGTAGCTCTTGGCGTCGTTGAGCCAGCCGCGCATGGCGGGGTCGAGCGACAGCGACAGCGTCTTGACCAGCACGCCGCCCTCGGCTGGCTCGCCGACGGGCTCGGTGGTGAATTTCCAGTTCTCGCGGGTGGCCGTGCCCTCGGGGCGTTTGGCGAGGCGAACCTGGTGGTTGGTGAGTGAGCTGCTCATGGTGTCTCCTTGACCTTGAATGCCGGACGCTGGCACGGAGGCGCATCGTAGCCGTGGCCCGCGGGCGGGCTGGTAGCGCAGGTGACAGCGCCCGCCGGGCCGCCTTGCCTCAGGCCAGCCTGACGATGATCTGCAGCCCCGGCCCGGCGTTGCGCACCGTCAGCTCGCCGCCGTGCGCCTCGGCAATCAGCCGGCACAGGTACATGCCGAGGCCAACGCCTCCGGTGGCGCGCGCCCGTGCGCCGTCGGTGCGGTAGAAGGGCTCGGTCAGCCGCTCGAGCTGTTCGTCGTCCACGCCGGGGCCGTGGTCGCGCACCTCGATCTCGATGCCCTGCTTCCTGCCGTCGAGCACCGCGCGCAGCGACACGCAGGGCGGCCGTGGTGCGTCGGCGCTGTAGCGCAATGCGTTGTCCAGCAGGTTGCGCACCAGCAGGCGGATGCGCATGCGGTCGACGGCATGCGGCGGCAGGCCTTCGGCCAGGTCGAGGTGCACGTGCTGCGCATCGGGCATCTCGGCCACGATCTCGCGGATCAGCACCGCCAGGTCGACCGGCTCGCGCTGCAGCGCCACGTGCGGGCTCGCGAGGCGTTCGCTTTCGAGCAGGTCGCTGATGAGGTCGCGCATCTCGTTGAGGTCGCGCAGCAGCGCCTCGCGCTCGGCCTGGCCTTCGGGCGTGGCCGGCAGCAGCTCGGCATTGAGCCGGGCACGCGTGAGCGGCGAGCGCAGTTCGTGGCTCAGGGCGAGCAGCAGCCCGCGCTTGGCATCGAGCATGGCCTGGATGTCGTCGGCCATGGTGTTGATGCGTTCGGCGAGATCGCCGAGGTCGTCGTTGCGGCGCACCGGAATGGGCTGCGTGAACTCGCCACGGCCGAAGCGCTGCGCGCCTTCGCGAATGTCGATCAGCGGCCGCAGCAGCCGGCTCACGTAGGCATAACCCAGCAGCACGCACGACAGCAGCACGCCGAGCGTGGCCCAGCCGGTGGCACGCGGCGCCAGCTGCCAGAGCTTGGGCGCCCAGCCGAAGATCACGCGGTGGCCGTCGGCCGTGGGGCGGATGAACCACTTGTCGCCCCCGAACACATCTTCGCGGTCGTGCATCCAGCCGCCGGGGCTGTTCGCGCCGCCGGGGTTGGAGTCCCAGTTGACCTTGGGGCCGACGATGCGGATGGTGATGGGCAGCCGCGCCACGAGCGCCTGCGCGCGCCCCACGTCGGGCGGCGTACCGATCTCCGCCACCAGGCGGTCGGCGTAGTCGGTCAGCATCGGCTTGGCAGCTTCGGCCCAGCCGGTGGAGAAGGCCTTCTTCATGCCGCCCATGAACACCGCCGCCATCACCATGGCCAGCACCACGAACATCAGCACCAGCCGCACGCGCAGGGAGCGGCGCCAGCGGCGCTTGCCCTGCACTTTCTCGTTCCAGCGCGCGTGCCACTTCGTGTGCCAGTCCTCGCGCGATTGCTCGTCGCGGCACTCCTCGCCGCGCCATCTCATCCTGCGGGATTCCCGGCGGCCGAAACTCATGCAGGTTCGCTTCGTGCCACAGCAAGCGCGTAGCCGGCGTTGCGCAGCGTCTTGATGCAGTCCAGCGGCTCCAGCTTCTTGCGCAGACGGCTCACCACGATGTCGACTGCGCGCGTGTAGAGCTCGGCCTCGTGGCCGCGCAGGCGATTGAGGATGTCGTCGCGGCTGAACACCTTGCCGGGCTCGGCCGCCAGCAGCGCCAGCAGTTCGAACTCGGTGCCCGTGAGCTCCACGCGCTCGCCGTGGCGCAGCACCTGGCGCCGGTCGAGGTCGATCGACAGGCCGTCGAACACGCGGTGCTGGGTGCCGTTGGCTACCGCCTGCGGCACGCTGCGCTGGCGGCGCAGGATGGTCTGCACGCGTGCCACCAGCTCGCGCGGCTCGAAGGGCTTGGGCACGTAGTCGTCGGCGCCAAGCTCGAGGCCGACCACGCGGTCCATCACTTCGCCGCGGGCGGTGAGCATGACGATGGGAATGTCGCTTTCCTTGCGGATCTCGCGGCACAGCTCGAAGCCGTCCATCTCGGGCAGCATGACGTCGAGGATGGCCGCGTCGTAGGTGCCGGCGCGCAGCTTGGCGAGGCCTTCGCTCGGGCGCACGGCGCTCTCGAGCGTGCAGCCGAAGCGTGCGAAGTAGGTTGTCAGCGGCGCGGCGAGGTGTTCGTCGTCGTCGATCAGCAGGATGCGCGGCATGGCGGGATTGTGCCTCCTGGCAAGGAAATGGCGGATGACCTCGCTGACCATCAGACCTGCCGGCATCGCACCGCCCAGGTAAGACCCGTCACGAGGAGTGAGAGCAAAAGCGCGTGGTAGACCACGTCGGGCACGGTGCGCGGACCGATGCCCGCCACGATGGTGCCGAGCCCGACCAGCGTGCCCAGCAGCGCGAAGCCCTGGCCGAAGATGGCGGCGCGGCGCGCGTCCTCTGGGCGCAGCCAGGTCTCGACCGTGGCGAGCACCAGCACGGTGGCGATCACCGCTTCAGCGATGCGGGCCTGCCCATGCGCATAGCCCGGCACGATGCGACCGGCATGCACCATCGATGCGAGGCCGAGCGCGAGCGCCTCGGTCAGCATCCAGGCGCGCGCGGCCTGCGGGCGCATGACGGGGACTGTGCTGCCTTGGCTCACCATGGATCGGCCTTTCCGATGCGGCCCAGATGCGTGGCGGCAAAGCCCGCCGCGTACTTGAGCCCGTAGCCGAGTGCGCGATCGAAGCCGATGTGGACCAGCCAGATCAGGCTGCCGGCCACCGCCCACGGCATGGCCGCAAGCACGCCGAGCGCCAGCAGCAGCACCGGCCCGACGTACGAATGCGCCGCGTTGTAGAGCGCCGCGCCCACGCGCGGGCCCGCAAGGTAGCCCAGCAGCGAGAGATCGGGCGCGAGCAGCCAGAGCGCGAACATGCCCCAGCCCAAGCCGAACTGGGCGTAGGCAGCGAGTGCCACGCCGAGCACCACGGCGCCTTCGACCCGCAGCAGCGCACGCACCCCGCCCGCTACCGCTGCCTGTTCGGGAGACACCGTGGAACCGGCTTCGCCGGTCCACAGCTGTCGCCCCCGGAGAGGGGGAAGGCGAAGCGACACGAAGTGCGCGAAGCCCGGGGGTGAGTGGAGCCTATCCACGATGGCTCCAGCGGCGGCCACCTCGGTCCATGAAGTCGCGCACCTTCTGCTGCTGCGCGGCGTTCAGGTTGTCGTAGAAGTCGGCAGCGGCGGCAATGATCTCGGGGCTGCCGTTGCGCACTGCGGCGGTCTTCTCTTCGACCAGGCGCGTGGCGCCGGCCTGGTCGAGCTTGTTGCCCGCGAACAGCGCCTTGAACTGCGAGCGCGGGTCGCCCGAGCCGCCGGCGCCGCGCATGGCTTCGCGCTGCGCCTGCAGCTTCTCGGCCAGCACGGTGAGCTTCTGCTTCTGGTTGGCGTCGAGCTCGAGCTTGCTGCCCACGCGCTCGATCATCTTCGCGCGGAACTCGGCGCTGTCGCCGCCGCCCCAGCCGTGTCGTTGGCCGGCACAACCGGCGATGCTGCCGGCAACCATTGCGGCGCCCGCAAAACCGAAGAGAGTTCGTTTGATCCAGTACTTCATGGTGATTCCTTGTGTTGTCTGTGAGGAGGAAGCTCCATGGTGCGATCTGCACCGGGCCAAGTCCTCTCGCTGCGGTTGCGGCGTGTTTCGTTTTATTGCGACGCGCGAGGCGGCAAGCCGGAGGCTGTTTGCTTACAGGCGGCTGCTCTTGGCGTTGGCAGCCGAGGCGCGCGCGTCGACGGGGTTCTGCATCGTCGAGATGACTTGGCTGTTCACGCGCGAGCTGGCCGACACGTTCTGGTCGGGCGCAGCGGTGGCGCGCACGGCTTCGGCGACGATGCGACCGCGCTCGGTCGACACGGCCATGGTCTCGGCGCCGCGCGAACCGCGCACCACGTTCTGGTTGGGTGCCGATGCGGTGCTCATGGCTTCGGCGCTGACGTCGGCGCGGCTCTTGGCCGACACGGTGGGCTGCACGCCCTCGTAGCTTTCAGCCTTGGCGCCGGCTGCGGCGAGCATGGCGAACGAGCCAACGGCAATGATCTGGGTCAGGGAGAGAGATTTCATGATGCAGGCCTTTCTTTCAGGGTTGGAAGAGGAGGCCTGATCGTGCTTGCGGGGTTCCCGCAAGTCCTTTCGCCGCAGTTTCGGCGTGTATCGTTTCTTTTCACCCACCCGCCAGGGTGAGTGAAAAGTACGCTCAACCCGCCATCGTGGCGGCAGGGTCGTCGGACTCGAGCACGCTCTTGGCCCATGCCTCGAGCTTGCTGGTGTCAGCGCGCAGCACTTCCTGCTTGACCGCGAGGATGCGCGAGGGGTGCATCGAGAAGCTGCGCAGGCCAAGGCCCAGCAGCAGGCGCGTGAAGGCCACGTCGCCCGCCATCTCGCCGCACACGGCCACGCCCTTGCCCTGGCGGCGGCACTCGGCAATGGTGTCGGCCACGAGGCGCAGCACAGCGGGGTGCGCAGGGTCATAGAGGTGCGCCACCGATTCGTCGGCGCGGTCGATGGCCAGCGTGTACTGGATCAGGTCGTTCGTGCCGATCGACAGGAAGTCGAAGTGCTTCAGGAAGATGTTCAGCGTGAGCGCGGCCGCCGGAATCTCGATCATGGCGCCGAGCTTCACCGGGCCGTGCACCGCGCCGCGGTTGTCGAGCTCGGTGCGCGCGAAGTCGATCAGCGACAGCGTCTGGCGGATCTCGCTCGCGTGCGCGAGCATGGGGATCAGCAGATGGATTTCGCCGTGCGCCGCCGCACGCAGAATGGCGCGCAGCTGCGTGAGGAACATCGCCGGGTCGGCCAGGCTCCAGCGGATGGCGCGCAGGCCGAGCGCGGGGTTCAGGTGCTCCTGCTTGTTGGCCGACTTGCTGTCGAGCGGCTTGTCTGCCCCCACGTCGATGGTGCGGATGGTGACGGGCATGCCCTGCATGCCCTCGACCGCGCGCTTGTAGGCCTGGTACTGCTCTTCTTCGTCGGGCAGGCGGGTCTGGCGCGTGGTCGACTCGCGACCCATGAAGAGGAATTCGCTGCGGAACAGGCCCACGCCCACCGCCCCGGCCTTGACGGCGCCCACGGTGTCTTCGGGCATCTCGATGTTGGCGAGCAGTTCGACGCGCTGGCCGTCAAGCGTGACGGCCGGCTTGTGGCGCAGCCGCGCGAGCCGGCCGCGTTCGAGATCGCCCTGGCGCTGCTTGAAGCCGTACTCGGCCAGGATGATCGGAGACGGATCAACGATCACCACGCCGGCGTCGCCGTCGATGATGACCCAGTCGTCCTGGCGCACCAGCTGGCTCGCGGTGCGCGCGCCGACCACGGCCGGAATGTCCATGCTGCGCGCAACGATGGCAGTGTGCGAGGTGCGCCCACCCACGTCGGTGACGAAGCCGGCGAACACGCTTTTCTTGAACTGCAGCATGTCGGCCGGCGAGAGGTCGTGCGCGATGAGCACCAGCGGCACGTCGATGCCGTCGCCAGCGGTGGGGTCGTCGTTGTCGTCGTCCGAGGCGGCGGCGCGCTTGCGGCGCGGCGGGCTCGGAGCCAGCACGGCGGCCGTGCCCTTCATGCGGTGCAGCAGGCGCTCGACCACCTGTTCGAGGTCGGCCTTGCGCTCGCGCAGGTACTCGTCCTCCATCTCGTCGAACTGGCGCGCAATGATTTCGAGCTGCGTGGTCAGCGCCCATTCGGCGTTGTAGAGCCGCTCGCTGATCCAGTGCTTGACGCCGCCGCTCAAGGCCTCGTCCTGCAGCAGCATCTGGTGCACCTCGAGCAGCGCCGCGAGTTCGTGCGGCGCGTCGTTGGGGCCCATCAGCGCGACGTTGGCCTGCAGCTTGGCGAGCTCGTCGGCCACTGCGTTGCGCGCGGTGCGCACGCGGTCAATCTCGGTCTCGATTTCTTCGGGCTTGATGAAGTAGTGGGCCACATCGATGCGGCTCGACACCACCATCACCGCGCGCCCGATGGCAATGCCACGGGCGACAGGGAGGCCGTGGACTGCGAAAGTCATGGGACGGTCCTTACTCGCCTTCGCCGAACTTGTCGTCCATGAGCTGGACGATGGCGTTCATCGCTTCTTCTTCCTGCTGGCCGTTGGTTTCGAGCTCGACGGTCGAGCCGATGCCGGCGGCCAGCATCATCACGCCCATGATGCTCTTGGCATTGATGCGGCGGTCGCCGCGGGAGAGCCACACCTCGCAGGGAAAGCTGCCTGCGAGCTTGGTCAGCTTGGCCGATGCGCGTGCGTGCAGGCCCAGCTTATTGCTGATGGTCACGGATTTCTTGATCACTGTGCTTTCTTTTCGCCTGATTCTGGGGAGCCGCCACCGCCACCTGCATGACGCCCGCGGTGCCGCCTGCGAGGGCGCGCTGCACCAGCGTCTCAAGAGGCTCATGCCGGTAGGTGACGGCACGCAGCAGCATCGGAAGATTGACCCCCGCCACCAGCCGCGACCGGACGCCGTCCACCAGCTTCTGCGCCACGTTGCAGGGCGTGGCGCCGAACACGTCTGCCAGCACCAGCACCTGCGAGCGCGGCGTGTGCAGCTGCTGCGCGAGCGTGATGCGCGCGGCCGCCAGCGTTTCTTCGGGCGACACGTTGGGCAGCACGTCGAGCGCGACGATGGCCTGCTCGCAATCGGGAAACACATGCAGCGCGCACTGCCGCAGCGCGTGTGCGAACGGTGAGTGGGCGATGATGAGGATGCTGTTCATGCGGGACGGAGGACGACTCGTCGATTATGCGGGGGCGCCCAGGGGAAGTAGATATACGACATAACGCAGCAGCCCCGAAAAACAGACAGCACCGCGCGAAATGAGACAGCCGTGTGTCCACACTTGTCGCGGGAGGCACTATCAAAACAATAGCGAATGGTGCGGTCGTTCACGGAAGCCGCAGGCCCTCGAAGAATGTCTTCGACGCTTCGGCGGAGGAAGGCTTGCCCAGCACGGTAGCCTGATAGAGCGCCACGGTGCCGTCTTTTTGCGACTGGGCGAACCAGAGCACCTGTACCGGTGCGGCGCCTTGCTGCTGCGGCTGGGCGTCGAGCCGCAACGGGGCGGGCGTGGCGGTCGCGCGCTGCACGCTGGCGGGGGCTTCCGTCACCTGCCGCGCTTCGCCCAGTTGGCCGCGCGTGGCGACGTGCCACGCATTGAGCCAGGCCTCGGCCTGCACAGGGCCGTTGGCAGAGGCATGCGCGATGGCGAAGGTCGCACCGCCGGCTTCGCAGCCCGCCATATCGACCTGCACCGATTCGGCGCCCAGCGGCAGGGCACGGTTCGCGCGGTCGGGCTTGCAGGGCAGCAGCGCGATCAGGCCCGATTCGGCGACCGGCACTTCGCGCCAGTTGAAAGTGGGGCTGCAGGCTGCGAGCAGGGCTGCTGCGGTCAGCGCAAGCCAGGACGAAGAAAAAGCGGGCGACGACGGCATGGGGCAGCGATTATCGAACCGCGCGAGGGCGGCCGGAGCGCCGCCAGCACGATCCGGCACGCGGAACTAAAATCGCGCCGCCCTTCTCTTGCTTGAAGCCATGAAAAAATACATCGCCGCCGCTGCCGTCGTCATCGCATTGGCCACCGGCGTGGGCGTGTACCTCGGCTCCGGCGCCACTGCCGCGCCGGCCTCGACCTTCGTGTTGCTCGACGGCACGCAAAAGAGTACAGCGGACCTGAAGGGCAAGGTCACCCTGGTCAACTTCTGGGCCACGAGCTGCGTGACCTGCGTCGGCGAGATGCCCAAGGTCATCGCCACCTACGACAAGTACAAGGCGCAGGGCTACGACACCCTGGCCGTGGCCATGAGCTACGACCCGCCGAGCTACGTCGTCAATTTCGCCCAGACGCGCAAGCTGCCGTTCAAGGTGGCGATCGACAACACCGGCAGCGTGGCGCAGGCCTGGGGCGACGTGAAGCTCACGCCGACCACCTATCTGGTCAACAAGCGCGGCGAGATCGTGAAGCGCTATGTGGGCGAGCCGGACTTCGCCGAGCTGCACAAATTGATCGAAAAGCTGCTGGCCGAGGCCTGATCTTCCGGCCCTCCCAGCAAAAAGGCGCTCCAGAAGAGCGCCTTTTGCTTTTGAGATACGCCGTTTACTGATTGCGGAAGCTGTCGTGACAAGCCTTGCAGCTCGCGGCGGTCGGGCCAAACTGAGCCTTGAGCGCATCGAGGTTGCCGGCCTTGGCGGCGGTCACCAGCTTGCCGGTTTCTTCCATCAGCTTCTGCTGGCGCTCCTTGAACTTGGCGTCTTCCTTCCAGACGTCAGGCTTGGCCTTGCCGCCCTCGGTGCCGGCGCCGAAGCCGGCCCAGGGCAGCTTCGCCATGTCGGCGACCACTTCGGCATTGGCCGCTGCAGCGCTGGCGTCGTAGGGAGCACGGCCGTTGGCCATGGCGCCGAGGCGAGCGAAATGCTGGCTCATCACGAATAGCGCGCTCTGGCGGTACTTGATGGCGTCCTCGGGCTTGGCAAACTGGGCCGCTGCGGGGAGGGACATGGCAGCGCAGGCGGCTGCAAGGGCGAACGAAGCAAGTCGGGTCATCGTGGGTCCTCGTTGTGGGGAAAGCGCCGTCGAACGCGGCACTGCGGGCGAGTGTAGGGGCGGCCCGTGTCCGGCGCATAGCAACAACCCGAAGCAGACTGGGGCCCGGACTTTGCTAATCTGCGCCTTCCGCAGCATTGCGCCCCCTTGGCGCCTTCTTCGATGACCGACTCCTCCGTGGCCGCCTTTCGCGCGACCTCCGGCTCCGGCGCCCGCACACGGGTCTGGGACCTGCCAACGCGCCTTTTCCACTGGGCGCTTGCCATCGCCGTCATCAGCATGATCGGCACCGGCCTGGGCGGTGTCATGGAATGGCACTTTCGCCTTGGGTACACGGTGCTTGCGCTGCTGCTGTTCCGGCTGCTCTGGGGTTTTGTCGGCGGGCGCTGGTCGCGCTTTGCGGCGTTTGTCTACGGGCCGGGGTCGGTCGTGGCCTACCTGCGCGGACGGGCGCATCCGGACCATCTGATCGGGCACACGCCACTGGGCGCGCTGTCGGTGTTCGCGGTGCTGGCGATCCTTGCGTTGCAGGTCGCCACCGGGCTGATGGCGGACGACGAAATCTCGGCTTCTGGGCCGCTCACGCGTTTCGTCTCGGGCGAAGTCGTGAGCCTGGCCACGGGCTGGCACAAGGCACAGGGCAAGTGGACCGTGATCACGCTCGTGAGCCTGCATGTGCTGGCAGTGCTGTTCTACGTGCTCGTCAAGCGGCATCGCCTGGTGCGGCCGATGGTGACTGGCGACAAGCTGGTTTCCGCCGAGAGCGGCCAGGTGGCGCCGAGCCGCGACGATGCGGCCTCGCGCTGGCTTGCGCTGGTGCTGTTCGCGCTGTGCGCGGGCGTGGCTTACTGGGTTTCTTCGTTGCGCGTATGAGCTTTTCCGTGTCACGCCCCCTGCCGCTGTCAGCGATGCCGGCCGTCGTGTTGCTTGCGCCTGAAGAGGCGCACGAGATCGAGGCCGCGCGCGCGATCTTCCGCGACTACGCGGGTTCGCTGGGCATCGATCTGGACTTTCAGGATTTCGACAGCGAGCTGGCACAACTGCCGGGCGAATACGCCGAGCCACGCGGCACGCTGTTTCTGGCGCTGGTCGATCCCGTCAATGTGTCGGAAGACGCCGGGCGCCAAGCGCCAACGCTGCAGCGCGCCGACGGCACGCTGGCGCATGTGGCGGGGTGCTGCGCGCTACGGCCGCTCGACAGCGCGGACTACGCGAACGCTGCGGAAATGAAGCGCCTCTACGTACGCCCCGGCTTCCGTGGCCTGGGGCTGGGCCGCCAGTTGGCCGAGGCGATCCTCGACGCCGCACGCAGCGCGGGATACGGCTGTGTGCTGCTCGACACCCTCGACGACATGGAGTCGGCGCGGGCCCTGTACGAAGACCTGGGCTTCGCGGAGGTGCCGCCCTACTATCACAACCCCGTCGCCGGGGCCCACTACCTCAAAGTGGATCTCTGACTGAAGCGGCCGATCAGCCGCGGGCTTGCGCCAGCAGCGTATCGGCGTCGCTGACTTCGAACTTGCCCGGCGCCTCGACGTTCAGCGTCGCGACCTTGCCGTCCTTCACGAGCATCGAATAACGGTTGCTGCGCAGTCCCATGCCGCGACCGGTCAGGTCGAGCGTGAGGCCGGTGGCCTTGGCGAAGTCAGCGCTGCCGTCGGCCAGCATGCGCACCTTGGCGCCGGTCTTCTGGTCGCGCGCCCAGGCGCCCATCACGAAGGCGTCGTTCACGCTCACGCACCAGATCTCGTCCACGCCGGCAGCCTTGAAGTCGTCGAAGTGCTGCACGTAGCCCGGCACGTGCTTGGCCGAGCAGGTGGGCGTGAAGGCACCGGGCAGCGCGAACAGCGCAATGGTCTTGCCCGCCGAAGCCTTGCTCACGTCCACGGCGTTCGGGCCGATGCTGCAGCCTTCGCCCTCGACCTCGGAATATTCCTGCAGGGTGGCCGAAGGAAGGGTGTCGCCGACTTTGATCATTGAATGTGCTCCTGAAAAAGAAAAACGGCCCACATTGTGGGCCGTTTCTAGATGGGCTGTATCGAGCCGGGGATGATCAGACCAGAACGGCCTTCTCGACCAGACGGGTCACGACCCAGTTCTTGGTCTTCGAGATCGGACGGCTTTCCGTGATCTCGATGGTGTCGCCCAGCTTGTACTCGCCCTTTTCGTCATGGGCGTGGTACTTGCTCGTCTTGGCCACGATCTTGCCGTAGAGCTCGTGCTTCACACGGCGCTCGACCAGCACGGTCACGGTCTTGGCACGCTTGTCGCTGACCACCTTGCCGATCAAGGTGCGCTTGAGGGATTTTTTAGCTTCCGTCATGTTCACTCCTTACTTGGCGGCGGGGGTTTCTTGCTGCTTCTGAGCAAGAATGGTCTTGGCGCGCGCGATGTCGCGACGCGTGACGCGCAGCGTCGAGGTGTTCGACAGCTGTTGCGTGGCTTTCTGCATGCGCAGGCCGAAATGAGCCTTCTGCAGATCCTTGATTTCGGCTTGCAGGCCCACGACGTCCTTCGTGCGCAGGGTTGCAGCCTTCGTCACCTTGGCCGGAGCCGCGGTTTCTTTTTTCTTACGTGTTGCCATGGATGTTCTCCTCTCAGGCGCCGAGCTGGCGAGCGACGAACGTCGTACGCAGCGGAAGCTTGGCGGCGGCCAGGCGGAACGCTTCGCGGGCGAGTTCTTCGGGCACGCCGACGATCTCGAACACGATCTTGCCAGGCTGGATTTCAGCGACGTAGTACTCGGGGTTGCCCTTACCGTTACCCATCCGCACTTCAGCGGGCTTGGTAGAGATTGGCTTGTCCGGGAACACGCGGATCCAGATACGGCCACCGCGCTTCACGTGACGCGAAATCGCGCGACGAGCGGCTTCGATCTGGCGCGCCGTGAGGCGGCCGCGGTCGGTGCATTTGAGACCGAAGTCACCGAACGCAACCGAGTTACCCGTGGTTGCGATGCCGGTGTTGCGGCCCTTTTGTTCCTTGCGGAACTTTCTGCGTGCAGGTTGCAGCATGTTTTGTTACTCCGTGAGGGCCCCAGGCACTTGCGTGCCCGGGAGCGACCGATTACTCGGTCTTGGCACCGTCCGCTGCTGCAGCGGGCGCGGCTTTGCGGACGCGCTTAACGGCGGGTTTCGAGTCTGCACCGGCACCGCCGGTTGCTTCTGCGGGCTTGTCGCTGCCATCGGCCGGGGCGGTGTTGCCACCGATCGGGCCACGGGCACCGGCGCGCGGGCCGGGACCACGGCGGTCGCTGCTCGGACGGTCGCCACCAGGGCGGCCATCACGGCGCGGACCGCGCGGACGACGTTCTTCTTCGGGACGCGGCGTTTCGACGGCCGGCAGGTCGTTACGACCCAGCGTGTCGCCCTTGTAGACCCAGACCTTGACGCCGATGACGCCGTAGGTGGTCTTGGCTTCCGAGGTGCCGTAGTCGATGTCGGCGCGCAGGGTGTGAAGCGGCACGCGGCCTTCGCGGTACCACTCGGTACGTGCGATTTCGATGCCGTTCAGGCGGCCAGCCGACATGATCTTGATGCCCAGGGCACCCAGACGCATGGCGTTTTGCATGGCGCGCTTCATGGCGCGGCGGAACATGATCCGCTTTTCGAGCTGCTGCGTGATGCTGTCGGCGATCAGCTGCGCATCGATTTCGGGCTTGCGCACTTCTTCGATGTTGACCGCAACCGGCACGCCGAGCTGCTTGCCCAGTTCGCGCTTGAGGTTCTCGATGTCTTCGCCCTTCTTGCCGATCACGACGCCCGGACGTGCCGAGTAGATCGTGATGCGTGCATTCTTGGCGGGACGCTCGATCATGACGCGCGAAACCGAAGCGTTCTTCAGCTTCTTCTTCAGGTATTCGCGAACCTTGATGTCTTCGGCCAGCATGCCCGCGAAATCGCGGTCGCTTGCGTACCAACGGCTGGACCAGTTACGGGTAACCGCAAGGCGGAACCCGGTTGGGTGGATTTTCTGTCCCATATTTCTTCCAGGCCTTCTTAGTTGCCAACCGTCACGTACACATGGCACGTGGGCTTGCTGATGCGATTGCCGCGACCCTTGGCCCGCGCCGTGAAGCGCTTGAGCGTTGCACCTTGCTCGACGTAGATGGTCTTGACCTTCAGCTCGTCGATGTCGGCACCGTCGTTGTGCTCGGCGTTGGCGATTGCCGACTCGAGCACCTTCTTGATGATCACAGCGGCCTTTTTCTGCGTGAACTGCAGAACGTTGAGCGCTTGATCGACCTTCTTGCCGCGGATCAGGTCCGCGACCAGACGGCCCTTGTCGACCGACAGGCGGACACCGCGGAGGACTGCACGTGTTTCAGACATGGTCGTTCCTTACTTCTTCTGGACTTTTTTGTCCGCGGGGTGCCCCTTGAACGTGCGCGTGAGCGCAAATTCGCCGAGCTTGTGGCCGACCATCTGGTCGGTGATGTACACGGGCACGTGTTGCTTGCCGTTGTGCACAGCGATGGTCAGACCGATGAATTCGGGCAGAACCATCGAGCGGCGCGACCAGGTCTTGATCGGCTTCTTGTCCTTGGTCGTCACGGCCTTGTCGGCCTTGGCCACGAGGTGGTGGTCGACGAAAGGACCCTTTTTGAGAGAGCGAGTCATTGGCTATCCCTTACTTCTTGCGACGCGACACGATGAAGACCTGCGTGCGCTTGTTGTTACGGGTGCGATAGCCCTTGGTCAGATTGCCCCATGGGTCGACAGGATGGCGGCCTTCGCCAGTCTTGCCTTCGCCGCCACCGTGCGGGTGGTCGACCGGGTTCATCACGACGCCGCGAACGGTCGGGCGAATGCCCTTCCAGCGCTTGGCGCCTGCCTTGCCGAGTTGGCGCAGGCTGTGCTCTTCGTTGGCAACTTCGCCGATCGTCGCGCGGCATTCGATGTGAATGCGGCGGACTTCGCCCGAACGCATGCGGACCTGGGCGTAAACGCCTTCACGGGCCAGCAGCGTAGCCGACGTACCGGCCGAACGTGCGATCTGCGCGCCCTTGCCGGGTTGCAGTTCGATGCAGTGGATCGTCGAGCCGACCGGGATGTTGCGGATCGGCAGGGTGTTGCCGGCGCGGATCGGGGCTTCGGCGCCCGACAGCAGCGTTGCACCGGCTTCAAGACCGCGCGGGGCGATGATGTAGCGGCGCTCGCCGTCGGCGTAGCAGACCAGAGCGATGTGGGCGGTGCGGTTCGGGTCGTACTCGATGCGTTCGACCTTGGCCGGAATGCCGTCCTTGTTGCGCACGAAGTCGACAACGCGGTAGTGGTGCTTGGAACCACCGCCACGGTGACGGATCGTGATGTGACCGTTGTTGTTACGGCCGGCCTTCTGGAACTGGGGTTCCAGCAGGGCTGCGTGAGGAGCACCCTTGAACAGGTGGTCACGCGAGATCTTCACCGCGCCGCGTTGGCCCGGCGAAGTGGGTTTCATCTTGATGACGGCCATGATTAAGCGCCTTCCCCGACGAGGTTGAGCTCTTGACCGGCCTTCAGCGTCACATAGGCCTTGCGAACGTTGTCGCGGCGGCCGATGGACTTGCCAAAGCGCTTGGTCTTGCCCTTGGTGTTGAGCACCGACACGCCCTGGACTTCGACCTTGAACATCAGTTCGACAGCGGCCTTGATCTCGGGCTTGGTGGCGTCTTGCAGCACCTTGAAAGTGACAGCGTTCGACTTCTCGCCGACCATCGTGGCCTTTTCAGACACGATCGGGGCGACCAGCACCGCCATCAGGCGGCCTTCTTCGAACGTACGTTCAGCGGCGGTAGGGTTCACGCGGCTCATGCGAACATCTCCTTGAGCTTGTCGACGGCACCCTTGGTGACCAGCACCTTCTTGTAGTGAACCAGCGACACCGGATCGGCGTAGCGGGGTTCGACCACGAGAACGTTGACCAGATTGCGCGAGGCAAGGTACAGGTTTTCGTCGACTTCTTCGGCGATCACGAGCACGGACTCGAGATTCATCGCCTTGAAACGGGCTGCCAGCGGCTTGGTCTTGGGCGAGTCGACCTTGATCGAATCGACCACGGCCAGACGGCCTTCGCGAGCCAGCTGCGAGAAGATGGACGCCATGCCGGCGCGGTACATCTTCTTGTTGATCTTCTGCGAGAAGTTTTCGTCAGGCATGTTCGGGAAAATCCGGCCACCCCCGCGCCACAGCGGCGAGGACGTCATACCGGCACGGGCGCGGCCCGTTCCCTTTTGCTTGAAAGGCTTCTTGGTCGAGTGCTTGACCTGTTCGCGGTCCTTCTGGGCGCGCGTGCCTTGGCGGGCGTTGGCCTGGAATGCAACGACGATCTGGTGAACCAGGTCTTCGTTGTAGTCACGGCCGAACACAGTCTCGGGGGCGTCGTACTTCGACGCGGCCTGGCCTTGTTCGTTCAGGAGTTCGAGTTCCATTACTTCGCTCCTTGGGCCGCTTGCGGCTTGGCCTTGACGGCGGGACGCACGGTGACGAAGCCACCCTTCGAACCCGGAATCGCGCCCTTGATGAGCAGCAGTTGACGTGCTTCGTCGATGCGGAACACGTCGAGGTTTTGCGTCGTGCGGGTGACGTCGCCGAGGTGGCCCGTCATGCGCTTGCCGGGGAACACGCGACCGGGGTCTTGTGCCATACCGATCGAGCCGGGAACGTTGTGCGAACGGCTGTTACCGTGCGACGCGCGTTGCGAGCTCATGTTGTGACGCTTGATCGTGCCAGCGTAGCCCTTACCAATGGAAGTGCCCTGCACGTCCACCTTCTGGCCCACGGAGAAGACGCTCGTCACAGCAATCACGCCGCCAGCCTTGTGCTGACCAGCGGTATCGGCGGTAACGCGGAATTCCTGGATGATTTCGCCTGCTTCGACACCTGCCTTGGCGAGGTGGCCGGCTTCGGGCTTGGTCACGCGCGATGCTTTGCGCGAACCGAACGTCACCTGCAGGGCGACGTAGCCATCGGTCTCTTGGGACTTGATCTGGGTCACACGGTTGTTGGACACATCCACCACCGTGACAGGAACTGCGTCCCCGTCATCGGTGAAGAGACGCATCATCCCCACCTTGCGGCCCAGCAACCCGAGGGAGTTGCTCAGACTCATTTGTTTTCTCCAAAAATGGAAACTCCCTACGCCGCTGCCACTTCAATTGGCGACAGCGTTTGCCGGGCTTCCCCGAACAGCGTAAGAAGGTTGATAAATCTCTGCCAGAACAACACCCAATGCGGACGCAGCAAGGGCAGAGCCTGCGATTATAGCCCGCGATGCGGGCTCCGCGCAAGCACTGCAATTGCGGCCGTTTTGAGGGCGCCGAAGCCCCGTTTCCGGGGGCTTTCGCGGCTTATTTCGGCTCTTTGGCCGGCAGCGAGATGATTTTTTCGCCTTCCGCGGACGACTTCATCTCGCCCGCAGCCTTCATGGCCGGCGCGGCCGAGCCGGTCTGCACGGGAATGGCGACGATGCTCATGGCGCCGTTCTGCGTGACAAAGACGTTCAGGTAGGCGAGGCCCTCGCGGTCGCTCGTCACCGTGGCAGTGGCGGTCGTACGCTGTCCAGCAGGCAAGGCCAGGCTGCTGCTTGTGGTCAGGGTCAGGCCGGCATCGGTCGTCAGGCGCGCGGTGGCACCTGCCGGATCGCTCACACCGTCGAACTGAAGAACGACAGAGACCGGCCGGCCGACCTGGGGCGTACCTTCCACCCTGAACTGGATCACGACACCGGAATCGTTGGGCTTGCGCGCCGCGACCGTCATGGGCGCAGCATTGCGGGACAAGGCGGCGTGCTTGGCGGTGCGGGGCGCCGGCACGCCATCTGCAAAGACCGGCGCCGACGCGGCGGCGAGCGTCAGGCATGCCACGGTGGCGATCGTCGAACTGGAACGGAGGTTCATGGCGGCCTTCCTCACTGCTATTGAATGATCACGCCGAAGCAGGTGCTGGCGGCGGAATTGTTGAGGTCGTTGACAACCAGAACATGGTCGCCGGCCGACAGGTTGACCGAACTGGTGTTTCGGCTCACCACCCCACCCCGGTAGATCGCGTAGTTGGGATTGGCGCCCGACGGCGGGGAGATCGTGAACTGGTAGCTACGGTTGGCGGGCGCCGTAAAGCGCAGGTAGGCAAAGCTTCCGAGCTTGTTTCCGTCCCGCTGAGGATCCGCAGTGTTCGTCACGCAGGCCGAAGTGGCCGTACCGACCACTGCCTGTTTGTACATCGGCAGCGTGTAGTTCACGGTCGGTGCGCCACCATCGTTGGTTTCCTGTGTGCCATATGCGTCGTTGGTGGCCGCGCTGATGCTTTGCCCCGTCAGCAAGGTAGTCAGTACCGACGCACTGCCCGGCACCGTCGCGTTGAATGCCGCCGTGAACGGATGAATCGACGTGACCGGCGCACCGCTCCTGAACAGCGCCCCCGTCATCGTGTCGTGGATCGGCTTGAACCCGGCCTGCTGGTTCAGATTCCAGAAGATCGACTGAATCGAGGATTCACGGAACCATCCTCTATCGGTCGCCGGCCCCTGCGTGAGATCGAGGCTGCCGCCGTCAGCCTGGCCAGGCCCGCCCGAGTCGACATAGTTGCTCCGCCCCAGCGCAATGCCGGACCAGCCATTGCCCCATCCTTCGGAAAAAGCGAGCCGGCGATCGATGCGCTCGGTCGTGGAGTGCGCGCCGCCCGGCGAATCGTCGCGACTGAAGGAAGCCTGGTAGTAGTGACCCCACTCGTGCGCGATCACGGGCGCGTCGAATTCGTCGGTGTCCACATCTTCCTTGCCGAGCACGTAGATCTCGGCGCCCGAACTCCTGCCGATGAAGAACGTTGTGCCGATCTGTCCCAGCGCGATGCTGCCGCCGGAGTTCGTGTTGTTGACACTCCAGAACACCTTCAGCGACGGAAACGCCGTCGCCGGCGCCACCGACAGCACCTTTTGCATCGCGGTGTAGACCGTATCCACCACGGCGAACGGCCCGGATACACGCTGGCTGGTGTAGCTCGATCCGCCCCATCCGCTGCCGGCACGCAGGTCGCGGCTGAGCGCCGCGGCGCCCGTGGAGAATGCCGACGACTGCATGGAATAGATCGCGTTCGACTGCGTGTTGTCGCGCACGGTGACGTCCCAGCTCGGGAGCGCGCCAGTGCGGGTCAGTTGGGCGCGCACGCGGACAATCACGTTCGTGTTCGACGGAACGCTCGCCGAATAGGCGCCGTTGTCGTCGGTGGAGGTCGTGGCCAGCTGGCTGCCACTGGTGGCGTCGAGCACTTCGACAAAGGCGCCGCGCACCGGCTTGACCGAGGTATCGGCGTACACGAGGCGACCGCTGGGATTGGGCACCGACTCATAGGTGGCCGTACCGCTCAGGGCGACTGGCGTCGTCGGAAGCACGGGCAACAAGGGAATGCCACCACCGCCACCTCCCCCACCGCCGCCGCATGCGGTCAACAACGCCGCCGCGATGCAAGCCACCAAACCCGATGCAAAAGAGATGCTTTGTCTCATAGCTGTGCTGCCCTCGTTTCAGCTGTCCGACGCCTCGATGGAGGGAGGCTGTCGTCCGGCGAGGATGCCACATCTGCGTGACATAAAGCACAAAGCCCGCCTGCATTTCTGCAGGCGGGCCTTGTCAATAACCGAGACGCGAGGTCTAACGAATTACTGCAGCTTGATCTCGACGTCCACGCCGGCCGGCAGGTCGAGCTTCATCAGCGCGTCCACGGTCTTGTCGGTCGGGTCGACGATGTCCATCAGGCGCTGGTGCGTGCGGATTTCCAGCTGGTCGCGCGACGTCTTGTTGACGTGCGGCGAACGCAGGATGTCGAAACGCTTCATGCGGGTCGGCAGGGGCACGGGGCCCTTGACGATCGCGCCGGTGCGCTTGGCGGTGTCGACGATTTCGGCTGCCGACTGGTCGATCAGCTTGTAGTCGAATGCCTTCAGGCGGATGCGGATTTTTTGCTTGGTAGCCATGGTGATTCCTTTGCGTCCGGCTTAGATGTCGAGGATCTTGGCCACGACGCCCGAACCCACGGTACGGCCGCCTTCACGGATGGCGAAGCGCAGGCCTTCTTCCATCGCGATCGGGTTGATCAGCTTGACGGTGATGC
>NZ_JBPJZK010000011.1:0-184418 GCF_051216475.1 Variovorax nivicola | reverse complement strand
CACCGTTCACTGCGATGGCCGCGCATGGCGCGTGGCGTTCGCTCTGCTTCAGAACGTCACCGACATCACGCCCTAAACCATCCAGCCGTCAACAACGGCCTCGAGCGGACTATTACGGTTCGACAACGCAAACAGCGTGATCACATGCGCCGTGTTCTTGACCAGTCCCTTGAACCTCACCTTCGCCAGGCCGAACTGCCGCTTGATCACCCGGAACGAATGCTCCACCTTTGCCCGGATGCTCGCCTTCTGATGCTCCAGCTTGCGCGCCCTGGCCTTGGCGCGGCCCTCTTGCATCTTCGCCATGTCGCTGGGTCGGCCCGCAATGTGCCATTGCACATCCCGCTTCACTCGGCTCTGCGCTCCCCGATAGCCCGAGTCTGCCCATACCGCGTCCTCTTTGCCGTGAAGCAGGTCGCTCACCTGTTCCACGTCGGCCTCGTTGGCCCCGGTGGTCGTCACCGTGTGAACCAGCCCCGAGTCTGCATCCACACCGATGTGTGCCTTCATCCCGAAGTGCCACTGGTTGCCCTTCTTCGTCTGGTGCATCTCAGGGTCTCGCTCGCCGCTCTCGTTCTTGGTGGAACTGGGCGCCGCGATGATGGTGGCGTCCACGATGGAGCCTCTCTTCAGAAGCAGCCCCTTCTTGGCCAAGTGGACGTTGACCTGCTTGAAGATGTCCTCGGCAAGATCGTTGGCCTCCAGCAGGTGGCGGAAGTTCAGGATGGTCGTCTCGTCGGGGACCGCCTCCAGACCGAGTCCGGCGAACGTGCGCAGCGAGGCGATCTCATACAGGGCCTCTTCCATCGCCGGGTCGCTCAGCGCGAACCAGTTCTGCATCAAGTGCACGCGAAGCATCGCTTCGAGTGGATACGGCCGCCGTCCGCGCCCTGCCACCGCGTAGTGTGGTTCTATGACTTTGAGCAGTGCTTTCCAAGGCACTACCAGTTCCATCTCGGCAAGGAAGACTTCCCGACGTGTCTTCTTCCTCTTGCCTGCATGCTCGGCATCCGAAAAACTGATCTGGCTCATCGTTGGCGCTCCTTCAGCATGCGTGATCAACGTTCAGAGCGGCCATCCGTGGACTTGATCAGATGTTCCCTAACGTCGACAGGCTGTTCCCTCTGTCGCGTTCAATGGGCTTGGAGGGGCAGATGAATGGGCTTCTGAACAAACAACTAAGCGCGCTTCAAGCCGGTGTGCGAACTGAGGCTGCGGCTAGGACATCGAGGCTTGGCGACCATCACGAATGTGCGCTGAAATAGCCATCGTGAGAGCGGCTTGTAGTTGCTCCTGACGGGTAGCGTCAGCTAGCCGGTGATGGAGCGCTGCAGGTTGGCGCGTGCGCGCGCTTCGAGCTGCGCGTGCATTTGCGGCGTGGCGTATATGGCCTGGCGGTCGAGAAAACGCTGAAGGATCACGCGGCGGCGCGGCAATCGAATTTCATCCGGCACGAAGGCGTATTCGGCATGCACCTGGCGCTCGTATTCGTCGAAGCGCGTGCGTTCGGCGCCGAGGATCGATAGGTCGATGTCGATCAGCAGCTCGGCATCGCGGCCTTCGGGCACTGCGTCGTGGCGCGTGGCCATCACGAGCGCGTGAACCCGCTCGGCTGCCACTGCATCCGCACCAGCTTCCAGCAGGGCCTGGCGCGCCCAGTCGGCGCTGCGAGCTTCGTTGTCGTGGGCGTGCACGTCGTAGATCGCGTCGTGGAACCACAGCGCAAGCGCCACTTCGCCGGGGCGCTCGGCCGATGTCTTCTCGCGCTCGAACCACGCGAGGCATTCGCCCAGGTGCTGCATCGTGTGGTAGTGGCGCTGTGGCTCGTTGTAACGGCGTTGCAGCTCGGCGCACAGCGCATCGCCGGGCGACCTGACGCCCAGGGCACGCCAAGCCTCGTTCCAGTTCGCGTGCAGTGCCTCGGGGGTCATGGTGCCTATTGCTCCATCGCCGCCTTGACCTCTTCCCCGAGGTCGAGCACGGACATGGCGTAGTAGCTGCTCCAGTTGTAGCGCGTGATCACGTAGAAGTTGCGCGTGCCGGCCACGTAGGTCGGTGGGGCGTCGGCGCCGTTCTGCAGCTCGATCAATGCGAGCAGGCCTTTGTGCTTGATGCCTTCGCCCTCGGGCACCGCACCGGCGGCCACGAAGCTGTCGGCGCTGAAGGTCGGCAGGATGTCGGGCGCCAGCAGCAGCGCCTTCTGCAGCCGCGCTTCCTCGAAATGCACGGGGTAGATGGCCGGCATGCCGGGCGTCCAGCCGAAGGACTTGAAGTAGTTGGCGACCGAGCCGATCACGTCGGCCGGGTTGTTGACGAGGTCGATGCGGCTGTCGCCGTCGAAGTCGACCGCGTACTTGGCCATGCTGCTGGGCATGAACTGCGGCATGCCCATTGCGCCCGCATAGCTGCCCACAGGCGTGAGCGGATCGTCGGCAGTGCGGCTTTCGGTACTCAGGAAGCTTTCGAGTTCGCCGCGAAAGAAGGCCTGGCGCTCGGCCGCGCGCGGATGGCCGTCGGGAAAGTCGAAGGAGAGCGTGGCCAGCGCGTCGATCACGCGAAAGTTGCCCATGTTGCGGCCGTAGATGGTTTCCACGCCGATGATGCCGACGATGATCTCCGGCGGCACGCCGTACACCTGCTCGGCACGGGCTAGCGTGTCGGCGTTGGCGCGCCAGAAGCGCACGCCGGCCGCGATGCGCACCGGGTCGATGAAGCGGCTGCGGTACGTTTGCCAGTTCTTCACGGTGCCGACCGGGCCCGGCAGCATCAGCCGTGGCACGTTGGGCAGGAAGCGTGCACTGCCAATGGTGGCGCGCACCCAGTCGCGGTCGAGGCCCCGGCGCTCGGCCACGTCGTCGGCGAATTTCATTGCATCGTCGCGCGTGGCGTAGGGCGTGCTGCCGCGCACCGGGCTGGCCGTTGGGCTGCGGCCGTTGGAGGACTTCTGGGCTATTGCCCCCGTGGACCAGGCGCAGCATGCAGCGAGAAGAGCGGCTGCCGCAGCGGCGCGCGAAGGCGTGGGGAGAAAAAATCGCATCGGCCGATTGTGCCGTCCGCCCGCGCCGCGCCTCTTCAGGGACACATGTGGTTTCAGCCGCGTGCGTTGGCGCTGGGCCAGGCGAGGTGGCGGAACTCCGAGCGCAGGGTGGAGAGCGAGTCCGGCGTGGCCGGCGCGTAACGCTGCGCTTCGAGCTTCAGCAGCCAGTCGCGCACGGCCTGCGCGGCGGGGCCGAAGCGCGCGTCGGCGGCCTGCGCCATCTGGCGGGGCGGGGCGGTGTCGGGCAGCTGCAGGCCGGCCTTGGCGAGCCGCGCGCGCGCCTGGCCCAGCAGGCGCAGCCATGGGTCGTGCCGGCTGCGCTCCCACAGCGTCCATGCGGCGCCAGCCAGGCTGGCACCGACCAGCAGGTAGAGCAGCACGTAGGCCAGGTCTTCAAGGCTCGGCGCTTCGAAGCCGATATTCTTCAGCAGGTTGAGCTGGCGGCTCTGCGTGTAGTTGAGCACCCACTGGTTCCAGCCGTTGTTCACGGCCTCCCATGCGGCGCGGATGTTCTGCGCGAGCGTGGGGCTCATCGAGCCGATTGCACCTGCGAACAGGCCCGGTTGCGGCACGAGCCGTTGTGTCTGGCCGATGCGCCCCGGGGCGACGGAGCCTGTCGGGTCCACGCGCGTCCAGCCGGTGCCTTCCTGCCAGATCTCGGCCCAGGCGTGGGCATCACTCTGGCGAATGATCCAGTAGTTGTCGACGCCGTTGAGTTCGCCGCCCTGATAGCCCGTCACGATGCGTGCCGGAATGCCGAGGTTGCGCATCAGCACCACGAAGGCCGAGGCAATGTGCTCGCAGAAGCCTTCTTTGCGATCGAACCAGAACTCGTCGGCGGTGTCGTCGCCGTAGACGCCCGGCTCCAGCGTGTAGGTGTAGCCGCCGGTGCGCAGGCGCCGCAAGGCGGCCTGCACGAAAGCCTGCGTGTCGGCGTTGGCCAGTGCGGGGTCTGCGCGCATCTCGGCGGCGAGGGCGGCGGTGCGCGGGTTGGTGCCGGGCGGCAGAGCCAGGTAGGCCTGGAGCTGGCCGCCCGTGCGCTTCACCGGGCCGCTCTGGAACTGCGTGTAGCTCTCGGCGCGGTAGCGCACCAGATCGGTGACGGGGCGGTTCGCGAACCATTGCAGGTCGGGCGTGCCGGTGACTTCGAAGCCGGCCGCCTCGGGAGGGCGCTGCGAGGCGTCGAGGGTCAGCAGCCAGGGGCGGTTGTTGGCTTCGAGCGTGACTTCATAACGCACGGGCTCGCCACTCACGCGCAGGTTGGCCGACCATTGCGCGCCACGCGCCCATGACGGGAGCGCGGTCCATTCCCGGCCGTCGAACTGCGCCAGCACCGGCCCGCGGAAGTACAGCTGGCTTTGCGGCGGCGCCCGGTTGCCATCGAACTTGACGCGCGCGGCAATCCTGTCGTCGAGCGCCAGTTCGGCGATGGTGCCCACGCGCATGCTGTTCGACAGGCCGCTGCGGCCCGCCATGGCATCGCTGGGCGTGCCCCACAGCGGTGCGAAGCGCGGGAACAGCAGGAACAGCGCGAGCATGATCGGTGCGCCCGCCAGCGCCATCCAGCCGGCTGTGCGCGCGGCCTGCATCAGCGGTGGCCGGCCCACGGGCATGTGCGCGTTGACCAGCGCCGTCAGCAGGCCCAGCAGCGCCAGCAGCATCGTGAAGGCAGTCAGCAGCGACTGCGAATAGAAGAAGTTCGTGAGCATCGTGAAGAAGCCCAGGAAGAAGACGACGAAGGCGTCTCGCCGCGCGCGCAGCTCCAGCGTCTTGAGCGCAAGCAGGCTGACGATCAGCGTGACGCCCGCATCCCGGCCCAGCAGCGTGTGGTGGGTGGCGTAGGTGGCGCCGATCGTCAGCATCAGCAGCGCAAGGCGCCACCACTTGCTGGGAAGGGGGCGCGCCTGCACGGCCAGCGAGGCGCGCCAGAGCAGCACCATTGCCGTGATGGCCGTGCACCACCAGGGCAGGTTCTCGACCTGCGGCAAGAGGATCAGGCCGATGACGCAGAGAAGGAAAAGGGTGTCCCTCGCGTCGCGGGGAAGCGAGGCGAGTTCGCGTGCAACTCTGTTCATTCGACGGTCTCGTTCAGCACAGGGCCAATGCCTCCAGGCAGGCGCGCTTGTGCGCCTCGCCCTGAGAGGGCTTCACGACCCGGCCCGCCACCCGCACGCCATAGTCCACGCCCAGCCGGTCTGCCATCAGCACCCAGGCGCACAGGCGCGAGATGCGGGCCTCGGTGTCCGCGAGGCCGGTGGCCTGCGCATCGAGCCAGAGTTCTTCGCGTTGCGTCTGCTGCGTGTCGCGGCTGACGAGGTCTTCCGACCCGGCTGCCTGCGCCCGCGCGGCCTTCTTCCAGACCACGAGCTTCAGCGGATCGCCGCGCCGGTAAGCGCGCACGCCGTCGTATTCGCCGGCGTTGTGCGCCCGCAGCGCGGCGGACACGGCTGCCGGCCCCGACAGGGGCTCGCCCGGCGGGAGCGGCGGCGGATGCGCTTCGGGCGTCGGGTAGACCAGCATCTGCGCGGCGGGCCGCCAGACCGTCCACACGCGGAAGGTGCCGAGAGGGAAGCGCGTTTCCGCCGTCAGCGGCGGCACCGGATGCAGCCCGCGCCGCTCGGGCTTGAACGCGATCTCGACGGTCGACGTGCCCTCGGCCGGCACATCGGTCCAGGCCCATTGCCCGCTGCCGCGAACGGCCATGCCGATGCCGTAGCGCACGCTGCGGCGGGTGTTGTGCAGCACCACGCGGAAGACGGCGGCGGCGCCCGCATAGTGCGCGTCGGGCGCCACCATGTGCATCGCCAGTCCGCGCAGCGTGCCGTGGCACACGTGCATGCCCACGGCCACACTGCCGGCGAGCAAAAAGGTCAGCAGGTAGCCCAGGTTGAGCTGGTAGTTGATCGAGGCGATCAGCAGCACCAACAGCGTCGCGGCCAGCGTCCACCCGGCCCGCGTGGGCACGATGTAGACATTGCGCTGCGTGAGTTCCAGCGTGTCCGACGGCGGACGGCGCGACAGGAACCAGCCGTCGATGCGCGAGCGGAGGGCGCCTGCAGGGCTCACGGCAGCGGCACTGCGGCGATCATGGCGCGCACCTGCTCGACGGCGCCGCGGCCTGCGTCGCCAACCGGCGTGAGGCGGTGCGCGATCGTCTGCGGCAGCACGGCCTGCACGTCGTCGGGCGCGACGTAGTTGCGGTTGGCCAGCAGCGCCTGCGCCTTGGCCGCACGCAGCACCGCGATGCCGGCGCGTGGCGACAGGCCTTGCAAAAACCAGCGGCCCGAGCGCGTGGCCGCGATCAGGTCCTGCACGTAGTTGAGCAGCGCTTCGGCCGCATGCACCTGCTGCACGCGCTGCTGCAGGGCGGTCAGCTCGCCGGCGGTCAGCATCGCGGGCAGGGAGGCCAGCATCTCGCGGCGGTCGACGCCCGAGAGCAGTTGGCGCTCGGCGGCGCGGTCGGGGTAGCCGAGCGAGATGCGCATCAGGAAACGGTCGAGCTGCGACTCGGGCAGGGCGAAGGTGCCGAGC
This sequence comes from Variovorax nivicola, assembly GCF_051216475.1. Taxonomy (NCBI): domain Bacteria; kingdom Pseudomonadati; phylum Pseudomonadota; class Betaproteobacteria; order Burkholderiales; family Comamonadaceae; genus Variovorax; species Variovorax nivicola. Next base: position 177,850 of record NZ_JBPJZK010000011.1, on the reverse strand, counting down.
TGGTCCTGCGGGTTCTGCGTGGCGATCACGAAGAAGGGCGTGGGCAGGGGACGGGTCTCGCCTTCGACGGTGACCTGCTTTTCTTCCATTGCCTCGAGTAGCGCGCTCTGGGTCTTGGGGCTGGCGCGGTTGATTTCGTCGGCCAGCAGCACCTGCGCGAAGATCGGCCCGGGGTGGAAAACGAAGGCCTGCTGGCCTCGGTCGTAGATCGCCACGCCCGACAGGTCGCCCGGCATCAGGTCGGCGGTGAACTGCACCCGGGAGAACTGCAGTCCGAAGGTGTGCGACAGCGCGTGGGCGAGGGTGGTCTTGCCGACCCCGGGCACGTCCTCGATCAGCAGGTGCCCGCCTGCCAGCAGACAGGCAACGCAGTCGCGCACTTGGGCCTCTTTGCCCACGATCACCGTGTTAAGCTGAGTTAACAAAGTGGCTAGCTTTGCAGCAACGTCCATATTTGTATCCATATGCAAACGATACCGTAAGACCTGCCGGCCCCATGCCGCGTGAGGTCTAGACGTGGCGACAGAGACACATGGGCAAGACAGGCTACTTCACACATCGCGACTTCTGGAAGCACGACATGGGCGGGGGGCATCCCGAGTGCCCCGGTCGGTTGGATGCCATTGAAGACCGCCTGCTGCTCACCGGCGTGGGCGACGCACTGGAGCACTGCGAGGTGCCGCTGGCCACCCTGGAGCAGCTCACCCGGGCGCATAGCACGGAGCACGTCGAGTACCTCGAGGAACTGCATCAGCGCCTGGTGGCTGACGAGCCCGCCGGCGGCCCCGACCATGCGCAGGTCGACCCCGACACGATGCTCACCCGCTTCACCCTGCTGGCCGCGCGCCGCGCCGCCGGCGCCGCGATTGCCGCGACCGACGCGGTGATTGCCGGCGACCTTGAAAACGCCTTCTGCTCGGTGCGCCCGCCCGGCCACCATGCCTGCCGGGAGCAGGCGATGGGCTTCTGCTTCTTCAACAACATCGCCATTGCCGCGCGGCACGCCATCGACGTGCACGGCCTGGAGCGCGTGGCCATCGTCGACTTCGACGTGCACCACGGCAACGGCACTGAGAACATCCTCTCGAACGACCCGAACGTGCTGATGGTCGGCTTTTTCCAGCATCCGTTCTACCCGTACAGCGGCACGGTGCACCCGGCGTCGAACATGCTGAACCTGCCGATCCCGGCCTATACCCGGGGCATGGACGTGCGCGAGCTGATCGAGGCGATCTGGATGCCACGGCTCGAAGAATTCAAGCCGCAGATGGTCTTCATCAGCGCCGGCTTCGACGCCCACCGCGAGGACGACCTGGGTCAGCTTGGCCTTACCGAGAACGACTTCGCCTGGATCACGGGCCGCATACAGGATGTTGCCAGGCGCCATGCGAAGGGCCGTATCGTCTCGATGCTCGAAGGCGGCTACAACCTCGATGCGCTGGCGCGCAGCGTGGAAGCCCACATCCGCGTTCTCGCGGACCTGTAACGCAGCCGGCGCGAATGGCGCCCACGCTTCCGTTTCCTTTCAATAGATGAATTTCAACGATTTCACCCAACGCCTCGCCCAGGTCGATGCGCGCGGCATCGGCGTCGAACTGGTTGCGCTGGTGGCCTGCGTGGCGCTGGCCTGGGCCGTCAGCAAATGGTTCGGCCGCGACCAGCCCAAGGACTCGATCTGGTTCGGCGAAAGCACCTTCGACGGGCTGCTGTTCCCGCTGCTGGCGCTGGTGCTCACCGATCTTGCCCGGCGCGTGGTGATCGATTTTCAGACCGTGCTGGTGCTGCGCATCGCGGTGCCGGTGTTCCTGTCGCTGGCGGTCATCCGGCTTTTCGCGCGGGTGCTGCGGGCGGTGTTTCCAGCGTCCAACGTCGTGCGATTGATCGAGCGCACGATTTCCTGGCTGGCCTGGATCGCGGCGGTGCTCTGGATCGTCGGGCTGCTGCCACCGGTGCTGGCCGAACTCGACCAGATCACACTGGCCTTCGGCAAGACGCGCGTGAGCCTGCAGACGATCTTCCAGGGCGTGCTGTCGGCGGGCCTGGTGCTGGTGATCTCGCTGTGGATCTCGAGCACCATCGAAAAACGCATCCTGCGCGAAGCCGTCACCGACCTGTCGATGCGCAAGGTGGCATCGAACGCGGTGCGCGCCTTCCTGCTGCTGGTCGGCCTGCTGTTCGCGCTGTCGGCGGTGGGGGTCGACCTCACGGCGCTATCCGTGCTCGGCGGCGCGCTCGGCGTGGGCCTTGGTTTCGGGCTGCAGAAGCTGGCGGCCAATTACGTGAGCGGTTTCGTGATCCTGCTCGAACGCTCGATCCGCATCGGCGACAACGTGAAGGTCGACACCTTCGAGGGCCGCATCACCGACATCAAGACCCGCTACACGCTCATCCGCGCGGGCAACGGGCGCGAGGCCATCGTGCCGAACGAATCGCTGATCACCAGCCGGGTGGAAAACCTGTCGCTGGCCGACCGCAAGTTCAACATCGCGACCACCATCGTGGTTGGCTACGAGAGCAACGTGGCGCAGGTGCAGACCATCCTGTGCGATGCAGCCAAGGCCCAGCCGCGCGTGATGACCGACCCGGAGCCCGTGGCCTTCCTCATGAACTTCGCGCCCGACGGCCTGGAGTTCACGCTGAATTTCTGGGTGGCCGACCCCGACAAGGGCAAGGACAACCTGCGCTCGGCCATCAACATCGCCATCCTCGACGGGCTGCGCGGCGCGGGCATCGACATTCCCTATCCGCAGCGCGTACTGCGCGTGGAGTCTTTACCGGATGGACTCGCCCAGGCGCCCAACGCTGTTTTATAATCACGGAAAAGCACGATCGTTCTTTTTTTGGCACCTGTGCCGATGAGAAGAATGGAGAGGCCACAAAGGTCGCGTCCTAAAATGACCGGTTGCCCTCGAAGCCCCCTTTTTGCAATCCAATGGAGTCAAGTCAATGAAGGTTCTTGTACCTGTCAAACGGGTCGTCGACTACAACGTGAAAGTGCGCGTGAAGAGCGACGGCACCGGAGTGGACATTGCCAACGTCAAGATGAGCATGAACCCCTTCGACGAGATCGCCGTTGAAGAAGCCGTTCGCCTGAAGGAAAAGGGCGTTGTGACCGAAGTCATCGCCGTCTCCTGCGGCGATGCCAAGTGCCAGGAAACCCTGCGCACCGCCATGGCCATCGGCGCCGATCGCGGCATCCTCGTAGAAACCACCGAAGAACTGCAGCCCCTGGCCGTCGCCAAGCTGCTCAAGGCGCTGGTCGACAAGGAGCAGCCGTCGCTCATCATCCTGGGCAAGCAAGCCATCGACGACGACGCCAACCAGACCGGCCAGATGCTGGCTGCGCTGGCCGATCTTCCCCAAGCCACCTTCGCCTCCAAGGTCGAAGTCGCTGGCGACAAAGCCACCGTCACCCGCGAAGTCGACGGCGGCCTGGAAACCATCTCCCTGAGCCTGCCGGCCGTCATCACGACCGACCTGCGCCTGAACGAGCCGCGCTACGTCACGCTGCCCAACATCATGAAGGCCAAGAAGAAGCAGCTGGACATCTTCAAGCCCGAAGACCTGGGCGTGGACGTCAAGCCCCGCCTGAAGACCCTGAAGGTCAGCGAGCCGCCCAAGCGCGGCGCGGGCATCAAGGTGCCCGACGTTGCAACGCTGGTGGACAAACTGAAGAACGAAGCGAAGGTGATCTGAACATGACCGCACTTGTTATTGCCGAACACGACCACGCGACCGTCAAGCCCGCGACCCTGAACACCGTGACCGCAGCCATCGCCTGCGGTGGTGATGTCCACATCCTCGTGGCCGGTGCCAATGCCGCCGAAGCCGGCAAGGCCGCCGCCCAGATCGTGGGCGTTGCCAAGGTCATCGTGGCCGACAGCCCCAGCCTCGCTGAAAACCTGGCCGAGAACGTCGCCGCCCAGGTGCTGGCGATTGCATCCAACTACAGCCACATCCTGTTCCCCTCGACCGCCAACGGCAAGAACGTGGCCCCGCGCGTGGCCGCCAAGCTCGATGTGGCCCAGATCAGCGACATCACCAAGGTCGACAGCCCCGACACCTTCGAGCGCCCGATCTATGCCGGCAACGCCATTGCCACCGTGCAGAGCGCGGACCCGATCAAGGTGATCACGGTGCGCACGACCGGCTTCGATGCCGCAGCCGCCACCGGTGGCAGCGCAGCGGTTGAAACGGCCGAAGGCGTCGCAGACAGCGGCAAGAGCAGCTTCGTGGGCCGTGAAGTCACGAAGAGCGAACGCCCCGAACTGACGGCCGCCAAGATCATCGTCTCGGGCGGCCGTGCCCTGGGCAGCGCCGAGAAGTTCACCGAAGTGATGGCCCCGCTGGCCGACAAGCTCAACGCGGGCCTGGGCGCCAGCCGCGCAGCCGTCGACGCGGGCTACGCTCCGAACGACTGGCAAGTGGGCCAGACGGGCAAGATCGTCGCACCGCAGCTGTACATTGCAGCAGGCATTTCGGGCGCGATCCAGCATCTGGCCGGCATGAAGGACTCCAAGGTGATCGTGGCGATCAACAAGGACGAAGAAGCCCCGATCTTCTCGGTGGCCGACTACGGCCTCGTGGCCGACCTGTTCACGGCCGTGCCGGAACTCGTGAAGGCGCTCTGATCGCATTGCTGCACTGAGCCAGAGGGCATCGTTCGCGATGCCCTTTTCGTATCCGCTGTATCTGGAGACAAGACATGAGCTACACCGCCCCCATCAAGGACATGCTGTTCGACATCGAGCACCTGGCCAACATCGGCGAGATCGCGAAGCTGCCGGGCTTCGAAGACGCCGGCCTCGAAACCGCGCAAGCCGTGCTCGAGGAATGCGCGCGTTTCAACCAGGACGTGGTCGCGCCGTTGAACGTGGCGGGCGACCGCAACCCCTCGTCGTTCAAGGACGGCGCGGTCACCACTACGCCGGGCTTCAAGGAAGCCTTCGCGCAGTACGTGTCGGGCGGCTGGCAGGGTCTGCAGCATCCGGCGGACTTCGGCGGCCAGGGCCTGCCCAAGACCATCGGTGCGGCCTGCGGCGAGATGCTCAACTCGGCCAACATGAGCTTCGCGCTGTGTCCGCTGCTGAGCGACGGTGCCATCGAGGCGCTGCTCACGGCTGGCTCCGACGAGCTCAAGGCGGTGTACCTCGAAAAGCTCGTGAGCGGCCAGTGGACAGGCACGATGAATCTCACCGAGCCGCAGGCCGGCAGCGACCTCGCCATGGTGCGCAGCCGCGCCGAGCCGCAGCCCGACGGCACCTACAAGGTGTTCGGCACCAAGATCTTCATCACCTACGGTGAGCACGACATGGCCGAGAACATCGTGCACCTCGTGCTGGCCCGCGTGACCGGCGCGCCTGAGGGCGTGAAGGGCATCAGCCTGTTCGTGGTGCCGAAGTTCATGGTCGGCAAGGACGGCTCGCTCGGCGAACGCAACGACGTGCACTGCGTGAGCATCGAGCACAAGATGGGCATCAAGGCATCGCCCACGGCCGTGCTGCAGTACGGCGACCACGGCGGCGCCGTGGGCTATATCGTCGGCCAGGAGAACCGTGGCCTCGAGTACATGTTCATCATGATGAACTCGGCCCGCTATGCGGTGGGCATGCAGGGCATCGCGATTGCCGAGCGGGCTTATCAGCACGCCGTGGCCTATGCAAAAGACCGCGTGCAGAGCCGCCCGGTCGATGGCTCCATCAACGCCAGTGCGCCCATCATTCATCACCCCGATGTCAAGCGCATGCTGATGACGATGCGGGCCTACACCGAAGGCTGCCGCGCGATGGCCAGCGTGGCCGCGGCTGCCTACGATGCCGCGCACCACCATCCCGACGCGGATGCGCGCAAGCAGAACCAGGCCTTTTACGAATTCATGGTGCCGCTGGTCAAGGGCTACAGCACCGAGATGAGCCTCGAAGTGGCCTCGCTCGGCGTGCAGGTGCACGGCGGCATGGGCTTCATCGAGGAGACCGGCGCGGCGCAGTACTACCGCGACGCCAAGATCCTGACGATCTACGAAGGCACCACCGCCATCCAGGCCAACGACCTCGTGGGTCGCAAGACCGCACGCGACGGCGGCCAGACCGCGAAGGCGATTGCCGCGCAGATCGAGAAGACCGAAGCCGAGCTCGCCAAGAGCGACAGCCCCGCCGCGGCAGCCGTGCTCAAGCGCCTGAAGGCCGCGCGCCTGGCGTTCATCGACGTGGTCGATTTCGTTGCAGGCCAGACCAAGGCATCGCCCAATGCAGTGTTCGCGGGCAGCGTGCCTTATCTGATGCTCGCGGGCAACCTCGTGGCCGGCTGGCAGCTCGCGCGTTCGCTGATCATTGCGCAGGACCTCGCCTCGCGCAGCTTCGACACCGACTTCATGCTGGCCAAGATCGCCACCGCGCGCTTCTACGCCGAGCACATCCTCAACAAGGTGCCGGGCATCCGCGACAGCATCGTCGAAGGTGCCGAGAGCGTCACGGCGATGGCGCTCGACGCCTTCTGACGCACCGCCGCTGTCGCCCATCTGACGGGCGATGGCGGCTTCTCTCTCTTATAAAACCGAACCCATCTCCGGAGACGACATGTCCAAGCTGCCCCCCGTACTCGCGAACCTGCCGCTGCCGATCATCGGCTCGCCGCTGTTCATCATCAGCAACCCCAAGCTCGTGATTGCGCAATGCAAGGCAGGCGTGGTCGGCTCGATGCCGGCGCTCAACGCGCGCCCCGCGGCGCAGCTCGAAGAGTGGCTGATCGAGATCACCGAAGAGCTCGCGGCCTACAACAAGGCCAACCCCGACAAGCCCGCCGCGCCCTTCGCCATCAACCAGATCGTGCACAAGAGCAATGACCGGCTCGAGCACGACATGGAAATGGTCGTGAAGTACAAGGTGCCGATCGTCATTACCTCGCTGGGCGCGCGCACCGACGTGAACGATGCGGTGCACAGCTATGGCGGCGTAACGCTGCACGACATCATCAACAACAAGTTCGCGCAGAAGGCCATCGAGAAGGGCGCGGACGGCATCATCGCCGTGGCGGCCGGTGCCGGCGGCCACGCGGGCGTGAAGAGCCCGTTTGCGCTGGTGCAAGAGATTCGCCAGTGGTTCGACGGCCCCATCGCGCTGTCGGGCTCCATCGCCACCGGCGGTGCGGTGCTTGCCGCGCAGGCCATGGGCGCCGACTTTGCCTACATCGGCACGGCCTTCATCGCGACCGAGGAAGCGCGCGCGAGCGACGATTACAAGCAGGCCATCGTCGACGGCAGCTCGGACGACATCGTCTATTCGAGCCTCTTCACCGGCGTGCACGGCAACTACCTCGCGCCCAGCATCGTCAAGGCCGGCATGGACCCGGCCAACTTGCCCGAGGGCGACGTGAAGACCATGAACTTCGGCGGCGGCGAAGGCAGCAAGGCCAAGGCCTGGAAGGACATCTGGGGCTCGGGCCAGGGCATTGGCGCCGTGACCGAAGTGGCCAGCGCCGCGGCCTTCATCGAAAAGCTCAAGCGCGAATACCAGGAAGCAAGGCAACGGCTCGCGCTTTGACCGCCATTGCGAACGGCGCGGCGCCTGCTGACGGCGCGCCGTCGTCATCGCTGGGACGCATGCCGCTGCTCGATGCGGCGAAGGGCATCGCCTGTGCGGTGATCGTCGGACACCATCTCTCTCGCTACGGCCCGATGCCGGCTGGCGCGTACGCGCTCGCGCCTGACCTTTTCTCGTGGCTGGCCAACGAAGGCCGGCTGGCGGTGCAGGTGTTTCTCGTCATCGCCGGCTTTCTTGCAGCCGCCAGCCTTGCGCCCGACGGCATGCTGCGCGTGGAGCGGCCGGTGACACGCATCCTGCAGCGCTATGGGCGGCTGGTCATGCCGTACCTTGCCGCGCTCACTGTGTGCGTGCTGGTCGCGGCGGTGGTGCGGCCGTGGCTCGATGAAGAGGTGGTGCCTGCATCGCCGACCTTCGGGCAACTGGTCGCGCACGGGCTTCTGCTGCAGGACTTGCTGGGCTACGAGTCGCTGTCGACGGGCGTCTGGTACGTGGCCATCGACTTCCAGCTGTTTGCGCTGGCGCTGGCGCTGGTGGGTCTGCCCACGATGCTGCAGCGCTCGAGCGGCTCGCCGCCGATGAGTGGGCAGGCGCGCTGGATGCCCGTGGCGCTGGTGCTCGGGCTGGCCGTGGCTTCGCTGGCGCTCTTCAATCGCAATGCCGGGCTGGACGACACGGCCTTCTATTTCTTCGGCACCTACGGCCTGGGCATGCTGGTGTTCTGGATCGGGCGCGCCACGCGGCCTAGCACCTGGCAGAGCGCGATTGCGTTGCTGGCGCTGGTAGGGGCGGGCACGTTGGCCATCGACTGGCGCAGCCGTATCGCTACCGCGCTGGTCACGGCGCTGCTGATCGCCATCGCGCAGCGGCGCAACTGGCTGTCGCCGAAGCACTGGCCTGCTGTGGCCCTGCCTTTGCTGCGGTTGGGGCGCATGTCGTATTCGCTGTTCCTGATTCACTTTCCGGTGCTGCTCGCCATGAATGCGGCGGTTGCGAATTCCGGGCCGCATGGTGCGTGGTTCGACGCGGCCGGCCTCGTGGCGACCTTCGGCCTGTCGGTTGCCGCGGCGGCGCTGCTGTACCGCTGGGTGGAAGCGCGCCCGGCCTCGTGGCGCGCGGTGTTCACGCTTTTTGCTGCGCTGCTGGTCACCGGGCTAGTCGTTTCTCATTAAGGGCAGGGGCGCCCGCGCAGGCGCACTGGCCGAATCTTCCTGAACCCGGTTGCGCTCGAGCGCCGGAGCGTGCAGTCTGCGGGCTCGTCAGTCGCTCGCATCTTCGGTATGATTGTGGAGATTTCAGTAATTACTGAAAATACACGAAACCAAGGAATGACCAAGCACTCGCCATCCCGATCGCCGTTGCGGGCTTTCGCGTCGCCTGACGTCGGCGGGGTGGTGCAGGGTGCCGCGGCGCTGTTCTGGCTGCCGCAGGCGGCGCTGCTGGCGATGGCGGTGCAGGGGCTGGCTTCGGGTCGCGGTTTCGCGGCCGTGATCTGGCCTGCTGGCGCGATCTTGCTGCTCGGCCTGCTGCGGGCGGCTTGCGAGGCATGGGGTGCTCGCCGGACCTTCACCCGTGCGCGCGCACAGCTCACGGCACTGCGCGAGCAGACGGCCGCGGCACTGGCTGGTGGTTCGCCGCTGGACCGCAGCCGCGCGCCTTCCGGCCTCGCCGCTAGCGTGCTCGCCGAGCAGGCCGAGGCACTGGTGCCGTACCTCGTGCGCTACCAGCCTGCGCGTTGGCGCGCGACGGTGGTGCCGATCTTCATCCTGTGCGCGGTGGCCGCTTATTCCTGGGTGGCCGCGCTGGTGCTGCTGTGCGCGGCACCGCTCATCCCGGTCTTCATGGCCATCGTCGGCTGGCGCGCCAAGGCCGCAAGCGAAGCGCAGATGGTGGAGATGGGCGGCATGAACGCCTTCCTACTCGACCGGCTTCGCGGGCTGGCCACACTGCGTGCGCTCGATGCGGTGGAGATCACGGCGCAGCGGCTGGGCGATGCAGCGCAATCCCTGCGCCGGCGGACGATGGCGGTGCTGCGCATCGCGTTTCTCTCTTCAGCCGTGCTGGAGCTTTTCTCGGCTTTGGGCGTGGCGATGGTGGCCGCGTACGTCGGCTTCCACCTGCTGGGCACGCTGGGCTTCGGCGCCTGGGGGCGGCAACTGAGCCTGGGCGAGGGGCTGTTCGTGCTGCTGCTGGCACCGGCGTTCTTCGAGCCGCTGCGAGAGCTGTCGATGGTCTGGCATGACCGGGCTGCAGGCGAAGCGGCACTGGAGGCGCTCGATCGCTTGCAACGCAATGACCTGCCGCTGCCCGGTGCGAACGCCTCGCTGACGCGCGCCTCGACTGGCGCTCTCGGCAGCGCGCCGGCTATCGCCATTCACAACCTGCATTTCTCCTGGCCCGGCGAGCAGCAAGAGGTCTTCGAAGGCTACGAACTTCGCATCGCGGCTGGCGAGCACATCGCGCTGACGGGCCCCAGCGGCTCCGGCAAGACCGCTTTGCTGTCCTTGCTCGCGGGCTTGGTGCCCGCGAAGCGCGGCGAGATCTCGATCGGCGGAGTGGCACTCACCGATCACACGGTGACGGCACTGCGCCAGCGCATGGCGTGGATGGGCCAGGCGCCGCATGTCTTCGCCGGCTCGGTCCAGGCCAACGTGGCACTGGGGCGCGTGGGCGTAGACACCCCACAGGTCGCCGAGGCCATGCGCTTCGCATCGCTCGAAGCCGTGACGCAGGCGCATCCCGGTGTAGCGCTAGGCGAGGGCGGCCATGGCCTGTCTGGCGGAGAGGCCGTGCGCCTCGCGCTCGCACGCATCGCGGTGCATCCGCACGCCGACCTGCTGCTGGTGGACGAACCGACAGCGCACCTCGACACCGAAACGGCCGAGCGCGTCGCCGACGCCCTGGTAGCACTGGCGCGCGGCAAGACCCTCGTCGTCGCCACGCACGACCCGGTGCTGGCAGCACGCATGGACCGCGAGGTGAACCTCGGCGCAGAAGCGATGGAGAAGGCCGCATGAAGGCGCAACCTCCCCACGCCACCAATTGGCGCAACCTGCGCCTGGTCCTGCGCCCCTTCCTCGCAGCTCAGCCACGTCCCCTTCTGCTCGGCTGCCTGCTCGCCGCAGTCACCGTGCTTACAGGAATGGCGTTACTCGGCCTCTCCGGCTGGTTCATCACCGCGACCGCATTGGCCGGCCTGCATGCGGCCACCGCCTTCACCTTCGACGTGTTCATGCCGTCCGCCGGCATCCGCCTGCTCGCGCTCGGCCGTACGGCATCGCGCTACGGCGAGCGGCTCGTGACCCACGACGCGACCTTCGCCGTGCTCGCCGCGCTGCGCGTCCGCCTGTTCCGCGGCTGGGCAAAGGCCGAGGCGGCGCGCGAGCTGCTGATGCGCCCGGCCCGCCTGCTGTTCCGTTTGACTGCGGACATCGATGCGCTGGAATCGCTTTACCTCCGCCTGTTCGTGCCAGCCGCCGCAGCGTTGGGCGCGGCATTGCTGGCCGGCGTGGTGCTCGGCTTCATGCATACCGCCATGGGCTTCGCGTTGATGCTCTGGCTCGTGCTCGTCGGCTGGGGCATCGCATTCCTCGTCGCAAGGCGCGCTCGCCGGCCAGCCGTACAGCGGGCGCATGCCGTCGAGGCGCTGCGCGCACGCGCGGTCGATCTTGTTGCGGGCCAGACCGATCTGGTGATGTCTGGCCGCATCGACGCGCAGCGCGAGGCCTTGATGAACGCCGACATGCACCTCGCCAAGGCCGACCTGGCACTGAACAAGCTCGAAGCAGCAGCCGGCTTCGCCTATGGCAGCGCGGGCACCCTGACCCTCGTCGGCGTGCTGCTTGCCGTCGGCCTGCTGGTGGGCGAGGGTGTCATCGGCGCGCCGGCGGCGGCACTGGCTCTGCTGGTGGCGCTCACTGCCACCGAGCCCTTCGCCGCCTTGCGCCGCGGTGCGCTCGATGCGGGCCGCACGTGGCTGGCGGTGCGGCGTCTTGCACCGCGCATGACTTGCGCAGCCGACGAGCCCGCCACGACGGCGAACGAGTCCGATGCGACGCTCGCATTGCAACTGAAGCGCGTCACCGTGGTCCACGCTGGCAGCCACACACCAGTGCTGAGCGACGTGACATTGACCCTGAACGCAGGCGAGCGCGTCGCATTGATCGGCGCCAGCGGCGCAGGCAAGTCGACGCTGCTCGCCGCCATCGCAGGCGAAATCACGCCGCAGTCCGGCAGCAAGAGCTCACAGCCTGCCTGCCTGCTGACACAACGCACCGAACTCTTCCAGGACAGCCTGCGCGACAACCTCCGCCTCGCCGCGCCCAACGCCACCGACGACCAACTGCACGCCGTGCTGCATGCCGCAGGCCTCGAAGACGAAGTGCGCGCATTGGCCACAGGCCTCGACACCCGACTCGGCGAAGGCGGCCTGGGCCTCTCCGGCGGCCAGTCGCGCCGCCTCGCACTGGCCCGCCTGCTGCTGCGCCCCGTGCCCCTCTGGCTCCTCGACGAACCCACCGAAGCGCTCGACGCCGCCACCGCACACGACGTGCTGCAACGCCTCGCCCAACACGCTGGCTCGCGCACCTTGCTGATCGCCACCCACCTGCGCCGCGAAGCCGCGCTTGCCGACCGCCTCGTGTGCATGCGCCACGGCCGCATCGTCGCCGACCTGCGGCGCGGCAGCGAAGCCTTCGACGCCGCGCTGCGCAGCCTGCGCCCCGACTGAACTCGCAAAAGAAAAAACAGGGAACACAAAGGAAGAACCCCCATGGACCTCGACATCGTTGCGCTATCGCGCCTGCAGTTCGCCGTCACGGCGCTGTATCACTTCCTGTTCGTGCCACTGACGCTCGGGCTTTCGATCATCCTCGCCATCATGGAGACGGTCTACGTGATGACCGGCCGCGTGATCTGGCGCGACATGACGAAATTCTGGGGCGTGCTGTTCGGCATCAACTTTGCGATGGGCGTGGCCACCGGCATCGTGATGGAGTTCCAGTTCGGCATGAACTGGAGCTACTACAGCCATTACGTCGGCGACATCTTCGGCGCGCCGCTGGCCATCGAGGGGCTGATGGCCTTTTTCATGGAGGCCACCTTCGTCGGGCTGTTCTTCTTCGGCTGGGACAAGCTCTCGAAGGTGGGCCACCTGATCTCGACATGGGCTGTGGCCATCGGCTCCAACTTCTCGGCGCTGTGGATTCTCATCGCCAACGGCTGGATGCAGAACCCCGTGGGCGCGGCCTTCAACCCGCAGACCATGCGCATGGAAGTGACCGACTTCGCCGCAGTGCTGACCAACCCGGTGGCGCAGGCCAAGTTCGTGCACACCGTGTCGGCAGGGTACGTGTGCGCTGCAGTGTTCGTGCTCGGTGTGTCGGCCTGGTACGTGCTCAAGGGCCGTCATCTCGAACTCGCCAAGCGCTCGATGACGGTTGCGGCCTCGTTCGGCCTGGCGGCCGCGCTGTCGGTGGCTGTGCTCGGCGACGAAAGCGGCTATCTCTCCGGCGAACACCAGAAGATGAAGCTCGCCGCCATCGAAGCCATGTGGGAAACGCAGCCCGCGCCCGCCGCCTTCACCGTCATCGGCTTCCCCGACCAGGAGGCGCGCGAGACGCACTACGCCATCCATATCCCCGGGGTGATGGGCCTGATCGGCACGCGCTCGCTCAACACCGTGATGCCCGGCATCGACGAGCTGGTGAAGCGCGCGGAGGCCCGTATCCGCGAAGGCCTCAAGGCCTACGACGCGCTGCAGAAGATCCGCGAGGCCGGAGGCCCCGACAAGGTGACGCAGGGCGTGCGCGGTGACTTCGAGGACAACGGCATCAACATGGGCTACGCGCTGCTGCTCAAGCGCTACGTGGACGATCCGCGCAAGGCGACCGACGAGCAGATCGCCAAGGCCGCGTGGGACACCGTGCCGCAGGTGGCGCCGCTCTTCTGGCTGTTCCGCGTGATGGTGGGCATCGGCATGCTGCTGATCTTGTTAACTGGCACCTTCTTCGTGCTCTCGGCGCGCCGCAAGCTCGACAGCTACCGCTGGCTGCTGAAGCTCGCCGTGTTCGCGATCCCGCTGCCGTGGATCGCCATCGAGTCGGGCTGGCTGGTGGCGGAGTTCGGCCGCCAGCCGTGGGTGATCGAAGGCGTGCTGCCGACCGCGGTGGCCGTGTCGAACCTCGGCGTGAAGACGCTGCTGCTCACGCTCGCGGGCTTCATCGCGATCTACACCACGCTGCTCATCATCGAGATGAAGCTGATGCTCAAGGCCATCCGCAAGGGGCCCGAAGCGGAGCACGCGCCCGACGAGGGCGACACGCTCTCGCACATTCCGCCGGCCCACGCAGGCGCGGCCATTCCTTCTCCTTCTACCGGGAGCGCAGCATGATCCTCCACACACTCCTCGACTACGACACCCTGCGCATCATCTGGTGGCTGCTGATCGGCGTGCTGCTGGTGGGCTTCGCCGTGACCGACGGCTTCGACCTGGGCAGCGGCATGCTGCTGCCCTTTGCCGCGCGCAACGACATCGAGCGCCGCGTCGTCATCAACAGCGTGGGCCCGGTGTGGGAAGGCAACCAGGTGTGGTTGATCCTTGGCGGCGGTGCGATCTTCGCGGCGTGGCCGCAGCTGTACGCCGTGTCTTTCTCGGGCTTCTACCTGGCGATGTTCGTGATTCTCACGGCGCTGATCCTGCGGCCCGTGGCCTTCAAGTTCCGCAGCAAGAGAGAGTCGCCGCAGTGGCGTGCGCGCTGGGACTGGGTGCTGTTCTTCAGCGGCTTCGTGCCCGCGCTGATCTGCGGCGTGGCCGTGGGCAACGTGCTGCAGGGCGTGCCGTTCCGCTTCAACGCCGACATGCACATCTTCTACGACGGCGACTTCTTCGGCCTGCTGAATCCGTTCGCCATCCTGTGCGGGCTGGTGTCGGTGGCAATGCTCGTGATGCACGGCGCTTCGTGGCTGCTGCTGAAGACGGCCGGGCCGGTGACCGAGCGCGCGCGCATCTACGGCATGGTCGCCGCCGTACTCACCATCGCGCTGTATGCACTGGCCGGTGTGCTGCTGGCGACGAGCATCGGCGGCTATCGCATCAGCAGCGTGGTCGATACGGTGGGGCCGTCGAACCCGATGCTGAAGACGGTCGAGCTGCACGCCGGCGCATGGACCGCCAACTACGCGGCGCACTCGTGGACGCTCGCCGCACCGGCGGCCGGCTTCGTCGGCGCGCTGGGTGCATTGCTCGGGCTCACGCTGCGCCGCCCCGTGCTGGCGCTGCTCACGGCGGCGCTCGGCATCGCCGGCATCATCCTGAGCGTGGGAGCGTCGATGTTCCCGTTCATCCTGCCGTCGTCGATCGATCCACGCGCCAGCCTCACGGTGTGGGACTCGTCGTCGAGCCACCTCACGCTGTTCATCATGCTGGTGGTCACGGCCTTCTTCATTCCGCTGATCGTGGCCTACACCAGCTGGATCTATCACGTGCTGTGGGGCAAGGTCGACGAACAGGCCATCCGCGACGAGAGCGGCCACGCCTACTGAACAAGCAGAGGAGAGAAAAAGATGTGGTACTTCGCCTGGATCCTCGGCCTGCCGCTGGCAGCCGCTTTCGCCGTACTCAATGCGATGTGGTACGAACTCATGGACGACGAGGCCGTGCGCAAGGCCAAGCTCGGAACGCCCGAATCGCCTGCAGGGCAAGAGCGGCTCTAGGCCTATTCGGCTGCCTTCTTCTTCGACGCTGCGCCGCCGGTGATGCGGTCCTTGAGCGTCAGCACCTTCGTCACGGTCGCGCCCATGCCCATGAGCTTCATGGCGGTTTCGGGTGCGAGCCGCTGCACGTCGTCGAACCATTTCATCAGCCGGTCGATCAGGTCGTGCATCTCGCGCATGCGCTCCTGCGCGTGGCGCTCGGCGTCGCTCGTGGGCGATTCGAGCAGGGCGTTGCGAAGCATCGAGAGCGTGGGCTCGATCTCGCGGCGGCGGCGCTCCTCAGCCAGCACGCGAAAGATTTCCCACACGTCCGACGGCGCCTCGAAGTATTCGCGCCGGTCGCCCGGGTGGTGCCGCAGGTGCACCAGGCGCCAGGCCTGCAGTTCCTTCAGGCCCATGCTGACGTTCGAGCGCGAGAACTCGAGCAGCTCGGCGATCTCGTCGGCGTTGAGTGCGCGCTCCGACAGGAAGATCAGCGCGTAGATCTGCCCGACGGTGCGGTTGATGCCCCACTTGCTGCCCATCTCGCCGAAATGGGCGACGAACTGGCGGTTGAGGGGAGGGAGATCGGAGGAAGTTGCCATGCGCCGGATTGTCGCGCGCTACATCCCGTAATTGCAGAAGCTCCCGGAATCTTTGGAATAGTACAAAAGTTTACGAAATTCACCGGTTTATGGGATGGTGGGATGTATTTTTGTTAACAAAAATAAACATTCATAAGCTTTTCGCACGCATGTGGTGCGGGTTTGGCTTCTCGTTAACGGTTTCGGTTCTGCTGAAACCTCGCGGGGCCGGCTATCGCGGGGGTGTAGGCGACAACAGCTGCAGCAACGGTGCTGCAGTGTGGGCCGGCCCGACGGGTCGGGTCCGCATGGTTACAAAGGAGGCATCTAATGGGCGAGATTTTCAGAAGACCGCAGCTCTCCAAAGGGTTGTCGCGGACCGACGAGCGCCAGGAGGTCCGGGCCGACTTGGAACGCGCGGATAACGGCTACGCACGGTCTTTTGAAGGGGTGCTCGGCAACCGGCCCCCGACGCTGCAAACCGCCCAGGCACCAGCCGAAGCCCTCCTGAACGAACTCCAGCGTGCCGAAGGCTATGCAAGCACCCTGACAGCAGCTTTGAAGGCCAAGCGCAGGGCGCTAGATGAGACCCGCGCGTCAGCCGTGGCCGCTCAACAATCCCACCACTCGGCCACCGCCGAACTGGCAAGTGTTTCCGCCATGCTGGCGCAGACCCGGCAGCAACTCGAACGGGCATCGGCGCAGCTGAACGACTCCGCTGCTCAGTTGGCGACGACCTCGCAGCGCTTGCACGGTGTGCTCGCCTCGACGAGCTGGCGCGTGACCGCGCCGTTGCGCGACCTGAGCGAAAGCTTCCCGAGGGCGCGTGCCCTCGCATCGCGGTTGCTAAGAGCCAATCCCTTCCTCAGGAAGTTGGTTCGGCAAAGCGTCAAGGCGATCTGGTGGACCGCGACCGGTCAGCTTGGATACCGGCTGGCGCTGCGCCGTGCGCAAAGAAAAAACTCGGCGCCCCCCCTCCAGAGGCAGCAGGAGCGCTTTCGGAGGTCATTGTTGCGGCTGAAATCCGTGAGGTCGAGCCCGCCGCTGAGGCCGCCGTCGTGCCCGCAGCAGTGGCGCCTCCACTCACCCCCAAACAGCTGGCCGTGGCAAAGGCGCAGCACGAACTGGAGCAGTTTTTCGGCGCTGGCGAATGTCTCGCGCTACGTGACAAACGGCCGCCGGTGGTCTCGGTGCTGGTGATCACCTGGAATGCTGCCTATTTCACCCTCAAGTGCCTGCGCGCACTCGCTGCGGAGATGAAGCTTTCCGGAACGCCGCCGTTCGAGGTCATCGTGTTCGACAACGCATCGACCGACCGCACGGCCGAACTGCTGGCGCGCGTCGATGGTGTGAAAGTCATCAGCAGCACATCCAACATCGGCTTCCTGCGAGGCTGCAACAGCGGCGCGCTGCACGCGAAGGGCCAGGCCTTGCTGCTTCTGAACAGCGATGCTTTCGTGCGACCGGGCTCGTTGCGCGCGGCGTGGGAGCGCCTCCAGTCGGCGCCCGACATCGGCGCGGTCGGCGCCCGGCTCGTTGATACCGTCGGCCTACTTCAGGAAGCTGGCGCGATGATCTGGGCCGACGCCAGCACACAGGGGTACTGCCGCGGCATGGCACTCGAAACCGAGGAAGCCATGTTCGCACGCGATGTGGGCTACTGCTCGGGTGCTTTCCTGATGACTAGGTTGAGCGACTGGCACGCCCTCGGCGGCTTCGACCGGCGCTATGCGCCCGCCTACTACGAGGAGGTCGACTATTGCCTGCGGCTACGCGAAAGAGGCCTGCGCGTCGTCTACGAACCCTGGGCGTGCGTCGATCACTTTGAGTTCGGCAGCGAGGGCAAGCATGGCGACGCCATCGAGCAGAGCATCAGGAACCAGAAGAAGTTGCGCGAAAGGCATGCGCGGTTCCTTCGAACCAGTTGCCTGCCACCGAGCGCTTCCAATGTGCTGTTTGCCCGCACCGCGTCGACCCCGCGAAGGGGCCGGCTCCTGGTCATCGACAGCGAGGTGCCTTTCAAATCCCTCGCCTCGAACGACATGCGCTGCCAGGCCATGATCAATGCGGCGTCCCAGGCCGGTTGGGCGGTCACGTTCTTCGCGTCGTCGAGCCCTGATGTGGATTGGGCCAAGGTGCGCGCGGAGTTCCACCCGGAGGTCGAGTTCGTCGCGGGCAGGACTGCGATGCGGCTGCCGGAGTTTCTGCAGGAGCG
The DNA here is from genome assembly GCF_051216475.1 of Variovorax nivicola. NCBI lineage: Bacteria > Pseudomonadati > Pseudomonadota > Betaproteobacteria > Burkholderiales > Comamonadaceae > Variovorax > Variovorax nivicola. The sequence continues at coordinate 159,821 of NZ_JBPJZK010000011.1, read as the reverse complement.
CCGCGGCTACTACGACGCGGTTCTCGTCAGCCGGCTGGAGAACATGCGCCTCCTGTCGAAGGTTCTGGAGATTTCCGCGCATCTTCTGCAGGGCACCAGGATCCTCTACGACACCAAGGCCCTGATGGCGACCTGTACCGCCCTGGAGGCGGCCTGGTCGGGATGCCCGATGCAGGCGAGCGCCATCGAAGATGCGATCTGCGACGAGGTCGCCCTGGCACTGAACGCGGACGCGGTGGTTTGCGCGAACGAACTCGACGCCGTCCACTTCCGTACCCGCCTGAAGGTGCCCGTGAACGTGCTCGGCCATGCCGTGAAGGAGCCCGGCGGCATCACGCCGTTCGAATGGCGCCGCGGATTCATGTTCGCGGGCCCGCTGCGGGACCCATCCGAGTCGCACTGGGCCGGCCTTGCCTGGTTCATCAAGGAGGTCTGGCCGCAAATCCGCGCGCGCATCGAAGATGCGACGCTGGATATCGTCGGACCTACCGCACAGGATTGCGACGAGTTCATGGCGCCGGGTGTTCGCTTTGTGGGAGCGATGGACGACCTCTCGCCCGCGTTCGCTGCAGCACGTGTCCTGGTCATGCCGATTCACTTCGCGGCCGGGCTTCCGACCACGATCCTTGACGCGGCGGCTGCGGGCCTGCCCGTGGCAACCACGGCCCTGCTGGCCGGGCAGCTCGGCTGGGCTACGCCGATGGAGATCCGTACCGCCGCGGAGGCAGCGAGCTTCGCCGCGAACGCGGTCGAGCTACACGAGCACGCGGCGACGTGGCTTGCCCAGTCCGTGGCGGCGCGCACGAGGGCGATGCGCGACCACAGCGCGCAAGCCTTCACGGCGGAGCTCTCGGCGACCCTCGGCGGGGAAGCACCGCCTCTGGCCGCCGATGCGCCGCCCGTGTTGCGCGCGCCCACGAAAAACCACCAGCCGACGCGCCCGAAGATGGCGCATGCATGAGGCGCGACGCCATGAACCGCATTCGCCTCCATGCCTTCGGTGAAGCACGGCCACCGGTCCCGACTGCTGCAACAACAGACGCCACGGAAAACCAGCCATGAACTTTTCCATCGCCGGTTCGAAAGTGTTGGTATTGGGAGGACGTGGATTCCTGGGCCGCCACCTGTGCCCCCTGCTCGTCGAGCAGGGGGCATCGGTGCGGATCTTCGGACGGCAGCAGCCGTTCGAGGCGGACACCGAGTACTTCGGGGCAGGCGTCGAATTCGTGCAAGGCGACCTGACCGAAGGACGTGGCGTGTTCGATGCGCTCCAGGGCGTCGACCTCGTCTACCACCTCATCAGCACCACCGTGCCGAGCGGCTCGAACGCCGATCCGATTGGCGACGTGAACTCCAATCTGGTCGGCACGCTGCGCCTGCTCGATTTCATGCGCTGCGCGGGCGTACGGCGCATCGTCTACGGCTCGTCGGGCGGCACCGTCTACGGAAACCCCCAAACACTTCCGGTGAGCGAAGCACATCCGCTGCAACCCATAAGTTCCTATGGCGTGGTGAAGGTCGCGATCGAGAACTACCTGAAGATTCAGTCGGACCTTACCGGACTGACCGCCAATATCCTGCGCATTTCGAACCCCTACGGCATGCACCAGACGCGCATCGGCTCGCAAGGCCTGATCGCCACCTTCGTCGCCAAGCTGATGCGCGAGGAGCCGATCGAGATCTGGGGCGACGGCTCGACCGTTCGTGACTATGTCTACGTCCATGACGTGGCGAGGGCGCTGCTGCTGGCCGGCCAACGCACGCAGTCGGGCATCTTCAACATCGGAAGCGGCGTCGGCCACAGCGTCAACGAGGTGCTGAGCCAGGTGCTGCGCCACACCCGGCTCAGTGGCGACGTCCGCTACCTCCCGAAGCGCGGCTTCGACGTGCAGAACACCTTCCTGGACATCGGCCGTGCCCGCCGCGAACTCGGCTGGAAGCCCCAGTACACCCTGGAACAGGGTTGCGCGCTCTACTGCCAGCTGGTCGGCGCAGGCATGCGCGAGTCGGCTTGGCGCTGAGCCCGCAGCCCGGCAGCTCTCTCCGAAGCGGGCGCCGGATTCCGCTGGATGGACCGCGCATGTCCGAAGACGTTTTCTACAGGTCGGCCAGCACCCGACGCCACGCAGGCCTATTTTGCGCAGTACATCCTTGCGTCGACGGTCCCTGCCAACATGTATCCACCGAAGCCCGCGTTCACGGCCAGCGGCTTCGCTCGTTCGACGTCGGGCCGATCGCGTCCTGTCAGTCCCACGCCCACGACGAGGCCCTCTGCAACGATGAATGCGGCGGAGGGCACGGCCTGTTGCGTGGCGTCGAAGGTCCAGCCGAAGACGCGCTGGTATTTCGGATCGGCCGCGATGTCGTAGACTAAGTCCACCTTGCCCTCGCAGGGCACGAGGCCCAACGCTTCCGGCGTCTTGCCGATGGCCGAGCGCGTCGCCCGCAGTGCCGGAAATGCAAACACGCCCACATTCGCATCGCGTGCCATCTGCCCCCGCTGGAGCACGTTAGTTACCTGCGCGGGCTCGTCCGCCGGATAGATCGCCTTCGTCGTCTCGCTGTCGCGAACGCCGAGGTTCAGCGCCAGCGCCGCATGCATGCGTTGCGCCACCTGCAGCGGGCCGCCCGCGCCAATGGCCGTCATTTGGGTTTCGACAAGAATGACCGTGGCGGAAACCAGCACCGTCGCCAGCACCGCCGGGGTGGCCGCACGATGCCGGCCCAGATGCATGTACATCAATGCAATGGCCGCATAGGCGAGAAGGACCGGCGTTTCGTACCGGCTAGTCAGCGTCATGTGGTAGTCGTCGAAGGGCCTGCCCCGCGCAACGGCCGCGCCCGCTGCGCACACGTAGATCAGGAAGAGGACTAGCCCCGAGTAAAGCGGGTCACGAGTGCGGCCCGTCACCCAGGCCCAGACGAAATACGCACAGGAGGCGATGACCGCAGTGCCCAGGCCGAAGCCCAAAACTTCGCTGCGGAACAGGAAGTGTCCGGGCGCGCCCAGAAACGTAAGAATCAGCTGTACCTGCGAGGTCAGCGGCGCAACCGGATGGCCCCGGAAGACGTACCCGCGAAACCACAGCCAGAAGACGGCGGCCGTGATCGCGAAAAGCAGCGACAGCCGCAGCCAGCCGAACCGCCGGTTGACCAGAAGCATCACGATCAGCAGGGGCAGCGCGAGCAGCCCGTTCGCCATCGATACCGTCGAGGCCACGGCCAGCACGACGGCGCCGATGTACCAGGCCTCGCGCCCTTCGCGCATCCAGCGCGCCATGCACATGAATGCGAGCAGCGGCAGCAGGTAGGCCAGGAAGAATTGGCTTTGGTAACCCCAGGTGATGTTCTCGGACTGCAGCCACGAGAAGCAGGGCAGGGCGACCAGCATGGCCGCGATGAAGCCCGCCCGGCGGTTCGGCCTGGCAAGCTGCTTCGCGGCAGAAACCAATGCGATCCACAGCGCCGCCATCAATACCAGGTTGGCCGCGACCGTCAGGTGGTTGAGCGCACCGAAAAACTTGTAGTCGGCCCAGAACAGGATCCGCGACCACAGAACGCGGTGTTCGTTGGCCTGCTCGAAGAAGGTCGCGATGCCCCTGAGCTTGCGCTCGAAATGGAACAGCACGGTGCCGTCCCACATGTCCCAGAACGGGACGGGCGAGAACCACCGCACGGCGCCGATCGCGGCAGTGACGGCAAAGAACGCCGCGGGAATGACGGCCAACAAGTCCAGGCGCGTCGTCTGCGCGCTTCCACTCACGGATGTGCTCACGAGAATCGAATCCTTCAGCGCGTGATGCCGTCCACGTGCGTCAGCACGATGCGGGCGGATTGCTTGCGGGCAACGAGCGGCAGCAGGCGTTCGATCGCATGCAGCATCGAGCCATCGTACGGCAGCGGCTCGCGGGGGTAGTCGCTCCAGTCGAGCTTCAGGTCCACCAGGGGCCGAAGGGCGTCGGCCCGGGCCCAGAACATCGAGCCCACCGGAAACACCGGGTGCTTCGGAAGTTCGCCCAACCCCAGCCGCGCGGCAAGTGTCTCGGCATGCAGCCGGTTTGCGCCCCAATCGACGAAATGAGGATCGTCGGGGAACACCAGCCCGATCGAGGCGTCCGACGCCATCTGGCCCAGCACGATGTCGGCCATGGGGGCCTTGCCGCCGAGCAGGTTCTCAATCAGGAAGCGGTGCCACGCGCTGCCCGTGACCGCGTCGGCAATGTCGGCGGACTTCTTGGTGTGGACGTGGCCCACGATGTCGTAGCTGTCGACAAGGTGCGCGCCGAATGCCGTGAGCAGCGGTGCGATGTCGCGGCCGATGTTGGGCACCACCCGCACCTCCACGCACCGCATGTCGTCGTCGTGCACCTGCGCGCGAACCGACTGCGCCACGAGTTCATCCGGCACGCTGATGAACAGGTCCGGGCGAGCGCGGTTCCTGGCGAGTCGCTCGAGCATGTCGGCCAGCATGTCGGGGTAGTAGACGTGCAGATGCAGCGCCACGCGCAAGTCGTCCGGCGGCATGAGCACCGGGTCGCGCGAGCTGATCAGCTCCGAGTTCCAGGGGCCCATGGGTTGTCCGGCTTGAAGATAGGCCGCAAAAGGATCCAGCGCATTCGCTGCGCCCGTTTGTTGCATCTCGCGGTAGACCTGCGGATGAAACCCGGGGGCCGGCTTGCGCCTGTCCAGGCCCGTGGCCCAGGCGCGCACGTAGTCGTGGCGTACGATGTCGTCGAGGTGCCGGTTCTCGTGCGGCGCACGCAGGAAGAAGTCCGGTTGCAACAGCCTCGATGCAGAAATGACGCGCGCCGACTCGGCTTCGTTCACCATGCGCCGCTGGGCATCCGCCGCCAATTGCTCGAGCCTGCCGATGTAGGCCGCCATGTCGAATTGCACCTCGGCCACCTGCTTCACTCGGGCGCCGAGTTCCCGCGCGGCCTTCTTCGAGTCGGCGAGCGCCAGCACCAGCTCGGCCATCGCCGCCGTGTCGTGGTACGGCGCCAAGCAAGGCGCCGCCAGTCCGTTGCTCTCGAGGATGTCGGCGATGCCCGAGGCCCCTGAGAAACAGACCACCGGCAAGCCGTGCGACATGGCGTCGATCGCTACGTTGGGCAACGGGTCGAGCCGCGAAGTCAGCAGCAGCATGTCGGCCAGCGGATAGGCTTCGTCGATCAGCGGCGTCTCGGGCACGAAGGCGAACTGGTCGCCCAAGTCCGAACGGCGCACCTGCTCGGCCAGATAGGACGAATAGCCGATGTCCTTCTCGGGGTCGTAGCCGCCGCCGATCCACACGAAGCGGCAGGCCTTGCCGCCCGGCGAGTGGATCACGCGCGAGGCGCATTCCAGGAACAGGTCCACGCCCTTGCGGTACTGCACCGAGCCGGCGCCGATGACCAGGAACGGATGGCTGCCCTGCAGTGCGTCGGGGCGTAGCAGGTGCCTGATTCGCTGGCTCTCTTCCGCATGCCATGCTGGGTTGATCTCGATCGCCGGCGGCACGCAGCGGCCCTGCGGCAGGATGTGCGGGTGTGTATGCGCCAGGGCTGGAAGCTGCGAGATCGCGTTTTCGCAGGTGATGCGCGTGGAGAACACGGTTTCCCCGGCCCAGTGCATCGCGAACGGAAAGGCGTCGCGTGGCTGGGTGTAAGCCGCAAACTCGTGCACGAGATTCACAGAAGGCACCGACGCCCTGGCAAGCCCTCGCAGCACCAGGTGCGATTCGATGCTGTTGACGATGGCGAAGTCGAAACGGGTGTGCGCGCACAGCGTTGCGATCGCGTCGTCCGCCTCTCGCGGAGCCCCGCGCACCGCTTGCGGACCGACAAGCGTGGTCACGGCTTCGCTGAAGTCGGGAATCAGCTCGCCGCCGCCGAGCAGCAGCATCGTCACATTGAAGCGCTTCTGCAACTCGCTCGCGATGTTCAGCGCCAGGATGGGCGCGCCGGTGCGCGATGCATCGTGGCTCACCACGAGCACGCAGCGCCAGGCGGGATTCGCCGCGTGCATGCCGGGCTGGATATTCAACTCGGGGCGCTTGCCGATGCGGCCTTCCGCGCGTCCATGGCGGCGGAAGTGCTCGAGAGGCGACATGCCGGTGTCGCGCAGATCGGGATAGCGCTGCAGGTAGTAGCTCTCGTCGAAGTCGGGATCGGCTGCGGGCGGCGTTTCCACGGCGATGCTCGTGCTGCGCCCTTCCACCGCCGACATTCGCTCGCCGCCTGGGCGCACGCCGAGCCGGCCTTCGGCGGCGCCGTATTCCACGAAGTGCTGGTAGGGATCGCCGCCGGCGGCGGCAACGTCCGGATAGGTCTTGAGGTAGAAAGCCGCGTCGAACTGCATGCGCGACAACGGAGGCGCCTCGGCAGCCGACGCTGGCGAAGGCCTCGGCCGGGGCACCGACGGGCGGCGCAGCAGGGCGCGCCTGGCGCCTCGCGCCAGCGTGCCGAACAGGCGCAGGGGCCGCGTGATCCGCCAGGACCTCGTGCTGCGCAGCGCCTGCACCTCGGCGCCGCGCTCGGCGAGTTGCTGCCGCAGGGCCGCGGCGGTGTCTTCGCGTTGCACCGCCTGTTGTTGCAAGCTGCGGACCTGATGTTCGAGGGCGCCGATGCGGTCGTCTTTCTCTGCTGCCTGCGCGCCAAGCCGCGCGTCCCCGCGCTGCAGCTCGCTGGTCAACTGCGCGATCCGGTCATTGCTGACGCGCAATTCGGCGTGGCGTCCTTCGACTTGCCGGGTCAGCTCGGCCACGACCTGCTGGGAAGCCGAGAGCCTGTCGTCGAGGCCTAGGATCAATTCGTCCCGCTCGGCCACGCCGCGCCCGAGATTGGCGAGCGTCTCGGCTTCGGCTGAGACTCTGGCTTGCAACTCGCCGATGTCCTGCGCGCGCTGCGCCGCCAGCTTGCCGACTTCGGACAACTCCTCCAGCGAGAAAACATCGTATCGCCCGGTGAATTCCACCAGTCCGGCGATGTCAAAAGCGTAGTAATTCTTGATGGACGCTGCACGCGCCGGATTGGCCAACGCTTCTTGAATCAAATTGATCGCGAAGAGTTGGGTGAATGTGTTGGTTGAAATTTCCAGCGCCACTCGACCCAGGGCGAAAAGTACATCGGTTTGCTCTTCGCGATAGTACTTGCGGGCTTCCGGAAAAACCTTGCATAGATCCTCGAAATCCCACAGTGCCTTGTAATTGTCAAGCACGCGGTGGCGTTCGTAGAAATTGCGGATGCGCGCGGACCGATAATTTCCGCTGACGTTGGCCTCGTTGTTGCGCACGCGGAAGCGCGTGAGTTTTTCAGGAAGAACATGGATTTCGTACTTCAGCAGAAGACGGATCCACATGTCGAAGTCGTCGATTTGCCAAAGCCAGGTGCGGTAGAAGCCGCACTCCTCGAAGCATTTCTTGCGGATCAGGATGCTTGGATGGCACAGCGCATTGCCGTCGCTGAAGAAGTGACGCAGCCATTGGTGGCGTGTCCGGTTCGGCTGAGTGAAGATCTTGCTGTAGAAATGTCCTTCGACCAGCACGTTGTCTTCCGAGATCGCCGCAGCGTCGGTGAAGACGGCGCCCACCTCAGAATGCGCGTCCAGATACGCAACCTGTTTGTCGAGTTTTTGAGGTTCCCAGAGATCATCGGAATGATGGACGGCGATGTATTCGCCGGTCGCAACATTCGAAATGACGTCGATCACTTTGAACGTGATCTCGCCTTTTTGGGTATTGCGTATCGCCTTGATGCGAGGGTCGTCGTAACTCTTGATGATCCACCACGAATCGTCGGTCGAAGCGTCGTCGAGAATCAGCAGTTCGAAATCCGTGAATGTCTGCTGCAGTACGCTGTCGATGGCCTGGCGAATGAAACCTGCGTGGTTGTACGAAGTAAGAAGAACAGAAATCTTGGGCATGCGCTTTTTTGCTCTGTCCGGAATTATTTGCTGAGCAGAACGTCGAATCGATAATACGATGTCACCATGGCGGGATTCTGCGGAACAATCGTCGCGTTGAATCCGCAGTCGTTGGCAATTTTCGAAATATCCGAGCGAAGCCACCATTTCCCAGAATGCGGTCGACCCTCGCGTTCTCGCATTTCGTAAAACGCCATTTTTTCGGGTGTGTCGTAATAGATGGCCAACTTGTCGAGATCGGGTATTCCGCCGAAATAGACGAGCGAGCCGGTATCCAGTCGAGTCATCTGGTCAAGCAGAACGCCCAGGTCATCCGGCACGAAGTGCTGCAGCGACTCATTCATGAGGATTTTTTGGGTGCCCGAGAAATACCCGGTGCCCAGATTCAGGATGTCGCCGCATTCATATTCGATGTTTGCCGCGTGCGAATTCGCCTTGGCCACTTCGATTAGGCCTTCGGAGAAATCGACAGCCCGAGCGCGATCGACCAGCGGCGCAATGCGTTCTGTGATGAGGCCGTTTCCGCAACAGAGGTCGATAAGAAAGTCGTGCGGCGCGAGTTGCAGCGCCCTTGCCGCACTTTGCGCGATAAGCTGGACCTGGTCCTCCGGCAGCGGCTTTCCGTTCAAGGTCTTGCCGACTTGTTCGAGCAATGAGTATTCCGGATCCCGGCTCACCGTTTCGTAGATGTTCTTCCAATAATTCGCCACTCGTGCCTCCTTTTTCAAACTGCCTGGAATCGCCCGGACATCGCGGGGGACAATTCCGGCTTCCATTTTTCGATTCGCCGTTGCGCCAGCAGATCGCGGGTGCCGACAATGCCGTTGAACATCAACACGTCGATGATCGACAGCGCGGCCTCGAACGGGGCCTTGCCTCCCTGCGAATACGCAACGCCGACCGGCGGGTGCAGGGCGCTCAAGCCGATGCCGTGCGCGGCGAGCTTGCCGCTGTCCTGCAATGCAATGCCGGTGACGGGGTTGACGATCTCTGCTGCTCCCATCTGCCGCGCGTGCGCCAGTGCCCAATCGCCGGGGCCGGCCACGTCGGCATAGTCGAAATCCTGCGCGGACGACACAACGATCTGGCTGCGGATCCCCAGTGCCGCGCAGACTTGCCTTACGGCCTGGCAGTTCAGTGCGCTGATGCCGAGCTTTTCTCCTCCGTCCAGGCAGGCGCGCACGAGTTCCAACGTGTCGGCGAAATGCGCCGCGATGGGCCGGTAGTGCGCGAGTTGGTTGACGATTCGGGTCTGCCAGTCCTCGCCGGACGCGATCCGCACGTCACAGATGGACGCATCCCTTGGGTGCTTCGCCACGGGGACGTGGATGTACTGCCATCCACCACCGGGCTTGAGTACGCGGTTGCGGTTGATCCAGCCGCCCTTCATGTACTGCGCCTCGTCGAACAGGACGAAGCAGTCGACCGCGTCGATTAGCTGCCAGTAGCCAAGGTAAGGAAAGAAGTAAGGCTGCATCCCGGCCATGCGCAGCGCGGAGGTCATGGCCGCCGGCCCGATGACGCGATCAGTCCCACGATGCGGTCGACCTGATCGTCCCGCAAGCCGGGATGGATCGGCAGGCAGATCACCTGCGAGGCCGCCTCGGTCGCCACAGGCAAGTTGGCTGCGTCCGAGGAAGCCAACTGGCTGTACATCGGAAAGCTGCTGATCAGCGGGTAGAAATAGCGCCGAACCAGCACGCCGTTCTCGCGCAGCGCGTGGTACAGCGCATCGCGTCCGAGCGGGTAGGCGGCGCGCACCAGAATTGGAAAGTAGGCGTTGTTGGGCAGCGACTCGCCGGAGAAGCCGACACAGTGGATGCCCTCGATGCCGGCGAGCTTTTCGCGATAACGCGCGTCGATCTCCTGCCTGCGCGCGATGGCCTTGTCGACCTCCTTCAGCTGCAGCAACCCCAGCGCCGCATTGAACTCGCTCATCTTGCCGTTGATACCGGGCGTGACCACGGTGACGTCGTCGACGAATCCGAAATTCTTCAACTGATCGATATAGATCTTGGTCTGCGCGTTGGGCGAGACGATGGCGCCGCCCTCGAAGGTGTTGAAGACCTTGGTCGCATGAAAGCTCAACACCGACAGGTCGCCATACTTGAGCAGGTTGTGCTTGTCCGCTGGCAGCCGCACGCCGAATGCATGGGCAGCGTCGTAGATGACCCTGAGGCCATGCCGGCGTGCGATGTCTTCGATTGCTTCGACGTCGCACGGGTGGCCGTAGCAGTGAATGGCCATGATGGCGGAGGTCGACGGCGTGATTGCGGCTTCGATGCGCGCCGGATCGATATTCAGTGTGACCGGGTCGATGTCGACGAATTTCGGGGTAATGCGATTCCACAGCAGGGCATGTGCCGTAGCGACGAACGAATACGGACTGGTGATGACCTCGCCCCGGATGTCGAGAGCCTGCAGCGCCGTGACCAGGCCTATCGTGCAGTTGGTGAACACCGAGATGTGCTCGACACCGAGATACTCGGCCAGCGCGGTCTCGAAGCGCTGATGGAAAGGGCCGCCGTTGGTCAGCACTTTGCTGTCCCACATCTCGCGCAGCGAAGGCAGCAGGTCTTCGAGCGGCGGCAGCACTGGCTGCGTCACGAGAATAGGTTCGTCCGCGCCCGCCAAGGGGGCCGCAGCATTCAGTGAGGAGGAGTTGTTAGTTCGCACGGCAATGCAGGAGTGCCCAATGGCCTTTGCGCCGCCGGTCGTTGCTGCGTACCGCGAAGGGGGTGACTTGAAAAAGCGCCAACCCGCTGCGCGCGAGCAACGCCCGGTATTCGTCCTCGCTGCGCTCCAGCCCTCCCGTCAGCAACAGCATCGAATAGTCGTTGGCCACTGTGGAGGGCGAGTCGAGTACCGACATCGGCATGGTTTCCTCGACAAGGATCAGTTCGCCGTCGGGGCCCATCGCCTGAGCGCAATGTCGCAGGATGATCTGCGCTTGATCGTCGTTCCAGTCGTGGATGATGTTCGAGAGGATGTACAGGTCGGCGCCCGTTGGGTAGTGGCCAGCGAACAAGTCACCCTCGACGAGGGCCATGCGCGCGCCGAGCGGTGAATCGACCAGGCGCTGGCGTGCCTCGGCGATCACGCCGGGCAGGTCGAAGATCGTGCCTGTGCTGCGCGGCGCGCTCGCCAGGATCGATGACAGCAGCGCGCCGTTGCCGCCGCCGAGATCGACGATGTGACGCGCCTGCGAGAAATCGTGCGCACCCGACACGCCAGCGATACGAGCTTCGATTCCGCGCTGCATCAGCCCATTGAAGGCGCGGCCCAGCTTCGGCTCTTGCGCGAGATGTTCGAAGAAGGGCTTGCCGAACACATGGTCGAATGCAGTTTCGCCCGTGCGCAGCGAATGGATCGCCGCGCCGGCCACCGGGTAGTTGATGGCGCCGATGTAGGCGATGCGCTCGCGTATCGATTGCGGATGGTCGGCGCATATCAATTGGCCTGCTTCGGACAGGCGAAAGCGTCCTTCCCCAATCTCCACCAGCAGGTCGAGCACCACCATCATGCGCATGAAGCGGTACAGCGCGCGCGCATTGAGATGGAGCGCGCGGCCGATCTCTTCGGCCGTGCATTCGCGTCCACTCATGAAATCCGCAATGCCGGATTGCACCGCCGTGACGAGCACCTGCGTCATCGCGAAGCCACCCGCCATCCGCATCACAGCCTCGGCAGGGGATTCGCCTTTCTCACCGCCATGGGGCAGCGGCTCGAAGCTCTCGGTCCTTTCCTTGTTGCTGTTGTCGTGAACGATCATCTCGGACAGGGCCTTTGCGTGGAGTGGCGGCAAGACACGAATGACGCGGACTGGCCGATTGTTGGGCGCCGCGAGCGAGGGCGCCCTTCGGTCAAAGCCAGTGTCTCCTAGTCAATGCAAATGTAATTTAACTGGTTAACGCACCGGGCTTGCGTACATTGCCGAGCGCCGGCCTATGTGCACGAAGTGTAAACTTAATGTAACTAAATTGTCTTAAGACGGGGGTGCGTGTGCCCAAAAAATCATCCGCAGATGTGGGCGCGATGATGTGCGGCGCCAAGCCGCCGGGGCAGCAACGTGTGAGCTCCGGCGGGTCCCTTGCCGGGATTTCCGCGATCAATCGCGCCCGTCGCGCTGCCGGTACGACCCCGGTGCACCACCAGTCCATGCCTTGAAGGCCCGCTGGAATGCCGCGCTGTCGGCAAAGCCCAGCTCCTCGGCCAGCGCTGCGAGCGGCACGGTGCTGGTGTTGAGCCGCACGATGGCGAGGTCGCGCCGCAGTTGGTCCTTCAGTGCCTGGAACGATGTGCCCTCGGTCGCCAGGTGCCGCTGCAGCGTGCTGACCGACATGTGCAGCACGCCCGCCGCCGTTGCCAGGTCGGCCCATGCCGGGCGGTGCTGCTGCAGCACCGCCCGCACCCGTGCGCTCACAGCCTGCTCGGCAAGACGGGGGAGGATCACGTTGGCTGGCGCGGCCGCCAGAAAAACCTGCATCTCCTGCGCGTCGCGGTGCACTGGCGTATCGAGCGCACTGGCGTCGAACCATACGGCCGACAGCGGCTGGCCGAACTGCAGCGGCCCCGGGAACACCTTGGCGTAGCCGTCTGCATAGGGCGGCAGCTCGAAGCCGAAGTCGAAGCGGCGCGCCACCAGCCGGCCGCCATGCAGCCACGCGAACAGCCGCCAGTACACCCGCAGCATCAGCTCGTGCAAGAAATTTTGGTGCGTGGCGGGCTGGACGTTCAGCTTCACCCCGAAGCCTGCAAGCGGGCCTTCGTGCAGCAGCACCAGCGAGAGGTCGTCCTGCAGCAGGCTGAAGGTGTGGGCCACGCGGCGCAGTGCCACCTCGAAGGTGCGTGCGCCCAGCGTGGAACGCGTCATCAGTGCAAAGCTGCCGCGGCGCAGGCGTCGGGTGAGAAAGCCCAGCGCCTCGTCGTCCGACCGGTCCATCAGCAGCGCGAACAGCGCCACGTACTGCTCGGCCGTGACGCGTGCGCCCGTCTCGTCGAGCAGTGCGAGAGCAATGCCAGCGTCTTCCAGCGCCGTGTCGATATCGACCAGCGCTTCGCCCGGCCGCGCGCGGATGCCCGACAGCATGCCGTGGACAAAGGCGATCGGAATGGTGACGGGCGGTTGCAGCATGAGTCCTGTCGATTGACGTTTTCTGCCATGCGATCGAAGCGAAGTGCAATCGCCGGGCAGCCGCCGGATTTCTACCATGCGGCTACACAAGAACGAGACGGAGACAAACCCATGTATCTCACCCAGGGCCTTCACCGGGCCGTGCAGCAGCGCCCCGATGCCATTGCCGTGCGCTTTGCCGGTCGTGCACGGAACTTCCGCGACTTTGCCGAACGCGTCGCGCGCCTTGCCGCCGCGCTGCAGCGGCTGGGCATGCAGGCGGGCGACCGCGTTGCCATGCTGTCGCTCAACTCCGACCGCTATCTCGAATACCAGATGGCCGTGCCCTGGGGCGGCGGCGTGCTCAACCCCTGCAACATCCGCTGGTCGGCCGCTGAGATTCTTTACTCGCTGGAAGACTCGGGCTCCACCATCCTGCTGGTCGACGAGACCTTCAGGCCCGTGGTCGAGCAGATGCGCGGCCAGTCGAAGAGCCTGCGCGAAGTCGTCTACTGCGGCGACGGCCCGACGCCGGCCGGCATGCACAGCTACGAAGGCCTGATCGACGCTGCCCAGCCGGTGCCCGATGCCGTGCGCCGTGGCGAGGACCTGGCCGGCATCTTCTACACCGGCGGCACCACGGGCTTTCCCAAGGGCGTGATGCTGAGCCACACCAACATCTGCAGCTCGGCGCTCGCGGCACAGGCCGAGGGCCTGGCCCCGGCCGGCGGCAGCTACCTGCATGCCGCGCCGATGTTCCACCTGGCCGACATGGGCCTGGCCACGCCGCACTGGTTTGCGGGCAACACGCACGCGATCATCCCGATGTTCACACCCGAAGGCGTGCTCAACGCCATCGAGCGCGACCACGTCACCAGCCTGCTGCTGGTGCCCACCATGATCCAGATGCTGGTGGACCACCCCGCCATGCGGGAGCCGCGCGACCTGAGAAGCCTGAAGAACATCGCCTACGGTGCCTCGCCCATCTCCGAGGCCGTGCTCAACCGCGCGATGGAAGCCTTTCCGGGCGTCGGGTTCGTGCAGGCCTACGGCATGACCGAGCTGTCGCCCATCGCCACGCTCAACCCCGCGTACTTCCACACGGTCGAAGGCCGCAAGCACGGCAAGCTGCGCTCGGCGGGCCGCGCCAGCGTGTGCATGGAAGTGCGCATCGTCGATGCCGACGACAACGAAGTGCCGCGCGGCACCGTCGGCGAAGTGGCCGTGCGAGGCCCCAACGTGATGCAGGGCTACTGGAACAAGCCCGAGCAGACGGCCGCCGCGCTGCGCGACGGCTGGATGCACACCGGCGACGGCGCCTACATGGACGACGACGGCTTCATCTTCGTGGTCGACCGGCTGAAGGACATGATCATCAGCGGCGGCGAGAACATCTATTCGGCCGAGGTCGAGAACGCCATCAACCAGCATCCCGCGGTGGCAGCCTGCGCCGTCATCGGCATCCCGAGCGAGGAGTGGGGCGAGGCGGTGCATGCCGCGCTGGTACTCAAGCCGGGGCAGGCAATCAAGTCCGAGGAGCTGATCGCACATTGCAAGACGCTGATCGCCAACTACAAGTGCCCGCGCAGCGTGGCCATCCTCGACGCGCTGCCGCTGTCGGGCGCCGGCAAGGTGCTGAAGACGAAGCTGCGCGAACCTTTTTGGCAAGACCGGCAGCGAGGCGTAGCCTGAGCCTGTTTGCCTCCCATTCTTTTTATCGAACCTCCAAGGAGACTTTCATGAGCCAGGATGTCCACGTCGTCGGGGTCGGCATGATCCCGTTCACCAAGCCGGGCGCGAACCAGCCCTATCCGCAGATGGCCGCCCACGCCACGAATGCCGCGCTGAAAGACGCCGGCATCGGCTACGAGCTCGTGCAGCAGGCCTATGTGGGCTACGTATACGGCGACTCCACCGCCGGCCAGCGTGCGCTGTATGAAGTGGGCATGACGGGCATTCCGGTCGTCAACGTCAACAACAACTGCTCGACCGGCTCGACCGCGCTGTTCCTCGCGCGCCAGGCCGTGGCCAGCGGCGCCGCCGACTGCGTGCTGGCGCTGGGCTTCGAGCACATGAGCCCCGGCGCACTCGGCGCGGTGTTCAACGACCGGCCCAGCCCCTTCGACCATTTCGAGAGCATCACCGACGAGCTGGTCGGCAACGAGCAGGTGCCGCTCGCGCTGCGCTACTTCGGCGGCGCCGGGCTCGCGCACATGCAGCAGTACGGCACGCAGATGTCGACCTTCGCGAAGATCCGCGCCAAGGCCAGCCGCCATGCGTCGAACAACCCGGTGGCGCTGTTCCGTACCGTCGTCACCGAAGACGAAGTAATGGCCGCGCCCGTCATGTGGCCCGGCGTGATGACGCGGCTCATGGCCTGCCCGCCCACCTGCGGCGCGGCCGCGGCCATCGTGTGCTCGGCCCGCTTCGCCGAGCGCCACGGGCTGGACCGCAGCGTGCGCATCAAGGCACAGGCGATGACCACCGACCGCCCCATCACCTTCGAGAGCCGCGACATGCGCGAGGTGGTCGGCTTCAGCATGGCGCAGGAGGCCGCGCAGAAGGTGTACGACGCAGCCGGCGTCGGCCCGCAGGACGTGGACGTGGTCGAGTTGCACGACTGCTTCGCGCACAACGAACTCATCAGCTACGAGGCGCTGGGCCTGTGCCCGGTGGGCGGCGCAGAGAAATTCGTGGTCGATGGCGACAACACCTATGGCGGCAAGGTCGTCACCAATCCATCGGGCGGGCTGCTGTCAAAGGGGCACCCGCTCGGGGCCACGGGACTGGCGCAATGCACGGAGCTGGTCCAGCAGCTTCGGGGCACGGCAGACAAAAGGCAGGTAGAGGGCGCGAGGCTGGCGCTGCAACACAACCTCGGGCTGGGCGGCGCCTGCGTGGTGACGCTCTACGAGCGCGTCTGAGAAAGGCCACCCGATGATCGACAAGAAGTGGATCGGCCACGAGCTGCCGCCTTCGGTGCTGCCCATCGAGCGCAGCCGCCTGCAATTCTTCGCCAAGGCCATCGGCGAGACCGACCCCGTCTACACCGATGCCGCCGCCGCGCGCGATGCAGGCTACCCCGACCTGCCCGCGCCGCCGACCTTCCTGTTCGCTGCCGAGCTCGACTCGGGCGCGTCCGACAGGCTGCTGGCCGACCTGCAGATTCCGCTGTCGAAGCTGCTGCACGGCGAGCAGGGCTTCAGCTACCACCGGCCGGCCTGCGTGGGCGACACCGTGACGGTGCGTTCCACCATCACCGACATCTACGACAAGAAGAACGGCGCGCTCGAATTCGTCATCAAGACCTCGCGCGCCACCAACCAGCGCGACGAACTGGTGGCCGAGCTACGCACGGTGATTGTCTGCCGCCACTGAAGGAAGGAACCCGCACCGATGAATGCCCTGACCTACGACGCCGTGAAGATCGGCGACGAGCTGCCTTCGCTGCAGTTGCCGCCCGTGAACCGCACCACGCTCGCGCTGTTCGCTGGCGCCTCGGGGGACCACAACCCCATTCACATCGACACAGATTTCGCGCGCAAGGCCGGCATGCCTGACGTGTTCGCGCAGGGCATGCTGGGCATGGCATGGCTCGGACGGCTGATCACGCAGTGGGCGCCGCAATCGCAACTGCGCCGCTTTGACGTGCGCTTCCAGGGCATCACGCACCTGGGGCATGCGGTGCGGTGCAGCGGGCGCGTGGTCGAGAAGCTCGAGCACAACGGCGAGCGCTGCGTGCGCGTCGAGGTGCTCAGCGCCAACCAGTACGGGCAGACGCGCATTGCGGGCGAGGCGCTCGTCGCGCTGCGCTGAGATCAACCTAAGAAAGAACAGAGACATGACACTCAAGCTCGGCGGCAAGGTCGCCCTCATCACCGGTTCGGGCCGCGGCATCGGCCGGGCCATTGCACTCAAGCTCGCGTCCGAAGGCGCGCGCGTCGTCGTCAACGACCTCGACGCCGGGCCGGCCGAAGAGACGGTACAGGCCATCCGTGCTGCCGGTGGAGAAGCGGTGGCCTGCGTCGGCAGCGTGGCTGCACCAGACTTTGCCGAACGCTTCGTCGGCACGGCGGTGAACGAATTCAAGGGCCTCGACATCATCGTCAACAACGCCGGCTACACCTGGGACAGCGTGGTGCAGAAGATGACCGACGAGCAGTGGTACGCCATGATCGACGTGCACCTGACGGCGCCGTTCCGCATCCTGCGTGCGGCACAGCCGGTGATCCGCGCGCTGTCGAAGTCCGAGACCGAGGGTGGCCAGCGCGTGGTACGCAAGGTGGTCAACATCTCGTCGGTGGCGGGGCTGTTCGGCAATGCGGGGCAGGCCAACTATTCGGCGGCCAAGGCCGGCATCGTCGGCATGACGCAGACGCTGGCCAAGGAGTGGGGCCGCATGAACGTGACGGTCAACTGCGTGGCCTTCGGTTTCATCCAGACCCGGTTGACCGCGAGCACCGCCGAAGCCACCACCGCGAACATCGAAGGGCGCGAGATCAAGGTGGGCATCAACCCGGGGCTGCTGGCGATGATGGAGCAGTCCATTCCGCTGGGACGCGGCGGCACGCCCGAAGAAGCCGCAGGCGCGGTGTACCTGCTGTGCGCGCCCGAGTCCGACTATGTGAGCGGGCAGACGCTGATGTGCACCGGCGGGCTCACGGGGGTCTGAGCATGAACATCAGCGAAGGCATTGCCTGGGGCGTGGAAGAAGGTGTCGGCCGCATCGTGCTGAAGCGGCCGGAGCGCGCGAATGCCCTTGGTTCCGCAAATGGTCGCGCACTTGTGCAGGCCATCGACGAAGTGCTGGAACGAAAGCCGCGCGCCATTCTGTTGACCGGCGAGGGCAGGGTGTTCTGCGCCGGCGGCGCGATCGATGAATTCGTGGCGGCTGGCGAGGCGCTGCCCGAGTTGGTGAACGAGATGCTGAACAGCCTGCATCCGGCATTGCTGCGCCTGTCGAACAACCCGGCACCGCTGGTCGTGGCGGTGAACGGAGCGGTAGGCGGCGCGGGCGTGGGGCTCGCGCTGTGCGGCGACTTCGTGCTTGCCGCTGAATCGATGAAGCTGCGCACGGGCTACGCGGCCATCGGGCTGTCGCCGGATGCAGGTGCCTCGTACTTCCTCGCGCGCCGCGTGGGGCCGGTGCGTGCGCAGCAACTGCTGGTGCTGAGCGATGCCATCGACAGCCAGCGCTGCTTGGCGTGGGGTGCTGTCGATGCGCTCCATCCAGATGCTGAACTCGCGGCCGCTGCCGAAGCACTCGTCACGCGGCTCGCCCATGGCGCGAGCGGATCGTTCGCGGCAATCAAGCGGCTGTGCGCCGGCGCACCGGGCAGGCCTTTCGAGGAACACCTGGCGCTGGAGCAGAAGCTGCTGCGCGAACGCGCCGGCAGTGCCGACGCGCGCGAGGGCGTGGCGGCGTTCGTCGACAAGCGCGCGCCGCGCTTCACCGGTCGCTGAGGCGCAGCGCCTGCATCGCGTTCGCCGCGCCAGGCGGGCGGGATGCGTGCAAGAATCTCCGCGGCGCTTTCGCCTTGCGCTCAGCCCACGGAGTTTCCTCTTGAGTCTTGTCTCCACGACCTCGCTCCGGTATTTCGCCGAAGTCGTTCGCACTGGTTCGATCAGGGCGGCTTCCGAGAACCTGTACGTCGCGGCATCCGCCATCAGCAGGCAGCTCGCCATGCTCGAGGATTCGCTGGGCGCACCGTTGCTGGAGCGGCGCCAGGGCCGCGGGAAGGTCAAGCTCACGGCGGCCGGCGAGATCTTGATGCGCTATCACAAGAACGTCGTCAAGGAGTCCGGGCGGCTGCATTCCGAGATCGAGGCGCTGCAGGGCCTCAAGCGGGGCCACGTCAATTTCGGCATGCCCGAATCGTTGACGCGCGACTTCATGCCGCAGTTCTTCTCCGGCTTTGCCAAGCGCTATCCGGGCATCTCGTTCAGCGTGAAGGTCAGCGGCAGCCCGACGCTGGCGGAGATGCTGCTGGAAGACGACCTCGACGCCTGCTTCACCTTCGGCGACATCGCGTTCCAGGACCTGTCGGTGGTCTATTCACGGCTGCTGCCGCTTTACGTGCTGGTGCCCACCGGGCATCCGCTCGAGGGCTACAAGTCGCTGAGGCTTTCCGATTGCGCCGAGTACAGCCTGTCGTCGCTCGACTCGTCGCTGTGGGCCAAGCAGCAGTACGACGAGATGCTCGCCAAGGCGAAGATCCGGCCGCGCATCGCGCTGGAGACCAACTCCTACGAGCTCATGCGCAACGTGGCGGCCGAGGGCATGTGCCTCACCTTCACGACCACGCCGCTGGACGACCCGTTCGGCCGTCCCAGGGCGGGCTCCTATGTGCCGCTGAAAGACCCGCGCGCCCGGCCGCAGCGCCTGGCACTGTGCGTGCACAAGGGCCGCAGCCTGCCGATTCCGGTGGCTGCCTTTCTCTCGGAGCTGACGGCCGCGCTGGAAGAAGCGGAGCAGCGGGCCGAACGCGGCCGGCCCGCTGCCTGAAGCCTTTTCCGGGGCCTTACCCCGCGGCCAGCTCTGCCGGCGTCTTGTACTTCTGCACCGATGCGAACCGGCGCACCAGGTAGTCGCCCGACTTGATGGGGGCATGC
This sequence comes from Variovorax nivicola, assembly GCF_051216475.1. Classification (NCBI taxonomy): domain Bacteria; kingdom Pseudomonadati; phylum Pseudomonadota; class Betaproteobacteria; order Burkholderiales; family Comamonadaceae; genus Variovorax; species Variovorax nivicola. Next base: position 140,194 of record NZ_JBPJZK010000011.1, on the reverse strand, counting down.
AGGGGCTCGCCTTCGCCCGGCGCGAACTCGGGCAGGCAGGCCACGGGCGTGTCGTAGTCGAGGTTGAAGAAGGTGGGAATCGAATAGCGCTCCCTGCCCGTGCGGTTCGCGACGCGGTGCCGGTTGGACACGTAGACGTCGTTGGTCCACACCTTCACGAGGTCGCCCAGGTTGATGACCAGCGTTCCCTCGACATAGGGCGCGGCAACCCACTCGCCACCGCGCGTGCACAGCTCCAGCCCGCCAATGGGGTCCTGCGCCAGAACGGTCAGCATGCCGTAGTCGGTGTGCGCGGCTGCGCCTAGCTCCAGGTTGGTGAACGACTCCTGCGGCGGGTAGTGAAAGAGCCGCGCCTGCACCATCGGCTTGGTGGCGTACTGCAGGAAGAAGCCTTCGTCCTTGCCGACCGCCGAGGCGAAGATCTTCAGCAGGTTGCGGCCGAGTTCGATGGTGGCGCTGAAGTAGGCCATGGCCGCGGGCTCGAGCCAGGGCTTGTCCGCGGGCCAGCGGTTGGGGCCGTGCAGCGGCAGGCCACTCGCCACGTCGGGGTCGGTCAGCGGCAGGTCCATGCCGAGTTCGTAGCTTTCCTTCAGGTCGGGCTTGTGGCCCGGATGCTGCGTGACGCCCATGGGCATGAAGCCGCGGCGGAAGCGCTCGTCGATGCGGTCCTTCAGGCGCTCTTCCATCGGCAGCGACATGTAGCGGCGGGTGGCGTCGAACACGGTGTCGATCACGGCCTGCGGCACGCCGTGGTTCCTCACGTAGAAGAAACCGGTGTTGGTGCATGCGGCCTTGAACTGCTCGACCACCGGCCCGATCGGGCCACCGGCCAGCCACGGGCCCAGGTCGAGGATCGGCATTTCCTGCGCGGAGGCCCTGCGGGGTGCCTCGAGCTGTTGTTCTTCTTGGGTCATTGCGTTGCTCCTTTGTAGTGGTTGGGTTGTTGTTGCTTCATGTGCCGCGAGACAAGTCTGTGAACGCGTCCGCCCAGAACACCACGCGCCGCGCAATCGCCTTCATCAGCCCGTGCAGCACGATGCCGATGGCCGAGAGAACGATGAGGATCGCGAACATGCCCGCAGCGTCCATGGAGAAGTTGCGCTGCAAGATGAGATAGCCCAGCCCGGCCTGGGCGCCCACGAACTCGCCCACGATCGCGCCGATCACCGCCAGCACGATGCCGATGTCCAGCCCCGCGAACACATACGGCAGCGCGTGCGGCAGCCGGACCATGCGGAACACGTGCCAGGAAGACGCCGTGAATGCACGCATCAGGTCGATCTGGTCCCTGGGCGCCGAGCGAAGCCCCACGATCGTGTTGGCGAGCACCGGAAAGAACACGATGGTCGCGGTGATCACGACCTTCGACGTGGTGTCGAAGCCGAACCACAGCACGAACAACGGCGCCACGGCCACCTTGGGCACGGTCTGGAACGCGACCACGTACGGGTAGAGCACCAGTTCGAGCAACGAGCTCTGGCCGATCAGCGCGCCGAGCAGGAAACCCGCGAACGCGCCGAGCGCGAAGCCCGCAAGAATCTCGTAGAGCGTCACCCACAGGTGCGGCCACACCTCGCCCGACGAGAAAACGTCATAGATCGAGCGGGCCACGCCCGCGGGCCCCGGGAAGATCAGGTGCGAGATGCCCAGCGCGCTCACCACGAGCTGCCATGCAGCCACCACGGCCACGAAGACGGCCACGATCAGCGCCTTGCGCCGCGCGGGAGTGAGCCACGGAGCAGTCGGCTCGAAGTCGATGTTCTCGGTGCTCATCAGTCGAGCCCTCCACTGGCGTTCAGGTTGGCCCGGATGCCGCGGACATGGCTGCCGAACCGCTCGGTGTTGATGAGATCCAGCGTGCGGGCGGCGGGCAGGTCGACGTCGATCACCTGCGTGACGCGCCCCGGCCGTGGCGACATGACGATCACGCGGTCGCCGAGGAACACGGCTTCCGGAATGCTGTGCGTCACCAGCATGATCGTGGCGCCTGTGCGTTCGCGCAGCTTCAGCAGCTCGACGTTCATGGTCTCGCGCGTCATGGCGTCGAGCGCGCCGAAGGGCTCGTCCATCAGCAGCAGCATCGGGTCGTTGACCAGCGCGCGCGCAATGCCCACGCGCTGCTGCATGCCGCCGGAGAGTTCGCCGGGGTACTTGGTCTCGAAGCCCGCCAGCCCCACCAGATGCAGATAGTGGAGGGCGCGTTCGCGCGCGACCTTGGGGTCGCGTCCCTGGATCTGCGCTGGCACCAGCACGTTGTCGAGGATGTTGCGCCACGGCAGCAGCACGGGCGCCTGGAAGACGACGCCGACATCGCGGCTCGGCCCGGTGTGGCGCTGTCCGCCGAGCTCGACCGTGCCGCGGCTCGCGCGCTCCAGGCCGGCCAGGATGCGCAGCAGTGTGCTCTTGCCGCAGCCGCTCGGGCCGACCACGGTGACGAACTCGCCACGCGCAACGCTGAAGCTCACGTCGTGGAGCGCGACCACGTCCGCGCCGTCCTTCGACCGGAAGGTCTTGTGCAGGCCTTCGAAGCGGAACGCCGGTACGGCGCCCGATGCTTCCTGCAGCGTCGGGCGCCTTGGCGGAAATTGGACGATCGCGTTCATGCCGGTGCCTGCTCTGCGCCGTGAGCCACCCATGCATCGATGGCGCGAAGCGCTGCGCTGCGTTGCGGCGGCGTGATGAAGGCGGCCTCGAAGCTGTTGCGTGCCAGGCTCACCATGTCGTCGCGCCCGAGGCCGAGCGCCTGCTGGCACGCGAGGTAGTTGTCGTTGACGTAGCCGCCGAAGTAGGAGGGGTCGTCGGAGTTGACGGTCACGCACAGGCCCGCGTCCATGAGCCTGCGCAGCGGGTGCGCGGCCATCGAGGGCACCAGCTGCAGCTTCAGGTTGGACAGCGGGCACACTGTGAGCGGAATGCGCTGCTGCGCCAGTTGCGCGACGAGCGCGAGGTCGTCGAGGCAGGCGTTGCCATGGTCCAGGCGCTGGACCTGCAGTAGCTCGACCGCTTCGCGCACATACGCGGCCGGGCCTTCCTCGCCCGCGTGCGCCACCACCTTGAAGCCGCGTTCGCGGCAACGGCGAAAGAATTCAGCGAATTTCGAGGGCGGGTTGCCCACCTCCGCACCGCCGAGGCCGAAGCCCAGCAGCCGGTCGTACCAGGGGCGCAGTTCGTCGAGCAGTGCAAGCGCCTCGTCTTCGCTGCGGTGGCGCTGCACGACGACGATCAGGCCCGAGCTGATGCCGTCTTCGCCCTGCGCGGCCTCCATGGCGCCCAGCACGCCTTCCATCACCACGGCCAGCGCCACTCCGCGGCTGGTGTGGCCTTGCACGCCCAGGAACATCTCCGCATGCAGCACGCGATCGGCATGCGCGCGGCGCAGGTAGTCGCGCGTCACGTCGTGGAAGTCCTGCGGCTGGACGAGCACGCGGCAGCCGTCGTAGTACAGGTTCAGAAAGTCCTGCAGGTCGGTGAAGCGATAGGCGGCGCGCAGCTCCTCTTCCGTCTGCCAGCGGATGGCCACGCCGTTGCGCCGGGCCAGCCGCAGGAACAACTCGGGCTCGATTGAGCCTTCGATGTGCATGTGCAGTTCGGCCTTGGGCAGGCCTGCGATGAATTGTTCGGGCGTCATGTCACAGCACCTTGCAGGCCTTGGCAGCCTCGATGACGGCGTTGCGATCGAAGCGGTTGATGGCCTCGACGAAGCCGGGCTTCAGGTAGAGCATCGACTCGGCCGGCAGCGTGCGCTTGATCAGGCCGTCCTTGAGCATCGCGTCTTGCATGCGGCCGTAAGCGGCCGGGCTCATCGCGCCGATCAGCTTGCTGCCGCTCATGGTCTGTGCGTCGGCCATCGTCTGGAGTTGCGTCTGCAGGAGCGCAAGGTCCCACTTGGCCAGCGTGGCCTCGTCAGCGCCCGTGGGCTTGGCGCCGGGAAAGTGCTTCCAGTGGATCTGGCGGGCGCACTCGGGGTCGGTCTGCGCGAACAGCGTCGCCTTGGCCGCGCCGCGCGCAATGGCCTCGACCATCGCCGGGTCGGCGTCGATGGTCTTCTGCATGGTGGCGAAGGTGAAGTCGGGCAGCGAGCGCCACGCCGGATCGAACAGGACGCGCATGTTCGCGCCCGCGTTCTGGAAGCCGGTGAGCGCGGAGCCCCAGAACATCAGCGCCTGCACGCGGCCCGCGCGCATCGCCTCCAGCGCCGGCGCGCCGGCACCGGTGGCAATGATCTGCACGTCGGTGTCGGGGTTGACGCCGTTGGCGCGCAGGTAGCCCTTGAGCAGCGGCATGCCGCCCGTGCCAAGGCTGAAGATGCCGATCTTCTTGCCCTTGAGGTCCGCCACAGTCTTCACGGGGCTGTCCTGCGGCACGCCCACGCCCCAGTCGATCACGCCAGTGCCCATGAGCCCGCGCACGGCGACGTTGTTCTCGGTGTTGGCCTGAATGAGCCCGGTGGAGTTGACCTGCGCGAAATCGACGCCGCCGGCCACCATTTGCTGGATGCCCTGCAGCGAGCCGCCGGTGGTGACGATCTTCACGTCGTAGCCCTCGTCCTTCCAGTAGCCCAGCGCGATGGGCAGCGTCAGCCATGGGTAGGTGACGTTGACCACCTGCGTGCCCAGCGCGATGGTCACGGGCTTCAGCGGCTTGTTTTGCGCTTGTGCCACGGTGGCCGACAGCAGGAGGACCAGGGCGGCGAGCCCGGCCGCGGCCCGTGCGGCAAAGCGGGCAGGGCGGGCGAAGGCGAGTTTCAGGTGGGGGGGCATGAACGATCCTGTGTTGGTCGGATCGTTGCGAGATTAGCCCTGGGAACCAATCGCTGTGGATCAATATTCCGTCAGCATTGTTCTGATTTTTCGCACATTAATCCGCCCGGTTCGCATGCTGTTCCGGTGCGGCTTGCTAGCTGCTGTTGCGCTTGAACAGCTTCGCGATGCCCCAGAGCGCCGCGCCGCCCGCCACTACAGCCAGCTTCGCGAACTTGGCCAGGAAGGCCAGGACGATCGCGAACAGGCCCAGCTTCTTCACCGCCACGCCCGCCACCAGCGCGGCCAGGCCATAGGCGGCGACCTTGTCGGTCGAGGAGTTGAAGTCAGCGTACTTCTTGCCGTCGTCGTACTGGATCGCGGCGAGCAGCTTGCTCGCGTCGGGCTTGTACTTGTCGAGGTCCTTCGCGTTGGTGATGAGGTTCAGGCTCAGGTAGCCCTCGCGGCCCAGCGCGTAGGTGTTGTAGTTGACGCCCTGGTTGCCGTCGGTGCTGCCCTTGCGCTGGGACAGGGCCGACCACACCAGGCGGTGCGACGCGGCCTCGTACTGCGGCTTCTGCGCCCAGCCCGTCACCTCGATGGAGGGGATGCCTCGCTTGGCGCGCTCCTCGTTGGCGGCCTCGGTGCCTTCTTTCAGGCTCTTGAGCAGGTCGTCGGCGTTCCAGTCCTTCGCGTCGTCGTCCTTGATGTAGCCCTCCTTGACGAACTTCACGACGGCCATCCAGTCGGCGTCGTCGGCGGGGAAGACTACGCCGACGAAGGTGTCGTCGGTGCGATTGCCCATGCTGCGCATCAACTGCGCGGCCGCGGGTGTCGGCACCCACACGTAGCCGGGGGGCAACTGCAGGTGGGCCTGGTCGCGCAGCACGATGTCGGCGGGGCCGACTTTCTGCACGGCCTTGGCGGCCTTGAATGCGGCGTCCTGTTCGGCTTCCAGTGAACTGGCGGTCGAAGCGGGGGCAGTGGTGGACGGGGTGGTTGGCGATGCGGCGTGAGCGGTGTTGTGCGCCACGAAAGCGGCGCACGCGAGCAGCACGCCGGCCGTCAGGCGGGCGGTTTGAATACGCAAGTTCTCTCTCCTCGGTTGTTGTCTGTTTGGCGAGCCGGGAGAGTTTAAGAGTTCAGGTATCGCTCCATTCATGCGTCTGCTCGAGATGCCGACGCTGGGTGTTCGCGCATCACGTGCTCAACCATCGCCCTTGCGGCCAGGCACCGGATTGGACGGCCCGCCGCGCCTGCTCGACCAACAGATCCACAGCGCAGCGCACATGGCGTCCCGAGGGCCGGTTTGCCGGCAGCGCCAGCACGATGGTGCGTGCCACGGGTGGATCGGCAAGCGGGGCACCCGACAGCTTTCCGGTCTGCAGGTCTTCCGCCACGGCAATGGGAGGCAGGATGGTCAGCCCGTGTCCACCCAGCACCAGGCTGCGCTGGACGCTCAGCGCGTTGGTCTCCGCGGAGATGTCCAGCGTGACGTTGCTCACCGCGCAGGCATGCTCCACCAATGCACGAATGCCATGCGGTGCGCTCGGCAGCACGAGCTTGCCGCCGGCAAGGCTCGCCAATGAAACCGGTGTGTCGCTTCGCAGCCCCGCCTTCTTCGAGCCGATGACCCACAGCGGCTCTTCGATCAACGGCGTGGTTTGCACCTCGGGCGAGCGTTCGGCGCCGTACAGCAGCGCCGCATCGACTTCCCCGGAAACCAGCCAACGCATCAGCGTGCCGGCATAGCCCATCGCAATGCGGATGCGTATGCCCGGATAAGCGCTGGCCAGCGCGGTGACCAGCGGGCTCGAGAGGGTGTCGATCGTGCTGGGCAGCAGGCCGAGCGTTACCAGCCCCGAGACTCCCGCGCCGGTGCCGGCGATCTCGATGCGCGCCCTGTCGAGTTCGAGCATGGCGCGCCGCGCATAGCCCGCCAGCGCGTGGCCGGCATCGGTCAGGACCATGCCATGCCGCTCGCGTTCGAACAGCGGCGCACCGACGTCCTCTTCGAGCAGGCGCAACTGGCGAGACACGGCGGGCTGCACCAGGTGCAGCACCTCGGCTGCGCGCGTCACGTTTCCGGTGTCGGCGACGGTCAGGAAGGCGCGGAGATGTTTCAGGTCCATGGAGCGATGCCGGATCGTGATGGAGGAATGCCGAGATTCTATTTCTCAGAGCCAGTCATCAAATTTTATGATTCCTCGGCCGATCCACTCCACGCCGTCTACAGAGCATGAATCACACCCCCACACCGGCGCCTGCCTGGCAGGAGACCGTCTTCAAGGTCCTCAAGGCCGGCGGCGTCGACCAGATCGCCTACGTGCCTGACGCCGGCCATTCGCACGTCATCCGCAGCGCCATCGCCGACCCGGAAATCGAAGACATCGTCCTCACGACCGAAGAGGAGGGCGTTGCCATCGCCGCCGGCGCCTGGCTCGGCGGCAAGCGCTCTGTGCTGCTGATGCAAAGCAGTGGCGTCGGCAACTGCGTGAACATGTTCTCCCTGTTGCAGGCGGCGGACTTTCCGTTCTTCACGCTGGTCACGATGCGCGGCGAATACGCCGAATTCAATCCGTGGCAAGGCCCGATGGGCAAGGCCACGCAGGGGGCGCTCGAGCTGATGGGCATCCACGTGCTGCGCGTGTCGCACCCCGATGAAGTCGAAGAGATCGTGAGCGCAGGCTACGACGCCGCATTCGAGGCCGGCGAGAAAGTCGCCGTGCTGTTGGGACAGAGCCTGATCGGACGCAAGAAGTGGGAGCGCAAGTGATGAACCAGACCGCAATGAAGCCCCGCGCAGATCGCCGAGCCTTCGTGTCCAGGCTGTTGTCTTCGGTGCCGGAGGCATTGGTTGTCACGGGATTGGGCTCCGCCTCCTACGACGTGTTCGCCGCTGGCGACCGTGACCTGAACTACTACCTCTGGGGTGCGATGGGCGGTGCCGCGGCGCTCGGTTTTGGTCTTGCATTGGCCCAGCCCTCGCGTTCGGTCGTGGTGATCACCGGTGACGGCGAACAGCTCATGGGCATTGGCAGCCTGGCCACCATCGCGGCCAAGCAGCCGCGGAACCTGAGCATCGTCGTGCTGGACAACGGGCACTTCGGAGAGACCGGCATGCAGCGCAGCCACTCGAGCCTGGGGACGGACCTGGTTGCCGTTGCCAAAGGCTTCGGCATTGCCGATGCCTTCACGACAGACAGCCTGGAAGGCTCGGACCAGGTTGCACGCCGCATCCTGGCGCGCGACGGCGTGTCGTTTGCGCAGGTGTTCATCGAGGCCAACGAGTCACCCCGGGCGCTGCCGCCGCGCGACGGCCCATTCATCAAGAACCGGTTTCGCGCTGCGCTCGGCCTGAGGCCGTTCTGATGCAGCGCTACCAACTCCGCATCGGCGGGAAGTCGGTTCCGCCACAAGGCGAAGCTTGGTTCGAGAGCCAGAACCCGTACACCGGCGAGAGCTGGGCCGAGATACCGCGCGGCGATGCGCGCGATGTGGATGCTGCCGTGCAGGCAGCCCATGCGGCATTGACCAGCGGTCCCTGGGCCGAGCTCACGGCCACGCAGCGCGGTGCGCTGCTGCGCCGTCTCGGCGACCTGATCGCTCGCGACGCCGACAGACTGGCTGCCACCGAGGTGCGCGACAACGGCAAGCTGCTCGCGGAGATGCAGGGGCAGCTCAACTACATACCGCAGTGGTTTCACTACTACGCCGGGCTGGCCGACAAGGTGCAGGGCAGCACGCTGCCGCTCGACAAGAAGGGCTACTTCGCCTTCACCCGCCATGAGCCGATGGGAGTCGTGGCCGCCATCACTCCCTGGAATTCGCCGCTGATGCTGCTGAGCTGGAAGGTTGCGCCCGCGCTGGCGGCCGGCTGCACCGTGGTCGTCAAGCCCTCGGAATTCACCTCTGCCTCAACGCTCGAGTTTGCGGAGCTGTTCGACGAAGCGGGTTTTCCGCCGGGCGTGTTTAACGTCGTGACAGGCTTCGGCCCGGAGGTCGGCACCCCGTTGGTCGAGCATCCGCTGGTCAGCAAGATCAGCTTCACCGGATCGGACACCACAGGCCGCCTCATCAACGAGAAGGCCGGCCGGCACCTCAAGCACACGGCGATGGAGCTGGGCGGAAAATCGCCCAACATCGTCTTCGACGACGCCGACATCGAGCAGGCTGTGTTCGGCGCGATCTCGGGCATCTTTGCGGCCACGGGGCAGACCTGCATCGCAGGTTCCCGGTTGCTGGTGCAGGACAACATTCATGACGCATTCGTCGAGCGCCTGCTGGCGGTGGCGCGCACCGCGCGCATGGGCGACCCGATGGACCCCGACACCCAGGTCGGCCCGGTGACCACGCCGCCCCAGTACCAGAAGGTGCTGGAATACATCGACATCGCGCGCAGCGAGGGTGCCACGGCGGTCCTCGGTGGCGAGAAAGGCACGGCACCCGAATGCGGCAAGGGCTGGTTCGTGCAGCCCACCATCTTCACCGGCGTGCGCAACGACATGCGCATCGCGCAAGAAGAGGTGTTCGGCCCGGTGCTGTCGGTGATCCGGTTCAAGGACGAGGGCGATGCACTGCGCATCGCCAACGGGGTGCGCTTCGGCCTGGCCGCCGCCGTCTGGACCAGCAACATCGGCCGCGCCATCCGCATGTCCGAGAAATTGCAGGCCGGCACTGTCTGGGTCAACACCTACAGAGCCGTGAGCTTCATGGCGCCGTTCGGCGGCTACAAGGACTCGGGGCTGGGACGCGAGAACGGCATCGATGCCATCCGCGAATACCTGCAGACCAAATGCGTCTGGATCAACAGCGGCGCCGTGGCCGCCAACCCTTTCGTGATGCGCTGACCCGGCCGGTTTACATTGCGGGCCTGAGCCGATCCCATCGCGAGTGGTCGCGCGGCAGGCTATCGAGCAAGGAAACCGGATGCGACTGGACGAGCAGGTACAGGGGTGGCTCACGCGAACGCCCGGGCTGGTCGAGACACTCTTCGACAGGCTGCCGGACGTGCTGTTCTACGTCAAAGACGAGCAGGGCTGCTACCTCTGGGCGAACCAGACCTTGATTGACCGCGCCGGCCTGCAGGGCGGCGAGAGCGTCGTGGGAAAGACTGCCGACCAGCTGTTCCCGGTGACCGGATTGAGCACGGTGGCGCAAGACCTCGAAGTCATTGGCAGCGGCCGCCCGATTCGCGAGCTGCTGCGCCTGTACCAGACCTACCGCGGCGACCGGTACTGGTGCCTCAGCTCCAAGTTTCCCCTGCTGGATGCCGACAACCGCATCGTCGGATTGGCCGGGTTGTCACGCGACTTGCCTCGCCCCAACGAGCGCCACCACAGTTATCGCCGGCTGAAGAGGTTTCTGGACTTCATCGACGAGGGCCTCGATCGATCGGTCCTGATCGCCGAGGCGGCGGACCATGCGTCGGTGTCGATGGACACGCTCGGGCGCCTGGTGCTCGAGGTTTTCCACGTGACGCCCAAGCAGCTGCTGATGAAGAAGCGCATCGACAAGGCATGCCAGCTGCTGGAGGAAACGCCAGCGTCCATCACGGAAGTGGCTGCGGCATGCGGGTACGCGGATCACAGCGCCTTTTCGCGCCAGTTCAAGGTGGCGACGAACATGACGCCGGCGCAGTACCGCGCTTCGCGTCTCGACTATGCAGAAAACCGCAACCAGGTGCGTCGTGCGTTCTAGCTGCGCCTGACCTTCGCGCGCAGAATTTCCGGCATGAACTGTCTGATCGTTTATGCCCACCCCGAGCCTGCATCCTTCAACGGAGCGCTGAAAGACGTCGCCATCCGCGAGCTGGAGCGAATGGGCCATACGGTCGTCGTCAGCGACCTCTACCGTATGGGCTGGAGTCCGGCACTGGGCCCCGCCGACTTCGATGGCGAACGTGCGAACGCCGACTACCTGGATCTCTCCCGGGAACAGGAGCATGCATTTGCCACCGGCGGGCAGAGCCCGGACGTGATGGTGGAGCAGGCCAAGGTCATGGCCGCCGACTTCGTGCTGCTGCAATTTCCGGTCTGGTGGTTTTCAATGCCCGCCATCCTCAAGGGGTGGGTCGACCGCGTTCTCAGCCGGGGCTTCGCCTATTCGGCAGGGCGCAAATACGAAACCGGGCATTTCAAGGGCAAGCGCGCGATGCTCAGCATCACGACAGGCACGGCCTCCACGCTCTACGAGCCCAACGGCATCGATGGCGATCTTCATCATGTGCTCTGGCCCATTCACAACGGGATCCTGGGCTACACCGGATTCACCGTGCTGCCGCCCTTTGCCGCGTGGATGCCTGCGCGCGTGCCGCAGCAGGAGCGGCAGTCTTACCTCGATGCGTATGCGGAGCGCTTGCGCAACCTCGACCAGGTCGAGCCGCTTTTTTTTCACCCCTGGAGTGACTACGACCATTCGCAGCGGCTCAAGCCGGGTGTTGCCGCACGCTCGGGTGTGCAGTGGAACCCGCTTGCCGGGCAGACCTTCGAGGAGTCGGCGTCGGAGTTTGTGCAACGGCGAACTGCTCGTTGATCGATCATGCCGTCAGCAAATTCAGCCCGGGTCGTCATCGTTGGCGGCGCCATCATCGGCAGCTTCTGTGCCTGGTCGCTGCGCAAGGCCGGCTTCACGGGACCGATCACCGTCGTGGAGAAGGATGCGTCGTACCAGTTCTCTTCGACGGCCCTTTCTGCCGCCTCGATACGAACCCAGTTCGGAACGGCCACGAACATCCAGATGAGCCTCTTCGGGGCTCACATGTTCCGCAACATCAAGGCCGTGTTCGGAGATGAGGCAGACATCGGGTATCGGGAAAAGGGCTACCTGATTCTCGGAGGCCACGACCAGGTTGCCGAGCGCATAGAGGCCGTCAGGATGCAGCGCAGCCACGGTGCGGACATCCGGGTGCTCGACCCCGATGAACTCGGCGCGCGCTTTCCGGGTGTCAACTTCGACGACGTCGGCATTGGAACGCTGGGCGTCCAGCACGAAGGCTGGTTCGATGCCTGGAGCCTGCTCTCCGAGGTGCGCCGCGCGGCGCGGCGGCTCGGTGTCGACTATGTGGAAGTCGCGGCCAACGCGTTCAAGACAAATGGCGCGCGAGTCACTGGGGTCGAGCTGTCGAACGGAGACTCGATTGCGTGCGATTTCTGCGTTCTGGCCGCAGGGGCATTGTCGGGGCGCCTGGCCGCGTCGTTGGGCATCGAACTGCCGGTCGTGCCGAAGAAGCGCACGGTCTTCTCCTTCAAGACGCCTTTCAGGTCGAACGATTTTCCGATGCTGTTCGACTCGAGCGGCATCTGGGTGCGGCCTGAAGGGGAGGGCTACATCGGAGGCATACAGCCACCGGCCGAGATCGACGTGGATGCAGATGGCGACTTCGAGCCTCACCACGAGTTGATGGATGAACTGTTCTGGCCTTTGCTCGCCAGGCGCATCCCGGCCATGGAAGAACTGCGCTTGAACCGGGCGTGGGCTGGGCACTATGAAGTCAACATGCTGGACCACAACGGCGTGGTCGGCGCTCATGACGAGCTGGGCAACCTCATCTTCGCGACGGGGTTTTCCGGCCACGGTGTCATGCATGCGCCAGCGGTCGGTCGAGGTGTGGCTGAACTGATCACGGCCGGGGAATTCCGGTCGATCGACATGACCCCGTTGGGTTGGGCGCGCATTCGCACCTCGACGCCATTGTTTGAATCCATCGTTTATTGAGAGGAAATCGAAATGAGGCTTGCAGGCAAAGTTGCGGTTGTGACAGGGGCTGCGCGAGGCATCGGGCGCGCGACGGCCGAGCGTCTTCTGGCCGAGGGCGCGAAAGTGGTTGTCTCCGACATCGATGTAGAGACGCTGACCAGGACAGCCGATGAGATCGGCACGGCAGCCAACGTCTTCGCGGTGCGCGCGGACGTTTCGAAAAAGAGCGAGGTGGTCAGCCTTGTCGAGGCGGCGGTTCGGCATTTCGGTGCCATCGACATCATGGTGAACAACGCCGGCATCGCACCGGTGGTGGAGTTCCTGGACGTCACCGAAGAGATGCTCAGCCGCGTGCTGGACGTCAATCTCAAAGGGGCCTTCTACGGCACGCAGGCTGCAGGCCGCGAGATGATCAGCCGCGGCAAGGGCGGCGTGATCATCAACATGTCTTCCATCAATTCCGGACTCGCGAACCCCAACGTCGCGCCGTACGCGATTTCAAAGGGCGGCATGAACCAGGTGACGTCCACCGCGGCGGTGGCGTTTGCGCCGCACGGCATTCGGGTCGTCGGTGTCGGGCCCGGGACCATCATGACCGACATGGTTGCCGGGGCGTTTGTCCAGAGCGCGGGCAACCATGCAATCCTCTCGCGGACCCCGCTGGGCCGCTACGGACAGCCGTCTGAAATTGCGTCGGTCGTCGCGTTTCTTGCGAGCGAAGATGCGTCGTACATCACCGGGGAAACCATGTACGTGGACGGTGGACGGCGCGTTCTGAACTATGTTGTTCCAGTGAAGGGCTGATCGATGTCACACCCGTTCAACAAGCTCCACCACATCTGCATCGTGGTGCACGACATCGACAAGGCGCAGGCCTATTACGAATCCATCGGCGTAGGCCCCTGGACCGAATACCCGCCTCTGGCCGAGTACGAGGAACTGAGCGTTCCCAGCAAGGCCGGCTTTCTCGCTCTCAAGTACAGGATGTGCAACTTGCCGAACGTGCAGATCCAGCTGTGCGAGCCCAACGATGAACCGTCGCCTCAGCGTCTTCATCTGGGCAGCAAGGGAGAAGGCGTTTTCCACATCGGGTTCGAGGTTCCGGATGCCGATGCAGCAGAGGCGCAAGCCGGCACGTTGGGATTGCCTGTGCTGATGCGAGGGCGTCGCACGAACCGGACGGGCTTTACCTACTACGACTCAGTCGAGGGCGCAGGCGTGACGCTGCTCACTCGTGCAACGAATCTTCCTGGCAAGTAGAAACAAAGCGAGGAGCCGAGCATGCGGATCGATCTGAATTCCGACCTGGGTGAGGGCTACGGCCCATGGGTCATGGGAAACGACGCGCTGATTCTCGATTGCGTCACCAGCGCGAACATCGCCTGCGGCGGCCATGCCGGCGATGCGGAAACGATGTACAGGACCTTGCGGCTGGCCACCGACCGCGGGGTGAAGGTCGGCGCCCATCCCGGATATGCCGACCGCGAGGGGTTCGGGCGACGCGTGATTCCGATGCAACCCGTCGAGATCGGCCGGATGGTTGCGGCGCAGGTCGGCTCCCTTGCGGCGATGGCTCGCCTTGCGGGCACCCGTGTGAGCTATGTGAAGCCGCATGGCGCACTCGGCAATCTCGCCGCGGCCGACATGGCCGTTGCCAAAGCCATCGTCTCGGTGGTCAAGACGATCGACCCCGCTCTTGCGATCCTTGCCATATCGGGTACGAGCCTGGAACACGCCGCCCGTGAGCAGGAGCTCAGAGTCTTCTCGGAGATATTCGCCGATCGCGCGTACCTGCCCAGCGGCCACCTGGTGCCGCGTAGCCGGGAGGGGGCGGTACTGCACGATGCAAAGGAAGCTGCGGATCGTTTGATCGGCTTCCTGAAGACCGGAAAGATGCCCGTCCTGGGCTCCGACCCGATCCCGTTGAAGGCCGAATCAATCTGCGTCCACGGTGACAGCCCGGAGTCCGTCGAGATGGCCCGACACGTCCGGATGCGATTGGAGGCCGAAGGGGTCACTCTGGTCTCGTTTCTCGACTAGCGACCGGTGCGGGGAAGTTCGATGCTGGAGCAAGGATGGCCAAGGTATGTTCCCGTCGCGGACCACTCGCTACTGGTTTCCTTTGGCGATGCGATCACCGACCAGGCAAGTGCGGCAGTGCTCGCGCTCGACCGGGCATTGGCTCATTCGCCGCCCGAGGGAATGCTTGAATGCATTCCGGCGTTTGTCAGCCTGCTGATCGACTTCGATCCTCTGGTCACGGATCACACCCGAATTCGGGAGGCTGCTGAAAACCTGCAGCAAGATCTTTCGGCCGGCCAGGTTGGAGGGGAACTGCGCGAAGTCGAGATTTGCTATGAAGAAGACTTCGCGCCCGACCTTGCAGCGGTGGCCCAAGCCGCGGGCCTTTGCATCGATGAAGTGATCAACCGTCACTTGCAGGGTGACTATCAAGTGCGCATGTATGGATTCGCGCCAGGGTACGCGTACATGTCTGGCGTGCCGCGCGACATACAGGTGCCACGCAAGCCTTCGGCGCTTCGGGACATCGCAGCCGGAAGCGTGCTCATCGCAGGGCCGCAGTGCCTTGTCACGACACTCAAGATGCCCACCGGGTGGTCGATCATCGGGCGGTCTCCCACCCGGATACTGACCCGCGATGAAAGCGCTCCCTTTCTTTTCGGCGGGGGGGACAAGGTCAGGTTCAAGCGCATCAGCCTGGCGCAGTACGAAGCACGACGAGAGATTGCCAATCATGGCTGAAGCCAGGCTGCTGGTAAGGGCCTGCGGCCCGCTGGTCTCGTACCAGGACGGCGGGCGACCGGGCATGCTGAGGTTTGGTGTGCCCGCTTCTGGCCCCATGGATCGGCTTGCACATGCTGCAGCCAATGTCGCGCTGGGATGCCCCGCGGAATCCACCGCCATAGAGATCTCCATGGGCGGGCTGGAAGTGGTGTGCGAATCGGGCGAAGTAACGTGCTGCGTTTCTGGCGGCGACTTTCAGGTCTGCCATTCAGGTTCCTCGAGCAAGTCCTGGTGCGTGCGAACCATCCGTGCAGGAGACGTGCTGTCGGTTCGACCCGGCAGTTGGGGTAGTTGGGCCTACCTGGCGTTCTGTGGCGAACTGGTGTGCGACCAGTGGGCGGGGCACACCGCAACGCATTCGACGTCTGGTCTTGGTGGCGGGAGCCTCGGCCCTGGTGCCGCGATCTTGCTGCGCAACACCAGCGTTGCGGAAGAGCGGGAGGGTGATCTCCCGGTTCCTGCTTTTGCCTATTCGCGCAAGCCTGTGCGGGTCGTGCCGGGGCCGCAGGCCGGCAGGTTCGAGCCCGAGGCCATGGCGGCGCTTCTCAAGGAGAGCTTCTCGGTCACGTCGGCCTACGACCGGATGGGCATGCGCCTTTCTGGTCCGAAGCTGGCACTGAAGGGTGCCTTGTCCATCCCGTCCGAGCCGATCGTGCGAGGCTCGATACAGGTCGGGGGCGATGGCGTGGCTTCGATACTGCTGGCTGACCACCAGACCACCGGCGGATACCCAAAGATCGCCACGGTGTTGTCCTCGGATCTCGATGGCTTGTCCCAGCTTCGACCGCGCGACAGCCTGAGTTTTCAAGCCGTGGACGCATTGGAGGCGATCCGGTTGGTGCGATCAGATGCGCCGCTGAGAAGTCGGTTCCTGAAAGAGATTGCAAGACCATTGGGCAGTCTGCAAAGCCGGTTGATGAGAGAGAACCTGATCAGCGGATTTGTCCGGGCGTAGCGCGAGGCCATACAAGACGTATATGATGCATATACGTTTCATATAGGGGTCGCCGATGGGCATCGTAAAAATTTCGGACTTGATGCACGAGAACCTGCGAGTGGCGGGAAACGCCTTCAGCAGGTCTATCAATGCGCAGGCAGAGCACTGGATGCGAGTCGGCATGCTGACCGAGATGCACCCGGAGCTGGACTACCGGGAAGTCTGCCAACTGTTGATACAGGCTGAGCTCGCGGGGGGGCTGGACATCGCCGCAGCCGTCACAACTCAACTTGGCAAGCCCCGCGCGTCCTCGAGCGGAAAACACTGATGGCTCACGGCGTTCCCATCAAGTCCGCCGAGGAGCTTGAAATGTCGCGGCGGGCCGGCAGGCTTGCCGCAGAGGTGCTCGGCATGATCGAGCCCTACGTCGTGCCGGGGGTGAGCACGGAGACGCTCGACCGGATCTGCCACGACCACATCGTGAATGTCCAGCGCGCCATTCCAGCGAACGTGGGGTATCAGGGGTATCCGAAGACCGTTCTCACTTCCGTCAATCAGGTGGTTTGTCACGGCATCCCCTCGCCCGACAAGATTCTGAAGAAGGGCGACATCATCAACATCGATGTCGCCGTCATCAAGGACGGCTGGTTCGGCGACACCAGTCGCATGTACTTCGTCGGAGCCCCCAGTGTGTTGGCCCGGCGCCTGGTGGAGACGACGTACGAAGCAATGCTGGCCGGAATCCGGCAGGTCAAGCCCGGAGCGACTCTGGGCGATGTTGGCCATGCCATCCAGTCGGTTGCTCACCGGGAGCAATTCAGCGTGGTGCGCGAATACTGCGGGCACGGCATTGGCCAGATCTACCACGATGAGCCGCAGGTGCTGCACTATGGGCAGCGCGGGGGAGGGCTCAGGCTGGAGCCGGGCATGGTTTTCACCATCGAACCGATGCTCAATGCAGGCAAACGCGAAACCAGGCAATTGCCCGACGGATGGACAGTCGTGACAAAGGACCGGTCTCTGTCCGCCCAGTGGGAACACATGGTGGCTGTAACGCCCGAGGGATATGAGGTGCTTACGCCTTGGCCGGGTGGCACGGGCGCCTACGCGCCGGTTTGATACTAAGCCTGCCGCGCAGATCTTGAAGACCCGGTTCTCGCAGCGCGAGGGCAAGACATGTTGCCCGGGGCGCGAAAAGAACACGGAGATCATGGGGCGTCTCTCTCGGCGCACGCCTCACGAGATGCTCATCTCCAGCGGCGTCGTCTGAAACGCCAGCTGCCGCCAGCGATCACCCTCCCGGGCCCAGACCTGCATCACGCGCGAGTCGATGCGTACGGTGCCGCTGCCGTCCTTGCGCACGGCCACGAGCAGTTGCCGGCCCGTCATGAGGGCCATGTCGCCCAGTACCTGGACCTTCAGCTCCGAGCGGTCGATCTGCCTGTAGTCGACATGCGTGCCGCCCGAGCGGAAGTAGCTCTCGTAGTTGTCGGTCTGGCCTTTGGCGTGGACGTGAACAAGGTCTGGATGAAGAATCTCGCGCAGGCGCGTGAAGTCTGCGCGCTTCATGGCGTTGCATCGCTGTGCTTCGAGATCGAGCAACAGACGTTCAGTGTCGGAAGACGAGGGAGAGGTGGCTTCGTTCATGTTGCGCTCTGGGCGGTGGGGGTTTTCGGATTCGGTCGAGCCGGAAGTTGGATGCCGATGTCCTGGGAAGCCCGCTGCATCAGAACCGCGGCGTCTTCGAAGCTGCGTGCCACGCCATAGACCACGTGATCCGGCCTCACGAGCGCGGCCTCGCATCCATGGCGTTCGAACCATGCAGCCAGAATGCCGTCGGCTTCGGCCAGCTTCACCACGCCGGGTGCCGTCATCGCGGCATCGATGCACAGCAGCTGCGCGCCGAGGCTCGCCGCCGACGTCTCCAAGGCCCGAAGCGCCACCGGGTCGGGCGCATGGCGCAGCACCAGCAGAAAGCCGGGCTGCAGCAGGTCGTCCATCATCTGCGGCGCAACGCCGGGTTCGATGCATCCCATCGCTTGGGGAAAGGGCGTACCCGCGGGCAACTCGTCGCGTTCGATCAGTCCGTGGTGCACGCCGGGCAGCAGGCTCTGGCGCAGTTGCATCCGCACCTGTCCGCCTTGCTGCTCGCGCAGGCGAAGGTCGCGTTCGGCGGCGCGCACCGGGTCGCGCTCGCAGATGATCTGGCCCAGCCGCTTGACGGTCGCCGTCACGTCCTCTACCTGAGGTCCACGCTCGTCGCCATAGCTGTCCAGCAGGCTTTCGGGGGCGCGCTCCTCGAGCACCCGTTGAAGCTTCCAGGCGAGATTGACGGCATCGCGCAAGCCCTGGCACATGCCCTGGGCCAGGAAGGGCGGCATCTGGTGCGCGCTGTCGCCCGCCAGCAGCACGCGGCCTTTGCGCCATTGCTCGAGCACCACCGCATGGAAGCGGTAGGCCGCCGCGCGCCAGATGCGCGCGTCCGCGGGCGTGAGCCAGGGGGCGAGCAGCTTCCAGATGGCCTCGTGCGGCATCTCGCCTTGCTCGGCCTCGTCGGCAAGCAGCAGGAACTCCCAGCGCCGGTGGGTGCCCGGACCCACGACGTAGGTGCAAGGCCGTGACGGGTGGCAGTACTGGACATTGGTGGCGGGCAGCCGGTCGAGCTTGTCTTCGTCGACATGCATGTCGACCACGATCCAGGGCTCGTCGAAGTCGAGGCTCTTGAGCGTCAGTCCCATCTGCTTGCGCGTGGGGCTGGTGCCGCCGTCGCAGCCGACGACGTAGCGTGCGTGCAGTTGGGCCTGCGTGCCATCGGGCCTGCGAACGCCAAGCTGCGCGTGGGTCTGCGACTGGCTCAGCTGCAGCACCTCGTGCCCGAGATGGATCGACACGCCGGGGAGTTTGCCGACGGCCTGGCGCAGCGAGGCCTCCAGCGCCGGCTGGTTGAAGGTGTACGACGGCGCCCACGCGAGCGGGTAGGGCGACGGCCCCATGTCGAAGTGCTGGATGGGTTCGCCGTCGCTTCCCTGGTAGATCGTCGGGCGGTAGGGCGTCATGTGCGGCGCCAGCGTGCCGGCGATGCCGATCTCCTGGAACACGCGCAGCGCTTCGTGGTCGAGCGCGAAGGCGCGCGGCAGCGGGTAGATCTGTTCCGACTTGTCGAACACCGCGACGCGCAAGCCGCGTCGGCCGAGCAGCGCCGCGAGCGTTGCGCCAACGGGGCCGAAGCCGATGATCGCCACGTCGACGGGTTCCGGGTTCTGCTGGAGCATGGTCTTTGTTGAATGCATGAATTTAGAATTGTGCATAAAACATGATTTCGTGCGCAAAGGGTTATCACTGATGACGTCACGCCGCGTGGTCGAAAAGAATGCACAAAACGAGATTTGTGCATATAGACATCAATCAGCCAGGAGACACCATGACGACGATGAAAGCTGCCCGACTGCACCAGGTCGGCGCCCCGATGGAGGTCGAGCAACTTCCGATTCCCCAGCCTGCCGCCAACGATGTGCAGGTGCGGGTGCGCGCGTGCGGCATCGTGCCCAATCTCGGCAACATCCTGGCCAACTGGACGACCTGGTTTCCGGAACTGCCGCTGCCGCCGCTGCCCGCGGTCTTCGGGCTGGACCCGGCCGGCGAGGTGACGGCGGTTGGCTCCCACGTGCACACGTGGAAACCGGGCGACCGCGTCTACGTGAACCCGAGCCTCTACTGCGGCGGCTGCCGCGCCTGCCGCAACGGCGACCTCATCAACTGCACGCACTACGCGTTCAGCGGCTACTTCGGCTTCTCGCAGAACTCGCTCAAGCTCTACAAGAACTATCCGTTCGGCGGCCTGTGCGAATACATGATCGCCCCGCAGTACGCGCTGGTGAAGCTGCCGGACAACGTGAGCTTCAACCAGGCGGCGCGCTTCGGCTATCTCGGCACCATGTACTCCGCGATGCGCAAGGCGCAGGTCGGCCCTGGCAGGAGCGTGCTGATCAACGGCATCAGCGGCACGCTGGGCATCGGTGGCGCGCTCTTCGGCCTGGCCATGGGCGCCACGCGCATCCTGGGCACCGGGCGCAACCGCGAACTGCTGGAGCGCGTCAAGGCGCTGGCACCCGATCGCATCGAGGTCTTCTCCAATGCCGACGGCGAGGCCATCGACGCCTGGGCCAAGGCCCGCACGGACGGGCTGGGCGTGGACACCTTCATCGACGCGCTGGGCCCCGGCGCGCCGCACGACACTTTCCAGCAGGGCGTGCGCGCCCTCAAGCGCGGCGGCCGGGCCTACAACATCGGCGCCATCGCAGGCCTGGTGGGCATGGACCTGCACACCATGATGGACGAGCAGCAGAGCATCGAGGGCTCGGCCTGGTTCACGGCCGGTGATGGACAAGACATGGCCGACATGGCCGAGGCCGGCACGCTCGATCTCTCGGTGTTCGAGCACGTGTGCTATCCGCTGGACCGCATCAACGAAGCGATCTCGGGCATCGCGAGCCGCAACGGCGGCTTCAGCAACTTCGTCATCAATCCCTGAAAGCGCGCCATGAAGATCAGACGGGTAGTGGCTGGCACCGGTGTCGACGGCAAGGCGAAGTTCCTTTCGGATGGCGCGGCGCCGCGCGGCGTCGAGTTCACGACCGTGCCCGGTTTTGCCGCGGCGCTGCTGTGGGCCACCGATGCTTCTGACAGCGTGGGCACCGGCGCCGTGGACGACCGCACGGGCGAGGCGGGCTTCGTGCCTGCTGCCGGCGGAACCCGGCTCATGATGGTCACGTTCCCGCCCGATGCGGTGATGATGCGCGCCGACTTCGACGGTGCCGCCTTCGGCGCAGAGTTCGGCCGGCTGGTTCCTGGCCTGGCCGAGACCTTCGAGCCCGACCATCCCGGCATGCACACCACCGACAGCATCGACTACGACATCGTGCTCGAAGGCGAGATCACGCTCGAGCTGGACGACGGCGCGCAGGTGCTGCTGCGCCAGCATGAGGTTGCCGTGCAGCACGGCAACCGGCACGCATGGCGCAATCTCGGCGAACGGCCCGCGACCATGCTGTTCGTGCTCGTGGGCACGAGGCGAGCGGGAGGACAGGGATGAAAGACCATGCATAAAATTAATTCCATGCACAAACAAGAAACCTCCCCCGCCTACGAGCCGCCGCTGGTCGAGCAGGCCTTTACCCGCTTGCGGCAAGACGTTCTGGCCGGCACGTTCGAAGCCGGCGCCAAGCTCAAGCTCGACGAGCTCCAGTCGGCCTACGGCTATTCGAGCAGCCCGCTGCGCGAGGCGCTCAGCCGGCTGGCGCAGGAAGGGCTGATCCGCGCCGACGAGCGCCGCGGCTTCCGCGTGGCGCCGATCTCCGAAGACGACCTGGCCGACATCACGCGCATGCGCGTCATGCTCGACGTGCCGGCGCTGCGGGAAGCCATTGCCCACGGCGACGACGCCTGGGAGGCGGACATCCTGGCTGCGTACCACCGCCTGGAGAAGGTCGAGTCCCGCCTGAGCGACGGGCCCGTCATTCTCGACAACGACTGGTCGCAGCTGCACCGTGCCTTTCACCTCGCGCTGGTGGCTGCATGCCCTTCCTTGCGCCAGCGTGTCTGGGGCGCGAGCCTGTTCGACCAGGCGGAGCGCTACCGGCGCTTTTCCGCCCGCCACCGGAAGACCGCGCGCCGCAAGTCGAACGAGCACAAGAAGATCATGGACGCCACCCTGCGCCGCGACGCCGACACCGCCTGCGCCTTGCTCGAAGAGCACATCCTGAGCACGCAGCGCAACGTGCTGGCCGCACTCAAGGCAGCTCAGGCAGCCCAGGCCGCGCAATCGTAGGGCCACCGGCCCCTTACAGGAGACAGCATGCTCAAGGTCGCCCGACCCACGCCTTCGCATTTCGGAATCTTCGTCACGGACCTGGACCGGATGGTGGCCTTCTATACCGAGACCTTCGACCTCACGATCACCGATCGCGGCGAAGGCCGCACCTTCAAGAACCAGCTGGTGTTCACCAGCGCCAGCCCGGACCAGCATCACCAGCTGGTGCTGGCCTCGGGCCGGCCGGCGGAGGCGAAGTTCAGTACCGTGATGCAGATCTCCTTCGTGGTACCGAGCATCCAGTATTTGCGCGATATTTCCGCGCGCGCCGAGGCCCGGGGCGCAACAAGCATCCGCGGCCTCAATCACGGCAATGCGCTCTCGGTCTACATGCTCGACCCGGAGGGCAACACGGTGGAGATCTACGTCGACACGCCGTTCTACGTGGCGCAGCCGCACGGCGATCCGCTGGACCTTTCGAAGGACGACGAGACGCTCATGCGCGAGACCGAAGAGGCATGCCGCAAGGACCCCACTTTCATGCCGCTCGCGCAGTGGCAGGCCCAGTTCGAGTCGCGTTCGCCTGTGGCAACTGCCGACTGACGCGTCTTTTCCGCACACCCATTTCAACCGGAGTTCCCATGAAGCTTTTGTCATTTGTCCATCAAGGCCGCGAAACCTGGGGCGTAGTCGTCGGCGACGGTGTGGTCGACCTCGGCAAGGCGCGGCCCCAGCATGCGGGCTTGGCTGACTACATCGCCTCGGGCGAGTACCTGCAGGCGGCGCAGCACGTCGAAGGCCTGCCGGTGGCGGCGAAGCTGGCCGACATCACCTTCCTGCCGGTGATCCCGCGCTCCGAGAAGATCGTGTGCGCCGTGCGCAACTACATGGACCATCACCAGGAGGTGCTGGCCGCCGGCATGCATCGAGAGCTGTCGGAGCAGCCGCCGATCTTCCTGCGCGTGTGGCGTTCGCAGTGCGCGCACAACCAGCCGATCGTGCGGCCGCACGTGTCGGAATCGCTGGACTGGGAAGGCGAGCTCGCCGTCATCATCGGCAAGGGCGGGCGCAACATTGCAGAGGCTGACGCCTTCAACCATGTGGCGGGCTACTCTTGCTACAACGACGGCAGCGTTCGCGAGTGGCAGTTCCATGCCAAGCAGATCGCTTCGGGCAAGAACTTCGAATCGACCGGCGGCTTCGGCCCGTGGATGGTGACGGCCGACGAGATCGCGCCCAGCCGCGAACTCAAGCTCGAGACCCGGCTCAACGGCGAAGTCGTGCAGAGCAGCCACACGGGCCACATGATCTTCAGCATTCCGAAGCTCATAAGCTACGCCTCGACGATCTTCACGCTCACGCCCGGCGACGTGATTGCCACCGGCACGCCCGCAGGCGTGGGCTGGAGCAAGAAGCCGCCGCGCTTCATGAAGCCGGGCGACGTGTGCGAGGTGGAGATCGAAGGCATCGGCGTGCTGCGCAACCCGATCGTGCAGCAGGACTGACGTCTTTCGCCCGTGCGGTGGCGGCACAGGCACCGGCCTTCATACAAGAACCATTCGGAGACAAATTCATGCGGCGCAGACGATTGCTCGTCGCCGCAGGCCTCGCCATGGCCTGCGCGGCACCCCTTGACGGCATGGCCCAGGGCTATCCGGACAAGCCGATCAAGGTCTACCAGGGCTTTGCGGCCGGCGGCAACGCCGACACCATTGCGCGCGTGGTCGGCGCGGAGATGACCAAGGGGCTGGCGCAGCCCTTCGTGGTGGAGGCGCAGGCCGGGGCAGGGGGCACTATCGCCGCGGCAACGGTGGCGCGTGCCAAGCCCGACGGGTACACGCTGCTGCTGGCCACGGGCGGCCATGCCGTGGCCGGCGCCCTCTACAACAAGCTCGGCTACCAGACGGTGTCGGACTTCCAGATGATCTCCACGATCACCTACTTTCCGTTCCTGCTGGTGGTGCGGGCCGACTCGCCATACCGGGGGCTTTCCGAAGTGCTGGCCGCGGCACGTGCAGACGCGCGCAGCGTGTCGTACGGGTCCGCGGGCATCGGCTCCACGCACCACCTTGCCGGCGAGCTGCTGGTGAAGAGCGCCAAGGCCGAGATGCTGCACATCCCCTATCGCGGGGATGCGGCCGCGGTCACGGCGCTCCTCGGCGGCGAGGTGCCGATGATCGTCGCGCCGCCCACGGCCGTCATGGCCAACATCAAGGCAGGCAAGCTGCGGGCGCTGGCAACCACCGGCGCGCAGCGATGGAGCCAGATGCCGGAGCTGCCGACCGTGGCCGAGCAGGGCGTACCCGGCTACGACGTGCGCTCCTGGGCCGGCTTCATGGCGCCGGCCGGCACGCCGCGCCCGATCGTCGATCGCCTGCAGGCGGAGACGCTCAAGGCCCTGCAGGCGCCGGGCGTGCGTGCGCGGCTGGAAGAGATGGGCGGCGAAGCGCGCGGCAGCACACCGGAAGAAATGACCACGATGGTGGCCGCCGAGCTGAAGCGGTGGACCGCCGTCGTGAACGACGCACACATTCCCAAGCAATGAGGTTCACTCCATGTCACTGATCGAGATCCGCAAGCGCAGCCTTTCCATCGAAACGATCTATCACGAGGGCGGTCCGCCGGCTGCGACGCCGCTCAGGCTGGCGGCTGCCTGCGCGGTCATTCACAACCCCTACGCGGGACGGTACGAGCCGGACCTGATGCCCTTCATGGCCGAGCTGCGCTCGCTCGGCACGCTGCTTGCCACCGAACTGGTCGAGGTGCTCGGGCGCGACAAGATCGAGGTCTACAGCAAGGCCGCGATCGTCGGCGTGAACGGAGAGCTGGAGCACGGCGCGGTCTGGCACGAGGCCGGGGGATGGGCCATGCGCAGCATCCTGGGCGAGCCGAAGGCGATCGTTCCCTCGGCCAAGGCGGTTGCCGCCACCGGCTACCGGCTCATGGTGCCGCTGCACTACATCCATGCCGCGTATGTGCGCAGCCATTACAACTCGATGGAAGTGGGCATCCAGGATGCGCCACGCCCGAACGAGATCCTGTTCGCGCTGGTGATGGGCACGGGAGGGCGGGTGCATGCACGCCTGGGCGGGCTCACCAAGGAGCAGGTGGCCGTACACGACGGGCAGCGGTGATGCTCACCATGAAGGCGATCCAGCTCGAGGCACCCGGCGGCCCGGAGGTTCTGCAACTGGTGGAGCTTCCCCTGCCGCAGCCGCAGGCAGGCGAAGTGCGCGTCAAGGCGATGGCTATCGGTGCCGGCGGCCCCGACGTGCTGATCCGCAACGGCACCTACAAGTGGATGCCGCCCATGCCGGCGATTCCCGGCAACGAGATGGCCGGCGTGGTCGATGCCATTGGACCCGGCGTCACGGCCTTGCGGGTCGGCCAGCGCGTGTTCGTGAGCGCGCGGGAACTGAAGCAGCGCGGCGGCTGCTACGCCGAAGCCATCTGCGTGCCCGAGGCCGCGCCATTCGTTCTCCCCGATGCAATCCGCTTCGAGGATGCTGTCAGTCTTGGAAACTTCCAGCTCGCACTGGCCATGCTGTCGAGCAACGGCAACTCGCCTGCGACTTCTATCCTGATTCCCGGTGCGGCGGGTGGTGTTGCCACGGCACTGGTGCAGGTGGCGCGCGATCGCGGCCTGCATGTGATCGGGACGGCCTCGACACCGGAGAAGAAAGACTTCGCACTGGCCAACGGTGCGCACGAAGTCGTCGAGAGCGACCCGAGGGACTTGACCGAGAAGGCCATGCAGCTCACGGGCGGGCGCGGCGTCGACCTGGCCTTCGACCATCTCGGGGGCGCGCACTTCATCGCCTGCCTGCGCGCCCTGGCACCGTTCGGAATGGCGGTCTCCTACAACATCGTCACCGGCCCGCCGGCCGGCGATGTGTTCGAGGAACTGCGCAAGTTGCTGGGCAAGAGCCTCGCGGTGCGTACTTTTTCGATTCACGCCATCGACGCCGATGCCGCTCAACGGCGCGGACTGATGGAGTCGGCCATTGCCCTCATGGCCGCGGGCCGCGTGCGTGCGCCGAAGGCAGAGTTTTTTGCGCTTGAAGACGCGCGCCATGTGCACGAGTTGCTCGACAGCGGAGGCATGCTCGGGAAGAGCGTGTTGCTTCCTGCGGCAATACGAGGGCACTGACTCATCAATCGCTGGAAGGCGCGCACGAGCCACCTTTCGCACCATGTTCCGCTCCTGGCGTGTGGCCGTCGAGACCCCATTGGAGTGCTCAGCCGGCGCTGCGCGCCGCGGGCAGCACGACGGACACCACCGTGCCCCGGCCGGGCCGCGAGCGCAGCCGAACCGTTGCGCCCTGCAGATCAGCCAGCCGCTGCACCGTGGCCAGCCCCAGACCCAGGCCGCGTCCGCGCGCGGCCTGCTGTTCGGGGGCATCGATTCTGTAGAACGCCTCGAAGACCCGCGTCTGATGCTGCGGCGGAATGCCGACACCGGTGTCGCAGACATCGATGCGAATGCCTTCCCGATGCCGCCGCGCGCCCACGAGCACGCCGCCGTGGTGTGTGTGGCGCAGCGAGTTGCTCACCAGGTTGTTGAGGATCCGCGTGAGCATCACGCCGTCGCAGCGCGCCCATGCGCCGGTGGGGCGCACCACTAGCCGCACTCCCTGCGCCTCGGCCACGGCGCGGAAGTGATGGCGAACCTCGTCGAGCAGCGGATCGAGCGCCAGATCGGCGCACCTGGGCGGCGTGCGGCCCGCCTCGATCTGCGTCAGGTCCAGCAGCCCGGCCAACAGCCGGTCGAGAAAGTCGACAGACTGGCGGATCTGCTCGATGCGCCGCTGTAGCCGATCGGCGTCGAGATCCGCGTTCGACAGCGCGTTCGAGAACAGCATCAGGGCCTGCAGCGGCTGTCGCAGGTCGTGGATTGCGGCAGCGAAGAGGCAGGCCTTCGCCCGGCCGGAGGTCTCGAGCAACTGGTTCTTTCGCAAGAGCTCGGCCATGGCCTGCTCGACAGGAGGCTGAAGCTCCGGTGGAGGAGCACGCACAGGGAGCGGGACGCTGTCGAAGGTGTTCCTCCGGTGGTGCAACTGCGACGTCCTCTCCACCGGCACAGGCAGGGGAACGCCGAAGAACCGAAGCATGTGCTGAAGCGAGTTCATACAAACATCTCCTAGAACAGTCCTCTGCGGCGCGCCGCGATCAACGCGACGGTGGCGCAGCACACGAGGTTGATGGCCGAGATCGCGACGAAGAGACCGTCGCGCACGACCCAGGTGCCATACATCACGCCGGTGAGGTTCGCGAGCACCCAGGAGCTCCAGGTCACGAGCGAAATCGCACGCGCGCCGTCGGTGCAGTGCCAGACCGCGACGATCTGCGGCAGGTAGGTAACGGCGCGCACGGAGTTGGTCGCCAGGTAGAGCCAGCTCACGATGGACATCAGCGTGGCGGAAGACTGCAGATCACCACCGGGGCTCATGTGATCGACTCCCCGATGTGGATGGCGTCGTTCATGCCGTAGGCCGATAGCCGGTCGCCGCATCCTGCCATCCAGAGGATCAGCGAGGCCAGCGCAACCACTGCGATCGCCAGCAGCCAGCGGCCGACCCTCGACAGGGTGTCGTCGGTGGACCTGCGTTGTGGGGTCATGCGCTCGTTCTCCTCTGGAATGTCATGCTTGTGCATGGGCATCCAATGTAGGAATCGCGGCGCTGCCCTGGAATACCGCCTTTGGGCCGCGCCCTAGCGTATTTGCGGGATGGGCGCGCTCAGCACGACGCAGGTTCCATGCGCGTCCTGCCGCAGTTCGAGCGTGCCGCCGAGCTTCTCCGCGCGTGCGCGCATGTTGGCGATGCCGCGCCCCTGCGAGCCAGGCGCCAGGCCAGCGCCGAGGCCGTCGTCCTGGATCTCCAGTCGCATCAACTCGCCAGTCTGCTGCAGGCGAAGCTCCACTTGCCGCGCGCGCGCATGCTTCACGACGTTGGTCAGCGCCTCCTGCGTAATGCGCAGTATCTGCAGCGTCGTGTGGGGCGGCACGCCTTGGGCGTCTTCGGGCATGTCGATGGTCCAGGCCGCCCGCACGCCTGCTGCTTCGAGCTCACCCTGCCAGCGGAACAGGAAGTCGCCCAGGGCGGTGCGCAGGTCGTGGTCTTCCGGCGCGAGCGCGTCCAGCGCGAGCCGCATGTCGGCGATGCAGGCGCGCAGCGACTCTTCGATTTGCAGGCGGCTCATGTCGCCGCGTTCCACCCGCGAGAGCGATGTGAAGAGCTTCGAGCCGAGGCCGTCGTGGATCTCGCGCATGATGAGCTGCCGCTCCTCGGCAGCGGCGTTCTGCCGCTCCAGTGCCGCCAGGCGGAGGTAATTGGCAGACAGGCTGCGCTCCCGGTCGGCCACGCGCGACTCCAGCGATTCGTTGAGCTGCTCCAGGGAGGTGAGCACCCTTGTGAAGCGCAGCGACAACAGCACGCCCATCGTCAGCAGCAGCAGGTTCGCGGCGTGGTGAAGCAGGAACAGGCGATGTCCCGCCCAACCCGGCAGCACGCGGTCGATGAGTGCCGCATCCCACGAAATCAGGTAATCGTGCACGCCCGCGAGCGTTGCCAGCGTGAGAACCGCCGGCATGACAGCCGAAGCCCAGGTGCGTTCGCGCCACACGGCCCAGAACGAGACGGCGATGATCCCGATGCCGATGGGTATCAGCCCGCCGCTCCAGACGCGGTTGACGAGCGGTTCGCCCGCGGAGCCGGCGAGCAGCAGCCACACCGGGCCGATCAGCCAGTACGCAGCCAGCACGCGTTCGAGCCAGCGATGGCGCATGCCGGCGAAGCGCGTGGCGAAGAGCGCCATGACCACGACGAAGCCACCGGTGGCGGCCAGGTAGACGAGCCGCCAGAGCTGCCAGCGCTCCACCGGCACCACCTCGATCACGAAGGTCAGCGTGCGTATTCCCCAGAGCGCAGTCGCGAGTCCGAACAATCCGTAGAGCACCTCGCCCGGGCGTCGCCACCAGATGAACAGGACGAATGCAGAGACGATCAGGCAGGCCAGCACGGTGAGCTGTGGCGCGGTCCGCACCCAGAACTGGCGGCGGTCGTTCGCCTCGCTGAGCACGACGAGAGGGCCGATGTCCACGCGCGGAAAGCGCAGGCTGTGTTCTCCCAGGGCCGGCACTGCGCGCACCATCAGCTCGTTGTCGCCATCGCGCAGCAGGTTGTCGGGCAAGGGCAGCAGGTGTGGACGCTCCCAACGCACGCGCAGTTGGTCCGTCGACTCCGGCACGCTGGCCACCTGTTGGCCGTTGAGCCAGACCTGCCCGCCGCCGTACAGGTAGGGCAGATAGACGGCCCAGGGCCTGGGCGATGCGCTCTCGCGCTTGAAGTCGATGCGGAACCAGGTCGGGCCCTGAGGGGACGCAACACCGGGCTGCGGCGCGACGCTTGGCAGCGTCACGCTTTGCCACGGGGCATCGGGCGCGGGCGGCGTGAGTCCAGAGGCATCCAGGCGCAACGCGTGCTGCGATGACGCAGATTCATTCGCCTGGTCGGCACTCCTTGCGTCGGCAGCGCCGGCGATGACCAGCGCAACCAGCAGCAGGCTCCGCAATCCTGGCCATGTCACAGCAGTCCCATCTGATTGGCCTCGTAGACAGCCTCCCCGCGCGAGTGCACCGCCAGCTTGCGATAGATCTTCTTGACGTGCGCCACCACGGTGTGCGGCGAGATCTCCAGGAGTTGTCCGATCGCGTCGAAGCTCAGGCCCTTGGCCGTCAGGCGCAGCAACTCCGTTTCCCGTGGTGTCAGCACCGCATCGCGCGGGCCTTCGTCACGCGGCTGGACCGTGGCCGTGCGCATCCGCGCCAGGATGCGACGCGCGATGCCGGGGCTGATGGGCGAGCCGCCCGCGTGCAGTTCGTGGATGCTGGTGGCGATGCGGTCGGCGCCGGCATCCTTGAGCAGATAGCCGGTTGCGCCTGCCTCCAGCGCGGCGATCACATGCCGGTCGTCGCCGAACATGGTCACCACGAGCACGTCGCATGCCGAATGGTGAAGCGCGACGCGGCGAATCAGCTCGGTGCCGTCCATGTCGGGCAGGCCGAGATCGAGCAACAGCACATCGGGCGGTTGTGCCGCCAGGAGCGCCATTGCCGCGGCACCGGTCGAGACCGCCGCCGTGAGTGAAAGCCCCGGGTCGGCCAGCACGGCGTCAGAGAACCGGCGCATGAATTCCGGCTCGTCCTCGACTATCAGCACGCGGATTTTCATTCCCACTCCTGGGTGTTCGGGCGCAGTGTACGACTCCATTTTTTGCTTCGGCCTGCCGTTGGGCCATAGCGCCTATGCGGTATCGCCGCGCAGCGGAGTCCCGGTTATTTTCGGAAGAAGTGTCAAAAGGAGCCGTATGTACCGAACTGAAGATGTCCTGGCGCGTGCGCATTCAGCCTGTGGACGGGGCACTGTCTATTGGCTCGGTGAAGGAGGGCGCACCGCAGATGCGGCATCGCCGACGAGTGCGTTGCCGGTCGGCAAGCTGTGGCCGAAGCTTCCTCTGGAGCAGCAACAGGCCCTGGAGCCATTGGCCCTGGCGGCAGGGCTCGATGTGCACGATCCGGCACTGGTGGTGCGCGCCTGCGACTGCTCGGGCTTCGTGTGCTGGGCGCTTGGCTTCAGCAGAAAAAGCAAGCCCGCGCCTTATACGGACGCTGCCGGATGGATCTACACGGACAGCATCTGGGCCGACGCCATGGGCGCCGGCGTGCGCTTCGAACGCCGGGCCAGGGCCACGCCCGGCGCGCTGGTCGTCTACCCGAAGGCGGGAAGCGGCGAGAACTACGGCCACGTAGGGATCGTGATGGAGGCCGATGCCGATGGGCGCGCCCGCCTGGTGGCGCATTGCTCGGCGGTCAATTTCAAGGTGGCGCCGTTCGACGCCATCAAGATCACCTCGCCGGAGATTTTCGAGCAGCAACCGCGCAGCATCTATGCATGGTGTCGCAGCGTTTTGGGCTGATTTGCTGTCAAGGAACTCAGGTGTCGCTCCACTTGCGAAGCAGGTTGTGATACGTGCCCACCAGCGTGCGGCGCGCCGATTCGTCGGCGCCGCTCTGGTTCAGGCGCTGGATCGCGTTGTCCATGTCGAACAGCAATGCGCGGTCGCCCGCGTCGCGCACGAGGCTCTGCACCCAGAAGAAGCACGCGAGCCGCACGCCGCGCGTGATGGGCGTCACCTGGTGCAGGCTGGTGGCGGGGTAGAGCACCATGTCGCCGGCCGCCAGCTTCACGGTCTGCATGCCGTGCGTGTCTTCCATCTGCAGCTCGCCGCCGTCGTAGCTGTCGGCGTCCGACAGGAAGAGCGTGGCCGACAGGTCGGTGCGCAGCTTGCGGCCGGTGCGCGGGTTGATGCGCACGCCGCCGTCCACGTGCAGGCCGAAGCGCATGCCTTCGCTGTAGCGGTTGAACATCGGCGGGTACAGCAGGTTGGGCAGTGCCGCGCTGATGAAGGTCGGGTGGCGTTCGAGCGCACTCGCCACGATGGCCTGGCATTCGTGCGCCACCGCCGAGCCTTCGTCGATCTGCTGGTTGAACTTGACCGGCGCGCCCTGGTGGCCCGCGGTGACGCGGCCGTCGACCCAGGCATCGCCCGCCGCATCGAGGCGCGCGCGAACCTCCGCGAGCGCTTCGCTGTCGAGGACGCCGGGAATGCAGACCAGCATGTTGTGTCGAATGCTCCTGGGGAAACTCAGAGCCGATAGGTGAGCGACAGTGTGGCGGCGCGGCCCGAGCCTGGCACCGCGCGGCCGCCGTCCGAGGGGATCAGCGCGTCGTAGTAATGGCGGTTGGCCAGGTTGAACAGGTTCAGCCGGATGTCGTACTTGGGCTGATGGTAAGCCACCATCGCGTCGAGCCGCGCATAGCCTCCGACCTGTACGAGGTCGGTGTTGTTGGCGAAGCGCTTGGCGCTGTAGGTGGTGCCGCCGCCGATCTCCCATTCGGGCGTGATCGCGTAGGTGGCCCACAGGCTGGCCGCGTCCTTCGGCGTGTTGGCGGGCACCTTGCCGAGCGTGCCCGGGGCGATGCCGTCGATGATGGTCGCGTCAAGGTGCGTGTAGGCGCCGAACAACTGCAGCTTGTCGGTGACGCGGCCCGCGACGCCGGCGCGCGCGCCGTTCACGCGCACCGTGCCGGTCGCGCTGTAGGTGCCGTCGCTGTTCTGCGAGCGCGCGTTGGTCTGCGTGATCTGGAAGGCGGCGGCTGTCAGCGAGAGGTTGCCGTCGTTCAGGTCCCACTTGCCGCCGACTTCATAAGCTTTGTTCTTCTGCGGCGGCAGCGGCTGCGTGCTGCCCGTGGTGGCCACCAGTTGTTCGAGCGAGGGGTTGAACGACGTGCTGTACGACACGTAGTACGACTGCTCGGGCGTCGGCTGCCAGATGGCGCCGGCGCGTACGCTGGTGAAGTCGACGGTCTGGCTTTCGGTGGCGAGCGTGGTCGCGGTCGGAATGCTGTTGTAGATGCTCGCGCGGTAGTGGTCTTGTCGCACACCAGCCACCAGCTTCCACTGCGGGCTCAGCTCGATGGTGTCGTTCACGTAGCCGGCCACGGTCGTCGCGCTCGCGGTGGCGAGGTTGCCGGGCAGCGAGGGCGCAGTGCTCGGCGTGTTGCCCTGGTAGGGCGCGAGCAGCGGCGAGCAGGTGGCATAGCCGCTGGTGCCGCCCGCCGGGTTCAGAGCCACGCCGGCGCAGGTCCCGTTGCGGTAATAGGCCTGGTTGTCGTAGGTGTCGTGGCCCAGCTCCAGGCCGGCGAGCAGCGTGTGCTTGATCGAGCCGGTGCTGAACTTGGTGTTGAGCTCGGTGAGGTTGAACAGCGACTTGTCGTGGATCGTGCGGTCGTGGCTTTGTTGCCGCACCCACAGGCTGCTCAGCGGCAGCGACGAGAACGCAGCCGCCGGCACGGCCGTGGTGCCGGTGGAGAAGGGCGTGAACACGCCCTTGGCCGACAACGTGCCGATGCTCTGCGGCGCGGTCTCGCGCGCATCGGTGGTCACGTCGTTGTACTGCGTCTGGTTGCGGATCGAGGTGTCGGGCGTGAGCTTGTGCTGCACCACCGCGCTGAATGCCTGGATGTCGGAGATCGTGCGGTCGTCGCTGAAGCCGTAGGCCGTGTCGCGGTCGACCTTCACGGGGTGGCCGTTGAGTGGCGACACGCCGTAGTCGGGCTGGTCGCGGTTGTGCTGCACCAGCGCCGAGAGCGTGACCTGCGTCGGCGTGTTGATGCCGAATTTCAGCGAGGCGTCGAGGCCGAAGTCTTTCAGCTTGGTCTGCTCGCGCGTGCTGGCGTCGCCCTGCTGGCCCATGGCCGCGATGCGGAAGGCCGAGGTGTCGGACAGCGGGCGGTTGATGTCGATGGTCGAGCGCACGAGGCCCGTGGTGCTCGCCGACACAGAGACCTCGCCCGCGGGCGTGAGCGACGGTTTCTTCGTGACCTGGTTGATCACGCCGCCGGTGGAGCCGCGACCGAACAGCATCGACGACGGGCCCATCAGCACCTCGACCGATTCGAGCGCGAAGGTGTCGCGGTAGTACTGGGCGCGGTCGCGGGCGCCGTCCAGGTAGATGTCGGTGCGCGCCGAGAAGCCGTTGAGATTGATGTTGGTGCCGATCTGCCCACCCTCGGCGCCGCCGATGGTCAGGCCCGGCACGTTGCGCAGCGCACTCGCAAGCGAGGTCGCGCCCTGGGACTGCATCACCGCCTGGTTGATGACGGTGACGGACTGCGGCGCATCGCGCAGGTCGGCCGGAAGGCGGTTGAGCGAAGACGGGTTTGCGCCGAAGCCGGTCTTGTCCTGTGCGCCCTGCACCTGCACTTCGCGTAGCGTGGCGGGGACGGAGGTGCCGGGGGCGGGCGAAGGCGTGGGTGAAGCGGAGGGCGAGGAAGCCGCGGGCTGCGTGGCTTGCTGCGCGAATGCGGTGGGGAGAGACGAAGCGCACAGGCCGATCAGGGCAAGTGCGATGGGTGTGCGGTGACGCATCGGGCGAGTGGAGCGGGTCATCGTGAGGGCCTTGGGGGACGATGCAAACGAAAGCAGCATCGGCCGGCATTCTGGCTGCGAATGACTCTTGTTTGAAGCATTCCTCGATGGGTGTTTGGCCGAGGAGACAGCCTCCTGTCTTTACATGCGGGGTCAGGTGGAGGACAGGTTTCGCCGGCTGCCATGGTTGCGCGAAATCGACGCCGGGCCTCGCGCCTGTCTTTTTTGTAACGGCGCTGCGGCACACTGTCGGGCCGTAGATGTCCCGCAAACAGCTTCTTTTTCGATGACGACCTCCACCACCTCGCTCCAGACTTCCGCAGAACACGTGCGTAGCGCGATCCGCGCCGCCACCACCGGCCTCGTCGGCCGCGAGCAACTGGCGGAGCTGATCGTGCTCTCCGCCGTGGCGCAGGAACATCTGCTCGTGGTCGGCCCGCCCGGCACTGCGAAGAGCGCCGTGGTGCGACGCGTGGCGCAGAGCATGGGCGGCCGGTACTTCGAATACCTGCTGGGCCGTTTCACCGAGCCGTCCGAACTGTTCGGTCCGGTCGATCTGAACAAGCTGCGCGCCGGCACGGTCGAGACCGACGTGAGCGGCATGCTGCCCGAGGCAGACGTCGCCTTCCTCGACGAGGTGTTCCTCGGCTCCACCGCCATCCTCAACACACTGCTGGGCGTGCTCAACGAGCGCCGCTTCCGGCGCGGCCATACGCAGCTGCATTGCCCGCTGCGCGTGTGCGTAGGCGCGGCCAATGCGCTGCCCGACGACGAAGGGCTTGCCGCCTTCGGCGACCGCTTCCTGCTGCACGTCTTTATCGAGCCCTTGCCCGACCACCAACTCGAAGCCATGCTGAGCGGCGGCTGGCAGTCGGACCACGCGCCCGTGGCCCCGGGCGGCGCGCTGGCCGATCTCGACGTGCTTTGCCAACAACTCAGGCAGGTTGACCTGAGTGGCGTGCAGCCGGCACTGGCCAATGCCATCCGCAAGCTGAGGCAGGCGGGCGTGCAACTGTCGGACCGGCGCATTGTCAAGTCGCAGCGCCTGCTGGCCGCGGCCGCCGTGCTGGCGGGCCGGCTCGAAACCACAGAGGCCGATCTCTGGCCCTTGCTCTATGTGCTGCCGACGCAGGAGGCACAACAGAGCGCGCGCGACGTGCTGCGCGACGCCTTTGCCAACGCCACGCATCCCCATCTGCTGAGTGCGGTGGAAGAGGCCACGCTGCAGCCGCTGTCGCGCGCCGTGCGGCTGGCCGAGACTGCGCGCGCCTGCCTCGCGGCAGAGCCAGCGTCGGCACGCACCCGGACCGAGAGCGTGCTGCGCGAGATTGACGCCAACTTCAGCAGCGAGCTGCTGCCGGAGTCCCTGACCGCGCTGCGCACCCAACTCGTCGACCGTCTGGCTGCCGCCGCATGAGCGGTGGTGTCGTGACGCCGCTCGAATGGCGTTGGCGCTCGCGCGCCGAGCCCTTGCCCGCGCAGGCGGCCGTGGCATGGGGCGCGGCGGCGCGCGCATTGCATGCGCGGCTGTTGCAGCTTGCGCCGGAGCTGCAGGCCGGCCTGTCTGCCATGGCCGGTCGCGACCTGCTGGTGGTGACAGGTGAAGCCGACGCCTTGCCTTGGGTCAACGGAGTGGCCTACGCGGGTCCGACCCACGAGGCCCCCGGCCTGTGGCTGCCCACAATCGAAGCGCCCGACCTGCCCCTGGACCTGATCGCACGGAGCCTGCAGCGCGAGCACCCGAAGCGCCAGCCCTTGCTGCTGTGGCCTCGGCCGGCGCTCGTGCTGCCGCTCGACCGGCTGCTGCCGCTGTCGGCCGAATTGCTCGCGCGCATCGGCATGCACTGGAGCGGCGCTCGCGCATGAGCACGACAGAGCTTCCCGATGCCCTGAAGCCATGGAGCCCCTGGCTGGCCTGGTTCGCGCCCGAGATGGCCGCCGAGCTCGGCGCGCTGGTGCAGCGCATGCAGCCGCTGCTGGGCCGCTTTCGTGGCCAGACGCGCGGCGGCGTGCCCGAGCCCGACGGGCTCGACGACCTGCGCCGCCGTGGCCCCTACGAGCGCCTGCTCTCTACCGAGTGGTTGCTGGCCGACGAACTTCCCGACGAATTTTTGCGTCGCGCCGCCTCCAGCGAGCACCTGTTCCTGGCGCCGCGCCCGCGGGCACGCGAGGCCGAGAAGAGCATCGTCGCGATCTTCGATGCCGGGCCGCGGCAGTTCGGTGCGCCGCGGCTCGGGCAGCTCGCGCTCTGGATCCTGCTGGCAAGGCGCGCGGCGCAGATCGGCGGCGTATTCCAGTGGGGCGTGCTGCAGTTGCCTGGCGGCCTGGATGGCGCGGGCGATGTGCGGCAACTGCGCTCGCTGCTCAAGGCGCGCGACTTCGACGTCGGCAGTCCCACGCATGCGAGTGCCTGGCGCGAGGTGCTGGCCGATATGGAGCACGCGCCGGGCGAGAGCTGGCTGATCGGCTCGGCGCCGGCGGAGCAACCCGCAAACGAACGCTGGACCAGCCACCGCGTGTGCCTGCAGCGCGCGGTACTGGGCGACGTGCTCGATGTGTCGCTGAGCGACCGCAGCGGGCTGCGGCGTGCGCAATTGCCGCTGCCGTCGGCGAAGGCCGGCGTGCCGCTGCTGCGTGGTGAGTTCACGCAGAGGGCGCCGGACACGTTGCACCGGCGTCATGGCGGCCGTATTTCGCTGCAGCGGCCGCCGATCATTTCTCCGTCCGGCACGCACGTGGCGGTGCAACTGCTCGACGAACCCGGCCTGCTGGTGTTCGCCGTGCCAGGTGCGAAGCAGCGCAAGGCGGCCAAGCCCAAGTACCAGTACTGGGGACAAGCGCTCGTGCCGCTGGCTGTCATGCTTCTGGGCAAGCGCACGGGGGCGCTGCTGGGCTACGAACGCTCGATGTACTTCTGGCAGGTGCCCGGGCTCGGCAATTTCACCGCTCCCGACGCCGAGGAGTTTCGCGCGCCGCCGGGGCTGGCGGTCTGGCTGCCTTCCGCATGGCTGCACGACAGGCAGAACCAGCGCGTCTGCATGATCGACCGCGACGGCAAGCTTGTGATCTGGAACGCGATGCCGGGCGTCAGGCCGGACCCCGAGGCTGGCGCACCGACGCTGGTCGAGAGCAAGGTCGTCGGCATGCTGCAATGGTCGGAACTCGGCGTGGTCTATGCGGCCGTCCATGACAACCAGTTGGTGCTGCGGCGCCTGGGTGCGGTAGACGGGCCGGCATCGGTTCAGGTGATCTGCACCCCCGTCGACGAAACACGCGTGCTCTTTGCCAACAGCTGGCAGTGGCGAAGCGGCGTGGGCGGCATGGCCCTGCGCGTCGCGACCGAACCCCACGACGTCTGGCGCATCCACCAACCCGATCCGGCATCCGTCGGCGGACAGCACGGCAGGTATCCACAGAAGTGGAAGACCTTCGAGATCCGCGCCCCGCGCGCCCTGGCGCTGATCGACGACAGCACGCACGGCCGTTACGCGCTGCTGAGCCTTTCGCCGTCGCTCGACGGGCTGGACCTGCATGCGCAGAACGGTACCGAAACCATCTACAAGGCGTCCGAGCGCATCGAGAAGATCAGCGTGTGTCCCTGCACGGGCCTGGCCGTCATGCTGACCGTGCACAAGAAAATCATCGTCTACGCGGTACCCCAGCGGGTGTTGCGCGCGATGCTGCATGGCGAAGGAGCGAGCAGCGATGCCAAGGCCGCCTGAGTTCCTTGCAATGCCCGCCGCGCAAGTGCGCCACCCGTTGCTCAAGGGGCGGCAGCCGGTGGCAGGGCTCTGGTTTCCGTCGGACTGGTTCGACGAGGCCGCGCGTGCCCGCCGTATCGTCGACGCATGGCGCGCCGGCGCGCAGGCGTTCCGCTTCGCCGAAGGGGATCTGCTGCGTTTCGTGGCCCCGGTTTCGCTCGACTGCGATCACGCCACAGGCTGGCCGTTGCGTCGGGAAGGACAGGCGCTTTGCTCAGCCGAACTCGATCCCGCCGAGCGTGCCGGGTTGCCGCCGGCCGACGTCTGGCTCGTGAACGGCGGCGAGGTGCTGGCCCTGCGGCTTGCGCAGGCCGAGCCGCTCGATCCGTCACTGTGGCTGGCCCCTGGTCCGGTCTTGTTCGACACCTTCGATTGCCGTGAAACCTTGCCCGAACCCGTTGTGCTCGATGCCGACGGACACACGCTGCGCGAGGTGCTCGGCGATGCCGTACCGCCGGCCAGCGCAGCGCAAGCCGAATTCCTCAAGGCATTGGCCGAGCGTGCGCAACGGGAGAAGGTCTTGAAGCAGGTCAATGCCGGACAGGGCGCGAACCCCGACAGCGGCCATCATCGCGGCGGTGGAGCGGGCATATCGATGCGCACGGTGGCGTGGCTGGCCGGCATCGCGGCAGCGTTGTTTTTCGCGCGTGCGTTGTTCTATGGGCTGGAAGGCCCGTCGACCACGCTGCCACCGGGGACGCCGGCCAGGACCCACGTGGCGAGCTCGCAGGTCGATGCGTCTTCGCTGTGGGTGTCGTTGATTGTGTTCGGACTGGTGTTGTTGCTTGCATGGTGGGGGTTCCGCCGGAATGCACACGAGGTGGGGCGTGCCGCGCCAAGACCTGCTCCGGCACCGCGCCCAGCCGGGCGGTCGCCGAAACCGCTGAAGCAGCGCGGCACCGCACAGCCGGGCCGCTCACGCTGGCGCGACTGGGTGGCCCGTCTGGCGATCACGTCGCGGCTGTCGCGTCTGCTGGGCCGCCAGCAGGCCGCATACCTGAGCCGCATGCTCAAGATGTTCGACGACGGCGACCTCGAACAGGCGCTGCGCCACGCGATTCCGTTGGGCGGCGATGCGCAATCGCTCGGGCAGGCTTTCGGCACGCCGGGGCCTCGCAGCAACCTGTCGCTGAGCGGTTCGCTGGGGCAGGGCCCCAGCATCAACCTCGGCAACGATTTCGAGGCCCATCTGCGCCAGCTCTATCGAAAAACCTACGAGAAGCTGGACCGTGAAGGCCGCATCGACGAGGCCGTGTTCGTGCTGGCCGAGTTGCTGCAAGCGCGCCAGGAGGCGCTCGACTACCTCGAGAAGCACCAGCGCCATGCGCAGGCCGCCGAACTCGCGCTGGCCTGGGACTGGCCGCCCGCCGTCATCGTGCGCCTGCTGTGCCTGGCCGGCGACTGGCGCCGCGCGCTGGCCGTGGCGCGGCGTGACAACGCATTTGCCAGCGCCGTGCTGCAGATGCAGGAACGCTGGCCAGACGCCGCAAACCGCCTGCGCGAGGAGTGGGGCCAGGCGCTGGCGCAGCAGGGCGAGTGGCTGAAGGCGGTCGACGCCGTGTGGCCGGTGGCCGCACTGCGCGAGCAGGCCGCCGCCTGGTTGCTGGCCGCGGAGGCCGCGGGCGGGCAGCTGGCGGCTCGTGCGCTGGTGCAGCGCGCACTGCTGCTGCCAGACACCCTGCAAGCCTGCGCGGCGCGACTGCGGTCACTGCGCGACGATCCACTGCTGCATGGCGAACGTGCGGCGCTGGCTGTTGCGCTGAATGCGGCATCGGGACACACCGATACCTCGCGCGGGCTGCTGGCCGTGCTGATGCCGGCGCTGTTGGCCGATCAGTCCCAGGGGCTGGGCCGGCTGGACAAGAAGGCGCTGCAGTCGCTGATGCGGCTGAATGCCGACACGCTGCTGCAGGCCGATCTTCCGGGCGGCGAGCTGCCTGGCATCGACGCCAGACCGCTCCTGAAGCAATCGGCGCCACTGAGCTTCGAGGCGCCTGCCGCGGGCGTCCATGCGGTGCTCGATGCCGTGCTGCTGGACGAAGACCGCTATCTCATCGCCACCGGCGAGGCCGGCGCGCTCATGACCGACGCTACCGGCCGCGTGCTCGCACGCTTTGCCGTGCCGGCGTACCGCCTGGTGGTGGCGCACAGCGGCCAGCTCGCGCTGGCACTCGCGCAGCGCGACGGCCTGTGGCGCGTGAGCCGGATCGACCTTGTGCAGCGGCAGGTCAGCGATCTTGGGTTGAGCGAAATCGACCATTTCGCCAGCGAGTTCGACGGCATCGGCTGGACGGTGGCGCGCGGGCGGCGTATCCAGGTCATCGACACGGGCAGATCCCTGCAGGATGTGCTCTGGCAGGTGAGTGACCTGCCTGGCGTGGTGACGCAACTGTTGGTCACGCGCGAGGTGGAGCAGTTCATTGTTGACGATGAGAGCCTGGGGCCATGCCTTTGGCGCTATCAGTGTCCGCAGCGTCGCCTGTTGAGCCGTGAGCCTCTGGCGATCTCGGCTAGGGAGCTGTCGCGGCGGCTGCTGCATCCGCAGTCGATTCCGCTGAGCTTGAGCGGCGAGTACGTAGAAGACGGGCGCTTTGAATTGAACTGGTTGGGGCCGGGCGGGATGAACGGCCGCGTTCGCTTCTTGACCACGGACGCCGGCGAGTTGCAGTCGTGGATTGACCGCGACTGGCTGGTGTTGCGGCCGTCCGACGCCCCGCGCGACATGTTGCTGCATCAACTGCGTGGTGGGAGTGTGGGGGCGTCGGTTGCTTGGCCTCCCGACGCGGCGGTGCACGCCCGTCCCGTCGCCAACGGCTGGCTGCTCTTCGACGATCAGGGCCGCGTGCTGCACCTCGACACCGAGCGCAGCACGACGACGGGTTTCGCCATCCGTTGACCTACTCCCAGGGCGTAGGCGCCGGAATCTCGCACACCGGCTCCACGTCGATGCTCTTGAAATCCGCCGGCGAGACGATTTCCAGGTACTCCATGTCGGGCGAATAGTCGAACAGGAAGTGCCGGATGCCCGGGCGCTGGTGCACCACGTCGCCGGCCTCGACCAGCGTTTCCTTGTCTTCGTACATGAAGCGGGCCCAGCCCTTGACCATGATGACGATCTGGAAGTCCGCCTCGTGGCGGTGCCAGCCGGTGCCCGTTTCCGGTGCCATGTTGGCCTTGACGAGATGCGCAATCACTTTGCCGTTGGTGGCTTCGGCGATGCCCAGGTCGCGATAGAGAAAAAAGTCACGCAAACCACCCGATACGAACTCTGTGTCGCCGGGCTTCACGTGGGAGAACTGGGTGGCGGTACGGTCCAGCATGGGGCGCTCCTTCGCAGGTGGTGGTGTGGTGCGGTGCAGCACGCATAAAACGTTCCCGGCGGCGGGATTCAGCGGCCTGCGAAACCGTCGGTTGCGCGCAGCAGCCGGTCGAGGATGCCGGGCTCCGAATAGGCATGCCCCGCGCCCTCGACCAGATGGAACCCGGCCTCGGGCCAGGCCTTGTGCAGCGCCCAGGCGTAGCGCGCGGGGCAGGGCATGTCGTAGCGGCCGTGCACGATCACGCCGGGAATGCCGCGCAGCCGGTGTGCGTCGCGCAGCAACTGGTCTTCTTCGAGCCAGGCGTCGTGCACGAAATAGTGGTTTTCCAGCCGCGCGAAAGCCAGCGCGAAATGGTCGTCGGCATGCGCCTCGGCAATTGCCGGGCTTGGCAGCAGGGTGATGGTTTCGGCCTCCCATACGCTCCAGGCGCGCGCCGCCTCGATGCGCGCCACAGGGTCGTCTCCGGTGAGTCGCTTGCGGTAGGCCGCGATCATGTCGCCGCGCTCGGCCTCGGGAATGGGAGCCTGGAACTTCTCCCACTTGTCGGGGAACATCTCCGACACGCCGAACTGGTAGTACCACCGGAGCTCTGCCCGGGTCACGGTGTAGATCCCGCGCAGCACCAGTTCGCTCACGCGTTCGGGGTGCTTCTGCGCATAGGCGAGCGCGAGCGTCGACCCCCACGAACCGCCGAACACCAGCCAACGGTCGACACCGGCGCGCTCGCGCAGGCGCTCGATGTCGGCGACCAGATGCCATGTGGTGTTGGCCTCCAGGCCAGCGTGCGGCAGGGACCGGCCGCAACCGCGCTGGTCGAACAGCATCAGGTCGTAGCGCGCCGGATCGAACAGCCGCCGGTGTTCGGGCGAGATGCCGCCGCCAGGGCCGCCATGCAGGAACACCGCGGGCTTGGCGCCGGGCGTGCCGGCACGCTCGTAGTAGATGCGATGGCCATCGCCTACGTCGAGCATGCCGCTTTCATACGGTTCGATCGGAGGGTACGGCTGGCGCAGTTCGGTCATTGGAAGGGTCCTTTGCTTGTCGGTGATTCACGGCGGGTTCGCGCGAGCGTCCGGACTGCGCATCGTCGCATGTTGGAGCGGGGCTAGGACGCCACGTCCTTGGCCAGCCGCAGTAGATCGTCCACCTCCCAGTGATCGTCGGCATGCTCTCCGTAGTGGGCGGCAACGACGCGCCCGCGCGCATCGATGAGAAAGTCCGCTGGCAATCCGAGGATGCCGTTCTCGGCCTTGCGATAGAAGCGGCCGGTGGCCAGTACCCAGCGCATGCCACTCCAGAAGACCCGCGGGTTCAGCAACGCGCGCCATGAGGTCTCGACGCCGTAGGCGCGGTAGAAGTCCTTTTTCAGGTCGGCGACGCAGTCGAAAGGCAGTTGCGACTGGTACTTCAGCATTTCTTCGCGTGACGAGTGAAAGAACACCACTTGTCGTATGCCGGCCGCGGCGATCTCGGGCTGACGGCGTGCCATGACCATCAGGTGGAAGTTGCACACCGGGCAGCCCGCGAATCGGCGGAATTGCAGGTGCAAGTACTGCGTTTCGAAGCCTTGAGTGGCGATGGCTTTGCCGTGAATCGTCTGCAAGCGAAGCGGCGGAGCAACGGACCCTGGAAGTAGTTTCATGTCGGCGAGTTGGAGTGGATAGTAAACGTACAGTGTACGTATATGAATATAATCAGGCTACCAAGCTCGAGTCAATGGGAACGCGATGGGACGACCTGCGAAATTCACGCATGCACAACTGCAGTCGGCGGCACTGCGGCTGCTCGATCGCGAGGGCCTGTCCGGCCTGTCGATGCGCGCCCTGGCCGACGAGCTCGGCACGGGGGCCATGACCCTCTACAACTATGTTCCGCAGCGCGAGGCGATCAACCTCCTGGTCGTGGAGGCGGTGATCGCGCAGGCGCATTGGGAGCCTGTGCCCCATGACGATTGGCGGGACGAGGTCCGTGCCATCGCTACGGCGCTCTGGCGCGCGGTGCGCTCGCACCCGCATGCAATTCCATTGATCCTGACGCGCCGCAGCCGCGCGCCCGCCGTGTTCGAGATCACCGAGGCGCTGTTGTGCGCACTGGCGCGAAGCGGACGCTCGGGCCCGGAGCTGCTGGTGGCGTTCCGCGCAGTGTCCGCCTTGATCATGGGGCTGGCGCAGGCCGAGCTGGCCGGCCCGCTTTCGCTGCAGGCGGCGGAGTCGGCGGACGAAACCATTGCGCGGTTTCGCGCACTCCCGGCGCAGCGGTTCCCCCACCTCATCGAGATTGCTTCGGCCGCACTGGAAAGCACGGCCGAAGAAGAATTCGAAGCCGGCCTCGATCTGCTGCTGGCAGGCCTTGATCGCTAGCGCGGGTGCACGAATCCTCCTGTCGGATGCACCGGGAAAGGCGCGCTTGACGCGTTGGCGCACGCCTCAGATACTCAACCACATGGTTCACTCAATCGCCCATCCGGACGCCAACACCCTCGACGCAGTCTTTGCCGCGCTCTCCGATTCCACGCGGCGCGCAGTGCTCGAAACCCTGGGCGAGCGCAGCCTCAGCGTGACCGAGCTGGCCGAGCCGCACGGCATGTCGCTCACCGGCTTCATGAAGCATCTGCGCGTGCTCGAAGACGCGGGCCTCATCTCT
Organism: Variovorax nivicola; assembly: GCF_051216475.1. Classification (NCBI taxonomy): domain Bacteria; kingdom Pseudomonadati; phylum Pseudomonadota; class Betaproteobacteria; order Burkholderiales; family Comamonadaceae; genus Variovorax; species Variovorax nivicola. Next base: position 96,491 of record NZ_JBPJZK010000011.1, on the reverse strand, counting down.
CGCACGAAGGAGGGCCGCATCGTGCGCTGCGAGCTGTCGCCCCGGCCCATGCAGGAGGCTGCCGTGTGGCTGTCGCGCTACGAGAAATTCTGGACCGGGCGCCTCGATGCATTGGCGCGCTTTCTCTATCACCAGGAGGAGACCGAATGGCGAACCCTTCCGCCCGAGACCCCGTCGAGCGCCCCTCGCTCACCCTCCGCCGGCACTACCGCGTCGCGCCCGACAAAGTCTGGCGCGCGTGGACCGACCCGCAAGCGCTGAAGCTCTGGTTCGGGCCCGAGGAAATCGTCTCGGTGCCGATCGCCGAGGTCGACCTGCGCGTGGGCGGCCGCTTCCGCGTGGCCATGCTGGCCAACGACGGCGAAACGCACGACGTGAGCGGCACGTATCTCGAAGTGGTTCCGAACCGAAAACTGGTCTTCAGCTGGGCCTGGCGTAGCACGCCAGAGCGCGAGTCGCGCGTCACCCTGCGCATAGAGCCCGATGCACAAGGCTGCGAACTGGTGCTGCTGCACGAGCTGTTCTTCGACGAAGCGGCGCGCGATGGCCACAACCACGGATGGAGCGGCGCGCTCGTCAAGCTGGAAGGCTGGCTGAGCCTGACGGCTTGAAATGAGCGCCTCCATCGCCGACACAGTCGACGCGATCTACCGCACCGAGGCGCGCCGCATCTTCGCCACGCTGGTGCGCCTGCTCGGCGATTTCGACCTGGCCGAAGAGGCGCTGCACGACGCCTTCCGCTGCGCGCTGGAGCAATGGCCGCGCGACGGCGTGCCCGCGAACCCGCGGGCCTGGCTGGTGTCGGCGGGCCGCTTCAAGTCCATCGACGGCATCCGGCGGCAGGCGCGCTTCACGGCCTGGGATGACGCGGCCGAGCACACTGCCGCACTGGCCGACCCCACGCCCGCATGGGACGACGACGAAGCCGAAGACCTGGAAGACGACCGCCTGCGCCTCGTCTTCACCTGCTGCCATCCGGCGCTCGCGCCCGATGCGCAGGTGGCGCTCACGCTGCGCGAAGTCTGCGGCCTGGCCACCGAGGAAATCGCCCGCGCCTTTCTCGTGCCCGCGCCGACCATCGCCCAGCGCATCGTGCGTGCCAAGACCCGCATCCGCGACGCCCGCATTCCCTACCAGGTGCCTTCGCTGGCCGAACTGCCCGAGCGGCTCGATGCGGTGCTGCGCGTGGTGTACCTGGTGTTCAACGAGGGCTACGCCGCCTCGTCGGGCGACAGCCTCACGCGCGCCGACCTCTCGGCCGAGGCGATCCGGCTCGGCCGCCTGCTGGCCGGCCTGCTGCCCGACGCTGAGGTGCTTGGCCTGCTGGCGCTGATGCTGCTGCACGACTCGCGCCGTGCGGCCCGCACCTCGCCCGCGGGCGACATCGTGCTGCTCGACGCGCAGGACCGCGGCCTGTGGCACCGCGGCCAGATCGAGGAGGGCGCTGCGCTGGTGGAGCGCGCGTTGCTGTCGCGCCGCTTCGGCCCCTACACGCTGCAGGCCGCCATTGCGGCGGTGCATGCCGAAGCAAAAGGTCCCGGTGCCACCGACTGGCCGCAGATCGTCGGCCTGTACGACGTGCTGCTGCGTCTCGATCCCTCGCCCGTGGCCGAACTCAACCGCGCGGCCGCTGTCGCCATGCGCGACGGGCCCGAGGCCGGGCTGGCGTTGATCGACGCGCTGTTCGCGCGCGGCGAGCTGGCCGACTACCACCTGGCCCATGGCGCACGCGCCGAACTGCTGCGCCGCCTCGGCCGCAATAGCGAGGCCCGTGCAGCCTACGAGCGCGCTCTCTCGCTTGCCCGCCAACTGCCCGAGCGCCAGTTTCTCGAGCGGCAATTGGCCGCTCTGCAGCCCGAAACAAAAAAATAAGTCCGGGCGGGCCGTGGCTGTTGTCGATTTGCCGCCTCGCCAATCGACCAGTGGTGTCCACATTCCATCCGCAAAGGAGTCCCGCATGAAATACCTCTGCCTCGTTCACTACGACGAAGCGGTGATCGACCGGATGCCGCCCGATGAGCTACAGGCGCTCAGCGACGAGTCGATGGCCTACGACCAGGAGCTCGCCAGAGGCGACCACTTCATCGCCGCCAATGCGCTCGAACCCGTCAAGCGGGCCAAGGTCGTGCAGGTGCGGGGCGGCAGGCGCTCCCACGTCGACGGCCCGTACGCCGAGGCGCGCGAGCAGCTCGGCGGCTTCATCCTCATCGAGGCGCGCGACCTCAACGCGGCCATACAGCTGGCGGGCCGCATTCCCATGGCGCGCTATGGCGCCATCGAAGTCCGGCCTGTAGAAACCCTTGAAAGGAGGGCGGTATGAGGTACCTCTGCATGATCTACGGCACCGATGACCAGACGCGTCATCTCTCGCCCCTTGAAATGGACATGTACCTGAACGAACACCTCGACTACGACGCACAACTGCGGGCCTACGGCAAGCTCGTCGCGTCCGAGGCGCTGCAGGGCGCCGACACCGCAACCGTCGTGCGCATGCGGCGCAGCAAGCTCTCCGTCACCGATGGCCCCTTCGCCGAAGTCAGTGAGCAGCTGGGCGGCTTCTACCTGGTCGAGGCCGACAGCGAGGAAGAGGCGCTGCAGCTCGCAGCCGGCATTCCGTCGGCGCGCTTCAGCAGCATCGAGGTGCGGCCTGTGAAGTCCATCGCCTGCAGCAGCAACAACAACGATCGGAAAGCATGAGCCTCGTCCGCCACGCAGCACCACCCGCCCGCGCCACGGCGCGCGAATGGACCGGCCTGGCGGTCATCGCGTTGCCGTGCATGCTCTATTCGATGGACCTCACGGTGCTGAACCTCGCGATCCCGTCGATCAGCGAAGACCTCAAGCCCACAGCCTCGCAGCTGCTCTGGATCGTCGACATCTACGGCTTCTTCGTGGCGGGCCTGCTGGTCACCATGGGCACGCTGGGCGACCGCATCGGCCGGCGTCGGCTGCTGCTGATTGGCGCGGGGGCGTTCGGCATCGCTTCGGTGCTGGCGGCGTTCTCGACCAGCGCCAACATGCTCATCGCCACCCGAGCGCTGCTCGGGGTGGCGGGGGCAACGCTGGCGCCGTCCACGCTCTCGCTGATACGCAACATGTTCCTCGACCCGGGGCAGCGCACCGTGGCCATCGGCGTGTGGATTTCGAGCTACTCGGCGGGCGCCGTCATCGGCCCGGTGCTGGGCGGCGTGCTGCTGCAGTTCTTTCCGTGGGGCTCGGTGTTCCTGATCGGTGTGCCGGTAATGGTGCTGCTGCTGGTGCTCGGGCCCTTGCTGCTGCCCGAGTATCGTGACCCCGACGCGGCCCGGCTCGACCTGGCCAGCGTGGCGCTGTCGCTGGGTGCGGTGCTGCCGGTGATCTACGGCGTCAAGCAGATCGCGGAGCATGGCATGCATGCAATGCCGGTGCTGTCGATCGTGCTCGGGCTGGTGCTCGGGGCGCTGTTCGTGCGCCGGCAGAAGCGGCTGGCCGACCCGATGATCGACCTGCGGCTGTTCAGCCTGCCGGCCTTCAGTGTTTCGCTCGGCGCCTACATGCTGGCCTGCTTCGTGATGTTCGGCATCTTTCTGTACAACGCCCAGTACCTGCAGCTGGTGCTGGGCCTGTCGCCGTTGCATGCGGGCCTGTGGAGCATGCCGGGCGCGGGCGCTTTCATCGTCGGCTCGATGGTCGTGCCGGCGCTGGCGCGGCGCATGCGCCCGGCCTTCGTGATGGGCGGCGGGCTGGCGGTGGCGGCGCTGGGCTTTGGCATGCTGGCCGTGCTGCCCGCGCAGGACGGGCTGGCCTGGATGGTGAGCAGCGCGGTCATCTCCTCGCTCGGGCTGGCGCCGGTGTTCACGCTGGCGACCGACCTGGTGGTGGGCAGCGCGCCACCGGAGCGCGCGGGGGTGGCCTCGGCAATCTCCGAGACCAGCTCGGAGTTCGGCGGTGCGCTGGGCATCGCGATCCTTGGCAGCATCGGCGCAGCCATCTACCGCAACGCCATGGCCGATGCCGTGCCGATGGGCCTTGCGGGCCCGGCCGAGGTGGAAGCCGCCCGCAGCACGCTGGGCGGCGCGTTCGTGCTGGCCGGGCAACTCGGCGGGAGCGCAGGCGCAGAGTTGCTCGACGCGGGCCGCGAGGCCCTGCTGCACGGCCTGCGCCTCACGGCCGGCATCTGCGCGGCGGTGCTGCTGTTCGTGGGCGGGCTGGTGGCCGTGCGGCTGCGTGGGGCGGGAGGGGCGGTAGCACCCGAAACCCCGGGTGCCGCCGCATTGCCGGAGCGTTGACGAAACCCCATACTGGGGCTTCCACGACGCGATCACCGGAGCCTTCCATGAGCAACGAACTGCGCAAGAAGCTGCATGACCTGGCCGAACTCTGCGAAAACGCCCCCGACCCGCAGACCAAGGCCATCATCGAGGCAATCCGGCTCCAGACGGCGGTGCTGAACGAACGATTGTTCTCCATCGAGCTGCAGGTGGGCGCGCTGACCAAGCGCCTGGAAAACACGACCGACTGAGGGGCGGCCGCTTTGTAGGGATAATCCCCGTCATGAGCGGCAACACCTTCGGAACACTCTTCGCGGTCACCAATTTCGGCGAGTCGCATGGCCCGGCCATCGGCTGCGTCATCGACGGCTGCCCCCCGGGCATGGAACTCAGCGAGGCCGACATCCAGGGCGACCTCGACCGCCGGCGCCCCGGCACCAGCCGCCACGTTACCCAGCGCAACGAGCCCGACGCGGTGCAGATCCTGTCCGGCGTGTACGAAGGCAAGACCACCGGCACCCCCATTGCGCTGCTGATCCAGAACACCGACCAGCGCAGCAAGGACTACGGGCAGATCGCCCAGCAGTTCCGCCCCGGCCACGCCGACTTCACCTACTGGAAGAAATACGGCATTCGCGACCCGCGCGGCGGCGGGCGCTCTTCGGCACGGCTGACTGCCCCCATGGTCGCGGCCGGTGCGGTCGCCAAGAAGTGGCTGGCCGAGAAGTACGGCATGGTGTTCCGCGGCTGCATGACGCAGATCGGCGAAATCGCCATTCCGTTCGAGAGCTGGGAGCACGTGCCCAACAACCCCTTCTTCGCCCCCATCGCCGACGTGAGCGCGCTGGAAGACTACATGGACCGTCTGCGCAAGGCCGGCGATTCGTGCGGCGCGCGCATCCGAGTGACTGCCACCAACGTGCCGATCGGCCTCGGCGAGCCGCTGTTCGACAAGCTCGATGCCGAGATCGCCTACGCGATGATGGGCATCAACGCGGTGAAGGCGGTCGAGATCGGTGCTGGCTGGGACAGCGTTACGCAACGCGGCACCACGCACGGCGACTCGATTACGCCCACCGGCTTCGTCACGAACAACGCGGGCGGCATCCTCGGCGGCATCAGCTCGGGGCAAGACCTCGAGGTGAGCATCGCGATCAAGCCCACCAGCTCGATCATCAGCCCGCGCCAGTCCATCGACATCAACAACAACCCCGTCGAAGTCGTCACCAAGGGCCGCCACGACCCCTGCGTCGGCATCCGCGCGACGCCCATCGCCGAGGCCATGCTGGCGTTGGTGGTCATGGAGCACGTGCTGCGCAACCGCGCGCAGTGCGGCGATGTGCAGGCCCAAGCCAGCAAGACAGAGGCCGCGTCGCCGCAGGCGTCCTTCCTGTAGTGTCCGCCCCGCCACCAGTGGCCGCCGGGCGCGGTCACATGCTGGCATTCGCTGGTCTGTCGGCCAGCTATTTCGCGCACATCGGGTTCTTCAATCCGTACCTGCCCCTGTGGCTCAAAGATTTGGGGCTGCCGATCTTCACCATCAGCCTGCTGGCTTCGGTGCAGTCGATCACGCGGGTGTTCGCGCCCTATGCCTGGGGTGCGCTCAGCGACCACACGGGGCAGCGCGTGAAGCTGCTGCGCTTCAGCGCGGCGGTGGCGCTGATCAGCTCCTTCGGGCTGTGGTGGCACGGCGGCGCATGGTGGCTCGCGCTGGTGCTGCTCGTGATGTTCACCCATACCAGCTCGATGATGTCGCTCACCGAGGCCGCCATGGCGCAGCTGGTGGCCGGCGACTGGGGGCGCTATGGGCGCATCCGGCTGTGCGGCTCGGCCGGCTTTTTGCTCACGGTGTTCGTGGCGGGCGAGTGGTTCGAGCGCTTCGGCATGAAGCACTTTCCGGCCTGGGCCGCGGGCACGCTGGCCATCGTGCTGATCGCGACGATGAAGCTGCCCGACGTGCGCGAGCCACCCGCGGCGCACGACGCGGTAAGGGAGCCCATCGGGCCGGTGCTGCGCAACCCGGCAGTGCGGTGGTTCTTCGCGGCGCTGTTCTTCCAGGTGATGTCGCACTTCTCGGTGTACGCCTTCTTCTCGCTGTACCTCGACTCGATCGGCTACAGCAAGAGCACCATCGGCCTGCTGTGGGCGCTGTCGGTGGTGGCGGAGATTGTGTGGTTCTTTCTGCAGGGCCGGCTCATCGGCCTGATGCCGATGCCGCGCTGGATGCTGGTGTGCGGCATCGCGGCCGTCGCCCGGCTGGGGCTGACAGCGGGGCTGGGCGGGTGGATTGCGGCGCTCATCGTGGCGCAGTGGCTGCATGCGCTGAGCTTCGCGGCGCATCACACGACTTGCATCGCGGTGGTGTCGCGTCGCTTCCCTGGTCATCTGCGCGGGCGCGGGCAGGCGCTGTTCACGGTGATCGGCTATGGCTTCGGTGGCGTGCTGGGTGTGCTGCTTGGTGGCGCGGTTGCGCAGGCTTTTGGCTACCGCACGATGTTCACAGCGGCGACGCTGCTGGCGGTGCTCGGCAGCCTTTGTGCCTGGCGCGTGGTGAAGCTGGATCGGATGGAGCGCGCGGCCAGGGCCTGATGGGGAAACGAAGTGTCATGGGCCTTACATGCCCACGTCACCTCGGATTTTTACGCTGCGCACTCCGTAATCTTTTCTCCTAATTTCTCATGTCCGTTTCCGACGAATCGCGCGGCGCCAGCACGCCGCGTCTCCCTTCGCCTGCCCAATCGAACGTTGCCGAACAGAACAACGACAACAACAGCAACACGGCGCCGCGTCGGCAGATGCTCAAGCTCGGTGCCTCGCTCCTGACGGTTGGCGGCAGCAGTGCCTTGCTCGCGGCCTGCGGCGGTGGTGGTGGCGGTTCACCTGCCCTCGGCCCGCTGCCTGCCCCGGCACCCACGCCGGCACCGCCGCCCGCTCCACCGGCAGCCGCAGTCAAGATCTCCAGCTTCGCGCTGGCCGTGATGCCCGACACCCAGTTCTACGCGCGCTATGCCACCGCCGACGAGAGCGACCAGTACGACAAGCGCTTCGGCAGCGCCCCCTTCGCTGCCCAGACGAAGTGGATCGCCGCCAACGCCAAGGCGCTGAACATTCCCTTCACCATCCACCTCGGCGACGTGGTCGACCAGGTCGGCAAGCCGGACCAGTGGAAGGTGGCCGATGCCGCCATGAAGGTGCTCGAAGACGCGAAGTTGCCCTACAGCGTGCTGGCCGGCAATCACGATGTGCTGAGTGACGTCGACTACAGCATTGACCCCGTTGGTGGTACCGATGCCAACCGCACTCCCGCCAACGAGCCCTACATTCAATGGTTCGGCACGGAGCGTGCGAAGAAGCAGGCCACCTTCGGCGCGCGCGACCCCAGTGGCTTCCACGAGTACCACGTGTTCGAAGCGCAGGGCCAGAAGTTCATGGTGCTGTCGCTCTCGTGGCGCATCTCCGACGCGGGCATTGCCTGGGCCCGTCAGGTGATCGCGAAGAACCCGACGCTGCCCGTGATCCTGGTGAATCACCAGTTGCTCAACATCGCGCCCGACGGCACCAGCCCACTCGAGACCGACTACGGCAAGATGCTCTGGGAGAAGCTGATTCGCGACAACGACCAGATCTTCATGACGCTCAACGGCCACCACCACGGCGCCGCGCACCTCACGAAGACCAACGACTTCGGCCGCAAGGTCGAGGAGATGGTGGTCGACTACCAGATGGCCTACCAGGGTGGCAATGGCCTGATGCGCCTGTACGAGTTCGACCTGACCAACAAGAAGATCAAGGTGCTGTCGTTCTCGCCGTGGGTGCCGCAGAAGCCAGCCGCCACGCTCAACAGCTTCGATCAGGCCGTGCTCATCACGCCCAACGAGGCCTTCGCCATCGACATGGATTTCGCGCAGCGCTTTGCGGGCTTCAACAAGAGCTTCGGCACCGGCAGCGCCACCATCGACAGTTCGCTGGTGGACAAGGCTCGCGCGATGATCCTTGCCAACTACAAGGACCCCGCCGCGGTCGTGCAGCGGCCTGCTGCGAATTCGGACGACTACCCCAAGGTGGCGAACACGCTGGCGCACTGGCGCTTCTTCGGTGGTACGGTCAACCAGCCCGTGCTGCCGGGTACCGTCATCGCCGACGTCACGGGCACCAACCCGCTGCACCGCGATGCACTGAACCAGAACGGTGTGGCGAGCGCCGCCGATGGCGACATCGTGTGGACCGATGACCGCCACTATCTCTCGGCCGCGCCGGGCTCGGTACGTTTCCTGAACACCATGAGAGACAAGAACGGCGTGCCGCCGCGCATGAGCTACTTTCTCACCAAGATAGACCCGCCGCCCGCTCCGATCAACGCTCAGACACTGGAGAACGGCTACACCATCGAAGCCTTCATCAAGATCGACAAGAGCTGGACCAGCGCCAACCAAGCGTGGATGAACATCATGACGCGCGACGGCAAGCGGGGCGACCTCGCCGGCTATTCGGGCGGTGACCCAGAGTCACCGCCGATGCTGTTCGCCATTTCGAGCCTGCGTGAAGTGCAGTGGGAAGTGGTGCCGAGCCAGACGGGTAGCCGTACGTACAAGACCAATTGGTCGGGCGAAGTCATCGCAGACCGCTGGGTGCACATCGCGATCGTGAATGATCCGGTGTCGCATGACACCACGATGTACGTCGAAGGCGCACCTGTGCTGCGCAACGCGTCAGCCGCTCCAGGGCTGGCCACGCTCTCGGCCGACTCGCCCTGGGTGGTCGGCGGCGGCTCGTGGAACGGAAACCGCGCCGACGGCTTCTTCGGAAACATCGGCGAGGTACGCGTAGTGGCGGCGGCATTGACGCCGACGCAGTGGCTCACGGCACGCAAGCCGGCCTGAGCCCATTGGCGCGGAAAGGCCGGCCGGCCTATTTATTTCTTCTTGCCGGCCTTTCCCACCTTCGCAGCCGTCTTCGCCGCACCCTTGCCGTTCTCCTTCTCGAACACCGCAAAGTACTCCGAAGCCAACTTGCGTAGCGACTTCCCGATGTTCGCGTAGTCGTATTCATTGAGGTTGGCCAGCGACACGCGCCCCGACGCGTGCTTGCCGCCGAAGCCGCGGCCTGGCAGCAGCACGATGCTGGTCTCCTCTGCGATGCGGAAGAGGGCTTCGTTGGGCTGCAGCTTCGTCAAGATCCACTTGCCGAAGCGCTCGCCATGCATCTGCGTGGCGATGTCCTGCAGGTCGAGCAGGTGGTAGTAGCTCACCGAGTTCGGGTCGGCCTGCAGCGGCAGGCCCAGCTCGCGGTACAGGGCCTCCTTGCGGCGCGAGACGATGTGCTTCATCGACTTCTTGTACACCTCGGGCTCATCCATCAGGCAGAACAGCGAGAACATCACCATCTGCGCCTGCACCGGCGTCGAGAGGCCGGCCGTGTGGTTCAGCGCCACGGTGCGGCTGTCGGCCACCAGGCGGTCGATGAACTTCAGCTTGCGCGGCTCGGTGGTGATGGAGCTGTAGCGCGCATCGAGCTCCTTCAGCTTCGCCTCGGGCAGTTGCGCGATCTTGCGGTCGAGGATGTTGTCTTCGTGCGTGGCCACCACGCCCATGCGCCAGCCGGTCGCGCCGAAATACTTGGAGAACGAATACACCAGGATCGTGTTGCGCGGACAGATCGCAAACAGAGAGCGGAAGTTGTCGGCGAAGGTGCCGTACACGTCGTCCGTGAGGATGATGAGGTCGGGCCGCTGCTTCACGATGTCGGCGATGTAGCCCAGCACTTCGTCGCTCATCTTCACCGACGGCGGGTTGCTCGGGTTGCAAAGGAAGAAGGCCTTGACCTTCGGATCGAGCAGCTTCTGCAGTTCCTTCTTGGTGAACTGCCAGTTGTTCTCTGACGGCGCATCGATCAGTGCCTCGATCAGCTGGTAGTCGTTGAGGTGCGGAATCTCGATGTAGGGCGTGAAGATCGGCATGCCCAGCGCGATGGTGTCGCCGGGCGACAGCACGTGGTTCTCGCGCAGGCTGTTGAAGAGGTAGGTCATGGCGGCAGTGCCGCCTTCCACCGCGTACATGTCGAACTTGCCCACGAAGGGGTGCGTGCCGATCATCTCCTTGTGGATGTACTTGCCCACGATGATCTCGCTCAGGCGCAGCATGCGGTCGGGCACGGGGTAGTTGCAGCCGAGGATGGCCTCGCACATTTCGTAGATGAAGTCGCCCGCCGACAGGCCCAACTGGTCGCGCACGTACGACACGGCCGCCTCGATGAAGCGCACGCCGGGCTCGCCTTCATGCGACTTGGTGAAGATCTCGAAGCGCGCTTCGATGCCCTCGCGTTGAGGGAAGCCACCCACGTGGTCCATGTAGATGTAGGAGCGCTCGCTCTCGGTCATCGCGAACAGGCCGAACTGGAAGAAGCCGTGCCGCGGCGTGGTCGCCAGGAAGTTCGGATTGCCGCGCCCGGCGTTCAGCATGAGGCGGTCGCTCTGCTTGGCGACCTGGATCAGCGCATCCTTGAGTTCGAAGGGACTCAGCCCGGCCAGTTTTTTCACGTCTCCTAGATCCATTGGATGCTCCTTGGTTGAGAAAAGAGAAAAGGAAGGAATTGATGCTCAGACAAGCGCGACGATCAGCGGGCCGAGCAGCGTGAGGAACACGTTCGCCAGCGCATAGGTGATGGCGAAGGGCACGGTGGGAATGGAGTTCTCGGCCTTGCCGAGCACCTCGCCGAATGCGGGGTTGGCGCTGCGCGAGCCGCTCAACGCACCCGCGAAGACGGCCGTGTTGTCGTAGCGCAGCACATAGCGGCCGAACAGCATCGTCAGCAGCATCGGCACGATGGTGACGACCACGCCCACGCCGAAGATGGTCAGGCCAAGCTGCTTGATGGTCTGCACCGCCTGCAGGCCCGACGACAGGCCCACCACCACCACGAAGCCCGCCAGGCCCAGGTCTTTGAGCAGCTGCACCGCGCTCGGCGGCAGCGCACCGAAGGTCTGGCGCTTGGCGCGGTACCAGCCGAAGAGCAAGCCCGAGAGCAGCGCGCCGCCGCCGGAGCCGAGCGTCAGCGGGATGTTGCCGATCTTCGCGCTCAGCAGGCCAATCAGCAGCCCCACCACCAGGCCCGCACCGAGGTAGACGAAGTCGGTCTTCGCGCTCGGCACGATCACGTCGCCGACGATGGCCGCCACGCGCTTCACGTCCTGCTCGGCACCGAAGATCGACACCAGGTCGCCGGTCTGCACCACGGTGTCGGGCTTCATCGGCAGCACTTTGCCCATGCGGCTCAGCTCCACCACGAAGATGCCGTGGCGCACGCCGCCGGCCGTGAGCTTGCGGATCTCGTCCACCGTCTTGCGGTCGAACTCCTTGTTGGTCAGTACGATCTCGCGCTTTTGCATGGTGAGCTCCATGCCGTCGACCGCATAGACCTCCTTGCCTAGCAGCGGCGCACTGGCCACTACCGCGTCGCGTCGGCCGACGGCCAGCACGATGTCGCCCTGATGCAGCACGAGCTCGGGGCTCACCTCGACGAACTTGCCGTCGCGCTTCACGCGCTCGATGGTGATCGTGGTGGCCGGGTTGGCATTCTCGATGTCGGCGACGGTGCGCTTCGGGTCGACCACGAGTTCGTAGATGCGGCCGACCAGCGAGGGCGCCGCTTCTTCCTGGTCGGGGCCGAGCACCTTCACGCCGGCCTGCATGGCGGTCTCGGCCGAGATGGCGTCGTCGCGGATGGTGCGACCCATGAACTTCGGCAGGATGTTGACGCACACGATGATCGCGCCGAAGGAGCCGAACACGTAGGTCACCGCATAGCCGATGGCCACGTTGGCCTGCAGCCGCGCGGTTTCGGCGGCCTCGAGCCCGAGCTTGCCGATGGCATCACCCGCTGTGCCGATGATGGCCGACTGCGTGAGGCCGCCCGCAGCCACGCCTGCAGCCAAGCCCTTGTCGAGCCCGCACAGCTTGGCCATGACTACCACCGTTGCCAGACCGGTGGCCGCCATTACTGCGGCCAGGATGATTTCCTTCACCGACTGCTTGCCGAGCGAGCTGAAGAACTGCGGCCCGCTTTCGAAGCCCACCGCGTAGATGAAGAGCGCGAACAGCACTGCCTTCACGCCGGCGTCGACCTGCACGCCGACCTGGCTCACGATCACCGCCACCAGCAGCGAGCCGGCCACGCCGCCGAGCTGGAACTTGCCGAACTTGATCTTGCCGATCCAGTAACCGACCGCCAGCGAGAGAAAGAGCGCCATCTCGGGCGACTTCTTGAAGAGTTCGTGCAGCCATTCCATGAGTCAGGGTCCTTTCGGTTTGCCGATGTCGTTGGAGTTCATTTCGCCGCGTGCGCGACCAGCCCGGCCAGTGCCACGATGAGCGGGCCCATCAGCGGCAGCACCACGTTCGAAATTGCATAGGTGATCGTGTAGCCCAGCAGCGGCGTGGCATTGCCCGCGGCGTTCTGCACCGCGCTGAGTGCCGGCGTGCTGCACTGCTGGCCCGCGATGGCGCCGAGCAGCACGGGCGCCTCGAGCTTGAGCAACCGGTGGCCGATGAACAGCGAAATGCTGGCCGGCACCACCGCGACGGCCACGCCGACCAGCGGTAGCGCAATGCCGAACTTCTTGACGAGCGCCAGCGCCTGCGGCCCCGATGCGAGGCCGACGCAGGCGATGAACGTGGCCAGGCCCAGGTCTTTCATCAGCGCCAGCGCTTCGGGCGGCACGCTCAGTCGGTGCGGGTTCTTCGACTGGTACCAGCCGAAGACCAAGCCCGTGAGCAGCGCGCCGCCGCCCGTGCCCAGCGAGAACGGAATGCCACCGAGCTTGACGCTGAAGCTGCCGATGAACACGCCCAGCAGGATGCCCATGGCCGCATAGCTGATGTTGCTGTGCGTGGATTCGACGACGCGGTCGCCGATCAGCGGCAGCGTCCGCGCCACGTCGAGCACCGGCCCGTAGAGCTTGAGCACGTCGCCGCGCTGCAGCTTTACGTCGTGCAGCAGCGGCATGGCGTTGCCGTCGCGTGTCAGGCCGACGATCTGCACGCCGGGCGGAAGCGGCGCGCCCTGCAGCTCGTGCAGTTCGCGGTCGAACCATTCGCGCTGGTTGACCACGACCTCGGTGGTTTCCACGACGGTGTCGAAGGCTGTGGTGTTGGCGAACTCGCGACCCAGCAACTCGGCCACGTTCACCAGCACGCTGCGCCGTCCGATGGCCAGCACTTGGTCGAAGGCCTGCAGCCGCAGCGTGGGTTCCACGGCCAGGCTCTGCCCGCGTCGCATGACCCGTTCGATGCTGGCGTGGCCGCCGAAGATCGCCGTCAGCTCGCCGACGGTGCGCCCACGGCCCACGGTGACCAGGAACACTCGGCCGATCATCTCGGGCGTGGCGCTGGCTGCGTCGGGGTCGTCGCCGCCACCGCCCATCGTCTTCCAAAGCTTGTCGGCCTCCACGCGCAGGTCGACGCGCAGCAGCAGTGGAAAAATCTGGCTCGTGGCGACCACGATCGCGATCAGCCCAAAGACGTAGGTGATGGAGTAGGCCGTGACCACGTTGGCCTGCAGTTGCCGAATGTCGGCCAGTGGCAGTGCGAGCTTGGAGATTGCATCGGTGGCCGTGCCCACTACGGCCGATTCGGTGGCCGCGCCGGCCATCAGGCCCGCGGCCGTGCCCTGATCGAGTGAGAGGAAGACGGTGGCGAGCAACACCAGCGCCAGAACGACCACTACTTCGACCAGGCACAGCAGCCCGAGCCGCAGGCCCTTGGCATCGAGGTTGGCAAAGAACTGTGGACCGCCCGCATAGCCGAGCGCAAAGATGAAAAGCATGAAGAACACGTTCTTCACGCTGTCGTCGAGATGGATGCCAAGCTGGCCGACGACGAGGGCGGCAATCAATGTGCCGCAGATGCCGCCAAGCTGGATGGGGCCGAAGCGGATCTGGCCCACCGCATAGCCAATGGCGAGCACCAGGAATAGTGCGATCTCGGGTTGGCTTCTCAGTATTCCGACCAACTCATCCATCACGGCCCGATCCTCTTTCTGGCACGGTAATTGATTCGGACGTAATTCACGTAACGCTCCTCCACGTGACTTTCTGCACTGGCAGCCGCAGAGGGGCAAACTTTATGCTGATTTAATTGGTCATCTATTTTTCGCATTGCTTCTTACGATAAATCAACATTTAAAATAATTGTCAAAATGTGCAGCGGGAGGTGGGCATGAAGCTCATTGGTAAAACAATATTCTTATTGGTTAAGTCTTTATTAATTAATTGGGGCTACAGAACTGACGGGGCGTTGCAATGACGCGCCGAGTAACGATCCAGACGCCGGCAGCCGATGCGTTGCAGTTCCGCCAGTTGGTAGGCCGCGAAGCGCTGAGCCAGCTGTACGCCTTCGACATCGAGTTGCTGGGCAACAGCAACAACATCGACCCCAAGACCCTGTTGGGCAAGGCCACCACCGTGTCGGTGGAAACCGAAGGCGGCGTGCGCTATCTGAGCGGCATCGCCACGCGCTTCGGCCTGGAGCAGGAAGATGCGCGGCACTCCTTCTATCGGATGCGCCTGCGCCCCTGGCTGTGGCTGGCCACGCGGCGCAGCGACTTCCGCATCTTCCAGGGCAAGAGCGTGCCCGACATCGTCATGGAAGTGCTCGGCAGCTACGGCTACCCCATCGAGAAGAAGCTCACGCGCAGTGACTACCGGCAGTGGGACTACTGCGTGCAATACCACGAGAGCGACTTCGACTTCATCTCGCGCCTGTGCGAGCTCGAAGGCATCTACTACCACTTCAGGCACGAGGCGTCGCAGCACGTGCTCGTGTTCGCCGACGACATCGCCCACTCGCACAGCCCGCTGCCCGGCGGGGAAGAGGTGCGCTACCACCCGCTGGAGAAGTCCGGCATGGGCCAGCGCGAGCGCATCTACGCATGGGAGATTGCGGAGGAAGTGCGCTCGGGTCACCACTACAACGACGACTACGACTTCCAGAAGCCCAAGGCCGAGCTGTCGCACCTGCGCCAGATGCCGCCCGGGCACGACCACGACGCCTACGAACAGTACGAATGGCCCGGCGGCTTCGTGCAGCACGGCGACGGCGAGACCTACGCGCGCATCCGCAACGAGGAGCAACTGAGCCAGCGCAGCCGCGTCACTGGCCGCGCCAACCTGCGCGAACTCGCCACCGGCCACACCCTGCGCCTGACCGGCCACCCCAAGGCCGACCAGAACCAGCAGTACCTGCTCGTGGGTGTGAGCTACCACCTGCAGGAGAACCTGCAGGCCAGCGAAGGTGCAGAAGGTACTGAAGGCTCCGTGCAGCGCTTCGCCTTCGACGCGCAGCCCACCAGCTACGCCTGGCGCCCGCAGCGCACCACGGCCAAGCCGCGCACGCGCGGTCCGCAAACCGCACTGGTGGTGGGCCCGCAGGGCGAGCAGATCTGGACCGACCAGTACGGGCGCATCAAGGTGCAGTTCCAGTGGGACCGCATCGGGAAGGAGAACGAACACTCCAGCTGCTGGGTGCGCGTATCCACTGCGTGGGCGGGCGCCACCTTCGGCATGATCTCCGTGCCGCGCATCGGCATGGAGGTGATCGTCGACTTCCTCAACGGCGACCCCGACTACCCGATCGTCACGGGCTGCGTGCACAACGCCGACACCATGCCGGCGTGGCAGTTGCCTGAACAGAAGCACCTGTCGGGCATCAGGAGCCGCGAGCTCGGCGGTGGGCGCAGCAACCACATCGTGCTCGACGATACGCAGGGCAAGATCCAGGCGCAGTTGCGCAGCGATCACCAGGCCAGCCAGCTGAGCGTGGGGCACATCGGGCGCATCGAGGACACGGCGGGGCGCAAGGACGCCCGGGGGCAGGGCTTCGAGTTGCGCACGGATGGGCATGGGGTGATGCGCGCGGGCAAGGGGCTGCTGGTCTCCACCGAAGCGCGCCCGAATGCGCAGGCGCACATCACCGACATGAGCGAGACGGTAGGGCGTCTCACACAGGCGCGCGATCTGCATGAAGGCCTGAGCGGAGTGGCGCAAGGCGCGCAGGCCCATGAGGCCGGCGACCAGGACGAGGTCACCACGAGCCTCAAGGAGCAGAACGACGCCATCAAGGGGCAGGGCGGCAATCGCGAGCAGGGCGACTTTCCGGAGTTCCAGGAATCGCACCTGACGCTGGCCAGCGCCAAGGGCCTGCAGACCGTGGCGCAGGGCTCGACCCACATCGTGAGCAACGAGCACAGTGCGCTCACCAGCGGCGGCCATACGAGCGTGAGCGCGGGCAAGAGCCTGCTGGTGAGCGTGCAGAGCGCGATCCGAATGTTCGCCTCCAAGGCCGGCATGCGGCTCGTGGCGGCCGGTGCAGACATCGACATAAAGGCGCTGAAGGACAGCGTCAACGTGCTGGCCAAGCTCAACATCACGCAGACCGCCAACAAGATCACCATCCACGCGAAGGAAGAAGTGGTGATCAACGGGGGCTCGAGCTACAGCCGCTGGAGTTCAGGCGGGATCGAGCACGGCACTTCCGGCATCTGGCGCGAGCATGCATCGGTACACAGCCTCGTCGGGCCCGCCAACGAGGGCAAGCCTGCGCTGCCCAATCCGCCGCAGGTGCCGAAGGGGCAGCTCGACCTGTACCACCAGTACATCAAGCCGACTGGCGAAAAGCGCCAGGGCGTGGCGCAGGGCGACTTCACCGTGGTCGATGCGGAAGGCGGCACGCACGCCGGCACCTTCGACCGCAACGGGTTCGCGACCGTCTCGGGCCTGCCCATCGGCACCGCCAAGGTCACATTCGGCAAGGACCCCCGCGACCCGTGGGAGGAGGGGAGCTATTTCGGCACGCCCAAGGACTGGAAGGCAAAGGGCGCGACGGGCGCAGGTGCCGAGGGGGCCGGTGGCGGCGTATCGGGGCTTTCGGGCTTGACCAGCGGCTTTGCGGGCATGGCCGGTTCGGCAGGCGGTGCCGCGGGCGCGCTCGCCGGTGTCGCGGGCATGGGCAGCAAGGCCGCGAGCACGCTGGGCCAGGTCACCCAGGCGGCCGGCATTGCGCAGCAGGCTGTGGGTGCAGCGCAAGCCGTTCAGCAGGGCGGCGCCAAGGCGCTGCTCGGTCAGGCGAGCCAGGCAGCAACCGGCATGGCGATCCAGGCGGCCGGCGCCAAGCTGGGGCCGATGGGTGCGCCGATCACCGGCGTGATGAGCGGCATGGCTTCGGGCGGCATGAAGCCGGGCATTGCAACGATTGCCGCCAACCCCGCAGCTACAGGCCGAACACCCGGCTTCATGGGCTGACCCGCCGCGGCGCGCCGTACTCCACCAACCCAACGCACAAGCTCGAAGAGAACAAGAAAAAATGGCAGGACCGGAAGCAGCGCCGAAGCCGCAGGCGACGGAGCGCGAACCCCAGACGGCGGTTGCGCCACTGAACACCATCGTTACGGAAGACATCGCTGCCGCGAGCAAGGCGGTGGACGACTGGTTGCGCTCGTTCAGCGGCGGCTATGTGACGCTGGAGCGGTTGACGATGGTGCTGGGGAGCATCCCGATCGTCGGCAACATCATGGCGTTGGTGGATGTGTTCCTGGACATCATCAACATCGTCGAGAAGAAGGCCAAGGACGGGGTCGAAGCATTCCTGACCTGGGTCAGCCTGGGCATCAACCTGATCGGGCTGATCCCGTTGCCGATGAACATGGCGGCCGCGCGCATGAGCCTGCGCCCCACGCTGCATCTGGTGAGGCAGGAGCTGAAGGCGGCCGCCTCGAACCTGGGCGAAGCCATCGTCACGACGCTGGTAGGACACCTGAACGCCACCATCGTCGGCGAACTGGAAGTCTTCATCGATGGCGCCATCGCCAAGCTCGGTGAGATGCTGCAAGGCTGCGCCAAGCTGGGCGACAGCATCGTGGACAACCTGGTCGACATCCTGCAGCGGGTGCTGGGCCAGAAGGACATGTTCACGGTCAGTACGCCCGTCGCGGCGGAAACCAGCGTGCACGACCCGAAGACTCAGAGCACATGGAGTCGGCTGTGGGGCAGCGCCGTCAAGTACACGAAGCAGTCGGCCAACTACGTTGCAAAAGCGGCGGCCAATCACTTGCCCGATGGCGTGGCGGTACAGGTCAACGGCGTGATCGGAAGCCTGCTGGACTTCAAGAAGACCTTTCGCAACCAGCTCGTGCGCCTGGCCGACAAGGAGGCGCAGGCCAGCATCATGTGGCTGCTGCACAAGCTGCTGGCCGCCATCCAGCGCAAGAAGGGGCAGCGCGGCGCGATTGTTTCGCCGAATGCCGGCGCGGTGGCCCAGAAGGACAAGCCGGGCGACCAGCTCGGGCACATCGGCAAGCAGGCGGACGGCCAGAAGGACGCAGGCTGCAAGAATTGCCCGGCGCCTGTTGCGCTCGGCAAGTCGATCAGCCTCGTCACTGGCTGCGAGAGCTTTACCCACGCGGACTTCGTGCTCGCCGCGCCGTTGCCGATCGAATGGGCACGCACCTACCGCAGCCAGCTCGATGCCTACGACCGCGGGATCCTGGGCGCGCGCTGGCTCACGCCCTATAGCACGCGCGTGGACCTGATGACGCCAACCAGGGGCGAGCGCGAGGGCCAACCGAGTCTGGTCTATCACGCAGCCGATGGCCGCAGCCACGCCTATCCCTTGCTGGCCGTGGGCCAGGTCTATCGGGATTCCATCGAGGAGGTGACCATCTCGCGTCTGAGCGAAGCGTTGCTGACGCTGGACTTCGGCAAGCCACTGCCTGTGGGTGAGCAAGGCAATTGGCGTGAGATCTACGAGCTTGTCGAAG
Organism: Variovorax nivicola; assembly: GCF_051216475.1. Taxonomy (NCBI): domain Bacteria; kingdom Pseudomonadati; phylum Pseudomonadota; class Betaproteobacteria; order Burkholderiales; family Comamonadaceae; genus Variovorax; species Variovorax nivicola. The sequence goes on along the minus strand of NZ_JBPJZK010000011.1, from coordinate 77,436 downwards.
GCCGGTCGCACTATCGGCTCGTGACCTTGCAAGCCAGGGACGGCGCCTCCATCGGCCTGCGCTATGACCATGTGATCGCAGGCACGGGCGAGCAAGTGCTGAGCGACATCATCAGCAAGCAGGGCGAAGCCATCATGGCGCACGTGGGCACGCAGCCCGATGCGCGAACAGGTCTGATCAAGTCGCTGTGGGAATTGAAGGACGGCCAGGTCGTGCGTCAGCTTGCCGCCTATGCGCACGATGCGGAACGCGATCTCGTGTCCGCGAAGGACGAGAACGGTGCCAGCTGGAGCTACGGCTACAGCCATCACCTCGTGACCCGCTACACCGATCGCACCGGCCGCGGCATGAACCTCGAATACAACGGCACCGGCGCAGATGCCAAGGCGGTGCGCGAGTGGTCCGACGATGGCAGCTTTGCGCTGAAGTTCGAGTGGGACAAGAACATCCGCCTGACCTATGTGACCGATGCCCTGGGCGGCGAGACATGGTTCTACTACGACATCCTGGGCTACACCTATCGCATCATCCATCCCGACAAGCTGCAGGAATGGTTCTTCCGCGATGACGCCAAGAACGTCACCCGTCATGTGCATACAGACGGCAGCACAGACGACTACGCGTACGACGTCGGCGGCAACCTGCAAATGCACACACGGGCCGATGGCAGCCGTGTTCATTTCGAATACGACAGGTTGAATCGCCTGACGGGTTTGCGCGATGCCGAAGGCAGCGTCTGGAAGCGCGACTACGACGCGCAGGGTCATCTCACGGAAGAGATCGACCCGTTGGGTCACAAGACCGAGTACGCCTATGACAAGGCCGGCCGGCCGGCGTGCATCACCGATGCCAAGGGCGGCTCGAAGCAACTGACGTACACCCCGGCCGGCCAGCTCGCCAGTTACACCGACTGCTCGGGAAAGACCAGCCGATGGGAGTACGACAGTCGCGGGCGGCTGACCAAGGCCATCGATGCGGCGGGGCAGGCCACGCGATATCGCTACACCCCCGAAGGCGAGGCCGCTGCGAGGAGCGATGGAAATCATCCAGGGCAACTCGAAGAAATCTCGCTGCCTGACCAGACCCGCGAGCAATTCGCGCATGACGCCGAAGGCCGGCTGCTCGCTCACACCGATGCGTTGGGCCGTCGTACCCGCTACAGCTACAACCGGGCTGGGCTCGTGGCAGGACGCACCGACGCCGCGGGCCATACGCTGCAATACCACTGGGATCTGCTGGGGCGCCTGACCGAACTGCGCAACGAAAACGGCAGCCGCTACAACTTCAGCTACGACCCGGCGGGGAGACTGCTGGAGGAAACCGGCTTCGACAGGCAACGCAGGCAGTACCTCTACGAGGAATCCACTGGCGCGCTGGTGCAAGTCGTCGAGGCGGAGGCGCACACGACAGGGTTTCGTTTCGATCCGATGGGGCGACTCGTCGAGCGCGATGCGGGCGAGGGGCAGGTCGAGACCTTTGCCTTCGATCTCAACGGTATGCTGATCGAAGCGGTCAATCGTGACGCGAGGTTGCAGTGGTTCTACGACCCCGCCGGGAACCTGACGCGCGAGCACCAGCACCATCTGGCCAGTGCGCAGACGGCAGTCTGGCAGCACCGCTACGACGAACTCAACCAGCGCATTGCGACCATTCGCCCCGACGGCCATGTCACGCAATGGCTGACCTACGGTTCGGGCCATGTGCATGGTCTGCTTGTCGATGGACAGGACATCCTGGGCTTCGAACGCGACGACCTTCATCGGGAGATCGGCCGGACGCAGGGCAATGGCCTGAGCCAGCGCCTGCGGTACGACCCTGCCGGCAGGCTGCTGGAGCAGCAGATATCGCAGGCGAAGCCGGACACCGCCGGCACACTGAGCCTTCGCCGGAGCTATGGCTACGACAAGGCCGGTCAGCTGACCGCCATCGGAGACAGCCGGCGCGGCAACCTGAACTACAGGTATGACCCCGTGGGCCGCCTGCTCGAAGCCAGCAGCCGCCTGGGCCGCGAGACCTTTGCCTTCGACCCGGCCGGCAACATCGCCGACGCCGCACGCGGCGATGCGCCGCAAGGTCTGCGCGCGGTCAACAAGCTGTTGGACAACCTGCTGAAGGAATACGCTGGCACCACCTACCGCTACGACAAGCGCGGCAACCTGACCGAGCGCGTCAAGAACGGGAAGAAAACAGTCTTCGAGTGGAACGGCTTCAACCGCATGACCGCGGCCACGAGCGAAGAGGGCTCCACCACCTTCAGCTATGACCCTGTGGGGCGACGCATCGCCAAACGCTCACGCGACGCCACAACGCTGTTCGGCTGGGACGGCGACACGCTGGCCTTCGAGAGCACGCAGAGCATGGCCGGCGAGAGCGAGCGGCTGGGCCGGGGCTGGAGCGTCCACTACATCCACGAGCCGGATTCGTTCGTGCCGCTGGTGCAGATCAGGCAAGCGCGAGCCGTCGCGCTGAGCTCGACCACGGACGTGAAAACGCTGATGGATGCCAATGGCGGGGAGTACGACATCGAGCAGGACCCGCTGTGGAACGGCGAGCAACTGCCGAGGCCGAGTGCCTTTGCGAAGGAGGAGATTGCTTTCTACCAGTGCGATCACCTCGGCACGCCCCAGGAGCTGACGGATCATGAAGGCCAGATAGCCTGGTCGGCGCAGTACAAGGCATGGGGCGAGGCAAGAGAGGTCATCAGCGAAGCAGGAAGACGGGCCGGCTTTGCCAATCCGATCCGTTTCCAGGGGCAGTATCTGGACGACGAGACCGGGTTGCACTACAACCGATTCAGGTATTACGACCCGCACAGTGGCAGGTTTATCTCGAGCGACCCGATCGGGCTGCTGGGTGGACACAACACCCATGTGTATGCCGTCAATCCAACCGAGTGGGTCGATCCGCTTGGCTTGAGCGGTAATTCGGCGCAACGGCGTAAGCAGTCACGAGCATCTGGCAGTAAAAAATGCTGTCCATGTCCAGACTCCGGGCATTTATATCGAGGCGTTTCAGCAAATCATCCGGCGCTGAAGGACGCTAAAAACGGTATTGTTACTCCCGCACTTTCTGCGGGAGGAGCCTCGGCAACTCAACACAATGAGGGTGGGTATTCAGGTGAAAGTCAATACACGTCGTGGTCTCGAAAGAAAGAGATTGCGGAATATCACGCCAAGAAGGATGGTCCGGGTGGAGTTTTATTGAGTGCTCCGTACGGGGCTCCCAAAGAAGGCGATTGCTGGTCATGGGAATTTTCTGATGATGCATGGGGCGAGTCTGAAGTCTTGCTCAAAGGGCGCCGCACGGGCCTTGGAGTTCATAAGCCATGATTTCTTTGTCTGACGTTAAAAAATTCTTTCTCAGCCTACCGCAAGAGGAGTGGGTTGCTGTCCTTTCAATTTTTGATGAAAACTCGGGTTCGGTAATGAAATTCATCCGAACTGCATCGCCATCTTCATTGAAGAGCGAGTTCGAAATCAAAAAGGTGAGCACTGAGCAAGCTGGAATCAAATCTTGGGGATTGATGGACTTGATTGCTCGGCTTGGTGAATTGGATGGAAATATTGCCCTTGATGTTCAGGAGTTGTCGACACAAAAATGGATCGGATTGTGTGTCTCGGAAAAATCCAAGATGGAAATAATAGGTTGCGCTTTTGTTGAGAACCGGAAGAGTGGCATGAGGACACCGCCCAATTGGGATGGATCTTTGGAAGAGCTGAATAAGTTCAACGGACCCGATCAAACGAAGAAAATATAGGTCTTCGAGCCATGGCATTCGACTTTGAAGCACGACGCGCATATGCGAATAATTTGCCGAGCTTCCCTCAAGCAAGCGCAGCGCTTTCTTTCAAGAACAGCCAAGCTCCTGTGAATCTGGCCGAATGGCGCCCACAAGCCGGCCAGCCAGAAAGCGGACGGCAGCATGGACACCGCGGACCCCGGGCTCTGGCATACCTTCAACCCCAAGCCATGAAGAACATCGACCTCAGGTTCAGCGCGATGCGGGCATTGCCGGCACCGCTTCTTCTTCCTCTTCTTCTTCAGCTACCTCTCTCTCACGCAACGGGGAACCACGCCATGGACAAGCCCGATGCTGCACCTGCCTCTTCCTCGCCCATCTCGGGTGCGCACGCCTATGCGCTGACAGACGCACAGCGAGCCGATCTGGCTGCAAAGGCCGAGACTGGCGACACCGAGGCTGCGTTTCGTCTCTCGCTGTACTACACCTTCGTGTCTTCGGACGCAGATCAGCGTATCCGCTGGCTATCGATCGCGGCCAAGGGCGGCCATGTCGTGGCGCAGCACAACCTGGCCTACGACCTCTACATGAATGGCAAGGATCTCACCGAGGCAGCGCACTGGGCGGCGGAGTCGCTGAAGAACGGCAATGCTGATGCCGGCGATCTGCTCAAGGAAATCGAGGAGGCCCGCGCCAAGGCCCGGAATGCGCGTCCGTGATTCATGACCTCGATGTCTCTGCCGTGCCGCTCTTTGAACTCGAGTCGCCGGATCAGTTGCTGCTCAACACACCGCTGGTCGTTGCAATGAGCAAGGCCTACAAGCTGTTCGAAACGACGGGACAGGACCTGAACAACTTCAACGTCCACATCGCTGAGAGAAAGCAAGAAAACGGCGAGGACGAGAACGGGGTCAACACCATCGGCATTGCGTTCACCGCCAAGCTACCTCCGGGGCAGAAGGGGCTTGGCAATGTCAGCAAGCCGGGGCGATCGATCACGTACATCGCCTCCAAGACCACGGGCGAAATACTTCGGGAGCAGAGGAGCCGGTAATGGCATTCGGCGCCGAGCCTGTCACGGGAGACGTCGGTCTTGCCTGAGCTCGGTACTTTCAATCTTGCAGAGGGAGGAAAAATGAACGAAATCATCGAAGTCGATGCCCTGGTGGCACAGGCGATTGCAGTCGCCTATGAAGACGCAAAGTCTTCGGGGCTGCAGCTTGAAAACTACAAGCTCTTCCTGGTCGAAGAGGCTGGCGGGTACCGCGTGTCATGGGTGGCAAAGGACAAGCCACAAGGTCATCGAGGCGCCTTGCCGAGCCTGCCGGAACCTGAGTTGCTGATCGAGAAGGGTGCCGGCCGGATTCTCCAGAAGCATCTGTCTCGCTGAGGCGACGGCATCACTCAGGGATTCGGTATGTCTTCACAAATCATCATCCTCGCCCACGACATGTGGCGCAAAGGCGCAGGCGGCGCTCCCGCCGGACTCGTGGGCCAGGCCGACAGCTTCGCCTATGCGGGGCTCGACCTGGGGCTCGCCCAGTTCGCCGGAACGACCTTCACGGGCACCAGCTTCACCGCCACCAGTTTCAAGCAGGCGGGCTGGAGCGCCTGCCAGTTCACGGGCTGCAGCTTCACGCAGTGCGACTTCGGCGGCATCTCGATCACCGGGTGCACTTTCATCAACTGCAGCTTCACGCGCGCGAACTTCGATGGCGGCAGCATCGGCACCAGCACTTTCACGCAGTGCCAGTGGGACGACATCAGCTTCGCGGGCGGCCACTGGAACGACGTCGGGGTGCTGAACTGCGGCGGCACCGTGGTGCATGCGCAAGGGCTGCAGGGGCGCAGCGTGGACTTCACAGGCAGCACATTCGAGCAGCTCGAGTTTCAAAACGCCAATATCAACTGAGCCCTGACGGGCAAGGTCATCACTTCATCGATTCCATGTTCATGAAAAACATCAAAACCGTCTTTGTCGCCACTGTCTTCCTGGGCACGGCCTCTTTGTGTGCTGCGCAAGCGGAAACGAAAACCACGCTGACCAAGCTGCACCAGAGTTACGAGAAGCAGGGTCGCCGCGCGCTTGGCATGCCGGAGTACGGCAAGCGCGTGCAGTTCTCAGCGTTGGTCGTCGAGGCGTCTGATTCCTTCGGCGGCACCTCGATGATCCGCGCCGCCGATGTGCGCGGCAACCAGGAGCTGGCACGCCTGACCCCGGCGGACGACGCACAGAACCAGAAGATGGGCGAGATGCGCAGCGGCGCGAAGTTCACTGCGAGCTGCGAGGTCGGCTTTGCGATGGGGTCGGCGTTTCTCACGATGAAGGACTGCGTGATCCGGCCCTGAAGCCCGCATCCGCAGCAAAGGCAACGTACCAGTTCGAGGCAGGGAGGGAAGATGGCAGGAAACGAAGGCCCGCAACAGCAAGGCCAGAAACCGACTGAGAGAGAACCCCAGACGGCGGTTGCGCCGCTGAACACCATCGTCAAGGAAGACATCGCCGCCGCGAGCAAGGCGGTGGACGACTGGCTGCGCTCGTTCAGCGGCGGCTACGTGACGCTGGAGCGCTTGACGATGGTGCTGGGCAGCATCCCGATCGTCGGCAACATCATGGCGCTGGTGGATGTGTTCCTCGACATCATCAACATCGTCGAGAAGAAGGCCAAGGACGGGGTCGAAGCATTCCTGACCTGGGTGAGCCTGGGCATTAACCTGATCGGGCTGATTCCATTGCCGCCGAGCATGGCAGCCGCGCGCATGAGCCTGCGGCCCACGCTTCACCTGGTGAAGCAGGAGCTGAAGGCAGCCGCCTCGAACCTGGGCGAAGCCATCGTCACGACGCTGGTGGGGCACCTGAACGCCACCATCATGGGCGAGCTGGACAAGTTCATCGACGGCGCCATCGACAAACTCGACGGCATTCTCAAGAGCTGCGCGGACCTGGCCGACAAGATCATCGACAACCTGGTGGACATCCTGCGGCGCGTGCTGGGCCAGAAGGACCTGTTCGACGTGGCGAAGCCAGGCGCGACGGAGGCCCGTACATACGACCCGAAGACGCAGAGCACCTGGAGCCGCATGTGGGGCACTGCGGTGCGCTACACCAAGCAGTCGGCGAACTATGTCGCCAAGACGGCCGCCAACCAGCTGCCCGCGGGCGTTGCCGGCAAGGTCAACGGCGTGATCACGCAGATGCTGGACTTCAAGCGCCTGCTTCGCAGCCAGCTGTCGGCGTTGGCCAACAAGGAAGCGCAGGCCAGCATCATGTGGCTGCTGCACAAGCTGCGGGATGCGCTGCTGCGCAAGAAGGGAAAGCGCGTGGCGATCGTGCCGCCGCAAACGGGCGCCAAGGCCGAGAAGGCCAAGCCGGGGACTCCGCTTGGGCATATCAGCAAGCAGGCGCCGGCACAGGGAACTTCGGGTTGCAAGAACTGCCCCGCGCCGGCACGCAAAGGCGCTTCGATCAGCCTCGCCACCGGCAATGAGAGCTTCACGCACACCGATTTCGTGCTCGCGGCACCGCTGCCGATCGAATGGGCGCGCACCTATGCCAGCGACCTCGATGCCTTCGACCGCGCTAGCCTGGGGGCCCGGTGGATCACGCCTTACAGCATGCGAGTGGACGTTGCCACACCAGTGCGCGGCGCACGCCAGGGGCAGGCGAGCTTGGTGTATCACGCAGCCGACGGGCGCAGCCATGCCTACCCGCTGCTGGAGGTGGGGCAGACGTATTTCGATGCCGTCGAAGAGGTCAGCATCTCGCGGTTGAACGAGGGCCTGTTGGCGCTGGACTTCGGCAAGCCATTGCCCGCAGGTGAGCAGAGCGAGTGGCGGGAGATTTACGAGTACGTCGACAGCAAGCAGCCGCACTTCCGGCTCGTCGCGCAGCAGGCGAAAGACGGCATGTCCGTCGGCTTGCGCTACGACCACGTGATCGCCTCGACCGGCGAACGCGTGCTGAGCGACATCATCAGCAAGCAGGGCGAAGCCGTCGTGGCGCACGTGGGCACGCAGCCGGATGCGCAGACCGGCTTGATCAAGTCGCTGTGGGAACTGAAAGACGGCCAGGTCATTCGTCAGCTGGCCGCCTACACGCACGACGCAGAAGGTGACCTCGTCGCGGCGCAGGATGAGGACGGCGAAAGCTGGAGCTACACCTACGCGCACCATCTCGTGACCCGCTACACCGACCGCACCGGCCGAGGCATGAACCTCGAATATGACGGCACCGGCACAGACGCCAAGGCTGTGCGCGAGTGGTCGGACGACGGCAGCTTCGCGCTGAAGCTGGAGTGGGACAAGAACATCCGCCTGACCTACGTGACCGATGCGCTGGGCGGCGAGACCTGGCACTACTACGACATCCAGGGCTACACCTACCGCATCATCCATCCCGACAAGCTGCAGGAATGGTTTTTCCGCGACGACGCGAAGAACATCACGCGTCACGTGCATACCGACGGCGGCACCGACGACTACACCTACGACGAAGACGGCAACCTGCAGACGCACACGCGCGCCGATGGTAGTCGCGTGCATTTCGAATACGACAAGCTGCACCGCCTCACGGGCATCCTCGATCCCGAGGGCGGCGTGTGGAAGCGTGACTACGATGCGCAGGGCCACCTCACGGAAGAGATCGATCCGCTCGGCCACAAGACTGAGTACGCCTACGACAAGGCCGGCAGGCCCGTGCGGATCACCGATGCGAAGGGCGGCGTCAAGGTGCTCGCCTATTCCCCATCGGGGCAACTGCTCAGCTACACCGACTGCTCTGCCAAGACCAGCCGATGGGAGTACGACGAACGGGACCGTCTTGCCAAGGCGATCGACGCTGCTGGCAACACCACCAGCTATCGCTACACAGCCGGCCAGCTCGAACAGATCGTGCAGCCCGACGAGACGAGCGAGCATTTCGAGCACGATGCCGAAGGCCGCCTGCTGACGCACACAGACGCGCTCGGGCGTGCCACGCGCTACAGCTACACGCGCGCCGGGCTGATCGCCGGTCGCACCGACGCAGCGGGCCGCTCGCTCAAGTACTACTGGGACCTGCTGGGTCGCCTGACCGAGTTGCACAACGAGAACGGCAGCCGCTACGACTTCCGCTATGACCCGGTGGGCCGCCTGCTCGAGGAAACCGGCTTCGACCGCAAGACTACGCAGTACATCCACGAGGGGACCACAGGCGTCCTCTCCGGGGTGATCGAAGCAGGCCAGCGCACCGAACTCGAATTCGATCCGCTCGGCCGTTTGAGCGAACGCCGAGCCGGCGATCAGTCGGAACGCTTTGCATACGACCGCAACGGCCGCCTGATCGAAGCGACCAACAGCGACGCGCGCCTGCAATGGTTCTACGACCCGGCCGGCAACCTGACGCGTGAGCATCACCACTACCTGGAGCGCAAGCGCACGGCAGTCTGGCAGCACCGCTACGACGAACTCAACCAGCGCATCGCCACCGTGCGGCCAGACGGCCACGTGACCCAGTGGCTGACGTACGGCTCCGGCCATGTGCACGGGCTGATGCTCGACGGCCAGGACATCCTGGGTTTCGAGCGCGACGACCTGCACCGCGAGGTTGCGCGGGAACAGGGCAACGGTCTGAGCCAGCGCCAGAAGTACGACCCGGCCGGGCGGCTGCTCGAACAGCAGATCTCGCGCACCAAGCCCGGCGCCATCGAGTCGAGCGCTGGCATCCAGCGCAGCTACAGCTACGACAAGGTTGGCCAACTAGTCGCCATCGGCGACAGCCGGCGCGGCAACCTGAGCTACCGCTACGACCCGGTGGGCCGCCTGCTCGAAGCCAACAGCCGCGTCGGACGTGAGATCTTCGCCTTCGATCCTGCTGGCAACATCGTCGACGCTCCACCGAGCGGCGACCCGCTCAGGCATCCAGCCAACAAGCTGTTGGACAACCTGCTGAAGAGCTACGCCGGCACCAGCTACCGCTATGACGAGCGCGGCAACATGACCGAGCGGTTGCGCAACGGCTGGCGAACCGTCTTCGCTTGGGATGGCTTCAACCGGATGACGGCGGCGACGGACCACAGCGGCATCACCACCACCTTCAGCTACGACGCGCTGGGTCGCCGGCTGTCCAAGCGTTCGGGCGAGGCCACGACGCTGTTCGGCTGGGATGGCGACGTGCTCGCGTTCGAGAGCACACAGAGCAAGTCATCGATTGAAGAGGGCGGTGAGCACGGCTGGAGCGTGCACTACATCCACGAGGCGAACTCGTTCGTACCGTTGGTGCAGGTGCGCCGGGCGAGTGCGATGGCACTGAGCGAGACGACGGATGCAAAAACGCTGATGGCGGCCAACGGTGGCGTCTACGACATCGAACAGGATCCTTTGTGGAACGGCGAGCAGAGGCATGTGCCGCGTGCGTTCGACAAGAGGGAGATGGCGTTCTATCAGTGCGACCACCTGGGCACGCCGCAAGAGCTGACGGATCATGAAGGAAGTATTGCCTGGTCGGCGCAGTACAAGGCGTGGGGCGAGGCGCGGGAGGCGATCAGCGAGGCGGGGCGAAGGGCAGGGTTCAGGAATCCGATCAGGTTCCAGGGGCAGTACTGGGATGAAGAGACGGGACTGCACTACAACCGGTATCGATACTTCGATCCGCATAGCGGAAGATTCACGTCAAGTGATCCGATCGCCTTGGCGGGCGGGATGAACTTGCACATTTATGCGCCGAACAGCGTTGAATGGATTGATCCTTTGGGTCTGCAGCCTCGCGTGCCGCCCCACATTTCATTGCAAAAACAAGCTGGCCATGTAAAGGGTACGCCGCAATATGAGAATCGGGTGAATGCCGGAAAGCCGACATCGTGCTTTTGTGATTGGAATGCTGCGATCAAGTACACCGATGAAGCATGGGCGAATGGAACGCAAGTTCCAGGTAGGCCTGGAGTGAAGGATTACGAGTTTGGAGCCCCAATCGGCGAGGGACCCAAAGGTGGAACTCAGAGCAAAGTGAGAGTTCACCAAGACTCCAAGGGAAAAATTCATGGGCACCCGGCCGGTCCCGAGACACCATAGGGTATATATGAAGAAAAATTGGATTGACGTGCTGGAGGGTAGGTATAAAAACCTTAGAGCCCCTGATTACTCTTTTGTGCTTGATGAACTTGGAAAAAAACCTTATCAAAAATTGATTGATGATATTTGCAAGAGATTTTTGGTAAAAGAGGATACTGACGAAAATTACGATGTCAGCTTTGGATATCTTTTGTCCTGTGCGCCTGCCGGTGATTATCTTCTCAGGGTTTCAATGGTTGCACCTTTTGCTTTTTTTGCTCGAATCAACGAAGAAGGCTCTACGTCCAAGCCAATTATTAGGGAGTGCGCTCATGATGAAGACGATCTTGCTGTAATTGAAATAATTGAATCTTATGGTATTTCACTGCTCGACGCAAAAACCTTGGAAACTCCTGTTCCTGACGTGGGAAAAGAATCTAAGCCTCTTTATCAATGGATGTTTGTGGATGAGGAAAATTCACCTTGGAGTTGAATTTTGACGAAGATGCGGTTGTATCGAAAAACTCAAACAAACCAATTCGAAGCGATAAAACTATCGAGTGTTGATTGCCACCGAAATATGGCCAGTTCTGGTCAGTGATAAGCAGAGTTCAACCGCTACAAGTCTTCTCTGTCTCGGGCTTGAAAATGATTGCCTTTAATTTTGGTCCGTTTAGTAAGGATGAGCTGACGATCACACTCGATGAAGAAGGCGCTGCATTGCTCCTTTCCAGAATTTCTGAGTTGGCCAATGGTGCTGAGAATGCAGGAGTTGTCGACTGCCTTCGGTATTTTAGGCGTGATTTTGACAAAGCGAGAATTGAGTTTCAGTCGGAGATGTCGGATCGTCTCGAAATAAGGAGGTGTGGATTGCTCCTTGGCCTGAGTCGCGACGCTCTGGAATATGCCGTACATCAACTGAGTGAGTTTTTGGCGAAAGGGTATTTCTTCCCCGCAGAATTCTGGAGTTTTTCGAGATTGAGTCGAAAATATGACACTCAGATATTTTTTGCGAAATTCTCCTCGATGGAAGACATGATTTCCTCGTGCACCAAGTAATTGAGCAGAAGATGAAGGTGCTCGCACAAAAGCACCACCTCGGAGTCGACTTCAAAAATATCTTTGACTGGTCGGACGTCGAGCGAATCTGCTTTTCTTAGTCGTCGGGGTTGATGGGGCGTTGTGGGTCTTCAATACAGTCCCGGGCAGCGTCGGAAACCCGCAACGACGCAAGATGTCGCCAGTGCATTTGATTAACTGCTTCAAGCCAAGGGACGCAGCGGCGCCATCTACATCGGTCTTTCTTTTCAGTCGCCGCAGGGCGGTCTCACATTGCCACTCGCTATTCGCTGCTGAAGGTCCCGTCGAGAGAGGTCGCAGCCCGGAGCTGGAAGATGGTTCAGGTCAAGTCCGGTGCGATCGATTTCTTCGCCGGGACGGGTGACCCGGTCTACGAGATATCGGCCTGGCCATGGGTGAAGCCGTTCCCATCGCCCGCTTGGCACCAACACCCGCCAAAGCGGCGCTCCGCAAGCCCGCCGCCTGCATCCTCAACCCCGGGTTTCCGATAACTAAATCAGCTTGATTTAGTCCCTCTCCTCGCCGATAGTCCCTCTGCGCCCGGACACCGAGCCTCCAGCCATCAAGCCAAGGCCCGCGCGATCCGGTTCCAAAAAACCGCAGGCGCCTCGCCGCCCGCCCAAGGAGACAAACCATGCTCAGCAGCCCCCGCTCCATCCTGGCCATGGCGGCCATGTCCCTCGCCGCCGTGACTGCATCCACCGCAGCCTTCGCCGCCGACCAGCCCATCATCGGCCTCGTCACCAAGACCGAAACCAACCCCTTCTTCGTCAAGATGAAGGAAGGCGCGCAGGAAGAGGCCAAGAAGCAGGGCGCCAAGCTGCTCTCCGGCGCGGGCAAGGCCGACGGCGACAACGCGGGTCAGATCACCGCGATGGAAAACATGATCGCGGCCGGCGCCAAGACCATCCTGATCACGCCGAGCGACGCCAAGGCCATCGTGCCGGCGATCAAGAAGGCGCGCGACAAGGGCGTGATGGTGATCGCGCTCGACAGCCCGGCCGATCCGCCGGATGCGACCGACGCGCTCTTCGCCACCAACAACTACACGGCCGGCGTGCTGATCGGCGAATACGCCAAGGCTGCGATGGCCGGCAAGCCCGCGAAGATCATCGCGCTCGACCTGCTGCCGGGCCACCCGGTGGGCGCGCAGCGCCACAACGGCTTCATGAAGGGCTTCGGCCTGCCGGCCAATGAAGCGAAGTCGAACGAGCTGTCGAAGGCGCCCGAGATCGTCTGCATGGCGGACAGCTACGGCGACCAGGCCAAGGCGCAGACGGCGATGGAAAACTGCCTGCAGAAGGCGCCTGACGTGAACCTGGTCTACACGATCAACGAGCCCGCCGCGGCCGGTGCCTACAACGCGCTGAAGCGCGCGGGCAAGGAAAAGGGCGTGCTGATCGTCTCGGTCGACGGCGGCTGCCAGGGCATCAAGGACACCAACGCCGGCATCATCGCCGCGACCTCGCAGCAGTACCCGCTGAAGATGGCCGCGATGGGCGTGGCCGCAGGCGTCGAATTCGCCAAGACGGGCAAGAAGGCCTCGGGCTATGTCGACACGGGCGTGACGCTGATCGCCGGCAAGAGCGTGGCGGGCGTCGACAGCAAGGACACGAAGACCGGTGCCGATCTGTGCTGGGGCAAGAAGTAAATAGCTGACAGCCCCCAGGAGGAGCATCTCGATGGCGAAATCTGCGACGCACCACATTCCGTGGGGCGCCTTGGGGCCGTGGCTGGCCCTTCTCGGCGCGTGCATTTTCTTTGCGACCCAGTCAGACCGTTTTCTCACGGGCGGGAATCTCTCGCTGATCCTGCAGCAGGTGATGGTGGTCGGCGTGATCGCCATCGGCCAGACGCTGGTGATCCTCACGGCGGGCATCGACCTGTCGTGCGGCATGGTGATGGCGCTGGGCAGCATCATCATGAGCAAGTTCGCCACTGAACTCGGGCTACCCGTGCCGGTGGCCATCCTGTGCGGCATCGGCGTGACGACGCTGTTCGGCCTGCTCAACGGGCTGCTGGTCACGCGCATCAAGCTGCCGCCATTCATCGTGACGCTGGGCACGCTGAACATTGCCTTCGCGATCACGCAGCTGTACTCGTCCTCGCAGACCATCACCGATCTGCCCGGCGGCCTCACGGGCCTGGGCACCACCTTCACCATCGGCAGCGCCGAGGTGGCGTGGGGGTCGGTGCTGATGGTGGTGCTCTATGCGCTTACTTGGTTCGTGCTGCGCGAGACGGCGGCGGGCCGGCACATCTATGCGGTGGGCAACAACGCCGAGGCCACGCGGCTGGTCGGCATTCCGACGCAGCGCGTGCTGCTGGGCGTGTACGTGGCGGCGGGCGTGCTGTACGGCATCGCCTCGCTGCTGTCGGTGGCGCGTACTGGCGTGGGCGATCCGAATGCGGGGCAGACCGAGAACCTCGACGCCATCACGGCGGTGGTGCTCGGTGGCACCAGTCTGTTCGGTGGGCGCGGCATCGTGCTGGGCTCATTGATCGGCGTGCTCATCGTGGGCGTGTTCCGCAACGGGCTCACGCTGATGGGTGTGTCGTCGATCTACCAGGTGCTGGTGACCGGTGTGCTCGTGATTCTTGCGGTGGCGGCCGACCAGCTGTCGCGCCGGGGAGCCCGATGATGAACACCGTCACCAATCCCAAGATCGTCATGCAGGCCAAGGGCCTGGTAAAGCGCTATGGCCAGGTCACGGCGCTCGACGGTGTCGACTTCGAGCTGCGCGAAGGAGAAATCCTCGCGGTGATCGGCGACAACGGTGCGGGCAAGTCTTCGCTCATCAAGGCGCTGTCGGGCGCGGTGGTGCCCGACGAGGGGCAGATCCTGCTCGATGGCCAGCCGGTGCATTTTCGCAATCCATTGGATGCGCGCCGCGCCGGCATCGAGACGGTCTATCAAGACCTGGCCGTGGCCCCGGCCATGACCATCTACGAGAACCTGTTCCTCGGCCGCGAGCTGCGCCGTCCCGGCTTCCTGGGCAGTGTGCTGCGAATGCTCGACAAGAAGCAGATGCTGCTCGAAAGCACGGCCCGCATGGCGGACCTGAAGGTCGGCATCCAGTCGATGACGCAGGCGGTCGAAACGCTCTCCGGCGGACAGCGCCAGTGCGTGGCCGTGGCGCGCAGCGCGGCCTTCGCGCGGCACGTGGTCATCATGGACGAGCCCACCGCCGCGCTAGGCGTGAAGGAGGGCAACATGGTGCTGGAGTTGATCCGCCGCGTGCGCGACCGCGGCCTGCCCGTGGTGCTCATCAGCCACAACATGCCGCACGTGTTCGAGGTGGCCGATCGCATCCACGTGGCGCGGCTCGGCAAGCGCGCGGCGGTGCTCGACCCGAAGAAGATCAGCATGAGCGACACGGTCGCCGTGATGACCGGCGCCATGACGGCCGACCAGTTGCCCGCGGAGGCGCATGCCTGATGCGGACACACCTGCGCGCACGCCCGACCTGTTGCGGCCCCGCGGCTCCAACCAGGTCGGCATGCGCCAGTTCAACGAGCGCACGGTGCTGCAGGCATTGCGCGTTCACACCAGCCTGCCCAAGGCCGACCTCGCGCGGCTGACCGGGCTCAGCGCGCAGACCATCGGGCTCATCACCGCGCGGCTGGAAGAAGACGGACTCATCGTCAAGCAGAGCCGCGTGCGCGGGCGCATCGGGCAGCCTTCGGTGCCGCTGGCGCTGAACCCCGACGGTGCCTTCGCCATCGGCATCAAGGTGGGCCGGCGCGGCGCCGAATGGCTGCTGATCGACTTCACCACGCAGGTGCGCGAGCGCCATGCGATCAGCTACGACTTTCCCGATGTTGACGAGTTGCTGCCCGCCATTGCGCAGCACATGCACCGGTTGCGCGACGGGCTGGGGCCGCTGGCGGTGCGCAACGTGGGGGCGGGGCTGGCCGCGCCGTTCCAGCTGGGCGGCTGGCACCGCACGCTGGGTTTGTCGAAAGCGCAGTCAGACCTGTGGAACCAGATGGACCTGGCCGCCGAGGTGCGTGCGCGCACCGACGTGCCGGTGAGCTTCGCGCGCGACACCGTGGCCGCCTGCGTGGCCGAGCTGGTGGGTGGGCGGGGGCACGACCTCAAGAGCTTCCTGTATATCTTCGTCGACACCTTCGTGGGGGGCGGACTGGTCATCAACTCGCACCTGCACACCGGTGCGCACGGCAATGCGGGCGCGCTCGCTTCATTGCCGATGCAGCCGCCGGGCAGTCGCGGCGCACTGCCGCCTCAGCTGGTTGCGCAAGCGTCGCTCTGGGAACTGGAGCAGCGCCTGATAGGCGAGGGCCTCGACGCCATGGCCGCGTATGACGACCGCGCCTTGCAGCCTCCCTATGCCGCGATGACGCAAGCGTGGCTGGAAAGCGCATCGCAGGCGTTGGCACATGCCATCGTGAGCGGCACGGCCATGCTCGATCTGCCGGATGTGGTGGTGGATGGTTCGATGTCACGCCCGCTACTGCAGGCGCTGCTCGACCAGACCCGTGCCGCGCTGGACCGGTGCAACTGGGAAGGCCTGTGGCAGCCGCGGCTGCATGGCGGCAAGGCGGGGGCGCAGGCTTGTGCGCTAGGTGGCGCGATGCTGCCGTTGCACGCCAACTTCGCGCCGGATCACGACGTGTTCTTGAAGGCGGCCTAGCCTGCTTTACGCGAGCGCGCGAGGCTCAATGCCTCGGCGATCAGCGGCTTCACCGTCTCGAAGGTCTTCGCGCTCGGGTTGATCACGCTGACCCAGTACATCTTCGCGTACACCGGGTGCGGCATCAGCGTGTCGAGCGCGGCGTGGTCTGCGGCAGCAGGCGCTTCGCCGAACAGCGCGCGAAAGGTCTCCTTGCCCACGCCGACGTTCAGGCGGAACACGCCCGGGCGGTTCAGCTGCGAGGCGCTGTCGAACTCGTTGTCCTTCGTCACGATCGTGGTGAAAGGAAACCTGTTGTCCCCGTCGTGGAAGAAGAAGGTGTTGTCGTCGGCAACCTGAAAGTGGCCGCCGGCCAGCATGTCGATGATGTGTTGGGTGATGGCGTCTTCGGTCATGAGCGCGATCTTGCCTGTGTTCATCAGGAAGGCCAGCGCCGCAGGCCCAGTTCGTCCGCCAGCCTGCGATAGGCCTTGATCTGCGCCTGCACGTAGTCGTCGAGCGCGGGGCCGGTAAGCGTGAAGGGGTACAGCCCGTGCTGCTCGCGCAATGCAGCGAAGCCGGGCGCGGCGCTCGCCTCGTGGAAGGCCGTGGCCCATGCGCGCACGGCCGGCTCCGGCACGTCGGCGCTCAGGTACAGGCCGCGCACTGTCGGCCACACCAGGTCGACGCCTTGTTCGCGCGCGGTTGGCACGCCGGTGAGCGCACCGCCGAGCCGGTTCTCCGACAGCACCGCGAGCAGCCGCACGGCTGCGCCGCCAGCGATGGCCTGCAGCGCTTCGGCGGCGTCGCCGGGGAAGGCATCGACATGCTTGCCCTGCAATGCGCTCAATGCATCCCCGCCGCCCTCGAACGACACGAAGCGCATGGCCTTGTGATCGCGGCCCGCTGCGCGTACCAGCAGCGCGGCCTTCACCCAGTCCTGGCTGCCGACCGTTCCGCCCGCACCGAAGGCGATGCGCGACGGGTCTTGCCGCAGCGCGGCGACCAGGTCCTGCAGGCGCTTGTAGGGCGAGTCGCGGTGCACGGCGATCACGCCGTAGTCGGTGCCGAGCGTGGCGATCCAGCGCACGGCCGAGGGCGAATGCGGGCCGAAGCGGCCCTGCGCAAGGTTGAGCAATGAGCCGCTCGAAAACGCCACCAGCGTGCCCGGGCCGCCGAGCTTGCCTGTGGCGACGCGGTCGAAGGCCACGGCGCCGATGCCGCCCGGCAGGTAGCGCTGGGTGAGCGGCGGGCGCGTGGGCCGCACGGCCTGCAGCGCATCGCGCGCCAGTGCGCAGGTCAATGCGAAACCGCCGCCGGCCTTGGCGGGAATCACGCAGTCGGCGGCGTCTTCGGAGGGATCGTTCGCGGCCATCGCGCGCACGCTGAAAGGCATCAGCAACGCGCACAACGCGCGAAGTGCATGGCGGCGGGTGGGGGGCGTGGACATGGCAGTGGGCCCATCAGATGGCGGCCGGGCGAGGCCACCAGATGATCGCATGCAGCCCCGGGCCGGCCTCGCGCGCCTCGAGCCGCAACTCGCCCCGATGCCGCTGCGCAATGGAACGCGCAATGGCCAGCCCGAGCCCGAAGCCACCCTTGCCGGCGCGCGCGCCGCGCCGGAAGCGCTGGCCCAGCGCGGCGCGTTCCTCGTCGCCGAGGCCGGGGCCGTTGTCCTCGACGTTGAGGCTCCAGCCCGCCGCGTCGCCTGCGGCGAAGAGCGTGATCGTGCCTTCGGCCGGCGTGTAGGTGATCGCGTTGCTCACCAGGTTGCCCAGCGCCTCGCGCATGAGCCCCCGGTCTGCCACGGCAAGGAACTCCGGCGTGGGCGAATGAATGCCCAGGTCGATGCGCTTGGCGCGCGCCAGCGGCAGCAGGTCGACCGCCACTTCGCGCAGCAGGGCTGCGGCGTCGAACTCGGCGGGCTCCACCGACACCGTGTCGCTGCGGCCCAGCGCCAGCAGCTGCTGCGCGCTGCGCGTCGCGCGGCCGATCTCGGTGCCCAGTGCGTCGAGCGCCACCTGCACCTGTGCCGGGTCTTGCTCGCGTCGCGCGTAGTCGGCCTGCATCTGCAGCGTGGTGAGGTGGGTGCGCAGCTGGTGCGAGGCGTCGTCCAGAAACTGGCGCTGCTGCGTCACGAGGTCTTGCGTGCGCGACATCTGCTGGTTGACCGCGGCCACCAGCGGGCGCACCTCGGCGGGCAGATCGGTCTCGGCGATGCGCGTGAGGTCGTCGGGCGTGCGCGAGCCCACCTCGCGCGCCAGCCGCGAGAGCGGCCGAAGCGCCGCCGCGAGCGCCAGGGCGGTGCCGCACAACAGCATCGCCAGCACAAGCCCGTCGCGCAACGCCGCGCTGCGCACGAAGCGCGCGCTGAATTCCTGCCGCGAGCGCGTGCTTTCCCCCACCTGGATCAGCACGCTGCGCCCGGTGCTGCCGGCCGGCGTGCGGTCGAGGTCGCGGCGGTAGGCCGCGAGCCGCACTGCCTCGCCGAAGTAGGTGGCGTCGTAGAAGGCCGGCACGCCCATCGACAGTTCGGTGGGCGGCGCGGGCAGGTCGGCGCTGCCGAGCTCGACCAGCCCGTCAGACGTGGACACGCGAAAGAACACCTGGCCGCTGGCCGTCAGCTCGAAGAACTCGAACATCGTGTACGGCAGCTCGACCGACAGGCCGCCCGAGGCGGTCGAGATGTTGGCGTCGATGGACTTGAGCGCGCCCAGCAGCGAGCGGTCGTAGGCCGCGTTGGCGGCGGCCAGCGCGTCGTGCCGCGTCATCCACAGCTCGAGGCCGGTCACGACCAGCAGGGCCGGGAACAGCAGCAGCGCGAGCCGTTGCCACAGGCTGGCGCGCCGCAGGCGGTTTGCGAGGCCCGGCACCACGCTCACTCAGTCCGCTTCGAGCACATACCCGAGGCCGCGCAGCGTCACGATGCGCACGCCCGTGCCGTCCAGCCGCTTGCGCAGCCGGTAGACGAAGACTTCCACCGCCTCGGGATGCACCTCTTCATCGTCGGAGAACACGCGCTCGAGAATCTGCTGCTTCGACAGCGGCTCGCCACTGCGCTGCACCAGCACGCGCAGCACCGCCAGCTCGCGCGGCGAGAGCGCCAGCGCCTCGCCGTTCAACGTGAAGTGCCGGCGAGCGCCGTCGTACACCAGCGGGCCGCAAGCCAGCCGCGGATGCTCGACGCCACGCGCGCGCCGCACCAGCGCATGCAGGCGCGCTTCGAGCTCGGCCAGCGCGAAGGGCTTGGCGAGGAAGTCGTCGGCACCCGCGTTGAGCGAAGCCACGCGCTCGTTCAGCGAGTCGCGCGCCGTGAGGATCAGCGCCGGCAAGCGCTGGTCGCGCTCGCGCAACCGTTGCAGCACCGTGTGCCCGTCGAGCCCGGGCAGGCCCAGGTCGAGCACCAGTGCATCGTGGTCGCGCTGCTGCAGCGCCCGGTCGGCCAGGCGCCCGTCGTCCACCCATTCGACCTGGATGCCCGCATGCTCCAGCGCCTTGCAGAGCCAGGTGCCCAGGGTGTGTTCGTCTTCCGCCAGCAGGATGCGCATGGCGTCGATGCTAGGGCCTGAGACGATCAGTCGGGCTTGATGTTTGCCCTTGCGATCACCTTCTGCCAACGGGTTTGCTCGGCGGCGATGAACTGCGCGAACTGCTCTGGGGTGCCACCGACGGCCTCGGCCGCGTCGGCCGTCAGGCGCTGCATGGAGTCGGGCGACTTCACCGCCTTCATCGTCTCGGCCGAGAGCTTGGCCAGGTTGGCGGGCGTGATGTTGGCCGGCGCGAGCATGCCGTACCACTGCGTCATCTCGAAGCCCGGGAAGCCCTGCTCGGCCACGGTCGGCACGTCGGGCAGCTGCGGCAGGCGCTTGGCCGAGCCGGTCGCGATGCAGCGCACCTTGCCTGCCTTGATGAACGGAATGATCGCCGCCGCGCCGATGGCCGAGGCGTCGAGCCGGCCCGAGAGCAGGTCGGTCACCATCGGGCCGGTGCCGCGGTAGGGCACGTGCAGCATGAACACGTCGGCCGTCATCTTCAGGTACTCGAAGGCCAGGTGGCCCGCGCTGCCGTTGCCTGCCGAACCGTAGCTGAGCTTGCCCGGCTTCGACTTGGCATACGCGATGAATTCCTTGAGGTTCTTTGCCGGCACGTCGGGGTGCACCACGTAGAGGCTGGGCACCTTGGCCAGCAGGCTCACGGGCTTGAAGTCCTTGTTCGCGTCATAGGGCAGCTTGGCAAAGATGTACGGGTTGACCGCCAGCGTGCCGATGTGGCCGAGGATGATCGTGTGCTGATCGGTGCTGCGCGCCACTTCGCTCATCGCGATGTTGCCGGCTGCGCCGGGCTTGTTGTCGACGAACACGCTTTGGCCCAGCGTGCGCGAGAGTTCGGCGGCGGTCGAGCGCGCGACGATTTCGGAGCTGCCGCCGGGGGCGAAGGGCACAACGAAGCGGATCGACTTGCTGGGCCAAGTGTCCTGGGCCGAGGCCAGCGAAGGCAGCAGGCCGCCGAGAGTGAGGGCGCCGCCGGCTTGCAGCCAGTGGCGGCGATTCAGGTGGGCGTCGTTCGGGGAGAAGAGGTCGGACATGGTGCTTGTGTCTCCAGCGCTTTTGGATTGAAAGCGCGCATCGTGCCCGGCCGATGCTGTCGGAATGCTGTCAGTCAGGCCGTCAGATCAGGTTGCGCATCGCCTGCGCCGTCTCCCTCAGCACCGGCAGCACCCGTGCCACCGCGTCTTCCGAGCTCTCGTGCCCCATCGGCATCGTGATATTCAGCGCTCCCACCAGCGTGCCGTGCCGGTCGCGCAGCGGCGCCGCGATGCCGCGCGAATTCAGGTCGAGCTGCTGCTCGGAAAGTGCCCAGCCCTGCGCCCGGATGCGCGCGAGTTCGAGCTTCATGCGCTCCATGCTGGCGATGGTGTGCGAGGTGAACACGGTGAGCTGCTTCGTCGTCAGCCATTCGTTCAGCTCGGCGTCGCTGCGCAGCGCCAGCATCAGCATGCCTGAGGCCGTGACCTGCGCCGGCACGCGCGCGCCAAGCACGTAGCCGGTGCTCATGCTGCGGTTGGGGCCGTTGCGCGCGATGTAGACCACCTCGTCGCCGTCCATCACGCTGAGGTATGCGATCTCGTTGGTGCCGGCAGCCACCCGCTGCAAAAAGGGCTGCACCACGCGCGGCAGCCGGGCCGATTCCAGGTACGACTGGCCCAGCCGCAGCACGCGCGGCGTGAGCCAGAACAGCTTGCCGTCGCTCGCCACGTAGCCCATGTGCTGCAAGGTGAGCAGATAGCGCCGCGCGGCGGTGCGGGTCATGTTCGTGCGCTGGCCGGCCTGGCTGGCGGTCAGGCGCGGGTTGGCGTCGTCGAAGGCTTCGATGATGCTCACGCCGCGCTCCAGGCCGGCGATCCAGTCGCGCTTGTCCAGGCCGGGGGGCGGCGCCGGGTCGTCCTTGCTGTCCTTGCTCATGGGCGGAAGTGTGCCTGCGTGGAAGGGTGCGGAGTTTGCATTCGGTGCCCGTGAAAACCCTTGAATTGAACGATCAGTGATTTTTACAGTTCGATAATCGTACGTTTCAAGGTGCCGAAGGCTGCGGGAATCCGGCGAAGCGACTATAAAGCTCGGCATCCGCCCTCGAAAAGAGCGATTGACGAACGGAAGCACGCACATGAGCCATTCCATCCGCGGCAGCACCCAGGCTTACCTGATCCCCGGCGACCCGGTTCGCAATGTGCGGCTGCCGCGCATGTTCAACGCCGCCTTCGAGCGCTTCGGCATCGACGCTGTGCTGCTGCCCATGCAGGTGCCGGTGCGCGACTTCGCGGTGTTCTTCAAGTCGGCTTTTCTCGCGCGCAACGTGCGCGGCATGGTGATCGCGCCGCCGCACAAGCCGCTGGTGGTTGACCTGCTCGACGGCTGCGGCCTCTTCGGCCGTGTGGCCGGCTCGGTGAACGTGGTGCGCCGTACCGAGGGCGACCAGCTCGAAGGCGACCTGTTCGACGGCGAAGGCCTGATCGGCGCGCTCGACCACTACAACATTCCCTTTCGCGGCAAGCGCGTGCTGATCCTTGGCGCGGGCGTGAGCGCGGCAGCCATCGGCGTTGCGCTGGCAGAGGGCGGCACGGTGAACGGCGCGGCGCACATCGCCTTCTACGACAGAGCCGCTGGCAAGGCGGCGGGCGTGGCGGCCAAGCTCGATGCCTTCTTCGACGCAACTGTGGTTGCCGTGGACAGCAACGCGCCCGAAGGCTTCGACCTCGTCATCAACGCCACGCAACTGGGGCTGGTCGAGGGTGATGCGCTGCCGCTCGACGTGGCCCGCATGGAAGGCCATGCGGCGCTGTTCGACATTCTTCTGCGCAACCAGCCCACGCCGCTGGTGCAGGCAGCCCGCGCGCGCGGGCTCAACGCGCAGGCAGGCTTCGAGATGCTCATCCAGCAGATGCCGCACTACTTCCGCTATTTCGGCCATCTCGATGCGGCAGAGGCGATGCAGGCCGACGCCGACTTTCTGCGCGAAACCATCTATCCGCCGGCGATGCACGCGGAGATTGCGCAGCCCTTGCGCTACCACTCGCCCAGCGTCGCCTGAGCCCCAATTTTTCAAAGAAACGATCGACATGATTTCCGGCAAGACCACGCTCATCGCCCACATCGGCTATCCCACCGAGGCCTTCAAGGCCCCGATGATCTACAACCCCTGGTTCGACAAGCACGGCATCGATGCCGTGGTGGTGCCCATGGGCGTGAAGCCCGAGGACTACGCGGCCTCGCTGCCGCAGATCTTCAAGTTCAGCAACCTGCGCGGCGCGCTGGTGACCATGCCGCACAAGGTGACGACGATGGCGCTGGTCGACGAGGTGACGCCCACGGCGCGCGTCGCGGGTGCCTGCAACGCCATCCTCAAGCGCCCCGACGGCACCCTGCTGGGCGACCAGTTCGACGGTGCGGGCTTCGTGCGCGGCGTGGAGCGCAAGGGGCGTCTCTTCAAGGGCACGCGCGTGCTGGTGTCGGGCACGGGCGGTGTGGGCTCTGCCATTGCCGCTTCGATTGCTGCGGCAGGCGCTGCCGAGCTGATGCTGTTCGACATGAGCGAGGCTTCGGCCGGCGCCCTGGCCGCGCGGCTGCGCGAGCACTATCCGCAGATGAAGGTGGCCACGGGCTCGAAGGACCCGGCCGGCTACGACGTGGTCGTCAACGCCACACCGCTCGGCATGAAGGAGGGCGATCCGCTGCCCTTCGACGTGGACCGCATCGACCCCGGCACTTTCGTCGGCGAGGTCGTGATGAAGACCGAATACACACCGCTGCTGCAGGCCGCCAAGGCCAAGGGCTGCCAGGTGCAGGTCGGCACCGACATGCTGTTTGAAATGATCCCTGCCTACCTGGAGTTCTTCGGATTCGGCACAGCGTCCCCGGAGGAATTGCGTGCCGTGGCCCAATTGAAATATTGAAAGGCCAGGTCACAGCATGAGTATTTTCGAAGGCTTCCTCTCCACATCCGAAACGCTAGGCGCCTTCAGCGACCGCGCCTTCGTCGACGCCATGCTGCGCTTCGAAGCCGCGCTCGCGCGAGCGCAGGTCGCCGAAGGGCTGATCCCGGAGAGCGCCGCGCATTCGATCGTCAGCAGCTGCAAGGTCGAGCTGTTCGACGTTGCCAAGATCGTGCGCGAGAGTGGCCGCGCGGGCAGCGTCGCGATTCCGCTGGTGAAGGCGCTGCGCGAAGCCGTTGGCCTCTTCAATGCCGACGCTGCGCCCTTCGTGCACTTCGGCAGCACCAGCCAGGACGTGATCGACAGCGCGATGGCGCTGGTCACGCGCGAAGCGGTCGCGCTCATCGAGACCGATCTTGCCAAGGCCGCCGACGCGCTGCTGCGCCTGGCCGTTACGCACGCCGAAACGCCGATGCTCGCGCGCACGCTGATGCAGCCGGCCTCGGTCACCAGCTTCGGCTTCAAGTGCGCAGGCTGGGCGGCGCCGCTGGTGCGCAGCCGCATCCGCCTGCGCGACGCCGCGAGGCACGCGCTGCAATTGCAGCTCGGCGGCGCTGTCGGCACGCTGGCGCAGATGAAGGGGCAGGGCGCGGCCGTGCGCAAGCGCATGGCCAAGGAGCTCGGCCTGGGCGACCCCGGCGCAACGTGGCACACGCAGCGCGACGAATGGGTGGCGCTCGGCTGCGAGCTGGGCCTCGTCACCGGCAGCCTCGGCAAGATCGCGGTCGACATCGCGCTGCTCGGGCAGTACGAGGTGGCCGAAGTCGCGGAGCCCAGTGAGCCCGGCCGCGGCGGCTCGTCGGCGATGCCGCACAAGCGCAACCCGGTGGCCTCGATGGTCGCCATCGCCGCTGCGCACCGCGCACCGCAGCGTGTGGCCGCCTTGCTCGGCGCCATGCCGCAACAGCACGAACGCGCCCTCGGCGCATGGCAGGCCGAGCTGGCCGAATGGCCGCAGCTGCTGATGTCATCGCACGGCAGCGTGCGCGCGATGGCGGGTGCCTTGCCCGGCCTGCAGGTCGACGCCGCGCGCATGCGCGCCAACATCGACCGGCTGCGTGCCGAACTCCCACGCGATGCGGCCGACGAATGGTTCGACCCCGCGCTCGCTCACAACGCCGGACAGATCGCCCTCGCCGAGGTGAAGGTGCTGCAGGCCCGGCTTGACACAAACAAGGAACTTTCTCAATGACCACCCCCGAAGCCCCGGCCAACGACTACGAAGCCGGCCTCGTCAACCGCCGCCGCGTGCTCGGCGATGCCTGGGTCGACAAGTCGCTCGCCAACCGCAACGGCTTCAACGCCGAGTTCCAGGAGCTCATCACGCGCCATGCGTGGAACGACATCTGGGGCCGCCCCGCGCTGGGCGACAAGACGCGCCGCTACATGGTGCTGTCGATGATGCTGGGCATCCATGCGTATGAAGAGTTCGCCATGCACGTACGCGCCGCGCTCGACGGCCCGCCCGAGTCGCGCCTCACGCCGGGCGACATCAAGGAAGTGATCATGATGGCCGCCATCTACTGCGGCGTGCCGGTGGCCAACCATGCCTTCGGCATCGCAACCGGCATCCTGCGCGAAAAAGGCCTGCTGCCTGCGCTGCCCCAGTGACCGCGCCGGTCGCCCGCAAGAAGGGCCGGTTCGACGTCACTTTCACCTTGCTGCTGCCGCTGCTGCTGGCGGCGCAGCCGGTGGCCACAGACAGCTATCTGCCGGCGCTTCCCGCCATTGCGAAGGAGCTCGGTTCGGCCAGCACCAGCCTCACGCTGTTCGTGCTGGCTTTCGGCTTTGCGCAGTTGCTGTGCGGCCCGCTGGCCGATCGCTTCGGTCGCAGGCCGGTGTTGCTGGCAGGGCTCGGCTGCTATGCCATTGCCGCGCTGGGCGGCGCGTTCGCAGGCAGCGTGGCGCTGCTCGCAGGCTGGCGCACGCTGCAGGGCTTTTCGATGGCGGCGATTCTGGTGTGCTCGCGCGCGGCGGTGCGCGACCTGTATCCCGCGCACGAAGGCCCGCACGTCATGGCGCGCGGCCTCACCGGGCTGGGCGTGGTCGGCCTGATGGCGCCGCTGCTCGGCGCATGGCTGGTGCAGGGCGCGGGCTGGCGCTGGGTGATGGTCGCGATGGCGGTCTATGCCTCGCTGCTGTTCGCGCTGTGCTGGCGCTCGTTCGGCGAAACGCGCAAGCCGATGGGCGAGGGCGAATCGTCTGCGCCGCGCGGCAGCACGCGTGCCGTGTTCGCGAGCCGTTCGTTCCGCGCCTGGGCCTCGGTGGCGGCGACGACCTACGGCGGGCTGTTCTGCTTTCTGCTGCTGTCGCCGATGGTCTACATCGGCTATCTGGGCTGGTCGCCCGCGTGGTACGGCTGGATCCCGGCCGGCGGCTCGTTGGTCTACATCTTCAGCACCACCATGTGCCGTACGCTGTTGCGTCGCTACGGGCCGGTGCGCACCGTGCGGCTCGGCGCATCGCTGAGCCTCACTGGCGCCATCATCCAGGCGCTCGGCTGCTGGCTGATGCCGCTGAGCGCGGTGCCACTGCTGTTTGGCCACGCCGTGTACTGCCTGGGCCACGGCATCCACCAGCCCTGCGGGCAGGCGGGCGCGGTGGGCGACCTGCCGCATCTGGCGGGCCGGGCCGTGTCCTGGTCGGGCTTCGGCATGATGATGGTCGCGTTCTGCGTGGGGCAGCTGGCAGCAAGATTTGTCGATGCCGATTTTTCCAACGGCGCCTGGCCGATGGTCGTGCCGATGGTGCTGGCCGGCTGCGTGCTGATGGCCATCGCGTTCCTCTGGCTGCCGCGTCTTCAACACCCGAAAAAGGAAACCACACTATGACCCGTTTGAATGTCGTTCGCGAGGGCGAAGGCCCGATCGTCGTGCTCAGCCATGCGCTCGGTTGCGACCTGAGCATGTGGGACGGCGTGGCCGCGCAGCTCTCGCGCGCCCACACGGTGCTGCGCTACGACCACCGCAACCACGGCGCATCGGAAGTGGTGCCCGGCGCGCTGCGCGTCGAGACGCTGGCACAGGACGTGGCCGAGCTCATCCAGCGCGAGGCGGACGGCGAGCCCGTGCATTTCGTCGGCCTGTCGATGGGCGGCATGACCGCGCAGGCGCTGGCGGTGCGGCATCCCGAACTGCTGAAGACGATGGTGATCGCCAATTCGGCCGCTTACTACCCCGATCAGGCACCCTGGCGCGCGCGCGTCGAGACGGTGGCCGCGAAGGGCGTGGCCGCCATCGCCCCCGGCGCCGTGGCGCGCTGGCTCACGCCGGCCTTTGTGGGCACGCCCGAAGGCGCGGTCGCTGCGAAGACGCTGCACGACGTGCTGGTGCACACCGACGCACAGGGCTACATCGAAAGCTGCAACGCCGTCGCGGCCATCGATTTCCGCGAGAGCAACCACCGCATCGCCGTGCCCACGCTGGTGATCGGCGGGCTGCAGGACGAGGCCACGCCGATGGCCATGTCGCAGGCCATGGTCGGGGCCATTCCGGGCGCGCGCCTGGCCACCATCGACGCCGCGCATCTGAGCGCGGTCGAGCGGCCGGTGGAGTTCACACAGCTGCTGATCGATTTCTGGCGCAGCCTTTGAGGGCTGCAGGCCATGCGGGTGGCCTAGGTGTATCCCGTATTTCGTGCGAATACTGCACGTATGTGATCGATCATCGATCATTTGCCTCCTGAATTGATTGTGGCGGGGGCCGGGTGTTCCTAAAGTCCACCCCCATGCATCGCTCCATTGCCACCGTCTCGCTCAGCGGCACACTCCGCCAGAAGCTCGAAGCCGTCGCCGCCGCCGGTTTCGACGGCATCGAGCTGTTCGAGGCCGACTTCATCAACTTCAAGGGCACGGCCGCCGAACTGGGCCGCATCGCGGGCGACCTGGGCCTGTCTATCGACCTGTACCAGCCGTTCCGTGATTTCGAAGGCATGCCCGAGCCGCAGTTCCGCCGCAGCCTGGAACGCGCCGAGCGCAAGTTCGACCTGATGGAAGCCATGGGCGCGCCGATGGTGCTGTGCTGCTCCAACACCTCGCCGCTGTCGGTGAACGACCCAGCACTGGCCGCAGCCCAACTACACGAGCTGGCCGAGCGCGCCTCGCGCCGCAACCTGCGCGTGGGCTTCGAGGCGCTGGCCTGGGGCCGTCACACCTCGCTGTACGGCCAGGCCTGGGAGATCGTGAAGCGTGCCGACCATCCGCACCTGGGCCTGATCCTCGACAGCTTCCACACGCTGTCGCTGAAGGACGATCCGGCAGGCATCGCCGCCATTCCGGGCGACAAGATCTTCTTCCTGCAGATGGCCGATGCGCCTCTGCTGTCAATGGACGTGCTGCAGTGGGCGCGCCACCACCGCTCGTTTCCGGGGCAGGGCGACTTCGACGTGGTCGGCTTCTTCGAGCAGGTGCTGCGCGCGGGCTACACCGGGCCGCTGTCGCTGGAGATCTTCAACGACATCTTCCGCGAGACGCCGAACCGCCGCACCGCGGTGGATGCGATGCGCTCGCTGCTGTACCTTGAAAGCGAAGCGCGGCAGCGGCTGGTCGATGTCGAGCCCGTGCAACTGTTCAACCCACCGCCTGTGCCGGCGCTCTCCGGCCTGTCGTTCATCGAGTTCGCGGCCGATGAGGCTTCAGCCGCCACGCTGGCCACGCTGCTGAAGCAACTCGGCTTCCGCCGCATCGGCACGCACCGCTCGAAGGCCGTGACGCTGTATCGCCAGGGCGAGATCAACCTGATCGTCAACGCGCAGCCCGATTCGTTTGCTCGCAGCCGCTTCGAAGCGCACGGCACCTCGGTGTGCGCGCTGGGCGTGCGCTGCGACGACCCGCTCGCGGCCGCGGACCGCGCCACCGCCATGCGCTCGCAGCGGCACGACAGCCCGGTCGGCCCCAACGAGCAGCGCGTGCCGGCCATCGTTGCGCCGGGTGGCAACCTGATTCACTTCGTGCCCGAAGCGCTGGGCGCCAACGGCCTGTACGAAGCCGACTTCATCCTCGAAGACGAGGGCGCCCAAGCCAGGGACAACAACGACGCCGGCCTGCAGCGCATCGACCACGTGGCCCTGGGCCTGGCGGTCGACCAGCTCGACACCTGGGTGCTGTTCACGCGCGCCGTGCTCGGCCTGGAGCCCGGCGAGAGCCTGGAGCTTGCCGAC
This sequence comes from Variovorax nivicola, assembly GCF_051216475.1. Classification (NCBI taxonomy): domain Bacteria; kingdom Pseudomonadati; phylum Pseudomonadota; class Betaproteobacteria; order Burkholderiales; family Comamonadaceae; genus Variovorax; species Variovorax nivicola. Next base: position 48,314 of record NZ_JBPJZK010000011.1, on the reverse strand, counting down.
CCCTTCGGCCTCATTCGCAGCCGCGGCGTTGCCAACACCGACCGCAGCCTGCGCCTGGTGCTCAACGTGTCGCTGAGCCAGCGCACCCGCACCGCGCGCACGCTGAGCGTGACCGGCGGCGGTGCGGTGCACCACATTGCGCTGAGCTCCAACGACATCTTCGAGACGGCCGCGAAGCTGCGCGCCAACGGCACGCGCTTCGTGCCTATTTCAGACAACTACTACGACGACCTGGCCACGCGCATCGACATCGCGCCCGAACTGCTGGCGCGCATGCGCGAAGCAGGCGTGCTGTTCGACCGTTCGCCGGCCGGCGACTACCTGCATATCTATACCGAGAGTTTCGAGGGCGGACTGTTTTTCGAGGTGGCACAGCGCGTAGGCAACTACGACGCCTACGGTGCCCTCAACGCACCGGCGCGCATGGCTTCCCAGGCGCAGGATTGATCTGAGTTTTTTCGTCAACACTGGAGACAACACATGGCAACCAACACAGCCCATGAGCCGCAAGGCAGGCACCAGTCGAAGAAGGCCGCCGCAAGCGGCTGGATCGGCTCGGCGCTGGAGTACTACGACTTCTTCATCTACGCCACCGCGGCGGCGCTGATCTTTCCGCAGATATTCTTTCCGAAGGGCGACCCGCAGACCGCCATCATCGCGTCGCTCGCGACCTACGGCGTGGGCTATGTCGCGCGCCCCATCGGCGCCTTCGTGCTCGGCCACTGGGGCGACACGCACGGGCGCAAGCAGGTGCTGGTGCTGTGCATGTTCCTGATGGGCTTCTCGACCGTGGCCGTCGGCCTGCTGCCGACCTATGACCAGGTCGGCCTGCTGGCACCGGCGCTGCTGGTTCTGCTGCGCCTCGTGCAAGGCTTTGCGGTGGCTGGCGAAATCTCGGGCGCGAGCTCGATGATTCTTGAACACGCTCCGTTCGGGCGGCGCGGCTTCTTCGCGAGCTTCACGCTGCAGGGTGTGCAGGCCGGCCAGATCCTGGCGGCCGCCGTGTTCCTGCCGCTGGCGCACTACATGCCTGAGGAAGCCTTCAACTCGTGGGGCTGGCGCATTCCGTTCCTGCTGAGCTTCCTGGTCATCGTGGCGGGCTACATCATCCGCCGCGAGGTTGACGAGACGCCGGCCTTCGCCGAAGTGGACAAGAAGGGCGAAGTGGCCAAGGCGCCGATCGTCCAGGCCTTTACCGACAGCTGGGGCGACATGCTGCGCGTGGTCTGCATGGCGCTGATGAACGTCATTCCGGTGGTGGCCACCGTGTTCGGCGCGGCCTATGCCGTGCAGGCCGCCTACGGCATCGGCTTCCAGAAGGACGTGTACCTGTGGATTCCCGTGCTTGGCAACATCCTCGCCGTGATCGTGATCCCGTTCGTGGGCAACCTGTCGGACCGCATCGGCCGCCGCCCGCCGATCGTCGTCGGCGCGCTGCTGTCGGGGCTGCTGTCCTTCGTGTACCTGTATGCCATCAGCATCCGCAACGTGCCGCTGGCCATCGCCATGTCGCTGCTGATGTGGGGCATCGTGTACCAGGGCTACAACGCGACCTTCCCGAGCTTCTATCCGGAGCTGTTCCGCACCCGCAACCGCGTCTCGGCCATGGCTATCTCGCAGAACATCGGCACCACCATCACTGCGCTGCTGCCCGCTCTGTTCGCCGCCGTTGCGCCTCCCGGCTCGACCAACGTGTGGTTCACCGTGGGTGCCATCACCTTTGCGGTGACGGTGCTGGCGGCCCTGGCTGCGCTGAGCGCACGGGAGACCTATCGCATCCAGATGAACGACCTCGGCAAGCCCGATGCGGCGCCGGTCGACAAGCAGGAGTACGACCGCCTGCGCGAGAAGACGATGCACGACGCGCGCCTGGCCAAGGCCGCGGCCTGAAAACCTTTCGTGCACCAAGGGTTGTGGCGCCGTGAAGAATGGCGCCATGACTACCCCTACCTCTTCCCACCTCAAGATCGACTTCGTCTCCGATGTGTCCTGTCCCTGGTGCGCCATCGGCCTGAGTTCGCTGGAGGCGGCGCTCAGGAAGGTGGCCCCCGAGGTCACCGCGGAGTTGCACTTCCAGCCCTTCGAGCTGAATCCGCAGATGCCGCCTGAAGGCCAGGACACCTTCGAGCACCTGAACCAGAAGTACGGCTCCACGCGCGAGCAGCAGACAGAGTCACGCGAAATGATCCGCCAGCGCGGCGCGGCAGTGGGCTTCGAGTTCAGTCCCGGAGGCCGTCCACGTGTCTACAACACCTTCAACGCACACCGCCTGCTGCATTGGGCCGAGCTGGAGAGTCCGGCCAAGCAGGCGGCGCTGAAGAAGCTGCTGCTGAAGGCCTACTTCACCGACAGCCAGAACCCCTCGGACTCCGAAGTGCTGGTGCGCGCGGCGACCGAAGCCGGGCTCGACGCAGCCCGTGCCCGCGAGATTTTGAACAGCGACGAGTTTGCGCAGGAAACCCGCGAGCGCGAGCGCATGTACACCGACGCCGGCATCCACTCGGTGCCCGCGATCATCATCAACGACCAGCATCTCATCTCGGGTGGCCAGCCCGTCGAGGTGTTCGAGCGCGCCCTGCGGCAGATTGCCGGCGCTGCGCCTTCCAGCCTGTCTGTAGCCTGACTTAGCCGGCGCTTAGGCGCCGTCTTTGCGCAGCGTTACGAGGGTAAAGAGCGTCAACGCGGAGCGGGTCCCGATGGTTGAGGAGGCGGCCTTCAATGGTCGTCACTCACAGGAGCCCCGAAGATGAAGAAGAAAAGCCTAATCGCCGCACTTGCCCTCATGGCAGCGGCCTCGTTGCCCGCATTGGCCGACGAATACGGCAGGCACCCGTTCTACCTCCACGCCTTGTCCGACCTGCAAACGGCAGCCTGGAAGGTGGAGCACCGTCGCCCTGAAGACGGACAGATTTCGCGCGACGAGCAGGTGGTGGTCGACGAGATCCACGCTGCCATCGGCGACTTGCAGCGCGCGGCATGGCTCGACGGCAAGCCCCTCGAATGGCGCGAGCCCACCGATGCGTGGCTGCCGCCCGAAGGCCGTCTGCATGCCGCGGTGGACCTGCTGCGCAAGGTGCGTTCCGATGTGGCCCGCGAAGAAGACGACCCGCGCTCGCGGCCGTTCCAGCAACGCGGCCTTGCGCACGTCGACGTGGCGCTCAACACCGCACAGCACGCCATCGGCGACGTGCGCCATCACGACATGCGCAGGGAGTGACGGCGGTGCCGGCCACCGCGTCGATCTTTTCGGTGCGCCGCGCGTCGATGGCGCTCGGCGCGTGTGCGCTGGCCTTGCTCGCGGCCTGCGCAAGTGCACCAGGCGATCAGCGGCCGGTGGTGTCGGTGTCGTTGCCTTCTGCACCGCTCAACGATGCCGCCCGCCTGCGCTGGCTCGACCGCGTGAGCTGGGGCGCCAACGCGAGCAGCGATGCGCAGCTTGCAAAGCGCGGCCTGTCGCTGTGGATGCGCGACCAGCTCAACCCGCGCCCCGTGCCGCTGCCTCCCGCGGCGCAGGCCCAGATCGATGCGATGAGCATCTCGCGCACGCCGCTCGACCAGCTCGTCACCGAACTCGACGCGCAGCGCAAGGCGGCCGATGCATTGCCCGATGAAGACCAGAAGAAAGCCGCGCGGCAGGCCTACCAGCAGCGGCTCAACGACCTGGCGCGCGAAGCGCAACAGCGCTTCGTGCTGCGCGCCCTGTATTCGCCCAACCAGCTGCAGGAGCAGATGACGTGGTTCTGGATGAACCACTTCAACGTCAACCTGCGCAAGGACAACATCCGCGCGATGGTGGGCGACTACGAAGAGAACGCGATTCGCCCGCACGCACTAGGCAAGTTCCGCGACCTGCTCGGCGCCACGCTGCATCACCCCGCGATGCTGCGCTACCTCGACAACGCGCAGAACGCCGCCAACCGCATCAACGAGAACTACGCACGCGAGCTGATGGAGCTGCACACGCTGGGCGTGGGCGGTGGCTATTCGCAGGCCGACGTGCAGGAGTTGGCACGCGTGCTCACCGGCGTGGGCGTGAGCAATCAGCCGCTCGATGCGCCGCCGCCGAACGTGCGGCCGGCCGTGCGCGCCGACTATGTGCGCAAGGGCCTGTTCGAGTTCAACCCCAACCGGCACGACTACGGGCCGAAGACGCTGCTGGGCCAGCCCATCAAGAGCAGCGGCCTGGCCGAGGCCGACGAAGCGCTCGATCGCCTGGCGCGTGCGCCGGCCACCGCGCGCTTCATCTCGCGCAAGCTCGCCGTGTACTTCGTCTCCGACGATCCGCCGCAGGCGTTGGTCGACCGCATGGCCGCTGCCTTCACGCGCAGCGACGGCGACATCGCCATCACCCTGAAGGCGCTGTTCGAGTCGCCCGAGTTCGCCGCCTCGCTGGGCCGCAAGTTCCGCGACCCGGTGCACTACGTGATGGCTGGCGTGCGGCTCGCGTACGACGACCGCGTGGTGTCGAACGTGAACCCGATGCTCGGCTGGATCAACCGCATGGGCGAGCAGTTGTACGGCCACGAGACGCCCGACGGTTATCCGCTCAACGAGGCAGCCTGGGCGAGCGCGGGGCAGATGAACACGCGCTTCGAGATCGCGCGTGCCATCGGTGCGAACGGAGCAGTGCTGTTCCGCACGGACGACAAGGCGCCGCTGGAAAAGCCCGCGTTCCCGCAACTGGCCGATTCGCACGCGGTGCGCGCAATGCAGGTCGGCATGAGCGCGGACACGCGCGAGGCGCTGGCACAGGCGAAGAACCCGCAGGAGTGGAACACCTTCCTGCTGGCGTCGCCGGAGCTGATGCGCCGTTGATCAAGAAGAAGGACACACCGTCATGCAACGTCGAGAACTCTTGAAGCTCATGGCCGCCGCCCCGCTCGCGGGCGCAGCCGGCCAACTGATGGCCGCGCCCGCGACCGAAGGCGCGAAGCTGCTGGTCGTGTTCCTGCGCGGCGCGTACGACTGCAGCAACCTGCTCGTGCCCACGAGCAGCGACTTCTACTACGCCTCGCGCCCCAACATCGCCATCGCGCGCCCCGGCACGCCCAACGGTGCGCTGCCGCTCGATGGCAACTGGGGCCTGCACCCCGCGCTGGCGCAGAGCGTGATGCCGATGTTCCAGCAGAAGCAGGCCTCCTTCATCGCCTTCGCCGGCACCGACGACCTCACGCGCAGCCACTTCGAGACGCAGGACTCCATCGAGCTCGGCCAGGCGCTGGACAAGCAGCGCGACTACCGCTCGGGTTTTCTCAACCGGCTGGCGGGTGTGCTCGGCGCCGGGCCCGTCACCGACGTGTCGCCCATCGCCTTCACCGATCAGTTGCCCATTTCAATGCGCGGCAGCGTCAAGGCCGCCAACATGGCGATTGCGGGCAATGCGCGCTCGGGCATCGATGCGCGGCAGAGCCAGATCATCACGGGCATGTACCGCAACACGGCGCTGGCCCAGCCGGTGGCCGAGGGTTTCCAGGTGCGCGACGAGGTAACGCGCGCGGTGCAGGCCGAGATGGACGCCGCCAGCCGCAACGCCATGACCGCCAAGGGCTTCGAGCTGGTGGCGCGCCGCATGGCGCTGCTGATGCGCGACCGCTTCGACCTCGGCTTTGTCGACGTCGGCGGCTGGGACACGCACGTGGGGCAGGGCGGCGCCACCGGCTATCTCGCCAACCGTTTTGAAGAACTGGGCCGTGGTGTGGCCGGCTTCGCCCAGGAGATGGGCGACGACGCATGGCGCCAGACCGTCGTGGTCGTCATCAGCGAGTTCGGCCGCACCTTCCGCGAGAACGGCAACCGTGGCACCGACCACGGGCACGGCACCGTCTACTGGGTGCTTGGCGGTGGCCTTTCGGCGCAGGCTGGTGGGCGCGTCGTCGGCGAGCAGCAGGCGCTGACGCAGTCCACGCTGTTCCAGAACCGCGACTACCCGGTGCTCAACGAGTACCGGGCGGTGTTCGGGGGGCTGTTCAAGCGGATGTATGGCCTCTCGCCGGCGCAGCTCGCGCGGGTGTTCGACGGGGTAGCGCCGAAAGACCTGCAACTGGTCTAGCGCACGAAGAAGGTCGAGACCGGAGTACGGTCAGGCGATCATCGATTCGAGGTCCGCAGCGAGCACACGCGGCGCCGGCATTTCCTGGACCATGTCTTCGGTGATGCCGACAGCCAGCGCGGACTGGCTCGGCCAGAAGCCACTGAAATTGCTCAGGTCCACGCCCTGGCGCTCCAGTGCCACGCGCCACACGGCCAGATGAAGAACGCCGCCGAGCGCGTCGGCATGTTCCGACTTTGCCGGGCTCACGAAGCTCGAAAGCCCACCGACCAGATCGGGAGCGAAGCCCCAGCGCTGCGCCAGGGACGCGCTCACGTCGCCATAGTGATACCCGAACTCGACAAGCTCGAGTTGCGCTCGCCCCAGCGCGTCCAAGGGGTGAACGGCATTCAGCGCGGCCATGCGCTCAGGCATTGCCTGCGCCATGATCAGGTGGCCGATGGCATGCATGCTGCCTGCGGTGAACGCCAGATTGGGGTCGACGTGCCGGGTCTTGGAAGCCAGATACCTCGAGACCGACGCCACGCGCAGGCTGTGGGCCCAGAAGGCCGGAAGGTTGACTCCGTCCACTTTCCTGAAGGCGCCGGACAGACCCGAACTCACCACGAACGACCGGATGGCCGAGAGCCCGAGCATCAGGATCGCGCCCTGGATCGACGAAATTTTCCGCCGGAGCCCGAAGAACGGCGAGTTGACCATTTGCAGCACCCTGGCCGCGAGCACCTGGTCAAGCTCGATCCGATGCGCGATGGCCGCAAAAGGCACATCGTCGTCGCGCAGCATCTCAATCAGGTCGGACACCACCTTCGGGACGGTGGGGAGCGACTCGTCATTGGCAAAGAGTTCGTCGAGTGTCATGGCGTTATGGGCGTATTGCCTTTGTATGCAATGGATTTTCCTCCAGCACAGGGCCTGCCAGAGCCTCTATCGGCGCGAATGTGTAATTTCTACGGATTCCGGTGGGGTCGAGAATCGGTGCATGCCCCACGCCGTCTCCCTCCTTCGCGCCGCCCGCCTGGCGCGAAGCGCCAAGCCTTTTCTTGCCCGTGGTGGCTTCAAGCGCGAGCGCTGCGCGGGCTGCCGCCTGGTGCCCAGCCATTGCATGTGCGCCGTGCGCCCTTCGGTGGCAACACGCGCAGGGGTGTGCCTGCTCATGGCCGACATCGAGCCGCTCAAGCCCACCAACACCGGTTGGCTGGTCGCCGACGTGGTGGCTGATACCTTCGCCTTTGGCTGGGCCCGCACCGAAACCGACCCCGCGCTGCTGGCGCTGCTGAACGACCCGCAGTGGCAACCCTACGTGGTGTTCCCGGGGCAGTATGCGGCGCCAGAGCGCGTGGTACTGACCGTTCCGGCGCCTGACCCGGTTTGCAGTGGCACCGCGAAACGCCCGCTCTTCATCCTGTTCGACGCGACATGGGCTGAGGCACGCAAGATGTTCCGCAGGAGCCCCTATCTCGACCAGCTGCCGGTGTTGAGCCTGCAGCCGGAGCAGATCACGCAATACAAGCTGCGCAACTCCGGCCGCGACGACCACTTCTGCACCAGCGAGGTGGCCGCGATGTGCATGAGCCTGGCGGGCGAGCATGTCGCCGAACATGCGCTGGAGGCCTACCTGGCGGTGTTCACGCACCACTATCTGAGCGCGAAGAACCAGCAGCCCGTGGCTTGGGATGGTGCAGCGCATCAGCGGCTGCGCGAAGTGTCCGCCTCGCGGCCCTGAAGACTCTGCCCGCCGCGGTGCCGCGGGGGCGGGCGCAGCCGTGCCTCGCTCCGTCATCTACCTAGTTCCGGTGATGGCGAAGAAACAAATAGTTAACAAGAATCAACGATTTGAAACCGCCGGTAGCACTTCGGCCGGAGCGTGGGTTTCTCTTCGTGAATCGATAAAACCAAAGAGGGCAGCGGATGTTTTCCAGTCAAGTGAGTTTTTACGGGCGCTGCGGCGTCGTGGCCGGTGCGATCGTGTTGCTGGCTTCCTGCGGTGGTGGTGGTGGCGGCTCGGGCTTTGTGCCGATCGCTGCGCCGGCGCAGACGCCACCGCCCCCCGTCGTCGTGACGCATACGGTCGGCGGCACCGTCACCGGCCTCACCGGCAGCCTGGTGCTCCAGAACAATGCGGGCGACGACCTGAAGCTCACGGCCGACGGCAAGTTCACTTTTGCCACCGCGCTCACCGAAGGCTCGGCCTACGAGGTCAGCATACGCACCCAGCCCCTGTGGCAGTTCTGCACCGTGACCAAGGGCAGCGGCAAGGCCTCGGCCGACGTCGGCGACGTGGCGGTCGCCTGCTCGGCGGCGGTGGCGCAGGTGTCCACGTTCGCCGGGTCCGGCACTATCGGCTCGGTCAATGCCAACGGTACCGCCGCATCGTTCTATCTCCCGTACAGCGTGGTCGTCGACAAGAGCGGCAACCTGCTCGTGTCGGATACGGCAACGAACCTTGTGCGAAAGATCTCGCCCGCTGGCGATGTCACGACCTTTGCGGGCGGTGGCAGCAGCGGTACTTCGCAAGACGGCAACGGCACGGCAGCCTCGTTCTCGGGCCTGTCCGGTCTTGCCCTGGATGCGGCGGGCAATGCCTATGCCGCGGAATTCGGCGGCAACCGCATCCGCAGGATCACACCCGCGGCCGACGTGAGCACGGTCGCAGGCAGTGGCGCCATCGGGTCGCTCGATGGCCATGGCACCTCTGCCACGTTCAATACCCCTTCGTCGGTGGCCACGGACGCCGCCGGCAACATCTACGTGCTCGAATTCATCGGCGCCGTTGTCCGCAAGATCACGCCTGCCGAGGACGTCACCACGCTGGCCGGTTCGGGCACTGCAGGCTTCGCCGACGGCACGGGGACTGCGGCATCTTTCGGGCAGGCCTATGGCATTGCGACTGACGCGGCCGGCAACATTTACGTTGCCGACAGCGGCAACAACCGGATCCGCAAGATCACGCCCGGCGGCCTGGTCATGCCGCTGGCCGGCTCAGGCCAGATCGGCGCGACCGACGGGACCGGCAGCTCGGCATCTTTCAATATGCCCGGCGGCCTGACGGTGGACAGCGACGGCAATGTCTACGTGGCCGACACAGGCAACAGCCTGCTGCGCAAGATCACGCCGGCGGGCGTTGTCTCTACGATCGCCGGCCAGCCCGGCGTGCTGGGCTCGCAGAACGGCATCGGCGCGGCCGCCACGTTCAAGCAACCTTACGGAGTGACGGTGGATGCCGCCGGCACCCTGTACGTGGCCGACACCTTCGGCAACCTGATCCGCAAGGTCACGCCGGTTCGCGCTCCCTGAAGGCCCGGCTTCCCGCCAACCGCACGCGCTTCGCCAAAGGGAATTCTTCGCATGCCAATTTCAGTGGTCAGCGCACACCTGCTTCTTCGATCGCTCGGCGTCCATGTGCTGATGACCGATGCGCGCCTGGGCAACCTCTGTGCCAACTACCGCGCCACCACAGTCACTGCCGTGAATGGGGACGTGGTCCGGGTGAACGCGGTCGTTTCCATCCTCTGTCCTGGGGCTGTGGCGCCGGGTGTTTTCTCGCAGCCGCGGTTCAATGCGGCCAAGAGGTTTCTTGACCATATCAATGCGGGAGCCTCGGTGCCTGCGGTGAGAGCGCTCATCGACGAGGCTGAGACCGTCCTGGATTGGCTGCGCCTGTCCTTTGCCGCTTTGACGGCGAACAACGTGCCGCCGACCGCCTTGTTACGCCAGCATTGGGGGAACGTGCTGCCGGCGCAGCAGGCGGGCATTCGGCTGTTCGCGCAATTGCGAAACGCCCTCAGCGTGGTGCAGACCTTGATCAACTTTGCGAACGTGCCCGGCGGACCTGCCTTGACTAACCTGTCCACCCTAGGGCGTCTTGCAGAGGCCGTGAATGGTTGCCGGGATGTGCTGGACAAGAACCGCTTTGCGGGTATCACGGAGGTCGCCTTCCCGAACCTTCGCACGCTCTATGGCCTGCACGGGCCCAACTCCGCTTTCGCGGGATTCGTGCGCTGGGGACCGGGTGACCACGGCTCACCCGAACTGAATCTGAAGTACCACTTCCTCAAGCATGTCTGCTATGCCGGGGTGGAGTCGGAGTTTCCCAGGGAGTCCGCTTGGTGGTGGGGTGTTTTGGACATCAGGCTGACCTTGGATCAGATGAACGGTTTTTTCGCCGGCAGCGTTGCGGAGCACGAAAGAAATGTGGTGCGGGCGATGTTCAATGATGACGAGGACCTGATCCCGGCAAAGAGGTTGCAATTTCTGCTTCTGGGCGTCGTTTCGCAGAACCCGAAATTGCTGAGCTATCTCGTAGACAACTATCAGAACGCCTATCGAGACCAAGCGCTGCACCCGCACGTGGCCATGACGGACAAGATCGTGCAGAGCAATGGCGAGAAGGTGTTCATCAGCGGTGCTGTGCGTATTGCGGGGGGCACGAGGGGTGTCTTCATCATCGGGCGCCTTGACGACGCCGGTCTATTGGGTGTCTCGGCCTGTTACATGTGCGAAAAAATCCAGGACAAATTGACGCCCGCAGCCAAAAACAAGGTCTGGGATCTGGCTTGAAGGCAGTGGCACGACGTCCGGGCGGCTGACCTGCGAGTGCGTCAGCCCGAGGAATCGCGCCGGCCGGCAACAGGCGCATGCCGCGCCATCAGCTCGACCACCCAATCGATGAACACGCGCAGCTTGGCGCTGACATGCCGGTTCGGCGGAAACGCCACGTACAAAGGCATCGGATCGAGTTGCCAGCCCTCGAACAGGGGCACCAGCTCGCCGCTCGGCAGATGTGGTTCGGCCATGTAGTCCGGCAGCCAAAGCACTCCCATGCCCGCCAGACCAGCCGCGAGATAGGCGTTGCCATCATCGACCGACAGCACGTAGCGGCCCTGCACTTCAATGCTCTCGTCGCCGAGGCGCATGGCGTACGGAAAGGTCTTGCCGCTGCGCGACCACAGGAAACCCACGATGCGGTGATGCGTGTCTTCCAGCTCGCGCGGGTGTGAAGGCATGCCCGCGCGTTCCAGATAACTCGGCGCCGCGTAAACCCCCAATTGCAGATCGCCCACGCGACGCGCCATCAGCGACTGGTCGGTGAGCTCGCCGCCGCGCACCACGCAATCGACGTTCTCGCCGATCACGTCCACCATGCGATCGCTCACGCCCATGTCGAGCTGGATGTCGGGGTAGCGGGCGTGGAACGCCGGCATTGCCGGCACCAGGATCATGCGGGCCAGCGGGCTGGGCACGTCCACCCGCAGCCGTCCGCGGGGCAACGCAGAGGCGCTCGACAGGCTGGTCTCCGCATCGTCCATGTCGGCCAGCAGGCGCACCACGCGTTCGTAGTAGGCCGCTCCGTCGGCCGTGACGTTCACCTTGCGCGTCGTGCGGTTGAGCAGCTTCACGCGCAGCCTTGCCTCCAGCTGCTGCACCAGCTGCGTCACGCTGGTCTTGCTCATGTGCAGCGTTTCGGCCGCCTTGGTGAAGCTGCCGGCTTCCACCACGCGGGCGAATGCTTGCATCGCATCGAAACGGTCCATGTCTGCTGTTCCTGCCTTGCTCTCTTGTCGATTCGAAGATTGTTTGGGTTCTGCAAACAGTGATTGTTGGCTTTGCCCGTTTATCGGGGAAGCACGGCTGCCTAAAGTCCCTTCATCGTCATCAAAGAAGGAAGAAGCAACTCATGGCCAAACGCGACGTCGTTTTTCCGCCCGGGCGCCAGGCGCTCTATGAAAAGAACCGCTACTCGCCGGCAGTCCGCTCCAACGGCTTCCTGTTCGTCTCAGGGCAAGTCGGCAGCCGTGAGGACGGCTCGCCCGAGCCCGACCTCGAGGCGCAGGTACGGCTTGCGTTCGAAAACCTGAACGGAATCCTGGGGGCTGCAGGTTGCACCTTCGACGACGTGGTCGACGTCACCGTCTTCATCGTCGACCCGGAATCGAACTTCGACACGGTCTGGAAGGTGCTGCCGGACTATTGGGGCGGCGCACCGCACCCAACGCTGACCGGCATTGGCGTGACGTGGCTCTATGGCTTCAAGTTCGAGATCAAGGTGATCGCGAAGCTTCCCTGAAAGCCACAGCGCGCCAGTTCTGCGCAATCAGGACTGCACCCACGAAGCAAAGGCAGGCGAGCACCGCGAAAGCATTTCTCGCCCCCTGAGTGAATGCAGCGACATCAACGCCCGAAAGCCCTGAACCGCCATTCCCGAGAATCATGAGCTGCGAGCTGTAGGGCAGCCTGGCCATCGCCACGCTCAACGCCAGGGCCGTTCCCATCATGATCCCGGTGTTCTGCAGCGTCGAGCGCACGCCGTTCGCAATGCCCCGGCGCTGCGGCACCACGCTTTGCAGAATCGACGCGTTGTTAGGCGTCACGAAGCTCCCGATGCCCAGACCCAGCATCCACAGGCATGCGGCCAGTTGCCCGGTGCCGATGGCCGGTTGCAGCATGACCGCCAACAGCGCCAGCGCGCCTGCGGCAAGCAGCATGCCCGCCACGCAGATGGCTTCGGGCGAGAAGCGCCGCATCAGGCTGCCCGCAGTCGGCGCGGCCATCAGCATCCCCAGCGCGACCGGTGCGATGCGCATGCCCGCCTCCGATGGCGCCAGCCCCGCGCAAGCCTGCAGATACAAGGCCACGAGCAGCAGCGGCGCGGCTTGCGACATCGACAGGAACAGGATGCCTGCGTACGCCGTGCGCCGCCCCGAGTCCCTGAACAGCGCCGGATCGACCAAGGGGCTCGCCACGCGCTGCTGCACCTTGGCGAACAAGAGGAGGGCGCAGACGCCTGAGAGCATGAAGGCCCACACGGGCGTGCTCGCCCAGCCGCGCGTTCCCACCATCGAGAGCGCATAGATCACGCCCCCGATCCCGGCGAGCGACAGCAGAGCACCGGCCAGATCGAAGCGCTCGGCCTTTGCCGTTGCCGCGCTCTTCGGCAGAACCCGCCACGACCACGCCAGCACGCAAAGCCCGACAGGCACGTTCAGCATGAAGAGCACACGCCAGCCCCACCACGACACGACAAAGCCACCAGCCAGCGGCCCCACGACCTGCGCCAGCGCGGCCACCATGGCGAGCACGCCGAGCGCCAGGCCCACCTTCTTGCGGCCGAAGGCATCGCCCACCAAGGCGCTGGAGTTGGCCATAACGCCAGCCGCACCCACCGCCTGGCAGATGCGAAAGAACAGCATGGCGCCAAAGCTCGTAGCGACCGCACAAGCCGCACACGCAACCAGAAAAAGACCCAGCCCCGCAAGAAAGAGCCGCCGTCGCCCCCACAGATCGGCCAGCCTCCCGAAGCTGAGGATGCAGACCGTGCTGACCAGCATGTAAGACAGCAGGATCCAGCTCGCCTGCGATGGCGAAGCGTTCAGGCCGCGCGCCACCGAAGGCAGCGCCACGTTGAGCGCGCTGAGGTTCAGGAAGCACAGGAACGCACCCAGGCTTGCAACAACGAGCACAGCCCACGCGGCCCTTTCCTCGTCTTCCGCCACCGCTTCACTCATCGCTCTTGAAGCCCGAAGCCTTGACGATGGGCCGCCAGTACTCGCGGTCTTCGTTCATGATGCGCGTCACTTCGGCGCCGGGCAGCCCGGTCGCGTCGAGCCCCATGCGTTCGAGCTGGCCGCGCACCTGCGGGCTGCGCATTGCGGCCAGGAAGGCTCTCTCCAGCTTCGCGACAACATCCTTCGGCGTGCCCGCCGGCACGAAGGCGGCATAAGAAGCATTGGCGCGGTCGAAGGCGTCGTAGCCCGCTTCCTTGAAGGTCGGAACATCGGGAAGCCAGCTCAGCCGCTTCGTGCCCGCGACGCCAAGGATGCGCAGCTTGCCCGAGCGGTGCAGTTCCAGCTGGCTGGCCAGCGCGTCGGCGCCCAGCGGCACATGGTCGCCGATGATGTCCGTCGCCAGCGGCGCGCCACCCCGGTAAGTAACGGCCGTGAGCGGCACGCCGATGGCCTTCGACAGTTGCAGCACGCTGAAGTGCAGGCCGCCGCCGAGATTGGTCATGCCCACGCTGCCCTGGGCGGGGTTCTTTTTGATCCACGCGACGTATTCAGGGATCGTCTTGTACGGCTGGTTCGCGCCGGTGGAAACCACGCTGGGCACGTTGGCCAGATGCGCGAGGGGAATGAAGTCTTTGTCGACGTCGTAGTTCAGCCGCGCATAGGTCATCGGAAACAGCACGAAGGGCGGCGTTCCTCCGATGAGGATCGTGCGGCCGTCGGGCCGAGCGGCCTTCACCGCCTCGATGGAAATGCGTGTGGATGCACCCGGGCGGTTCTCCACCAGAACGGGCTCCTTGAGCGAGCCGCGCAATTCCTCGGCGATGGAGCGCGCCAGGTTGTCGAGCGCGCCGCCCGGCGGAAAACCGATGATGAGGCGAACGGGCGCGTTGTCGGCGTGCGCGGCGATGCCGGCCAGGGCAATCGACGCGCCGAGCACGAGCGTCTTCAGGAACGAGGTCATGGTGGCTACCTGCTGGTTGAAAAATCGGAAGAGAAGGAAGACTTCAGAAAGCCACGACCGGCAGCGGATTCGCCGGCCAGTGCGCGGCCTCGAACGAAGCAGCGGCCTGCAGCAGCTGACCGTCTTCGCGGAAGCGGCCGACCAGTTGCATGCCGATGGGCAGGCCCTCGCGGTCCGCGCCGCAGGGCAGGCTGATCGCGGGGTGGCCCGTGAGGTTGAACGGCATCGTCCAGGGGAACCAGTTCGCGCGCACCTCCGCGTATTCCTTGCCGTCGATCTCAATGCTGCCGAACAGGTCCTGGTCGATGGGCAGCGCCGTGCGCGAAAGCGTGGGCGTGAAGATGAAGTCGTGCGTTTCCAGCCGCGCCTGCACGTCCCGGAACAACGCAGTCCGCGCGAACATCGCCTGCTGGAAAGCAACGCCGTCCACATGCTCGGCCAGCGCCAACTGCTGCAGCAGCGACGGGCTCATCTGGTCGCCGTGCACCGCGGCCATGGGCGCGAAGCGTCCGCGCCAGCTGGTGTGGTTGATCACGCGCCACAGGGGCTCCACGTCGAAGCCTTCGCCGGACATCGGCACCAGCACCGCGCCCATCGACTCCAGGGTTGTAAGAGCGGCCTCGAAGGCTGACGCAACGTCCGCTGCAATCGGCCGCCCCGCCGGCGCGGCGCAGAAAAGAATACGCTTGCCGCGAAGGTCGCCACCGGCTTGCAGGTCGTCGAAGTAGCGCTGGGCCGGCACACCCAGCGACCAGGGGTCGGACCCGTGCGCGCCGGTCATCGCCTGCAGCATCAGTGCCGTGTCGGCCACGTTGCGCGTGGTGGGCGTCACGTAGGTGTAGTTGCCGAACGCGTCCTGCACCTGGCTGTGCGGCACCACGCCCAGGCTCTGCTTCAGGCCGACCACGCCGTTGCACGCGGCGGGAATGCGCGTAGAGCCGCCACCGTCGGTGGCAATGGCGAGCGGCGCGATGCCCGCTGCCATCGACGCCGCCGCACCGCCGCTGGAGCCACCGCTCGTGCGCGACGCATTCCACGCGTTGCGCGTGCTGCCGAACAGCGGCGCATCGGTCAGGCACTTGGCGCCGAATTCTGAAGAGGTGGTTTTGCCGATGAGGATGGCGCCGGCCTCGCGCATCCGCGCCACGGCCACCGCGTCTTTCGTGGGCACATGGTCGCGGTGCAGCAAAGAGCCGTAGGTGGTACGCACGTTTGCCGTGTCGACGATGTCCTTCACCGTGAAGGGCAGGCCATGCAGCAAGCCCAAAGCCTCGCCGCGCATCAGCGCCTGTTCGGCCTGTTTGGCCTGCTGCAGCGCCTGCTCATGGCACAGCGTAATGAAGCAGTTCAGGTGCGGCTGCAGCGCATCGGCCCGGCGCAGCACCTCTTCGACGATCTCCACCGGCGAGAGCTCGCGCTGCGCGACCAGCTTGCGCATGGTTGTTGCTGGCATCTCGCAGATCTCGGACTTTGGAAGAAGGACGGGAAAGTTTTTCATGGCGCAAATGATTGATGCGCCGCAACAAGTCGTCCAATACTGTTTTCCAGAAAAGGCATATGCACAGCGTATGGCTACCCCAGACCTTCGAACCCTTCGCTATTTCGTGGCCGTTGCCGAGGAGCGCAGCGTCGGCAAGGCCGCGCGCCGGCTCAACATGGCGCAGCCGCCGCTGTCCGTTCACATCAAGAACCTCGAGGCGGCGGTGGGCACGCCGCTCTTTCGCAGGGCCGCGCACGGCATGGAAATAACCGATGCGGGCAATGCACTGTTTCGGCGCGCGAAAGAGGCGCTGCTGCTGGCCAACGAAGGCTTCGACGCCGCGCGCGCCGTCGGCTCGGGCAGCCGGGGCCGGCTCACCATCGGCACGATGGTCGTGCTGTCTTACCTCGTGCTGCCGCGGCTCGAAAACGAATTGCGGCGCAGGTTGCCCGAAGTGGAGATCCAGTATGCGGAGCTGAACGCCGTCAACAACGTATCGGCCCTCACCAACTCCGACGTGTCGGTGGCCATCTGTATTCCGCCCATTGCGCAGGCGGGTATTGCGGCAGAGCGCATCGGCAGCCAGCCGCTGATGCTTGCGGTGCGCGCCGATTCACCGCTGGCGCGACTGCCCAGCATTCCGCTTTCGCGCCTCTCGGGCCTGCCACTCATCGGGCTGCCCGCGCCTGAGGGCGATGTAGACAAATCAGTCGTCGCCTCGCTGCTGCGACGGCACGACGTGAGCATGCCGGTTGCGCAGCGGGTCGAGACGATGGTGTCGGCACTGGCGCTGGTACTGGCGGGGAAGGGCGTGGCGATATTGCCCGCCTGCGCGCAGATCGGGCGGCCGCCTGGGGTGGTGTTCAGGGCTTTGCGCAATGTCGATGCGCGGATGGAGATTGCGGCTTGCTGGCGGAGTGATTGGGATAGTCCGTTGATTGAGCCGTTTTTGGTTTGTGCGCGGGCGTCTTTACAGGAATCAACGTAGATACATAAAAGAGTTCGCTCATCGAATCGATGTCCGATCAAGCTAGGCATAACCCAAAGTCGGCTGGCCATTTCGAGTGGTTTGACATCTCCCAGCGACTGAAGCTTTGTCACAGCATCGTACTGATTCGGCGAAACCATCCCTCCACTTCACCGGCAGGGTCGCGCGCCTTTAGTCGTGCTGCCGTCATAAGTGGAAACGCCTTCTCGGATAGGCGCAGTTTCGCCTTGTCATCGCCCATAACGCCGTTGTAGTTCTGCGCGGCGGAGTAGGCCGTCGCGAAGATGCGCGGCAGGGCGTGTCCGCTTGCATCCAGCCCGTCCGGCACAACCACCTGCACACCAAACGCGTCAAAGATTGCGTCCGCGTGCAAATAGCTCTCGATTTCGTGCTTCGCTGTCTGCGTGGCCCACGAACCATCGGTGCGCTGATTCACTTCGGCCACCGACGCTGCGTACTTCGCCACATCGCTGTCGTAGATGTGTACCTCCCGTCGATGCAACGCCTTAAGGTAGTGCTCGGCGACCCAATGCTTCAACGTCGAGCCACCGAGCACCACAAAGGCTACGCGCTCGTCTGTGCTTAGATCTGGCAGTGTCTGATCGGCAGCATGTAGCGCATGGCTCAGGCACTTGAACGCCGCCACGTCCGTCGGACCTTCTACGCATAGCAAGACCTTGACACGGCTGTCCGGTACGACACCGAGCGTCGCCGCGACATGGCCGAAGACATCGACACCTTCATCAATCCTCGGGCTGCCTGCCGCGTCGCGGGTCACGAACCGGATGCTTTCCGTGGGAAGCTCTGCTGCGAAACCCGGGCTATGGGTGGTCAGGAAGACTTGGTAGCCGGTCTCGGCTGCCAACGTCTTAAATGATTGGATCAGGATGGTCTGATTGTTTGGATGCTGCGCTGTCTCCGGCTCTTCGATCGCATAGATGATGCTGCGTTTGTTGCCCGTAACAAGGCGTCGCTCAGCGGCAGCCTTGAAGAAGCTGACCAGTACCAGACGCCGAACGCCGCTGCCGCGCTTGTTGAGTGGAATGCCATCGTCCGTATCCATGTTGACGGCGAATAGACCCGTCCATTTCGCTGCAGTCGGCGGTGTGAATTGAGGATTCAGTTCCTTGGCAAGGCTTGGGTCGATTGTTTTGAGTGCTTCGTGTGTTCTCTGTGCGATCTCGACCGCCTTTTCTTTCACCTTCTGCTGGATCGCCGCGATCTCGTTCTGCACTTCGGCGATCGCTGCCGCTACGGCGGCCTTCATCGGATTCTGAACTTCGCCATCCGAATCGCGACTGCTGCGGTCGCTTTGAAACAGCGCGAAGATTGGAAGGTAGCTGTCAATTTGTTCCCAGATGCGCTTGCTGTCCTCCTTTGACTTACTGACGGGAATAGCTACGTCGTCTGCCAACTTCAGGTCGACCTCGGCTTCCCAGATGGCCTTTCGCATACCCGGGTTGCCTTTGAGGTGTGCCGTCAGGCCTTTGTCCTTGACGATCTTCTGTAGTTCCTTTTCCTTCAGCTCGAGCAGCCCGACGACGCTATCAGCGGTCGGATGCCGCGCGACGATGAATATGTCGGCGCTCGGTGACTTGCTCTTGCAGTCGTAGACCTTCTGAATCTTCAGCGTGCCTTTTGGCGTCAGTAGGTATTCGTCGGCGAGCGTCGTCTCCGCTCCCGCATCCAAGCTAAGTGTCGTTGGCAGGTCAGTGAACTCGCAGGTAATCGAAACTCGCGTATCGCTGCTGTATATATTCGCGTCGCCTTGCTCGATCTTGACTGTTTCGTTGTTGAAGAAAATTTCGAGTGCTTCGAGGACCGACGATTTTCCGATGTCGTTCTTGCCGACGAAGGTAGTCAGATCACTCAAGCGAACAACGACCTCGTCACGATAGCAACGAAAATTCTCGATAGCGATTGATTCGAGCCGCATTGTCTCTTCTCTATCGGTTGCGATACATGTTCGTACTTTCGTCGCGCACGGTTCTTCTGCGGGGAAGCGCCCAGATCGAGTTACACACTGTCGCTCTATTTGCCGAAGTAGGTGGGACTTCCGCCAAGTCGTTCAAGCTCGGCGACGCCGGGACTGCCGAGCCAGGCAATGAAGTCGGCTACAGGCAGCGTACCGCCATGCACGCGCAGCAGTCCTTCCATGAAAACGCTGTGCTCAACTAGCGTAATGTCCTTAGATGCCGCTGCTTTTTTCTTAGAAGTTTCGTCGAATGCCGGCTTACCCAGTGTCACCCGACGCATCGCTTGGTCGAAGTCTGCCGCCTTCTGCATTACTGCCCAGGCCTCTTCCTTCTTGATGAGGGCGGGCGACTTTGTACACGTCTTGCATTCCAGGAGAATCTGTTGAGCGCCCAACTCGATGAACAAGTCTGGGACATTGGGGCGTGTACCGTCATCAAGGACGGTTATGACCCAAGCGGCTTCGACTCGCATTAGCGCTGCGATAGCCTCTTCGTAATCGGTACCTAAAGCGTCGTCGCATGCCTTGACTTGGCGCTCGATGCCCAATTCCTTCCCGATCTTGTGATGTACGGCGGCAAGCCGACTCGGTCCCAGTCCGACGGCACTTGAGACGGCATCGATCAGCGCTTGCGCTCGTGGCTCGCTCCGCAGCAATTGCACAAGTTTGTCTTTCGCGGTTCCCAGTACGTCATGGAGCGTCGCTATACCCTGCGCAATAAGACCCATGGCGCGTTGCCTACCGAAGCCCGGAACGCCGTGCCGTTCGGCGACCCGTAGCACGTCCAGCGCCTCGGTTGGCGCGCCCCATCGGACCCGACGTGCCAGCATGGAAATCTGATTACTCACCGTTTGTGGGCAGCCGAGCTCGGATGTTGTGGAGAGCTTGTGCAGACCATCTAACACCCAAGCTACATCCAATGCCAGCCGATGGATCATGCCGCTCGGTACGTTGGTGATATGTGCGATTTTGCGATCTGCTAACCCTTCGGCGTAGAGCGTGATTGCATGCGCGCATTGAGCCAGCTTGAGGTCATTGCGATCCAGTTCCACGGGTAGCGACTTTGTCCCCCAGAACGTTACCGACTCGTATGTGGTTCGCGACGGGAAGGGGAAGAACCGAGATGGCCGCTCAGCCCTGAATTCGTCGCTGGCGCATGCCGAATAGATCAACCCTGGAACCCATTCGTCGAAGCTCACTGCCAGCTGTGGCCCAACGTCACGCAGCATCGCAGCGAGTTGGACCGTTGTTGAAGGAAGCAGGCCGGACATTGCGGCTGCGTTACCCAACGGCGTGATGAGCAACGTGCCGGCTTGCTCACGAATCAGCGCGTTGGCGTTCAGCCAGTCAACGGCCGCATGGCTTTCGGTTGTCAGTGTGGCCAACTTTGCTGGATTCCGATTCAGCGTCTGGTGCCAGTACAGGGTGTTTTCGAAGAACGTCATCACCTCAGAAAAATTACTCGCCAGCCCCGACGCGACCAGCGTCAAAATCGACTTGCGCAAGCTCAGGTTTACCAATTGCGAATTGAGCCTGTCGTTGTCAGGTAGCACCAGCATGTTGGCGTGCGCGAGTTCGACGTTGTTCTGTGGTAGCAACACTGCGAACCCGTCAAGATGCATACCAAGTCTGCCGGCCCGTCCAGACATGTTGCGGTAGTCGGACCTGGTAATGCGGCTTCCTGCCCGGTCACCGAAGCGATAGGTCAGCTTGGAAAAGACGATCGTCCGGAATGGGAAATTCACCCCGGCAGCAAGGGTCGAAGTGGCGAAGCAAACCTCAAACTTGCCGTCGGTAAAACCACTCTCGATGACTTGGCGTTCCTGTGGCGACAAATCGGCCGTGTGGAAGGCGACACCGCGTTCTGCATTTTCGCGGAGTTGATCAGAGGCTTCAGTCGGCTCGGAAAACAAGTCAAGCTGTTGCGCCAGAGCTATGCCAACTCCACCCCGAGGCCTGCCCTGCCCGAATGTGGTCGCGAAATTCAGCGCTTCGCGCCGACTTTCCGTGAACACCAAGACAGGGCCGTGCCCAAGTCGCAACAGATGATCAACGACGACGCCAATGTCACTTGTTGCGGCAGCGCCACCGGGCACTTCCTGTCCACTGTCATCGCCGAACTTCGTTCTATGGCAGCGGCCTCCGTACCAAATCTCTTGGTAGAGAGGTACGTCTCGGTGCGTACTGCGAACGAGGTCGCACTCCATCCAGCCGGCAATGTCTTCGGGATTTTCAACAGTCGCTGTCAGTGCCACAAATTGCTTGATGCCACGCTGGCGTAGCGCAGAGCAAAGCGCTTCGATGTCTGGCCCGCGCCCGGGCTCACCAAGAATCTGCAGTTCGTCCGCGACAACTAGAGCATTGTTTGGTTTGAGCTGACCGCTCAGAAACAGTCCCAGAGCCTTCTCGTAGGTCGCGACCATCAACTGCGCATCGATATCGCCTTCGGTCCGATCACCCGTGTTCAGTCCGACTGAGCCAATAGGCTCAGTGGCACCTTCACCAAAGCGGTCGACAAAATCGAGGTATTTTTGATCCGCAAGCGCTTTGTGAGAAACCAGATAGATCGCGCGGAGCCCTGACCGTAGGGCGCACAGGACGGCAATTTCACCTACCAAGGTCTTGCCGGAAGATGTTGGCGCACTGACGACAAGGCTGCGGCCAGCGGCGGCGCCGGCAGCAAGTGCTCGCTGCTGGACATCTGTCAGTGAGTCGATCCCCCAAGTCTGCAGTCGTTGAAGCAACCACGCAGTGACACCCGGTCCCTCTGCATCGGACGTTTTCATCTTCTTGCTCTCCACCCGGATTTGCCCGAGGCTTCAAAGTGCCGCGTGGCGTGCCAGAGTATCGCTCTGGCAGGGGCTTATTGCGAGTTAGTGTCCGCGACCATTGGCTGCCTAGGTTCGATTCAGTTTGAAGCAGTCGCTTAATGCATCGACGTGAAGCCGACCGTGGTCGGGCATCGCCATCGAGATGTGGGCTTCGTCCCAGTTGATGTGTAACTCATCTATTCCCTGCTGACTTCAGCGTAGTGGCCTTGCCCCTCGAACTTGACGCCACCACCGACACCGCTTACATTGCCCCGGCCTCGTGATGAGCGAGGCCGGGTTTGGAAGCCCGCCGACATCCTGCGACGAAAGCCGCAGCTACCGCACTTGGTCTGCGGCTTTTTCGTTTGCGCCTATTTTTTAGGCGGCTCGAACGGGAGGGCTTGCGCCCTGCCGGTTTCCGCAAGGATGTCCCGGTCTTCCAACCCGTTCGAGCTGCCGCCCCCGTTTGGAAGCGGGTGCGTCGGTTTCTGCAAATCGACATCCTTGGGAGGCCCATTCATGGCCAATGCTTCTTCAAACGACGCACGCACCAACGCCCGTTGTGCTTGCGCGTCCTATCGTCCCACCGCCCAGTTCAAACCCTTCGAATGGGTTCAAGGCGACCGGCTCGATTCTTCTCAACAAAGCCAGGCCGCATTCCTGAACGATGCACGCGACGTAGTGCAAGGTGCGCAAACGCTGGTTCAGCTACTCGCCTGGGACGAAGACCGGCGCGATGCCGCTTCGTCCGATGCAGACCCCGCACCGCTCTTCGATGCATGCCAGCGCGGCTCGCTGCAGCGGCTGCTCTCGGCAACGCTGGGCCTGCTTCACGCCCGGATCGAAGTCCAATGCGAGGCGCTGACGGGGTAGGGCCGCCTTCTTCAATCAAGCCGCGCATATCACCGACTTGGGTTCCAAATACGCCTCCAGCCCAAAGGTGCCAAACTCGCGGCCGATGCCCGATTGCTTGAAGCCGCCGAAGGGCGCCAGGGGCTCGTGGTGCAGGCCGTTGATCAGCACCCGGCCCGCCTGCAGGCGGGAGCCCACGGCAAGGGCGTGTTCGTCGCTGCCCGACAGCACCACCGCCTGCAAGCCGTAGACCGTGTCGTTGGCGATTGCGATGGCGTCTTCCTCGTCGCGGTAGGCAATGAGGCAGAGCACGGGCCCGAAGATTTCTTCACGCGCGATGACCATGTCGTTGCGCACTCCGGCGAACAGGGTGGGGCGCACGTAGAAGCCGGCATCGAGGCCGGCCGGGCGGCCCTCGCCACCGGCGATGAGGCGCGCGCCCTCATCGATTCCCTTGCGGATATAGCCCTGCACCCGCTCCCACTGCTTGCGGCTGACCATGGGGCCGATCTCGGTCGCGGCATCGCGCGGGTCGCCGACCTTCGCGGCCTCGACCGCCGCGCGGGCCAGCGCAATGGCCTCGTCCAGCCGGTGTTCGGGCACCAGGATGCGGGTGCCGGCCAGGCAGGCCTGGCCGCTGTTCTGGAAGCCGGCCGCCACGGCCAGGGGAATGGCGGTGGCGAAGTCGGCGTCGTCCAGCACCACGGTGGGCGACTTGCCGCCCAGCTCCAGCGTCACGCGCTTGAGGGTGTCGGCCCCGGAGCGCTGGATGGCCTTGCCCACGGCGGTGCTGCCGGTGAACGAAAGCTTGGCGATGTCGGGGTGGCTGCTTAGCTCCGCCCCCACCACGTCGCCCCGGCCGTTGACGATATTGAACAGCCCCGGCGGCAGGCCCGCGGCGTGCAGCGCCTCGGTGACCACCTGGGTCTGGATGGCGCTCATCTCGCTGGGCTTGATGACCACGGTGCAGCCTGCGGCCAGCGCGGTGGCCAGCTTGTTGCAGATGAAGCCGGCATTGGAATTCCAGGGCGTGATGAGGCCGGCCACGCCGACCGGCTCCATAACGACCTGCGCGCTGCCGATCTGGCGGGTGAGGGGGTATTGCTCCAGCGTCTTCGCCGCGAGCAGAAAGGCCTGTGCCGCATACGACGCAACCCAGCTGGCGCGGGACACCGGGCCACCGTATTCCTCGGTGGTGGCGGCGTTGATGTCGTCGGCGCGGGCCAGCACCGCGGCATGCAGGCGGTGAAGCAGTGCGATGCGCTCGGCCTTGGTGGTGCGCGCATAGGCGGGCAAGGCGCGTTTGGCAGCGGCAATGGCTCGCAGCGTGTCTTCGCGGTCACCCAGGGTGACGTGGCCGATGACGGCCTCGGTGGCGGGGTTGATGAGTTCGGCCTGTTCGCGCCCGTGGGGGGTGACGAAGGCGCCGTCGATGTAGATCTGGTCGATGTTGCGCATGGCGGTGTTCCTGTTGATTCACCGGAGAAAAATCCGGCTTGAGTCAAATCTAGGGTTCTGGCATTGACTTGAGAAGCCGGCCAAATCACCATGCGTCATTCAGATAATCAGGACAATCGATCATGCACAGCAGCGGGTTGACAGAGCTGGAGGCGGTGCTGGCAGTGGCCCGGCACGGCGGCTTCAGGGCGGCGGCGGTCGACATGGGCATGTCGCGATCGGCCCTCAGCGCCACGGTGGCGGGGCTGGAGGCGCGGCTGGGCGTGCGCCTGTTCAACCGCACCACGCGCAGCGTGGCCACCACTGAGGCCGGCGAGCAGTTCATCGCGCGCATTGCGCCGGCGTTGGCCGACATTCGCGGCGCCATGGAGGCGACCAACGAGTTGCGCGACACGCCCAGCGGCACGCTGCGGCTGAACAGCTCGGTTGGTGCCGCGCAGATGATCTTCGCGCCGGTGGTGCTGGAGTACCTGCGCCGCTACCCGGACATGAAGGTAGACATCGTCACCGAGCGCCGGATGATCGACATCGTGGCCGAGGGCTTCGACGCCGGCATCCGCCTGGCCGAGGCCGTGCCGCGCGACATGGTGGCCGTGCCCATGGGCGGCGAGCAGCGCATGGTGGTCGTCGCGTCGCCGCAATACCTGCAAAAGCACCCCGCGCCCCAGGTGCCCGACGACCTGATGGCGCACCGCTGCGTGCGCTGGCGCTTTTCGAGCGGCATCGTTTACCGCTGGGAGTTCGCGCGTCACGGCGAGGCGATGACGCTCGACGTGCCCGGCCCCATCACGCTCGACGAACCCCTGCTGATGCTGGAGGCGGCGCGCGCCGGTGTGGGCATTGCCTACATGGGGATGTTCCACGTCGCAGAAGACCTGGCCAGCGGCCGGCTGGTGCCGCTGCTGGAAGAGTGGTCGCCCAGCTACCCGGGCATCTGCCTGTATTACCCGAGCCGGCGCAACGTGCCGGCGGGGCTGAGGGCCTTCATTGACCTGGTGCGTGAGGTGATCGAGTTGCCGGGACGGTAGCGGAATCTTGAGCGAGCGGGCAGCGCCCTCACATCGTCGGCATCTTGTCGAACTTGGGCAATGCCGGGTCCAGAAAATCCCATCCGTGCCCGCGCACGGTGTACGTGACTGCCTGGGGCTTGTACCGGCCGGGATCATCGAGGCTTGTGGCGTGCACAGTGAAAACGTCGGGCATCGCCGCAAAGGTCATGTACACGGGTGAGCCGCAGACTGGGCAGAACGCGCGGGTCTTGACGTTGCCGCTGTCGCCGACCATGTCCCACAGCGTGGCATTGCCGCTGTGCTTCACGCCGCCGCGCGGAAAGGTGAGGTACGAGCCGTGGCCGGTGCCGCTCTTGCGCTGGCAGTCGCGGCACTGGCAGTCGTTCTGGAAGATCGGCTCGCCTGAAATCTCGTAGCGGATTGCGCCGCACGCGCAGCCGCCGGTGTAGGCGTGGGTCATTTGTCTTGTCCTTTCGAAGTCGTTGCGAAGTTGGTATGGCGGCCAATCTAGTCGCCAACCCGCACGGCAGGGAGTAACAAGTTCGTCGTGAATGGGCGCCACTCGGGAGCTCAAGCTTCCACGGGCACGTAGAGGTCGATCACGGCCCCTGGCTGGTCGGGTGCGAAATGGCCGTCGTACATCTCGAAGTCGGGGCTGTCGACGACCCGCAGGCCCGAGGCGGGAATCAGCTCGCCCCAGATGGTCGCCATGGCGCTCTTGACTTGCGGGTGCAGCGCTGATCCGTTCAGGGCGATGCGAAAAACGGCATAGGTTGCCGCCGGAATTTCCTTCACGGTGAATCCCTTGGGGAGACCGCCTTCGGCCTCTACACCAACGCCTGCCATGTACATGAAGCTCCCGGCCTCCCGGTCCGTGCTCCAGACCACGCCGTACGTTGCCCAGCTCGGGCTTTGGCCCTTCAGCGGCAAGGCACCGACAAGTGCCGACCACAGCTGGGGAATCTCCGACCTCGTCGCGTCGTCGAAGCGTCGGGAGGGGCCCGCGACGCGGAACGCCTCGAGCCTGCTCAATTCGGGCAGTCGGGTCACTGCCGTGGAGATGCTGCTGGGTGCATTCATGGGAAATTGTCCTTCGATGGGAGTGGGAGAGAAGCCGACACGAAAACGGCCGGGCGACACGCCGAAGAGGCGCTTGAATGCGCGTGTGAAGGCCTCCTGCGATTCGAAGCCGCAATCCAGAGCCAGATCGACGAGCTTCACGTCAGGCTCGGTGCAGAGCCTGCGGGCGCCGCGCACGAGTCGACGCCCGCGCACATGCGCCATGACGCTGCGGCCCATGCGGGCAGTGAACATCCGGGAGAAGTGGTACGCCGAAAAACCCGCGCGTTGCGCAATCAGCTCGAGCGTGAGGGGCTCGTCGAGCCGCTCCTCGATCCAGGCCACAAGGGGGATGAAGATGTCGGATTCGCGATGCATCGGGTTGTCCATGCGGCGATCATGAAGTACCGCAAACCGGCTGTCCTGACTGAACTTGCTGGCGCGCGCCCGAGAAACCGGTTTGGTGGAATCAGCTTGATGTAATGCGAAAGAATTGTTAATTCAGCGGCTTCCGCGCTGAAGTTCTTACAACTTCAGCGCCGTTCATGCTGCTTTCAGACGGTAAAGTGCCCGTCTCCGGTTCCCGGACTGTCCGCGACCCTTTTTTTCCCACCGCCTCCCGCTTCTCCGCCTCTTCATGTCCAACCTCATCGTGCACGGCGGTACGCCGCTGCGTGGCCGCATCACCCCCTCCGCCAACAAGAACGCCGTGCTTCCGGTGCTCTGTGCCACCTTGCTCACCTGGGAGCCGCTGCGCCTGCATGGCGTGCCCGACATCACCGACGTGCGCAAGATCCTCGACATCTTCCGCACCCTCGGCAGCGACGTGCACATGGACCACGAGACCGGCACGCTCGAGCTGCATCACCGCGAGACCACCTTCGACGCATCGCTGCACCGGCTGCCCGAGGAGATGCGCTCTTCGATCATGCTGGTGCCGCCGCTGCTGGCGCGCTTCGGCGTTGCGCGGCTTGAAGACAACGTGAAGGGCTGCACGCTGGGCGTGCGCGAGATCGATCCGCACGTGGAGGTGTTCCAGCGCTTCGGCGGCGAGGTCGAGCGCACCGAAGGCTCGCTGCTGGTGCGCAGCAAGGGCCGGCTCACGCCGACCGACCACTGGCTCGACTACGCCTCGGTGACGACCACCGAGAACTTCGTGCTGTGCGCGGCCGCTGCGGGCGGCACCTCGACGCTGACCAATGCCGCGTCAGAGCCGCACGTGCAGGAGTTCTGCCGCTTCATGGCCATGATCGGCGTGCGCATCGAGGGCATGGGCACTTCGCGGCTCACGGTGCATGGCAACGGCGCGCTCAAGGGCGGCGAGTTTCGCTTCGACGAAGACTTCCACGAGATCACGACCTTCCTGGCGCTGGGCGCCATCACGGGTGGCGACGTGGTGGTGCGCAACAGCGCGCCCGAAAACTTTCCGCTGCTCGACCGCACCTTCGCCAAGTTCGGCGTGCAGATCGTTCATGAAGATGGCTGGTCGCGCGCCATCCGCACCGGTCCGCTGAAGGTACAGACGCCTTTCACGAGCAATGTGCTCACCAAGGTCGAGGCGGCGCCGTGGCCTTACTTTCCGGTGGACCTGCTGCCGATCTTCATTGCGCTGGGCGTGCGTGCGCAGGGCAACGCGATGTTCTGGAACAAGGTGTACGACGGGGCGCTGGGCTGGACGGGCGAGCTCTCGAAATTCGGCGCGCACGTGTTCTCTTCGGACCCGCACCGGCTCATTACCTTCGGCGGCAATCCGCTGACGCCCGCGGTGGTCGAGAGCCCCTACATCATTCGCGTGGCGATCGCGCTGTTCATGGTGGCTGCGAGCATCGAAGGCCGCTCCGAGATCCGCAACGCCACGCCGATCCGCCGGGCGCACCCGCGCTTCGTGGAAAACCTGCGCAGCCTGGGCGTGCACGTGGAGTGGACGAGCGAGGAATAACTGGCGGGGTTGGTGCCGCAGTGCCCGCCCGTCAGAACGACGGAACGGGGTTGCGCCCTTCGGTCAGCACGTAGGCGCCGTTGCGCCAGGCATAGACCAGCGTGCTGTCGATGGTGAGCACGCGGCGGTTTTTGGTGCCGCTCGTTCGTTCGCCCTTGAACGCGATGCGCATCTCGCCCGGCTCTTCGTCGGTGCCCAGCGTAAAGCTCGGCGTGCCGCTGACGTCGAAGCACGCGCCGCGTGGCGGCTCTTCCGGCTTGCTGGGCCTGGGCGCTTTCTCGCAGGACTCGTCGGCACCTTCATTGGTGGCCGACAGCGCAATGCCCCTTGCCAGCACGCGCACCTTGCCCGCTTCGAGCCCATACACCGACAACCACTGCCCGCAGTAGCCCTGCCAGCAACTGCCGTGGGCAATGGTCAGCGCAAAGCGCTGGGGCGCGATGCGCTCGACCTTGGTGGTGCCGAGGTTGCCCATGAAGCCGAGGTAGTCGACAGCGTCGCTGCGGCTCGCGAGCTTCCAGCCTTCGGCGCTCTGCTCGAAGAAGTAGGCGCCGAGCCATGCGCCGTTCACGTGGCCGTTCATCGGCTCGCCCCGGTCGTCGAGCGGCACGGTCTCGGTCAGCATGACGGCGTGCGTATCGTCCAGCCGCACCACTTCGCGCGGCGACACCTGAGCCTGTTGATCGGCCTCGCTGCCGGGCACTGTCTTGCCCTCGTTTTGCCTCTCGGGCAGCGAGACGGTGTCGGGCTGTCGGGGCGAGGCGCCCGGGCCCTGGGAGTCGGGGAACACCAGCGCCATGAGTTCGGCTCGCTTGAGCGTGGCCGATGCGGTGGGGCGAGGCACTGGTGGTGCCGGTGGTGCCACGGCCACTGCGGCTTCGTCCGCCTGCGCGTCGGCGGTGGTAGCGGGGGCTTCTTCTTTTTGCGGGCAGCCGCCGAGCATGACGAGGCCGGCAGTGGCAATGGCGGCAGCAATGGTGCGCTGCAGCGGCCGCGAGGGAGCGGGCCGCGTCGGGTTCAGGATGGGCATGCGCGCGATTGTGCCGAAGCCATTTGGCGATGATGACCCCGCCGCCGCCGCAACCTCCGGCTTGGCGGGAGAATGGCCGGCACCCGGCGACACACGAACAAGGAGCGCTCCAAATGACCACGCTGCAACAACTCATCGGAACAGACCTCCCGCTCATTCAGGCCCCGATGGCCGGCGCGCAGGGCAGCGCGATGGCTATCGCGGTCAGCAACGCCGGTGGCCTCGGTTCGCTGCCGGGCGCCATGCTGAGCCCCGACGCCATGCGCAGCGAGCTCACCGCCATTCGCGAGGGTACGGGCAAACCCTACAACGTCAACTTCTTTTGCCACACCCCGCCGCACCCGAGCGATGAGCGCGAGGCCACCTGGCGTGCCGCACTGGCGCCGTATTACGCCGAGTTCGGCATCGACGCAGCGAGCATCCCCGCCGGCCCGGGGCGCAACCCCTTCAGCGCCGAAGTGGCGGGCCTGTTGGCCGAGTTTCGTCCGCCGGTGGTGAGCTTTCATTTCGGGCTGCCGTCCGAGGCGCTGATGGCGCAGGTGCATGGCTGGGGCGCGAAGGTGCTGGCATCGGCCACCAGGGTCGAAGAGGCGCAGTGGCTCGAAGCGCGCGGCGTGGATGCGGTCATCGCGCAGGGGCTGGAGGCTGGCGGGCATCGCGGGCATTTCCTTTCGCACGATCTGACGAGGCAGCTCGGCACCTTTGCGCTGCTGCCCCAACTGGTGCATGCCGTGAAGGTGCCAGTGATCGCGGCCGGTGGCATTGCGGATGCGGCCGGCGTGGCCGCGGCCATGGCGCTGGGTGCGGCGGGCGTGCAGATTGGCACGGCCTATCTGCTGACGCCCGAAGCGACCATCAGCGCGATTCATCGAGAGGCGCTCAAGAGCAGGGCTGCGCGGCACACGGCGCTGACCAATCTCTTTACCGGCCGGCCTGCGCGCGGCATCGTGAACCGTTTGATGCGCGAACTGGGCCCCATCGGTGCGGCTGCGCCAGAGTTTCCGCTGGCCACTTCGGGCATCGCGCCCTTGCGTGCCAAGGCCGAGGCGCAGGGCAACGGCGATTTCTCTCCGCTGTGGTCGGGGCAGAACGCCACCGGCTGCCGTGAAGTGCCTGCGGCCGAGGTCACGCTCGAGCTGGCGAAGGGGTTCCGCTGAATTTTGCGGAGCGCCGACCGTATTCCTTTCGAGCCTATCCAGACTGTTTGAACAATGACCCAACTGCATCTGCCCCTGAAGTTTCTCGCGCACAGCGCGCAACCCGATGTTCGCGAACCCTGGCTGCTGGTGCTGATGCACGGCGTGGGCAGCAACGAGCAAGACCTGTTCGGCCTCGCGCGCATGATGCCGCCGCAGTTCAACGTGCTGAGCCTGCGCGCGCCCTACGTGCTGTCGCCCGATGCCTACGCGTGGTTCGAGTTCCAGATGCTGCCCGGTGGCGAACGCCGCATCGATGAAGAGCAGGAGCGCGAAAGCCGTTTCCTGGTCGGCGAGATGATCGCCTCGGCTGGCAAGCAACTCGGTGTGCCGGCCGAACGCGTGGTGGTCGGCGGCTTCAGTCAGGGCGGCATCATGGCGCTGTCGCTGCTGCTGACCAAGCCTGAGAGCGTGCGCGCCGCGATGGTGTGGCACAGCCGGCTGCTGTCGCAGGTGCTGCCGCACGTCGCGGCGCCCGAGGCCTTCGAGGGCAAGGCGCTGTGGGTGAGCCATGGCAGCGCAGACAACGTGATTCCGCCGAGCGCCGCGCAGGCTACGCGCGAGTTCGCGCGCACCTTGCCGGTGGCGCTGTCGGGCGCGGACTTTCCGGGCGCGCATGAGATCCGTCCGGCCGAGTTGCAGGCCACGCTGGCGTGGCTGCAGTCGCTCAGCTCGCCGACGAACGCGTAGACAAGCGCGCCATGACCATCGCTTCCATCTCCTCCACCCATTCGTCGTTGCCCGCTTCGGGCTGCACCAGCAGGCGATAGCGTCGACCGCCCCATGCGGCGGTCAGCAGCGCGTGGATCGTGGCGGGTGAGGGTGGCGACTGCAGGTCTGCACAGGCGGCAAAGGCCCTGAGCCATCTATCAGCCAGTTCGTCGTACACGCGGCGGTGATGCTTGGGCTCGGCCACGCGGTGTTCGAGCATCAGCATCTCGTGGTCGAAGGCCGGCAGCCCTTCGAGCCGCGTGTCGCAGGTGATGCGCACGAGGCGCTTCACGCGCGCTTGCCAGCTGATGTCGGCCGGCGCGATCACTTCCGCATCGAGCCGTGCAAGCAGCGCCTCGATGCAGTGGCGCACATAGCCCGAGAGCAGGGCTTCCTTGTCGGGGAAGTAGTCGTAGAGCGTGCCGACCGCGATGCCGGTTTCCAGCGCCACGGCGCGCGTGGTTACACCCTCCCAGCCGTGCGCGGACCAAATCCGAACAAAGGCGTCGTAGATCGCCTGCACGGTGAACTTGCTGCGTGCCTGCGTGGGGCGTTTCAGGGGCTTGGAGCGGGGTGCGTCCGGCATCGACGGTTTTCCGAACCCGCCAGAAGACGGGCCGCCATACAGTTTGCGAATGAACAACGCATTCACTTTAACCCGCCTCGAAACGCGCAAGAACGCCCTCGGCACCACTCGTGTCGTGACCATGCAAGACACCGGCGAGTTGCAACCCGGCGAGGTGCTGATGAAGATCGGCCGCTTTTCGTTGACCACCAACAACATCACCTACGCGGCCTTCGGCGATGCGGTCATGAAGTACTGGCAGTTCTTCCCGACCGGCGATGTCGACTGGGGCCACATGCCGGCCTGGGGCTTTGCCGACGTGGCTGCCTCGAACGTCGAGGGCGTGGCGGTGGGCGAGCGCTTCTACGGTTACTTTCCGATCGCGAGCCACCTGCGCATGCAGCCCGTGCGCGTAACGCCGCGCGGCTTTTACGATGGCGCGCCGCACCGCAGCGAACTGGTGTCGGCCTACAACCAGTACATGCGCTGCAGCAACGACGCAGGCTATGTCGCCGCGCTGGAGGACTACCAGATGCTGGTGCGCCCGCTGTTCATCACCTCGTTCATGCTGGCCGACTTCCTGGAAGACAACGCCTTCTTCGGCGCGAGGCAGATCGTGGTGTCGAGCGCGTCGAGCAAGACCGCTTTCGGCACGGCCTTCTGCCTGCGCCAGCGCGAAGGGCTGCAGCTGGTTGCGGCCACGTCCAACGCCAATCGCGCTTTCGTGGAGAGCCTGGGTTGCTACGACCGCACGCTGAGCTATGAAGAAGTGACGACGCTGCCGGCCGATGTGCCCACGCTGTACGTCGACTTCTCGGGCAGCGACGACCTGCGCGCCACCATCCACCATCACTTCGGTGAAGCGCTGGTGTACGACTGCTATGCCGGCTCCGCGCAGAAGACCGAATTTCTCGGCGATACCACCGCGCTGCCCGGCCCCACGCCCCAGCTCTACTTCGCCCCCGTGCAGATCCGCAAGCGCAATGCCGACTGGGGCCCGCAGGAGGTC
Organism: Variovorax nivicola; assembly: GCF_051216475.1. NCBI lineage: Bacteria > Pseudomonadati > Pseudomonadota > Betaproteobacteria > Burkholderiales > Comamonadaceae > Variovorax > Variovorax nivicola. The sequence goes on along the minus strand of NZ_JBPJZK010000011.1, from coordinate 15,720 downwards.
AACCGCCGCTTCAACGAGGCGCAGGGCAGCTTCATCGCCGAGCTGAGCCGGCCAGGCAATCGATGGATGACGCTGGCACAAGGCGAGGGCTTCGCGCACGCACAGGCGGTGATTGTCGACCTGCACGCGGGCAAGGTCGATCCACGGCAGGCGCATGTGGTGCGGCTCGCGAGCTGAACCGCCTCCCATGAAAGAGGGATGAGGGCATACACGCTCTGCGCTAGCCTGCGCAGGACCGAGTCGCGGTCGATACGGGAGGACTGGATGCCATCGAAAACCCACGGGAGCCGCTCGACTCTTTCAATCACGCATCGGCTGCTCAGCGCTGGCGTTGGCGCGCTGGTGCTTTGCCTGTTGCATGGCTGCGTTAGCCTGACCCAGCCGCGGGACAGGGCGCTGTCGCGAGAGCGTGGCGAGCGCATTCTTGGCAACTCGGTGGATGTGGGCGTGGAGGCGAGGAAGCACTGGGAGTTCGCTTGGCTGAGCACCAGTGCCTACAACGCGCACTACATCGAGGCCATCGGTGTCGCGCCTGAGACGCCCAAGCTGGAAGCCGGGTCGGCAAGTGTGCAGAACCTGAGGGCGGAGCGTGACTGCCCGAAACCGGATGATGTGCTGAACGACGCCGGCTGGCGTCTCTGGGAAGATTTTCCGGGGCCGCAGGACGGCGAGCTTGTGGGGCGCCTGCGCAAGGCACATCTGCGCGTCGAGGTCTGGGAGCATCCCGCCACGCGCAGGCTGGCGGTCGCGTTCGGCGGAACGATGTTCTCCAACACCTCCGACTGGTTGTCGAACCTCCGCTGGTTCCTGCCGGACCGTGAGGACGAATACACGCTGATCCAGAAGGATTTCGTCAAAGCGTTCGTCGCGCGGTTCAAGGCACGTGCGGCGGACCCGCGTCATGCCTACCTGCGAAGCGGGGGCGGCGTGAAGCTCTATGCCACCGGCCATTCGCTGGGCGGTGGTCTCGCGCAGCAGTTCGCGTATGCGCTGCCGGCCGATGCTGCCGTGCCGCGTGTCGAGCGTGTGTATGCATTCGACCCGTCGCCGGTGACCGGCTACTACAGCGTAGAGGAAGCTGTGCGGGACCCCAACGCCAGTTCGCTCGAGATCGACCGCATCTACGAGCGCGGCGAAGCGCTCGCGTTCGTGCGCTCCATCACCAGTTTCTTCGTGCCCCCGAGCGACGACAAGCCGAAGATCCGCAGCGTTCGCTACGCGCTCTTCTTCGACATCAGGACCTCTTGGAACATCGTCAGGGCGCACTCGATTCCCCGGTTGGCTTGTGAACTCGACGAAGCGAAGAACCGGGCCGAGCCTCCAGCCCGCAACACGACCTTGTTGGGCGGCTGAGCCCCGGCGCTGCGCGGCGGGCGCGTCACAGGGCGTTACGACGACAGGGCTGGTGCACAGCCCGAATTGGTGCACCATAGCCATTCGCTTCCCCGACATTCCCGCACAAGGAAACCGACCTCATGCCCGAGCCCGACAGCGACACGCGCGACGCCCCTGAGTTCAGACCCCGCCGCGAGATGCCCATAGGCGCCATCGTCGCCTTCGTGCTGGTATTGCTCGGGACGGCCTACGTTGGCTGGCGCTGGTATCAGCAGCAACAGCAAAAGCCGGCTGCGCCCGTACCGGTGGCGGCGGCGCCCAACGATGCGCCCGCACCACCGCCGCCCGCAGCGGCGCCCGCGGGGCCGCAGAACCCGATCGACGCGCTGGCACCGCCCGATGCCGCGCTGCCCAAGCTGGCCGACTCCGATGCGCGCGTGACGAAGGCATTGGCTGAACTGCTCGGCAGCAAGAACGTCGCAGAGTACCTGCGCTCCGACGGCATCGTGAGCCGCTTCGTCACCACCGTCGACAACCTCGCACGAGAACGGGCGCCGGCCAATACCTGGCCGGTGCAACCCACGGGCCAGCGCTTCATCACCGAAGGGCAGCAGGGGCAGGTGCAGACCATTGCCGCGAACAACGCCGCGCGCTACAACGCCATCGTGCTGCTGGCCGAATCGGTCGATCCGGCCAAGGCAGCGACCGTGTATGCAAAGCTCTATCCGCTGTTCCAGCAGGCGTACGAAGAGCTGGGCTATCCGGGCCGCTATTTCAACGATCGGCTCATTGCCGTGATCGACCACTTGCTGCAGGCGCCCGAACCCAAGGGCCCGGTGCAGGTGCGGCTGGTCGAGGTGAAGGGCGACGTGCCCTCGACCCGGCCGTGGGTGCGCTACGAATACGTCGATCCGCAACTGCAGTCGCTGTCTTCCGGCCAAAAGATCATGGTGCGCATGGGGCCGGAGAACGAGCGCAAGGTGAAGACCAGCCTGCGTGGGCTGCGCCAGCAGATCGCCACGGGCGACGTGGCGAAGAAGAAGCAACCCTGACGCGCACGGCGCTCGATGTACGCGGGCGCCCGTGAGCATTCCTCCGGCGCGCTGTGTAGGCGCGGACCGATTGCATGCTGCACGGATGTCGCTGAGGCTTTGTTCTCAAGATCAAAATCTCGAGGACAACTGTATGAACCTGATGAGCGTCGATCTCTACCAGAGTGCTACTGATTCAGAGAAATTCCTCGCACTTCCAGCGGGCACCGATCCTGCCGAGCTCATGGGTCCGATGACCTTCGACCAGGACTATGCGCAGATCAAGCGATACCAGGAGGCATTCCAGTTCGATCCGTCCGAAGCCTATGCGGGCGTCAATGCCGCCAAGATCGCTGCAGACATCCTGACCGTGAAGTGGGCGACCTATCGTCGCGAATCCCCACCGTAGAAGGGAATCGCTGCGATACGACGGCGCTCAGGCCTCTTCGGTTTCCTTGTAGTCGCCCACGGGCACGCAGCTGCAGAACAGGTTGCGGTCACCGTACACGTTGTCGACGCGGCCGATGGGCGGCCAGTACTTCGCGTTCTTGAGTTCGGCCAGCGGAAACGCGCCGAGTTCGCGCGAGTACGGGTGGCTCCACTCGGTGCCGAGCAGGCTCGCAGCCGTGTGCGGCGCGTGCTTGAGCGGGTTGTCTTCCTTCGGCCACACGCCTTCTTCGATGCGGCGGATTTCGCCGCGGATGGCGATCATCGCGTCGATGAAGCGGTCGAGCTCGGCCAGCGGCTCGCTTTCGGTCGGCTCCACCATCAGCGTGCCGGGCACGGGGAAGCTCAGCGTGGGCGCATGGAAGCCGTAGTCGATCAGGCGCTTGGCCACGTCTTCGGCGGTGACGCCGCTGGTGTCCTTCAGCGGGCGCAAATCGAGAATGCACTCGTGTGCGACGTGCCCGTTGGGGCTCGCGTACAGCGTGGGGTAGTGGTCCTTCAGACGCGCGCTGATGTAGTTGGCGCTGAGAATGGCCGTTTCGGTCGCGGCCTGCAGGCCCTTGGCGCCCATCATGCGGCAGTACATCCAGCTGATCGGCAGCACGGCCGCATTGCCCAGCGGCGCGGCCGACACGGCGCCCACGCCGTTCGACGGCATGCCGGCAGTCACGTGCCCCGGCAGGTACGGCACGAGGTCTTCGACCACGCAGACCGGGCCCACGCCCGGGCCGCCGCCGCCGTGCGGAATGCAGAAGGTCTTGTGCAGGTTCAGGTGGCTCACGTCGCCGCCGAACTCGCCGGGTGCCGCCACGCCGACCAGTGCGTTCATGTTGGCGCCGTCGACGTACACGCGGCCGCCGTGTTCGTGCACGAGCTCGCACAGTTCCTTCACGCGCGTTTCGAACACGCCGTGCGTGCTGGGGTAGGTGATCATCACGGCGGCCAGGTTGGCGCTGTGCTTTTCGCAGGCGCGCTTCAGGTCGTCCATGTCGACGTTGCCTTGCGCGTCGCAGGCCGTCACCACCACCTGCAGGCCCACCATCTGCGCGCTCGCGGGGTTGGTGCCGTGCGCGGAAGACGGAATCAGGCAGATGTTGCGGTGGCCCTGGCCCTTGGCTTCATGGAAGGAGCGGATGGCCAGCAGGCCCGCGTATTCGCCCTGCGAGCCCGCGTTGGGCTGCAGGCTGATGCCCGCGTAGCCGGTGGCTTCGCACAGCCAGGCGCGCAGTTGGGCGTCGAGCTGGGCATAGCCCTGCTGCTGCTCGGCGGGCGCGAAGGGGTGGATGTTGGCGAACTCGGGCCAGGTGATGGGGATCATCTCGCTGGTCGCGTTGAGCTTCATGGTGCAGCTGCCCAGGGGGATCATGCTGCGGTCGAGCGCCAGGTCTTTGTCCGACAAGCTGCGGATATAGCGCAGCATCGCCGTCTCGCTCTTGTGGGTGTTGAACACCGGGTGCGTGAGAAAGGTGCTGCTGCGGCGCAGGTCTTCGGGGATCAGCGGCGTGGTGCTGCCCGAGAGGTCGTCGAAGCGCGGCGCCTGCGTGCCGGCGGGCGCGAACAGGCTCCACAGGGTTTCGACGTCGGCGCGCGTGCTGGTCTCGTCGAGCGAGATGCCCAGGTGCTGCTGCAGGCGTTGGCGCAGGTTGACGCCGGCGGCCTGTGCGCGCTCGATGATCGCAGGCGTGTCTTCGCCGGTGCGGATGGTCAGCGAATCGAATGCGGTGGTATTGACCGGCTCGCGGCCCATCTGCGACAGGCCCTTGGCGAGGATGGCCGTGAGCGCCGCCACGCGCTGCGCGATGCGCGTGAGGCCATCAGGCCCGTGGTACACGGCGTACATGCTGGCCACCACGGCCGGCAGCACTTGCGCGGTGCAGATGTTCGACGTGGCCTTCTCGCGGCGGATGTGCTGCTCGCGCGTCTGCAGCGCGAGGCGGTATGCGGGCTGGCCGTGCGTGTCGACGCTCACGCCGACCAGGCGGCCCGGCAGCGAGCGCTTGAACTCATCGCGGCAGGCGAGGTAGGCGGCGTGCGGGCCGCCGTTGCAAAGCGGCATGCCGAAGCGCTGCGTGGTACCGCAAACGATGTCGGCATCGAATTCGCCGGGCGCGACGAGCAGCGTCAGCGCCAGCAGGTCGGCCGCGACGATGAGAGCGGCGTCGCACTGATGCGCGTGGCCCGCGAGCGGTCGCAGGTCGTGCACGTGGCCAGTGGTGGCGGGGTATTGCGCGAGCGCAGCGAAGAACTCGCCGCTCACCATCAGGTGCGGCAGCGTTTCCGACACGGTGCTGACCTTCACTTCGATGCCCAGCGGCGCGGCGCGCGTCTTGATGACTTCGATGGTTTGCGGATGGCAGTCGCCCGACACCAGGAACACGTTGCTCTTGCTCTTCACGCTGCGCTTGGCCAGTGTCATGGCTTCGGCAGCGGCCGTGGCTTCGTCGAGCATCGAGGCGTTGGCGATGGCCATGCCCGTGAGGTCGCACACCATCGTCTGGAAGTTGAGCAGGGCTTCCATGCGGCCCTGCGAAATCTCGGCCTGGTAGGGCGTGTAGGCGGTGTACCAGGCGGGGTTCTCGAGCACGTTGCGCAAGATGACGCCCGGCGTGTGCGTGCCGTAGTAGCCCTGGCCGATGAAGTTCCTGAACACCTTGTTCTTCGATGCCATCACCTTCAGCTCGGCCAGTGCATCGGCTTCGGTCGCCGGTGCGGGCAGGCGCATCGGCTTTGCGCGGCGGATGGCCGCGGGCACGATGCCGTCGATGAGCTCCGCGCGCGTTTCCGAGCCGATCACCGGCAGCATGCGCGCCTCGTCCGCCGCATCGATGCCGATGTGGCGGGCGAGGAATTCTTCGGCGTTCTCTAGTTCTTGCAAAGAGGGAAGGGCGGGCGTCGGCATGGCGTTGAGGGCTCGGGGAGAAAAGACAAAGGTGCTGAAGAACTCAGCGGATCAGGATTCGGCGGCGAACTTGTCGTAGCTGGCAGCATCCAGCAGGGCATCGAGCTGCACGGGTTCGCTCAGCTTGACCTTGAAGAACCAGCCGGCGGCCAGCGGGTCGCTGTTGGCGAGCGACGGGTCGGCGCGCAGCGCTTCGTTCACCTCGGTGATCTCGCCCGACACGGGCATGAACACGTCGGCCGCGGCCTTGACCGATTCGACGACGCCGGCAACTTCGCCCTGCGCAAAGGTCTTGCCGACTTCGGGCAGGTCGACGAACACCACGTCGCCCAGCGCGTCCTGCGCATGCACGGTGATGCCGACGGTGGCTGCGTCGCCTTCGACCGACACCCATTCGTGGTCCTTGGTGTACTTGATGCTCATGGAAAAACTCCTCGTGGAAAAAATGAATCGGGGTGCAGAGCCTAGCCGGTCGACCAGGCTCAGCCGCGGTAGTAGCGGGTGGGCACGAACGGCATCGTCGAGACCTCCATCGGCACCGGTTTGCCGCGCACGATGGCCTGCACGCGCGTGCCCGGCTCGGCGAAGGCGGTGGCCACATAGCCCATGGCGATGCAGCGGTCGGCTGTCGGGCCGAGCAGGCCGCTGGTGACGATGCCGATGTCGTGGCCTTCGAAAGACTGAAGCACCGTGCCGTCGCGCACCGGAATGCGTTCGAGGGCGACGAGGCCCACGCGCTTGCGCTTCAGCGTGTCGTGGTCGGTGTGGCCGGCAGCGCCTGCGGCAGCAACGGCGAGCTGCGCGAGGATCTTTGCCGCACCAGGAAAGCCGCCCTCGCGCGCGCCGCCCGTGCGGCGCACCTTCTGCATCGCCCAGTTGAGCGAGGCCTCGACCGGCGTGGTCGCGGTGTCGATGTCGTTGCCGTAGAGGCACAGGCCGGCTTCGAGCCGCAGCGAATTGCGCGCGCCCAGGCCGATGGGCTTGACCTCGGGCTGGGCCAGCAGCAGGCGGGCCAGCGCCTCGGCGTCCTTGGCGGTCACCGAGATCTCGAAGCCGTCTTCGCCGGTGTAGCCGCTGCGGGTGACGAAGGCCGCAATGCCGCCGATCTGCACCGCGCCGCCGGTCATGAATACGAAGCGCTCGATGCCGGGCGACAGCCGTGCCAGCGTGGCAGCGGCCTGCGGGCCCTGCAGCGCCAGCAGGGCATGGTCGGGCAGGGGCTGCACCTTGCAGCGGCCGCCGATCTTCTGCTGGATGTGAGCGATGTCGGCCACCTTGCAGGCACCGTTGACGATCACGAAGATCGAACCGTTGCCTTCGTTGAAGAACATCAGGTCGTCGAGGATGCCGCCCTCGTCGTTCAGCAGCAGGCCGTAGCGTTGCTTGCCGGCGGCCAGGTCGATCACGTCGACGGGCATCAGGGTTTCGAAGGCGGCCGCCGCATCGGGCCCGACCAGGCGCAGTTGGCCCATGTGGGAGATGTCGAACAGGCCGGCCGCATCGCGCGTGTGCTTGTGCTCGGCCATCAGGCCGGCGGGGTACTGCACCGGCATCGAGTAGCCGGCAAAGGGCACCATGCGGGCGCCGAGCTCCACGTGGAGGTCGTGCAGCGGCGTCTTGAGAAGTTCGGTAGCAGGGGCGGAAGAAGCAGCCACGGGGCACTCCAAAGGGGCAGACGAATTCCATGACGCAAGCCATGGGCCACCCCTGCTGTCCGCTTTACCTGAGAGATTCGCCCCACGATCGGGGTTTGCTCCTTCGGTGGGCCGATGGGCAGTTTTCACTGCAACGGCCTCTCTCCAGCAAGGAAACGCCGGTGTTCACCGGCGCCTTGTCAGTCCTTTTGCCTGAGCGTTCGGGAAACCCCTGCGCCTTCGGCGGCCCCGGCACGCGGGGCTCTCTCCTGACCCTGGCGAGTGTAGTGGATCGCGCGGGGCCGGGGTTTGGCGTCAGTGGATGATTTCGGCCAGCGGCAGCAGCTTGTCAATGCGCTCGCGCAGGGATTCGGCTCGTTCCACGCCCGCGGTTTTCTCGATCTCGGTGAGCATCAGGGCGGCGATGGTCAGCATCGCCTGCCGGTCGCGGGCCTCGCGCAGGGCGTCGCGCATCTGCAGCGCGAACTTCGGGTCGCGCCGCACGAACATGCGCTCGCAGATGTCGAACAGGAACATGCGCGTGGTGGCCAGCGAGCGCTTGCCGTCGAAGGTGTCGGCCGAGGTGGCGGCGACCTGGATCGGCTCGGCGGCGGCGATTGGCGCGGGCTGGGCGGGGGCCGCTGCTGGTACAGGTGCCGCGGTAGCCTGCGGGGCCTGCAGGTAGCCCCGCTGCACGAGTGCCTGGATCGCCTGTTCGGCTTCAATCCGGTTGGCGAACAGCGGACTGAAGTCGGTCAGCGAGCGCCGGCCGTCGGCCATCAGCAGCAGGGCGCGCTCACGCTGGCTGAGCGTGCGCTGTCCGCCCTGGAGTTCGTCGCGCGCCTTGTCGGTCTTGGTGGGAAACATGGCAGCCACAGCTTTCGGGAATCGAGGGCTGCAGCATCGTTGCAAGTGGTGACATCTTCATGAACCGTTTGCCTTACAGGGGCAATCGCGGCTGGCCTTCAGCCCGCGCTTTCCTTGCGTATGAGCCACTGGTTGCCCACGCGCTGCAATTCCAGCGTCTTGCGGCTTTTCTCGCGCAGCTTGTCGGCGCTGTAGGTCTGTTGAAAGCTCGCGCTGGCCGCCTGCCCCTGGACGCTGATAACGAGGCTGTCGATGCTCACGCTGATGGCCGCCTTGTCGGCAATGCGCGCGCGGCGGTCGGCTTCCCAGGCCTTGCGGTCCTGGCCGCGGGGTGGCGCGAAATCGGGTGCATAGGCGGCCAGGTAGCGCGCCACGTCCCGGGCTGACCAGGCCGCGGCCCAGGCGCGCACGGCGGCTTCGACTTCGCGGATGCTGGAGGCGGGATCGGCCGGTGCTGCTACCGATACGGGGGCTGGTGCCACGGCGGGCGTTGAGGGCGGGGCGCCGAAGGCAGCCGGAGCCAGCAAGGCACCGCCCAGCAGGCAGCTCAGGAATCGATTCATGACGCAGTCCCCTCCTTGTCGGTTGTTGGCCCTTGGCCCGTCGCCCGATTCTGGCAGTGAACATGCACCGGGCCGATCAGGCCCCGGAGCCCAGGCCGCTACTTGAACCCGAGCACGTGCGGCAGCCACGTACTCAGCGCCGGCACGAAGGTCAGTATGAGCAGCACCGCCCCATGCGCCCACAGGAACGGCACCAGTTCCTTCACCAGCGCCGACATCGGTACCTTCGACACGTTGCACGTCACGAACAGCAGCCCGCCCACCGGCGGCGTGATCATGCCCAGCGTGAGGTTGAAGATCACGATCATCGCGAAGTGCACCGGATCGACGCCCAGCTTGATGGCCACCGGCGCAAGGATCGGCGCCAGCACCATCACGCCCGGCAGCGGCTCGATGAAGATGCCGAACAGCAGCAGGAACACGTTGACGATGATCAGGAACATCCACGGCGAGAGGTTCATGCTGATGAGCCATTCGGCCATCTGCTGCGGAATGCCTTCGATGGTCAGCACCCACGCGAACGAGGCCGACAGCCCGATGATGATCAGCACAGAAGCCGACAGCAGGGCAGAGCGCGAAAGAATGTCCGGCAACATCTTCCATTCGAGCGTGCGGTAGACGAACTTGCCGCACACCAGCGCGTAGAACACCGCCACCACCGAGGCTTCGGTCGGCGTGAACCAGCCGGCGCGCATGCCGCCAAGAATGACCACCGGCAGCAGGATCGCGGGAATCGCCTTCCAAGTGGTGATCAGGATCTCGCGCAGCGGTGGCGTTTGCCCATCGCCCTTGTAGTTGCGCTTTTTCGAGACGTAGAAGTTCACGATGCACATCGCCACCGCGATCAGGATGCCCGGCATGATGCCGGCCGCGAACAGCGTGCCGACCGACACGCTCTCGTCCTGCAGCGCGTAGATGATCATGATGATCGAGGGCGGTATGATCGGCCCCACGATGGCGGTCGAGGCCGTGAGCGCCGCGGCGTACGAGCGGTCGTAGCCGGCCTTGTCCATCATCTTGATGAGCATCGACCCCGGCCCCGCCGCGTCGGCCAGCGCCGAGCCCGAGATGCCCGAAAAGAAGGTGAGCGACACCACGTTGGTGTAGCCCAGCCCGCCGCGCCGGTGGCCCACGAACTGGCCCGCGAAGCGCAGCAGCACCTCGGTGAGCGAGCCGCCGCTCATGAGCTCAGCCGCAAGAATGAAGAAGGGCACCGCCATCAGCGGAAAGCTGTCGATGCCGGTGAAGGTTTCCTTCAGCAACACCATCAGCGGGTAGTTCTCCGCGAGGATGAGCGTGGTAACGGTGGAGAGGCCCAGCGCAAAGGCCACGGGCACCCCGATGGCCAGGAAAATGCAGGCGGAAACGATCAGAACAATGCTTGCGTCCATGGTCGTTCTCCTTACAGCGACGCCGAGGCGTTGGCGTCGAAGTGCGCGTCGGACGCGAACTCCCTGCGCAGCACGTAGCCGCGCACCACCAGCAGCCAGTGCACGATCAGCAGGATGCCGCCGAACAGCATCGCGCTGTAGATGTAGGCGAACGGAATCTGCGTCACGGCAGTGAGCTGGAACATCGTGCGTTCCATGTACAGCCAGCCGTACCAGACCATGAAGCCGAAGAATGCGAAGAGCAGCCCGGCGACGACGATGCGCACCGCGACGGCCGCGTTGCGGGGCAATGCGTCTTGCAGGTTCTCGACCGCGATGTGCCCGCCGTAGCGCAGCACCGGCCCGGCGCCCAGGAAGGTGAGCCAGATCATCATGTGGCGCGACACCTCTTCCGCCCATTCGAGCGACTGGCTCGTGGTGTAGCGCAGCACGACGTTGGTGAAGATGATGACCGACATGGCGGCCAGCAGAAGAATCAGCGCCCAGCGGTTGGCGGCGAGAAAGTAGCGCTCGAAGGCTTGCACTTTGTGTTGTTCTCTGTTCTGTCTGAAAAACGAAGCGCCCGGCGCACGCATGCGTGCCGGGCGCGTTGCCGGAAAGCCGGCCGTGGCGGCTCAGGGCTTACTTGACGTCCGTGATCTTCTTGATGTTGTCCGCGCCGAATTCCTTGGCGTAGCTCACGTAGGCGGGCTTCAGCGCCTCGCGGAAGGCGGCGCCGTCGACGGTGCGCGTGACCTTCATGCCGTCTTTCTCGAGTTGGGCGATGCCGTTGTTCTCGTCGTCATTGACCTTCTTGCGCTGTGCGATGGAGGCCTTCTTCGCGGCTTCGGTGAACACCTTCTTGTCGGCGTCAGACAGCTTGTTCCACACCTTCGGCGACAGCAGCAGCAGCGCCGGCGAGTACACGTGGCCCGTGAGCGAGAGGTGCTTTTGCACCTGCGAGAACTTCGACGACAGGATCACCGGAATCGGGTTCTCCTGCCCGTCGACCGTGCCCTGCTGCAGCGCGCCGAACAGTTCGGGGAAGGCCATGGGCGTCGGCAGGATGCCGAAGGTGCGGTAGCCGTCCATGTGCACCTTGTTTTCCATGGTGCGCATCTTCAGACCGGCCGCATCGCTGGGCTTGACGATGTCGCGCTTGCTGTTCGTCATGTGGCGGAAGCCGTTCTCCGTCCAGGCCAGCGCGATGATGCCCTTGCTCGGGAACTTGGTCAGGATGTCCTGGCCGATGGGGCCGTCCATGACCTTGCGCGCATGGTCGTAGTCGCGGAACAGGAACGGGATGTCGACGATCTTCACTTCGGGCACGAAGTTGCCCACCGGACCGGTCGAGGTGTTGACCAGGTCCTGCGTGCCGAGCTGGATGGCCTCGATCTGCTCGCGCTCGCCGCCCAGCGCCGAGTTGGCGAAGTGCTGGCACTTGTAGCGGCCTTGCGTGCCCTTCTCGATTTCTTCGCAGAACACCGTGGAGCCCACGCCGTAGTGCGACTCCTTGGAAGTCGCGTAGCCGATCTTCAGAACGGTCGGTTGCTGCGCGAAGGCGGAAGTGCCCAGGGCGAGCGAAAGGCAGGCGGCGGCGATGTGGCCGAGTTTCATGATGTCTCCGGGGGTTGGGGTCAGGTGCGCGTCAGGCGCAACGGACTATGCAACAACCGGAAGCTTTACCGCGTCGGGATTTTCACGGACGTACTCGCGAATGACGGCCTCGAAGCTCTCGTCGGACGTGAGCCCCAGCGCCCTCGCACGCACGGTCTCGATGTGGCCCGGCCAGGTTTTCACGATGCGCTGGATCGTCGGGTCGGGCGTGCGGTCGAGCAGGGCAGTGGCGGCTTTGCCGGCCACGCGCTCCAGTGCCGCGGCCATTTCGCCGACCGTGGTGGCGAGCGAGGGCAGGCTGAGCGCGGTGCGCGGCCCCCATTGCGCATCGCTCGCCTCGGCGGCGCGGATGATGCCTTCGATGGTGCGCGCGGGTGACGCAATGGCGACAGGCGTTGCGTCGGGCACGGGGCAGGCGGCGGGCAACCCGGCCAGCGGCTCGCGGATCATGCCGCTGAAGAAACCCGATGCCGCGCCGTTGGGTTTGCCCGGGCGCACGCTCACCGTCATGAGGCGCACGCTGCGCCCGCGCACGAAGCCCTTGCGCGTGAAATCAGCCACCAGCTGTTCACCAATGAATTTCTGGATGCCGTAGCTGGTCTGCGGCGTGGGCAGCGTGTGGTCTTCGATCACCTTCGGCAGGGGCTGCTCGGGCGAATCGCCGAACACGGCGAGCGAGCTGGCGAACACCAGCACGGGTTTCGTGCCGAGCGTGCGTACTTTTTCGAGCAAGGCATGCGTGGCCGCGAAATTGCTGCGCATGCCTAGGTCGAAGTCGGCCTCGCATTCGCCGCTCACCGCAGCGGCCAGGTGGAAGATGGCGTCGGCCTCGCGCCAGACGGTGGCATCCGCGTCGGCGGCGAGCTGTGCGTTCAGGTCGCCAGTCACGGCGGTGATGCGCGGGTCGGCCGCGAGGTCGGCGGGGGCGCCCGCGCGGTCGACCAGCGTGATGCGTTCGATGGGCCGGGCCGGCGCACCAGCCAGAGAAAGGCTGCCTTGCTTCAACAGCGTGCGTGCAAGGCGCGCGCCCAGAAAACCGGCGCCGCCGGTGATGACGATCTGCATGGGTTTTTGTCTCCTGTGAGCCGCAAGAATAAGCGAGGCTCACCAGAGCTTGGCGCAGGCGCCGCTCAACACCACATCGGCACTGGGGGCCGCGGGCGAGGCGCTGCGCTCGCGCGTCACGACGAGGCGCGAGACCTTCGACAGCAGCTTCTCGGAGGTGTCGGGCAGCGTCAGCGTGCCGGCGCCACTTGCCGGCACCACGCCGACGGCAAAGGGCGCTGCGTCGGCGGGCAAGGCCCACAGCACGAGCCGCTCGTCGCCCGAAACGGGCAGCGCCGTCGCACCCAGCACCTTCAGCGTGACCGTGCGGCCATGCCGCAGCGAACTGACCAGCAATCGGCCCCGGCCCTCGGTGTCGGTGAGCACACCCACATAGCTTTGCGGCAGCCGCTCGCCCGTACGCATCGCAAGTTGGTCGCTCGTGATGAAGATGCCGGGCACGGCAAGGAACAACGCGCTTGCGGCGATGACGCCCGCCACGAGTCCACCGAAGCCGAAGCCCGCGGGCCGCAGCCAGCCGGTCCAGCGCGAGGGGCGCGCCTGTCGTGCTTGGGCGGGCTGGGTGCGAGCAGCGATCGCGCGCCAGAGATCGGCCGAAGGCTTGCGCTGCGGCACCGACAGGGCCAATTGCCCGAGCCGCTGTTCCCATTGCGCCACCACGTCGCGCACGTCCGCGCGATCGCGCATCAGCCGCTCGAAGCGTCGCCGTGCGCCGCCATCGAGCGTGCCCAGTGCGTAGGCCGACGCCAGCGCATCCAGCAAGCGAGGGTCGGTGTATCTCATGGCGCCACCCCTTGCGCGCTCAGGCAGGCGCGCAGCTTGTCGAGCCCGCGCCGTATCCAGGCCTTGACCGTGCCGAGTGGCGCATTCATCTGCGTCGCCACCTCGGTGTGCGACAGGCCCTGGTAGTAGGCCAGCGCCAGGCTCTGGCGAAAGCTGCCGTCCAGCGCCGACATGCAGCCCTCGATGCGAAGCGCGTGCATGGCCTGGTCGAACAATTGGGCCGCGCCGGGCGCGGGGTCGGCTGCCGTGTCGGCCTCGGTTTCTGCCTCGCCGTCCGGACCGGTGGCCAGCGGCTGTTCGTGCGCGTTGCGCCGCTTGCGTGCGCGCAGCGAGTCCAGCGCCTTGTTGCGCACGATCGCGATCAGCCAGGTGATGGGCTGGATCTCTTGCCCGTCGACGCTGGAGCGATAACCGCCCGCGTTTTTCCAGATGCTCACATAGGCCTCTTGCAGCACGTCTTCGGCCGCCTGTTCATTGCCCAACATACGAACCGAGACGCCGAACAGATGCAGGTGCGTGCGTTCGTAGATCTGGGCAAAGCACGCGTGGTCGCCACGGGCCGCGCCGGCGAGCAGGTCTTGCAGGTTCATCAGAATATTTCTATTCATGCGGGCGAGTATTGCATCCGTTCCTGCGTGCGTGTCGTTTCTGGAGAAGGGCCGGATGATCCGGTCCGTATTCGTTTGTTTATCTTTTCTTCTTGAACCGGGAAATGCCATGACATTGAAATCGACGCGAATCCTTCCCTTGGGCACGGCCCTGCTGGGCGCCGCCTTGCTTGCCGCCTGCGCATCGCCAGCCACCGAACTGCCAGCCGCCATCAAGGCATCCGATGGCGAACGCGCCGCCTTCACCTGGCATGCGGTGGGCGTGCAGATCTACGAATGCAAGGCCGGCGACAAGGGCACGCTGGCCTGGCAGTTCGTGGCGCCTGAAGCCGAGCTTTACGGCCCCGGCGGCGCCAAGGCCGGCACGCACGGCGCGGGGCCGAACTGGACCGCGCTGGACGGCAGCAAGACGGTCGGTACGTTGAAGGCCCGCGCCAACGGCCAGCGCGAAGCCGACATTCCGTGGCTGCTGCTGACCGCCAAGTCGGCGGGTGGCCCAGGAAAACTCGCCGACGTTACCGGCGTGCAGCGCATCAATACCCTCGGCGGCAACGCGCCGGCAAAGGGGTGCGAGGCGCAGGCCGATGTGGGCAAGCGCATCCGGCAGGACTACAGCGCCGACTACGTTTTCCTGGTTGCCAGGTAGCCGCATGAAGCGGGCCAGCCGGCCCGCTTCATGCTCAGCTCTTCTTGGCGCCACCGGCCCTGAAGCTCTCGACGGAAGCCTTCAGGTCCTTGTACTCCGGGCAGGCCATGTTGCAGGCCTGGCCCAGCGCAGCAAGGCGCTGCTCGGCCTTGGGCAGATCGCCCATCGAGATGTACAGCTCGCCCGAGTATTCGAGCGCGCCGACGTGCTTCGGATCGATCTTCAGCGCAGCGTCGTAGTACTTCTCCGAGGCGGTCCACTTGCCGGCGCCGGACTTGCGCAGGGTGTAGCCCATGAGGTTGTTCCAGTCGGCGTTGCCGGTGTCGTTGACCCGTTCGAGTTCGCTGATGGCCGCGGTCCACTTGCTGTCAGCGATCAGCGCTCGGGCGGCGGATAGCTTGTGGGCAGGCGCCGCCTTGGCGACCTGCGCGGGGGCAGGTGCCGGATCTGCGGCGAGCGCGTGGCCGGCGGCGAGGGCCAGAGTGGCGGCGATGGCTATGCGGTGGAGCAGGGTGTTCATGGCGAAAGATCCTCTTCGATAGGTTGAATGGGTTGGCGGATAGCGACGCGTATCGCCGTCCTGATTCCATTTACGCCACGGGTTTCCGAATGGACGCATCGCCGCAGAAAAAAGATGAGAGCCTTTCGCGGACCCGCAGCAGTTGTTCTCGGCAGGCCGGTAACTGATCGGCGAACACAACAGCAGCACTCATTGTGCGAAGGGCACCGGGTGCTCCCCGCAGCGAAATAAAGACACCGTTGTGCCTGTCAAGCACCGGCCGTCTTGAGGTAGTTCGCGTCGAAGGGTTTTCGAGACCTCAGGACGCCGTAGGCGATGGCCAGAAGCTTGTGCAT
>NZ_JBPJZK010000010.1:0-231994 GCF_051216475.1 Variovorax nivicola | reverse complement strand
GGCTCTTCCTCGGTCGTCTCGACCTCGAAAGTGTTTCCTATGTCCGCGCACACCTGTTTCCAAGGTCCCCGGTCCATACACTTCGCCAAAAGAAAGTAAGCAAAGAAAAGGCGACCCCACTGTCTGCGACCCCTTCGCGTAGCGAAGGGGCAACCTGTGGTGCTCGCGTTTCGCGGGGTCTCGCCCAAACTCGCTTCGCTCAAACAAGGGCGAGCCCTGATCCGCGAAACGCTGCGCTCCTCGGCGCAGCCAGAGGGGAGGGGAAAGTGCACGGGCCTTTGCTTCGCTCGGCCACGAGGCCACCGCAGGCGCTTTGCGCCTGCGGTGGTTGGTGTTGGCTGTTGGATGTTCTGAGGCCGAGCGAAGCGATGGCCTGCTGGGTTCCCCAATCCCTTCTGGCTGCGCCGAGGAGCGCAGACGTAGACGGGATCAGGGCCGCAGCTGTTTGAGCGAAGCGAGTTCTGCGGACCCCCGTCTACGTCGAGCACCGCAGGTTGCCCGTAGCGAAGCGCAGGGACGCAGACAGTAGGGTCGCCTTTTCTTTGCTTACTTTCTTTTGGCGAAGCAAAAGAAAGTGAGTCGGCCGCCGGGCCGAGACCCGGCCTCGGGAAGCAAACCAGACTCAGGCAACTCAAGCCAACACCCACATCACAGTAGCCAACGGAGGCACGCTGATCGAAATCGAATCCGCCTTCCCATGCCAAGGCACAGGAGCACTTTCCACAACCCCGTTCCCCACGCCGCTCCCCCCATAGATCGAAGCATCCGTATTGATGACCTCCCGGTAGGAACCCGAAACAGGCACCCCCAACCGATACCCATGCCGAGGCACAGGCGTGAAGTTGCAAACAGCCACAACAAACGCCCCATCCCGCCCCCGCCGAACAAACGCAAACACCGACTGATCCGCATCGTCATGCACGATCCACTCGAACCCCGCCCCGTCATGGTCAAGCTCATGCAACGCAGGAAAGTGCCGATACACGTTGTTCAAGTCGCGCACCAGCCGCCGCACCCCCTGATGAGAGGCGTGCTCCAGCAGATGCCAGTCCAGGCCGCGGTCCGCATTCCACTCCGCGTACTGCGCGAACTCGCCCCCCATGAACAACAACTTCTTGCCGGGATACGCCCAGAGGTACCCGTACAGGTTGCGCAAGCCAGCAAACCTCTGCCACTCGTCCCCGGGCATGCGCCCGATCAGCGAGCCCTTGCCGTGCACCACCTCGTCATGCGACAGCGGCAGCACGAAGTTCTCGCTGTGCGCATACATCAGCCCGAAGGTGATCTGCTGGTGATGGTGCTTGCGGTAGACCGGATCGGTGCCCGCATACGCCAGCGTGTCGTTCATCCACCCCATGTTCCACTTGTAGTGAAACCCCAGCCCACCGTCTTCAGGCGGACGGGTCACGCCGGGGAAACTCGTCGACTCCTCAGCGAGCGTCACCGCCCCCGGCCGTTCGACGCCCACCACGCGGTTCATGCGCCGCAGGAAGTCGATGGCCTCCAGGTTCTCGCGTCCGCCGAGCACGTTCGGCACCCACTCGCCGGCCTTGCGGCTGTAGTCGCGGTACAGCATCGAAGCCACCGCATCCACGCGCAGGCCGTCCACGCCGTAGCGCTCCAGCCAGTACAGCGCATTGCCGACCAGGTAGTTGCGTACCTCCGTGCGCGCGTAGTTGAAGATCAGCGTCTGCCAGTCGTTGTGGAAGCCCTCGCGCGGGTCGGCGTACTCGTACAGCGCGGTGCCGTCGAAACGGCCGAGGCCGTGCGAATCGGTCGGAAAGTGCGCGGGCACCCAGTCGAGGATCACACCCAGCCCGGCCGCGTGCGCGGCCTCGACGAAGTGCCGGAAGTCGCCCGGCGTGCCGAAGCGCGAGGTTGGCGCGTACAGCCCGATCGGCTGGTAGCCCCATGAGCCGTCGAAGGGGTGCTCGGTGATCGGCAGCAGCTCGATGTGCGTGAAGCCCAGGTCGCGAACGTAGGGCACCAGCGTGTCGGCCAGATCGCGGTAGTCCAGCCATTCGTGGCCGCCGTTCTTGCGGCGCCATGAGCCCAGGTGCACTTCATAGATGCTGATCGGCGCATCGCGCCCGTTCGCGGCGGCGCGGCCTTCGGGCATCTTCACCGGCGCGGGCAGGGGCTGCACCACGCAGGCCGTGTCGGGCCGCAGCTGCGACGAGAAAGCGAAGGGGTCGGCCTTGCGCAGCACCTCACCCTGCGCCGACAGGATCTCGAATTCGTAGCTGTCGCCAACAGTCACGTGCGGCGCAAAGATCTCCCACACGCCGCACTCGCGGCGCAGCCGCATCATGTGGCGCCGGCCGTCCCAGTTGTTGAAATTACCGACTACCGACACACGCCGCGCATTCGGCGCCCACACCGCAAAGGCCACGCCCTTCACGCCGTTCATCTCGCGCAGGTGCGCGCCCAGCCGCTCCCACGGCCGCAGGTGCGTGCCCTCGGCCAGCAGCCACACATCGGTTTCGCCGAGCACGAACGGAAAGCGATACGGGTCTTCGAGCCGCGAGGTGTGCACCTCCCAGTCGACCTGGAACGAGTAGCCCATCCGGGCCTCGGCCGCCGGCACCAGCCCGCTGAACAGGTCCGAGCCTTCGTGCCGCGCGAGGATGGAAAGCGGCCAGCCGGTGCGCGAATGCACCACGGCCACGTGCTGCGCGCCGGGCAGCAGCGCACGAACTTCCAGCCCTTCGGAGGTCTCATGCGGGCCCAGTACGGCAAACGGATCGCCGTGCTCCGCGCGCATCAGTGCATGGACTTCGGACTCGGGCAGCGGCTTCAAGGGCATGGTGGTCAGCTTCGTCCTTCAACGGCGGGCGTGCCGAAGAAGACGCCATATGGCGACAGCGTCAGCATGCGCTTTTCATCTGAGACCCGCATGACGGCGGTCGGCGCAAGCGGCTGTCCGACGAGAGGCATCAGCCCATCGGGCAACGGCATCGATACCGGCTCGCTCCCGAAGTTGAAGACCGCCTGCAGCGAGTGCTGCCCGTCGCTTCGCTCGAAATGCAGCAGGAGCTCGGGCGCGTCGATGAAGCGGATGCGGCCGGTGTGCAGCAGCGGCTGTGTGCGCCGCCAGTGCAGCAGCGTACGGCTGAAGGCCAGCATCGAACCGGGGTCCGCGGCCTGCCGTTCGACGGCCAGCGGCAGGTGGGGGCCGTACACCGGCAGCCAGGGCGCGCCGGTGGTGAAGCCGCCGTTTGGCGCCTCGGTGGTCCATGGCATCGGCGTGCGGCAGCCATCGCGGCCCTTGAACTCGGGCCAGAAGGCGCGGCCGTAGGGGTCTTGCAGCAATTCGAACGGCACTTCGGCCTCGGGCAGGCCCAGTTCTTCGCCCTGGTAGATGCTGGCGCTGCCGCGCAGCGCGAGCAGCAGCGTCAGCCAGAGCCGGTCGCGGCGCGTGTCGGGTGCGCCGCCGTCGCTCCAGCGCGTGGCGACGCGCGGCACGTCGTGGTTCGACATCGCCCAGCAGCCCCAGCCGCTCGTGGGTTCGAGCGCCTCGTCAAGGGCCTCGACCTGGTGGCGCAGGTGCTGGGGGCTGTGGTCGGCCGTCAGCAGGCTGAAGCTGTAGGCCTGGTGCAGGCGCTTGCCGCGGTCGGTGTACTGCGCCATGACGGGCGGCGCGTTCTCGTCGCCGACCTCGCCCAGCGCCACCGCGCCGTAGCCGTCGAGCAACTTGCGCAGGCTTTCGAGGAACGCCAGGTTCTCGTGCTGGCTCTTGTCGTACAAGTGCTGCTGCATCGCGTAGGGGTTGTCGGCGCGCACCGTGCTGACTTCGTCGATCGACGCAAGCGAGGCCGGCGGGTTGTCGCGCAGCAGCGCATCGTGAAACTGGTGGTTGCAGGCGTCGAAGCGAAAGCCGTCCACGCCGCGCTCGCACCAGAAGCACACCTCGCCCAGCAGTGCTTCCTGCACTTCGGGGCAATGGAAGTTGAGGTCAGGCTGCTCGGCAAGAAAGCTGTGCAGGTAGTACTGCCGCCGGCGCGAGTCCCACTGCCAGGCTGAACCGCCGAACACCGACAGCCAGTTGGTGGGCGGCGTGCCGTCGGGCTTGGGGTCGGCCCACACGTACCAGTCGGCCTTGGGGTTGTCGCGGCTGCTGCGGCTTTCAGCGAACCAGGCGTGCTGGTCGGATGTGTGCGACAGCACCTGGTCGATGACTAGCTTCAGGCCCAGTTCGTGCATCCGCGCCAGCATGGCGTCGAAGTCGGCCAGCGTGCCGAACATCGGGTCGACCGCGCGGTAGTCGGCCACGTCGTAGCCGAAGTCCTTCATCGGCGAACGGAAGAAGGGAGAAACCCAGATGGCATCGACGCCGAGGCTGGCCACGTGCTCGAGCCGGGACGTGATGCCCGGCAGGTCGCCGATGCCGTCGCCGTCGCTGTCCATGAAGCTGCGCGGGTAGATCTGGTAGATCACCGCGCCGCGCCACCATTCATTGCTGTCGGTACTGCTGCCCATGCCGGCCCCTGTGGTCTGAAATCATTGTGGCATGCGAAATTCGGGCCAGTGATACGCAGGTGCGGGGCAGTGGTGCATGGCGCGAAGACCCGTGAAGCTTTCTACACTGGGCGCCGCTCCCGCTTTTCAAAATGACGACATCAGATTCCGCCTCTTCTTCCCTCGCCGCACTCGAAGCGCGGCTCGCCCAAGACCTCGAATACCTCGGCTGGCCCGGGCGCAACTGGATGCCCGCGCGGCAGGTTGACGGTGAGCCGATGCTCGACGTGGTCGTCATCGGCGGCGGGCAGGCCGGCCTGGCTGCCGCGGTGGCGCTGGCGCAGCAGGGCATCCGCGCGGTGGTGTTCGACCGCTCGCCCGCGGGCAGTGAAGGCCCCTGGGCGACCACGGCGCGCATGGAGACGCTGCGCTCGCCCAAGGAACTCACCGGTCCCGCGCTGGGCCTGCCGTCGCTCACCTTCCGTGCGTGGTTCGAGGCCCAGTTCGGGCTGGAGGCCTGGACGGCGATGGACAAGATCCCGCGCCTGCAGTGGATGGACTACCTGGTCTGGTATCGCCGCGTGATGGGTGTGGACGTGCGCAACGACATGACTGTGACCGGCATCCACCCCTTGCCTGACGCGACCGGCGTGCGCCTCGACCTGCGCACGCCGCAAGGCGAACGCAGCGTGCTGGCGCGCCGCGTCGTCCTCGCCACCGGGCGCGACGGCCTTGGCGGGCCGGCCATTCCCGTTTTCGTCAACGCGCTCCCGCGTTCGAAATGGGCGCATTCCTCCGACGAGATGGACTACGGCCAGCTCAAGGGCCTGCGCGTGGGCGTGGTCGGCGCGGGCTCCTCGGCCATGGACAGCGCGGGCACCGCGCTGGAGGCCGGCGCGCACAGCGTCGAGCTGCTGATCCGGCGGCCCGACCTGCCGCGCGTCAACAAGGGCAAGGGCGCGGGCGTGCCGGGGCTCACACAGGGCCACTACGACTTGCCCGACGAACTCAAATGGCGCATCCGTCACTACATCAACGTGGCGAATGTGCCGCCGCCGCACGGCAGCACGCTGCGGGTCTCGGGGCACGCCAATGCCTTCTTCAACTTCGGCTGCCCGATCCTGGCCATCGAGCCGAAGGGCGATTCGATGCGCGTGTCGACGCCGAAGGGCGATTTCGAATTCGACTTCCTCATCGTCTCGACCGGCTTCAAGGTTGACTGGCCGAACCGCCCCGAGTTCGACGGCATCGCCGCCCACGTGCGCACCTGGCAAGACCGCTTCGTACCCGCACCCGGCGACGAAGACCAGGAACTGGCCGACTCGCCCGACCTCGGGCCGGTCTTCGAATTCCAGGAGCGCGTGCCGGGCGAATGCCCGGGGCTCGGGCGCATCCACTGCTTCTGCTACCCGGCGGCGCTGTCGCACGGCACGGTGTCGGGCGACATCCCGGCCATCAGCGATGGCGCCAAGCGGCTTGCGAGCGGCATCGCCAGCCTGTTCTACCGCGAAGACTTCGACCACCACTACGCCAACCTCGAGGCCTATGCCGAGCCGGAACTCTTCGGCGACGAATGGACGCCCGCGCTGCCGCCTCAGGAAAGAAACTGAACCATGACAACAAGCACTCCCACTTCCGATGTGATCGATGCCGCCGTACCGCTGGCAGCGGACCACCCCACCTGGGCGCTGCGCCGCCAGCGCGAAAAGGTCGTCGCCGCCACGCAAGGCAGCTACGACGCGATGTTTTCCCCGGCCGTCGAAGGCCTGTCGGTGAACGAGCGGCTGCTCGTGGCGCTGCATGCCTGCCGCGTGTCGAAGGCGGACAGCTTGGCCGCGCACTACCGCGACCGGCTGGCGGCCGAAGGCGCGGACAGCGCCGTGACGGCGGCGGTGGACGCCGGCAAGCCCGTGGCCGATGCGCGCCTTCAGGCCGTGCTGGCCTTCACCGGCAAGCTGATCGAGCGCCCCATCGAGGGCGACAGGGCTGCCGTGCAGTCGCTGGCCGACAGCGGCCTGTCGACGCCCGCCATCGTGGCGATGAGCCAGCTGATTGCTTTCCTGTCGTACCAGATTCGCGTCGCCGCGGGCCTGAAGGCGCTGGCTGCAGTGGAGGTCTCGGCATGACGGCTCCGATCCGCATCAAGGGCTTTACCACCGAGGTGCTGAAGTGGAAGCCGTGGCTCGACACGGTGAACGTCGACACCGCCACGCCGGCGCAGCTGGCCGCGCTGGACGAGATGAGCCCGCAGGCGCGCACCTCGCCGTACTTTCTGGTGCTGGCGCACCAGCCCGAGATACTGCTGCAGCGCTCCATTGCCTTCAACGCGATCATGTTCGCGCCGGGCGGCATGCCGCGCGCCGAGCGCGAACTGGGCGCCACGGTGGAGTCGCGCGTCAACGGCTGCGTGTACTGCGCCTCGGTGCATGCGCAGCGCTTCGAGCAGCTGGCCAAGCGCAACGACGTGATTTCGCAGGTGTTCGAGGAGCCCGCGGGCGCCGGCACCACTGCGCGCGAGAAGGCCATCGTCGAGTTTTCGATCAGGCTCGGTGCGGAGCCGGACAAGGTCTCGGCCGACGACATGCGCGGGTTGAAGGAGGTCGGGCTGAGCGAGCTGGAAATCCTCGACCTGATCCATTCGGTTGCCATCTTCGCCTGGGCCAACCGGCTGATGCTCAACCTCGGGGAGCCGGTGTTCCCCGAAGCTGCCGCGTCATAGGCGCGCGAGCAGCCCGGCGACGGTTTCGTTCGCCAGGCCCAGCGGTTCGAGCAAATCGTTCTCGCTGCGGAAGTCGACGCCGTTGACCAGCGAGGCGGCATCCACGATGGTGCGCGTCGCGGGCGTCGGCACGCCGGCGATGGCGCCCAGCGCCTCGACGAACACCAGGCCGTAGGGCATGTCTTCGGTCACGTAGCGGGTGTCGGTTTGCGTGGGGCCGGGCGGGCCGCCGCGCTTGGCGTGCAACTCGGCGGCGATGTCTTCGAGCTTTTCCGACGTGGTGCCGAAAGAGCGCGCGAAGTGCGCCTCGATGGGGCCGAGCTCGATGCCGAAGGCTGTCGCCACGGCGCGGCGCTCCTGGTCAAGCGCCTCGATTGCGCGCGACACGCCGGGCGTCATGCAGTGGTACTGCGGCCAGTTCTCGGCGCGCTCGATGCGGGTCCAGTTGAAGACCGCGAGCGGGCCGTGCGACTGTGGGTTGACGTTGGCCAGGGCGCTGGCAAGGGCGCTGTCTTGCGCGGAGAAGCCGTCGCCGAAGAGGGCGGTGCACAGTGCGACGGCCTCGCCGACTTTCGAGCCGGGCAGGGCGGAGACGCCGATGGCCTTGCGCCGCGTCATCACTCTGACCTGCGTGCCGGACTCGCGGCGCGCGGTCAGAACGGTGGTGCCGAAGCTGGCGACGGTGATCTGCCGGCCGGCGCGGCTGGCTGCTTCATGGAGATACAGCGACGACAGCGAGGCCATCGAACTGACGATCACAGTCTGGCCGTCGCGCAGGGAGGGCAGCAACGCATCCATCACGCGCTTGTGGCCGTTGACCGGCAGGGCCAGCAGCAGTACGTCGGAGGCCGCGCACAGCCCGGCCGCGTCGTCGGCGACTTCGACGGTCACTGAAAACGACTGGATGCCGCTGGCCTCCAATGCCTGCGTGCGCAGGGCCTCGGCGCCCTGGCCGCCTGGCGACCACATGGTGACGCCGTGGCCCGCCTGCCGCAGCCATGCCGCGCTGGCCAGCGCGATCGCCCCGGTACCGGCGATGCCGACGCGGTACTTTGCGCCCGAAACCTCAGTCAACCTTGATCCCGCCCTGCTTGATGACTTTGGCCCAACGCTGGCTGTCTTCCGTCACGACCTTGCCCAAGGCAGCCGGGCCGCCACAGGTGTTCACCGCACCCAACTGGGCGAAGCGCTGCTTCGTCTCTGGCAGATTGCAAACCTCGATCAGTGCCGCTGACAGCTTCTCGACGCTTGCCGCCGGCATGCGCGAGGGCGCCATCACGCCGACCCAGACCGGCACTTCCATCCCCGGCAGACCGGTGGCCTCGCCGATGGTCGGGGCCGAGCCCATGCTGGGAAGGGAAACCCGGGAGAAGGTGCCGAGCACGCGCGCCTTGCCGCTGGCGACCATGGGTTCGATCGAGGCCACGCTGGTCACGATGGTCGCGACCTGCCCGCCCAGCAGGTCTGTCATGGCGGGGGCGGCGCCCCGGTAGGGCACATGCAGCAGGTTCGTGCCGCTCGCCTGCGCCAGCAGCGCCCCGGTCAGGTGCGAGACGGTGCCGTTGCCGGTTGAGGCATAGGTCACCTGGCCCGGCCTGGCCTTGGCGTCGCGCAGCACGTCGGCCACCGTCTTGTAGGGGCTCTCGGTGCGCACGGACAGCGTCATCGGCGTGTCGGCCACCAGGGCCACCGGCACCAGTTCGTGCACCGGGTCGTAGGGGAGCTTGGGCTGCAGGTGGGGCGCGATGGTGATCGCGCCGCCGGTGGCCAGCAGCACCGTGGCCCCGTCGGTCGCCTTGGCCACCGCGTCGGCGGCCACGATGCCGCCGGCACCGGCCTTGTTGTCGATGATGACGGGCTGGCCCAGCTTGTCGGTGAGCTTGGCGCCCAGGTAGCGCGCGATCACGTCCTGCGCGCCGCCGGTGGCGAAGGGCACGACGATGCGCAGGGGCTTGTCGTTCTGCTGTGCCCACAGAGGCGTGGCGGCGAGGCCGGCGGCGGTGGCCAGGCCCAGGGCGAGGTATTTCAGGCGCAGTTTCATGGTGTTCCAGGCGGTGCGAAAAACCTGCCGGGCGGCAGGCGTTACCCGCGCAACACGCAGGTTACGTGCCCCGAGTCTAGAGTCTGCCGGCCGGGGCTTTCGCCCGGGCGCGATAATCCCGCGTTCCCGGCCGCCTTGCGCCGGGCTCTTGCCGAACCGCCATGAATCCCAGCTACAAACCCAGCGACGTCGAGTCCGCTGCCCAGGCGCAATGGAGCGCCGCCGATGCCTACCGCGTCACCGAGGACACGAGCCGCAAGAAGTACTACGCCTGCTCGATGCTGCCGTACCCCAGCGGCAAGCTGCACATGGGCCATGTGCGCAACTACACGATCAACGACATGCTCACGCGCCACCTGCGCATGAGCGGCTACAACGTGCTGATGCCCATGGGCTGGGACGCCTTCGGCCTGCCGGCCGAGAACGCGGCGCTGAAGAACGGCGTGCCGCCGGCCAAGTGGACCTACGAGAACATCGCCTACATGAAGGGCCAGCTCCAGGCCATGGGCCTGGCCATCGACTGGAGCCGCGAGATCGCCACCTGCGACCCCAGCTACTACAAGTGGAACCAGTGGCTGTTCCTGAAGATGCTCGAAAAGGGCATTGCCTACCGCAAGACCCAGGTCGTCAACTGGGACCCGGTCGACCAGACCGTGCTGGCCAACGAGCAGGTGATCGACGGCAAGGGCTGGCGCACCGGCGCCACGGTCGAGCGCCGCGAGATCCCGGGCTACTACCTGAAGATCAGCGACTACGCCGAGGAACTGCTCGAACACACCCAGCACAAGCTGCCGGGCTGGCCCGAGCGCGTCAAGCTGATGCAGGAAAACTGGATCGGCAAGAGCGAGGGCCTGCGCTTCGCCTTCACGCATGACATCAAGGACGCGAGCGGCAAGCTGATCCAGGACGGCCGCATGTACGTGTTCACCACGCGTGCCGACACCATCATGGGCGTGACCTTCTGCGCCGTGGCGCCCGAGCATCCGCTGGCCGCGCACGCCGCCACGCTCGACCCCAAGGTCGCGGCCTTCATCGAGGAGTGCAAGAGCGGCGGCACCACCGAGGCCGAGCTCGCCACGCAAGAGAAGAAGGGTGTGCCCACCGGCCTGACCGTCAAGCACCCGATCACCGACGAGCAGGTGCCGGTGTGGGTCGGCAACTACGTGCTGATCGGCTACGGCGACGGCGCCGTGATGGGCGTGCCCGCGCATGACGAGCGCGACTTCGCCTTCGCCAACAAGTACGGCATCGAGATCATCCAGGTGGTGCTGATCGACGACGAGCCGCACTTCGACTATCACAAGTGGCAGGACTGGTACGGTGACAAACAGCGCGGCGTGACCATCAACTCCGACAACTTCAGCGGCATGTCGCACAAGGAGGCCGTGGCCGCCGTGGCGCATGCGCTGGGCCAGAAGGACCTGGGCGAGCTGCAGACCACCTGGCGCCTGCGCGACTGGGGCGTGAGCCGCCAGCGCTACTGGGGCACGCCGATCCCGATCATCCATTGCGACGAACACGGCGCGGTGCCGGTGCCCGAGAAAGACCTGCCCGTGGTGCTGCCCACCGACTGCGTGCCGGACGGCTCGGGCAACCCGCTGCACAAGCATGAAGGCTTCCATGCCGGCGTGGTCTGCCCCGTCTGCGGCAAGCCCGCGCGGCGCGAGACTGACACGATGGACACCTTCGTCGATTCGTCGTGGTACTTCATGCGCTACTGCGACCCGAAGAACGAAGAGGCGATGGTGGCCGGCGGCGCCGACTACTGGATGCCGATGGACCAGTACATCGGCGGCATCGAACACGCGATTCTTCACCTGCTGTACGCGCGCTTCTGGACCAAGGTGATGCGCGACCTTGGCCTCGTGAAGGCCGACGAGCCCTTCAGCAAGCTGCTGACGCAGGGCATGGTGCTCAACCAAATCTTCTACAAGCGCAATGAAAAGGGCGGCAAGGACTACTTCCCGCCCAGCGAAGTCACGACGGTGCTCGATGCGCAGGGCCGCATCACCGGCGGCACCACCGCCGACGGCACGAAGGTCGAATACGGCGGCGTCGGCAAGATGGGCAAGAGCGAGCGCAACGGCGTCGACCCGCAGGACCTGATCGAGAAATACGGCGCCGACACCGCGCGCCTGTACACCATGTTCACCGCGCCGCCCGAAGCCACGCTCGAGTGGAACGACGCGGCCGTCGAAGGCAGCTACCGCTTCCTGCGCCGGGTGTGGAACTTCGGCGTGGCGCAGGCGGAACAGCCTGTGACCCTGGGAGGGCCACCGGCGTACGGCAAGAATGCACAGGCGCTGCGCCGCGAGGTGCACACCGTGCTGCGCCAGATCGACTACGACTACCAGCGCATGCAATACAACACGGTGGTGTCGGGCGCGATGAAGCTGCTCAACGCGCTGGAAGGCTTCAAGTCCGACGGCAGCGCGGGCGACGCGGCAGCGCTGCGCGAGGGCTTCGGCATCCTGCTGCGCTGCCTCTACCCGGCCACGCCGCACATCGCCCAGCAGCTCTGGAACGAACTCGGCTACGACAAGGATCTGGGCGGCCTGCTCGATGCGCCCTGGCCCGTGGTCGACGTCGGTGCGCTGGTGCAGGACGAGATCGAACTCATGCTGCAGGTCAACGGCAAGCTGCGCGGCAAGCTCAGCGTGCCGGCCGGCGCATCGAAGGACGAGATCGAGAAGCTCGCGCTCGCCTGCGACGATTTCGTCAACTTCGCCGAAGGCGCGCCGCCCAAGCGCGTGATCGTGGTTCCCGGCCGTCTGGTCAACGTGGTCCTTTGAACGACTCAAGCATGAACACTCGCAATGTCTCGCTGCCGCGCCGCGGCTTTCTTCTCGGATTGACGGCGGCGGGCGCTTCGCTCGGCCTGGCCGGTTGCGGCTTCGAGCTGCGCAAGGCGCCTGTCTTCGCGTTCAAGACGCTGCAGGTGTCGGGCAACTCGGCCATCATCAACCAGATCCGGCGCGAGCTGCGGGCGACGGGCACCGTGACGGTGGTGACGCCTGAACCGTCCGTCGCCGGCAGCCCGGCACCGGCCTCTACCGCCGACGTGGTGCTCGAGATCCTGAGCGAGGACCGCAACCGCATCGTGATCTCGACCAACTCGGCCGGCCTGGTGCGCGAGCTGCAGCTTCAGCTGAAGGTGCGTTTCCGACTGCGCACGCCGGGCGGTAAAGACCTGCTGCCGGCCACCGACGTCTCGCAGACGCGCGACCTGAGCTTCAACGAAACCAACGCGCTGGCCAAGGAAGGCGAGGCCGACCTGCTGTTCCGCGACATGCAGTCGGACATCGCGCAGCAGCTGATGCGCCGCCTGGCAGCCGTCAAGGAAATCTGAGCCCGCGCGCTCCGGTCATTCCATTTCCATGCAACTTGCCAGCGCCCAGCTCGGGGCCCACCTGCAGAAGGGCCTGAAGCCGCTCTACACGATCCACGGCGACGAGCCGCTGCTCGCGCAGGAAGCGGCCGACGCCATCCGCACCGCCGCGCGCACGCAGGGCTACACCGAGCGCAGCTCGTACACCGTGGCCGGCGCGCACTTCGACTGGAGCGCGGTGCTCGCGGCCGGGGGCTCGCTCTCGCTGTTCGCCGACAAGCAGATCGTCGAGATCCGCATTCCCTCGGGCAAGCCCGGCAAGGACGGCAGCGCGGCCCTGCAGCAGCTGGCCGAGTCCGCGCCCGGCAACGACAGCACGCTCACGCTGGTGATGCTGCCGCGGCTGGACAAGGCCACGCGCACCGGCGCCTGGTTCTCGGCGCTGGAGAACAACGGCGCGAGCATCCAGGTCGACCCGATCGAGCGCAACGTGCTGCCGCAATGGATCGCGCAGCGCCTGGGCCAGCAAGGGCAGCGAGTGATGCCCGGCGACGAAGGCCAGCGCACGCTGCAGTTCTTTGCCGATCGCGTGGAGGGCAACCTGCTCGCCGCGCACCAGGAAATCCAGAAGCTCGCGCTGCTGCATCCGGCCGGCGAACTGAGCTGGGAGCAGGTCGAAGGCGCGGTCAATAACGTGGCGCGCTACGACGTGTTCAAGCTCTCCGAAGCCGTGCTGGCCGGCAATCCGCAGCGCGTGGCGCGCATGCTCGACGGCCTGCAGGCCGAGGGCGAGGCAGAGGTGCTGGTGCACTACACGATTGCCGAGGACATCCGCGCGCTCAAGCGCGTGAAGGACGCGATGGCCTCGGGACGCCCGCTGCCGATGGCGCTGCGCGAGAACCGCATCTGGGGCCCGCGCGAACGCGCCTTCGAGCGCGTGCTGCCGCGGCTGGACGACCGCATGCTGACCCGGCTGCTGCGCTCGGCGCATGTGGTGGACGGCATCGTGAAGGGGCTGAAGCAGCCTGACTGGCCCGCCAGCGGTTGGCAGGCCCTGCAGCGGCTGGCGCTGATGCTGTGCCGCGCCTGTAGCAGCGCGGCGGCCGCTCCGCGACGCGCCTGATCCGGCCCGGGCACGATGGCTCCAGCCATCAAAAGGCCCGTGTAAGCCGGGTCACAGGTCGGCGTGGGAAAATGAGCGCATGAACGCGTTCAACGTCAGCGAGCACATGCAGACACTGGGTCTGCAAGCCAAAGCCGCTGCATTCCTCATGGCCCGTGCGGATGCAGCTACCAAAAACATAGCATTGAAGGCGCTGGCCCGGCGCCTGCGCGAAGCCGGCCCGGTGCTGGCCGTCGCCAACCAGAAGGATCTGGAACGCGCCACTGCCGCAGGCCTCTCGGCTCCGATGGTCGACCGCCTCAAGCTCACGCCCAAGGTCATCGAGACCGTAGCCCTGGGCTGCGAGCAGCTCGCCGGCATGGCCGACGTGATCGGCGAGATCATCGGCATGAAGCAGCAGCCCAGCGGCATCCGCGTGGGCCAGATGCGCGTGCCGATCGGCGTGTTCGGCATGATCTACGAGAGCCGGCCCAACGTGACCATCGAGGCCGCGAGCCTGGCCATCAAAAGCGGCAACGCGGCCATCCTGCGCGGCGGCTCGGAAGCCATCGAGTCGAACAAGGCGCTGGCGCTGCTAGTGTCGGAGGCACTGGCCGAAGCCGGCCTGCCGGTCGAGGCGGTGCAGTTGGTGCAGACCACCGACCGCGAGGCCGTCGGCCAGCTGATCGCCATGCCCGAGTTCGTCGACGTGATCATTCCGCGCGGCGGCAAGGGGCTGATCGAGCGCATCAGCCGCGACGCCAAGGTGCCGGTCATCAAGCATCTGGACGGCAATTGCCACGTCTACGTGGACGACACGGCCGAATTCGACATGGCGCTGCGCATCGTCGACAACGCCAAGACCCAGAAGTACAGCCCCTGCAACGCCGCCGAAGGCCTGCTGGTGTCGGCGTCGGTGGCGGACGACTTCCTGCCCGAGATCGCCGCCATCTTCGCGGCCAAGGGTGTGGAAATGCGCTGTGACCCGGCTGCCGCCGCCATCCTGCGCGCCGACGAGGCGCTCGATCCGAAGGCCCGGGTGGTCGATGCGGTCGAGTCCGACTGGTCCGAGGAATACCTGGCCGCCGTCATCAGCATCAAGGTGGTGGCCGGCGTGGACGAGGCCATTGCGCACATCAACCGCTACTCGAGCCACCACACCGATGCCATCGTCACGCGCGACCACGTGCATGCGCAACGCTTCCTGCGCGAGGTCGATTCGGCCAGCGTGATGGTCAATGCGAGCACACGCTTCGCGGATGGCTTCGAGTTCGGGCTGGGCGCCGAAATCGGCATCAGCACCGACAAGTTCCACGCCCGCGGCCCGGTGGGCATCGAAGGACTGACCTCGCTCAAGTACGTGGTGCTGGGGCAGGGCGAAGTCCGGACCTGATCCGATGCGCCCGCGTGCGGTCTTGTCATTGGGGCGGCCATCCCCAAATCCTACAATTCCGCTCCACCTTTAAGCACAAAACCAACAAGGCCGCCGCATGGTTCCGCATCTCGTCACCGCCCTGACCGGCCCGATCAACGAACTGGAGCAGCGGGTGCTCGACTCGATGCCCGCCATCGAGCGCTGGTTCCGGCTCGAGTGGATGGAGCACACGCCGCCGTTCTACAGCGCCGTCGACATCCGCAACGCCGGCTTCAAGCTGGCTCCGGTCGATACCAACCTCTTTCCGGGTGGCTGGAACAATCTCACCAAGGAGATGCTGCCGCTGGCGGTGCAGGCCGCGCAGGCGGCCATCGAGAAGATTTGTCCGGAAGCGCGCAACCTGCTCGTCATTCCGGAAAATCACTCCAAAAATACCTTTTATCTCGCCAACGTCGCGCAACTGGTGCGCATCTTCCACATGGCGGGGCTCAACGTGCGCATCGGGTCGATCGACCCAGCCATCAAGTCGCCCAAGAAGATCGAACTGCCGAACGGCGAGACCGTGACGCTCGAACCGGTGGTGCGCAGCAAGCGCCGACTGGGTCTGAAGAACTTCGATCCCTGCACAATTTTGCTCAACAACGAGCTTTCTGCAGGAACGCCCGGCATCCTCGAGGATTTGCACGAGCAGTATCTGCTGCCGCCGCTGCACGCAGGCTGGTCTGTGCGTCGCAAGAGCAACCACCTGCACAGCTACGAGGAACTGTCCAAGCGCCTCGGCAAGTTGCTGGGCATCGACCCCTGGCTCATCAACCCGATCTATGCGCGTGCCGAAGGCGTGGACGTGGCCGAGGGCCGCGGCATTGACGTGCTGACCAGCCATGTGGATGCGGTGCTGACCAAGGTGCGCCGCAAGTACAAGGAATACGGCATCAACGAGAAGCCGTTCGTGGTCGTCAAGGGCGGCCACAGCGGCAGCGGCAGCCCGGGCGTGGTGACGGTGCGCGATGCCAAGGACGTCGAGGCGTTGATCGGCAAGCCGCGCGGCACCGCCAGCAGCGCCCCGGCCAGCAAGGCCGGCGCCGGCCGCGAGCTGCGCGAACCCACCGAGCTGATCGTCCAGGAAGGCGTGCTCACCAACGAGCGCGTGCACAACGGCGTGGCCGAACCGGTGGTCTACATGATGGATCGCTACGTTGTCGGCGGTTTTTACCGCGTGCATGCCGAGCGCGCCGCTGACGAAAACCTGAAGCTGCCGGGCGCGAGCTTCGTGCCGCTGGCTTTCTCTGAAAGTGCGCACTTGCCACAGCCCGGCGCCAAGCCTGGCGCCAGTGCGCCCAACCGCTTCTACATGTATGGCGTGGTCGGCCGGCTGGCCATGGTGGCTGCCAGCTACGAGATGGAAGCGACCGACCCGGACGCCGAAATCTACGAATGATTGCCGGGGGCGGCTTGTGGCGGCTTGCGCCGACCACAAGCAACGGCAAAATAGCGGCCCCACAGCAACGGAAACAAAAGGGCGGGAGGGTGACGCGAGTGGACTAAAGTTCGCACTTGCCTCGCCCCGGCGTGTCTGACGCGTCGATTCCAGCAGCCTGCCCTTTTCCCATCGACTTCGTGTCAGCCCCCAAAAATCTCTCAGCCGGCCTCATCGTCGGCGCCATCGGCGTCGTCTATGGCGACATCGGCACCAGCGTGCTGTATGCCGTCAAGGAAGTGTTCGGCCACGGCCACGTGCCGTTCACTGTCGAGAACGTCTACGGCATCCTCTCGATGTTCTTCTGGACGCTCACCGTCATCGTCTCCATCAAGTACGTCGTGCTCGTGCTGCGGGCCGACAACGAAGGAGAGGGCGGCTTGGTTGCCATGCTGGCGCTGGCCTCCCGCGCGGTGGCCGACAAGCCCAGGCTGCGCCACCTGCTGCTGGTGGTCGGCATCTTCGGCACTTCGCTCTTCTATGGCGACGGGGTCATCACCCCGGCCATCTCGGTGCTCTCGGCAGTCGAGGGCCTGGAGGTGGTGTCGCCGCACTTCACGCATTACGTGATTCCGCTCACGCTGGTCGTGCTGTTCTGCCTCTTCGTGGTGCAGAAGCGCGGCACGGCGGGCATCGGCAAGTTCTTCGGGCCGGTCACGCTGGTGTGGTTCCTTGTGATTGCCGTGCTTGGCGTGTCGCAGATCCTGCACCACCCCGAGATCCTGAAGGCGCTGAACCCGTTCTATGCGCTGAAGTTCATGTGGGACAACCCGGGCACCAGCTTCATCCTGCTGGGCGCCACCGTGCTGTGCGTGACCGGCGCCGAGGCGCTGTACGCCGACCTGGGCCACTTCGGCAAGAGCCCGATCCGCATTGCGTGGTTCTCGGTCGTGATGCCGGCGCTGACGCTCAACTACTTCGGCCAGGGCGCACTGCTGCTGGAGAACCCCGAGGCGGTGAAGAACCCGTTCTTCATGATGGCGCCCGAATGGGCGCTCATTCCGCTGGTGCTGCTGGCCACGGCGGCCACGGTGATCGCGTCGCAGGCCCTCATCACGGGCGCCTTCAGCGTCACGCGCCAAGTCATCCAGCTGGGCTACCTGCCGCGCCTGAACATCGAGCACACCAGCGTGCGCACCGCGGGGCAGATCTACATTCCGCTGGTCAACTGGGGCCTGTTCGTGGCCATCGTGCTGGCGGTGGTCATGTTCCGCTCGTCGAGCAGCCTGGCCGCGGCCTACGGCATTGCCGTGACCACCGACATGCTGATCACCACGGTGCTGACCTTCTTCGTGATCCGCTACGCGTGGAAGCTGCCGCTGGCGCTGTGCATCGCATCGACGGCAGTCTTCTTCGTGGTCGACTTCCTGTTCTTCGCGTCGAACCTGCTCAAGCTGTTCGAAGGTGGCTGGTTCCCGCTGCTGATTGGCGGCTTCGTCTTCACGCTGATGATGACCTGGAAGGAAGGCCGCCGCCTGATGGGCGAGGCGCAGCACGCCGACGCGATCGACCTGAAGTCCTTTCTCGACTCGGTGTTCGTGAGCCCGCCGGCGCGCGTCGACGGCACGGCGGTGTTTCTCACGGCCGAGCCGGGCACTGTGCCGAATGCGTTGCTGCACAACCTGAAGCACAACAAGGTGCTGCACGAGCAGAACATGTTCGTCACCGTGCGCAACCACGAGGTGCCGTGGATTCCGATGGACAAGCGCATCGAGATCGAGGCGCTGGGCCACCACTGCTGGCAGATCATCGTGCACTACGGCTTCAAGAACGACATCGACCTGCCGCGCGCGCTCGACAACGCGCGCATGCGCGGTTGCCAGCTGGAGCCGATGACGACCAGCTACTTCCTGTCGCGCGACGTCGTGATCCCGACGCTCGGCAGCGGCATGGCACCGTGGCGCGAGAAGCTGTTCGCGCAGATGCACCACAACGCGAGCGGGGCGGCGGCGTTCCTGGGGCTGCCGAACAACGCGGTGGTGGAACTGGGGTCGAAGATCGAGATTTGAGGCTTGGGCAGGGCGCCTCAGTCGAATTCCCCCGGCCGCTCCCTCGCGAGCTGTTCCACGTGCGAGGCGATCGCGCCCGGCGTGGTTAACCAGATGTCGCCCCGGTCGCGCGCATGCGCCAGGTGCGCGAGCGCGGTGCGCAGGTGCCGCAGCCGGTAGGGCTGGCCCACGATGTACGGATGCAGCGCCAGGCCCATCACCAGCGGCTGCGTGCGTGACTGTTCGAGCATCTCCTCGAAGTTGTCGATCACCATCGCGCCGAAGTCCTTCGCGTCCATCAGGCGGCCGACGATCATCGGGATGTCGTTGAGCTCCTGCGGATACGGCACCGACCACAGCGAGCCGCCGCCGCGCGTGCGCATGCGCAGCGGCTGGTCGTCGTGGCACCAGTTGAGCGTGTAGCTGTAGCCGGTCTCGGCCAGCAGGTCGGGCGTGACGGCGCTCTCCGAGATCCATGGCGAGAGCCAGCCGGTGGGCGCCTGACCGCTCTCGCGCACCATGCGTTCGCGGCAGCGCTGCAGCAGCGCTCGCTCGTGCACTTCGTCGAGCGCGCCCTGGCGTTCGGCGTTGCTGTGGCCGTGGCCGATCAGCTCGTCGCCGCGCGCCACCAGCGCCTGGACCAACTCGGGGCAGTGGTCGTACAGCGCGGTGTTGACGAGCGCGCCGGTGGGCAGCGCGAGCGCATCGAACAGCTCGAGGCAGCGCCACGCGCCGACGCGGTTGCCGTATTCGCGCCAGCCGTGGTTGAGCACGTCGGGCTGCGGCGAGGCCGGGCCGATGCATGCGCCCAGCCCGTCGCCGAAGGCGAAGTGCTCGACGTTGAAGCCGATGTACACCGCCAGCCGCGCGCCGTTCGGCCACACGTAGTCGGGCCGCCGCGTGATGGGCCGGTAGTCGAAGCGGTCGTGCGTAGGGAGCCGGTCGGGCCAGCGCGTCGTCATGCTCGCGGCCTCGTCACAGCACCGCGAGGCCGGCGCGTATCAGCAGCCATTCGGCGCTGTCGTTCCACACGTCCATCTGCACGATCAGGCCATGGCGCACCACGTAGCGGTCGACATAGCGATTGCCCTCGAAGGCCGTGCCGTCGGGCCATGCACCGTAGAGCGTGCCGAGGCTGTAGACCACCGTTTCCTCGGGCGTGCCGCCGGTCACCGTCTCGGTGCGCTCGATCTTCTTCTTCACCCAGGCATAGCGCTTGGCATTGAAGGCCGAGGTGTCGCCGGGCGCCTGCATCGGGCGGTTGCCGGTGAAGCGGATGCGGATGTCGGGCGCGGTGAAGCGGGAGGCCGACTGCGGGTCGGGAATCATCACCAGGCGAAGGAACTCGTCAACCACGGCGGCGGGGTCGAGCGTGGGGGCGGTCTGCGAAACGGAGGCGGTCACGATGTTCTCCAGTCTTTGTGGGCCGTGGCGGTGCACGGCGGGATATCGCGACTGGGTTCGTGCAATTCCCGTGCCTGATTGTTGACATTGTGGAACTCAGATTGTTGACAATCTGGTGCTGCCGGCCTCCCGGCACAATCGCTCGAAAAGGCCCCGCCCGGCAAGGACATCGCCGCTTCCGGCAACATCGCGCCCGATACCCCAGTGCCCGCCGCTCCTGGCAACGCAAGAAAGAACGCCTGATGAAAAACATCCTCTTCGTCGCCGATCCGCTCGATCATTTCAAGATCTACAAGGACACGACCTTCTCGATGATGCGCGAGGCGCAGCGCCGCGGCCACCGCATCGCGGCCTGCCTGCCGCAGGACATTCAGTGGAAGTCGGGCGGCGTGGTCACGGCCACGGTGCAGCAGATCACGCTGACCGGCGACCCGAAAGATTGGTATAGCGTCGACATCACCGAGGCCAAGGCGCTGAAGGACTTCGACGCCGTGCTGATGCGCAAGGACCCGCCCTTCGACGCCGAGTACATCTACGCCACGCACCTGCTGGAGCAGGCCGAGCGCGAAGGCGCGCAGGTGGTGAACAAGCCGCGCGCGCTTCGCGACCACCCCGAGAAGCTCGCGATCATGGAGTTTCCGCAGTTCACCACGCCCACGCTGGTAACGCGCAGCTCGCAGGCCGTGCGCGACTTCCACGCCGAGCACGGCGACATCATCCTGAAGCCGCTCGACGGCATGGGCGGCATGGGCATCTTCCGCGTGCGGCAGGACGCGCTGAACCTCGGCTCCATCGTCGAGACGCTCAACAAGGATGGCGCCGAGACGATCATGGTGCAGCGCTTCGTGCCCGAGATCGTGCAGGGCGACAAGCGCATCCTGATCATTGCGGGCGAGCCGGCGCCCTTCGTGCTGGCGCGCATTCCGCAGGGCACCGAGGTGCGCGGCAACCTGGCGGCCGGCGGCAAGGGCGTGGCGCAGCCGCTGACCGCGCGCAACCGCGAGATCGCGGAGACTGTGGGCCGTGCGCTCGCGCCGCGCGGGCTGCTGCTGATCGGGCTCGACGTGATCGGCGATTCGGTGACCGAGATCAACGTGACCAGCCCGACCTGCTTCCAGGAAATCACCGAGCAGACCGGCTTCGACGTGCCGGCGATGTTCATCGATGCGCTGGAAGAGACCCTGCGCAAGCAGGGCCGCTGACGCAGCGGTCGATCAGAAGTCGATGGTGCCGCTCACCGCGAGGGTGCGCGGTGCGCCGAGCACCAGGTAGTTGCTGCCCTGCGTGCCGCCCACCGAGGCCCAGTACGACTTGTTGAACAGGTTGTCGATGCGCGCGCGCAGCGTGAGCGCACGGCCGTTGCCGAGGTCGACCAGGTAGCGCGCGCCGATGTCGAAGCGCGTCCACGACGGCACCGACTGCGTGTTGGTGGCGTTGGCGTACTGCTTCGAGGTGTACAGCACGCGGGCGTTCAGCGACAGGTTGCGCACGCCGGGCACGTCCCATTCGGCGCCGAGGTTGGCCTGCTGCTTGGCCACGCCGATGGCGGTGAGGCCGTCGGTCGCGCCGCCTTGCGTGTTCTTCTGCTTGGCATCGAGCAGCGTCAGGCCGCCGAGCAGGCGCAGGCCCTTGGTGGGCTGGCCGAACACCGAGAACTCGAGGCCCTGGTTGCGCTGCTTGCCGTACAGGCCGTAGGTCTGGCCCGAGTAGTAGTACGTCGGCTGGTCGGTGGTGAAGAACGCGGCGCTGGCACCGAGCGTGCCGCCGTCGTACTTGACGCCGATTTCCTTCTGCTTGGCCTGGTACGGCGCGAAGATTTCGCCGGCATTGGTGACGGGGCGGTTGTTCACGGTGGTGCCCGCGACGTTGCCCTTGACGAGGCCTTCGATGTAGTTGGCGTAGGCCGAGACGGTCGGCGTGATCTTGAATACGACACCGGCCACCGGCGTGGTCTTGCTCTTGTCGTAGGTGCTCGTCTGCCTGAGCGTGGTGTAGGCGAAGCTGGTCTGCTCGATGGTCTGGCGGCGCGCGCCGAGCGTGACGAGCAGGCGGTCGTCCATGAACGACATGGTGTCGGCGATGGCAATGCTCGATGTGTCGATCTTGTCGGTCAGCCGCGGGTTGTCCAACGTGTTGGCCGTGACGCTGTTCGCAAACGGATAGGGTGATGCGTATGGTGCGTAGATATTGTTGCGCAGGGGCGCGAGGGCTGACGAGGTGGTGTAAGCGTTGTCGCGATCGTTGCTGTACTTGGCCGCCGAGACCACAAGGGTGTGCTTTACGGAGTCGGTGGTGAACTTGCCGCGCACGCCCAGTTCGGCCGTGCCGATGCGGTCCTTGCGGGTGTTGCTGAAGCGCGTGTTGCTGGTGTTGCCAAACGCGTCGATGAGTGTCGGGTTCGACAGCACGTTGTCTTCGTTGCTGCGACGCACGCCGCCAGCAGCCCAGGCGGTGATGTTGTCGGTGATGTCGACTTCGCCGCGGAAGGTGGCGAATTTGTCTTTTTCCTTCGCGTAGGTCCAGGGCTGGGCAAAGTTGGTGCGGGCGTCGGGCGCGCGGGGAATCGGCAGCGTCGACGAGGGCGTCAGGCTCGGGCGGCCGTCCTTCAGGTCGTAGTCCTGGTAGCCGAAGTCGGCCGACAGACGCACATTGCGGTTGTGCCAGTCGAGGCCCACGCCGAAGGCGCTGAGCTGCTGGCTTTCGTTCTTCACGCCGGTGCCGCCTTCGCGGCGCACGGCATTCACGCGAATGCCCAGGCTGTCGTCGGGGCCGAAGCGGCGTGCCAGGTCGAGGTTGACGAAGCCCTGGCCGCCAGTCTGCACGCCGAAGCCGACGCGGGTGAGCGGCTCGTTGGGTGCGCGCTTGGGCAGCAGGTTGATCGCGCCGCCGATGCCGCTGCCGCCGGGCGCGGCGCCGTTCAGGAAGGTGTTGGCACCGCGGAACACTTCCACGCGCTCGAAGAATTCAGAAGCGATGTACTGGCGCGGCAGCATGCCGTAGAGGCCGTTGTACGAGACGTCGTCCGAGTAGACGGGAAAGCCGCGCACGACGTACAGCTCCTGGAAATTGCCGAAGCCACGCGCCTGGCGCACCGACGGATCGTTCAGCAGCACGTCGGCCACGCTCTTGGCCTGCTGGTCCTGGATCAGCTCGTTGGTGTAGTTGGTGCTGGAGAAAGGCGTGCTCATCATGTCCTGGTTGCCCAGGATGCCGACCCGTCCGCCGCGCGCCACCTGGCCGCCCGCATAGGGCTTGGTCAGGCCTTCGGCCGATGCATCGGCGCTGGCTTCCACGGTCACCGTGGAGAGCGTGCCGCTGGCCGCTGCCGCAGCCGGCTCGGCAGTGGTGGTTTGGGCCATGGCAGCCACAGTATTGAGCGCGAGCAGCGACGCGACCACGGTCGGCCGGAGGAAGAAGCGGGGAGCGGGCATGGACGATCCAGATAAGATGCAAATGAGAACGGTTATTGTTCACTCAATTGCATTCATCCGTTGATACTTTCTTGCAATGTTGCAAAAAAGTGTCGGTCGAAAGGCCTCACATCTGCGTCAGAACCCGGATCGCTGCCCGTCCACAAACACATGCAGCTCGCCCGGCGCGAAGGGCGTCCACGTCTCGTTGGTGGTCAGCGGCGCGGTGACGACCACGGCCACGCGGTCGTTGGGCGTGGTGTGTTGCGCGAAGTCGATTTCCACGTCTTCGTCCGACAGCTGCGCGGTCACGAAGGGGTGGCGGCGCTCCACGTACCAGAGGTTGGTCGAGGCATGCGCCCACAGCGCCTGCCCGTTGGACAGCATGAAGTTGAAGGTGCCGTGGCCCGCGAGCTGCGGCGCCAGTTCGCGCAACGTGAGCGTCAGCTCCTCGATGCTCGGCACGCCCGCATGCGACTTGGCCAGCTCCTGCATGATCCAGCAGAAGGCGTGTTCGCTGTCGGTGTTGCCCACCGGATGAAAGTTGCCATGCAGGCGCGGACGGAATTCCTTCAAATCGCCGTTGTGCGCAAACACCCAGTAGCGCCCCCACAGTTCGCGCACGAACGGGTGGCAGTTCTGCAGGTTGACCTCGCCCTGCGTCGCCTTGCGGATGTGCGCAATGACGTTGCGGCTCTGGATGGGATAGCGCCGGATCAGCTCCGCCACCGGCGATTCGCTCGCCGGCTGGTGGTCGACGAAGTGGCGCAGCCCGCGGTCCTCGAAGAACGCGATGCCCCAGCCGTCGGCATGGTGGTCGGTGCGGCCGCCGCGTTGCGCGAACCCCGTGAAGCTGAAGGTCACGTCGGTCGGCGTGTTGCAGTTCATCCCTAGCAATTGGCACATGGCTGCAATTAGACCGCGATTCCCCGCCCGCTTTGCCCGCCGCGCCGCTTACTCGACCGTCAAACTGCCGCTAGCGGATGAATTTGCCTTCCTTCGTGACGCGGACCATCTCGATGAAGCGCGAACCCGTGTTGCTGGCTCCGGTGAAATCGATCTCCATGCCGCCGACGCGCAGCTTCATCGCCTTCAGCGTGGCATGCAGCTTGGCGCGCGTCAGTTCGCGGCCGGTGCGGCGCAGGCCCTCGAGCATCACGAGTGCATTCACATAGCCCTCATAGGCCAGGTAACCCATGTCCACCTTGGCGCGTTCAGCCAGCTGGCGGAACTCGCGTGCGGTGGTGTCGACTTCGCTCCACGGGTACGGCACGATCTGCGAAATGGCCAGCCCGCTGGTCTTGTCGCCCACCAGCTTGGCCGTGACGTCGCCCGGCACGATCGACATGCCGTAGTACATCTGGCGTCCGCCCGCGGCCCAGGCCGCCTTCATCACTTCGCCGCCGATGCCGCCACCCAGGTACATGACCACGGCCTGCGCCTTGCTGTCGGCCAGCGTCTTGCCGGCCGCCTCGTTGGTCGTGCCGTCGCCCTTGACCGCCACCGCGGCCTCCGGCTTCAGCTTCAGCGTGTCCAGCGCGGCTTCGACCAGCTTGGCGACTTCCGCGCCGCCCGGGTTGTCGAGGTAGGCCACTGCGATGCGCGAGACGCCGATGGTCGTCAGGTGCTGCACCAGTGCCTGGGCTTCGCGCGCGAAGGTGGCGCGCACGAAGTAGCCGGCGGCGCCGACCTTCTCGCGGGCCGAGTCTGACACCGCATAGCCGCCCACCGTTGGCGCGCCGCTCTGGTTCAGCACCTTGGCCCCTGCGGCCGTGGTCGCCGAGCCTACACAGCCGAAGAAGGCGAAGACGCGATGCTCCGCCAGCAGCTTTTCGTAGTTGGCAACGGCCTTCTCGGGCTTCAGTTCGTCGTCGAGCGAAACCAGCCTGATCTTGCGGCCCGACAGCCCGCCCTGCGCATTGACCGCATCGAAGGCCAGCCCGGCCCCGGCCATCACGACCTTGACCGGCACGCCGAGCGGGCCGCTCAGGATGCCGGTGTGGCCGAGGACGATTTCACCGTCGGTGACGCCGTTCTCGGCGGCATGGGCGGACGAAAGATGGCCAAACCCGGCCACGGCCGCAGCCGAGGCGGCAATGAAATTTCTGCGCTGCATGGGACCATTTCGCTATTGATACAACTGATAACAATTGAATGCGAAACTGTCACTCTCCACCGCCGGGGTTTACCCCGTGTTGCGCGTCGGCCCTTTCGGCTCCATAGGCCCTTGGCGCAACTGCCAGGCCGCACAAACCGCCAGCGCGCAGAGCCCGGCCAGCATTGCGAACACTTCGTCGAACGCCGCCAGCCGCGCCGGGCTGCTCATCGGATTGGCCAGCGAATCGCCGTGCGCCGCCAGCCGCCACTCGAGCACGATGGCGCACAGGCTCACGCCGGCCGCGCCGCCCAGCATGCGCACGAAGTTGATGGCGCTCGCGCCCTGCGGGATCAGCGGCTTGGCCAGCGGCCGCATCGAGCCCAGGTTGAGCGAGGGCAGGATGAAGCCCAGCCCGATGCGCCCGATGATCGCGAAGGCCACCAGCAGCCACAGCGCGCTGTCGAGCCGCAGCAGCATCATCAGCGCGAACGAGGCCGCCAGCAGCACGAGCCCGATCGTCACCAGCACCCAGGTCGGATGCTTGTCGGCCAGCCGGCCCACGCCGGCGATGGTCAGTGCCAGCACGATGCCCGCCGGCAGCAGGATGGTGCCCACGTGCGATGCGGAAAGGTGCAGCCCCACCTGCATGTACACCGGCAGCAGATACGTGGAGCCGAACAGCGCCGTACCGTAGATGAAGGCGACCACGCTGCCCATCGCGAACTGCCGGTACTGGAACAGCGCCAGGTTCATCAGCGGCGTGCCGCCCGAGGCCGCGAGCCGCCGCTGCCACCACACGAACACACCGAACGCCACCAGCGCGCCCACCAGCAGCAGGCCCGCCTGCAGCGGCGAATCGCCGCGCAGCGCGACCAGCCCGTTCAGCAGGCACAGCGTGCCGACCGTGCCCAGCGCCAGCCCGCGCGCGTCGAGCCCGCTGCCGCGCACCGCGGCCACGCCGCCGGGCGCGGTCTTGGGCACGAACTTGTAGGCCAGCCAGAGCGAGGCCAGGCAGAACGGCACCACCATGAAGAAGATCGAGCGCCAGCCGAACAGGTCGACCAGCACCCCGCCGATGCTCGGCCCGATGGCCGGCGCCAGCACCACGCCCATGCCGAAGATGCCGCTCGCGCGCCCCTGCTCGTGCGGCTCGAAGGCCCGCAGGATGATGATGGCCGGGATGGGCTGCACAACCCCGGCGGCCAGCCCTTCGGCCACCCGCGCGAACAGCACCAGCGAGAAGTTGTTGGCCACGCCGCCCACGATGCCGCCCACCAGCAGCAACAGCATCGTGCCCACGTACGTGCGCCGGTAGCCGTAGCGCGACAGCAGCCACGGCGTGGTGAGCATCGACACCGTCATCGCCACCATGAAGCCCGAGCTCACCCACTGCGCGCGCTCCTGGCCGAGCGAGAAGTGATGGCTCATGCCCGGGATCGCAACGTTGACGATGGTCGACGACATGATCGACGCCATCGTCCCCACCATCACCGACAGCAGCAGGTACCAGCGGTAGCGTTCGCCATAGCGCTCGCGCAGCGAGCCGATGGAAGGCGGGGCCGGCGCAATCGCGGCTTCGGGAGTCTGTGGGGAGGTCATGGGGCGGCGGAATGTCTCGGGGTCCGTCGTCCTACAAGCATATCGGTCTTTGCACGGCCGGGACTGTGCGGGGCGGCCGCACAATGCATCCGCTGTCCCCTCCGCGTCAAGAAGATCAAGACAAGAACATGGACTCTTCACCC
Organism: Variovorax nivicola; assembly: GCF_051216475.1. Classification (NCBI taxonomy): domain Bacteria; kingdom Pseudomonadati; phylum Pseudomonadota; class Betaproteobacteria; order Burkholderiales; family Comamonadaceae; genus Variovorax; species Variovorax nivicola. The sequence continues at coordinate 204,852 of NZ_JBPJZK010000010.1, read as the reverse complement.
GACGAACAAGCCAATGCCCAGCCGGTCTTCAACGAGCCCGAAGGCGCGCCCACACTCGCGGCCGAACTGGCCGCGCCGACCGTCAGCCGCGCCTACCGCTGCCAGTGCGGCCGCCCCGTCTTCCTGCGCAACAGCGAATGCCTGGCCTGTCATACCCCGCTGGGCTACGTGATCGACCGGCTTGGCGTCATGCCGCTGGCACCCGCAGTGGGCGAGGGCGCTCAGCCCGACACCTTCACCGTGTTCGGCGACCAGCACGGCAACACCTACCGCCGCTGCGCGAACCTCATGACACCCGCCGCCTGCAGCTGGATGGTGCCCGCCGCGCGCGACGGCAAACAGCTGCCCGTCGACACCCAAGGCCTTGCGCCGGGCTACTGCCTGGCCTGCAGCGTCACGCGCACCATTCCCGATCTCTCGGTGGAGAGCAACGGCGGCTTCTGGCGCAAGCTCGAAACCGCCAAGCGCCGGCTCATCTCGCAGTTGCTTGCGCTCGGCCTGCCCGTGGTGAGCCGCCATGCCGACCCGGTGCACGGGCTGGCCTTCGACTTTCTCAGCAACATGCCGGGCGGTCCGCACGTGATGACGGGCCACGAGCACGGCGTGATCACCCTCAACGCAGAAGAAGCCGAAGACGCCGTGCGCGAACGCATCCGCGCCGAGATGCGCGAGCCCTACCGCACGCTGCTCGGCCACTTCCGCCACGAGATCGGCCACTACTACTGGGACCTGCTGGTGCTGCCCACGCCGTGGATCGACGACTTCCGCGCGCTCTTCGGCGACGAGCGCGCCGACTACGCCGCCGCGCTGCAGACGCACTACGAGCAGGGCCCGCCACCCGACTGGGCCGACCGCTTCGTGAGCAGCTACGCAAGCACGCACCCGTGGGAAGACTGGGCCGAGACCTGGGCTCACTACCTGCACATGGCCGACACCGCAGACACAGCCATGAGCTTCGGCGTCGACGCGACCACCGTCGAACTCACGAGCGACCTGTTCACCCCCGACGACCTGTGGCAGCCTGAAGATCCCGATGCCGGCAAGTTCCTCGATTTCATCAACGGCTGGGTGCTACTCACCAACGTGCTCAACGAGTTGTCGCGCAGCATGGGGCAGCCCGACTACTACCCCTTCGTGCTGCCGCGCGTGGCGGTGGGCAAGCTGCAGTTCATTCACCGCGTGATCACGCAGCAGCGGCCGGGCGATGCGCCGACGATGGTGGTGGCTGGCGATGTGGCTGACTCTGCACCCGAGCAGATGCAATCACAGGCGCAGTCGCAATCTCAGTCGCAGAACCCCGGTCAGCCCTGAGGCGGCGGCGCGCCCGTCGCGCAGCGCATGCAGATGCACGCCAGCCCGCGCATGTCTTCCGGCAGGTTCGTGAGCGGCGCCCTGCTGAAGTCGACCTGCATGCACCAGCAGGGCGGCTGCGTTTGCCCCGTTTCTCGTTCGATTTCCATCGCGCAGCGGTTCGGCTCGCCGCACAGCGGACAGCGCGTGGCGTCGATCAGGCCAGGGACTGCCGCCAGAGTGGTCATGCGATTTCGAAGGCCGGCAGCTTCTTCGGCACGGCCACGTTCTGCAGCGTCACGTACACCGGCAGCCCGCCGCTGTAGGCCGGGTAGTCCTCGCCCTCGATCAGCGGCAGCAGATAGCGACGGCACTTCTCGGTAATGCCGTAGCCGTCGTCCGAAATGAAATCGCGCGGCATTGGCTTCTCGACGTTGGCGACGGACTCGAGCGGCGCGCTGCCGAGGCGATAGGCATACGGCACGTCAGAGGTTCGTTCGATGGTCGGCATCACCGCGTTGCGGCCTTCGAGCGCGAGCTCCACCGCGCGCTGGCCCAGTTCGTAGGCCTGCTTCACGTCGGTGGCAGAGGCGATGTGGCGCGCCGCGCGCTGCAGGTAGTCGGCCACCGCCCAATGGAACTTATGGCCCAGCGCTTCCTTGACCATCTGCGCCACCACCGGCGCCGCGCCGCCGAGCTGCGCATGGCCGAAGGCGTCGCGCGTGCCCTGCTCCGCGAGGAATGTGCCGTCGGGGTGATGGCAGCCTTCGGACACCACCACCGAGCAGTAGCCGTGCTGCTTCACCAGTTCATCGACACGCGCGATGAAGCGCGCCTTGTCGAACTCGACCTCCGGGAACAGCACCACCACCGGAATGCCCTGGTCCGCAGCCAGGCCGCCCGCCGCGGCGATCCAGCCTGCGTGACGGCCCATTACTTCGAGCACGAACACCTTGGTCGAAGTGGCGGCCATCGAGCGCACGTCGAACGAAGCCTCGATGGTCGACACCGCCACGTACTTCGCGACCGAGCCGAAGCCCGGGCAGCAATCGGTCAGCGGCAGGTCGTTGTCGATGGTCTTGGGCACGTGGATGGCCTGCAGCGCATAGCCCATCGACTGCGACAGCTGGCTCACCTTGAAGCAGGTGTCGGCCGAGTCGCCGCCGCCGTTGTAGAAGAAGTAGCCGATGCCGTGCGCCTTGAACACCTCGATCAGCCGCTCGTACTCGCGCCGGTTCTTCTCCAGCGACTTGAGCTTGTAGCGGCACGAACCGAAGGCGCCCGAAGGCGTGGTGCGCAGCGCGGCGATTGCCTCTGCCGATTCGGCGCCGGTGTCGATCAGCTCCTCGGTCAGCGCGCCGATGATGCCGTTGCGCCCGGCGTAGAGCTTGCCGATGCAGTCCGGGTGTCGGCGTACCGTCTCGATCACGCCGCAGGCCGATGCGTTGATGACCGAGGTGACGCCGCCCGACTGGGCGTAGAAGGCGTTGAGGATGGGCATGCGCGGCATTGTCCCGCAGCCCCCTGGCAGGCGCCAGTGTCAGCGTGTCAGGATGTCAGCGGCTCTCGAAGACCGGTGGCCGCTTCTGCAGGAAGGCGCTCACGCCTTCGCGGAAGCTGGGGCGGTCGATCAGCTCGCGTTGGCGCTCGCTCTCGTAGTGCAGCTGTTCCTTCAGCGTGTGGTGCTCGGAGGCCTCGAAGGCTTCGCGCGCTTCGAGCACGGCATGCGCCGGCAGGCGGGCGAGGCGCCGCGCGATGCTCTTGGCTTCTTCCATCAGCTGCTCGTCGTCCACGCAGGCCCAGATCAGGCCCCATTGCACCGCGCGCCCCGCGCCCACGCGCTCGTCGAGCAGGGCCATGCCCATCGCGCGCGCCCGGCCGGCGCGGCGCGGAATGACCCAGGTGCAACCCAGGTCGGGCACTATGCCGAGCTTCGGCAGGAAGGGCAGGTAGAAGTAGGCGCTGCGTGCGGCGATGGTCACGTCGGCAGCCAGTGCCAGGCCCACTCCGGCACCGGCTGCCGGGCCATTGACTGCGGCAACTACTGGCACCGGCAAGCTGCGCAGCGTTTCGATCAGCGGGTTGCTGAGCTCCTGCATCCACTCGGCGGTCTGCGTGCCGAGCGACTTGTCTTTTTCGCCCGGCGCCATCGCGCTCAGGTCGGCGCCCACGCAGAAGGCCTTGCCGGCGCCCGTGAGGATCACGGCGCACACCGAGCGGTCGTCGCGGATGCGCTCCAGTGCGTCGCGCAACTCGACCTGCAGGCCGTGCGCGATCGGGTTGAGCTTGGCGGGCAGGTTCAGCGTCAGCGTCGCGATGCCGTCGGCCAGTTCATGGAGGATGAAGGGTTGTGTCGGTGCGTCGGTGCTCATGGGCATCGATGGTTCGGCGCCCATGGAGCCCGGTCAAGCCGGGGACAACCCGTGGGGCAGAAGTCGCCAAGGCGACCATGCGCGCGAACTCGCGGGCAACGGCATCGCGGCCGGCCGTGCGTCCGACACCGTGATGCACGACGACTCCAGCGCCGACACCAGCACGCGCCTGTGGTCGGTGCTCTCGAAGCGATCGCCGGGCTCCAGCACGATGTCGCGCGTATCGCGGTCGAGCGTGACCCACACCGAGCCGCTGCGGCATTCGATGCCCACGCCCGCGCCGTCGGGCACGGTGAAGACGGAACGTTTCGGCAGATTGACGTGGAAGCGGGAGGTGTTGGAAGAAGAGGTGCTCATGGCAAGCTCCATTGCATTCGTGATACGAATGAATATAGTGAGCCGACCTCCCCTTTGCACACGGTCATTCGGAACTCGTTGCATGCACCCAGAGAATGTGAAAGCCCCCGGCGCCATGAGTGGCGAGCTGCCGCCGCTCGAACTTCTGCGCAGTTTCGAGGCGGCCGCGCGCCGGCTGAGCTTCACGCTGGCGGCTGGCGAACTGCACCTGACGCAATCAGCAGTGAGCCGGCAGATCCAGCAGCTCGAAGCCAATCTGGGCGTTCTGCTGTTCGAGCGCCGCCACCGCGCGCTGGCGCTCACCGAGGCCGGCGGCGTGCTGCAGCGGGCCGTTACCGACAGCCTGGAGCGGCTGCGCGACGCCACGGCGCGGGTGCGAGCGAGCTCTGCGCCGCGCCAGGTGGCGATCACCACCACGCCGGGCTTCGCGTCGATCTGGCTCATTCCGAAACTGGCGCGCTTCACCGGCAGCCATCCGCAGGTCGACGTGCGCGTGTCGGCCACGCTCGATGTGCTCGACCTGGAAAGCAGCCGCATCGATCTGGCGGTGCGCTTCGTGCCCATTGGCCGCGGCATCGGACCGGCGCTGTTCGAGGAGTCGGTGATCCCGTTGTGTTCGCCGCAACTCGCCGCGTCGCTGTGCCAGCTGTCGGATTTCTCCAAGCTCACGCTGCTGACCGTGGAATACCCCGACCACAGCGAAGCCCCGACCGCTGACTGGGAACCCTGGCTCAAGGTGATGGGGCTGGAAGACCTGCGCATGAAGAGCACGCTGCGCTTCACGCAGTACGCCGACGCTGTGGCCGCCGCAGTGGCGGGGCAGGGCGTGGTGATCGGCCGGTTGCCGCTGTTGAGCGAACTGGTGCGCGACGGCCGGCTCGTGGCGCCGCTCGGCGAGGGCGCCGCGTCGCACCGCGGCTATTTCATCGAGATGTCCAGGCGCGCCGCGGGCAACCGCGACGCGCAGGACTTCGCGCAGTGGCTGCGCGACGAAGCCGAGGCCGCGCAGCGAAGCTGACTGACGATCAACCCGGCAGCAGCACCTTGTTGACGACGTGAATCACGCCGTTCGACTGGTAGACATTGGCGATGGTCACCATCGCCGTGCCGCCCTTGGCGTCGGTCACCATCACGTTGCTGCCGCTCATCGTCGCGGTCAGCGTGCCGCCGCTCGCGGTCTTCAGCGTGGCCTTGCCGCCGCCTGCGTTGATGGCGCTCATGAGCGCCGGGCCGTCCATCCTGCCGGGCACCACGTGGTAGGTCAGCACCTTGGTCAGCGTGGGCTTGTTCTCTGGCTTGAGCAGCGTGTCGACCGTGCCGGCCGGCAGCGCGGCAAAGGCCGCGTTGGTCGGTGCGAACACGGTGAACGGGCCGGGGCTCTTCAGCGTGCCGACAAGGTCCGCGGCCTTCACGGCAGCGACCAGCGTCGTGTGGTCCTTCGAATTCACGGCGTTGTCGACGATGTCCTTCGTCGGGTACATCGCGGCACCGCCGACCATCGGGTTCGTCGACGACATGGCGCCGCTGCTGCCGCCCATGCCGCCCGCGCAAGCGCCGAGCAGGACCGAGACGCCGACTGCAATCATGAGTTTTTTCATTGAAGGCTCCTGGAAAGAATGGTTCTTGAAGTTCTCTGCGGAAACCGCCAGCAGCTCGGAGGCGCGATGCGCTTGAGTCGAATACGGCGCGGCCGCGCAACTGGATTCACGCGGCGTCATCGCGTCGGCTTTGCGCCACAACAGCGCATGCGGCGCTTGCACATCACGAGCGCGCTCGACAGAATCCGCCCTTCGTTTTTCAGCAACAGTTTCTTTTCACCGCGCCTGGCGACGACCAACCTCCCGGGCGACAAACCAATTCAATGAACCGTTTCCTGAACACCTGACCCGCACACCGACCGCCCCGGCCGGACGTGCATCCACGCATCCGCCGAGGCCCATCGACAAAGGCCCCGCGCAGCCATTCGCCGGGGCCTTTTTGTTTTTCGGAGTGTGTGCACATGAGTGCTCAACGAAAGGCCCGCGACGACGACAAGCGTCTGGGCCGGTTTTATTTTTCGGTGCCGACTGCGGCACCTCGCAATCCAGTGGTGGCCGCGATGGCGCGCGGTGAATCGAGCCAGGGCGCGGGACGCCATCTGCGCACGCACCGCGCCGAGCGGCGTGCGCAGAAGGTGGCGCTGCAGAAGGCTGCGCGCAGCATCGGGAGGACTGACGATGCGTGAAGACATGGACAAGGTCATCGTCGAGCGGCCGCGCCGCGGCGGCAGCTGGCAGGGCGATGGGCGCGCCTGGCGCAACAGCAAGGAGGCCGGGGCGCATCTGGGCATGAAGCGCGGCTACCACCATACGAAGCGACTCAACGAAAACCTCGCGCCGCTCAAGCGCTGGCTGCACAAGCAGGTGCACCGGCCGTGGGACAAGGTGTACGCCGAACTCTGCAGCGGCATCGATCGCCGCAGCACGGTGCAGGCACACATCTTCGAGCACATCGACGACTTCGTGGAGCGCAGGGCCGTGTTGCGCGATGGCGAGGTGTGGGTGAGTTCGTCCTGGTGGGCGCGCGGTGGTCGCGTGCCACTGAGAGAAGCCTCGCATGTGGAACTCTTCGTGCATCCGGCCACCGGCATCCTGCTGCCCAACCGGCGCCTACGAGAGGCAGGCGAGGCCCGAAGGGAAGCGCAGCGTGCCGCAAGGAACAGGCATGAGGCCGAAAGGCCATACGCGAACTTCCACGTGATCGACAGGGACACGCAATGGCATCGCGTCGACGGCTGCTGGTTCGAGGTCACCCTCGCGCCGCTGCCGCAGGTACGGCGGACGGTGCTCGAGGTGACGTACTATGACGTGCTGCGCCGCTGCCCGGTCACCCGCAGCGGTGGTTGCGAGCGGCCGGCTTTCGGTTCGGCCAACCACCGCGCGATGTATGGAAGGGATCACGTGTATGCCGCCGCCATGCGCAGGCTTAGCCAGCAGGAGGTGCGGGAGCGTTTCTGCAAGGCAGGCTGAGGCCTTGCGTTCCCGCTGTCGAGCCGGCGCCTGATCAGCGCGATGATGGAGGCTACATCGTTGCCCACGAAAGAAAGCACCATGAGCATCACCGCCTCCAACTGGTTCGTCTGGGCCGCCCTGTCGGCCGTCTTCGCCGCATTGACGGCCATCCTCGCCAAGCTAGGCCTTGCCGGCGTCGACTCCGACATGGCCACGCTGGTGCGCACCGTGGTGATCCTTGTCGTGCTCGCGGCCTTCGTGCGTGCCACGGGCAAGTGGACGAACCCGCTGGAACTGTCTCCGCGCACCTGGCTGTTCCTCGTGCTCTCGGGGCTCGCGACGGGCGCGTCGTGGGTCTGCTACTTCCGCGCGCTCAAGGTGGGCGACGCCTCACGCGTCGCGCCGGTGGACAAGCTCAGCGTCGTGCTGGTGGTGCTCTTCGCCGTGATGTTCCTCGGCGAGCGCCCTTCCGGCCGCGAATGGGCCGGCGTCGCGATGATCGCGGGCGGCGTGCTGATGCTCGCGATCAAGCGCTAGGCCGCACGGCCGCTGGCGCCCGCGGCAGCAGCAGGAACGCGAGCGTGCCCAGTGCCAGCATGCCCGCCACCGTGAGGAACACCGCGCGGTACGGCTCGACCTCATGCGCCACAGCCCACGATGCGGCCACGCCGGTCGTCCATTGCATCAGCGAGACGCCGAGGAACATGGCCATGTTCATCAGCGCCATCGCACGCCCCGTCATGGCCGCCGGGTAGGCGTTCTTGGTGTACGCGTACTGCAGCACGCTATAGCCGGAGAGCAGGCCGTAGATGATGGGCAGGCCGATGTCCACCATGCGCGAATGCGTGAGCGCCATCGCGCCGAACATCAGCGCACCGGCGAACGCGCAACCCATCATCCAGCGCGTGCGCCGCGCGCCGCCCGGGTCCATGCGGCCGAACAGCATCGGGCTGATCATGCCGGCGACGGTCATCACCAGTGCGACGTTGCCGCTGGACACCAGCGAGAGGCCGTGGCGGTCGTGCAGCACCGGGCCGAGCCACAGGCCACGCAGCGTGATGAAGGCCGCATACGACACGCAGGCGAAGCACACCAGCCCCAACGTATGGGGCATCGCGAACAGCGGCAGCAGTTCGCGCACGGCCTTGCGCAGCGACTGGCGCTCGGCCGGTTCGGGCTGCAGGCTCGCACGCACAGCGGGCTCGCGCACGCGCCAGAAAATGACCAGCCACGAGAGCACGGCGAACGCGGCCAGCACTGCGTAGCCGGCGCGCCAAGACGCAGCCTCGATCAGCAAGGCCAGCGGCGTGCCGGTGAACAGGATGCCCAGCCCGGCCATGCTCATCACCAGCCCCGACATCGCGGTGAAGCGCGAGGCATCGAAATGCCGCGCGATGAACACCGTGCAGGCCAGGAACGCAGGCGCGCAGCCGACGCCGATCAGCGCCTGCCCGAGCAGCAGTGCGTGAAAGTTCGGCGCTACCGCGCACAGCGCGGCGCCCGCGACGGCCAGGGGAAAGGCCGTCAGCACCGTGCGGCGTACGCCGAACATGTCGATCGACACGCCCATCGCGAGCTGCATGATCCCGAACATGAAGTGAAAGGTGCCCGCCCACATGCCGAGTTGCTGCGGCGTCAGGCCGAAGTAGCCGCTGAGCGGCGTGGCCATCATGGCGCCGACGGTGCGGAAGGCCTGGCTCAGGGCGAAGGCGGTGGCAAGGGCGACCAGCATCGCGGCGGTCGAGGTGGACCAGCGGGAAAAACGGGAAAGGCGTGAGCCGGGGCCGGGGTTGCCGGGGTGCTCCGCGGGCTTGGATGCCGCGTTCGGGTTCATGGGACGAGAGACCAGGAAGGATGGGGCGACCTGGATGCTAATTGATCGTCGAGCGCGCGTGGTCGCGGTGGCGACGCCTTGTGCGCATTCGACCGCGCACGACAGGTGCCCCCATAATTTCCGAACAACCCTTGAGAGCCTCGCATTGCCAACGCCCTCCACCTCTTCCAGTACCCGCACAGCAAAGCTGGAGCGCGCAAAGGCTGCACAGCCGCTTTTCAGCCGTGTGCGCGAGATCCTGGATGCCGCGCGTGCCGGCGTGGCACGTACGGTCAACACGACACAAGTCGCAGCCAACTGGTTGATCGGACGTGAGATCGTCGAGGAAGAGCAGCGAGGGCAGCGCCGGGCGGGCTATGGCGCCAAGCTGCTCGCCGATCTGTCGATGCGGCTGAACGCGGAGTTCGGTCGCGGCTATTCCGTGGACAACCTCGAAGCGTTCAGGCAGTTCTATCTGGACTATCCGCAACTGATTTCCGAGACGGCGTCTCGGAAATCGACCGCACCGCCGGCGTTACCTCTTCAGGCCAGTTCCGAGACACCGTCTCGGAAATCCAATGGCGACACGGACTGGCGCCCCGGATCGCTGCACCCGTCTCTTTCATGGAGTCACTACCGTCATCTCTTGCGTGTGACGCGGCCGCAAGCGCGTGCCTTCTACGAGATCGAAGCGATCCGAAGCGCGTGGTCTGTGCGTGAACTGCAGCGCCAGACGGCCAGCCTGCTGTACGACCGCCTGGCCAAGAGCAAGGACAAGAAGGGGCTGATGCGATTGGCAACACACGGCCAGGAGGTGATGCAGCCGCTCGATGCCTTGAAAGACCCGGTGGTCATCGAGTTCCTCGGCCTGCCGGAGTCACCGAGGCTGGTCGAGTCCAAACTGGAGCAGGCGCTCATCGACAACCTGCAAACCTTCCTGCTCGAGCTGGGCAAGGGCTTTGCATTTGTGTCGCGCCAAGAGCGCATCACCATCGATGGCGATCATTTCTACATCGACCTGGTCTTTTATCACGCGGTGCTCAAGTGCTATGTGCTCATCGATCTCAAGGTTGGCAAGCTGACCCATGGCGACCTCGGCCAGATCCAGTTCTACGTGAACTACTACGACCGCGAGCGCCGCACCGAAGGCGACAACCCGACGCTGGGTGTGATCCTCTGCCCGGACAAGAACGACGCCGTGGTGAAGTACACCTTGGGCGAGCAGCAGGAGCGCAATATCTTCGCCAGCCGCTACCAGTTGCACCTGCCAACCGAGCAAGAACTCGAGCGGGAGTTGCGCCGTGAAATCCGGCAGTTGTCCATGGCGACGCCACTCAAGACGGCCTCCAGGAAGAAGGCCAAGCCGGGCGCATGAAAAACGCGGCACCCGAAGGTGCCGTTCGTATGGCTTCGCGGCCTTGCCTGATCGAGCTGTCAGGCCTCGTCCTTCACCTTCAACCGCCACGCATGCAGCAGCGGCTCGGTATACCCGCTCGGCTGCTCGATGCCCTTGAACACCAGGTCCTGCGCCGCCTTGTAGGCCGACGAGGTCGTGAAGTTGCCGGCCATCGGCTGGTACAGCGCATCGCCCGCGTTCTGCTCGTCGACCACCTTGGCCATGCGCTGGAAGGTCTCGTCGACCTGCGCCTTGGTCACCACGCCGTGCAGCAGCCAGTTGGCGATGTGCTGGCTGGAGATGCGCAGCGTGGCGCGGTCTTCCATCAGGCCGACGTTGTGGATGTCGGGCACCTTCGAGCAGCCCACGCCCTGGTCGATCCAGCGCACCACGTAGCCGAGGATGCCCTGCACGTTGTTGTCGATTTCCTGCTGGCGCTCTTCGGCAGTCCACCTGGCGTCGGCAGCGATCGGCACCTGCAGCAGCGCGTTGAGGATGTTGTCGCGCTCGATCACTGGGTCAGATTGGGCGTCGATCTTTTCCAGCTCCTGCTGCACCGCGGTCACGCTGACCTGGTGGTAGTGCAGCGCATGCAGCGTGGCGGCGGTGGGCGAGGGCACCCAGGCGGTATTGGCACCGGCCTTGGGGTGGCCGATCTTCTGCTCGAGCATGGCGGCCATCAGGTCGGGCATGGCCCACATGCCCTTGCCGATCTGCGCCTTGCCGCGCAGGCCGCTCGACAGGCCGACCAGCACGTTGTTCTTTTCGTAGGCGCCGATCCACGCGCTGGACTTCATGTCGCCCTTGCGGATCATCGGGCCGCCCTGCATGGCGGTGTGCATCTCGTCGCCGGTGCGGTCGAGGAAGCCGGTGTTGATGAAGGCCACGCGCGCGGCGGCCTCGGCGATGCAGGCCTTCAGGTTCACGCTGGTGCGGCGCTCTTCGTCCATGATGCCGAGCTTCACGGTGTTGGCGGGCAGGCCGAGCAGTTGCTCGACGCGGCCGAACAGCTCGCTCGCGAAGGCCACTTCGGCCGGGCCGTGCATCTTCGGCTTGACGATGTAGATGCTGCCGGTGCGCGAGTTGCCCCTGCGCTTCAGGTCGATGGTGGCGATGGTGGTGGTCACCACGGCGTCGAGGATGCCTTCGGGAATCTCCTTGCTGCCTGCGTAGAGGATGGCCGGGTTGGTCATCAGGTGGCCCACATTGCGCAGGAACATGAGCGAGCGGCCATGCAGCTTCACGGGCTTGCCGTCGGCGCCGGTGTATTCGCGGTCGGGGTTCAGGCCGCGCGTGAAGGTCTTGCCGCCCTTGGCGACTTCTTCCGTCAGCGTGCCTTCGACGATGCCGAGCCAGTTCGAATACGCGACCACCTTGTCGGCCGCATCGACCACGGCCACCGAGTCTTCGAGGTCGAGGATGGTCGAGAGCGCGGCTTCGAGCACCAGGTCGCTCACGCCGGCCGCGTCGCTCTTGCCGATGGGTGTGCTGCGGTCGATGCGAATGTCGAGGTGAATGCCGTTGTGCTTGAGCAGCACCGACGACGGCGCGGCGGCATCGCCCTGGTAGCCGATGAACTGCGAGGCATCGGCCAGGCCGGTGCTGCTGCTTTGCAGCGCGACGACGAGCTTGCCGTCCTTCACGCTGTAGCCGGTGGCGTTCTTGTGCGAGCCGTTGGCCAGCGGCGCGGCCTGGTCGAGCACGTTGCGCGCGAACTCGATGACCTTGGCGCCGCGCACGGGGTTGTAGCCCTTGCCCTTTTCGGCCCCGCCGGTTTCGGGAATCGCGTCGGTGCCGTAGAGCGCGTCGTACAGCGAGCCCCAGCGCGCGTTGGCGGCATTGAGCGCATAGCGCGCGTTCAGGATCGGCACCACCAGCTGCGGGCCGGCCTGCAGTGCGAGTTCGGAGTCGACGTTGGCCGTGGTGGCCTTCGTGCCCTTGGGCTGTGGCAGCAGATAGCCGATCTTCTCGAGGAAGGAGCGGTAGGCCGGCATGTCGGCGATCGGGCCGGGGTTCTTCTTGTGCCAGGCGTCGAGCTCGCTCTGCAGGCGGTCGCGCTCGGCGAGCAGGGCGATGTTCTTCGGGGCGAGGTCGCTGACGATGGCGTCGAAGCCCTTCCAGAAGACATCGCTGGCCACGCCGCTGGCGGGCAGGACCTTGTCTTCGATGAAGCGGTGGAGCTCGGTCGCAACCTGGAGTCCGTGGGCGGTGGTGCGGGCGGTCATGGGGTTTCTCCTTGAGAAAAATGCAATCCTGGGACGAACTTTATTCGATACTTTGCTGGCCAGTAAGAGCCGGAAGCGGGATTTATCCGTGACAAAAATGAAGGTAATCGCTGGCAAGCGGCCTGGGGCCCAAAGGGTAGGCACTGATAAGAACACCGCAGGTGCGGGATATATTTAACTTCTTAAATAAATCCCGACCCGTTTCCATGATCCTCCTGGCCTCCAACGAAAACCCCCTCGGCATGCCCGAATCGGCCCGTCGCGCGGCCGCCGCCGCGCTCGAAGGCGCCGGCAACTACCCCGACAGCAACGGCACCGCGCTGAAGAACGCGCTGGCCGCCCGGCTCGACGTGCCGGCCGACTGGCTCACGCTGGGCAGCGGATCGAGCGAAATCCTCCATCTCGCGGCGCAGGTAAGCCTGAAGCCGGGCGAGGGCGTCGTCTATTCGCAGTACGGCTTCGTCGTCTACGTGCAGGCCACCGCGCAGGCCCATGCGCATGCAACTGTCGTGCCCTCGCGCGACTTCGGCCATGACCTGGGCGCCATGCGCGCTGCCATCGGCGACGACACGAAGCTGGTGTTCGTGGCCAACCCGAACAACCCGACCGGCACCTTCATCGATGCCGCGCCGCTGCTGGCCTTTCTGCAATCGGTGCCCGCGCACGTGACGGTGCTGCTCGACGAGGCCTACACCGAATACCTGTCGCCCGCGCAGCGCTACGACAGCATCGAGTGGGTGCGGCGCCTGCCCAACCTGATCGTGGCGCGCACCTTCTCCAAGGCCTTCGGTCTGGCCGGGCTGCGCATCGGCTACGGCGTGTCGCAGCCGGCGCTCACGGCGCGCATGAACGCGCACCGCCCGCGCTTCAACGTGACGACACCGGCGCAGGCCGCGGCGGTGGCGGCGCTGGGCGATGCGGATTTCCTCACGCGCACCTACGAGCTCAACACGGCCGGGCGCGAACAACTCGCAGCGGGCTTCAAGGAACTGGGCCTTGAGTGCATCTCTTCCTCGGGTAATTTCCTCATGGTGCAGGTCGGCGACGCGCAGGCCGTGCACGCGCGCTTGCTGGCGGCCGGCATCGAGGTTTCGCTGCTCGGCAACTACGGCCTGCCGCAGTGGCTGCGCATCAGCATCGGCCTGCCCGAGCAGAACCGCGCGGTGCTGGCCGCGCTGCGCTGAGCAGGGCGGCACTGCTTTTTCAACAACGCCCCGAGGAGACAAGACCATGAAACGCCGTCAGTTCGCAGCGCAGTCCGCTGCCGCCTTTGCCATCGCGGCCGCTGCGCCGCTGGTGTTCGCGCAAGACCGCACGGTGCGCATCCTGGTCGGGTTTCCACCGGGCGGCTCGGCGGACGTGGTGGCGCGGGTGCTCGCCGAGAAGATGCGCGTGTCGCTCGGGCAGAACGTCATCATCGACAACAAGCCCGGCGCGGCGGGTCGGCTCGCGCTGGGCGAACTCAGGCGCGCGGCGCCGGACGGCAATACGCTGGTTTTCTCGCCGAGCGGCGCGATGGTGATCCACCCGTGGCTGTATCCGAACCTCGGCTACGACCCGGCGAAGGACTTCACGCCGATCGCGCTCGGCAGCACCTTCGACTTCGCGGTAACGGCCGGCCCCGGTGCGCCCGCCGGCGACCTGAAGACGGTGCTGGCGTGGATGAAGGCCAACCCGGCCAAGGCCAACTACGCCACCTCGGGGGCGGGCACGGTGCCGCACTTCGCCGGACAACTGATCGCCCAGGCGGCCGGCGTGCCGATGACGCACGTGGCCTACCGCGGCGGCGCGCCGGCGGCACAAGACCTGATCGGCGGGCAGGTGCCGCTGATGGTCGACACGGCTTCGGAAACCATCGAACACCACCGCGCCGGCAAGGTCCGAATCCTCGCGGTGACGGGCGAGCATCGCAGTCGCGCGCTGCCCGACGTGCCGACGCTGAAGGAGGCGGGCATCAACGTGACGGCCGATGCGTTCTTCGGCCTCTATGGCCCGCCGGGGATGTCGCCCGAAGTGGTCGCACGGATCGACAAGGCCGTGGCCGATGCGCTGCGCATGCCCGATGTGCAGGAGAAGATCTATTCGCTGGGGCTTGTGCCTGCGCATGCCGGGCCGAGCGAGTTGGCGGCCATCCAGGCAGCGCATCTCAAGCGCTGGGAAATGCCGATCAAGAACTCGGGCTTCAAGGCCGAGTCCTGAGCCCTCGACTCAAACCTGGCCGCTGAGTTCTTTCGCCGCAGCACGCACCGGCTCGATGTAGCGCTCTTCATAGCGGTGCGTGGGCATGGTCAGCGTAACGGCAGCGGCGAGGCTGCCGTCCGCATGGAACACCGGCGCCGAGATGCCCGCCAGCTCCGCCGTGCGGTCGCCCACCAGCGCGCAGTAGCCCTGCGCGCGGATGCCGTCGTACAGCTTGCGTTCCTTCGTGCCGCGCGGCCGCTCAGCCTCCGGGCCGAAGGCGATCAGCACGCGCGCGCCTGCGCCACGGTCGTTAGGCAGCAGGTCGCCGGCGCGCACGTGGTCGCGCACCACGTGCGATGAATCGACCCTGAACTGGCACAGGCGCACCCAGCTGTCGCCCTGGTCCTGCCGCACGTGGTACGCAGCGCTTTCGCCCGTCGTCGCGGCGAGCGAGCGCAGCACCGGCAGTACGATGCGGTCGAGCGACAGCGACGCCGCGTACAGCCCGTGCAGCCGCGCGATCTCCATGCCCAGCGCGTAGCGCCCGTCGTCCTGCCGGCGGATCAGCCGCGCATGTTCGAGCGAAGCCAGCAGCCGCAGCACGGTGCTCTTGTAGAGCTGCGTGCGTTCGGCGAACTGCGCGAGCGACAGCGCCTCGTCGCCCGGCTGGAAGGCCGAGAGCAGGCTCAGCGCGCGGTCGACAGCGGCCGCGCCGCCGGGGGCGGCGTTGAGGTCTGACACGGATTCGGTCTGGGCTTTGCGGGGCATGAGGAAGGAATGGCTCGGCTTGACAGTCGGATGTATCGACGGTCTAATTCTGTTTAACGGAATATAGTTCTGCAAGATAGAACAGTCAAGCGATTCCACGATTCCATCGAAGGAGACAAATCCGATGACACCCCCCGACGTCCTCATCAGCGAGGTCGGCCCGCGCGACGGCCTGCAGTCGGTCAAGGCCACCATGCCCACGGCTGACAAGCTGCGCTGGATCGACGCGCTCTACGCCGCCGGTATCCGCGAGATCGAGGTCGCCTCTTTCGTGCCCGCGAAGCTGCTGCCGCAGATGGCCGATGCCGCCGAGGTGGTGCGCCACGCCGTCACGCTGCCCGGCCTCACCGTGATGGCGCTGGTGCCCAACCGCAAGGGCGCGCAGGCCGCGCTCGACGCCGGCGTGCACAAGCTCACCATGCCGGTGTCTGCCAGCGTCGCGCATTCGCTGGCCAACGTGCGCAAGACGCCGACCGAGATGGTCGAGGAGGTGCGCGCCATCTCCGATCTGCGCCGCGCCATCGCGCCGCAGGTGAAGCTTGAAGCCGGCATCTCCACCGCCTTCGGCTGCACGCTGCAGGGCCTGGTGCCCGAAGACGACGTGATCCGCCTGGCCGCGCAATGCATCGAGGCCGGTGCGGATGAATCGGGCCTGTCCGACACCGTGGGCTACGCCAACCCCGCGCAGGTGCGCCGCCTCTTCAAGCGGCTGCGCGCGGAGATCGGCAAGCACGCGGGCGGGGCCCACATGCACAACACCCGCGGCCTTGGCATCGCCAACTGCCTTGCGGCGTGGGACGAGGGCGTGCGCACCTTCGACGCATCGCTTGGCGGCCTCGGCGGCTGTCCCTACGCACCGGGCGCCTCGGGCAATGCCGTCACCGAAGACCTCGTGTTCATGTTCGAGGCCATGGGCGTGCGCACAGGCATCGACATCGAAAAACTCATCGCGGCGCGCGCGCCGCTCATGGCCGGCCTGCCCGGCGAACCGGTCTATGGCATGACGCCCGAAGCCGGTCTGCCAAAAGGCTTTGTTCAGGAAACCACCGCACATGTCTGAAGCGAATCCACTGCCCTATGCCGGCGTCCGCGTCGTCGAATTCACCCACATGGTCATGGGCCCGACCTGCGGCCTGCTGCTGGCCGACCTCGGCGCCGAGGTCATCAAGGTCGAGCCCATCGAGGGCGACAACACGCGCCGCCTGCTCGGCTCGGGCTCGGGCTTCTTCCCGACCTTCAACCGCAACAAGAAGAGCATCGCGCTCGACCTGAAGAAGCCTGAGGGCGTGGAGGCCGCGCTGCGCCTCATCGCCACTGCCGACATCGTCAGCGAGAACTTCAAGCCCGGCACGATGAAGAAGCTGGGGCTCGATTACGACACGCTCAGCAAGCTCAACCCGCGCCTCGTCTACGTGAGCCACAAGGGCTTCCTGCCCGGCCCCTACGACCACCGCACCGCGCTCGACGAAGTGGTGCAGATGATGGGCGGCCTCGCCTACATGACCGGCCGCTCGGGCGACCCGCTGCGCGCGGGCACCAGCGTGAACGACATCATGGGCGGCATGTTTGGAGCCATCGGCGCGATGGCTGCGCTGCGCCAGCGCGACCTTACCGGCAAGGGTTGCGAAGTGCAGTCCGCGCTGTTCGAGAACAACGTGTTCCTGGTCGCGCAGCACATGATGCAGTTCGCCGCCACCGGCAAGGCGGCCGACCCGATGCCCAGCCGCATCTCTGCCTGGGCCGTGTACGACGTGTTCACCGTGAAAGACGGCGAGCAGATCTTCCTGGCTGCGGTAAGCGACAAGCAGTGGGCCATTTTCTGCAAGGCCTTCGGCCTCGAAGACATGCTGGCCGACCCGCGCCTGAAGACCAACAACGACCGCGTGCTGGCGCGCGAATGGATGATGCCCATCTTGCGCTCGCACCTTGCGAGCCACAGCGCGGCCGAACTCAGCGCGGTGTTCGAGCAGAACGAGCTGCCCTTCGCCCCCATCACCAAGCCACAGGAACTGTTCGACGACCCGCACCTGAACGCCACCGGCGGCCTTGCGCCGGTGCGCATGAACGACGGCAGCACGGCCAAGGTGCCGCTGATGCCGTTCACGCTGGGCGGCGAGCGGCCCGGCATAAGGCTGCAGCCGCCGCACGTTGGCGAGCACAGCCGCGAGTTGCTGAAAGAAGTGGGCTACAGCGACGAAGAAATCGCCGCGCTCGAAACACAACACATCACCCTCGGAGACTGACCCCATGTTTTTCACCACACGGCGCGCCTTGCTGGCGTGCGCCGCGGCCGCCGCATGCCTGAACGCCGCCCCCGCCCTGGCAGACACAGCCTGGCCCGACAAGCCCGTGCGCCTCGTCGTGCCCTACACGCCCGGCGGCGCCACCGACATCGTGGCGCGCCTCATCGCGCAGAAGCTCGTCGACGACACGAAGTGGACCTTCATCGTCGACAACCGCGCGGGTGGCAACGGCAACATCGGTATGGACGTGGTGGCCAAGTCCAAGCCCGACGGCTACACCGTCGGCCTCGGCCAGACCGCCAACCTCGCGATCAACCCGACGCTGTTCCCGAAGATGCCCTACGACGCGCTGAAGGACCTGGTGCCGGTATCGGTCGTGGCTTCGCAGCCCGTGGTGCTGGTGGTGCGCGCGGACGCGCCGTACAAGTCGCTGGCCGATCTGGTCGCCGCGGCCAAGGCCAAGCCCGGCGAGATCAAGCAGGCGCTCGCCGGCACCGGCACGCTGGGCCACATGGCCGGCGAGGTGCTCGCAAAGCGCGCGGGCTTCCAGGTGCTCAACGTGCCGTACAAAGGCGCCGCGCCCGCCATCACCGACCTGCTCGGCGGCCAGACCGACTACATGTTCGCCACGCCGCAAGGCGCGCTCGCCATGGTCAAGGGCGGCAAGCTGCGCGCGCTGGCCGTCACATCGGCCAAACGCCTGCCGGTGATGCCCGAGGTGCCGACCGTGGGCGAGAGCTACAAGGGCTTTGAGGCGGTGGACTGGAAGGCGCTCGTCGTGCCGGCCGGCACGCCCGCCGACATCGTGAAGAAGCTCAACGCCGCGGTCGACAAGGCGCTGGCCAAGCCCGCGACCATCTCGCAGCTGCTGGCCGAAGGCAGCACGCCCGTGGGCGGCAGTCCGGAGCAGGCGGCGCAGTACATCAAGGCGGAGCATGCGCGCTGGGGCGAAGCGGTGCGCGAGGCGGGCGTGCGGCCCGAATAGGCGCCCTCCAACTAACCAACAAACAGGCGGGCGATATAGTTTCCGCCCCATGGACCGCCTCAAGCAGCTCGAATCCTTCGTCTCGGTCGCGACGCGCGGCGGGCTCACGGCCGCGGCCAAGGCCGAAGGCGTGGCGCCCGCGATCATGGGGCGGCGGCTCGATGCGCTGGAGGAGCGCCTGGGCGTCAAGCTGCTGGTGCGCACCACGCGCCGCATCACGCTCACGCACGAAGGCAGCGCCTTCCTCGAAGACTGCCAGCGCCTTTTGACCGAGTTCGCCAACGCCGAAGCCAGCGTGAGCGCCGGCGGCATCAAGGCCAGCGGCCATCTGCGCGTGACGGCGCCGGCCGGCTTCGGCCGCCGGCACGTCGCGCCGCTGGTGCCGCGCTTTCATGCGCTGCACCCCGAAGTGACGATCTCGCTGAACCTCAGCGACCGCGTGGTCGACGTCACCGGCGAGAGCTTCGACTGCGCGGTGCGCGTGGGCGACCTGCCCGATTCGTCGCTCGTGAGCGTGCGGCTCGCCGACAACCGCCGCCGCTGCGTTGCCACGCCTGAGTTCGTGCGCCGGCACGGCATGCCCAAGCACCCGGGCGAGCTCTCGCGCTTTGCCTGCCTCACGCTGTCGAGCGATGCCTCGCAGACGCGCGGCTGGGCCTTTCGCATCGTCAACGAGGAAGGCAACCAGGAGCTGATCCACCTGCGCCCCAGCGGCCCGCTCGATTGCTCCGACGGCCAGGTGCTGCACGACTGGTGCCTGGCCGGCCACGGCATCGCCTGGCGCAGCACCTGGGAGGTCGAGGCCGAGATCGATGCCGGCCTGCTCGTGCCCCTGCTCGACGAGTTCGCCGCGCCGCCCAACGGCATCTACGCGGTGTTCGCGGGCGCCAAGCACCTGCCGCTGCGGGTGCGACTGTGGCTTGATTTCCTCAAGGAGCAATACGGCAACCCGGAATTCTGGGGTGGGAGGGCCTGAGGCGCATCGGCGGCGTCACAATCTGTTTGCATTTGCAACCCCACTCGGAAGAAAGCCATCGATGACGCTCGAAGCCATCCTCGCGTATCTGCATCTGCTTGCCATCCTCACGATGGTTGTCTTCATTTCCAGCGAGGCGGCGCTATGCCGCGTGCAGTGGCTCAATGCCGCGGTGGTCGAGCGGCTGGCCAAGGTCGACATGGTCTACGGCATTGCCGCCATCGCGGTGCTTGCCACGGGCATCGCGCGCACCTGGTGGGGCGTGAAGGGCACGGCCTGGTACTGGACCAACCCGCTGCTGCACGTGAAGCTGGGGCTCTTCATCATCGTGGGCGTGCTCTCGATCTTCCCGACGCTCACCTACTTCCGCTGGCGCAAGACGCTGCGCGCCACCGGCAAGCTGCCGGCCGAGGCCGACATCAAGAAAACGCGCAAGCTGGTGATGGTGCAGGCGCACCTGATAGCGCTCATTCCGCTGGTGGCGGTGTTCCTGGCACGCGGCTTCGGCAAGTAAGCCCGGCATGGGACACCCCGGCATCCAGCTTCTGTTTGCCGGAACCATCTTCAGCAGCGCGTTCCTGCTGTTCCTGGTCCAGCCGCTGATCGCGAAGCAGATTCTTCCGTGGTTCGGCGGCTCGGCCGCGGTGTGGTCGATCTGCATGGTGTTCTTCCAGGTGGTGCTGCTGGCGGGGTACGCGTATTCCGACTGGGTCACGCGCCATCTGCGCATGCGGGCGCAGGCCGTGCTGCACGTGGGGCTGCTGCTCGCGAGCCTGGCGTTTCTTCCGATCGTGGTGGGCGCGAACTGGAAGCCCACGGGCACCGAAGACCCGGCCTGGCGGATCCTGGGTCTGCTGTTCGGCACCATCGGCCTGCCGTACTTCCTGCTCTCGACCACCGGGCCGCTGGTGCAGTCGTGGGTGGCGCGCACGCCGTGGGGCGCGCAGGTGTACCGATACTTCTCGCTGTCGAACCTGGCGTCGCTGCTGTCGCTACTGAGTTATCCGGTGCTGATCGAGCCGCGCAGCACGCTGCTGCAGCAGGCGCACGGATGGTCGTGGGGCTATGGCGCGTTCGTGGTGCTGTGTGCCGGCACGACGCTGTACATGGCGCGGCGATTGACGGCCGAGGCAGTGCCGCTGCAGCCATCGCCGGGCCAGGCGGCCCAGGTTGTCGTGGAGGACGAGCCGCCGCGCGTCGCCGACTACCTCCTGTGGCTCGCGCTGCCGGCACTGGCGTCGTGGCTGCTGCTGGCCGTGACGAACCACATCACCCAGAACGTTGCCGCGGTGCCTTTCCTGTGGGTGCTGCCGCTGTCGCTGTACCTGCTGACCTTCGTCCTGTGCTTCGAGAGCGACCGCTGGTACCGGCGCGGCGTGTTCCTGCCGCTGGCGGCCGTCATGCTGCTGCTGTGCGCCTTCGGCCTGCAGCATCACATCGGCGCCGAAGTCCGCATCGCGCTGCCGCTGTATGTGTCGGGGCTGTTCGTGCTGTGCATGTTCCTGCACGGCGAAACCGCGAAGCTGCGGCCGGGGCCGCGCTACCTCACGCGCTTCTATCTGATGATGTCGCTCGGCGGGGCGCTGGGCGGGGTGACGGTCGGGCTGGTCGCGCCGCATGTGCTGGTGGCGTACTACGAGCTGGGGCTCGGCCTGATGCTGACCGCGCTGGCGGCCGCGGCTGTGCTGCGTCAGCGGGTGTGGCTGCGGGTCTGCTGCGTGGTGCTGGCCGCGTGCTGCACGCTCTTCCTGCTGCTGCAGGTCGGCAGCGACCGGTCGGGCGCGCGCAGCCTGCAGCGTAATTTCTATGGGGCGCTGCTGGTCTACGACACGACGGGCGATCCGCCGTCCGACAACGTGCGTCAGCTGGCGCATGGGTCGATCAAGCACGGCTCGCAGTTCCTGGACCCGGAGCGTCGGCACGAGCCCACCACCTACTACGGCGAGACCTCGGGCATCGGCCGCGCAATCGACTCTGCGCCGTCCGCGCCGCGCCGCGTGGGCCTGATCGGGCTGGGAGCCGGCACGCTCGCGACCTACGGCCGCAGCGGCGACGTCTACCGCTTCTACGAGATCAATCCGCAGGTGTTCGCGCTGGCGGACAAGGAATTCAGCTTCCTGCGCGACAGCGAGGCGCGCATCGAACGCGTGCTCGGCGATGCGCGCCTGGCGCTGGAGCGAGAGCCGGCGCAGGGTTTCGACGTGCTCGCGGTCGACGCCTTTTCAGGTGACTCGGTGCCGGTGCACCTTCTCACGGCCGAGGCGATGGACGTGTACCTGCGCCACATGAAGCCCGACGGCGTGATCGCCTTTCACGTGACCAACCGGTTCCTGGCGCTCGCGCCCGTGATCGCCAAAGTGGCCGAGGCCCGGGGGCTGCACGCGGTGCTGGTGCACGACGAGGCCGAGCAGTCCGATTGGCTGCATCGCACCGACTGGGTGCTGGTCGCGCGCGATCCGCAGGTGCTGGCGCGCGAGCTGATACGGGAGGCCGCGACGCCGATCGCCACGAAGCCCGGGCAGCGGCCCTGGACCGACGACTTCAACAACCTGCTGGGCGTGCTGAAGTAGCGAACACCGGCTCAGCCATGAAAAAGGCCCGCACGTGGCGGGCCTCTTTTCACAATTGTCAGTGCAGCGTGGCTTCAGGCCTTGGCGTCTTTCTCGCACTTCTTGATGAAGCTGTTCTTGGCGGCGCCGGCCAGTGCCTTGCCGTTCTTGTCGACGGCCTTGGCAGCGCAGGCGGGAGCCGCTGCAGCCTTGGTGTCTTTCTCGCACTTCTTGATGGAGCTGGCCTTGGCCGCGCCTGCCAGTGCCTTGCCGTTCTTGTCCACAGCCTTGGTTTCGCAGCTTGCGCCGGCGGCGGCAGCGGGTGCAGCAGCGGCGGCGGGGGCTGGTGCCGGGGTGGCGGCCTTGTCTTGAGCCTGTGCGGCGCCGAAGGAAAGGCAAAGGCCCAGTGCGACCAGGGAAAGGAGCTTCTTCATGGTGATGTGTCCTCGCAAGGTTGAGTTGTGACAGGTTCCCCGCCTCGGGGCAGACCATCGTAACGGGCGAAGACAGGGATCGGATGACCATCGTCAACTGCTCTCGGGTTTGCCCCCGGTAAAATTCCCGGATGCTATTGGTCAAACAGGAGCTGCTCGCGGCGCTCGCGAACACGCTCGAATCCTTCTCGCCCGGCGCTGGCTCCAAAGCCGCGTTCGAGTCACCCAAGGTGGCTGCGCATGGCGATTTCGCCAGCACGGCCGCCATGCAGCTCGCCAAACCGCTGGGGCGCAAGCCCCGCGAACTGGCCGAGCAACTGAGCGCTGCGCTGCTCGCCACCCCCGCTTTCGGCCAATGGGTCGAGGCCATCGAGATCGCCGGCCCCGGCTTTCTCAACATCCGCCTGAAGACGACGGCCAAGCAGCAGATCGTGCGCGAGGTGCTGTCGGCCGGGAATACTTTCGGGCAGCAGCCGGCCACCGGCGAGAAGGTGCTGGTCGAGTTCGTCTCTGCCAACCCGACCGGCCCGTTGCACGTCGGCCACGGCCGCCAGGCCGCGCTGGGCGACGCCATCTGCAACCTGCGCGCCTCGCAGGGCGAAAGCGTTTGGCGCGAGTACTACTACAACGACGCCGGCGTGCAGATCCAGACGCTGGCCACCAGCACGCAGCTGCGCGCCCGTGGCTTCAAGCCCGGCGACGCCGAATGGCCCAGCGGCGAGAAGGCCCCGGCCTATAACGGCGACTACATCGCCGACATCGCCGAAGACTTCAAGGCGAAGAAGACCGTCAAGTCGGAAGACCGCGAAGTCACCGCCAGCGGCGACATCGACGACCTCGACGCGATCCGCGAGTTCGCCGTGGCCTATCTGCGCCGCGAGCAAGACCTGGACCTGCAGGCCTTCCGCGTGCATTTCGACCAGTACTACCTGGAGTCCAGCCTCTACACCAGCGGCCGCGTCGAAGCCGCGGTGCAGAAGCTCGTGGCCGCTGGCAAGACCTACGAACAAGACGGCGCGCTGTGGCTGAAGTCGACCGACTACGGCGACGACAAAGACCGCGTGATGAAGAAGCAGGACGGTACGTACACGTACTTCGTACCCGACGTGGCGTACCACATCGCCAAGTGGGAGCGCGGCTTCCACAAGGTCATCAACATCCAGGGCACCGACCACCACGGCACCATCGCCCGAGTGCGCGCCGGCCTGCAGGCGGCGGGCGAAGGCATTCCCCAGGGCTACCCCGACTACGTGCTGCACACCATGGTGCGCGTGATGAAGGGTGGCGAAGAGGTCAAGATCAGCAAGCGCGCCGGCAGCTACGTCACGCTGCGCGACCTGATCGAGTGGACCAGCACCGACGCCATCCGCTTCTTCCTGCTCAGCCGCAAGCCCGACACCGAATACACCTTCGACGTCGACCTCGCGGTGACGAAAAACAACGACAACCCGGTTTATTACGTGCAGTACGCGCATGCGCGCATCTGCTCGGTGCTGGCCGGCTGGGGCGGCGACGCCGCCACGCTCAAGGACGTCGACCTGTCGCCGCTCGAAAGCCCGGCCGCCCAGGCGCTGATGCTGCTGCTGGCCAAGTACCCGGCCATGCTGACGGCTGCGTCGAAGGACTTCGCCCCGCACGACGTCACGTTCTACCTGCGCGAGCTGGCCGCCAGCTACCACAGCTACTACGACGCCGAGCGCATCCTGGTCGACGACGAAAAGGTCAAGCTGGCCCGCCTGGCGCTGGTCGCCGCGACCGCGCAGGTGCTGCACAATGGCCTCGCGATTCTCGGCGTCAGTGCGCCGAGCAAGATGTGAACCTCCTCACCATGAAGAAGACAACCAGACAACGCGGCAACATCGTCATCGGCCTGATCATCGGGCTGGTGCTCGGCCTGGGCGTCGCGCTGGGCATCGCGGTCTACGTGACCAAGGTGCCGATCCCGTTCGTGACCAAGACGCAGCGCGGCGGCGCCGAGCAGGACGAGGCCGAAGCCCGCAAGAACCGCGATTGGGACCCGAACGCGCCGCTGGCCGGCAAGGCAGGCGCCGCCAAGCCGGCGCCCGCACCCACCGGCCCGGTTAACCCCGTCACCGGCGAGCCGGCAACTACCGCCGTGGCCCCGGTCACCGCACCACCCACGACCGCACCGCCGGTGCCCGTGGTGGTGGCGCCCAAGCCGCCTCGCACGGCGCCGGTGCCGGCCGAAGCCAACGCCCTGCCGCCGTCGAACGATCCGCTGGGCGACCTGGCCCGGGCGCGCTCGGGCGGCGGTGCCAGCTCCGGCAGCACGACCACCGCGTCGGCCGCACCGAGCAGCAACAGCAACGCCGGCAGCAGCAGTTCGGGCCCCGATCCGTTCATGTACTTCGTGCAGGCCGGCGCCTTCCGCACCACCGACGACGCCGAGGCGCAGCGCGCCAAGCTGTCGCTGATGGGCGTCGAGGCCAAGGTCACCGAGCGCGAGCAGGCGGGCCGCACCGTCTACCGCGTGCGCGCCGGCCCCTTCAACAAGAAGGACGACGCCGACCGCCTCAAGGAGCGGCTCGACGGCGGCGGCATGGATTCGGCCCTGGTTCGTGTGCAGCGCTGACCCGGCAGCCGACACAAATAGCCCCTAAGCTTCGCCGCGCGGTGTTTGCCGCCACCATCCACTGCCTCGGGCGCGCCGGACACGGGGGAACTCCCCGCCGCGCGCCGGCTCAGTCTGCCGTAACAACTGGAGAGCTCTTTCAATGAAACGTCGTGACTTTTCGCTGGCCGCCACTTCGCTCGGGCTGCTGTCCCTGGCCGCCAACCCGGCCCACGCCCAGGCGCGTGCACCCAAGGCCGGCACCGAGTACCTGGTGCTCGACAAGCGCGTGCCGGTCGACGCGCCCGCCGGCAAGATCGAGGTGGTCGAGTTCTTCTCGTACAACTGCCCACATTGCAACGACTTCGAGCCGGCGCTGGAAGCCTGGATCAAGACGGTGCCCAAGGAAGTTGCTTTCCGCCGCATCCCGGTGCCTTTCGTGGGCAACGACGTCGAAGCCAAGCAGCGCCTGTACTACGCGCTCGAAGCCATGGGCAAGGTCGACGAATATCAGCCGAAGGTGTTCAACGCGATCCACGCGCAGCGCCAGAACGTGAACGGCGACGCCAACATCATTGCCTGGGCCACCGCCAACGGCCTGGACGGCGCCAAGTTCAAGGAAACCTTCACTTCCTTCGGCGTGGCCAGCAAGGCCAAGCGCGCCTCGCAAATGACCGACGCCTACAAGGTGGCTGGCGTGCCGGCAATGGCCGTGGCCGGCCGCTGGTATGTGGACGGCGAAACCGCCGGCAACATGACCAAAGTGCTTCAGGTCGTGAACTATCTGATCGGCGAAGCGAAGAAGGGCTGACCCCCCAAGATCGCGGCCCGGCGGAGCCGGTTCCGCGGTGTTCCCGGAAGGAATCCAGGAAGAAAGTCAAGCCCGCATCGGCGGGCTTTTTCATCTGTGCGTGCGGGGCTGACGCAATCAGCCGCATACAATGCCGAGCAAGTTTCGTGCCTCTATGACATTGCACTCTCACCCCACCACTCCCTTCCTCCGTCGCATCGGCCGCTTGGCCGCCGGCGCGCTGTTGCTGGCCGGCCTTGCCTCGGGCGCCCTGGCCGAGACCGCCGACCGCACCAAGCCGATGAACATCGAGTCGGACTCGATGCGCTACGACGACCTGAAGCAGACCAGCGTGTTCACCGGTAACGTGCTCGTTACGAAGGGCACGATCATCATCCGCGGCGCGCGCATGGACGTACGCCAGGACCCCGAGGGCTACCAGTACGGCGTGGTCACGGCGGCACCGGGCAAGCGGGCCTACTACAAGCAGAAGCGCAATGCGCCCGACGAGTGGATCGAGGGCGAGTCGGAAGTCATCGAGTACGACAGCCGCGCCGACAACGTCAAGTTCATCCGCAACGCCACCATGCGCCGCCTGCTCGGCGCCACGCCGAACGACGAGAGCCAGGGCGCGTTGATCGTCTACGACCAGAGCAACGACACCTACACGGTCAACGGTTCCACCGTGCCGCCGAACACCGCCGTCAACGCGTCCACCCCGGGCGGGCGCGTCAAGACCATCCTGACCCCCAAGGCCGCCACCGCACCGGCGGCCGGTGCTTCGGCTCCGGCCGGCGCGAAGGCGCCGCCGCCAGCGCCCACGCCGGCACCAGGCAAGGGCCTGCGCCAGAGCACCACGCTCAGTGACCAGGGAGAAACCCGCAAGTGATCGAAACCGCTGGAACGCAGGACGCCAACGGCGCACCGGGCAGCCGCCTGGTCGCGCGCGGCCTGAAGAAGAGCTACGGCAGCCGCACGGTCGTGAAAGACGTCTCGCTCGACGTGCAAAAGGGCGAAGTCGTCGGGTTGCTCGGGCCGAACGGCGCGGGCAAGACCACCTCGTTCTACATGATCGTGGGGCTGGTGCGCGCCGACGCGGGCGACATCACCATCGACGGCGAGCCCATCGCCCACATGCCGATCCACCGCCGCGCCCGCATGGGCCTGAGCTACCTGCCGCAGGAAGCCTCGATCTTCCGCAAGCTCACGGTCGAGGAAAACGTGCGCGCCGTGCTCGAGCTCCAGATGGAGCCCGACGCGAACGGCAAGATGGCGCCGTTGTCGAAGCAGCACATGGACGAGCGCCTGGCCGAGCTGCTGGCCGACCTGCGCGTCGACCACCTGCGCGATTCGCCGGCGCTTGCGCTGTCGGGCGGCGAGCGCCGCCGCGTCGAAATTGCGCGCGCGCTGGCTACGCAGCCACGCTTCATCCTGCTGGACGAGCCCTTCGCCGGCATCGACCCGATCGCGGTGATCGAAATCCAGCGGATCATCAGTTTCCTGAAGGAGCGCGGCATCGGCGTGCTCATCACTGACCACAACGTGCGTGAAACGCTGGGCATCTGCGATCACGCGTTCATCATCAGCGACGGGCATGTGCTGGCACAAGGCACACCCTCGGAGATCGTCGACAACGCCGAAGTACGCAGGGTGTACTTGGGCGAACACTTCCGCATGTAAGGGCGGGAGCGGTTCCCATGAAGCAAGGGCTATCCCTTCGCGTCTCGCAGCATCTGGCGCTGACGCCGCAGCTGCAGCAGTCGATCAGGCTGCTCCAACTCTCCACGCTCGAACTGAGCCAGGAGGTGGAGCAGATGCTCGACGAGAACCCGTTCCTCGAGCGCACCGCGGAAGAAGCGGCGCGCGAGGAGTTCGGGCTCGACACGGCCGATGCCCCGGTACCGCGCGATGACGGCGGTGATAGCGGCGACGGCGAGAGCGACTTCGCTTCGCCCGCCGCCAGCGCGTCCACTGCTTCCACCGAAACCAGCACCACCACCACGGCCGACACCGACGGCCCCGCCGCCGAAATCGCCGAGCGCGAGCCCGACTGGGAAGGCGACGGCACCGTCGACATGGCGCCCGACGACAGCGAATGGGGCAGCGACGCGCCTGCGCGCCAGAACAACCTGGGCGACGACGAACGCGCCGACGCCACCGAACTCGCGCGCAGCCAGGAATCGCTGCAGTCCTTCCTGCACCGCCAGGCGCTGAGCCTGCGCCTGAACGAAAACGACAGCGCCGCGCTGCGCTTTCTCATCGAATCGCTCAACGACGACGGCTACCTCGAAGACTCGCTGCCCGCGCTGGCCTCGGGCCTGGCCGGCGACGACAACGACCAGTTCGACGACCTCGTGCACCACTTTCAGGTGGCGCTCGGCCTGCTGCAGAGCCTGGAGCCCGCCGGCGTCGGCGCGCGCGACCTAGGCGAATGCCTGGGCATCCAGCTGCGCGCCCTGGCCCGCGAGGACGAGACCGAGCAAGAGGAGCTGGTCCGCAAGATCGCCATTGCCATCTGCAAGCAGCCAATGGAGCTGCTTGCGCGCCGCGACTTCAAGCGCCTGGCCACGCTCACCCGCAGCAATGAGGAACTGGTGCGCTCGGCGCTGCAGATCATTGCGCGGCTCGAGCCCAAGCCGGGCCGGCGCTTCGTGGACGTCGAGCGCAACATCGTCATTCCCGACGTGATCGTCACCAAGACGGGCCGCGGCACCAACGTGAAGTTCCGCGTCATGCTGAACCCCGAGGTCATGCCACGCCTGCGCGTGCACGACATCTACGCCGGCGCGCTCAAGTCGCACAAGGGCGAAGGCAGTCAGGCGCTGTCGCAGCGGCTGCAGGAGGCGCGCTGGTTCATCAAGAACATCCAGCAGCGCTTCGACACCATCCTGCGCGTGAGCAACGCCATCGTCGAGCGGCAGAAGAGCTACTTCGTGCACGGCGAACTCGCGATGCGGCCGCTGGTGCTGCGCGAGATTGCCGACGAACTGGGCCTGCACGAATCGACCATCTCGCGCGTGACCACCGCCAAGTACATGGCCACGCCCTTCGGCACGGTCGAGCTCAAGTACTTCTTCGGCTCGGCACTGGGTACCGAGACCGGCGGCAATGCGTCGAGCACCGCGGTGCGCGCGCTGATCAAGCAGTTCGTCAGCTCGGAGAGCATCAAGAAGCCGCTGTCGGACAGCCAGATCTCCGAGATGCTGAAGGAGCAGGGCATCGAGTGCGCGCGCCGCACCGTGGCCAAGTACCGCGAGGCGCTGCGCATCGCGCCCGCCAACCTTCGCAAGGCCCTGTAGAAAGCCACCGATGACCCGTCGCCTGCTGTCGCTTTCGCGTTGTGGGCACTGGGTTTTCGTCATGGCGGCGGTCTTGCTGTTCGCCGGCTGCGCCACATTGCCCGACGAGGCGCCGCGACCGCCCACCAAGGCCATGGCCGTCTCGGCCGACACCGCCCTCGGCAAGATCGCGCTGGCCTCGCAGCCCGACCCCGACCTGAGCGGCTTCCGCCTCATGCCCGGCGGCGACTTCGCCTTCGACACCCGCATCCAGCTGGCCCGCCGCGCGCAGCGCACGCTCGACGTGCAGTACTACCAGATCGAGAACGACGAGACCGGCCGCTACCTGCTGCGCACCCTGCGCGACGCCGCCCAGCGCGGCGTGCGCGTGCGGCTGCTGATGGACGACCTCTACACCGCCGGCGAAGACGAGCTGCTGCTCGGCCTCGCCGCCACGCCCAACGTGGAGCTGCGCCTGTTCAACCCGTTCCCGGCCGGGCGCGGCAGCCTGCTGAAGCGCTTCAGCGCCTCGCTCTTCGACTTCAGCCGCGTCAACCGCCGCATGCACAACAAGCTGTTCATCGCCGACGGCGCGATGGCGGTGGCGGGTGGGCGCAACATCGGCAACCAGTATTTCAGGCGTACCGCGGGCGAGAACTTTCTCGACCTCGACACCTTCGTCACCGGTGCGCTGGTCCCGCGGCTGGGCAGCCTGTTCGACCAGTACTGGAACAGCATCTACGTGCGGCCGATCCAGTCGGTGGTGAGCAGCGACCTGTCGCGCGAGGAGCTGCAGAAGCGCTTCGACGTCGCCACCGGCCCTGACACCACGCCACCGCCGCCGCCGCCCGCGCCCAACGACCTGCTCGGCTACAGCCCGATGGCGGAAGACCTGAACGCCGGTAAGCTCGGCCTGATCTGGGCCACCGCAGAGGCCTACGCCGATTCGCCCGAGCGCGTGATCGGCAAGACCGCCTCCTACGGCGGCGTGCCGTTGCTCGACGTTGACAGCGTGCGCTACAACGTGGTCGAGCAGATGCGCCGCGCGCGCTCCGAGGTGACCATCGTCTCGCCATACTTGATTCCGGGCGCCTCGGGGCTGGAGGTGATGCGCGAGATCCGCGGCCGCAACGTGAAGATCAGCGTGGTCACCAATTCGCTGGCCGCCACCGACGAGCCGCTGGTGCACACGGCCTACCGCCGCTACCGGCCCGACATGCTCAAGCTCGGCGCCGACCTCTATGAGCTGAGCTCCACGCGTACCCGGCGCAGCGTGCGGCTCGGCCTGTTCGGCACCTCGGTGGGCAGGCTGCATGCCAAGTCGGCGGTGATCGACCGGAGCATTCTTTTCGTCGGCTCGATGAATTTCGACCCGCGCTCGGAGACGCACAACACCGAAATCGGCCTCTTCATCCGCAGCCCCGAGATGGCGCAGCAGGCGTTGAAGCTCATCGATGTGCTCAAGCAGCAGGGCGCCTACCGGCTGCGCTTTGCCGAGGGCAGCAGCGAGTCGCGCATCGAATGGGTCAGCGACGACGCCGGCAAGCTCACCGTGCTGACCGAGGAGCCCGACTCCGGCTTCTGGGACCGGACCATGCTCGAGATCCTGGCGCCGCTGACGCCGGAGAGCCTGCTGTAGCTTCGACCCTTCAGTTGCCGCGCACGGCCGACCAGATGAGCCGCAGGCCCAGCAGCCCCATCACGCCGCCGGCGGCCCGGTCGATCCAGACCTTGTAGCGCAGGTAGGCCGAGCGCGGCGCCGCCGAGGACAGCGCCAGCGCCACGATGGCGTACCAGCCCGTCTCGATGCAGAGGATGACCGCCGGCACCGCGAGTGCCAGCACCAGCGGCACCTCGCGCGGCAAAAAGGCCGCGAAGATGCTGGCGTACACCACCGCCGTCTTCGGGTTGCTGACCTGCGTGGCCAGGCCCAGCAGGAAGGCGCGGCCGCTGCGGCCCTG
Source organism: Variovorax nivicola (assembly GCF_051216475.1). Lineage (NCBI taxonomy): Bacteria > Pseudomonadati > Pseudomonadota > Betaproteobacteria > Burkholderiales > Comamonadaceae > Variovorax > Variovorax nivicola. The sequence goes on along the minus strand of NZ_JBPJZK010000010.1, from coordinate 173,672 downwards.
CTGGCGCGGCGAGGCGCCCGTCTCCTGCGTCACGGCAAGCGGCTGGCGCGCGCCGCTCCATATCCGGATGCCCAGGTAGACGAGGTAGGCGCCCCCCAGGCCCTTGATGGCCACGTACAGCGCCGGCACGGCCAGGAACGCCGCCTGCAGCCCGGCCAGCGCGGCGATCGCGAAGACCAGTCCGCCGGCACCCATGCCCAACGCGGCAGCCAGTCCGTCAGCGCGAGAGCTCACGGCGGTGCGAGCCACCATCACGAAACTTGGGCCGGGGCTCATCGCGCCCACAGTCATGGCGCCGGCGATGCCGAGCAGGGAAAGGGTGGTGTCCATCATTCAGTTTCCTTGGTTGTCGCCGAGCGCAGATCGCCCGTCCGCCGCATCACAGGTTCTTCCATTCCTCGACGACGATCTGGAACCGGTCCTCGTAAAGCACTTTGCCGGGATTGCGCGAGCGCAGCATCCGGACAGCGGTGTCATGTTGGATCAGAAGCGCCGCGAGGCTGCGCATCTGCTGGATCGACTCGGTGGCGCCATCCTTGAACCAGGCTACGGCGTTCCTCGACCAACCGGCACTCGAGAACGGAGGGCAGGGCAGATTCGCGTTGAACCACGCATAGATCGCTTCGAGCCGCTCTTCTTCCGCGGCCGTGAGTTCGCCCTTGTCTCGCAGGATGCGGGTCTCGGTGACGAGCCCGCTGAGCTGCCGGTGATCTTCCTCGTCGCCTCCAACCACGAACCGGATGAACATGAGCCCGTGTCACTGCACGTTGACCGCTTCGACCTGCACCAGCAGCTTCACCTTGTTCTCGAAGCCGAAGTTCAGCCCCCAGGTGATGCCCCAGTCGCTGCGCTCCACCGTGGTCTCGAAGTCGCCGCCGCACACCTGGCGGTTGATCAGCGGGCTCAGGTAGCAGTTGAAGCGCACGGCCTTCAGCGTCACCGGCTTGGTCTGGCCCATCAGCGTGAGCGTGCCAGGCACGTCGACCACCTTGCCGCCGCTGAAGTCGATGCGGTCGGCCACGAAGCGGCCGGTTGGAAACTCGGCCACGTTGAAGAAATCCTTGCTCTGCACGTGGCGGTTGAGCAGGTCTACGCCGGTGTTGATGGAGCTGATGTCCATCGTGATGTCGACCTTGCCGCTGGCGCCGGTGCCGTCGATCTGCACCGAACCGTCCTTGGTGCTGAAGCGCCCGCGGTTGGTGGTGGTGCCGTAGTGGCCCATTTCGTACATCACGAAGGTGTGCGTCGGGTCGACCACGTAGTTGGCGTTTTTCACCGGCCCGCCTGCGGGCTTGGCAGCCACGGCCGGTGCGGTGTATTCGGGCTGTTGTGGTTGCTGTTGCGCCGTGGCGCCGGTGAACGCGGCGGCCGACAGGGCCGTGGCGAGAAGGAGCTTTTTCATGGCGTTGGTTGTGTGGGTCATGAAAGAGGAAGGTGAGTGAGGAGAGGGCGGGCCAGACCGGCGGTTCATAGCGGCCCGAGGCCCGCGAGCGTGAACTTGAAGCGCACCTGCACCTCGTTGCCGACCATCGAGGTGTCGGTCCATTCGCCGTCGCCCACCTTGTAGTCGAGCCGCTGGATCGTAAAGCTTCCGGTGGCCACCGCGTAGTTGCCGCCAGCCGCCGCGATGCTGACGGGCACCGTCACGTACTTGGCCGTGCCCTTGATGGTGAGCTTGCCCGCCATCTCGAACTTGCCGTCGCCCAGCGCCTTGATGGCGCTCGACTGGAAGCTTGCCTGCGGGAAGTGCGCGGCGTCGAACCACGGCTGCTTGGGCAGCTCGGCGTCGCTCATCGGCACGCCGAAGCCGGCGCTGGCCGTGTCGATCTGCAGCGCGACGCTGCCGCCCTCGGGCTTCTTCGGGTTGAAGGCGACCTGTGCGTCGAACTTCTTGAACGTGCCTTCCACCGGCACGCCCATCTGCTTGGTGACGAAGACGATCTGGCTCTTGTCGGCAACGAGTTTCGCGGCCGCAGGCTCGGCGCCCGCTGGCAGTGCCATCGCGAAGGCCAGCGCCGCGAGCGACGGCAAGAGGCGGAAAAACAGGCGCTTCATCATCGAGCAGATTCCTTGCGTGGCCCGGGCCACATGCGTTTCAGAAGACCGTCGCGGTCGATCCAGTGGTGCTTGAGCACGGCAGCCACGTGCAGCAGCGTGACGCCCGCCAGCGCGAAGGCGCAGTTGCGGTGCAGCGGCTGCAGCACCGCCTCGGCGAAGTCGTGGTCGACCGGCACGAAGTCGGGCAGCGGCAGCACGCCGAACCACGCGACCGGCATGCCCATGGCCGAGCTGTAGGCCCAGCCGGACAGCGGCACCGCGAAGAACAGCAGGTACATCAGCGTGTGGCTGATGCGGTAGCTGGCCAGCTGCAGGCGCGTCATGCCCGGCGGGAGCGCCGGCGGGCGGTGCCCCAGCCGCCACAGCAGCCGCAGCGCCGACAGCGCGAGGATCGTGATGCCCGCCCACTTGTGCCAGCTGTACACCTTCAGCCGCAGCGGCGAGAACGGCAGGCCCGTCATGTAGAGCCCCACGCCGAACGAGCCGACGATCAGGGCTGCGAGCAGCCAGTGCAGCGCGATCGCGAGCGGGTCGTAGCGCGGGCTGCGTGGATCGGCGGCGAGGGGAGGGGGGGATGTGTCGGTGGACATCGAAGGCAGGGCTGGCGGCCTGTGCGCGGAGCATATATCGGAAGCCATGACAGCACAGCAGGGCCCGTGCCAGCCCGGTGGCCTCGGTCAGCCCCGCGCCTGCTGCGCCTTCAGCAGCACGCCGCGCAGCTCCTCCGGCTGCACCGGCTTGCGCAGCGCATGCCAGCCGCGCTCGGCGGCGAGCCGCTGGGTGGCTTCGTTGATGTCGGCCGAAATCAGCGCGATCGCCAGCGAGGGCTTCTGCCGCTGCAGCTTCTCGGCCAGCGCGATGCCGTCGAGCGCGCCCGGCAGGCGGATGTCGCACAGCGCCGCGTCGAGCGCGCGCAGGTCGGCCAGCGCCAGCGCCTCGGCGGCGCTGGCATAGACGCGCGGCTCCACTTCCCATTGCAGCAGCAGGGCCGAGAGGCTGTCGGCCACCACCGTGTTGTCTTCCACCACCAGCACGGCGAGTCCGGGGCGCAGTGTGGCGCCGTCGTCGTGCGACATGGACGCAGGGCGCGCCGCCGCCGCCACAGCACCTTCCGGCGCGGCAGGCAGCTCGAAGCTGAACACCGACCCCCGCCCCGGCGCCGAGCGCAGCGACACCGCAATGCCGAGCTGCGCCGCCAGCCGCCGCACGATCGCCAGGCCCAGCCCGTGGCCGCGCTGCAGGTTGCGCTCGACGTTGCCGATCTGCTCGAAGTCGTTGAACACGCGCTGCTGCGCGTCGGCCGCGATGCCGATGCCGCTGTCGCGCACCTCCACGCGCCAGGCCCGGACGGTGCCGCGGCGGCGCGCCCGCACGGCCAGCAGCACGCGTCCGCGCGGCGTGAACTTGACGGCGTTGTCGACCAGGTTGGCGAGCACGCGGCGCAGCGACACCGTGTCGCTCCAGGCGATTGCGTTGTGCGGGCAGCGCACCAGCACCCGGCCGTCGCCCGCCTGCCGGGCCAGTTCCTGCAGCAGCGGCGCCAGCGCCACCGCCACCGGACGCAGCGGATCGACCGCGGCCTCGATGCGGCCGATTTCCAGCAGCTGGTTGGTCAGCCCCTCCAGCGCCTGCTGCGCGCGCGCCAGCGAGCCCACCGTGTGCTGCACCGCTTCCATGTCCGCGCCGTTGTTCAGCTGCTGGCGCAGCACCTCGGCCTGCAGGCCGATGGCCATCACCGGCTGGCGCAGGTCGTGGTTGGCGGCCGAGAAGAAGCGCAGCCGCTCGGCCTGCGCATGCTCGGAGGCGCGCAGGCCAGCCAGAGCCTGCTCGCGCAGGGTGCGCTCGTTAAGCCGCAGGCCGATGTTCTCCTCGAGCTGGCGTGAGCGTTCGGCCACCAGCTTCCACATCATCGCGGTCAGGCCGATGCCGATGACCGCCACGGCCATCATCACCGGCGCGCCCATCCAGAGGCCGGTGACGATGATCGGCGCCAGCAGCAGCGTGATCGCCAACTGCGTGGCCGGTGTGTAGAACGACACCGAGAAGGCCGACGACAGCGTCATGCCCATCAGGATCAGGCCCAGCAGCAGCTGCAGGTCGGCGCTTGCGGGGTTGAACAGCAGCACCCCGGCCAGCCCATGCGCCAGCTCCCAGATGGCCGTACGCAGCGTGTGCGCGCGCTGCGCCTCGCGCAGCGTTTCGGGTGTGAAGGGCTCTGGCAGGCGCTGCGGGAAGAAGCCGCGCATTACCGTCACCCCTGTGACCAGCGCGATCCAGACCAGCGCGCGCGTCAGCGAGTACTGCCACGCGAAGAGCGCCGCCACGCCGCAGTTCAGCAGGTACTGCACCAGCAGCACCGGGCCGATGGGCCGCACGGACAGCCGCAGCACCTCGCACTGGATCGCGAAGCGGTCGTCGCTGCTGTCGCTGGCGGCGGCCGGCGCGGTCGGTGATGCGGGGGTGGGGGTCATCGGCGAATCGACTATATAGAGAAGGTGCGTGACGCGGCGACAATGGAGTCCCCTAGTCGGGTTCCCCGATGGCCTAATTTCCGTGAACGATCTCTCCTTTTTCCTGCCTTGCGCCGCCGGCGTCGAGGAATTCCTCGCCCAGGAGGTGCACGCCCTGACCGGCCGCGCCGGGCAAGACCTGCTCACGCTGCGCGGCGGCGTGCGCGTGCGCGCCGACTGGCGCGATGGCCTCAAGCTCAACCTGCACTGCCGGCTCGCGCAGCGCGTGCTGGTCGAACTGGCCCACGCGCCCTACCGCAACGAGAACGACCTGTACGCCATTGCCAACGGCGTGGCCTGGGAGATCTGGTTCACCCCGAAGCAGACCTTCAAGATCGAGACCACCGCCCAGCACAGCCCGCTGCAGAGCCTGAACTTCGCCACCCTGCGCATCAAGGACGCCATTGCCGACCGCTTCCGCGCCAAGGCCAACGGCGTGCGCCCGAGCATCGAGACCCAGTGGCCCGACTGCCGCGTGTTCGCCCACCTGACCACCGACACCTGCACGCTCTACATCGACACCTCGGGCGAACCGCTGTTCAAGCGCGGCTGGCGCCAGGACAAGGGCGACGCCCCGCTGAAGGAAACCCTGGCCGCCGCCATGCTGGCCGCCAGCGGCTGGTGGAACCCCGAAACCGGCGAAGTGTCGGCCCAGCCGCTGTACGACCCCTGCTGCGGCAGCGGCACCATCGCCATCGAGGCGGCGCAGATCGCACGCGGCATCGCGGCCGGATCGCTGCGGCGCTTCGGCTTCGAGAAGCTGCTGCCGTTCCAGGCGCACGTGTGGGCAGCCATCAGGCAGGAAGCCGAGACGGCCGTGCGCGAGGGCGGCGTGGCGATCTTCGGTTCGGACGTGTCGCACCGCATGGTCGACTTTGCCGAACGCAACGCCGAGCGCGCCGGTGTGGCGCAAGCCATCGAGTTCCGCGGCGGCGACGCGCTGCAGCGCATGCCGCCGGCCGAGGGCGGCGTGATCATGCTCAACCCGCCGTATGGCGAGCGCATCGAGGTGGGCGGCGTGGCCGGCACGGGGCGCTCCGGTGCGCGCGAATCGGCGCAGACCTCGGGGGGTGAAGCGGGTGGAGAGGGTGATGGCGGCGAATTCTTCCCGCAGCTCGCCACCCACTGGAAGAAGAACTACGCCGGCTGGACCGCCTGGGTGCTCACGCCCGATCTGAAGCTGCCCAAGCAGATGCGCCTGAAGGAATCGCGCCGCGTGCCGATGTGGAACGGCCCGATCGAATGCCGGCTGTTCCGCTTCGACATGGTCGCGGGCTCAGCGCGGAAGTAGCTCGCCTTCGGGCTTCGGCTGCTGCTGTTCCCTGGCTTCCTTGGGGCGGACGGCACAGGCCGCATTGATCGTTCGCGTGACGAGGTCGCGCGCGCCGGCCAGGGTCACGGTGCGCACGTCGTCCTCCTCGAAATGCCTCACCGCGACAGGCTCGCCGACGAAATCCGGATGGCCGAAGTAAGTGGCGCTCACGTAGCGCGCGCTGCGGGCTTCGCAGTCGACCTTGGCCCGGGCCTGGAAGGAGCGGAACTTGATGCCGTCGCGGCCCGTGCGGTCTTCCGGCAGGCTCATGCGGAGGCTCACCAGGCGGTTCGATCCGTCCACCTCGACGCTGGTCGGCTCGACCTGCACGTAGCTGCTGGTGGCGTCGCCGGGCGTGCCCGACAGCGTGAACCACTCAGCCCGGACACCCGCGGATGCAAGCAGGACAAGGCAGAGCAGCGGGAGACGTTTCATGAAAGAGGGCGGATGCTGTGATGGGGCAGGGCGCGCAAGCGCCGGGGGCATTGTCGTCGGCCGAACCGACTCGGGCCTGACGCCGGCCCCGCATGGTGCAACATCGGCGATATCCCCCGCACATTCCATGACGTTGACAGAACCCTCCGCCCCCGTCGTCATCGACACCAACATCGCGCTCGACCTGCTGGTCTTCGAAGATCCGGCCTGGGGCCCGCTGACTGCGCGGCTTGCCGCGGGCGAACTGCGCTGGCTGGCCACGGCCGCCATGCGCACCGAGCTCGAACGCGTTCTGGGCTACCCGCTGATCGCCCGGCGCATGGCGCAGCGGGAGCTGCAGGTGCCGATGGTGCTGGCAGATTTCGACGCGCGAGTGCAGATGGTGGAAGGCATTCCGCCGCGTGCGCCCTGCGTGTGCAGCGATCCCGATGACCAGGTGTTCATCGACCTGGCCGTGGCGCACCGGGCGTTGCTGCTTAGCAAGGATCGGGCTGTGTTGTCGATGAAGAAGCGGCTGGCGCTGAGGGGTGTGGCGGTGCAGGCGGTGTTCGGGGCCTAGCTGCATCAACGGTCTTGGTGCCAGGTATCAATTGACAACCTTTTAGTCATCGACCTTTTTCTGGGCAGCACTAGATTTCAGCAAGGCGAGGATGGTTGCGGCGAACGGGCATCGCGGCCCCTTGCTTTTCTAGCGGCCCCGATGCCACCCCTTCAGCCTTTGCTATGACTGGAAATCATGCAGCCATCTTTTGCGACCCTTTGGGCGAATCACCCGACGATCAAGGGAGACGACGCCTTGCTGGACAAGGACGTCTACACGGATCAATGCGCCATCAACGTTGGTGCAGCATTCATTCGATCCAGTCTGAGCCTCGACAGCTTCCCAGGCGTTTATTCCTGGCAGAAGGACAAGCCGAAGTACCCGATCAGGGCGCAGGAATTGGCAAACTGGCTGGATTCCGGCAAGTCCGGCCTGATGTTTCGCACCGAGAAATACACGGGAAAAGAGGGGTTCGAGAAAATCGCCAAACGCACCGGAATCGTGTTCATCCAGAACTACTGGGGTGAAGGACGACAAGGCGATCACATCGACCTCTGGAATGGCTCACGGCTGACGCCTCTGTCGTCCTGGTTCCGCATTCAACTGAACATGTCATGGGAAGGCTTCATGACCGATTACCGAAAAGGCTCCGCCATTTGGTTCTGGTACGTGCCATGAGATTTATCGCTCGCATCCTCTCCATCGTTGTCGGAGCGATTGCGCTCGGCTTTATTTTCTACAAGCTCATTGGGCCTGTGGGCCATTGGTATGAGCTCAATTTTGCAAAGAACGATGGTGACTTAGGCCAAGCGTACATGGTCGCACTCACCGTTCAACTCGTCGCATTGATAGCAGGCGGCTGGCTCGGCGACTGGGTATTTCGTAAATGGCGGCAGAAGCAGCTTGATCGTCAGTAGCTCATGTTGCGACTGCTCTGCATCTTGGCTGGAGTGCTGGCACTCAGTTTTCTGGTTACGAAGGGCGTGCTCGCGCCCATTGGGCAGTGGTACGAAATGAACAAAGCCCGGAACTTCGACGATTTGTCCGACGCCTTTGTGCTTGCTCTTGTTGCGCAGGCGATTTCTGCTGTCGTGGGCGGTTGGCTGGGCGATCGGGTATTTCGCAAATGGCGGCAGAAGCGTCTTGACCGCCAATAACCCCCGTAACGACGGCGGCTAGTTCTGCAGCAGCCCGCCGGAGGGCGCCAGATACCACCGCCCCAGCAGCCGCGCCACCGCTCGCACCCGCTGCGTATCCCGCCCCCACCGCCGGCTAGCCGGCAGCTTCTGCGCCCACTTCATGCGTCTTGCCGCGTTCGCGATGCGCTCGCGCACCTCTTCGTTCACGCCGGCCAGTGCCGCATGCCAGTGCTGCCCGGCAGCCTGCGGCGCTGCAGCTTCCAGCATCATGGCCGTTGAGTGCAGGTAGCTCAGCCAGTCGCGCGCCTGGCATTCCGCCAGTGTCATGACCTCGGCCGGGTCGTCCTCGAAATCGATGTAGCCGATCACGCCGTCGGGGCACTGCACGAGGTTGCGGTCGAAGGCCTGGCTCAGGTGCTGGCCGCGCACGTGCACTGCGGCAATGGCGATAAGGCCCTCGCGCCACACGGCGAGCAGTGCGGCGGGGCCTGCGGCGGCGGCCTGGTCGATCCGCTCCTGCAGCACGACCGTGGCGCGGCCGCTTTCGCCCAGGTCGGAGATCAGCAGGCCATCGGCCTGTTGTGCCAGCACCACCGGCACGCGCAGGCCGGCGGCGGCGAGCTGTTTCAGCCGCCGGGCCTCGGTCGCGATGGCCGCTTCGCCGCCCGGGTTGGGCACCGGCTTGATGATGTCCAGCCGCGCCATGCGCGCGACCGCCGCCATCACGCGGTAGCCCCACTTGCCATGCCGGGGGCCGGCCTTCTTGAGCCACACGCGCTCGCTGCCGAAGCGGTGGCTGACCACGTTTTTCTTCTGCTGGGGCAGGGTGGTGCGCAGGAACTCCGCGTAGTCGCTGGGCGCTGGCGGATTCGGGGAGAGCGCGTCTAAAGGCGCGGGCGCCGAAGCTGCGCCTTTGCGCGTTTGCAGGCGCGTATTGGCGCCTCGTCTCAATGGGTTCATGCGGCCAATGCAAAGCCCGCCACAAGCCCTTGTGGGCCCTGCGTCACGGGCTGAAAACTCTCTGCACTGGCCAGCGGCCAGTAGGTACGGAAAACGTTGTGCTGCTCGTCGAGCGGGCCGAGCAGGGCGCCCGGCTGTACCTGCATCACCAGGTTGCTCAACAGGCGCACTTCGGTGTCGGAAATGCGGCGCACGATGTGGTGCGCGGTGATCTGCTGCGGATGGTCGAGCCCTGCGGCCTGCACCAGCTCTTGCAGCGCATGCAGCGTGCTGCGGTGAAAGTTGCGCACGCGGTCGGCCTTGGTGGGCACCACCAGCGCCTGCTGGCGCAGCGGGTCTTGCGTGGTCACGCCCGTGGGGCAGTGGCCGGTGTGGCAGCTCTGCGCCTGGATGCAGCCCAGCGCCATCATGAAGCCGCGCGCGGCGTTGCACCAGTCGGCGCCCAGCGCCATCATGCGGGCCACGTCGAAGGCGGTGATCACCTTGGCGGCGCAGCCGATCTTGATGCGGTGGCGCAGGTTCACGCCCACCAGCGTGTTGTGCACCAGCAGCAGGCCTTCCTGCAGCGGCGCGCCCACGTGGTCGCTGAACTCGACCGGCGCCGCGCCCGTGCCGCCCTCGGCGCCGTCGACCACGATGAAGTCGGGCGTGATGCCGGTGGCCTGCATCGCCTTGACGATGCCAAACCATTCCCACGGATGGCCCAGGCAGAACTTGAAGCCGGTCGGCTTGCCGCCCGACAGCTCGCGCAGCCTCGCGACGAAATGCATCATCTCGGTCGGTGTGGAGAACGCGCTGTGCGATGAGGGCGAGATGCAGTCCACGCCCACCGGCACGCCGCGCGCCGCCGCGATCTCGGGCGTGACCTTGGGCGCTGGCAACACACCGCCGTGCCCGGGCTTGGCGCCCTGGCTCAGCTTGATCTCGATCATCTTGACCTGCGGGTCGCGTGCGTTGGCGGTGAAGCGTTCCTCGTTGAAGCTGCCGTCGTCGTTGCGGCAGCCGAAGTAGCCCGAGCCAATCTCCCAGATCAGGTCGCCGCCGTGCACCCGGTGGTGCTGCGAGATCGAGCCCTCGCCGGTGTCGTGCGCAAAGCCGCCCATCTTCGCGCCCTTGTTGAGCGCGAGGATGGCGTTGGCCGACAGCGCGCCGAAGCTCATGGCCGAGATGTTGAACACGCTGGCGCTGTAAGGCTGCGTGCAGACCTGCGCCGGGTTGGCGCCCACCGGCTGCGGCGTGCCGCCGATCACGATGCGGAAATCGTGGTTCTCGAGCTTCGTCGGCTGCATCGAATGGTTGATCCACTCGTAGCCCGCGATGGTCACGTTCAGCTGCGTGCCGAAGGGCCGGTTGTCGGGGTCGCCCTTGGCGCGCTGGTACACCAGCGAACGCTGGGCGCGCGAGAAGGGCGCGGCTTCGGAGTCGCTCTCGATGAAGTACTGCCGCATCTCCGGCCGGATGAACTCCAGCAGAAAGCGCAAATGGCCGATGACCGGGTAATTGCGCAGGATGGCGTGGCGGGCCTGCCGCAGGTCGTGCACGCCGGTACCTGTAAGTACCGCAAAAACGGCCACCCCGATCCAGGCCAGCCACAGGTGCGGCGACACCAGAACGAAGGCGAGGCAGGCCACCAGACCGACCACGCACAGGGCGAAGGCGCTATAGCGCGTCGGAAACGGAATAATCGTGGGCATAGAAATAGTCTCGACCGGAGCCTGCTGCATCATAGAGGGCTGCCCCGAACTTGCCATGACGACCATTCCCGACCCCATTTCGCCCCCAGAGGCCACCTCCGCAGCCCAGTCCCCCCTCGGCCCCGACGATTTCGACGCACTCGACCAGGCGCTCGACGCCATGCGCGAGCACGACGAGGAAATCCCCCAATGGGAGTTCTGCGAGGGCTTCATGGCCGCGCTGATCTGCACCCGCCGGCCCATCATGCCCTCCGAATACTGGCCCGTGCTGCTGGGCGACAGCTTCTCGTCCGCGCAGCACATGGAGTTCGTCTGGAACTGGAAGCGCCGCTGGGTCGAGATCGAGGAAGGCCTCGACGCCCCTGTCGAAACCCTCGACGACGAACGCAGCTGGCAGCCCGAGGTGCTCGACACCCGCGGCGCCATCGCCTCGCTGCCCGAGGAAGAGCGTGCCGAAGTGGCCGGCGAGGCTATTCCCTCCTTCGCGCAGGTCTGGGCGCTGGGCTTCATGTACGCGGTCGAGAACTGGCCCGAAGACTGGGCCACGCCGCGCGACAAAGATGCTGCGCGCATGCTCGACGACGCGCTCGACAACATCGTCGCCCTCACTGAGGACGACAACGCCAAGCCCACGCTGTCGATGTACAGCGACGACGCCCCGCCCAGCGTGAGCCAGCAGCGGCTCGACGACTTCGGCGCCGCCATCTGGGCCGTGTACGACCTGCGCCAGCTCTGGAAGAGCCTGGGCCCCAAGGCAGAGACCATCCGCAAGGAAGCCGCTCCCGGCCGCAACGATCCCTGCCCCTGCGGCAGCGGAAAAAAATACAAGAAGTGCCACGGTGCCACCTAGCACCGGCACTGGCAGCTCACCCCTGACGCCGCGTGCGGCCTGGGTGATGGTCCTGGCGCTGTGCGCCGGGGTCGCGCTGAGCCAGGCATTCCGCACGGTCGGCGCCATCATGGCGAGCCCGCTGCAGACCGACTTCCACCTTTCCGCCCAGGCCCTCGGGATTTTCTCGGGGGCTTTTCACTTTGCGTTCGGCGCCATGCAGCTGTTCATGGGCATCGGCATCGACCTGCACGGCGTGCGCCGCACGGTGCTGGTGGCTTTTCCTGTCGCCATCGCGGGCGCGCTGCTGTCGGCGGTGTCGTCCAGCTACCTTGTGCTGGTGGCGGGCCAGGCGTTGATCGGCGTCGGTTGCGCGCCAGCCTTCCTGGTGTGCACGGTGTTCATCGCGCGGCACTTTCCGGCGGCGCGTTTCGCCACCGTGTCGGGCATGGTGCTGGCCGTCGGCGGCCTCGGCATGCTGGCCACCGGCACGCCGCTGGCGTGGCTGGTGCAGGCCTATTCGTGGCGCGCGGGTTTCCTGGTGCTGGCCGTGGCGGCCGCGCTGGCGTGGCTTGCGATCTGGTACTGGGTGCACGAGCCCGCCTCGGCCGTGCCGCAGGTCAAAGAATCGATCCCCGAGGCGATCCGCCAGTTCGGCGCGCTGTTCGCCATGCCGCACACGCTGGGCATCATGGTGCTGGGGGCAGTCACGTACGCCGCCTTCATCTCGCTGCGCGGCCTGTGGCTCGGCCCGCTGATGATGGAGCGCCACGGCTACTCGCTGGTGCAGAGCGGCAACGTCGCGCTGGCGGTGTCGGTGATCTCGCTGTTCGGCGCTCCGCTCTTCGGCCGGCTCGACCGCGACGGCGCCGGGCGCCGCCGCTGGATCGTGATCTGCGCGCTCGGCTATGCGGGGCTCTTCGCGCTCATCGCGGTGCTGCACTCGGCCTGGCTCGACATCACCGGCATGGTGCTGATCGGCGTGCTCTCGGGCTTCATCGTCTGGCAGTACGCCGACGTGCGCGGCGCCTACCCCGCCACGCTCACCGGCCGCGCGATGGCCGTGTTCACGATGGCGATGTTCCTCGGCGTGGCGCTCATGCAGTGGGGCACGGGCGTGGCCGCTTCGGTGGCGTCGGCGCATGGCGGCGACCCGCTGACGGCCGTGCTGGCCACCATTGCCGTGCTGCTGGTGCTGGGCATCGCGGCCTTCGCGTGGTTGCCCGCGCCGAAGGCCGATTCCGTCAGATCTTGAAGGCGCGCTGGATGTCCGGCCGCACCAGGTCGGCGTACTCGCGATGCTTGCGGATGTAGCCCGCGATGAACTGGCACACCGGAATCACATGCAGCCCCTTGGCGCGCGCCTCGTCGAGCACATGCCTGGCGATGCCCGAGCCCACGCCCTTGCCCTCGTGTTCCGGCAGCACCTCGGTGTGCGTGAACATGATCGCGTCGGTCAGCAGGTTGTACTCGGCATAGGCTGCGAGCTTGCCGTCGAGCGCGGCCTCGTAGCGGTGCTGGGCTTCGTTGTTGGAGAAGGCGAGGGCGGTGTTGTTGTTGCTCATGGCTGGCGTGCAAGAAAAGTGGCGAGGTTGGCTGCGGCGGTGGCGCGCACCTTGTTGCGCAGCATGGGGGACCAGCCGAGCAGCAGGCCCGGCGTGCCGAGCGCCTGGCGCGACCAGGTCCAGAACGGGAAGCTGTCGCGGTGCGTCGCGATCAGCCCCTCGGGCGTGAAGGTGAAGCGCGCGTCGATGCTGTTGTCGACGAGGCGGCCGGTGGCGCTGAAGCGGTAGTGCGCGTCCCAGTGGGCGCTGCCGGTGCTGTTGTCGTCGGCCTTCACGTCGCGCCAGGTCAGGCGCCACACGTCGGCGCCCTTGGCTTGCGTGGCCGTGGCCAGCATGCGCCACATGCCGCCCACTTCGCGCCGCCCGCGCAGCGAAAAGGCCTCGTCGTCGAACACCGCGTCGCTTGCGTAGCAGGCCTCCATGGTGGCGGCGTCGAGCTTGGCGAAGGCGCTGTAGAAGCGCTCGATGGTCTGGGCGTTGGTGGCTGCGGTCATGAGGCCTTCGGGTTGGTTGGCGGGGGGCACGGGGGTCAGAGCACCTGGGGAATGGTGCGGGCGAGGAAATCATAGACCGAGCGGATGCGCCGGTCGGTGCGCACCTCGCGGTGCACCGCCAGCCACACGGGCAGCACCGGCAGCTTGATCGAAGGCAGCACGCGCACCACTTCGCCGTCGGTGTGGGCCAATGACTCGCTCACGAAGCCGATGCCCATGCCCTGGCGCAGCGCCTCCCAGTACACGCTGACGTCGTCGGTGCGAAAGCAGAAGTCCTCGCGCTTCAGGGGCGCGCCGAGCTGGGCGGAGCTGCGCAGGATGCTGTCGTCGCGGTCGTAGCCCAGCAGGTCGTGCCTGAGCAGGTCGGTAATCTGGCGCGGCGTGCCGCGGCGGCGCAGGTAGTCGCGCTGGGCGAAGGTGCCGAGCGCGAACCGGCCCACGCGCCGGGCGATCACCGAGCCGGTTTCGGGCGGGCTCATGCGCAGCGCGATGTCCGCCTCGCGCCGCAGCAGGTTGCTGACCTCGTTGGTGGCCACCAGCTCGACCTGTATCTCGGGCAGCTCGCGCCGCATCTGGGCCAGCAGCGCCGGCAGCAGGTGCCGCGCCATGGCCTGGCTCGCCGAGATGCGCACCGTGCCGGCCAGCGCGGTGTTGGCGCCCGACACGCTGCGCGACAGCGCGAGCGCGCCGCTTTCCATGGTGCGCGCCGCCTGCGCGAGCCGCGTGGCCATCTCGGTTGGGCGCAGGCCCCGGCCGGTGCGCTCGAACAGCACCACGCCCAACTGCGCTTCCAGCTCGGCGATGTGGCGGCCCAGTGTCGGCTGGCTCGTGCCCACGGCGCGCGCCGCTCCCAGCAGGCTGCCATGGTCGAGCGCGGCCAGAAACGCGCGCACCAGCCGCCAGTCGAAGCCCAGGTCCTTGTCGGGTCTCATCGGGTATTCAGTTCTGAATAGCAGTTATGAAAGCTTGACGCATTGTGAACTGCGGGCGCGCTTTCGATAATCCGCTCAATGGATGAGCGAAGAAACTTTGTCCGGCTGCTGGGAGGCGGCGTTGTCGTAGCGGCGGGTGCGGCCGCGCTGGCAGCCTGGTGGCTGAACTCCGACATGCCGGCGGCCGCACTGGAGATATGGAACGGCCCCGGCAACGAGCCCGACGTGCGCAAGCGCGCCGTCGCCTACGCCGTCACGGCGCCCACCGCGTACAACTGCCAGCCCTGGCTGGTCGACCTGCGCGAACCCGACGCCATCGTGGTCTATTGCGACCGCGAGCGCGTGCAGCCCGAGTCCGATCCCTTCGGCCGGCAGGTCGTCATTGGCCACGGCGCCTTCATCGAGCTGCTGGTGATGGCGCTCGCGCAGCAGGGCGTGCAGGCCAGCGTGCAGCTGTGGCCGCAGGGCGAGCTGATCGGCGAGCCGCGGCACTGGCCGCACATTCCGGTGGCCCGGCTGCGGTTGGCGGACGGCGGCGTGCCTGATCCTCTGTTCGCGCAGGTGCTGCGGCGGCGCACGCCCAAGCAGCGCTTCGACCTCACGCGGCCGGTGTCGGCCGACATGCTGCAGGGCTTGATCTCGATGGCGCCGGTGGGCGGCATGGTGAGCTCGGCCGGCACGGTCGAGATGGCGCGCGTGCTGCCCTTGCGCAGGCTCTGCGCGGCGGCCGCGCGCGTGGAACTCGCCACGCCCGGCACCGCCATGGAAAACCTGCAGCTGCTGCGCATCGGCCCGCAGGAGATCCTCGAACACCGCGACGGCTTCTCGGTCAACGATCCGGCGCTGCGCATCGCCGTTGCGCTGGGGCAGTTCAGCCGCAGCACGCCCGCGCCCGAAGACAGCCCTTCGTTCCGCCAGACCCTGCAGATGTTCGAGGACCAGGCCCAAACCGCGATGGGCTTCGTCTGGCTCAGTACGCGCGGCAACAGCCGCACCGAGCAGATCGCGGCGGGCCGCGCCCATGTGCGCCAGCAACTGCGCGCCACCGACCTGGGCCTGGGCATGCACCCGATGAGCCAGCCGCTCGAAGAGTTCGCGGAGATGGCGCCGTGCCGTGCGGTCGCGCACGACCTGTTGCTGGGCACCGCGAGGCCGGGCGACAGGCACGGCCCGACGGTGCAGATGATGTGCCGCCTCGGCTACCCGATGGCGCCGGTGCCCGCGGCGCCGCGCCGGCCGCTCGGCGACTTCATGACGGCCTGAAGAATCGGAGCCTGCTCGCTGCTCAGCGCGAGAGCAGCTCGACCAGCGTCTTCAGCGCGTGGTGCACCGTGGCCGCGCGCACCGTGGCGCGGTCGCCGTCGAAGCGGCGGCGCTCGGTGCGCACGTCGCCGTCGACCGACCAGCCGAACCACACCGTGCCCACCGGCTTGTCGGGCGTGCCGCCGGTCGGGCCCGCTACGCCGGTCACGGCCAGCGCCACGCGCGACGGCGGCGAATGCGCGATCGCGCCCGTGGCCATGGCGCGCGCCACCGGCTCGCTGACCGCGCCGTTCGCCGCGATCACCGTTGCATCCACGCCCAGCAGCTCGGTCTTGGCTTCGTTGGAGTACGTGATGAAGCCGCGCTCGAACCACACGCTCGACCCCGCCAGCTCGGTGCAGGCCGCGCCGATCAGCCCGCCCGTGCAGCTTTCTGCGGTGGCCAGCATCCAGCCCTTTTTCTGCAGCAGGCCGGCCAGGGCCACGACCAGTTCGGGTGTGTCCTGGTCCGCGAGCGCCGTTGCGGCCATCGGAGAAGAAGAATCCATCGGGTTCACCATGCGCGCCAGAGTGCAATGACCAGCAGCGTGCAGAACGCCGCCACCAGGTCGTCGAGGATGATGCCGAAGCCCGCGCGCCACCAGCGCACCTGCACCGCATCGCGCTGCTTGAACAGCGCGTCGGCCCAGGCCACCGGGCCGGGCTTGGCGGCATCGAAATAACGGAACAGCGCAAAGGCGATGACCTGCGCGAAGAGGCCGGCCGGCGTTACCAGCCACAGCACGATCCAGAAGGCGATCACCTCGTCCCACACCACGGCGCCGGGGTCGGCCACGTTCATGTTGCGCGCGGCCACGGTGCAGGCCCACCAGCCGATGGGCAGCGAGGCCGCGATGATCCAGCCGATGGTCGCGGGCGTGAACCAAAGCTGCATCACCGCGAAAGCCACCCAGGCCCACAGCGTGCCCACGGTGCCGGGCGCGAAGGGCGACAGGCCCGAGCCGAAGCCCAGCGCGATGAAGTGCGCGGGGTGCGACAGCAGAAAGCGCAGCGTGGCGCGGCGCATCGGGGGTTGGGGCATGGCGCCGGTGGTCGTGGTGGACAAGGAAGAAGGAGAGGAAGAAGCGGCTTGCATCGGGGCAGAAGTGTCGCGCATCTGCGCCGGCATCGGCTCGGCGCGGTTTATTTATCAAAGCAATAGTTTGTTTAATTGGTGCGGGCCGCCTAGTATCCGGGCTCCGTTCCAAGCTTCGTCTTCGCGCTATGTCCTCCTCTTCCGCCGCCCTGCGTTCCCCGCCCGCCACCGCCGCATGGAGCGAGTTGTTCAGCGGCCGCAACGGCTGGCGCGCGCTGGCACTGACGGGCGACGTCGCGCTGCATGCCGTCAACGTGCACATCGTGACCACCGTGCTGCCATCGGTGGTGCGCGAGATCGGCGGGCTCGACTGGTACGCCTGGAGCACCACGCTCTTCGTGGTTGGCTCCATCCTCGGTGCCACGCTGTCGGTGCGGCTGCTTGCGGTGCTCGGCCCGCGCGGTGCGTGCCTGGCGGCACTGGCGGTGTTCAGCGCCGGCTCGGTCGGCTGCGCGCTCGCGCCGGCCATGCCGTGGATGCTCGCGGGCCGCACGGTGCAGGGGCTGGGCGGCGGGCTGCTCGCGGCGCTGAGCTACGGGCTGATCCAGCTGGTGTTCGAGCAGCGCCTGTGGCCGCGCGCGGTGGCGCTGGTGTCGGGCATGTGGGGCGTCGCCACGCTGTGCGGGCCGGCCGTGGGCGGCCTGTTCGCGCAGGCCGGGCACTGGCGCTGGGCCTTCTGGTTCCTGCTGCCGGTGGCGGCGGCGCAGGCATTGCTGGTGCTCGTGCAATTGCGGCCCTCGATGGGCGTGAAGCATGCGCGGCCCGACGTTCCACCGCGCGTGCCGGGCATGCAGATTGGCCTGCTCGCGCTGTCGGTGCTGGTGATTGCGGCCAGCGGCCTGTGGTCTGACCTGCTCTGGCAGGCCGCTGGCGTGGCGCTGGGCCTGGCCATCGGCTTCGCGGCCACGCGCATCGACAGCCGCGCCGCCGTGCGCGTGCTGCCGAGCGGCGCCTATTCGATGAGCGCGCCGCTGGGCGCCATCTACGCGAGCGTGGCGCTGCTGTTGATCGGCAGCACCACCGAAATCTTCGTGCCGTACTTTTTGCAGCTGCTGCACGGCCACTCGCCGCTGGCGGCGGGCTACCTCACGGCCGCGATGGCGGGCGGCTGGAGCGCGGGCTCGCTGCTGTCCTCGGGCCGCAGCGGCACGGGGGCCGACCGCATGCTGCGCGCCGGCCCGGTGGTCTGCACGCTGGGGCTGGTGGCACTCGCATGGCTGCTGCCGTCGCCAGGGTTCTTCGGCGACGGCTTCGAGACCCTGCTGATCGCCGTCGCGCTGGCGGCCGTGGGGCTCGGCGTGGGCATCGGCTGGCCGCACCTCATCACGCGCGTGATGTCGCTCGCGCCCAAGGGCGAGGAAGGCCTGGCCTCGGCCTCGATCACCACCGTGCAGCTCTACGGCATGGCTGTTGGCGCGGCGGTGGCGGGACTGGTGGCGAATGCGGCGGGCCTCACCATGCCGGGCGGCGTCGAGGGCGCGCGCTCGGCGGCCGTGTGGTTGTTCGCGAGCTTCGCGTTCGCGCCGGCCTTGGCGGTGTGGCTCGCGTACCGCGCCGTCGCACGGCGCGGCTGGTGAGCGGGGCAGCCGCGAAGGCTCAGGCCACCACGCCTTCCCAGGCCAGTGCCCGCCGGCGCGCCCGCACCCGCAGGCCTTCGCCGCGCAACAGGCCCACCAGGTCGTACACCTCGGCCGGCAGGTGTGCGCCGCGCCAGGCCACGTGCTGGTCGGCGCGGCACAGCACGAGGCGGTGCGTGTAGGCCTTGGGCACGTCTTCGGTCTCGATGTCCAGCACCGTGAGCGGCATGCTGTAGGCAGCCGCGGCGCGTTCGAGCGGCCGCACGTCCACGCTGCGGTCGAAGCGCAGCATCGTGTAGCCGGGGCCGAAGGCGTCGTAGACCGAGCGGCCGTCCGAAAGCCAGAAGTGCGGCGCGCGGCAGCCGGGTACGGTGGACGGCGTGAACTCGCCCATCGAGTAGGGCGGCGCCATGTGCTCGCCGTCCGCGATGATGATCGGCGAGCCGCTGTAGAAGTAGCCGAAGTTGAGGCCGCCGCAGCAGAACTGCTGCACGTTCAGCTCGTAGGCCTCGCGTCCGATGTCGGCGCGCAGCGCATCGCCGGCGGGGCCGGGCTCCTCGATGTTCGGCGGCACGGCGCGGCGCGCGCGGATCATCTTCTGCGCATGGTCCATCGCGAAGTTGGACACCTGCTCGGTGATCGGCTGGCGCTCGGCCTCGTAGGCGTCGAGGATGGCCTCGTCGCCCCAGCCCTGCACCACCGCGCCCAGCAACCATGAGAGGTTGAGCGCATCGGCAATGCCCGCATTCATGCCGTAGCCCGCATAGGGCACCCACAGGTGCGCCGCGTCGCCAGCGAGGAACACGCGGCCCTCGCGGAAGCGGTTGGCCACGAGGCGGCGGCCGATCCAGTCTTCCTTGCTGATGATTTCGTATTTGAAGTCGGGGCCCACGCCGAGGATTTCGCGCAGCGACTTGTCGCGGTCGACCGAATCGAACTCGGGCTCTTCGGCATTCAGGTGGTTGTGTACCAGCCAGGTCTCGTGCCCGTCGATGGCGAACATCGTGCCGCAGCGGCGCGGGTTCATCGCGTAGTACGACCACGCCGGCTTGCCCGGAATCAGCGAGCGCAGCTGCGGCGCGCGGATGAAGGTCGACTGCACGCGCTGGATCACGGCCGTGCCTTCGAGCTTTGCGCCGATCTGCTTGCGCACGATGGAGGCGCCGCCATCGCAGCCCACCATGTAGCGGCACCGGATGCTGCGCGTCACGCCGCTGTCCATGTCGGTGGCGATGGCGGTCACGCCTTCATCGTCTTGCGTGAACCCCGCAAACTGCGTGCGGTTCAGCAGCGTCACGCCCGGCAGCACGGCCGTGTGCTTCAGCAGGATGGGCTCCAGGTAGATCTGGTTGATGCGATGCGGCGGCTCGGGCGTGGGCCACCACGCGTCGGGGCCCTCGGTCTCGGTGTAGCGGTCGCGCCGGCAGGGAATCGGAATGCGCGTGAGCTCGGTGCCCGTCACGCTGGTGCGGAACACCACGTCGTTCGGGTAGTCGGCCGGCAGCCCCGCATCGCGCAGCTTCTGCGCCACGCCCAGGCGGCGGAACTGCTCCATGGTGCGCGAGGCTACGTGGTTGCACTTCACGTTCGGCGGCTCCGCGAAACGGCGCGTCTCGCAGATGACGACCGAGACGCCGCGCGAGGCGAGGTCCATGGCCAGCGTGAGGCCCACGGGGCCGGCGCCGACGATCATCACGTCGGCTTGCAGTGCTGCTGAGGTGTGGTGGTCGGTCATGTTCGGAAGAGGACGAAAGGGAGCTTGTCGTCAGTCGAGCCGGATGTGGGCGGTCTGTATCACCTTCGCCCACTTCTTCGTCTCGGATTGGATGTAGGCCTCGAAGGCCTCGGTCGAGCTCGGCGCCGGCTCCGCGCCGAGGTTGCGCATCGCGGCCTTGATCTGCTCGTCGGCGAGTGCGGCGTTGATCTCGGCGTTGAGCCGCGCGACGATGGGCGCGGGCGTGCCCGCGGGCGCCACCACGCCGAACCAGCCCGTGGAGTCGTAGCCGGGCAGGCCGGCCTCGGACACCGTGGGCACTTCGGGCAGCATCGGCACGCGCTGTGCGCTGGTCACCGCGAAGGCGATCAGCTTGCCCGCGCGGATCTGCTGCAGCGAAGCCTGCAGGTCGACCAGCGCGAGCTGGATCTGTCCTGCCATGGTGTCGAGCGCCGCCGGGCCCGAGCCGCGGTAGGGCACTTCCACCAGCTTCACGTCGGCCATCTGCGCGAACAGCGCCGCCGACAGGTGCATGGCCGTGCCGTTGCCGCCATGGCCGATCGACAGCGTGCCCGGCTTCGCCTTCGCCAGTGCGATCAGCTCGCGCTGCGTGAGCGCCGGAAGGGAAGGGTGCCCCACGATCACGAAGGGCGTGGCCGCGACCATGCCCACGGGTTTGAAGTCCTTCACCGGGTCGAAGGGCATCTGCGCGTAGAGGCTCACGTTGGCGGTCAGCGCGCCGGCCGCGCCCAGCCCCAGCGTGTAGCCGTCGGCCGGTGTCTTGGCCACCAGCGCGAGCCCCACGTTGCCGCCGGCGCCGGGCCGGTTGTCGACCACCAAGGGCTGGCCCAGCTTCTCGTTGAGCCGGGGCACCATCAGGCGCACCACCGCATCGGCGCTGCCGCCCGGCGGGAAGGTCACGATCATGCGGATGGGCCTGTTCGGGAAATCGCCGACTGTGGGCGATGGCGCAGGGGCCTGCGCGAAAGCCGAGCCGCCGGTCAATGCCGCGCCAACCGCGCCCAGCATGAGCTGCCTGCGAAGCGCGCTCTTCCCGTCGGCAAGAGGTTCTGCCATCGAGGCTCCTTGAATGTGATCTGTCTTTTCAACGATTGAACGATGACAGCATTCATTCGTAAATCAAGAAATTTCTAATGAAATATCATCTTTGCTGATGAATACGAACTTCAGTCCTACGATCCGCCAGCTGCGTGCATTCCTCGCGGTCTACCAGCTGAAAAAGCTCAGCGCGGCGGCTCAGCGGCTGTTCGTTACGCAGTCGGCGGTGAGCATGCTGATCCGCCAGCTCGAGGACGGGCTGGACACGCGCCTGTTCGATCGCACCACGCGTTCGCTCAAGGCCACGGCGGCGGCCGAGCAGATGATGGTGACGGTCGAGCGCATCCTGCGCGACGTCGATTCGCTCTCGGCCGACTTTCGCGAACTGGCCACGCTCGAACGCGGTCGCGTCACGCTGGCCATCACGCCCACGCTCTCGGCCTTTCTTCTGCCCGATGCCATGCGCGCGTTCAACGAGCAGCACCCCGGCGTGCGCGTGCTGGTGAACGACTGTGCGCCCGACCAGTTCATCTCGCGCATCCTCGGCGAGCATGTGGACTTCGGCATCGGCACGCCAGAGCGGCCCGGCGCCGAGGTCGAGGTGCAGCGGCTCATGCGCGACCACCTCGCGCTGGTGTGCCGCGACGACCATCCGCTGGCCAAGGCGCGCGTGGTGCGCTGGACCGACCTGGCGCGCCATCCCGTCATCACCGTGCGCCCTGGCTACGGCGTGCGCCCGCTCATCGACGGCACCGCGGCCGATGCGGGCGTGGCGCTTGATGTGGTGAACGAAGTTTCGTTTCTCTCGACCGCCATCTGGATGACGGCCGCCGGCATGGGCGCGTCGATCATGCCTTCGGCCTTCGCACGCGCGGAGGCCAATCCGTCTCTGGTGATCAAGATACTGAGTTCGCCGCGCGTGGCGCGCGACATCTCCATCGTCACCAAGCGCGGCCACTCGCTGTCGGCCGCGGCGCGCGCCTTCATTGAGGCTCTGAAGCGCTCCCTATAATTTTTGAATCCACAACACACGGGAGGGCCAGTCCCCATGAGAACTTTCATTCAACGTCTCGGGGCCCTGTCGCTCCTGGTGGCCTTCAGCTTCGCGCTGGTGGCCTGTGGCAACAAGGAAGCCGAGCAGCGCAAGGCCTTCACCACCTTCCTGCAGACCCGCGTGCTCGACAAGCCCGGCCTGCGTGTGCCGGTACCCACCGCGGAAGAGAAAGCCTCGTTCGGCGACTACGCGCAGCACTACGCCGTGATCACCGACTTCAACGAAGGCATGAACAAGTCCGTGAGCCAGCCCATGACGCAGATCATGGCCAAGGGCGCGCTGCGCTCCATCGCCGACCTGCCGGCGCGCCGCGACGACCTCAAGGCCGCCAAGGATGGCCTGAGCGCCCTGCGCACCGCGCTCGACCAGCAGACCGCCAAGGCCGATGCCGCGCATGCGCAGCTCAAGCAGCCCGACGACCTGAAGCAGGTCTACGACAAAGCCTTCGACAAGACCGTGACCGCGCCGTCCACCACTTTCAAGGAAGTATTCCCCGCGCTCGACACGGTGTTCAACAGCGCGCTGGCCATCGGCGACTTCATGGAAAAGAACAAGTCGAAGATCCAGGTCGCGGGCTCTTCGGTCACCGTGACCGACCCGGCTGTGCAGGCCGAACTCGGCAAGATGCTGCAGCAGCTGAACGGCCAGTCGGCCGCCATCAACGCGGCGCAGCAGAAGATGCAGGCAATGGTGCGCGGCTCCTGACCGGAGCGGCGCAACAAGCCTTCAGACAAAGCTCAGACGAAGTGGTCGAACGAGCCGAAGCGCTGTGACACTGGCGCGCCGGTTGCATCGACGATGCGCAGGCCGGCATCGGCCTCGATGCGGCCGATGCGCGTGACGCGCGTGGCGCTGTTCAGGCCGGCTTGCGTGACCGCTTCGCGCGCCGAAGCGGGCGCGGTGAAGACCAGCTCGTAGTCGTCGCCGCCCGAGAGCGCGCAGGTGCGCAAGATCTCGGTGCGCAGGCCGGGCGCCTCGGTAGCGATCAGGGCCGTGGCCGCATCGGCATCGAGCGTGGCGCCCACGCCGCTCGAACCGAGGATGTGGCCCAGGTCGCCGATCAACCCATCGCTCACATCCACCGCCGAAGAGGCGATGCCGCGCAAGGCCTGCCCCAGCGCCACCCGCGGCGTGGGCTGCTCCATGCGCATGCGCGTCGATTCGAAGGCCTCGGCCGACAGCGCAACCGTGCCGCGGAACACTTCGAGCGCCAGCCGCGCATCGCCCAGCGTGCCGCTCACCCAGATGTCGTCGCCTGCGCGCGCGCCCGAGCGCAGCAACGCCGCGCCGGCAGGCACTTCGCCGAACACCGTGATGCAGATGTTGAGCGGGCCGCGCGTGGTGTCGCCGCCCACCAGCTCGCAGCCGTGCGCATCGGCCAGCGCGAACAGGCCGCGCGAGAAGCCTTCGAGCCAGGGCTCGTCGACACCCGGGAGTGCCAGCGCGAGCGTGAAGGCCAGCGGCTTCGCGCCGCAGGCCGCCAGATCGCTGAGGTTCACCGCCAGCGCCTTGTGGCCCAGTCGCGCCGGATCGACGGTGGAAAGAAAGTGCCGGCCCTCGACCAGCATGTCGGAAGACACGGCGAGCTGCATGCCCGCAGCGGGCGCAAGCAGCGCGCAGTCGTCGCCCACGCCCAGCGGGGAGCGCACGGCGGGGCGCTTGAAGTAGCGCGTGATCAGGTCGAATTCACCCATGGGCAGCGAGCATAAGGGGTGAGGCCGGGCAGGTGGCGTGCAATGCTACAAATGCGCCATGCCCGTAACAGGACTTCCTTGATGCGATCGATCGAGAACATGCTCGGCCTCTGGGCTTCAGGCCTTCGATCTTCGCAAGCCATTGTCGACTGGGCCAGCGCCGCTGTTGCCAGGCCAGGCGAGTCACGGCAAGAGCTTTTCGAGCTCGTGACCTATGGGCCCGAGCAATGCCTGAAGCGGGCCCAGCACGATTTTCCTCCGCGCCCGGCGTCGATGAGCTACCTCCAGCAGTTCTGCGTTCGCGCGATCGAAACCCAGCTCGACTCGACGGTGTCGACGCTGGCATTCGCAAGCTGGGCCTCGCGAGGCTGCATGGGCGAAGAGCTGTCCGAGCCCGCCGTGGCCTTCGGCTACCGGGTCGATCATCTGCTCATCGATTGCGAGGATGAAGAGGCCGCGCTCGCATTCGTGCGCAGTGAACTCCCGGCACTGTTGCCGCGATGCGCAGCCGTTGCCGCGCCATTTCTCGACGACGAGGCCTGATTCGGGCGCGAAGGAAAAGCCCGATCGTGTGCCGACCGGTCGCGGCTCAAGCCTGCCCGCGAAAGCGCAACGACGCCTGCCGCACCACCTCCGCCAGCAGTCGCTCCTTGCCCTGCTTCTCGCGCAGCCAGCGCGCATCGTTGCGGTTGGCTTCCACGCTGGTGCGCAGCTCGCCCAGCGCCTGCGTGGCATTGAGCGCCTCGCTGTGCCATTCGAGCTGGGTCATCGTCATCAGGATGTGGTCGCGCAGCGGCATGTGCTGGCCGGTGGCCGGGTCAACGTATACCGCGTCGAGCCCGAAGCGGCAGGCCTGGAAGCGGTTGTAGGTGTAGACGAGGTAGTCGTCTTCGGTCGGCTCGAAGGGCTGCTCCTGCAGGAACCAGGCGGCCAGCGACTGCACGTAGCCCGCGAGTGCGGCGGCGCGCTCGACGGTGAGCGGCGTGTCGAACACGCGGATCTCGATGGTGCCGAACTCGGGCTTGGGGCGGATGTCCCAGTAGAAGTCTTTCATGCTGCGCACGACGCCGGTGCGGGTCATGCGCTCGAAG
Source organism: Variovorax nivicola (assembly GCF_051216475.1). NCBI lineage: Bacteria > Pseudomonadati > Pseudomonadota > Betaproteobacteria > Burkholderiales > Comamonadaceae > Variovorax > Variovorax nivicola. The sequence continues at coordinate 148,617 of NZ_JBPJZK010000010.1, read as the reverse complement.
TACGCCTCGAATTCCTTCCAGCTCAGCGTGAACGGCGCGCGGCCCGACAGCGGGAACGCGAACACCGAGTTCAGCCGCGCCGAGTCGAACTGCGTGTCCTGCCCCTGCACGAAGGGCGAAGACGCCGACAGCGCAATGAAGTGCGGGATGTAGCGCGACATGCGGTGCAGCATCAGCAGCGCCGCATCGGCATCGGGGCAGCCGATGTGCACGTGCTGGCCGAAGATGGTGAACTGCTTGCTCAGGTAGCCGTACAGCTCCGACAGTTCACGAAAGCGCGGTTTGTCATAGATGCGCCGCTCGTGCCACTGCTGGAACGCGTGCGTGCCGCCGCCCACCACCGCGATGTTGAGCTTGTCGGCATTGCGGATCAGCGCTTCGCGAATTGGCGACAGCTGCGTAATCACGTCCTGTGCCGAGTGACAGATGTCGGTCGAGATCTCGATCATGCTCGACGTCATCTCGGGCACCACGCTGCCGGGCAGCGGGGTCTGCGCCATCAGGCGCAGCATGTCCTCGGCGTACGGGGCCAGGTCGTAGTCGTGCGTGTTCACGAGCTGCAGTTCCAGCTCCACGCCGAGCGACAGCGCCTCCGACTTGTTGAAGGGTTCGAGCTTGACCGCGCGGCTCTCCGGGTCCGAAGGCAGCGGCGCCGAGCGCACGTCGTCGCTGTCCGGGTCGACGGGGCTGTTGTTGTTGACGGCGGTGCTCATCGCTGCGTGTCCTCCGTGATGCTGAAGGCCTGGGGCATCCAGGGCACCGAACTCTCGCCCACCGCATGGATGGCCACCGTGGCGAGCATCGCGCCCACCACCTCCATCAACAGAATCGAGGGCAGGGCCACCTGCGTGATCATCGTGCCCAGCAGCGGCGATGCTGTGGCGAAGTTGGAGGCAATGAGCAGCGCGATCGACGACAGCGGCGACATCGCGCAGCCGACCCAGAAGGCCTGCTTCCAGCTTGCGCCGCTGCCCGGGTTGGCAATGGCCACGCCGGCGATCTTGGCCAGCAGGCGCACGCCGATCACGGCCAGCACCACGCTGGCCACCGGCAAGGTCCAGTCGGCCTGCGCCGCCACGATCGACACCAGCACGAACATCAGCATGGTCAGCAGCGAGGCGGCCGTGCCCAGTTGCCGCTGCCAGGCCCAGGGCTTGGGATTGAGCGTCTTCAGCAGCACGCCGCCGATCAGGGCTGCCAGCGGCGCCGAGCCGCCGATGTGCGCGGTGAGCGCGGCGCCCGCCGCGATGATCGCCAGCAGCAGGATCGACGTGTTCTCGCTCGACGGGCTCATCACCCGCAGGGCCGAGCGCAGCGCCAGCGCCATGATCCCGCCGACCACGAACGACAGGCCCAGCACCACCGCCACCGGATACAGCTTCTGCAGCATGGTCTGCGGCGCGCGCTCGATCAGCCCAGCCTGCGCGTAGCCCAGTGCCAGTGCGTAGAAAGTGTTGAGCGTGGCCAGCGTCATCGCGCGCTCGGTCACGGGGCCGGCGGCGCGGGTGTCGATGATCACGCGGCTCAGAACTGCCGGCGAGGCGACGATGGCCATCAGCGCGATCGGGTTGGCCACCGGCTCGGGCAGGCCCAGCAGCGTGAGCACCCAGTACACGCTGAAGTAGGTCAGCGTGGCTTCCAGCAGGCTCTGCACCAGCACCATCGGGTTGTGGCGGAACCAGCGCAGCGGCAGGCGCCCGCCAGCCTCGAACAGCACCACGGCCACGCCGAGCTCGAGCAAAAAGAGGCTGATGCCGCGCAGCGGCCAGATCGCGCCTTCGAAGCCGGCGAAGCCCACCACCGCGCCCACCAGCGAATAGCCGATCACCTTGGGGAGCCCCAGGTAGCGTTGCACCAGGTGGCCGGAAGCCGCCGCCGCCGCCAGCAGCAGCGACCACAGAATAGTGGGCAGGCCCGCCGAGGGGCGCACCCATTCGGACCAGAAGCCCAGCAGATCGTTGAGGAAGCTCGTCAAATTCATCCAGGCAGGAAAAAGCTCACCGGCCGGCTGCGCCAGCGGGCCCAGATCGCGCTGCGGATGCGGGCGCGGTCACCGAGGCTCACGCTGTGCGCACGCAGCGCCAGGCGGAAAGCGAAGTAGAAACTCACGCTCACATTGAGCGCGCCAATGACCGGGATCGCCGCTACCGCCCACCACAGCGCGGGCTGCTGCAGCACCGCGAGGCCGGTGGATGCCGCGGCTGCGGCGATCTGTCCGGCCGAGAGTGTCACGTGCCGCACGTCCAGGCCAAGCCCGAAGAAACCCGCGAACGCGGGCAGCAGCCCGAGCATGAGTCCCAGCGAGATGTTGGAGGCGAAGCCTGAGATGTGTGTGCGCATGAAGTCGGCCCAGCGGCGGGCCCGTGCGGCGCCGAGAAAAGCGCCGATGCGGGGGTTGTAACGCATGGCGGAGTCCATGCGATGCAGGACAAAGGCGTTTTCTGTCCATCCGGCGACGATGCTGGCCGAAAACAGCAGGATGCCGGTGATTGCCGCATAAAGCGCGGTCGGCCCGGCCAGCGAGAGCGATTTCAGCGCGGCCGCGGCATGCGCGGCGTCGAGCAGCGGCCGCTCCAGCGCCAGCTGAGCCAGCAGCGCAATGCCCACCACCGCCGGCACCACCACCAGCACGTTGCCCAGCACCGCCGCCACTTGCGAGCGCACGAGGTTCGCGACCTCGTCGACGAAATCGCTCACCGCGCCGTCCGAATTGATGTCGCGCAGCCGCGCCGCCATGGCCGGCGCCGTCATCGCGGGCTGTTTGGTGGCCAGCGTCAGGTGCAGCAGCTGGATCGCGACGAAGCTGGCCGCATACATCAGCCCCGAGCCCAGCCCGCTCCAGAAGGCCGACAGGCCCAGCGCATAGATGCCGAACTTCAGCAGCACCGTGATGGCCGTGAGCGCGCCGCCGCCCGCAGCCTTCTTCACCATCTGCAGGTAGCTGGCGCGGTCGCGGGTGATGTAGTGCTCGCCGGTCTCGGCGCTGCGCTCGGTCACCTTGGCAGCCAGCATCGACGAGTTCGAGGCAATCAGCGCGCGGATGCTGTTGCGCTCGCCGCCCGCCAGCACCAGCCGCCCGACCAGCCGCGCCACGCTGGGCGCGGGGTTGGGTGCCATCAGGCAATCGAGCAGCTCGCGAATGCGCAGCACCCGTTCGCGCAACTGGCGCAGCCGGAACACCAGGCCGACCGAGATGCCGTTGTCTTCCAGGTGCGTGTAGACCGAGGCGGCGCCGGCCCGGCAGGCGTCGAGTCGGTCGCGGAAGGCGACGAAGGCGGCCTGCAGCGCCTCCTCGTCACGCGGTTCGCCGGGGCGGTCGAACATCTGCTCGCGCAGTTCGTCGAGGTCGGCCATCAGCGAATGGAAAGGGCGCCCCTGGCCCAGCACCTCGGTGCTCATGCGCAGGCGCAGCTCCGGCGAGAAACCGGCCGCCACCACCTGGCTGCTGCAGTAGGTAACGGCATCCATCACCGTGTGGCGCCAGCGCGGCGCGCCGTCGTCGTCCAGCGCCGCATCGGCCAGCAGCGCGCCGATGCGGGCCAGTTGCGTTTCGTCGAGCAGCGCGATCCAGCCGGCGTCGAACACGCCGGGCAGCACCATGCGGAACAGGTCCGACGCATCGGTGGTCTCGGGCGTGCCGGGCAGGATCTTGCGGCGCAGTCGCTCGCCCAGCTCGCTCGCGAAGGCGGTGCGTGGCGCAAAGCCGTAGTCGGCCAGCAGCGTGGTCAGGTCGACCGTCTGCGTGAACACGCGCCACCAGGCGCGCAGCCGCTCACGCAGCTCGGGCCGCGCCTCGATGGCGTCGAGCAGCAGCTGCACGCGGCCCATGGCGGCCTGGGGCGAGGCGCGGTCGCCGCGCAGCCAGTCAAAGATATTGATGAGCCAGATGTGGCGCTGCGCCACATCGGCTGTAGGGTCGAGGCCGGCAAGCAGCCCCTGCAAGTCGCGCGATGCGGCAGCCATGTCGGGGGGCGGAGGAAAAGAGAGAGGGGCGCTGTGCTCAGTGCAATACGCGGGAGACCGGGGCGCCGCCTACATCCGCTTCAAGCACGAACATCGGAATCGGCACGTCGAAGCGCTCGCCTTCTTCCGTCACCACGAAATAGCTGCCGTGCATCGTGCCGCTGGGCGCCTGCAGGCGGCAGCCGCTGGTGTAGCGGAAGGATTCGCCGGGCGCCAGCAGCGGCTGCTGGCCGATCACGCCGAGGCCCTTGACCTCCTGCGCATGGCCAGAGGCATCGTTGATGAGCCAGTGGCGGGCGATCAGCTGGGCAGCCACCGTCCCCGTGTTGGTGACGGTGACCGTGTACGAGAAGGTGTAGATGTTGTCCTTGGCCGACGACTGTTCGGCCAGGTAGCGCGGTTCGACTTGCACGCTGAAGGGGCTGTGTGACATGGGCGCGATGGTAACTGCAGGCCCTTTCCCCACCTCCGCCGGGCGATGTCAGATCGTGTTGCCCTTCGGCGTGCTTTCGGGCGCCGCGGCCGGAACGGTCTGGAACAGCAGGTCGCGCAGCGCCGTGGTGGCGGCCGTGTCCGGGTCCCGGTCCGAGGTGCCGACCAGCACGATGCGCCAGACCTGGGTGCCGCTCTTCAGCAGCGTGGCATCCACGTGCCGCGAGGCGTCCGCGGTCATCGCTCCCTTCATCTGCAGGCCCAGACGGCCCTTGACGTTGATGGGGCGCGCGCGTGCGTCCAGCTCCATCGAGGGGCGCACCGCCATCGCCCAGATCCGCTGGTACTCGTCCAGGCTCACCTGCTCCATGCCGCCTTCCACGGCGAAGACCGCGACCACGGTGTCCGAGACGAAGGTGTGAACCACGTCGCCGGTGGTGTTGGACTGCTCCCGGTATTGCCACCCGCGCGGGATGCTCGCGCGCAGCTTCGTGACGGGGTTCGTCCACTCGAAGCCGGCGTGGTAGCGCAGGCTTCTTTGCGCCTCGCGCTGGTTGATAAAGACAACGCCGGCCACGAGGCCCGCCAGTGCGGTCACGGCCAGGCCCGTGCGCAACACGCCCGTTCCCGCAGCGTGCACCAGGTAGCGCTTTGCGTCATAGGTGGCGGGGCGGCCCTCCTTCACCTCGAAGAACTGGCGGCCCATGGTGAACAGCGTGACGAAGGGAATGCCCAGGCCGAGGCCGGACAGATACATCCACGCCACGCGTCCCAGGTACTGGAGGAAGGTGGGCCGCCCGCCGTCGTGCAGCCTGACCCGGACGCCGAACAGCAGCTTGCCCAGCGTCGTGCCGAACAGGCCGAAGACGACGGCTTCGAAGACCAGCGCCACGGGCAGGATGATGATCCCGAGCGTCGGCGTGGACGACGGGTTTTCCATCCACAGGCCGAAGGCCGGCCAGATGCGGCCGACCACCGCGCCCATGAAGAAGCCGGCGGGCAGGCACATCGTCCAGATGTCGAAGAGACGGGCAAAGAAGCGGCGCCACGGGCCGGCTGCCGGCAGGCCGGGTGCACGCCTTTGCGGTGCGGGTGCCTCCAGGGGGCCGTCGGACAGCCACGGTTCCGGGTCGGAGCGCGCGGACTGCGGCGCTGGCATCGGGTGGTCCGGGGCCGGTTGTTGGTCGGGCAAGGGCGGCGCCTCGCGCACTGCGGCGGGCCCGAAGTCCTGCAGCAGCACGGGCTCCATGCGCATGCCGGGCAGCATCAGCTCCTCGACCTGGTGCAGGGGCTTCCAGGCCAGCCGCCCCGGACGCCAGACCAGCGTCTGCGCGTCGATGATGCCCGTGCGAATGCGTTCATGGATCTGCGCGCTCGACAGCGGACCCTGCCTGTCTTCGCCCTGTGCGTACCACCAGCCCTCGTCCATGGAAGCTCCCTCGTCTTGTAGTGCCGCCCTCTGCGAGCCACACAAATGTATCGGGAAGTACTCCTTGCTCCAAGGACAGGCGGGCGGGGCTGAAGCGACAATCGGGGGCATGAGCACCCCGTTTCGCATCGCGCCCTCCATCCTGTCCGCCGACTTCGCGCACCTCGGCAAAGAACTGACCGACGTGATTGCGGCCGGCGCCGACTGGATCCATTTCGACGTGATGGACAACCACTACGTGCCGAACCTGACCTTCGGCCCGATGATCTGCCACGCACTCAAGCCCTACGCCAAGACCGCCGACGGCACCCCGGTGCCCATCGACGTGCACCTGATGATCCAGCCAGTCGACGCCCTGGCCGCCTCTTTCGCGCAAGCGGGCGCCGACTACATCAGCTTCCACCCCGACGCCTCGCCCCACACGCACCGCAGCATCCAGGCCATCAAGGCGACCGGCTGCAAGGCCGGGCTGGTGTTCAACCCGGGGCTGGGCCTGGAGGCGCTCGACTGGGCCATCGACGACATCGACCTGATCCTCATCATGAGCGTGAACCCCGGCTTCGGTGGCCAGAGCTTCATCGACTCGGCTCTGCGCAAGATCGAACTCGCGCGCAAGCGCATCGAGCAGAGCGGGCGCGACATCCGCCTCGAGGTGGACGGCGGCATCAAGGCCGACAACATCGCGCGCGTGGCCTCGGCCGGCGCCGACACCTTCGTGGCGGGCAGCGCCATCTTCAACGCCAAGGACTACGGCGCCGTCATCACCGACATGCGCCGGCAGCTGGCCGGCGTCGTCAGCGCTTGATCTTCCCGCTCTTGTAGACGCGGTTGGCCTCCAGCCCGCGGTCGGTATCGACCAAACCGCGCTCCACGTCTTCATGGGCCTGGCGGCCCACCTCGGTCGGACGGCCGTCCGGCGTCTGCTGGCTGTCGGACGACTGGTCGTGCTCGTGCGGCAGGCGCGGCGCCGATTCGCCGCCTTGCTCCACCTTGGTGTTGCCGCCGCCGGCATCCTTTTGAGGATCGGCCGGCGCGGTCTTGCTCTTGCTGCTCTTGCTCATGCGGGGCTCCTTCAATAAAGAACGAGCCTGTGTCGCGACCGCCGCCGGGCCGGTAGGACATGCAAGGCAGCCCCTGTAGGCGGCGCGGTCTGCTATGAAATGAGTAGCGCCTTTGCGCGCAGGGAAGGGGCTCCGCAATAATCCCCGGATGTCCTCCGATCCTTTTGCCGGCATTGCCACCGACAGCCTGCGCATCCACGCCTTCGCCTCGCTGAACCCCGGTCCCCGGCTGCTCGTGATGGGCGGCGTGCATGGCGACGAAGTCTCCGGCACCCTGGGCATCGAGCGCATCCTGGGCGAGTTCGAGGCCGGCACGCTGCAATTGAAGCGCGGCGAGCTGACCCTGGTGCCCGTCGCCAACCCGCTCGCGCGGCGCCGCCTGCAGCGCGAGGGCGAGCGCAACCTCAATCGCCTGTTTCGCCCCACCGAGGCGCCGGCCGACTACGAAGCCCGCGTGACCAACGTGCTGGCCCCGCTGATCGCGCGCCACGAGGTGCTGCTCGACCTGCATTCCTTCCAGAGCGAGGGCGAGGCCTTCGCCATGATCGGCCCGCGCGACAACACCGGCACGCTGGAGCCCTTCGCCCGTTCGTATGAAGAGGGCCAGCTCGCGCTGCACATCGGCACGCCCATCGTGGTGGAGGGCTGGCTCGACATCTACGCCGCCGGCCTCGCGCAGCGCGCCGGCGGCACGCCGGCCGACGAGGCCGCGCTCGACTTCGGCCGCGGCACCAACGAATACATCCGCAGCCGCGGCGGCTACGGCGTCACGCTCGAATGCGGCCAGCACCTGGACCCGCAGGCGCCCGAGGTAGCGTGGCGCGCCATCCGCCGCACGCTCGCGCTGCTGGGCATGGCGGCGCTGCCCGAAGGGCTGTCGGGCGCGCCGGTGCAGCCGCCCAAGCTGCTGCGCCTTGCCAGCGTGACCGACCGCCTGCACGAGGAAGACAGCTTCGTGCGCGACTGGGCCACCTTCGACGAAGTGCAGCGCGGCGAGCCCATCGGCATGCGCCACGACGGCTCGCTGCTGAGCGCGCCCGAAGACGGCTTCATCGTGTTCCCCAACGCGATGGCGCTGCCGGGCGCCGAGTGGTTCTATTTCGCGCGCCCGAGCGAGCGGCAGCTCGGGCCGGTGGCCGGCGCGGCCTGACGACGCCTGACGCCACGCTCCTACATCGCCCGCACATGGGCGGCGCACATTCCAAGACTGAAGGAGTGTGCCCATGCCAGTCTCGAAAAAAGCCCCCGCGCCGCGCGTCCTGTGGAAGGGCGCCATCAGCTTCGGCCTCGTCCACATCCCGGTGGCGCTCTATTCGGCCACCACCGACCACGGCATCGACTTCGACTGGCTCGACAAGCGGACCATGGACCCGGTCGGCTACAAGCGCATCAACAAGAAGACCGGCAAGGAAATCGCGCGCGAGCAGATCGTGAAGGGCGTCGAGTATGAAGACGGCGAGTACGTGGTGATCAGCGACAAGGAGATCGCGGCCGCCTACCCCAAGACCACGCAGACCATCGAGATCGAGTCCTTCGTGCCGGCCAACGGCATTCCCTTCGTGTACCTGGAGCGGCCCTACTACGTGGCGCCGATCAACCGCGGCGCCAAGGTGTACGCGCTGCTGCGCGAAACCCTGCAGCGCAGCGAGCGCGTGGGCGTGGCGCGTGTCGTCATCCAGACCAAGCAGCACCTCGCCGTGCTGGTGCCCGTCGGCCCCGGCCTCGTGCTGAACCTGCTGCGCTGGGGCGCCGACATCCGCCCGTGGACCGACCTGCCCCTGCCCTCCGAAGACGCGAAGAAAGCCGGCCTGAGCGAGCGCGAGCTCAAGATGGCCAAGCAGCTGGTCGACGACATGAGCGCCGACTGGGACCCGAATGAATTCAAGGACGAGTTCAAGGACGAGATCCTGCGGCTGATCGACAAGAAGGTGAAGGCCGGCCAGACCGAGACCGTGACGCAGCCCGAGCCTGAAGAAGAGCAAGCCACCGAAGGTCGCGGCGCCAAGATCATCGACCTGACCGAGCTGCTGCAGCGCAGCCTGCGCGGCAAGGCGAAGGCTGCTGGCGAAGAAGAAGCTCCCCCACCCAAGGCCGCGGCGAAGAAGCGCAGGCCCGCCGCCAAGACAGCAGCGCGCAAGGCCCCGGTCCGCCATCGCCGCGCCGCCTGACGCGGGCCTTCCGCCATGGGCACCACCGCATCGACCGCGCGCAAGGCACTGGCGCGCTACCACGGCAAGCGCGATTTCACCCGCACGCCCGAGCCCAAGGTCGGCGGCAGGAATGGCAAGGGCGTGCTGTCCTTCGTCATCCAGAAGCACCACGCGAGCCATCTGCACTACGACTTCAGGCTTGAACTCGACGGCACGCTCAAGAGCTGGGCCGTGCCGAAGGGGCCGTGCCTCGATCCGACCGTGAAGCGCATGGCCGTGCACGTCGAAGACCATCCGATCTCGTACGCCGGCTTCGAGGGCACGATCCCGCCGAAGCAGTACGGCGCGGGCAGCGTGATCGTCTGGGACCGCGGCGACTGGCTGCCCGACGGCGATGCGCGCAAGGCGCTCGCGGCCGGCAAGCTCAAGTTCGAACTGCGCGGCGAGAAGCTGCACGGCCACTGGACGCTGGTGCGCATGCACGGCAAGGGCGACGAGAAGCACGAACCCTGGTTGCTCATCAAGGAGCGCGACGGCGATGCGCGTGCGCTCGACGACTACGACGTGCTTGAAGAACAACCGGCGAGCGTGATCACCGGGCGTGGCGTGGACGAGGTGGACCAGCCGCCGAAGAAGGCCGTAAAGAAGACCGCACTCCCCGCAACCTTCCAGCCCCAGCTCGCCACCCTCGCGGCCTCGCCACCGCCGTCCCCCAACGACTGGCTCTACGAGCTGAAGTTCGACGGCTACCGCCTGCTCGCGCGCATCGACAAGGGCAAGGTCCGCTGCTTCACCCGCAACGGCCACGACTGGACCGCGAAGCTGCCCGCACTCGCCAAGGCCCTCGCGAAGCTGCCTACCGACTCGGCCTGGCTCGACGGCGAGATCACCGTCGACGGCGAAAACGGCGCACCCGACTTCCAGGCGCTGCAGAACGCCTTCGATAGCGGCGCGACATCGTCCATCGTCTACTGGCTGTTCGACGCGCCTTTTCTCGACGGCGAAGATCTGCGCGACATGCCGGTCGAGCAGCGCCGCGAACGGCTCGCGCAGTTGCTCGGCAAGAAGCCGCCCGCGCCACTGCGCCTGAGCGAAGCCTTCAACGCCTCGCCGCGCGACCTGCTCGCGTCATCGGCGCGCATCGGCTTCGAGGGCATCGTCGGCAAGCGCAAGGGCTCGCTGTATGTGTCGCGCCGCTCGCCCGACTGGATCAAGCTCAAGAACCAGCAGCGCCAGGAATTCGTGATCGGCGGCTACACCACGCCGAAGGGCGCGCGCTCGGGCTTCGGCTCATTGCTGCTCGGCGTGCACGACGAGGCCACCGGGCGCCTTCGCTACTGCGGCAACGTCGGCACGGGCTTCGACGCCAATCGTCTCGCCGACATCAAGACGAAGCTCGACAGGCTGGCCACCGACGACTGCCCGTTCACCCCCACGCCGCGCGGCATCAAGGCGCAGTGGGTCAAGCCAACACTCGTGGCCGAAGTCTCGTTCGGCGAATGGACGCGCGAAGACCGCGTGCGCCAGGCCGTCTTTCAGGGCCTGCGCGCCGACAAGCCCGCGCGCGACATTCGCCGCGAGCGGCCGAAGGAAGAAAAGAGCAGCCCCATGTCCCAGAAGATCACCCACGCCGACCGCGTGATCGACAAGCACAGCGGCATCACCAAGGGCGAGCTCGCCGCCTACTACGACGGCGTGGCCAAGCTCATGCTGCCGCACCTGCGCGGCCGTCCGGTGTCGCTCGTGCGTGCGCCCGAGGGCGTGGGCGGCGAGCTGTTCTTCCAGAAGCACGTGCAGAACCGCGAGATTCCCGGCGTGCGCCTGCTCGATCCCGCGCTCGACCCGGGCCACGAGCCGCTGCTGCAGATCGACACGAAGCAGGGCCTGCTGGGCGCCGCGCAGATGAACGTCATCGAGCTGCACACCTGGAACGCCACTTCGCGCGCCATCGGCGAGCCCGACCGCATGACCTTCGACCTCGACCCCGGCGAAGGCGTGGCGTGGCCGCAGATACAGGAGGCCGCGATGCTGGTGCGCACGCTGCTCGACGAGCTGGGCCTGCCGTCATTCCTGAAGACCAGCGGCGGCAAGGGGCTGCACGTGGTCGCGCCCATTCGTCGCCAGTACGACTGGGATGCCGTCAAGGGCTTTTCGCAGGCCGTGGTGGCGCATCTCGCGCAGACCATTCCGGCGCGTTTCGTTGCCAAGAGCGGGCCGCGCAACCGTGTGGGCAAGGTCTTCGTCGACTACCTGCGCAACGGCTTCGGCGCGACCACCGTCAGCGCATGGTCGGCGCGCTCGCGCCCGGGGCTCGGTGTGTCGGTGCCGCTTGCGTGGGATGAGTTGCCGGAGCTCACGAGCGCTTCGCAGTGGACCGTAGCCAATGCAGCGCAGCGCTTCGACACCGGCAACAAGCCCTGGGCCGCGATGGAGCGCAGCCGCAAGGGCCTTGCTGCCGCGATGAAGTTGCTCGGCTACAAGCCGGAGTGATGCGCTGATCCGAAAGTATCAAGAGACATTCCTCTTCATCATTTGCTTGACGTCATTCAGCGGCGCAAGGAGACTGCAACGACGATGAAGAAACTCCTGTGGCCTTTGGCAGGCATCACCGTACTCGTCATCATCACAGTGCTGGCTCTTGCGCTGTGGCCCACGACCACGCGGAGCATCGCCGCCGCGTCCGACAGCAATTCGAAAGCCCTCATCGACAAGGGCCGCTACCTGGCTCAGGCCGGCGATTGCGTGGCCTGCCACACGGCACCGGGCGGAGCGCCATTTGCCGGCGGGCTGCCGCTGGCTTCGCCCATCGGTGCGATGTACAGCACCAACATCACGCCCGATCGCGACAGCGGCATTGGCAACTACACGCTCGCCGACTTCGATCGCGCGGTGCGCCACGGCATCCGGATCGACGGCGATTCGCTGTACCCCGCGATGCCTTACCCGTCGTATGCGCGCATGAGCGACGACGACCTCCGCGCGCTGTATGCCTTTTTCATGCACGGCGTGGCGCCGGCCCAAGCGCAACCGCATCCACGCGGCATTCCCTGGCCGCTGTCGATGCGCTGGCCGATGGCGCTGTGGCGCAAGGCATTTGCGCCGCAGCCAGATGCCGTGGCCTTCGACCCCGCTCGCTATGCCGACATGTCGGTGGCGCGGGGTGCGTATCTGGTGCAGGGCCTGGGGCATTGCGGCAGTTGCCATACGCCGCGCGCGCCGACGATGCAGGAGAAGGCACTGGACGAGTCCAACCCCGAGTACCTGGCCGGTGGGCCCCTCATCGACGGATGGGTGGCGGTGAACCTGCGCGGCAATCCGGCGGACGGACTGGGCGCTTGGTCCACTGCCGATATCGTCGCGACCTTGCGCAGCGCGCGCAACGCATCGCATGCAGTGGTCGGCGGTGCGATGAACGATGCCATCGTGCACAGCACGCAGCACTTGAGCGACGACGATCTGAAAGCGATTGCCGCATTCCTCAAGACGCTGCCGCCTTCGGCGCATTCGCCATCGTCGTTCAATGCCGACCCTGCAACCGCCAAGGCGCTGTGGCAGGGCGTCAACTCGACGCGCGGCGCCGAGCTGTACGTCGACAACTGCGCGGCCTGCCATCGCAGCGACGGGCTGGGCTATGCGCAGGTGTTTCCGCGCATCGCCGGCAACTCCACTGTGCTGGCAGGCGATCCGAGCTCGGTGATCCGCCTGATCCTCGAGGGCAGCAAATTGCCTGCCACGCGTGTCGCGCCATCGGAGCTCGGCATGCCCGGCTTCGGCTGGCGCCTGTCGGACGACGAAGTGGCGCAGCTCGCGAGCTTCACGCGCCAGAGCTGGGGCAACAAGGCTTCGGCCGTGCAGGCCGCACAAGTCGGCACGATCCGCAGCGCCATCGAGAAGGAGCGGGCTGCGCAGGCCGCTCCCGCGCGTTGATCGACCGCCTCATGAACCAGACAGGAGCATGCCCGTGACCGCACCGGACTCATCGCAACCACCGTCATCAAGGCGCCAGTTGTTCAAGGGCTTGGGTGCAGCGACCCTCGCCGTCGCGGTGCTTCCCGGATGCGACACCCGGCAGGCAACGGCCGCGCAAGGCGAAGCGGCCGTGAGCAACCCGGCGCCGAGCACCTATTCGCCGCGCTTCTTCACCGCCGGCGAATGGGCTTTCGTCAACGCTGCCAGCGCGCGATTGATTCCGAACGACGCATCGGGCCCAGGGGCGGTGGAAGCCGGCGTGCCCGAGTACATCGATCGCCAAATGGACACGCCCTGGGCCACCGGCAAGCTCTGGTACATGCAGGGGCCGTTCAACGCCGACGCGCCGGCCACGATGGGCTACCAATCTCAGCTCACTCCGCAGCAGATCTATCGCCTGGGAATCGATGCCGCCAACGGCTTTGTGCAGAAGGCGCAAGGCAAATCCTTCGTGCAACTCGCAGCCGATGCGCAAGACGCGGCGCTGCATGCAATCGAATCGGGCAAGGCCGTGTTCGACGCCGTGCCGGCCCAGCTGTTCTTCTCGATGCTGCTGCAGAACGTGCACGAAGGCTTCTTCGCCGATCCGGTGCACGGCGGCAACCGCGGTCTCGCGGGCTGGAAGCTGATCGGGTTTCCCGGTGCGCGCGCCGACTTCATGGATTGGGTCGAGCGCGACGTGAAGTACCCGCTGCCACCCGTGGCCTTGAGTGGGCAGAGAGGCTGAGCATGGCCGGCAACACGATGAAGAAAGCCGACGTGGTGATCGTCGGCTTCGGCTGGACCGGCGCGATCATGGCCAAGGAGCTGACCGAGGCCGGCCTGAACGTGGTCGCGCTCGAGCGTGGCCCGATGCAGGACACAGCCACAGACGGCATCTACCCGAAGGTGCTCGACGAGCTCACCTACAACATCCGCCGCAAGCTGTTCCAGGACATCTCGCGCGAGACCGTGACGATCCGCCACGGCGTGAACGACACGGCGCTGCCCTATCGGCAGCTGGGTGCCTTCCTGCCGGGCACCGGCGTCGGTGGTGCGGGGCTGCACTGGTCGGGCGTGCACTTCCGCGTCGACCCTGCGGAGTTGCGTCTGCGCAGCCACTACGAAGAGCGCTATGGCAAGAAGTTCATTCCCGATGGCATGACGATCCAGGACTTCGGCGTCAGCTACGAAGAACTGGAGCCGCATTTCGACTTCGCCGAAAAGGTGTTCGGCACCTCAGGCACCGCATGGACCGTGGCCGGCCAGAAAGTGGGCGAAGGCAAGGGCGGCAACCCCTTCGCGGCCGACCGCTCGCGCGCCTTTCCGCTGCCCGCGCAGAAGCGCACGGTGTCGGCACAACGCTTCGGCGATGCCGCGGCGAAGCTGGGCTATCACCCCTACGACCTGCCGTCGGCCAACGCGTCGGGTCCGTACACCAATCCCTACGGCTGCCAGATGGGGCCGTGCAACTTCTGCGGCTACTGCAGCGGCTATGTCTGCTACAACTATTCGAAGGCCTCGCCCAACGTCAACGTGCTGCCGGCGCTGCGCCAGGTGCCGAACTTCGAGCTGCGCACGCATGCGCACGTGCTGCGGGTGAACCTTGCTGCCGATCGCCGCACCGCTACCGGCGTTACCTATGTCGATGCGCAAGGGCACGAGGTGGAACAACCGGCGGACATCGTCGTCATCTGCGCGTTCCAGTTCCACAACGTGCGGCTGATGCTGCTGTCGGGCATCGGCACGCCCTACGACCCGGCGACCGGCAAGGGCACCGTCGGGCGCAACTTCGCGTACCAGAACATGGCGACGATCAAGGCCTTCTTCGACAAGGACGTGCACGCCAACCCCTTCATCGGCGCGGGCGGCAACGGCGTGGCCATCGACGACTTCAATGCCGACAACTTCGATCACGGCCCGTTCGGCTTCGTCGGCGGCTCGCCGATGTGGGTCAACCAGGCCGGCGTGAAGCCGATCAGCGGCATCTCGCTGCCCGAGGGCGCGCCCGGCTGGGGCAGTGCGTGGAAGCAGGCCGTTGCCGACAACTACACGCACACGATGTCGATGGATGCGCATGGCGCGCACATGAGCTACCGCGACAACTACCTGAGCCTGGACCCGACCTACAAGGACGCCTGGGGCCTGCCCTTGCTGCGCATGACCTTCGACTGGAAAGACAACGACATCCGCATGACCCGCTTCATGGCCGAGAAGATGCGCGGCATTGCCGAGGCGATGGGCCCGAAGGCCGTGCGCGTGTTCGTCAAGAACTTCGGCGAGCACTTCGACACGACCAGCTACCAGACCACCCACCTCAACGGCGGCGCGATCATGGGCACCGACCCGGGCACCAGCGCGGTCAACCGCTACTTGCAGAGCTGGGACGTGCACAACGTCTTCGTGCCCGGTGCCTCGGCCTTCCCGCAGGGGCTGGGCTACAACCCCACTGGCCTGGTGGCGGCGCTGACCTACTGGTCGGCCAAGGCGATCCGCGAGCGCTACATCGCCAGGCCCGCGTCGCTGGCCTGACCTGCAAGAGCTACTACTGCAGCACTTCCTCGGTAGTCACGTCGAAGCGCTGCAGCGTGTTCGCGCCGAACACCATCGTGATCGGCACGTCCGCCGCGTCGCGCCCGCGCGCGATCACCACTCGGCCGATGCGCGGCGTGTTGTGCCGCGCGTCGAAGGTGTGCCAGCGGTTGCCCAGGTACACCTCGAACCACGCGCTGAAATCCATCGGAAAGCGCACCGGCGGAATGCCGATGTCGCCGAGGTAGCCCGTGACGTAGCGTGCCGGTATGTTCATGCAGCGGCACAGCGTGATTGCAAGGTGCGCAAAGTCGCGGCACACGCCCGTGCGTTCGCGAAAACCCTCCAATGCGGTGCGCGTGGCCCGTGCATTCTGGTAGTCGAAGCGCAGATGCCGGTGCACGAAGTCGCAGATTGCCTGCACGCGCGACCAGCCCGGCGCCACGTTCGAGAAGTTGGCCCAGGCGAACTGCAGCAGTTCGCCGTCGACCTCGCAATAGCGGCTGGGCAGCACGAAGGGCAGCGTGTCCACCGGCAGGTCGGCCGCCGCATGCTCGCTGGCGCTGAAGTCCACCGGGTCGGGCCAGCCGGTGTCGAACACCACCGCGTGGTTGCGCAAACGCACGCTGCTCACCCCGGCAGGCACGTGCACGCGCGCGCAGCTGTTGCCGAAGCTGTCCTGGTAGTGGTCGGTGGCCAGCGGCGGGCTGAGGATGATGTGCTCGCTGCCTTGCAGGTCCTGGGCACGCGACGGGTGCACCTGCAGCATGTAGATCACCGCCGTGGGGGCGGTGACGCCGAGTTCGATGTCGAAGCCGATCCTGATCTGCATGGGGTTCTTTCTTCCCTGAGGGGATCCGGGCGGTGCGGCCGGTGCGCGAGGCAGTGCGATGAATGACAAGCACGATCAGTGCCGTCCCGTGGGCCCATGCTATGCGACGAATCTTTCAGGCTCCACGGCCAGTCCCCGCGAAGCAGCGTAGGCGGGTGCGATGCGCTGTCGGTGCGCTCCTACCTTGCACGCACTCTTTCTCCCACAGACGGGGGAGGGCGGCCACTACGGGTTGTGCGCGGTGCGAAACATAACCTTGCAATTCGCTTGCAGCCCGGAGGGATCCATGGAGTTCTTTTCTTTTTTCGACACGCTCGCCAGCACCTGGGGCGACGAAATCCTCGTGTGGGCCGTTGCCGCCGTGGCGGGCTGCATATGCCTCGTCGCCGTGGTCAACGTGCTCGACATGTTCCTCGACAGCAATAACGAAACAGGCTGAGTGCCCACCCCATGAAAGATTCCAGCAGATCCACGATGACGCCACAGAACAAGGCCGCCGCAGGCCGCCGCGCCAGCGCCACCAAGGCGGGCGACGGCAGCAACGCCAAGCAGCAGCAGCTGGAAGGCTTCACCGTCGAGCATCCGACGACCCTCACCACCAACCAGGGTCTGCAGATACCGGACAACCACAACTCGCTGAAAGCGGGTGTGCGCGGCCCCACGCTGCTGGAAGACTTCATCCTGCGCGAGAAGATCACGCACTTCGACCACGAGCGCATTCCCGAGCGCGCCGTGCACGCGCGCGGCTCGGCGGCGCACGGCTACTTCCAGGTCTACAAGTCGATGTCGCAGTTCACCTGCGCCGACTTTCTCCAGGACCCGGACCAGAAGACGCCCGTTTTCGTGCGCTTCTCGACCGTGGCCGGCTCGCGCGGCTCGGCCGATACGGTGCGCGACGTGCGCGGCTTCGCCGTCAAGTTCTATACCCGCGAGGGCAACTACGACCTCGTGGGCAACAACATTCCGGTGTTCTTCATCCAGGACGCGATGAAGTTCCCCGACCTCATCCACGCCGTAAAGCCCGAGCCGCACCACGAGATGCCGCAGGCCGCGAGCGCGCACGACACCTTCTGGGACTTCGCCTCGCTCATGCCCGAGAGCACCCACATGCTGATGTGGGCCATGAGCGACCGCGCCATTCCGCGCAGCCTGCGCATGATGGAAGGCTTCGGCGTTCATACCTTCCGCTTCGTCAACAGCCGCGGCGAGAGCCACTTCGTGAAGTTCCACTGGAAGCCCAAGCTCGGCATCCACGGCCTCGCATGGGACGAGGCGCAGAAGATCGCCGGCAAAGACGCCGACTTTCATCGCCGCGACCTGTGGGAAGCCATCGAGAACGGCGACTTCCCCGAATGGGAACTCGGCGTACAGATGATTCCGCAGGACAAGGAACACTCGCTCGGCTTCGACCTGCTCGACCCCACCAAGCTGATTCCCGAAGAGATGGTGCCCGTGCAGAAGATCGGCAGGCTGGTGCTCAACCGCAACCCCGACAACTTCTTTGCCGAGACCGAGCAGGTGGCCTTCCATCCGGGCCACGTGGTGCCCGGCATCGACTTCAGCAACGACCCGCTGCTGCAGGGCCGCCTGTTCTCGTACACCGACACGCAGATTTCGCGGCTGGGCGGCGCCAACTTCCACGAACTGCCCATCAACAAGGGCGTGTGCCCGTTCCACAACTTCCAGCGCGACGGCATGCACAGGCAGACCATCGCGCGAGGCCAGGTGGCCTACGAGCCCAACACGCTGGGCAGCGGCACCGAGTTTCGCGTGGACGGCGGCCAGCACGGCTTCCAGTCTTTCCCTGAAGAGATCGAACCGCCCAAGGTGCGCCGCCGCAGCCCGTCGTTCGACGACCACTTCACGCAGGCGCGCCTGTTCTTCAACAGCCAGAGCGCGGCCGAGAAGGAACACATCATCGCGGCCTTCCGCTTCGAGCTGTCGAAGCTCGAAGTGCCCGCCATCCGCCAGCGCATGGTCGACAACCTCGCGCACGTGGACGAGAAGCTCGCGCGCCGCGTGGCCGAGCCGCTGGGCATCAGCGAGCCCGATGCCAAGGCTGCAGCAGGCCGCGCGGGCTTTCGCGACCACCGCATCGAGCTGCCCATCGACGAATCGCCCGCGCTCAGCATGGCCGATACCGGCGACGGCTCGATCCGCACGCGCAAGGTCGCGATCCTCGTGGCCGACGGTGTGGACTCGGCTTCGCTGAAGCCGATCCGCGAAGCGCTCGAACAGGCAGGCGCGCAATGCAAGGTCGTCGGGCTGCGTCTGGGCACCGTGGCCAGCGCGTCGAAGCGGCAGATCGACATCGACATGACGTTCGCGAACACACCGTCGGTGATGTTCGATGCGGTGCTGGTGCCGGCTGGTAGCGAAAGCGCCGCTGCATTGGCGGGCATCGGCGATGCGGTGCACTTCATGCTCGAGGCCTACAAGCATTGCAAAGCGATCTGCACCGTGGGCGAGGGCGTGCAACTGCTCTCGACGCTGGGCATTGCCGCCGACTCCGACGCTCCAGCAGGCGTGATCGTGGCCGCCACGCCGGTCACCAACCTGGGCGATGCCACTGCCGCAACGCAGATCGCGCATGACTTCATTGCCGCCATTGCCAAGCACCGGCATTGGGATCGCGTGAACATCGACGCAGTACCGGCCTAGCAAGCTTTTGACGTACCTGTCTGCAGGCCGCAATGCGGCCTGCAGCGCGTGGCGCGCCGCGCCAACGCGGGCAATCACCCATGACGAGTCCGGGTTTCTCGGGGGCTACACACAAGCTCCATATAAACGCGCGCTGCTTGCTCGCTGTTTCCCTTTCACTCGAGAAACCCCACATGACTCATTCGGCACTGCGGCCAATCTGGCAGTTCAAAGCTCTGGCACTGACACTGGTCGTTGCGCTGACCGCCTGCGGCGGCGGTGGCGGCGGAACCTCCTTCCCGTTGATCCCCGGGCCTTCTACAGGCACCACGCCACCGCCCACATGTACCGCCGCCGTTCCGGCCAATGCGCCCGTCACGGCCATCTCATCCGTTCAAGGAACGGGCGACACGAGTCCTCTGGCAACGCAAGCCGTGACCGTGCGTGGCGTGGTCGTGGGTGACTTCCAGAACACCGGCACCACAATCGTGAAGCTGAATGGATTCTTCGTACAGCAACTCGTGCCCGATGCCGATCCGCTGACCTCGGAAGGCATCTTTGTCTATGCACCGGCCAACGCCACCCGTGTGTCCATTGGCGATTTCGTTCAGGTCTCCGGTGTGGTGACCGAGTTTGGCCAGACCGCGGGCGCCAATGCAAAGCCCGACAGCATCACGCAGATTGCCGGCACGACAGCGGACCCTCTGGCCATCAGCGTCTGCGCTTCCGGCGTTGCAATCAGCCCCACACAGATCACGCTGCCGGTGGTCGACGAATCAGCGCTGGAGCGCTACGAAGGCATGCTGGTCGAAATTGCGCAGCCCCTGGCCGTGACGGAACTGTTCGAGCTGGGCCGCTATGGCCAGATGGTGCTGGCACTGAACGGACGGCAGTTCAACGCCACCAACGGCAATGCGGCGGCGACCCATGCGCAGAACCTGCTTTCGCGCATCGTGCTGGACGACGGCTCTTCGCGCCAGAACCCGAACCCCATTCCCTACCTGAGCGCAGCAGGCACCGACGGCACCCGACGCATCGGCGATACGACGCAGAAAGTCACCGGCATCCTGAGCCACAACTTCGCGGCCTATCGCATCCAGCCAACGGTGGCGCCCGTGTTCGCGCAGGCCAATCCACGCCAGCCGACGGCGCCGGTGGTCGGCGGCGCGCTCAAGGTGGCCAGCCTCAACGTGCTCAACTACTTCACCACGTTCCAGAACGGAGAAAACTCCGCGGGCCAGACCGGTCAGCGCTGTTTGCTCGGCACCGGTGCCTCGACGGACTGCCGCGGCGCGAACAACCTGAACGAGTTCAAGCGGCAGCAGGCCAAGATCGTGGCTGCCATCGCGGGGCTCGACGCCGACGTGGTGGGTCTGATGGAAATCCAGAACTCCGACGTGGCGACGAACGACCTGCTGGCGGCCCTCAACGCCAAGGTCGGCCCGAACACCTATGCCGCCGTCAACAGCGGCGTGTTCGGCACGGATGCCATCAAGGTG
This sequence comes from Variovorax nivicola, assembly GCF_051216475.1. NCBI lineage: Bacteria > Pseudomonadati > Pseudomonadota > Betaproteobacteria > Burkholderiales > Comamonadaceae > Variovorax > Variovorax nivicola. The sequence continues at coordinate 128,131 of NZ_JBPJZK010000010.1, read as the reverse complement.
GACATCCTGTACAAGCCCGCGAAGGTCCAGCGCGTCGGCAACGCAGTTCGTCCGACGGGCACGGACCTGACCGACTACACCGCCGCAAGCGGACGACCGCCGCTGGCCCAGCGATTCAGCGCGATGGGCAACAACGGTGGCTTCTGGTTCGTGGTCAACCACTTCAAGAGCAAGGGCAGCTGCCCCACCACCGGCGACGTCGACCAGGGTCAGGGCTGCTTCAACCTGGCACGCACCCAGCAGGCGACGGCGCTGAACAGCTTTGTCGCCAAGCTCAAGCTCATGGACGAGGACGAGACCGACGTGCTGATGATGGGCGACTTCAACAGCTACCTGCTGGAAGACCCGACCAAGGTGCTCGAAGCCGCCGGCAACGAGAGCCTGCTCAAGCGCATGCCCGCCGACAACCGGTACACCTACGTCTTCGGCGGCGAAACCGGCGCGCTCGACCATGCCTATGCATCGTCTTCGCTGGGCTCGCAGGTCAGCGGCGTGAGCGTGTGGCACATCAACGCCGACGAGCCCACCGCGCTGGACTACAACACCGACTTCACGACCGACGACCGCTATGCGCCCACGCCCTTCCGCGCGTCGGACCATGACCCGGTGCTTGTCGGCCTGACCCTGGCAGCCGATGCCGCAGTGACGCAACCCATCGTCAGTGCGTCGATGCCGACGGTCGTAAAGGTCGGGGAAACCTACAGCGTGAACATCTTCGAAGCCACACCCGGTGGCGCGACGACGCTGACTTCCATCGCTGTCGATTGGGGCGACGGCAGCGCCGCCACGACAGCGCCTGGCACCGGCACGGTGACGCATACCTACGCGGCCGCGGGCACCTACAACGTGGTGGTCACGCTGACCAACTCAGCCGGCCAGACCGCAACGCAATCGGGCAGCGTGAACGTCAGCGCGGTGGTCGTGGTAGTACCGCCCGGGCCGCCGGATCTGTTCTTCAGCGAATACGTGGAAGGCACGGCGAGCAACAAGGCGATCGAGATCTACAACCCGACCGCATCGGCAGTGGACCTGAGCCTGTATACCGTCAGGCTGTATTCCAATGGCACGGCTACGCCGCCAGCCAGTTCCCAGGCGCTTTCCGGCTCCTTGCCCGCCGGTGGCGTCCTGGTGCTGGCGAACGCCAGTGCGACGGCTGCCTTCAAGCCCGCAGGCACACTCACCAGCGGCGTAGTCAACTTCAATGGCGACGATGCCCTGACACTGGAAAAGTCGGGCGTGGTCATCGATCGCTTCGGTCAAGTCGGCTTTGACCCTGGAACCGAATGGACTGCCGGTGGAGTCGGCACACTGAACCGGACCCTGCGTCGCAAGCCCGACATCAAGGCGGGGGATCGCAACCCAGGCCTTGCTTTCGATCCGTCGGTGCAATGGATCGGTTTGCCAGAGGACACCTCCGCCGGCCTGGGCGCGCACACGGTAAATTGATCCGGCGCAAGCACCCTCTTAGTCCTTTAGCGCTAGACCTTCTTGCGAATAGGCGCGGCAAAAAGCCGCTCCTAGACTTCCCCCCCGAGGCCTGAACGGCGCGCACTCCCGCGGCGTCGAGCATCCGCAGCAGCGGGTGCATGGGCCGCACGCAGGGGGTTCAATGGCGTGGTTTTCAAGATGGGGATGGGAGCGCCCTGCACGTCATCGTGCGAGCATCGCGGGGGCGCTCGGTCTGGCTGGCATTCTTCTCCTGGGCTACGGCTCTTTGGCATCGGCGCAGCAGGCGACGAGCGCCGAAGCCGCGGCCAGCAAGATGGAGCAGGCCCGACTGGCCGACACCGACACCTTGCTGGCATTGACCAGCGAAGGCGCTGTTCTCTATGGGCAGGACGCCGTCAAGCTCTCGGGCTATCAGTACTGCAGCCAGGCCGTCGCGCTGGCCGAGGCCGGCGAGTTCCGCCAGAGCGTGCGCGCCGCGAGCAAGGCACTGCACCTGGCCAACGCCACCAACGACCCGAACCTGATGGCCATGGCCAATCGCGACCTGGCCATCGTCTACAGCTACTCAGGCCAGCTCGAAAAAGCCGAAGAGTTCGCACGCGAAGCGCTCAGGCACCAGGCGCGCGACCCCAAGCTGGTGGTCGGCCCCGTGCAGAAGGTGCTCGGCGACGTGCGCACGCGCCGCGGCGATTTCGCCGGCGCGGTGCTCAGCTATGACGAGGCGCTGGCCAACAGCTCGCCGCGCTACGCGCCGCTGGTGCAGGCCTCGCTGGTCAATGCGCTGATCGAATCGGGCGACCCCGCACGGGCACGCGAAGTGCTCGGCACCATGGCGCCGCCGAAAGACGCACCGCTCACCGCGCAACTCGACCGCACGCGCGCCCGCCTGCTGCTGGCCGAGAACAAGCCGGCCGAGGCACGCGACATGTACCGCGCCCTCACCGCGCGGCAGGTCGGCGCCGACACGGAGTACTACCGCCTCTGGGCATGGGACGGCGTGGCGCGCAGCGAACTCGCGTTGGGCCAGAAGCAGGCCGCGGCCGAGGCCGTGGGCCGCGCGCTGGGCGACGTCGACAAGGTGCGTGCCAAGTTCCGCAGCGAAGAATTCAAGATGGGCCTGTTCTCGGACCTGCAGACGGTGTTCGAGCGCGGCGTGGCCGTTTATAGCGACGCGGGCGATGCGCGGGCCGCCTTCGAGGTGAGCGAGCACAGCCGCTCGCGCGCGCTGCTCGACGCGGTGCGCGGCCGCGCGAAGATCAGCGAGCAGGCTGCCAACACCGTCGACCTTGCAACGCTGCAGCGCACGCTGGCGGCCGACGAGCGCGTGGTGCAGTTCCACTCGCTGCCCGACCGGCTCGTAGTGTGGGTCGTGAGCTCCAGCAACATCACCGAGAAGACGGTGGCGGTGAAGCGCGACGAACTCAACGAGCTGGTCGAGACTTTCCGTAATTCGATCGTGCGCGGCCGTCGTACCGCCATCACCAATGCAGACAAGCTGGGCGCCGCGCTGCTCGGGCCGCTCGGTCTGGCACCGGGGCAGAGGCTGATCGTGGTGCCGCACGGGCCCTTGCACTACCTGCCGTTCCAGGCGCTGCGGCTCGATGGCCGCTACGTCATCGAGACGCATCCGGTGGCGGTGGCGCCGTCGATCAGCATCGCAGTGCAGCTCGCGCAGCGCACGCCGCGCGTGAACGCATCGCTCACCGCCTTCGGCAATCCGCGCATCGAGGACAAGTACGACCTGCCCGGCGCCGAGACCGAAGTGAAGCAGCTCGCGCAGCTGTTCCCGCGCAACACCGTGTACATGGGCGCGGCCGCCACCAAGACGCAGTTCCGCGACGTGGCCGCGCGCTCACCGCTGATGCATGTGGCGGCGCATGCCGAGGCGGACGCGGTCGATCCGCTGTACTCGCGCATCCTGCTGGCCAACGAGGGCGGCAAGCAGAATTTTCTGGAAGCTCACGAGATCCTCGGGCTGCCGATGGACGGCACCGCGCTGGTAACGCTGTCGGCCTGCGAATCGGGGCTGGGGCGCATCGCGCAGGGCGACGAGGTGCTGGGCTTTACGCGCTCGTTTCTCTCGGCCGGCAGCTCCAGCCTGATCGCCTCGCTGTGGCCGGTGTCGGACGACGCAACCGCTGTGCTCATGAGCACGCTCTACGGTGAGCTGGCCAAAGGGCGCGACATCCAGAAGGCCATGCAGGCCGGGCAACTCGCTGTATTGAAGGACCCAAAGATGTCCCATCCCTTCTTCTGGGCGCCGTTCAATTTGATCGGCAACTGGCGTCTCACGGTGGGGAGTTGAGATGAAACTTTGCTTGTCGATTCGCTGCGTTGTTTCTGGGCGCGATCACGCCGACGGTGTGCTCTGCTCCGCGAATGTCCCCCGGCCTGCGGCCTCCTCCTTTATTTCGCTGCGCAGAGCACACCATCGACGTGATCGATGGACGCAGCGGTTGATCGGCTGGCAAGACAGCCGCGCTCAATGTGTGAATGGCATCGGGTGCTCCCCGCAGCGAAATAAAGGAGGAGCCGAAGGCGGGGGACATTCGCGGAGGGGAGTACCCGGTGTCATTCGCACGCGCCATGAACAAGAACACGCAACACAACGCGTGACGGAGCACTGACATGCGAGCCAGTCAACGCCCCACGCCAATTGCCTTCGCAGTCACAGCCTTGGTCAGCGCAACTCTGCTGATCGCAGCCCAGCGCACACACGCGGCCGAAACAGAGTCCGACGCCAACACGCTGCTGCCCACGCAAGACCCATGCGGCACCTGCGATCGCCCGCTGGCCCAGGCAACAGGTGCCGTCGCACCGCAGAGCCTGCCCGCACCGCCACGCCCGACAGGCGCGACAGGCGCGACATTCAAGCTCAACGACCTGCGGCTCAACGGCGTGAAAGCGCTGACAAACGAAGAGCTGCAAACCATCACCGGCCCCTACATCGGCCGTGACGTCACGCTCACCGACCTCGAAGAGCTGGCGAAAGCCATCACCGCGCGCTACAAGGAACGAGGCTACTTCCTCGCACAGGCCGTGGTGCCCGTGCAGACCGTGCGCGACGGCATCGTGGAGATCAGCGTCATCGAAGGCCGCCTCGGCAAGGTCGACGTGGTGGTCGCGCCCGATGCGCCCATTGCCGAATCTCGCGTGCGCGGTTTTCTCGCGCCGCTGCAGCCCGGTGAGGCCGTGAGCGCGCCGGCATATGAACGCGCGATGCTGCTGCTGTCGGACCAGCCCGGCGTCAAGGTGTCCTCGGGCCTGCAGGAAGGCTCGCAGGCCGGCACAACGGATCTGTCTGTCGAAGTGGCCGCCGCGCCGCGCTGGGCCTTCACGGCCGAGGCCGACAACCACGGCACCAAGGAGTCAGGCCGCTACCGCGTGGGCGGCACGGCACGCTGGCTCAGCCCTTTCGGCATCGGCGACAACCTCGACATGCGCGTGATGGTGTCCGACAGCAATGCGCTGCAATACGGCCGCATCGCGTACGAGGCGCCCATCGGCACCAGCGGGCTGCGCGCGGGCGTTGGCCTGTCGCGCGTGAGCTATGAGCTCGGCGGCCAGTTTGTCGACCTCGATGCGCGCGGCCGCGCCAACGTGCTCGACTTTTCGCTGAACTATCCGCTGATCCGCCAGCGCCAGCAGAACCTGTTCCTGCGCCTAGGCGTCGATGTGAAAGACCTTACCGACGAACTGCGCGCGGCCGACTTCAGCTCGAAGAAACGCGTCAACGGCCTGAGCCTTGGCTGGACCTGGGAGCGCCGCGACGAACTGCTGGGCGGTGGCTACTGGGCCAGTTCGGGCACGCTGTACCACGGCAACCTCTCGATCCGCGATCCGGAAAGCCGCGACTTCGACCGCAGCATTACCGGCCACAACACCGAAGGCGGCTTCACCAAGCTGAGCTTCCAGCTCTCGCGCCTGCAAGCCATCGTGCCGCGCCACTCGCTGTACCTGTCGCTGGGCGGCCAGTGGGCCAGCAAGAACCTCGACGCCTCCGAAAAACTCGCGCTCGGCGGCGCACGCGCGGTGCGCGCCTACCCCTCGGGCGAACTGCTGGTGGACCAGGGCGTGATCGGCACGGTCGAATGGCGTTGGTCGCTCAACGAAGAGCTCACGCCCTTCCTCTTCTACGACGCCGCGCACGGAAAGATCGTGCGCAACCCGACGCCCTACGACGGCATCAACAGCCACAGCCTGCGCGGCTACGGCGTGGGCCTGAGCTGGTCGCGGCCGGGCAATTTCTCGATCAACGCAACGCTGGCCTGGCGCGCCGGCACCCCGCCCGCGCAGACGGATGGCGGTGGGCGCAATCCGCGCCTGTATGTGCAGCTCATCAAGGCGTTCTGACCATCTGAAGGTTTCCCCATGACATCACGCGGCCCTTCTTTCATTTCGCACCGCTTGCCGCGCCTGCGCCCGCTGGCCCTGTCGCTGGCCTGCATCGGCTTCGGGCCCGCGCTGGCGGTGACGCTGCCCACGGGCTTTGTGCCTGTCGCGGGCGGTGTGTGCCTCGCGCTGGGTGGCGTCTGCGCGCCAGGCATGACGCAGGCGCCGAACGGCGCGACCACGTTGAACGTCCTGCAGAACACGAACCGCGCCATCGCCCAGTGGAACAGCTTCAGCGTGCCTTTGGGCTCCGCTGTCATCGTGCAGCAGCCGGGCTCGAGCAGCGTGCTGCTCAATCGGGTCACGGGCGGCGAGCTCTCCACCATCGCCGGCCAGCTCACAGCCAATGGGCGGCTCATCCTGATCAACCCCAGCGGCGTGATGTTCAGCCAGGGTGCGACAGTGAACGTGGGCGGCCTGATCGCCTCCACGCTGGCACTGTCGACCCCCGACCAGAGTTTCATGGACGGCGCCACCAAGCTCACGTTCGAGCGCCCCGACGCCAGCACCGCTTCGGTGAGCAACGCCGTCAACATCACTGCCACCGGCGGCGGCCCGGTGGTGCTGATGGGGGCCAAGGTCAGCAACACCGGCACCATCACCGCCGACGGCGGCACGGTCGCGCTGGCCTCGGGCCGCAAGATCACGCTCGACCTCGTGGGCGACGGGCTCACCAACATCGTCATCGCGCCCGACGCGATGGCCACCAGCGCGTCCGTCGAGAACAGCGGCACGCTGCAGGCCAATGGCGGGCGCGTGGCGCTGATGGGCAGCTCCGCCACGCTGGGTGAACTGGTGGTCAACCAGACCGGCACCGTGCGCGCGCGAACCATGGGCACGCGCAACGGCGAAATCTTTCTGGGCGGCGGGCCGGACAACCGGGTCGAGATGACCGGCGGCACTCTCGACGCCACGGGCGCCGCAGCCGGCGAGCGCGGCGGCACCATTCGCATCGTGGCGGGACAGGTGCAGCTGCAGGGCGGCGATGCCGAGCATCCGCAGGCAGTGGTCGATGCCAGCGGACAGGCCGGCGGCGGCACGGTCTCGGTACGCGGCTATGACGTGGCGCTGGCATCGACCTCGGCGCTGCGCGCCAATGCCACCGGCGAAGGCGCGGGCGGCAACATCGACGTGGGTACGGCCGCGGGCCAGACCCTGCCGGACGGCAGCGTTGCACCGGCGCGCGAATCGCGCGCACAGGTGTACGGCGAACTGAGCGCGCGCGGCGCCGGCAGCGGCAAGGGCGGCAACATCGCGACCGTGGCCGACGGCCTGCGGGTCGGCGGTGCGCGCGTCGATGCCGGAGGCGGCACGGCCGGTGGCGCCAACGGCAGCTGGCGCATCGAGACGCCCACGGGCAATCTCGACGTCGCCAATGCGACCGACGTTCCTGCATACGACGCGGGCTATCCCGCCTTCAGTTCCGGTGCGAGCGTCGACGCGGGCAGCGTCGGCAACGCGCTGGGCCGCGGCACCGACGTGACGCTGGCCAGTGGCGCGATCGGCGCCGGCACAGGCGTGAACTTCGGCCAGAACGTGCAGGTGGTGAAGCAGGAGGGTGGCACCGCCACGCTGCGGGTGGATTCCGCGGGCAGCATCACCATGAACAGCGGCGCCGCCATCTCGTCGAAGCAGGGCGCGCTGAACGTGGACTTCAACGCCGATTCGACGGGCGCCATCGCGGCGCGTGCGGCGGACGCCAGCAAGATTTCCGTCACCGGATCGCAGGACAACGAAACCGACTACGCGGGCGCCATCCGGCTCTCGGAAGCCACCATCGACGCCAACGGCGGCAACATCCGCTTCTTTGGCCAGGGCGATGCGCTCAATGGCCGTGCGGTGGGTGGCTCGGTCCCGAACGGCAGCGGTGGCAGCGAGTGGACCGAGGGCATCTACCTGACCGAAAGCACGCTCTCCACCAATGCCGGCGGCAACATCAGCCTGCGGGGGCAGGGCCGGTCCTGGGTCCGAACCAACGAAGGTGGCGATCCCAATTTCGTCTCCAGCGAAGGCGTTTCGCTCTGGTACAGCACGGTGAAGGCCGACGGCACCGGCACGGTGAGCCTCGACGGCGTCGGCGGTGTCGGCGCCACCGGGCTCAACGTGGCCTTCGGGACCTCCATCGCCTCGTCCGGCGGCGACGTGGTGCTCACGGGGCGCGGCACCGACTGGACCTCCGACATGCCGGTCGGCAACATCTTCAACCAGGCCGGCGTCTACATCGGTGGCTATTCCGTCGACGCCGGCGGCGACGTGCGGATCACGGGCACCGGCGGCAGCCTCGAGGCGATGCGGCAGAGCGTGGAGTTCGCCAACCAGGGGCGTTCGGCGGGCGGATCGGACGGCGTCGTTGTCTCCGACACCGTCATCACGGCCGGCAACGGCCGGCGCATCGACATCACCGGCCGCGCGGGCGGCGAAGGCTTCAGCGCCGCGCTCGACAGCGGCGGCGGCATCGTGCTGACACCCGACGGCAACCCGGTGTATGGCGTGGACATCGGCGCCCAGGGGCAGTCCAACGCGCTGCGTGCAGCGGGCGGCACCATCGCCATCGACGGCCAGGGCACCGATGTCGCGCTGCGCCTGAACTTCTCCTCCGATTTCGCCTTGGCGGCGCTCGATGCCGGCGCCGAGCCACCCACCGACGCCCTGGTCTCGGTCGCCAGCAGCACCGGCAAGGGCGGCAGCATCTCGATCAAAGGCCGCAACGTGCTGGTCGACGGGTTGGATTTTTCCGAAGGCGATCCGCTGATCGCACGTCTCGACGCCAGCGGCGCGACGGGCGGCGGCAGCATCGACATCGCGGCCACGAACGCGATCGCGCTCAGCGCCACCACCAGCCTGCAGGCCGATGCCGGCGCGGGCGTCGGCAACGGCGGCACGGTGAACGTGATCGCGGGCGACACGCTGCGCGCCTTCGGCAGCCTGTCGGCGCGCGGCGGCAGTGCCGGCGGCAACGGCGGCAGCATCGAGACCTCGGCGCAGCACTTCGACCTGACCGGCCTGCGCGTGGACGCATCGGCGCCCGTGGGCAGCTCGGGCTCCTGGGTGATCGATCCGTTCAACGTCAACATCGCGCATGGCACCGCCTCGGGCAGCCTCACGGGCAACCCCTTCGATCCGCTGGCCAACTCGACCATTCAGGACGGCGACATCAACAACGCGCTCGACGGTGGCACAAGCGTGACGATCACGACCGGCACGGGCGGCAACGCCTTCGACGGCAACATCACTTTCGCGGCCGATGCCGCCATCGTGCGCAGCAAGGGCGCCGCACCGCTCACGTTCGAACTCGACGCGGCGCACAACATCAACGCCTTCAACAACAACTCGATCCAGTCCAACTCCGGTGCGCTCAACGTGGTGTTCAACGCGGGCGTGGGTGGCCAGAACGGATCGATCTTTTTGAGCGGCATGACGATCGCCACCAACGGCGGCAACGTCACGATGACGGCCGACACCCGCCCGACGGGCAATACGGCCATCCAGATGACGAACACCACGATCGACACGCGCACCACGGCGCTGGGCGATGCGGGCCCCGGCGGCACGGTGCAGATCACAGGCCAGCGCGGCACGCCCACCTTCTCGGGTTTCACCGCGACGGTGCAGCTCAGCGGCGTCGGCATCCAGAGCAGCACCGGCGACGTGTCGATCTCGGGCACCGCTCCAGGCGGCACCGGCGTGCGCATCGGCGCGGGTACCGGGCCCAGCCAGATCCTCACCACAAGCGGCGACATCTCGATCTACGGCACCGGCAGCGGCGTGACGGACCCCAGCACCGGGGCGCTGGCCGTGCAGGCCGTCGACCTGAGCAACGTCACGGTGCGCAGCATCGACGGCAACATCGGCGTGCGCGGGCTCGTGACGCCCGGCGCCGCGAGCGCAACATCGGGCGGCGTGCTGATCGCCAACAACGCGCTGGTCACCACGCTGGGCGCGGGCAACATCGACGTCGCGGGCGAGTCGCAGGCCAATGGCACGGGCGTCACCCTCGGCACCGGCGGCCGCATCGACGGCAACAACAACGTGGTGCTGCGCGCGAGCAACGACGGTTCGACCGACGCGCTGGTGCTGACCGGCACGGTGCGCGCGGGCAATGTACTGAACCTGCGCCCCGGCGGCGTGGACGCGGCCGGCAACGCCGTCGACCGCACGGCCAACCCCATCACGCTGGGCGGCACGGCGGCCACGGGCTTTGCGGTCTCGGCCGACGAGTTCACGCGGCTCGATGCGCCCACCATCGTCGCCGGCAGCAATGCCCATGCGGCAGACATCAACGTCGTCGGGCCGCTGAGCGTGGCCAACGCGCTGACGCTGCAGAACGGCGGTGGCGGCAACATCCAGCTCGGCGGCGCACTTACGGCGTCGAAGGTCGGGTTGATTTCGGGCGGCAACATCACGCAGACAGCAGCCGCGCCGATCACAGCCGGCACGCTGCTGGCGCGCTCCACTGGCGGCAGCGTGCTGCTCGACCAGGCGGCGAACAACGTCAGTGCCGACACCGTGGGCGGCGGCGCGGCCGGCGCCTTCCGGTATGTCGATGTCGACACGGTGAAGCTGGGCTCGGTGAGCGTCACCGGCTACGACGCTGCGGGGAATGCGCCGCAGGTCGTGTCTGCCACTTCGATGGCGGCCGACACCGTGTTCGTGCGCACGCTGAGCGGTGACCTGCTGCTGGGCGCCAACGTGAGCAGCACCAACGGAGCCGACCTCGTGGCGGCCTCGCGCTTCCAGAACACCGGCGGCTACACGATCGGCGGCGCGCCGTGGCGCGTGTGGGCCGACACCTGGGTGGGCGAAACGCGCGGCGGCCTGGCGGGCTCGGGGCTGTACCCCAACCTGTACCACTGCGCCTACTCGGGCCTGTGCGCGGTGAGCATTCCCGCAGGCGCCAACCACTTCATCTATGCGCAGCAGCCGGTGGCAACGGTGGTCATCGCCAACGCGAGCCGGCCTTTCGGCTATCCGAACCCGCTGTTCAGCTACGGCATCGGCGGGCTCATTCTGGGCGACACGGGTGCGGGCTTCGCCGGCTTCCTGTTCTCGCCGGCGCTGCAGGCCAGCCCGCAGGGCGCGTACCCGATCAACGGAGCCTTCACCTCGGCCGAGGGCTATGCGGTCAACGTGGTGCCGGGCACCCTGTTCGTCGGCGGGCTGCCCAACCTGCCGCGCCCCGACGTGCTGCGCGACCTGCCCGCCACCTGGGTGTACGACCGCAACATCGGCCCGCCGCCGATCTGCTTTGCCACCGGGCCGCTGGAAGGCGACCGCGCCACGCAGGGCAGCGACGTGCTGGCGCGCGAATGGTCGCGCGTGCGCTCGCGGCCCAACCTGTCGAGTTGCGTCGACACCGAGAAGCGCAACGGCTGCGCGGATTTCTGACGCGCGCCCGGTTCAGGCGACGCCGCGTGCTCGGCGGTTGGACATCACGACGTTGTCCTTCGGGATGACCTGACCTTCGCGCATCGCAGAGATCCACGCATCGGTCGAGGTCACGGCAGCGAAGTTGCTGTGGAAGACCACGCTGAAGACGCGATGGATCTCTTCCGCCGTGACCTTGCCCGCCGCGTTCTCGTACGGCAGCGCACCACTCGCGTCGGCCAGAAACTCCACGTTCAGCCCGCGGTGCATGGCCTCGAACACGGTGGAGGCATCGCAGTTCTGCGTCATGTAGCCGGCCACGCTCAGCGTGTCGATCTCGTGGCGCGCGAGCCAGTCGGCGAAGTCGGTGCCGGTGAACACGCTCGGAAAGCTCTTGGTGATGAGGTGGTCGTGCGGGCGCTTCGCGATCTCGGGGTGCAGCTGGCCGTTGTGCGTGTCGGCCTGGAACACCGGCGCGCCCTTGGGGGCATGGTGGCGCACCACAACCACGGGCGTGCCGGCGGCGCGGGCAGCGTCCATGGCCTTTGTTACGTTCGGCAGCGTGTCTTCGATGGGCGGGAACTCGATCGGCAGGCCGCCGCCTTCGAAGTATTCGTTCTGCACGTCGATCACGACGAGGGCGCGGCGTGGGGTTGTGGTGTTGCTCATGAAATACTCCTTCTCTCTCTGGTTGTTCGGATGGCCTGATTCTTCGCCTTTGCACCGCTTTCCGACAGTGGCCCGAAAGCCATTCATCAATAAGATCGGGCCATGCGCAATCCGGCCATCGAAACCATCGCCGTCGTCGCCTTCGACGGCATCAGCCCCTTCCACCTGTCCGTGCCCTGCATGGTCTTCGGCGAAGACCGCACGGAGGCCGGCGCGCCGCGCTTTCGCATGCGGGTGTGCGCGCCGGAGCCCGGAGCGCTACAGACCAACGCGGGTTTCACGCTCGTGGTGCCGCACGGGCTCGAGGCGATCCGCCGGGCGCAGATCGTGGTGGTGCCTTCGTGGCGCGACGACGGCGGCGCGGCGCCGCCCGAGCTGATCCGCGCGCTGCAGGCCGCGCACCGGCGCGGCGCCACCGTGGTCGGCCTGTGCCTGGGCGCCTTCGTGCTGGCCGAGGCGGGGCTGCTCGACGGCCGCCCCGCCACCACGCACTGGAAGCTGGCGCCGGCCTTCGCGAAGCAGTATCCGAAGGTGCAGCTGCAGCCCGAGGTGCTGTACGTGGACGACGGCAGCGTGCTCACTTCCGCCGGCACGGCCGCGGGCATCGATTGCTGCCTGCACCTGCTGCGCGTGCGCTACGGCGCCGAGACGGCCAACCGCGCCGCGCGGCGCATGGTGGTCGCGCCGCACCGGCAGGGCGGGCAGGCGCAATACATCGAGCAGCCCGTGCCCACAACAGCCGAGCGCGACCGCCTCGCGCCGCTGCTGGAGTGGCTGGGCGGGCACCTCGACACGCCGCACGAACTCGACGACCTTGCGCGGCGCGCGCTCATGAGCCGGCGCAACTTCACGCGGCGCTTTCGCGAATCCACCGGCACCACCGTCGGCCAATGGGTGCAAAACCAGCGCCTTGCGTTGGCGCAGCGGCTGCTGGAGACCACCGACCATCCGGTCGAGCGCGTGGCGACCGGCGCCGGCTTCGGCTCGGCGGTGTCGCTGCGCAAGCATTTCATGTCGGCGTTCAAGGTGTCGCCGACGGCGTATCGCCGGCAGTTCTCGCGGGCGTAGACACAGAAAGAAAGCGCCGGGGGTCAGGCGATGTGCACGTGCCGCCGCGTGGTCAGCAGCGCCCGCAGCTTCGCCGGCGCAACCGGCTTCGTCAGCAGCATCACCCCGCCATGGCGCAGCCGCTGCAGCACCTCGGGCCCGGTGGCGCCCGACACCAGCACCGCCAGTGCATCGGGCTGCAGGCGCTTGGCGGCGTCGATCACGTCCACGCCGTCGCCTTCGCCCGCCAGTTGCAGATCGCACAGCACGGCGTCGTAGTGGATGTCGCCGGTGCCAAGCCGTGCGATGGCTTCGGAGCCGCTGGTCACGCATTCGACCTGGCAGCCCCATTGCTCCAGCAGCGCGCGGCTGCCGTCGAGGATGGCGGGGTCGTCGTCCACCACCAGGCAGCGCAGGCCGGCCAGCGGCGCGGGGGCGAGCGGCGGCGGCTCGGGCGGCGTCACGTCGGCCAGGCGCGCGGCGGGCAACGTGAAGCTGAAAGTGCTGCCTGCCTGCAGCGCCGAGCGCACGGTAATGCGGGTGCCCAGCAGCGCGGCAATGCGCGCGCAAATGGCCAGCCCCAGCCCGAAGCCGCGGCGCCGGTCGCGCTCGGTGTTGGCCACCTGGTAGAACTCTTCGAAGATGCGCCCCTGGTGGATCGGCGCGATGCCCACGCCGTTGTCGCGCACCTCGATGCGCACGCCGGCCGGGCTGCGCCGCGCGGCCACCAGCACCGTGCCGCCCTCGGGCGCATGGCGCAGCGCGTTGGTCACGAGGTTGCCGACGATGCGCCGCAGCATCGCCGCATCGGTGCGCACGGCCAGGCCGCGGTCGCTCCAGCGCAGCCGCACGCGGGCCTCGACGGCGGTGGCGGCGTGCTGCGCATCGAGCTGGTCGAACAGCGCGGCGAGTGGCACCTTGGCGATCGCCGGCGTCAGCACCTGCGCGTCGAGCCGCGAAATTTCGAGCAGGTCGTCGAGCAGCACGCCCATGAACTCGGTGCTCTCCTGCAGCCGCAGCACGGCCGGGCGCTGCGTGGGCGATGCGCCCGGCAGCAGGCCGTCGATGAACAGGCCCATGGCATGCAATGGCTGGCGCAGGTCGTGGCTCGCGGCTGCCAGAAAACGTGCGCGCGACAGCGCTGCCTGCTCGGCCTCGGCCATGCGCTGCAATGCGACGGCGGTGGCCTCGCGCACGCGCTCTTCGCTGACCTGTCGGTTGCGTTGCAAACGCTCGGCCAGCCGGTCGATGTCGTGCGCGAGCACCGCGAGCTCGTGCGTGCCGCGCGTGCCGCCCTCGACCACGTCGCAGCGCACCTCGAAATGCCCCGACTCCAGCGCCGCCACCGTGCGCGACACGCGCCGCAGCGGACGCGCCACCGTGCGCGCCATGTGCCGCACCGAGGCCCATGCCGCCACCAGTGCGACGAGCGCGATGCCGATGCCCGCGAAGAGCGATCGGCTGCGCTCGCGCGTGTAGGCGGTGGTGTCGCGGAAGGTCTGCACGAGGCCGATGGGCGTCTCGCCCGCCGCGGTGGAGCCGGCGGGTGCGAAGGCGCTGGCGCGCGAGGCCTCGCGCAGCGTGACCGGCGAGGTGAACATGCGCAGCTGCGCCAGCGACGGTGTCTTGGGCCCGGCCGTGACGTACACGCCCGCGCTGTTGCTGATCTCCACGCGCGTCACCTGTCCGCCGCGCAGCGCCGCATTGGCCACGTTCTGAAGCGCCGGCAGGTCGCCGGCATAGAGGCTCAGGTCGGACATGGCCGCCACCTGCCGCGCGACGGCCTGGCCTTCGGCGTCGAAGGCGGCTTCGAGGGTCTGCAGCCGGTTGTGCGTGAACCAGCCCGTGAGCGCCAGCGCCACCGCCGCGCACGGCACCACGCCGAGGCGGAACAGATCGCGCTGCAGGTTGCCGCGCACGACCAGCGTGTGGGGCGACTGGGGCGGCGGCGTGGGCGTGGGCGCACCGGCCCCGTTTGTTCCCGGCGGGCCTTGAGAGTGCGGTGCGGTGCTCATCGCGGGGCTGCGAGCCGGTCGGTCAGTTCCCGTTCCTCCAGCATGCGCAGGCCGAGTCCGCGTGCCACGGTGGCGTTGACGCGCACGGTGGCGGGCGTTGCCGCTTCCACCAGCGGCGCATTGTTGTTGCTGCTGCCCGTGCCCGCGCTCGCCACTTTCTGGCCGAGCAGTCGGGCCTGCTGCGCGAGTTGCGACGGTGTCGAGACCGCCGCGGCCAGGCCGCCCGAGCGCACCAGTCCTTCGCTTGCGCCGAACACCGGCAGGCCCGCGCTCGCGCCAGCGCGCAGCACCGAGAGCGTGGCCGCCTGGCTGTCGCCGATCAGGTCGGGCAGCACCATCAGCGCATCGCTCAGCGGCACCACCTGGCGCAGGGCGTTGGCGAGCGACTTGGCGTCGGGCGCATATTCCACGCGCAGATCCCACGGCGGGTTCGCGCCTTGCGCCGCGCGCTGCAGTTCGCGCACCAGCGGCTCCGACTCGGGCGTGGCGACCACGCCGATGCGGTGCTTCTGCGGCAGCACGGCGGTGATCAGCGCGAGCTGGTCGGCCATGGCCGGGTCGCGCAGCAGCACGCCCACGCGCCGGTCGCCGCGCCGCAGGGCAGGGCTGCTGGCCTTCAGGGTTTCGTATTCGAGCCGGCTCAGCATCGCCAGCACCAGCGGCTCCTGGCCCGGCCGCTCGACGGCGGCGCGCGCGGCGGCGGGGCCCACCGCCATGGTGAGCGGTGCGTCGGAAGCCGTGCGCAGGCTGCGCGTGCGCACGCCGGCGTTCGCGGCGCGCTCAGTGTCCGCGGCCTCGGTGGACGGTTGCGGCTCGGCGCCCCCCGGCGTGAGCCGCACCAGCTCGAACTTGCCGCCGGGCTCCTGGTCTGCGCGCAGCTGCTGCACGAACTCGGAAGACGCCGCCGCATCGTCGCCCATCAGCACCGTGAGGCTGGTGGCCGAGGCCGGGGCAGCGAACAAGACAGACGAGACAGCAGCACCGGCCCACGCGAAGCCCACGGCCAGCACGGCGCGGCGCAACCTTCCGGAGAAGGGCGAGAGAAAGGAATTCACGGCAACAAACATGGACTGCTTCCGCAGCGAGGGGCGATAGTCCAATGTAAGGACGGACCCGGCTTGGCGCGATAAGGCGGAGGGCTTATGTCCGTGTCGGCGAGGGCCTGCTCGTGTGACGGATTTCACACGGTGGCAGCCGCACGGTCTATGTCCGATGGACTACCTACGCACCTACCGCCAGGGCTGCGACGGCCCTTTGTGCCTGGATGGCCTGGCGCAGCACGCGCGGCGACACCGGCTTGTAGAGCACCGTGATGCCCGCGCTCGCCACTTCGCGCAGGCGGTCGGGCTTGGTCTCGCCGGTGACGAGCAGGCGCGCGGTGCCGGGGCCGATGCCGCGCGGATGGCGCTCCAGCGCGGCGATCACGTCGAGCCCGTTGTCGCCGCCTTGCAGCAGCAGGTCGCTGATGACCACGTCGGGTGGCTGCTCCCAGGTGTCGGCCAGCGCCAGCGCCTCGGCGCGGTTCTGCGCGGGCAGCACTTCGGCGCCCCAGTTCGACAGCACCACCGTCAGGCCTTCGAGGATGGTGCGCTCGTCGTCGATCACGAGGATGCGCACGTTGGCCAGGCTTTCTTCTTCCTCGATGGCGGCAACGGCGGGCGAGCCCGCTGGCGGCGGCAGTACGGCTGGGGCCGAGCGCACCAGCACTCGCACGCAGGTGCCCTTGTGCAGCTTCGAGCTCAGCTCGACGCGCGTGTTGAGCAACTCGGCCAGGCGCTGCACCGTGGCCAGGCCCAGCCCCATGCCGCGCGCGCCGCGCGCCGCCTGGCGGCCGGTGGGCTCCACCTGGTAGAACTCCTCGAACACCCGCGCCTGGTGCTGCGCGGCAATGCCCACGCCGGTGTCGACCACGTCGATGCGCACGCCCCTGCCGCGCCGCCGCGCGCCGATCAGCACGCCGCCCTCGATGGTGTGGCGCAGCGAGTTCGACACCAGGTTGTTCAGGATGCGCGACAGCATCACGTAGTCGCAGCGCACCCACATGTCGGTCTTGCGCACCACCAGCCGCAGGCCCTGCTGCTCGGCCACCGGGCGGAAGTTGCGGCTGATCTCCTCGAACAGCCGGTCGAGCGGAAAGTCGATCCACTGCGGCTGCAGCACGCCCGCGTCGAGCTGTGACAGGTTCAGCAGCTCCGAGAACAGCCGGTCGAGCGAATCGACGCATTCGCGGATGTGGCCGATGCGCTGCAGCTTCACCGGGTCGTGCTCGCCGTTGGCCAGCCCGTCGGAGAACAGCGTGAGCGCATGCAGCGGCTGGCGCAGGTCATGGCTGGCGGCGGCCAGCAGGCGGGTCTTGGCCTGGCTGGCCACTTCGAGCTGCTGGTTCTTGCGGGCCAGCTCGGCCGTGGCCTCGTTGATGCGGCTTTGCAGCAGCCGGTGGCTTTCCGCGAGCGCGCGCGCGGCCTGGTTGAAGCCGTGCTGCAGGTGGCGCACTTCGGAGGTGCCCTCGATGGCCACGCTCGCGTCCTCGCCCGCGCCGAGCCGGTCGACCGCCTTGCCGAGCGCGCGGATCGGCTCGCTGATGCGCCGCGCTGCCCACCAGCCCGCCAGGCTCACGCCGAAGAGGCTGATCGCCAGCACCAGTCCCACGTTGAACCAGACCGAGCGCCGCGCGCTTTCCACCGCGGCCAGGCTCATCTCGACCATCACCTGGCCGTTGTGGCGGCCGTCGTCGCCCACGATGGGCACCACCACCTGCAGGCCGTCGGCGCGGGCGCGGTCGACGGTTTCGGAGTTGGCCACGATCTCGCCGTCTTCCGTCCAGATCTGCACCTGCTGCACGTTGGGCTGGTAGGTGCCCGACTGGGCGGTGCGCGCCAGCGCGCGGCGGTCCATGCGCGCCAATGGCGCCTGCGCCACCGTGGCCACCTGCAGGGCCACCGTTTGCGCATTGGCGCGCATCAGCTCGGTGAGGTTGCCCAGGTGTTGCCGCGTCAGCACGGTGATGGCCGCCAGCGTGGCCAGCGCCGCCGGCACCAGCGCCAGCAGGATCAGCTGCTGGGCAAAGGTCAGGCGGGCCAGGCCGCGCAGGACGCGGAAGTTCCAGTTCATGGGGGCAGCGGACGCATGGGCGCCGAGCTTGGGGGAGCGGTCCGGAACTGGCAAGACAGGAAAAACATCACAAAAATTGCTTGCAATTGATATTTAATGGCGTCCGCGTTGCCCATGTTAGACCCGCCGGTGCGCAACGGCCCTATCTCTTTAGGACCAGAAATGCAGGCTTCCATGCGCCGATTCGTCGGTTTCTCCGGTGCCCTCCGAGCGGCGGCACTGGCCTTGTTCATGGGCTTTCCGCTGTGGGCCGCGGCCCAGGCTGCCCCCCCGCCGGACGCGCCGATCCGCTTCGGCATCCTGCCGCTCGGAGGCGCCTTCGAGTCGCGCAGCGACTGGGAGCCGCTGCTGGCCGAACTGAGCCGCGCCATCAACCGCCCGGTGAGCGTGCTGTCGGTCAACTCGTACGAGGCGCTGGAGCAGGCCATCCAGCGCGACGAGGTCGACATGGCCTTCCTGTCCGGAAAGATGGCGCTCGACGCCGTGACCCAGCGCCGCATGAAGGTGGTGGCGCAGGTGGTGCGGCACGACGGCCTGCCCGGCTACCGCGCGCTGCTGCTGTCGCGCAAGGCGCCGCCCTTCAACTCGATGAAG
This sequence comes from Variovorax nivicola, assembly GCF_051216475.1. NCBI lineage: Bacteria > Pseudomonadati > Pseudomonadota > Betaproteobacteria > Burkholderiales > Comamonadaceae > Variovorax > Variovorax nivicola. The sequence continues at coordinate 109,490 of NZ_JBPJZK010000010.1, read as the reverse complement.
AACATGCTGGACCAGCCCGAGCGCTGGCGGCTGGCGCGCGGCGAGAAGCAGTCGATGTCGGGCTTCATCGTGCCCCAGCTGCAGTTCTTCCTGCCGAACCACATCGTGATGGAGACGCGCTTTCGCAGCGAGATCGTGGGCACCCACCAGGCCAACGCGCTGGCCGTGGCCAACAGCGAGGCCGACGTGGCCACTAACAACACCGCCGACTTCGAGCGCTTCAAGCTGCGCTTTCCGGCCGAGACCGAGCGGCTGCAGGTGCTGTGGGAGTCGGACCTGATCCCGCACGCGCAGATCGTGGTGCGCCGCGAATACACGCCCGAGCTGCGCAAGCGCGTGCAGACCTTCCTGACCAGCTACGGCCGCGCCAAGGGGCCGCGCGGCGACGCCGAGCGCCTGGTGCTCAAGTCGCTGCACGACCTGGCCGGCTTCGTGGCCGCCGACAACAGCTCGCTGCAGCCCGCGGCCAAGCTGGCCTACCAGCTCGCCAGGCAGAACGCCATGACCGCGCAATGGGTGAACGACGCCGCGCGCGAAGCCCGCCTGCAGCGCATCGAGAGCGGCTATGCGGAACAGGTCAGCGTGCTCAAGGACGTGACGCCGTGACGATGAAGGCCTGGCGCGTGGCGGCCGTGCTGGTGCTGGCCTTCGCGGCCATGCTGGCCGGGCCGCTGCCGGCCATGGCGCAGGGCGCCGCCGCATCACCTGAGAAGACCGCCGAGAAGACGGTCGAGAAAACAGCAGAGAAGGCCGCACCGGTGCCGATCAGGATGATCCGCTTCGGCGTGCTGCCGCTGGGCGGTACCGTCGAGTCGCGCGCTTTGTGGACGCCGCTCATGGCCGACATGAGCCGCAGCCTCGGCATGCCGGTGAGCGCCTATTCGGTGCCCACGTACGAGGAGCTCGACCGCGCCATCGGCCGCGACGAGATCGACATGGCCTTCCTCTCGGCCAAGATGGCGCTCGACGCCGTGATGCAGCGGCGCATGAAGGTAGTGGCGCAGATCGCGCGGCACCCCAGCGTGCCCGAGCACCGCGCCGTGCTGCTGGTGCGCAAGGCCGGGCCGCTCAACACCCTCGAAGGCGTGCTCGCACAGCCGGAGAAGTGGCGGCTCGCGCGCGGCGACAGCCGTTCGGTCACCGGCTTCATCGTGCCGCAGAGCCAGCTTTTCCTGCCGAACAACATCGAGATGGAGACGCGCTTTCGCAGCGAATTCGTCGGCACCCACCAGGCCACCGCGCTGGCCGTGGCCAACGGCGACGCCGACGTGGCCACCAACAACACCACCGACTTCGAGCGCTTTCGCGATCAGTTCCCGGTGGAGGCCGGGCGGCTGCAGGTGGTCTGGCAATCGGAGCCGCCGCCCGGCGCGCCGATGGTGGTGCGGCGCGACTTTCCGCCCGAGTTCCAGGCGCGGCTGCAGAACTTCCTGACCGGCTACGGCAAAGGCAAGGGCCCGCGCGCGGACGCCGAGCGCGAAGTGCTCAAGACCCTGCGCGCGGCCTACGGCTACGTTGCGGCCGACGACAGCGCACTGCTGCCGGAGGCGCGGCTGGAGCACCAGCTGGGCAAACAGCGCGCCATGGCCGCCTCGTGGGTCAACGACGCCGCACGCGAACAGCGGCTGCAGCGCATCGAGAAGACGTACGCGGAGCAGGTCGAGATCCTGCGCGCGGCTCCGGCGCGCTGAACGCCCGGCCCTAGTCCCTTCGCCGTAGCTCCAAATCCCCCCGCCTAGGCCATTAGCTAGGCCTTAAGGCGGATTTGCCTCCCGTCCCCCGCGCCGGAAACTTCGTGTTTCTTTCAGGCACCCTTGCCGTTGACGGAGTGCGGATGAGTTGGCGAACAAAAGTGGTCTGGAGCGAGGGGATGCTGTTGCAGCCTCAGCACCTGCAGCAGAGCGAGCGTCATGCCGATCATGCGAGGCATGTGCTCCTGCGTTCGACCACCCCCTACGCCTGGGGCTTTGCCGAGCTGGAGATCGACCCCGCCGCGCTCACGCTGGGCAAGCTGGCGCTGGTGCGGGCGGTCGGCGTCTTCGGCGACGGCACGGTCTTCGACATGCCGGCGGTCGACCCGCTGCCCGAGCCCATCGACATTCCTTCTTCCATGCGCGACGAGGCCGTGGTGCTCGCGCTGCCGCTGCGCCGTGCCGGTGCGCGCGAGGCTGACGCCGAAGAATATGAAGAGCTGGTGCGCCACCGCGTGCTCGAATCCGAAGTGCCTGATTCGAACACCGCCGGCGAGCGCACGGCGATGCTGCAGCTGGGCCAGCTTCACACGCGCCTGATGCGCGCCGGCGAAGCCACCGACGCCTGGACCACCATCGGCGTTGCCCGCGTGGTCGAGCGCCGCGTCGACAACCAGGTGCAGCTGGACCGCGCGATGCTGCCGCCGCTGCTCGACGTGGCCGGCCATGCCGTCATCCGCGCCTGGCTCGACGAACTGCTGGGTTTGCTGCGTCAGCGCGGCGAAGCACTCGCGGGCCGCATGACGCAGGGCGGCACCGGCGGCGTGGCCGAGATCGCAGACTTCATGCTGCTGCAGGCCGTGAACCGCAACGAGGCCATCTTCGCGCACCTGGCAAAGAGCGCGATGCTGCACCCGCAGCATTTCTTCGAGCATGCGCTGGGGCTGGCCGGCGACCTTTCGAGCTTTCGCGACTCGCGCCGCGTCGCACGCTTCGGCCCCTACATCCACGACGACCTCGCGCTGAGCTTCCGCCCGGTGATGGACGACCTGCGCCGCAGCCTCTCGATGGTGTTCGAGCAGTCGGCCATCCGCATCGAGCTGCACGACCGCAAGCACGGCGTGCGCGTGGCGATGGTGACCGACGTGGAATTGCAGCGCAAGGCGACCTTCGTGCTCGCGGTGAACGCGAACATGCCGAGCGAAGCGCTGCGCGCTCGCTTCCCCACGCAAGTGAAGATCGGCCCGGTCGAGCGCATCCGCGACCTCGTCAACCTTGCGCTGCCGGGCGTCACGCTCACGCCGATGCCGGTCGCGCCGCGGCAGATTCCCTTCCACACCGGCGCCAACTACTTCGAACTCGAAACGCGCAACAGCGACCTGTGGCGCCAGCTCGAGCAATCCGGCGGCATCGCGATGCACATCGCCGGAGATTTCCCGGGCCTCGACCTCGCGTTCTGGGCCATTCGTTCCTAGCCACATCGGGCTGACGGAAACGGAACACCATCATGAGCACACCTCCCGACCCCTTCGCCGCCTTCGAGTCGGAACGCACGGTCATCAAGCCCAAGCCGCGCACGCCTGGTGGCACGCCGCCCGCGCCGGCACCGGCGCCTTTCTTCGGCGGTGCCGACCCGACGCCGGCCGCCGATGTCGGCGAACTCGGCCTGCTCAACCCGCTGGTGTCGGCGGCCGGCAAGCTGCTGGTGCTGATCGGCAAGCTGCGCAACCTGGCGCAGCCGCCCAACGTGCCGGCGCTGCGCGCCTCCACCGCCGATGCCGTCAACCAGTTCGATGCCAATGCGCGCCGCGCTGGCGTGAGCAATGAATCGGTGCTCGCCGCGCGCTACGTGCTGTGCACCGCACTCGACGAAGCCGTGGCCAACACGCCCTGGGGCGTGCAGGCCGGCTGGAACAAGCAGAGCCTGCTGGTGCAGTTCCATAACGAAACATGGGGTGGCGAAAAAGTCTTCCAGCTGCTCGCCAAGCTCGCGCAGGACGTGCCCACGCACCGCCAGCTGCTGGAGTTGATCTACAGCGTGCTCGCGCTCGGCTTCGAAGGCCGCTACCGCGTGGTCGACAACGGCCGCGCGCAGCTCGACTCGGTGCGCCAGCGCCTGGCCGACCTGATCGCGAAGGACCGGCCGGCCGTCGAGCCCGAGCTTTCTCCGCACTGGCGTGGGCAGGGCGCAGGCACGGTGCGCCTGCGTGAGTCGCTGCCGCTGTGGGTGTTCGCGGCCGGCTTTGCGCTGCTGCTCGCGCTCGCGTGGTTCGGCCTGCGGCTCACGCTCAACTACCGCTCCGACACCACCTACGCCGCGGTGTCGAGCCTGCGTGCGCCCAACATCCAGATCGCGCCGCCCGCCTTGCCGGCGAAGACGCCGCGCCTGGCGCGCTTTCTCGAGCCCGAGATCAAGCAGGGCCTGGTCACGGTGACCGACGAGGCCGACCGCAGCGTGGTGCGCCTGCGCGGCGACTCCTTCTTCGGCTCCGGCAGCGCCGAGCCGATGGTGCAATCGCTGCCCGTGCTGCGCCGCATCGGCCAGGCGCTGTCCGAAGTGAAGGGCGAGGTGCTGATCACCGGCCATTCAGACAACCAGCCGATCCGCTCGCTGCGCTATCCATCGAACTGGCATCTCTCGGCCGCGCGGGCCGATGCGGTGAAGGGCGCGCTGACGACACTGGTCGACCCCGCGCGCATGCGCTCCGACGGCAAGGCAGACGCCGAACCCGTGGCCGCCAACGACACGCCCGCCAACCGCGCGAAGAACCGCCGCGTCGACATCGTGCTGCTGACCGAACCCGACCGGCTCGCCGCCGCCGCGCCGGCTGCTCCCGTTCCAGGAGCGACGAAATGATCAAGAAAATCTTCGGCTTCCTGTTCAGCCCGCTGCTGCTGACACTGCTCGCGCTGATCGTCGTCGCGCTGCTGATCTGGTGGATCGGCCCGCTGGTGAAGATCGGTTCGCTCGCGCCGCTCGAAGGCGAAATGACGCGCGCCATCGTCATCGGCGTCATCGTGCTCATCGTGGTGCTGCGCGCGCTGTACCGCCGCTGGCGTGCGCGCCGTGCGAGCCAGCACTTGACCGACGGCCTCATGAAGGCGCCGGCCGCCAAGACCGATGCACCGGTCAACGGCGAACAGAAGATCCTCGACACGCGCTTCAGCGAAGCCGTTGCCACGCTCAAGCAAATGCGCCTGCACGCCGCTGGCAAGAAGCCCGGCTGGCGCGACTGGATGTCGATTTCGGGCGGCAGCTACCTGTACGACCTGCCGTGGTACGTCTTCATCGGCGCACCGGGTGCGGGCAAGACCACGGCGCTGGTCAACTCCGGCCTGAGCTTCCCGCTCGCCGAGAAGTTCGGCCCCGGCGCCATTCGCGGCGTGGGCGGCACGCGCAACTGCGACTGGTGGTTCACCGACGAGGCCGTGCTCATCGACACCGCCGGGCGCTACACCACGCAGGACAGCCACCAGTCGGAAGACAAGAGCGCATGGGAAGGCTTCCTGGGCCTGCTGAAGAAGGCGCGCCCGCGTCGTCCGCTGAACGGCGTGTTCCTTACCGTCAGCGTGGCCGACCTGCTGAGCCAGGGCCCCGAGGCGCGCACCCAGCTTGCGGCCTCGATCCGCGCGCGCCTGCTCGAACTCGACAGCAAGCTCACCACGCGCCTGCCGGTGTACGTGCTCGTCACCAAGAGCGACCTGCTCTACGGCTTCACCGACTACTTCGACGACCTCGGCAAGGAGCAGCGCGCGCAGGTCTTCGGCTTCACGCTGCCGGCCAACGAGAACGTGCAGCTGGAAGAGAAGGGCCTCTCCACGGCCTTCAACCGCGAATTCGCGCTGCTGCACAACCGCGTGAACGACGGCCTCATCGCGCGCATGCAGCGCGAGACCGACGGCACGCGCCGAGCGGCCATCTTCGGTTTTCCGGCGCAGTTCGGCTCCATCGGCTCGCTGCTGTCCGACCTGCTGGAGCAGGTGTTCACCGGCTCGCGCTTTGCGCAGCCGCCGTGGGTGCGCGGCGTGTACTTCACCAGTGGCACGCAGGAAGGCAGCCCGATCGACCGCGTGATGGGCAGCCTTGCGCGCAGCTTCGGCATCGAGCGCGCGATGCTCGCGCCGCAGAAGTCGAGCGGGCGCAGCTACTTCCTCACATCGCTGCTGCGCGAAGTGGTGTTCCCCGAGCAGCGCCTGGCCGGCGCCGACGTGAAGCTGGAGCGCCGCCGCCACACGCTGCGCGTGATCGGCGTGACGGCGATGACGCTGCTCACAGTCGGCCTGCTCGCAGCCTGGGGCTACAGCACGCTGCAGAACATGAACTACCTGAAGTCGGTCGAGGCCCGTGTCGAGCCCGCCAAGCAGAACCTTGCGGCGCTGCCCGCGCGCGTGCAGAACCTGGTCGAGGTCGCGCCCGTGCTGCAGAGCCTGCGCGACATCTGGAAGACGCCCGACAACCACCAGGGCGACGAGCCGCTGTCGATGACGCTGGGCCTCTACCAGGGCGACAAGCTCGACGCCGCCGCCATGCTCACGCACCAGCGCGCGCTCAACGACGCCTTCCTGCCGCAGATCGCCAAGCGCATCGAAGACCAGCTGCGCACCGCGCAGAAGGACAACCTCGAGTACACGTACGAAGCGCTCAAGAGCTACCTGATGCTCTACCAGCCCGAGCACTTCGACGCCGAGGCGCTCAAGGCCTGGATCACGCTCGACTGGTCGCGCAACCTCGACCGCGGCATTCCCGAAGACCAGCGCAAGGCGCTCGAAGACCAGCTCGACGTGCTCATCGCCCAGGGCCCGCCGCGCTCGCCGCTCAAGATGGACGAGAACCTGGTGCGCAGCGTGCGCGCCGTGCTCGCGAGCTACCCGCTGGAGCAGCGCGTGTTCAGCCGCCTGAAGCGCCAGCGCGCCACCAAGGACATTCCGGCCTTCAGCGTGGCCACCGCCACCGGTCCCTCGGGCCCGCTGGTGTTCGAACGCATCAGCGGCAAGCCACTGACCGATGGCGTGCCGGGCATGTTCACCTACGACGGCTATCACAAGCGCTTCCAGAACGAAGTGACCGTGCTCACCGGCCTGCTCGCCAACGAAGACCCGTGGGTGCTGGGGCAAGACCGCAATGCCGCCGACCGCCTGCGCGACGTGACCGCGCTCGGCGCGCTGACCGACCGCGTGCGCCGCCTGTACCTGGAGGAATACGTCAAGCAGTGGGAGGCGCTGCTCGCCGACGTGCGCCTGATCCGCGCGACCGGCCTGGAGAAGAACATCGAGACCGCGCGCATTCTCTCGGGCGTCGATTCCCCGCTCGCGAACTTCCTGCGCGCGGTGGTCAAGCAGACCACGCTGATCCCGGCGGCAGACGCCAACAAGGACGTCGTCAGCAAGGCGACCGAGACAGTGCGCAACACGCGCAAGGGCCTGGAAGACCTGTTCGGCAGCGACCCCGGCCGCCAGGTGGCCCCGGGCAAGCGCATCGAGAGCATCGTGGACGACCGCTTCGAGTCGCTGCGCCGGCTCGTCACAGCCGGCGGCCCCAACCAGCCCGCGCCCATCGACGACGCGCTGAAGCTCTTCAACGAGGTGTACGTGTACCTCAATGCGGTCGACACGGCAGTGAAGGGCCGCACCTCGCCGCCGCCCGGCGACGTGGCCGGCAAGCTCAAGTCCGACGCGGGCCGCCTGCCCGAGCCGGTGCGCTCGATGGTCGAGAACCTCAGCCAGTCGGGCGCCGCGCAGGCGCAGACCGCCGAGCGCGGCAACCTGAGCCAGGACCTGCGCCCCGTGGCAGAGTTCTGCGCGCGCGCCATCGCAGGCCGCTACCCGTTCTCTCCCACCAGCAAGCGCGACGTGCTGCCCGAAGACTTCGGCCAGATGTTCGGCCCCGGCGGGTTGATGGACGACTTCTTCCAGAAGCGCCTGGCCGCGCTGGTCGACACCAGCACCAAGCCGTGGCGCTACAAGCCCGTGGCCGAACGCGGCGCCATTACCACGCAGGCACTTGCGCAGTTCGAACGCGCGGCGCGCATCAAGGACATCTTCTTCCGCGGCGGCGGCCGTGGGCCGTCGATGCGGCTGGACTTCAAGCCGGTGGAAATGGATGCGGGCATCACGCAGTTCATCCTCGACGTCGACGGCCAGCTCGTGAAGTACGCGCACGGGCCTGTGGTGCCGATGGCGGTGCAGTGGCCGGGGCCGAAGGGCAGCAACCAGGTACGCATCCAGGTGAGTCCGCCTTCGACCACTGGCAGCTCGGGGGCGGCTGTGGATGGGCCTTGGGCGCTGTTCCGGGCGCTGGACGATGGGCAGCTTGAAGCTGGCGATGCGCCGGAGAAGTTCTTCATCACCTTCCAGATTGGTGCGCGCAAGACTCGCTTCGAGGTGACTACGAACAGCGTGCAGCATCCGATCCGGTTGCGCGAGTTGCGGGAGTTTTCTTGTCCGGAGGGGTTGTGAACGAGGCGGCTTCTTCACCTTCTCTTTTCGCCTCGACCGCGTTGCCGGGGTGGTTCGGCAAGTTGCCGGGCATGGGGGACTTTGCGCATCGGCGGTTGCCGGAGGCGTTTCGCGCCGTGTGGGATCAGTGGTTGCAGCGGGGGATGGCTCGGCTGCGGGATCGGCATGCGGATTGGACTGAGCGGTATCTCGAAGCGCCTATCTGGTGCTTTGCGTTGGGGCGGCAGGTGGCGGGGGAGCAGGCTTGGATTGGGGTGTTGATGCCATCGGTTGATGGGGTGGGGCGGTACTTTCCGTTTGCTCTGGCTATGGAGCTTGATCAGTCTGTTTCTGGGCAACTGCAGGGGGAGGCGCTGGCTATGGCGTTGCAGTGGTGGGCGCATGCGACGCAGGCTGCGTTGGAAGGGCTTGATGGGGATTTGGATGCGCTGCGGTTTGATGCGGTGCTGCAGAGGTTGTTTGTTGAGGATGCTGGCGGTTTGGTTCGTGAGAGCTCGATGGAGTTGTTGGATCTGCCTGTTGCGGGGGCGTCGCTTTGGTTGGGGGATCCTTCTGCTGAGCATGGGATTCGGATGCTTAGTACTGGGCTACCTCGGGATGAGCAGTTCGAAGCCTTGTTCCTTGGCTTTGCGGAGGAGGGGTGATGACCGCCTCTTCTCGTTTGCTTTTCCGGGGCCGGGTCTCGGCCCGGCGGCCGACTCACTTTCTTTTGCTTCGCCAAAAGAAAGTAAGCAAAGAAAAGGCGACCCTACTGTCTGCGACCCTCCGCTTCGCTTCGGGCAACCTGCGGTGCTCGACTCCGGAGGGGGTCCGCAGAACTCGCTTCGCTCAAACAGCTGCGGCCCTGATCCCTCCTACGTCTGCGCTCCTCGGCGCAACCAGAAGGGATTGGGGAACCGGGCGGGCCATTGCTGCGCTCGGCCCCCAACGCGACTGCAGGCGCTGCGCGCCTGCAGTCGCACCGTGCCGAGCGAAGCGATGGCCCGTGTTGTCTCCACCTCCCCTCTGGCTGCGCCGAGGAGCGCAGCGTTTCGCGGATCAGGGCCGCAGCTGTTTGAGCGAAGCGAGTTCTGCGGACCCCGCGAAACGCGAGCACCGCAGGTTGCCCCGTAGCGCAGCGAAGGGGTCGCAGACAGTGGGGTCGCCTTTCTTTTGCCTACGTTTCTTTGGCGAAGCAAAGAAAAGTAGGTCGGCCGCCGGGCCGAGACCCGGCCTCGGAAAGCAAACCCACAACAAAGGAGCCAGTCAATGACCGACTCCAACGACGACCGCACCCGCGTAGTCCCCAAACCAGCCCAGCCAACAACAACCGGCGACACGGCCGCCACCGTCATCACCGCAGGCGCAACCCCGGTGACAAGCCCAGCCACAGGCACCACAGACGCAGGCCTGTTGCCAGTAGGCAGCCGCCTAGCCGAATTCGAAGTCACAAGAGTCATAGGCCAAGGCGGCTTCGGCGTCGTCTACGAAGCCTGGGACCACACGCTAGAACGCGTAGTAGCAATCAAGGAATACCTCCCCACGTCACTGTCGACAAGACAGAACGACGGCACAGTAGTCCCCCTGTCCGAACGCCACAGAGAAACCTTCGACCTAGGCATGCGCAGCTTCATCAACGAAGCCCGCCTGCTGGCCCAGTTCGACCACCCGTCGCTCCTGAAGGTCTACCGCTTCTGGCAAGAAAAAGGCACCACCTACATGGTCATGCCTTTCTACAGAGGCGACACGCTAAGAGAGGCCCTGGTGGCCATTCCCGCAGGCGTAGACGAGTCCTGGCTCATCCGCATCATGGACGGCGTCACGCAGGCGCTCGCGGTGATGCACAACGCCAACTGCTACCACCGCGACATCGCCCCCGACAACATCATCCTGCTCGAAGGCTCGGGCCGCCCGGTGGTGCTCGACTTCGGCGCCGCGCGCCGGGTGATCACCGACAAGACGCAGGCGATCACCGTCATCCTCAAGCCCGGCTACGCGCCCATCGAGCAGTACGCAGAGATGCCCGACATGTCGCAGGGCGCGTGGACGGACGTGTACGCGCTCGCTGCCGTGATGCACGTGGCAGTGTGCGGCCGCGCGCCGCCGCCATCGGTGGCGCGGCTGCTGTCGGACAGCTATGTGCCGCTCGCGGGCAACGAGATCCTGCGCCAGCGCTACAGCCTGCGGCTGCTGGAAGCCATCGATGCAGGCCTCGGCGTGCGGCCCGAGCAGCGGCCGCAGTCGATGGCCGAGCTGCGCGCCGCGCTCGATCTGGAAGTGGGGCACAGCATCGCGCCGACGCCGCGCACGCAGCCGCCTTCGGGTGCGCGCAGCGGCAACAGCAACGCCGACGCCGCGACAGTCATCGCGAGCGGCAAGAGCAATGCAGGTGGCAAGGCAGCTGGCAAGGCACCGGCGCCCGCACCCGCTCCCACCAGCGGCAGCAATAGCAAGACCGTCGCCGCACTCGTATCGGTCGCCGTGCTCGCCGCCGCGGCAGGTGGCGGCTGGTGGTGGTTCCAAGGGCGCACCGGCGGCAGTACGAACACCGATGACAAGAAGGTCGTCACCACCACGCCGGCCCCGCCACCCGACACAAAGATCGCAGAGGCTCCCCCAGCACCGCCACCACCACCGCCCCCTCCGGCACCGCCCCCTCCGGCACCGCGCACGCCCGCCGAGTCGCTGCAATCCCTCGCGACCGGCGCCGCGCCCGGCTTCGAGGTGACGGCCACGCCGAAGAAGGCCGAAGTCGCCATCGGCAAGGACCGCCTCGCCTTCGAGGTGCGCAGCAAGCGCGAAGGTTTTGTCTATGTGTTCCTGCTGTCCAGCGGCGGCGAGATGTTCCTGCTGTTCCCGAACTTGCTCGACAAGTACAACAAGATCACCGCGGGCGGTTCGCTCTCATTGCCGCGGGCTTCGTGGCCGATGGATGCGGGCGGCCCGGCCGGCACCGACCAGTTCGCGGTGCTCGTGAGCGAGCACGAGCGCGACTTCAGTGCCGCCGGCGTGCAGAACGACGGCGTGTTCCCGGTGTTCCCGCTGCCGGTGCTGGCTGCGCTCGAAGCCACGCGCGGCACCGGCCCTTCGCCGTTGCTGGGCAAACCCGTGTGCGCACCCGGCGCCCCGTGCAACGACGTCTATGGCGTCGGGAATTTCAAAATCGTCGAGAAGTAATCGTCTGTAGAGCGTTGGCCCCTCGGGTCGCCACTTTCCGGACAAGGAGACTTTCATGACCACCTCGCAAGCACTGCAGCAGCAACAACAACAGCAGCTGCAACAGCGCCTCAACTACGTGCTCCAGTGGGCCGCTACTGCCGCCGTTGTTGCCGTCATCGCCTCGCTGGCGGGCTGCACCGTGCCGCCGCCGGCCGCCACGGGCACCGGCGCGGCCACGACCGACACCGCCGGCAGCAGCAGTAGCGCCTCGCGCCCGCCGCCGACCGGCGCCAGCGTGGCCGGCCAGGCGCGCACTTTCTCGACCCAGCTCGCCACCTACACCTCGGTGGGCTTCGACTCGGTGCCGGGCTGGGCGCGCGACGACTTCTCCGAAAGCTGGCCCGCCTTCCTCGGCAGCTGCAAGGTGCTGACCGGGCGCGGCGCCGAATGGAAAGAGGTGTGCGACCGCGCGCTGAAGGTCGACGGCAAGAACAGCAACGCCATCCGCGGCTTCTTCGAGGGCGAGTTCTCGGCCTATCAGATTCGCGACGACGACCGCAAGCCCGACGGCGTGGTCACCGGCTACTTCGAGCCCGAGATCGCGGGCGCCCGTCAGTATGGCGCGCCCTTCATCTACCCCGTGTACGGCCAGCCCGACGACATGCTGTTCGCCGACGCGCGCAAGCTGCCCGCCGGCAACGGCACGGTGGCGGCCCGCGTGGAAGGGCGCAACGTGGTGGTGCAGACCGGCCTGAGCACGCGCGACATGGGCGCGCCGGGCCTCTTTGCGCTCGACCTCTCGGGCATCTCGCGCGACACGCTCGACCGCAAGGTGCGCCTGCGGGTCGAGGGCAAGCAACTGCTGCCGTACTACACGCGCGAAGAAATCGAAACCAAGGGTGCGCCCAACGCCAAGGTGCTGGCCTTCGTGAGCAGCGCCACCGCGCTGTACGAAATGCAGATCCAGGGCTCGGGGCGCATCAAGCTGGCCAACGGCGACATCGTTCGCGTCGCCTACGCCGAGCAGAACGGCCAGCCCTTCCGCCCGACGCTGGCGCAGGCCGCCAACGGCAAGCCGCGCAGCCCGGTGAAGGTGCGCGGCTCGTCCATCGAGCTGCAGCTTGACGACGGCGATGACGACGACGTCGGCGCGGTCGACAGCGGCACCATCCGCACGCGCGGCTTCACGCTCGCGCGGCCCGTTGCCAGCGGCCCGGTCGTGGTGCCGGGGCGGCGCGCGGCCGGCGCGGTGGCCGGCTCGGGCATCAAGGACCCGAGCTATGTGTTCTTCAAGGAATCGACTTCGCCCGTGGGCGGACCGGTGGGCGCCTTCGGCGTGCCGCTGTCGGCGGGGCGCTCGATTGCCGTCGATCCGCGCAGCACGCCGCTCGGCTACCCGGTGTTCGTGTCGACGCGCACACCCGGCAGCGGCGCGCCGATGCAGCGCCTGACGATTGCGCAGGACACCGGCGGCGCCATCCGCGGCGCGGTGCGGGCCGACTATTTCTTCGGCAATGGCCAGCAGGCCGCGACCAACGCGCGCCGCATGAAGGAGCGCGGCCAGCTGTGGATATTGCTGCCGCGCGGCCTGGCCGTGGCGCAGGCCGCGGTGTCGTCGGCCATCCGCACGCGCGGCGGGCCGGTGGGCGCGAACCTGCCGCAATGCCTGGTGCCTTCGGAGGGCAGCTGCGTCGACGACTGATCGATCGGGCGCCTTGACTCTTCATGCAGGAAACCCTTTCGTCCGCGGAAAGTTCTGAACTCGTTCGCCTCTGGCGGCGGCGTCAGACGCTGTCCCCGAACGACATGGGCGCCATGTACCGCATCGTGGGCGATGCGCTGGTGGCCTGCAATCCGCCCGAGCTGCAGGTGCTGGGCGAAGGCCGGCAGGAGCTGGTGGCGCAGTTCATCTACGTGAAGGTGCTGCGGCTCGATGCCGACCCGGACGAGGCCGACGAGCGCGCAAGCCACAGTGCGCCTTCCACCGCCTTCGCCCTGTGCGCCTACTTCCGCCGCTATCTCATTGACTGCACGCGCGCCAGTTCCTTTCGCCGCAAGCTCTCCATCGGCGACCAGATCACCGAGGCGCAGCTCGAAGACGAGATCGGCGCGGGCGAAGACCTCGATGGCTGCCTGGCCGAGCACGGCCTGAGCGCGCAGGCCGTGCAGTTGGCCGCGCGCGCTTTCATCGCCGAACTGCCCGAGCCCGAGCGCCTGCTGCTGTGCGAGGGCTTCGGCAAGGAGGCCGAGGGCGGGCTGTCGGGCGTGGCCTCGCGCCACGCCATTGCTTCTTATCACTACCGCGCGGGCCGTCTGGGGCTCGTGCACAAGCGCGAGGGGCTGACCGCGGACTACGCCAAAACCCGGATCGGCGGCTGGCTCCAGCAGACGCTGGGCATCGCCATCGAGTCCGACAACATGGCCGCGATCCTGCAGGTTTTCAAAATCCTCGGTGCTGAAGCGTCTTATGCCTGAAGACATAGCCATTCAGGAACAGACGCCATGACCCACGACCTCTGGCCCCCGCTCAGCGTGATCCGCCACGCGTTGGAAACCGGCGCGGCCGTGCCCGACGATGCGCCGGACAGTGCACCCGGCACGGCCACCGTGGCCATGCCGGGCACGTCCCCTCCAACGGGCGCCACACCGGCCTCGGCCCCGGCCGCCGCCGCATCCGACCTGCTGCTGCCTCTTACCGAATTGGCCCGGCGCCGAGAGGCTGTCGCCCAGCGCGCCTTTCCGGCCCGCTGGGCGCCGGGCCGCCTCGTCAGCGTGGTGCACGAAGGGCGGCTGCTCGGCGTGCTGCTCGACCGCTGCATCCAGGGCGATCTCTGGCAGGGCTGGATGGCCGCCGGCGAGGCCGATTGGGCATCTGCCTTCGACGTGCTGCTGGAGCCCGACGACGAGCCCTTCGAGCCGATGTTCGGTGTGATCCAGGCCTGGAACGTGCTCACGCTGGCACCCACTCCGCAGTTGTGCGCGCGCGTGCTCGGCGAAGTCTCGGCCACGCGTCTCGCCGCGATTCGCGCGGTGCACGACGAGTGGGCCGCGCACGCATCGCTCGCCATCGCGCCGGAGCCGGGGCGCATCGCATTGCGCAGCGTGGGCGGTGTGTTCTCGGTGCTGTCGGGCACGCCGCTCGGGCCTCAGGACCCGCGTGCCGACTACCAGGAGCTGTACCGCGACGTGGGCTTGCAGCTAGGGAAGGCGCTGACGCGGCCGCAGGGCGACGAGGCTTCTTCTTCTCCGGCTCCGTCGCCCGCGCGGCCGCAGCCCGGGCCCGAAGGCGGCTGGTGGGGCAGCATCCGCCGCTGGTTCGGCGCGGAAGGCTGGGCGCGCCCGGCCTTCGCGGTGCTGGCGTTGTGCGTGGTGATCCAGAACGTCGGGCTGCTCGGCGGCCGAGGTGCCGGTCCCGAAGAGGACGAGGTGCGCTTCCGCGCCGTGCCTACCGCACCCGCGCAGGCGCGGGCCGACCTGGTGGTGCGCTGGAAAACCGGCGTGCGAATGGACGAGGCCGACCGGCTGCTGCATTCGATATCGGCCGATGTGGTGGGCGGGCCGGGCGATCCGGGCGGCAAGGGCACGTGGCGCCTGCGGGTGCCGGAGCCCGTCGAGGCGCTGTCGGTGCTCGCGGCTTCGCCGCTGGTCGAGTCGGCCGGGCCGGCAGCGGAGCAGCGGCCATGACACGCGCCGCGGCCTTCGGGCATGTCGCCCGTCTGCACCTTCACCTGCGGCCCAAGGGAAAGGGCCTCACGCAACTGCGCTTTCTCCAGGTACTGCTCGTGCTGTGGCTGCTCGCCTGCTGCACCCTGGCCTTCGCCACCCAGCGCGCGCTGCTCGTCGGCGTCTCCGAACTCGTCAACCAGCCGCAGGCGCTGTGGCTGCAGGCGCCGCGCAACGACGTGATGCTGATGCGCGACGCGCTGCTCAAGCAGGGCTTTGCGGCGCCCGACATCGCCGTGCTCGCCGACGGCGTGAACGGCGCCGCGCTGCCCGAATCGCAGGCCATCCACGACGCGCTGGCCAGGCTGCTCGCGCAGTCCAGGAGCGGTGACTTCGTGCTGCTGTATTTCTCCGGCCACGGCACCCGCCTGCGCGACATCGCCAAGCGCTACCAGGAGCCCGACGGGCTGTCGGAGAACTTTCTCGCGCGCGACGTGCGCGGCACGCTCGGCAGCGACAACGTGCTCACGGGCGACCTGCGCGACGTCGACTTCGACGCGTGGATCCAGTCTTTCCTGGCGAAGAACGTGTTTGTCGCCTCGGTGTTCGACACCTGCTCCGCCAACTCCATGACGCGTGGCACGGCCGATGCACCCGCCACCGCCGAAGGGCCACCCGACGACGAAGTGCGCTGGCGCGGCCTGCGCGTGACGCAATTGACCGGCGGCGCACCGCCCGCGCGGCCCCTGACGCCGCCCGTGCCGGCCGAAGCCGTGCCGCGCGCCCGCTACGTTGCCTTCTTCGCATCCGAAAGCCACCAGATCACGCCCGAGCTGCGTCTGCCCCGCAAGGCGCGCAACGCCCGGCCGCAGGGCCTGCTGACATGGGCCGTGGTGGAGGCACTGTCGCGCAAGCCCGCCACCTGGCGCGACCTGTTCGACGGCGTGCTCGCGCAGTACCCGCCGGTCATCGACGAACTTGCGCAGCGCTTTCCCACGCGCGAGCTACCGTCTCCGGTGGCTGAAGGCAACCTCGATGCGCCGCTGTTCGCCAACAGCGGCGCGCCCGCATCCACGCGCCCCGTGTGGCGCGCGCAGCGCAGCGGCGACAGCCTGGCCGTCAAGGCGGGCCTGCTCGACGGCCTCGCGCAGCAGCAGGAGCTGCGCGTGCTCGCCACGCTCGAAGACGGTGCCGTGCGCAGTGCGCCGGCCACCGTGTCGCAGATCAAGCTCGGCGGCGCATGGCTGGCCGTGCCGGCGGCGTTGAAGGACGTGTCGGGCGCTGCGTTCTGGAGCGTCACGCCCATGACAGAGCCGGCCGCCACTGCCTTGCGCGTGCGTGCCGACAAGCCGCTGCCCGGCGGCCTCAGCCTCGACTACCCGGCCGCGATCCGCCCTACCGACGATGCGGCCAACGCCGACGTGCGCTGGACCGACCTCGGCCCTTCGGGCCAGCGCCTCGAACTGCTCTCACCGCTGTTCGGCGCTACTGTCTCCGCAGTGGTGCTGCCCGACACCGCCGCGCTGCGCCGCCGCCTGCAGGCCCTGGCGCAGCTCAAGTGGCTCGCGCAACTGCAGGCCTACGGCAAGGATGGCCAGCTCGACGGCTTCGACGCCGCGCTCGAAGTCTGGAGCGCCGACCGCATGCTGCGCAGCACCCCCATCGTCCAAGTTCAGGCACAGGCCGCGAACGCGCTGCCCTCGCTGCGCACCGGCGAGCGCCTGCGCCTGAACGTGCGCAACACCAGCGGCCGTTCGCTCGACCTCGTCATCGCCGGCATCGACGCGCGCGGCAACCTGCAGTCGGTCTACCCCGACGAACTCGTCGGCGAAACCAACCGCTTCAAGCGCGGCACGCCCGATCAGCCTTCGGTCAAGCGCTTCGACCTGCCATGGCTCGATGCCGCGGGCGACGCGCGACTGCTGGTCATGGCCGTGCCCGCCACGCCCTACAGCGCGCCGCGCCTGTTTGGCGTGGCCTATGCGCAGGCCGATGTGTCGGAAGTGCGCGTGCGCGGTGGCCAGCCACCGGCGGAGAGCGGCGAGCGGCAGGTGTTCGCGGCCCTGCTGCGCAGGAGCGGCGGCGCAGCGGACGGCGGAGCCCGGCCATGACGACGCGGCCCGAGATCACGGTTTCTTTTCCTTGTTTCGATTTCCGGAGGTGATATGGCATTTCTAGACGACGGCTCCTGGAGCCCTGAAGACGCCCGGCAGTTCTTCGACCTGATCGGCACCGGCTCGGCCGAAACCGACCTGGTCATGCTGATCGAGAACAAGGGCGCGCCAGTCGAAGGCGAGCTCGACCGCCCCTTCGACGACGGCAAGGCGCGCCTGAACATCGGGGGCTACTACTGGTCGGTGCAGGTGCCCGAGTCTTCCAGCCAGAACCAGGTCGTGCCCAACAACCTGATCGTTGCGCGCCGCAGCGACGCGGCCACCGCCACCATTGCCAGCTTGCTGCGCGCGCAGGAGAAAGACCTGAAGGTCATGATCAGCGCCTACAAGTCCGGCGGCGACGATCGCTCGCCCGATGCGCAGTCGACCTTCGAGCTGGTGCTGGAGAACGCGCGCATCTGCCGGCTGGTGCTCAACTCCGGCGGCCACTGGGGCGTGCCCTCGGAGCTGATCTCGATCAGCTACCGCACCGTGAAGGTCAGGTCGGCTCCGCAGAAGACCACTGGTTTGCGCGGCGCGGTGCGCGAATGCCAGTTCACCCGCGCCTGAGCCTCATCACACCACCCAGGAGCCGCACACCATGACGACCGCCGCCGAATTCCTCAAGGCTGCCGACCCGGCCGCCGCGCTCAAGGCCCTGAGCGACGACGTGCGCGCCAAGCCTTCCGACAGCAAGCACCGCGTGTTCATGGCGCAGCTGCTGTGCGTGCTCGGGCAGTGGGAGCGCGCGCTCAACCAGCTCACCGTTGCGGCAGAGCTCGACGCGCTGGCCGTGCCCATGAAGCAGGTCTACGGCGAGGCCGTGCGTTGCGAGGGCCTGCGCGCCGAAGTGTTCGCCGGCACGCGCACGCCCATGATCTTCGGCCAGCCCGACCAGTGGCTGGCGCTGCTCATCGAGTCGCTGCTGCGGCAGGGCCGCGGCGAGAGCGAACTGGCTGAAGACTTGCGCCAGCGCGCCTTCGACGGTGCGCCCGCCATCAGCGGCACCATCGACGGCGCTCCCTTCGAATGGCTGGCCGATGCCGACATGCGACTGGGCCCGGTGCTCGAAGCCTTCGTCAACGGCAAGTACTACTGGATTCCGTACGCGCGGCTCGCGCACATCAAGATCGATCCGCCCGAAGACCTGCGCGACTGCGTGTGGATGCCCGCGCACCTGCAGTTCGAGAACGGCGGCGAAACGCTCGCGCTGATTCCCACGCGCTACGAGGGCACAGAGAAGGTCGAAGACGGCGAGCTGCGTCTCGCACGCAAGACCGAGTGGCGCGAGCTGCGCCCCGAGGTATGGGCCGGCTACGGCCAGCGCGTGCTCGGCAGCGACGCGGGCGAGTACGCACTGATGGACGTGCGCGAGATCCTGTTCACGCAGGCCGCGGACACCTCGGCGGGCGAAGCCGATGAGGGCAGCGCCGATGGCTGAGCTCACCGCGCAGGAGCGGTTGCAGCCTTCGCTGCTCGACCGCCTCGTCGACAACGCCCCCGACGAAAAACGCGAGGGCGACGAGAAGCGCACGCTGACCAAGCAGGCGCTGCGCCAGGCCGTGCTGCGCGACCTTGGCTGGCTGTTCAACGCCACCGGCTACGGCCTCTCGATGGACGACAAGCAATACCCGAACGCGGCGCGCTCGGTCATCAACTACGGATTGCCTATGCTGTCTGGCCAGTTCACCTCGTCGGTGCAGCGTGTCAGCATGGAACAGGCTTTGAAGAACGCAATCCTGCAGTTCGAGCCGCGCATTTTGTCCCGCACACTCGAAGTGGAACTCGTCATGGAAGGCCCGGCACTGGACTCCCACAACAGCATCGGCCTGCAGATACGCGGCATGCTGTGGGCACAGCCCGTGCCGCTGGAGTTCCTGATGCGAAGCCGCGTTGACCTGGAAGAAGGACGCATCGAGATAGTGGACATGGCGCAAAACCCAAGGTGAGTCCCGCATGGACCCTCGGCTGCTGAGCCTGTACGAACAGGAGCTGCGCTACTTCCGCGAAAGCGCTTCCGAGTTCGCGCGGGCATTTCCAAAGATTGCGCATCGACTTGGCATCGAGGGCCAGGAAGTGGCCGACCCGTATGTGGAGCGGCTCATCGAGGCCACGGCGTTTCTGTCGGCACGGGTGGGCCTGAAGCTCGACGCCGAATACCCGCGCTTCACGGGGCACCTGCTCGACATCGTCTATCCGCACTTTCTTTCGCCCACACCGGCGATGGTGGTCGTGTCATTCGTGCCCGACCCCGACGATGCGAACCTTGCGACCGGCCCTACCTTGCCGCGCGGCAGCGGCCTGCGTGCAAGGCAGGCGGTAGGGCAGAACACGCACTGCGAATTCCGCACGGCCAGCGCATTGCGTATCTGGCCCATCGAAGTGCAGCGCGCGCAGTACTTCACCTACGCGCCCGACCTGCCGCTCAACACGCACCCGCAGTCGCGCGCCATCCGCGGCGGCTTGCGCATTGCGCTGCACGCCACGGCCGGCCTGAACTTCAGCCAGATCGCGCTCGACGATCTTGTGCTGCACTTCGGCGGTGCCGAAGACGTGGCCTGGCAACTGCACGAATGCGCGCTGGGCCAGCCCATCGGCGTGCTGGTGCGGCCGCTCGCGCCCAGCGGTGCGCTGCAAGGCACGGCGCAGAGCCTGCCGGCCAGCGCCATCGGCGCGGTCGGTTTCGAGGAAGACGAAGCGCTGCTGCCCACCACCGCCACCGGCTTCTCGGGCTTTCGGCTGCTGCAGGAGTACTTCGCGTTTCCGCAGCGCTTTCAGTTCGTGCGCATCGGCGGGCTCCATGCACTGCTTGCGGCCATGCCCGTGACCGACGTGGAGATCGTGCTGCTGTTCTCGCGCGGCGACGCGGCGCTCGAAAAACTGGTGAGCGCCGACAACGTGCAGCTGCACTGCGTGCCCGCCGTCAACCTGTTCAGCAAGCGGCTAGACCGCGTGCCCATGACCGAGGGCGTGAGCCAGTTTCACCTGGTGCCTGACCGCACGCGCCCGCAGGACTTCGAGGTGCACACCATCACCGAGGTCATCGGCCATGGCGCGCCCGGCGCCGATGCGGTCGCGGCCGAGCAGCCTTTCAGGCCTTTCTATTCGGCCTTTCACGGCAGCCGCAACAGCCACCCGGCCTACTTCACGACCACGCGCGAGCCGCGCATGCTGTCGGTGCGCCAGCGCACCGAGGGCAACCGCAGCAGCCACATCGGCTCCGAGGTCTACATGCAGATCGTCGATCCGCAGCAGGCGCCGTACTCGGCCACGTTGCGGCAGCTGGCGGTGACGGCGCTGTGCACCAACCGCGACCTGCCGCTGCTGATGCCGCTGGGCCGCGAGAACGACTTCGACTGCGTCGATTCATTTCCCGTGCAGCGCGTGCGCATGGTGCGAGGGCCGTCGCGGCCGGTGTCGCCGGTGGTGAGCCAGGGGCTCGGTTGGCGCGTGGTCGATCACCTCGCGCTCAACTATCTGTCGCTGTCCGACAGCACGCCGGAGCAGGGCGCCGCCGCGCTGCGCGAAACGCTGATGCTCTACGCCGTGCATGCCGACGAGATGCGCCAGGGCCAGGTGCGCGGCCTGCTGTCGGTGAAGTGCAAGCCCGTTGCGCGCAGGCTGCCGCTCAAGGGGCCGATCGCTTTCGGGCGCGGGCTCGAGGTGACGCTCGAAGTCGACAAGGACGCCTTTCATGGCCACAGCGCCTTCCTGTTCGGCGCCGTGCTGGCGCGCTTTCTCTCGCGCCATGTGGAGGTGAACCATTTCGTCGAGACCGTGCTGCGCGTTGCAGGCAAGGGCGAGACCATGCGCTGGAGGCCGCTGTGCGGGACGCGACAGATTCTGTAAGCACGCGGGTGGATAACGCGCTGCGCGGGTGGTCTGCGGAGCCGTGGTCGTTCGACTACTTCGCGGTGATGCGCCGGCTGGAGTCCGTTGCCAAGACCACGCCGCGCTGGGGCCGCGCGCTGCTGCCGAGCGCAGAGCCGGTGCGCGTGGGACAGGAGCCGTCGCTCTCGTTCGCACCCGCGAGCTTCAGCCGTTTCGAGCCCGCCACCGCCTATTCGCCGCCGCGCCTGCGCCAGCACTTCTTCAGCTACATCGGCCCCAACGGCCCGCTGCCGGTGCACCTGAGCGACTTCATCCGCGAGCGCAGCCTGAACCATGGCGACCCGACGTGGCTGGCTTTTCTCGACAGTTTTTCGCACCGCTTCTCGCTGCACTTCTATCGCGCATGGGCGCAGTCGCGGCCGGCCGTGGCGCTCGATCGGCCGGGCGAAGACCGCTTTCGCCTGCAGGTCGGTGCGCTGGTCGGCATCGGCACGCCGGGCCGCGTGGACCGCGACGAGATCCATGACGACGCGCGCCTGCATTTTTCGGGCTGGCTCTCGCGCCGCGTGCACAACGTGGAGAGCGTGGAGTCGGTGCTGTGCAGCTACTTCGGCGTGCCCGTGAAGCTGGAGCGCTGGGTCGGCCACTGGATGAGCCTGCCGGTGGCAGAGCTCACGCGGCTGGGGCAGGGCGAGAGCTCGCGCTCGATGGGCATGGGCGCCATGCTCGGCACCCGCGCGTGGGATCGCCAGCATCGAGTGCGCCTGCACATGGGCCCGCTCACGCTCGAGCAGTACCGCATGTTCCTTCCCATCGGCAATGCGCGCCCCGTGCTGCAGCGCTGGATGCAGCAGCTGCTCGGCGACGAGCTCGAGTGGGACGCCGAACTGGTGCTCGAGAAGGCGCAGGTTCCGCTCACGCGGCTTGGCGACACGAAGGGCAACGCACCGCGCCTGGGCTGGGTGTCGTGGCTCGGGCAGCGCAAGCGTTCGCGCGATGCGGCGGACGTGCGCATCGGCAACCAGTCTTTCAACAAACCCATCTTCATTCGTTCAGAAGAGATACGGAGTCCCTCATGAGTGAAATCAGCCGCACCGCCCTTTTCGGCAAACTCAACTCGCTGGCCTACAAGGCCATCGAAGGCGCCACCGTGTTCTGCAAGATGCGGGGCAATCCGTACGTGGAGCTGGAGCACTGGTTCGCCCAACTGCTGCAGGCGCAGGACTCCGACCTGCACCGCGTGATCCAGCACTACGGGCTCGACGTGTCGGTCATCGCGAAAGACATGACTACCGCGCTCGACCGCCTGCCGCGCGGCGCCACCGCCATCAGCGACTTTTCTCCGCACATCGAGAACGCCATCGAGCGCGCATGGACCTATGCCACCCTGCAGTTCGGTGAGGCGCAGGTGCGCACCGGCTACATCATGGTCGGCATGCTGAAGACGCAGAGCCTGCGCAACCCGCTGTTCGGTTTGTCGAAGCAGTTCGAGAAGGTCAAGGTCGAAGACCTGGCCGACAACTTCGCAAAAATCTGCGACGCCTCGCCCGAAGCGCAGATGCGCGCGCAGGACGGCACCGGCATGGGCAGCGGCACCCCCGGCGAAGACTCGGGTGCGATGGCGCCGGCTGCCATGGGCAAGGGCGATGCGCTGAAGAAGTTCGCGGTCGATCTCACCGAAAAGGCGAAGAAGGGCGAGATGGACCCGGTCACGGGTCGCGACGAAGAGATCCGCCAGATCGTCGACATCCTCATGCGCCGTCGCCAGAACAACCCGCTGCTCACCGGCGAGGCCGGCGTCGGCAAGACGGCGGTGGTCGAAGGCTTTGCACAGCGCCTCGCGCGCGGCGACGTACCGCCGCAGCTGAAAGACGTGAAGCTGCTCACGCTCGACATCGGCCTGCTGCAGGCCGGCGCGAGCATGAAGGGCGAGTTCGAGCAGCGCCTGCGCCAGGTGATCGACGAGGTGCAGAGCTCGCCCACGCCCATCATCCTGTTCATCGACGAGATCCACACGCTGGTGGGCGCGGGCGGTGCGGCAGGCACCGGCGACGCGGCCAACCTGCTGAAGCCGGCGCTCGCGCGCGGCAACCTGCGCACCATCGGCGCCACCACTTGGGCCGAGTACAAGAAATACATCGAGAAAGACCCGGCACTTACCCGTCGCTTCCAGGTCGTGCAGGTGCCGGAGCCCGACGAGACCAAGGCCATCCTGATGCTGCGCGGCGTGGCCAGCGTGCTGGAGAAGCACCACCGCGTGCAGCTGCTCGACGAAGCCATCGAGGCGGCCGTGAAGCTGTCGCACCGCTACATTCCCGCGCGCCAGTTGCCCGACAAGGCCGTGAGCCTGCTCGACACGGCCTGTGCGCGCGTGGCCGTGTCGCAGCACGCGACGCCGCCCGAGGTGGAAGACTGCATGCGCCGCATCGAGGGGCTTACTGTCGAGCAAGAAATCATCGGCCGCGAAGAGGCCATCGGCATCGACGTGACCAAGCGCGCCGCGCAGGTCACCGCGCTGCTGGCCGAATCGAAGGTGCAGCTCGATGCGCTCAATGCGCGCTGGCAGGAGGAAAAGGGGCTGGTCGACCGGCTGCTCGAACTGCGCAGCAAGCTGCGCGCAGGCAACAAGCCGGTGGATACGCCTGCTGCTGCCGGCACCGATGCGGCACCAGCCGCCGCTGCAGAGCCCACGCACGACCGCGCCGCGCTGCTCGCCGAGCTGCATGAGCTGCAGGCCAAGATCCACGCAGTGCAGGGCGAGTCGCCACTCATCCTGCCTTCGGTCGACGAGCAGGCCGTGGCCTCGGTCGTCGCGGACTGGACCGGCATTCCCGTCGGCCGCATGGTGAAGAACGAAGTGGAGGCTGTGCTCAAGCTCGCCGACACGCTCAACCAGCGCGTCATCGGTCAGAAGCACGGGCTGGAAATGATCGCGCGCCGCATCCAGACATCACGCGCGCGGCTCGACAACCCGCAGAAGCCCATTGGCGTGTTCATGCTCTGCGGCACCTCGGGCGTGGGCAAGACCGAGACCGCGCTGGCGCTGGCCGAGGCACTGTACGGCGGCGAGCAGAACATCATCACCATCAACATGAGCGAGTTCCAGGAGGCGCACACCGTCTCCACGCTCAAGGGCGCGCCTCCGGGCTACGTGGGCTATGGCGAGGGCGGCATCCTGACCGAGGCCGTGCGCCGCCGCCCCTACAGCGTGGTGCTGCTCGACGAAGTGGAGAAGGCCCACCCCGACGTGCACGAGATCTTCTTCCAGGTGTTCGACAAGGGCTGGATGGAAGACGGCGAGGGCCGGATGATCGATTTCAAGAACACGATCATCCTGCTGACCACCAACGCCGGCAGCGAGCTGGTGATGAGCATGTGCCGCGACCCGGAGCTGCTGCCCGACTCCAACGCGCTCGCCGATGCGCTGAAGGCGCCGCTGATGAAGGTGTTCCCTCCCGCGCTGCTGGGCCGCATCGTGACCATTCCCTACTACCCGTTGTCGCCCGAGATGATGAAGAAGATCGTTCGGCTGCAGCTGGGGCGCATCAAGAAACGCGTCGAGACCAATCACGGCGTGCCCTTCGAGTACAGCGAAGCGGTGGTCGAGCAGGTGGTCGCGCGGTGCCAGGACCCGGAGTCGGGTGGGCGCGTGATCGACGCGATCCTTACCAACACTGTGCTGCCTACGATTTCTGTCGAGTATCTGCAGCGTCTTGCTTCCGGCGGGGAGATCCGCCGGGTGGCGCTGGACGTGAAGGATGCGGACTTCACTTACGCGTTCGACTGAGATGAAGACCTGTCTTTTTGTTCGCCGCGTTGTTTGGGGGCGCGATCACGCCGACGGGGTGCCTTGCTCCGCGAATGTCCCCCGGCCTGCGGCCTCCTCCTTTATTTCGCTGCGCAAGGCACCCCATCGTCGTGATCGTCCAGCGCAGCGGTTGAACCGCCCGCACAAGCATGGCGTTCCCTGTGCACAGGGCATCGGGTGCTCCCCGCAGCGAAATAAAGGAGGAGCCGAAGGCGGGGGACATTCGCGGAGGGGAGTACCCGGTGTCCTGTGCACACGCCCTGAACCAGCGCATCCCGAACGACCCAACTGAGAAAAAAGAAAATGGCCGACCACGAGTTCCGCATAGAGAGCGATTCACCCGCGAAGGACGACCTGATGTTCTGGCGCATCGTGGGCCACGAGGCGCTTGCGCGTGCGTCGGCCTACGAGCTCACGGTGATCTCGGAGAACAGGGCACTCGACGCCAAGGACATCCTCGGACATGCCTTCGACGTGGTCATCGAATTCCAGGATGCCGATGGCGGTACGCACGAACGCCACTGCCAGGGCCATGCCGTGCGCTTCGTGCGCGCCGGCCACATGGGGCGGCACTACGAATATCGCATCACCCTGCGCTCGTGGTTCTGGCTGCTCACCAAGCGCGCCAATTCGCGCATCCTGCAAGAAAAGAAAGTTCTCGAAGTGCTCGATGCTGTGTTCGAGGACAGCCCCATCAAGCGCTTCAAGAAAACCAAGGCCGACAACGTGATCGGCACCCACAACCCGCGCCGCTACTGCGTGCAACACCAGGAAAGCGACTACCAGTTTCTCTCGCGCCTGCTGGAGGACGAAGGCATCTACTACTGGTTCGACGCGCATGACGCGCCCGGCACCATGCATCTTTCGGACGCCAGCGACATGGCGCACGACAAGCTGCCCGCCGCCGACACCCTGCGCCACATGGCCACCAATGCCGCCGAGCCGCGCTTCAACGAGATCTCGCGCTGGGTCAGCGGGCGCCAGTTCGACACCGGAAAGCATGCCTCGCGCGATAGCGACTTCAAGGCCATCAAGAAGAAGCTGGGCGCAGACATCGACGCTTCGGACGACCACGAACTCGCCAACCTGGAGCTGTTCGAGTTTCCGGGCGGCTACTTCACCGGTGACGAAGCCGAGACCCGCGCCAAGCTGCGCGGCGATGAACTCAACGCGCGCCGCGACCGCCACTGGGCGGTGACGCCGTGGCCCGACGTCACCGCCGGGCGCGGCTTCAAGTACGAGGGCGACCCCGACGGCACGCGCAACGGCGACTACGTCATCGCCGCCTGCACCTTCGTCGCCAGCCACCGCGGTTACGAGGGCGTGAGCGCCAGCGCCACGGCGCGGCCCGTGCACAACGCGCTGGCCGACGTGCTGCGCGACGACGCGGTGAACGCCGACACGCTGCCGGTGCTTGAGGAGATCATCGCCGCCACGCCTGCGCTGGCCGCTGCGCAGACCGGCAGCAGCATCTTCCTGCTCACCGTGATGCCGGCTGAGCGCTTGTTCCGCGCGCCGCGCCTCACGCCGCGCGTGACCATGCCTGGCCCGCAGACCGCCATCGTCGTCGGCCCCAAGGGCGACGAGCTGCACGTGGATGACCACGGCCGCGTGAAGGTGCACTTTCACTGGGACCGCTACGACGAGAGCAACGAGAAGTCGACCTGCTGGGTGCGCGTGTCGCAGCCATGGGGCGGCAAGGGCTGGGGCGGCTACTTCATTCCGCGCATCGGGCAGGAGGTGATCGTCGACTTTCTCAACGGCGACCCCGACCGGCCGATCATCGTTGGGCGCGTCTACAACGACGAGCAGCCCATTCCGTACAAGTCGCCCACGCAGAGCGGCTTCAAGACCCGCTCCACGCCCGGCGGCGGTCCTGCGAACTACAACGAGATCATGTTCGAGGACAAGAAGGGCGAGGAGAACATCAACATCCACGCCGAGCTCGACATGAGCCGCAGCGTGGAGCGTGACGACTCCACCACCATCGACCGCGACCAGACCATCACCGTCAAGCGCGACCAGACCAGCCTGGTCGACCGCGACCGCAAGAGCACCGTCACGCGCAACGACACCAACATGGTGGTGGTCGACCAGAAGAACACGGTCAAGGGCAAGCAGAACAACCAGGTGGTTGGCACTCGCACCACCTTCGTCGACAGCGACGACAAGACCATGGTCACGGGCACCAGCCTGAGCGATGTGACCGGCGCGCGCACCGACACCTCGCGCGCCGGCGAAACCCGCAACGTCACCGGCAACCAGACCATCACCGTCAGCGGCAACGTCACCTACAAGGCTGCGAAGATGAGCTTCGAGGCGGCCCACATCGACTGGCTGGTGACGGGCTCCAACTCCAAGTACATCACCGTGCCCAGCGGTCCGCTGGGGCTGATGGCCGACAAGATCAAGCTGATAAGCAACACCAAGATCGAGATGATGGCGGTGGGCGACATCAACGCTACCTCCATCGGCTCGAACACCACGGTACTGGGCTCCAATTCGAGCGGCTACATCGGCACCAACAGCGAAGCCAACATGGGCGTGACCCGCTCGACCTTCATCGGCATGAGCATCGAGAACGCGCTGGCGCTGGCCATGGCCAACGTGCTGGGCGTGAACATCGAGAACACGGCGGGCGTGAAGCTGACGAATTGCGCGGCGCCCGACATCGCGGCGGTGGCGATGGATGTCAAGCAGTCGGCGCTGCACACCTTCACGCCGGGCGCCGGTGGTGCGGGCGCGGGAGCCGCGGCGGTGGGCGGCGCCGTCGCCGCGATAGCGGGCGCCGCCTCGGCCTACACAGACATCGGCGCCACGCTCAAGCAGTACGCCGATGCGGCAACGGCACTGGGCAAGGCCGCCGACGACGCGCATGCAGAAGGCCTGCACAGCCTGGAAGACCGGCTGCGGTCGCTGGCGGGCAAGGCCAGCAACCGGCGCTTCGACGCCATCCTCGGGCTGGTGCCGATCATGGGGCTGGGGCTGCCGATCGCGGAGGTCTTTACCAGCGACCCCAGCGGCACCGCCGATCTCGGCAAGGTCAACAACGCCGTCGAGCCCGACGGCTCGGCCCGGCCGCCCGCAGAGCGCGAGCCCGAAGACGACTAGCCAGGGCGCCGAATGCAAGTCCTCAAGCCCCAGGCGCTCGGCCTCTCGACGCGGCCCATCGAGTTCCGCAAGCGGTTCGGACTCAGCGTCAGCGCGTACCTGCACCTGCCGTTCGCGCAGGGCGAGCGCGGCACGCTGTGGGCCGAGCAGTCGATGTGGTCCTTTCTTGCGAAGGAAATGGCGCAGCCGCTGATCGACGAAGGCGTTGCCAAGCTCACACCCGAGTTCCTGGTGCACGGCAAGGCCTTCGCGCCGCCCGACCGGCCAGACGCCTGCGCGGTGCGCGCGCGCTTCGGCGCGTGCGAGAAGACGCTGCTCGTCTTCGGCGAGCGGCACTGGGAGGGTACGCGCGCCACCGCGCCGCAGCCCTTCGAGTCGTTGCCGCTCGACTGGGCTGCCGCATACGGCGGCGCCGATTTCGCGCAGAACCCGCAAGGCCGGGGCCGTCAAGCACGCGACGGCGTCCTGTGGCTGCCCAACACCGAGTTGCCGCAAGACCGGCTGCTGCGGCCCGACCAGGCCATTGCGCCGGCCGGCTTCGGCGCGCTCGACCTGATGCATCCGCAGCGCGCGCAGTACCGCGGCATCTACGACGCCGACTACCTGAAGCTGCATGCGCCGGGCTTCGCACCCGACACCGACTGGCGCTACTTCAACCTCGCGCCTCCCGACCAGTGGATGGCTGCGCCGCTCGCCGGCGACGAGCCCTTCGCCTTCGACAACATGCACCCGCAAAAGCCGCGCATCGAAGGCCGCCTGCCGGGCCTGCGCGCGCGCGTGTTCGTGGGCTACAAGATTGCCGGCAGCAGCGAGCCCAAGGTGCGCGAGGTGCCGCTGCGGCTGACCACCGTGTGGTTCTTCCCGCACGCGGAGCGCTGCATCGCGATCTTCCAGGGGCTGGCCGAGGTCGGCACCGACGACGGCTCCGACGTGGCCAGCCTGATGGGCGCGGTAGAGCGCACCGACGAGCCGCGCAGCGACGCGCATTACCTCGAAGCTGCGGCCAAGCGCGCAGACCCGAAGATGGGCCCCGTCTACGCCATCATCGACAGCGACCTGCTGCCCGAAGGCATCAGCACGCTCGACCCCGACGTTGAAGCCGCCAAGGCACCGTTCGGCATGGACGGCCTGCAGGGCGAGGCGCAGTACCGCCGAGCGGAGATGGACGTCGAGTTCGCGCGCGACAAGGCCGTGGAAATGGGCAAAGACCCCGACGCGCTCGGCATCAAGATGCCGCCGCGCGAGAAGGTGCCTGTGGGCGACGAGCTGCCCCCGTACATCGAGAAGAAGATGAAGGAGGCCAACGCGCAGGGCTGGGCCGCCGTCGAAGACGCCGTGACCGTGCTCGAGAAGGCGCTGGAAGCGGCGGAGCAGCACCGCATCGACCTCGCCAAGGTGCAGCACCGTGGGCCGCCGCTCTACAGCGCCGAGAAGCATCTGGCCGAGATGCAGGCGCAGGCGGCCGTCAGCACCCGCAAGGTCGACCTGATGCCGATGTTCCCCAAGCTCTGCGAACTCGAGGAAGTGCAGCGCAAGGGCTACCTGCAGTCCGCGCACGTGCAGCCGCCGGCCTTTGCGATGCCGGCCGATGCGGCAGCGGCATTGCGCGCCGAGATGACGCGCGCCATCGCGGCCGGCATCAAGCTGTTTTCGCGCGCCGACTTCACGGGCGCCGACTTTTCTGGCCTCGACCTGCGCGAGGTGAACTTCGAAGGCGCATGGCTGGAGAGCGCCAATTTCAGCAACGCCAACCTCTCGGGCGCCATCTTCGCGGGGGCGGTGCTCGCGCATGCGAACCTCGAAGGCGCCATTGCCATCGGCGCCAGCTTTCGCGAGGCCAACCTCGGCAAGGCGCAGCTCGCGCGCGCCGTGTTCGACGGCTGCGATTTCTCGCAGGCCATGCTCATGCACTGCGCCTTCGGCGGCACGCAGATGCGGCGCGCCAACTTCACGAAGGCCCAGCTGCTCGACACCACCTGGGGCGAGGCGGACTGGACCGGCGCGCTGCTCGCGGGCCAGGTCTTCCACAAGCTCGACCTCAAGGGCATGCGCTGGCCCGAGGCCGACCTGTCGGCCTGCAACTTCATCGAGTGCGACCTCACGGGCGTCGACATGCACGACGCCACGCTCGCCGCCGCCACTTTCGTCACCTGCAAGCTCGACGCCGCCCGGCTCATGGGCGCGAAGTGCGCCGGCGCCGTGGCCGTGAAGGGCACCAGCCTCACCGATGCCGAGATGGGCCTGGCCGACCTGCGCAACTTCAACTTCGGCGCTTCGGACCTGCGCGGTGCGAAGCTGGTGCGTTCCGTGCTTGATGGCGCCAACCTCTGCGATGCGCGGCTCGACGGGGCCGACCTGCGGCTGGCCAGCGCCAAGGGCGCGCTGCTGCGCAAGGCCGTCTGCACCGGTGCGCTGCTGTCGGGCGTGAACTTCAGCGACGCCGTGTTCCAGTCGGCCGACCTGCGCGGCGCCGACCTGCGGCGCAGCAACCTCTTCGGTGCCGACCTGAGCCGCGTGCGGCTCGACGGCTCGACCAGCTTCGACGGTGCGTTGCTCCAGCGCGCGCGCACCTGGCCCCGGCTCACCCCTGAACAGCAGGCAGCAGCATGACACCGCAACTGCTCGCCATTGCCGTTGGCGTCGGAGAGACGCTGGAAGGGCTCGACCTGCGTAAGGGCCAGTTCGCGAAACTGCCGTTGGGCGGTGGCGTGTTCTCCAAGGTCAACCTTGCCGAAGCCGACCTGCGCGCTGCCGACTTGCGCGAGACCGTGTTCGACCAGTGCGACCTGCGCGGCGCGCTCGTCTCGGGCGCAAACCTGCGCAAGGCCGTGTTCAATCGTTGCCTGCTCGACCACGTCGACCTGCGCGAGGCCAACCTGCACGGCGCCGTGTTCACCGAATGCGACCTGACGCACGCGCAGCTGGCCGGCACCGTGCTCACCATGGCCACCGTCACGAAGTGCCGACTCGACCACGCGGTGCTGCGCGGCGCGCAGCTCGACTCGGCGGTGTTCAGCCAGTCGGTCTTGCTGGACGTGTGCGCCGACGACACCAGCTGGCACTACACCACAGTGAACGAGTGCGACCTGTCGCACCTCACGTGGACCGGCGCGCGCATGCTGCGCAACGTGTTCTTCAAGACCTCGCTGAAGGGCATGTCGTTCGCGGGGCTGGAGCTGGAGGGCTGCCAGTTCTCGTCCACCGACCTGGGCGGCGCGGACTTCAGCGGCATCGTGCTGCGGCAGTGCAACTTCCAGGGCGCGCGGCTCGATGGCGCGAAGTTCGCGAAGGCGGTGGCGCCCTCGTCGATCTTCTGCGAGGCGGGCGGCACCGGGTGCGACTTCTCGGGCGCGAAGCTGAGGCAGGCGCTGTTCACCGGGGCCGTGCTGCCGCAGGCCAACTTCTCGGGCTGCGACCTGTACCAGACGCACTTCGCGGGCGCGAAGCTGCGCGGCGCCAACTTCACGGGCGCCGAACTCACCTATGCCGATTTCCGCCATGCCGACCTGGCCACCGCCGACCTGCGCCACGCCACGTTGATGCGCACCGTGCTGCATGGCGCCAATACGGAAGACGCGCAGATGACCGACCGCGCACGCGCCATCGAGAGCGACCCGGAGCTGGAGAAATCCGAGCGCTGGCAGCCACTGGTCGCGTGACGCCACATCGAAGCAAGCAACGGAGGAACACACCATGAAGACAAGCAGCCTGAAACCAGCGCCCGCCCAGGCCATCACTGGCCAATGGTGCGTCGGCGTGCTCGGCCGCGACGAGGTCGGGGCGCTCGTCGTCGACAGCGGCGGCCTGCGGCTTCGCACGCGGCGCGCGGCGAGCTGCCTGCTCGAACCTGCCGCCGGCGACAGCGTTGCCTGCCTGCGCATCGCGCCCGACGAGGTCTGGGTCATGGCCGTGCTGCAGCGCGAGGAAGGCACCGCCAACGTCGTCAGCTGCGAAGGCAACAACATGCGCATCGCCGTGGAAGGCGGCCGGCTCGAACTCGCGGCGGAAGAGCTCGACGTGGCCACCCAGCGCACCCGCCTCGCCACCGACACCGCCGACGTCGTCGGCCGCCAGCTCACCGTGGTGGGCACCGGCATCAAGCTGGTCGGCTCGGTGCTGTCGTCGGTGATGGACCGCGTGCAGCACTTCAGCAAGCACTACCTGCGCACCACCGACGGCATCGACCGCGTGGCGGCCACGCACCTGGAGTGCGAGGCGAAGCAGCTGCTGCGGCTCGAAGGCGAGCACACGCTGGTCAACGGCCGCGAGCTCATCAAGGCGCGCGGCGCGCAGATCCACTTCGGCTGAAGCGAAAAGGGAGAACAGGAAATGTTCGCCAACTGCCAGCTGATGGGCACCGACATGGGCTTTCCCGATGTCTGCATCACGCCCGCCGCGCCGTCGCCCATTCCGGTGCCGTATCCGAACATCGCGATGGGGCCGATGGCGATTCCGAACTGCCCCACGATCCTCATCATGGGCGGGCCGGCGCACAACCTGGGCACCACCATTCCCATGACCAACGGCGACAACCCGGGCGTGATGCTGGGCGTGGCCTCGGGCACGGTGATGGGGCCGAGCCGCCATCTCACCGGTGCCTTCACGGTGCTGTGGATGGGCATGCCCGCGTCGCGGCTCACCAGCACGTCGCTGCAGAACAGCACGAATTGCCCCGGTGTGCGCACGGTGCCGAGCCAGCCGCTGGTGCTGCTGCTGGCGCCGTAGGCGGAGGTAGCTGCGCGGCCGCACGGCGGTGCGGCTCGCGAGGGAGGGGAACGCAAAAAAAGGGACGGGAAGCATGGCCGATCACAAGTTCAGCATCCAGGGCGATTCGCCCGTAGTCGACAAGCTCATGTTCTGGCGCATCGTGGGCCACGAGGTGCTTGCGCGCCCCTCGGCCTACGAACTCACCGTGCTGACTGACAACGAAAGCATCGATGCAGCGGACGTACTGGGCCGCTCCTTCGACGTGGTGATCGAGTTCGCCGATGCCGACGGCGACACCCACAAGCGGCACTGCCAGGGGCATGCCGTGCGCTTCACGCGCGTGGCGCAGAGTGGGCGCTTCCTCGAATACCGCATCAGCCTGCGCTCGTGGTTCTGGCTGCTGAGCAAGCGCGTCAACGCACGCATCCTGCAGAACAAGCCGGTGCTGGGCGTGATCGATGCCGTGCTCGACGACAGCCCCATCGGCAGCCTCAAGAAGCTCAAGGCGGGCGGCGTGGTCGGGCCCCATGAGCCCCACGTGTACTGCGTGCAATACCGGGAGAGCGACTACCAGTTTCTCTCGCGCCTTCTGGAAGAAGAGGGCATCTACTACTGGTTCGACGCGCATGACGCGCCAGGCACCCTGTACCTGTCGGACAGCAGCACGCTGGCGCACGAGAAACTGCCCGTTGCCGACACGCTGAACCATGCAGAGCGCGGTGCGTCGGAAGGGCGCTTCAACGAGATCACGCGCTGGATCAGCTCGCGCCAGTTCGAATCGGGCAAGTTCGCGTCGCGCGACCGGGACTTCAAGGTCATCAGCAAGCAGCTGCACGCGGACAAGGGTGACCCCGACACGCACGAACTGTCCGACCTGGAAGTGTTCGAGTTCCCGGGCGGCTATCAGTCGGGCGACGACACCGACAACCTCGCTCAGCTGCGGCTCGACGAGCTGATCGGCCGGCGGCAGCGCCACTGGGCATTGACCGGCTGGCCCGACGTGACGGCCGGGCGCAGCTTCGCGTTCAAGGGCGACCCCGACGGCAAGCGCGACGGCGACTACCTGATCGCGGCCTGCACCTTCGTCGCGAGCCACCCCGGCTACGAGGGCGCGAACTTTCCCGAGAGCCAGCGTTCGATCGACGTCGTGCTGCACGACGCGCTGGCCGACGACCCCGTCAACACCGGGCTGGGCGAACTGGTGGGCGACCTGATCGCAGAGACGCCGGCGCTGACCACCGGCCAGCGCGCGAGCAGCAGTTTTTTGCTCACGGTAATTCCGCTGAACACGCCCTGGCGCCCGCCGCGCCTGACGCCGCGCGTCACCATGCCCGGCCCGCAGAGTGCGATCGTCACCGGTCGCAGCGGCGAACAGATCTGGACCGAGGAGCACGGCCGCGTGAAGGTGCAGTTCCACTGGGACCGCTACGGCAAGAACGATGAGAACAGCTCATGCTGGGTGCGCGTGTCGCATCCCTGGGCCGGCAAGAGCTGGGGCGCGATCAGCATCCCGCGCATAGGCCAGGAAGTGATCGTCGATTTTCTGGACGGCGACCCCGACCAGCCCATCATCGTCGGCCGCTTCTACAACGGCGAATCGATGGCGCCCTTCGGCCTGCCGGCCGGTGCCGTGGTGAGCGGCATCAAGTCGAACACGCACAAGGGCAAGGGCTACAACGAGCTGTCGATGGACGACACCGCCGGCAAGGAGAAGGTGACCATCCACGGCCAGTACGACATGAACACGACGGTCGAGAACAACCAGACGACCACCGTGCACAACAGCCGCACCGACACCATCGACGTGGACGACTCGGAGAGCGTGGGCAACAACCAGAAGCAACACGTGGGTGTCGACCAGACCGTATCGATAGGCTCCAACCGCAGCGAGACTGTGGGCGGCACCGAGACCATCGTCATCACCGGCCACCGCACCGAGACCGTGAACGGCGGCGAGACCGTGACCGTGAACGGCGGGCGCAGCCACACCGTCAATGGCATGCAGACCACCACCATCTCGGTGGCCGAGGCGCACACCGTGGGCGCGGGGCGCATGCACAGCGTGGGCGCGGGCGAGGCCATCAACGTGGGCGGCGTGCAGACCGTGAGCGTCGGCGGTGCGCAGATGGTCAGTGTGGGCGGTTTGCAAAAGGTGAGTGTGGGCGCGCTGCAGTCGATATCCGTGGGGGGCCCGCACAAGCTGTCGGCCGCGGTGATCTCCGAGACATCGAAGGGGCCGATCAAGATCAAGGCGGGCGCGATCTGCATGGTCGAGGCGCCCACCATCATGCTCAAGGCAGGCGGCAGCAAGATCGTCATGAACGCCAGCGGCATCACCATCAAGGGCGCCAAGATCACTATCAAGGCCGACGGCAGCGCGTCGTTCAAAGCCGGCGGCTCGATCAAGATCAAGGGCTCCAACCTGGGGGAGGACTAAGCCGTGGAAGACCACACCGATCTCCAGAGCGCGCGCAGCGTGCTGCACAGCGTGGCCGCCTGGTCGAAGCTGTCGGGGCAGGGGGTGGCGGTGGCTGCCTTTGCCGGCTTCGATGCGGAGGGGCGCTTCCTGGTCACGCTGGGCGATGGCATGGCGCCGGTGCAGGCGCTCTCGACAGTAGGCTTGGCGCCTGGTGATGCAGGCGCGGCGATCGTCGTGGCCTTCGAGCAGGGCGAGGTACGGCACCCGGTCATCGTCGGGCGTGTGCAGCCGCCGCGCACGGAATCGCCGGCGCTCGATGCGCGCGTGGATGGCGAGCGCGTCGTGCTGCAGGGGCGCGAGCGCATCGAGCTGCGATGCGGCGAGGCCAGCATCGTGCTCACGCGTGCGGGCAAGGTGCTGATCAACGGCAACTACGTGCTCACGCGCTCGCGCGGTGCGAACCGCGTCAAAGGTGCCTACGTGGGCATCAACTGACCAACGAGGCACAGGCCATGTGGCAGCTCGACAACCGTACGCCTTATGCCGCCGAACGCACCTGGGTGCGCGACCGCGATGGTGCGGAGATCTGGCTCGTGGCGGTGAAATGCAGCTTCGATATTTCGCCCGATGGCGAGACGAGCGTCTCTCCCGAACAACCGCCCGTCGCGCAGGCGCCCGTCTTCGTCGACGAGGCCGCGCCGCAGCCCAGCCTGCTCTACGAGATGGACCTGGTTCGCACCAAGCAGACGACCGACGTGCTGCTGATCGGCCACGCGCATGCGCCCGGTGGAGTGCCGGTGACGCAGCTCGACGTGGGCCTGCGCGTCGGCCCTATCGCCAAGCGGTTGCGCGTGACGGGCGACCGCGTGTGGCTGGGCGGTGCGCCGTCGGAGCCCGAGCCCTTCACCACGATGCCGCTGGTGTGGGAGCGCGCGTACGGCGGCGTCGATCCATGGACGCGCGATGCGCCGAATCCACAGTTCGACGTGCGCAACCCCGTGGGCACCGGCTTCGCGCTCGAAGCTGCGCATGCGGAGGGCACGCGGCTACCGAACATCGAGTACCCGGATCAATGCGTGCGGGCATGGAGCGACCGGCCGGAGCCTGCGGGGTTCGGGCCGCTGTGCAATCACTGGCAGCCGCGCGCGGGGTTCGCGGGGACGTATGACGAGGCGTGGCAGCGGGATCGGTTGCCGTTGCTGCCGGTGGATTTCGATGATCGGCACTATCAAAGCGCGCCTGCTGATCAGCAGGCGCCGCAGTTCTTGCGGGGAGGCGAGCTGGTGGTGTTGATCAACGTGTGGCCGCATGGAGAAGTGCTGCGCT
Organism: Variovorax nivicola; assembly: GCF_051216475.1. NCBI lineage: Bacteria > Pseudomonadati > Pseudomonadota > Betaproteobacteria > Burkholderiales > Comamonadaceae > Variovorax > Variovorax nivicola. The sequence continues at coordinate 73,187 of NZ_JBPJZK010000010.1, read as the reverse complement.
TCGAGTTGCCGCGGGTGATACTGGGCCTCGAGAGCTTTTTCAGCGATAGCAGACGGCGGCTGCACGAGCGTGCGAAGTTGCATGCCGTGATCGTCGAGCCCGGCCTGTCCCGTGTCTCACTCGTGTGGCACAGCGCGTTGCCATGTCATGCATCGGTCAACAAGTTGCAGAAAACGCGCATTGTCGAAAAGAGATTTGTGCGGCTCGGTGCGGTTGCGCGGGAAGAGGTGACCCAGAATGCACATTCCAACTAAATGGCAGCCTGTAGCGCAACATGCGACGGAGCCACCGGGATGAGCTGCGCCGACCCACCGCTGTACCTTTCAGCTCTTGGCGCGAGCACCCCCGTCGGGCGTAACGTGTGGGCGAGCGCCGCCGCTGCGCGTGCTGGCGTCTGCGGTTTTTGTGAGCATCCGTACATGGTGGATACGGCAGGCGAACCGATGCGCATCGCGCGTGCTCCCTGGATCGATATCGAGGTCGAAGGGGTGGAGCGCTACGCCGAACTTTTGCTGCCCGCGATTGACGAAGCCATGGCTTCGTGGCGTGGCGTGCCCACTCACATCGGCCTCACGTTGGCGTTGCCGCCTCAGCGACCCGGTCGGCCGGCGTCGCTGGCCGGCGATCTGCTGGCACGCATTGAGCACCGGTACCCGGGCCGCTTTGGACCGGCGCTGGCTTTCGAGACCGGCCACGCTGGTGGACATCTCGCGCTCGATGCGGCCGTCAGGAGCTACGCTGCCGGGTCGATCGAGGCGTGCATGGTTTGCGCCGTCGATTCCTATCTGGATCCCGAAACGTTGGATTGGATCGAAGCACGCGATCAGCTGCACGGCGGCGGACCACTGAACAACGCATGGGGCTTCGTTCCGGGTGAGGCGGCAGGCGTGGCGTTGGTCGGCGGCGCTGATTTCGTGCAACGTCACGGCCTCGCACCGATGGCGGCCATCGATGCCGTTGGCATCAGCCACGAAAACAAGGTGCCCGGCAGCGATGAACCGATCACGGGTGAAGGGCTATCGGAGGCCTTCCGAGCGGCGCTGGCCGAGCTTGCGAGCGGAGTGTGCATCGACAACGTGGTGTGCGACATGAACGGCGAGGCTTGGCGTGCCGATGAATACGGGTTCGCCGTGCTGCGCGGTGGCGACCGTTTTCGCGCCGCCACTGCCTTCGTCGCGCCGGCCGATTGCTGGGGTGACGTGGGCGCGGCAGGCCTGCCGCTGCACATGGCGCTGGCAGCCATCGGCAACCTCAAGCGCTATGACAAAGGGCCGTTGTCGATGGTGTGGGGAAGCTCGGCGTCAGGCGAGCGCGGCGCGGCACTGTTGCGCGCGGGATCCTGGCGCGTGCCCGGAAGCGAAGGCTGAGCCATGCCTGTCACCATCCAAGTCAATGGAACGACGTTGTCGCTGGTGCACAAGTTCAGCACCGGCCTCACGATCGCCACCATCCCCGACGTGTGCAAAACCCCGAGCCCGGGTGGCCCGGTCCCGGTGCCGTACCCCAACATCGCGAACTCGATCACGCTCTCGGATGGCACCAGCACAGTCAAGGGCGACAAGGCGATGGCCGCCAACAAGGGCTCAAAGTTCGCGCTGTCCAACGGCGACAACGCGGGCGTGGCGGGGGGTGTGAAGTCAAGCACCTTCATGAAGGAAGCAACCTGGATCCTCTACTCCTTCGACGTGAAGATGGACGGCAAGAGCGCTTGCCGCTTGAGCGACAAGATGTTCCACAACGCCGAGAACGCGGCCAACCTGTCGGGCTGCGTGAACCCACCTATTGCTGTGCCGGACTTCGAGGAAATTCTCAAAGATTGCATGAACAAGGCCTCTGACGATTGGGAGAACGACAACGGTCCGACGGACTACAAGAAGTTCTGTGCCTCGTCCAGCAGGCGGCAGGCGCGCGGCGAAAAGATCGGACAGGACGCTGCGGATTGCGTGGCCAATGCGATGGCGGCGCAGGGTCGATCGAACGAGGTGGCTCTCGACCAGTCGTTCCGCAATGTGCGCGGCGGAGGACCGGGTGCCATCCAGGCGGTCGGCGCTCCCGGGCAAGTGGTGGCCAATACGGTGCGACCCGACGTGGTGTTGCATGCGCCTGGTCCGCTGTCGGGAGTCAGCGCGGCCCGGGCCGTCTACGACTTCAAGGCGCCTTGTCCACCCGGGTCTAACAGTCCGAGCTGGTCGGGCAATCAGGGGGCCGACTACCTGGCCACCTTTCGCGTGGTCGCGAAACTGGTATCGCCGTACAACGCGCTGATCGCGGGCAGCGCAAGCACTGCGTTGCGTGTTGCGGCGCAATTGCTGAACATCCGGTTGCCCTTCCGCTGAGGTCATGAAGCTATGACAGCTTACGAACACATCGCTATTGACCTGACCGATGGCAACGCCAACGTGCTGCTGCGCAGCGGCATCGTGGCAATCTTCTTCCTCGACGATGTGCATGCGGCGCATGCCGGTCTCGTGAAGTTGGCCATGCAGGGCTTCGCGGCGCGTTTCATGTCCGGCGGCCCGATCTACTATCCGGACGCCGATGTCTTTGGCGAGGCCGGCATTGAAGAAGTTGCGGCCCTGCTCGAGGCACGTGTCGTGCGTTCCGCGCAGCCTCCCAAGTTCGCGCTGCTCGATAGTGCGCTGCACGCGTCGCGCTTCTCGGCCACTTACTGCGGCATGGATCGCGAACATCTTGCGGAACTCGGATGGCCTCAGGCGGTGTGCGGGCTGCGTTTCACGTTTTCGCTCGACGCCATGGACGAAAACGGCCTGTGTGACATTTGCGACTTCGCAACCCGGTGCGCACGCGCTTTGCCCATCACCACTGGGTACGTGGCGCCGGCCTTCATCTGGCGCGAAGGCATCGATGAGGACATGGCGATGAAAGCCGTCGCCCGCCTGTGCCGGCGTTATCGCTGCATGGACATTCCAGCGCTGCTGGTCGATTGCTTCGAGACCGGTGCCGGTGTGAAGGGTGTGTATTGGTGCAATTTTCTAGGGCCGAAGGTGATCGCGCTCGCTGGCGGCGAGGCGCGGCTGATCACGGCCCTGGCTGATACCGATGCGCGCGTGGAGCACATCGGTGACGAGCGGCTGCAGGTGACGCTCGGTTCGCTGCCGATCTTCGGCGACGTGAATCGCCGCCAAGACCTGAGCCTGTACCAGTGGGTTTTCGGCCTGCTGGAGGTCGCGCTCCAACCGCGAACCGTGCCGTACATGGATTTCGACGAAGAGTCCATGCAAGCATGGATAGGTCGTTTTACGGGGAGCTCGTCGTGAATGCCGTTGCGGCCCCGACGCTGGCGCACGTGTTGGAGGAGCACGCCGACGAAGCCTCCTTCCTCTGGCTCCAACGCGCCAGCGCAGTCCACGCCCCCAACTACTCGCCCCAGCAATTCGCCGACCTCGACGAGCGCCTCGCCGCCCACATCGACGGCCTGCGCGTCGCCGGCGACGAAGGCTGGCAGCAAGCACTGGCGCTTACCGACAACGAAGGTCCCGAAGACTTCTTCGTCGCCGCGGTGCTCGCCATCGAGGCGGTCGATGGTCGCTTCGACGATCTGGTCGAGCGCGCCAAGGACCTGCCCGAAGTCGTGCCCGGCCTGATCTCCGCGCTCGGATGGGTCGAGCCGAAGTATCTCGGCGGCCGCGTCAGGGCTTTGCTCGAAGACACCTCTCCGTTGCGGCAGAAGCTCGGCGTGGCAGCCTGCGCGCTGCATCGGCGTGACGCGGGCCCGCTGCTCGGGCAACTGCTCGCAGGTGCGCCCGACAGCGTGCGCATCCGCGCGCTGCGTGCAGCCGGCGAGCTGGGCCGCGCCGACCTGTTGCCGCAGGCCCAATTGCTGCTCGGCGAGGCCAAGCCCGAGCTGCGCTTCTGGGCCGCGTGGGCGGCGGTGCTGCTCGGCGACCGGGCGCAGGCGCTCGATGCGCTCTCAACCTTTGCGCTGAAGAGCGGGCAGCGCCAGCCGCGTGCGTTCCAGCTCGCGCTGCAGGCGATGGAGCTGGCACCGGGCCACGCATTGCTGCTCGACAGCGCCGCGCTGCCCGAGGCGCAGCGCCTGCGCATCATCGGCTCGGGCTTCATCGGTGACGCGCGTTATGTGCCCTGGCTCATCGAGCAGATGGCGCAGCCGGCCACGGCACGCATTGCGGCCGAGGCCTTCGTCACCATCACGGGCGTGGACTTCAATCTCGCGCAGATGGAGGTTCCGCCGCCCGATGGCTTCGAGGATGGGCCGACCGACGACCCTGACGACGACAACGTGGAGCTGCCCGAGGACATCGCCTTGCCTTGGCCCGATGTCGACAAGATCCGCGCGTGGTGGCAGCAGAACGGCGCGCGCTTTGCCCCTGGTGTGCGGCTCTTCATGGGGCAGCCGGTCTCGCCCGACAGCTGCACGGGTGTGCTGCGCCAGGGCTTCCAGCGCCAGCGTGTGGCGGCGGCGCTGCATCTGGCGCTGCTCGACGCGCGCGCGCCGCTGTTCGCAACCAGCGCGCCGGCGTGGCGGCAGCAGCGCTGGCTCGGCGACGGCATACCTCTTTAGGCGAGATTGCCAACATGCCCCACGGAATGAATACTCCTTGCGAGTTTGTTCGGGCGCATTCAGGCACAGAGCCTTCGGGGGCCGATTCATGATCCATATCGCTGTCATCACCCGGCAAGGCGCTCCGGCGGGGCAGGCCATTGCCGCGGACTTCGGACCCAATGGCGGAACCATCGGCCGGGCCGACACCAACACGCTGGTGCTCGACGACCCCGACCGCACCGTCTCGCGCGTGCATGCGCAGGTGCTGTGCCGCGACGGGCAGTATTTCGTCATCGACCGGGGCAGCAACCCGATGCAGTGCAACGGTGTGTCGCTAGGCTCGGGTAAAGAGGCCGCGCTGACCGATGGCGCGCGGCTGGTGGTGGGCAGCTTCGAGCTCACGGTGCGCGTGACGGCTGCCGTCGCGCCGCCGTCGCTGGCCATCCCGAACACGGTGCTTGGAGGGGCCATGGCCGCGCCAGCCGCGCCTTCGAGCGACGACCCCTTTGCCGACCTGCTGGCGGGCCTCGCGCCACCGGCCGCACCGGCTGCAGCGCCAGTTGCTTCAACCCCCGCCGCGGCGCTGCCCGATTCGCTGCTGTTCCCCGACCCGATGGAAAGCGGCTCGCGCAACGTGCAGGCCGCGCAGATCGATCCTTTCGCGAACCTGCTCGGGCCCACACCGTCGTCGACGCCGGCGGCCGGCCTTGGCGCGCTCGACGATTTCTCCGATCTCGGCGCGCCGCCCGCGCATGGCAAGGCCGCGGGCATCGACGAGCTGTTCGGTGGCATGGGTGGTGGTGGCGGCATCGGGGGCGATCCGCTCGCGCTGTCGCCGTTGGCCGATCCGCTGCTGCAGCCCAACACCGCTTCTGAAGCCGATCCGCTGGCCGCGCTGCAGCATGCGGCGCCGCGTACGCCCACGCCGCGCTCCGACCATCTGCCGATCGACCAGTTCGGCTTCACGCCGCCGAAGGCCATCGAGCCGCCACCACCGCCGCCGCCACCCGCACCGCCTCCGGTGGCTGCGCCGGCGCCCGTGCAACCGCTGGCGCAGTTCGACGACATCACCGGCCAGCCGATTCGCATCAGCGGGCCCGAGAATTCCGGCAAGCCCGTCGAGTCGCTGCCGCCGCCCATCGACATCGCGCCTGCGCCGCCAGCCAGGCGCACCGCAGCAACGCCGCCGCCAGAGCGCATCGCTACTGACGACGAGCTGCTCGCCGCCTTCCTGCGCGGCTTGGCCAGCACGCACCAGCCGCCCGAGATGCTCACGCCGGGCCTGATGGAGCGCATCGGCTCGATGCTGCGCAGCGCCACCGAGGGCACGCTGCAGCTGCTGCTCACGCGCCAGGAGTTCAAGCGCGAGGTGCGCGCCGAGGTCACGATGATTGCGGCGCAGGCCAACAACCCGCTGAAGTTCTCGCCCACGGTCGAGGTGGCGCTGGCCCATCTGCTGGGGCCCGGGGTGCGCGGCTTCATGCCGCCCGAGGCCGCGATGCGCGATGCCTTCAACGACCTGCGCGCGCATCAGTTCGGCGTGATGGTGGGCATGCGTGCGGCGCTGGCCCATGTCATTGCGCGCTTCGAGCCGGCGGAGCTGGAGAAGAAGATCAGCGCCAAGTCGGCGCTCGATGCGCTCTTCAGCGCCAACCGCAAGGCCAAGCTCTGGGACCAGTTCGTGTCGCTCTATGGCGGCATCGCGAGCGAGGCGGAGGACGACTTCCACAGCCTCTTCGGCAAGGCCTTCCTCGAGGCCTACGAAGAGCAGATGGCGCGCCTGAAGTCCGACGCCTGAAGAAAACCAGAACAACCCCAGCACCCGCGAGGCACCCCGCTTGGAAATCGAAATCGTCACGCTCTCCCGGCAGGGAGGCCGCACCTACAACGAGGACGTGCACGGCCATTGGCACGACGAGCGCTATGTCGCCTGCCTGGTGGCCGACGGCGCGGGCGGCCATGGCGGGGGCGACGTGGCGGCGGCCACCGCGCGCGGCAGCATGCTCGGCGGCTTCTCGGCTGCGCCGGGGCTCGACGAGGCCACGCTGCGCCGGCTGGTGGAGCAGGCCAACCTCGACGTGGTGGCGCGCCAGGCCGAGGGCGGCAAGCTCGCGGGCATGCGCTCGACCATCGTGTTCGCGGCCATCGACCTCGAAAGCCAGGCTCTGGCGTGGGTGCACAGTGGCGACAGCCGGGCCTATCTGTTCCGCGGCGGCGCCATCGTGGCGCGCACCACCGACCACAGCCTGGTGCAGCAGATGGTGGCTGGCGGCATGCTCGACGAAGAGGGTGCGCGGCTGCATCCGCAGCGCAATATGCTGCTGTCGGCGCTGGGCTCGGTCGAGGAAGCGCCCGATATCGCGGTGTCGGACCGCATGCGCCTCTTGCCCGGCGACGTGCTGCTGTTGTGCAGCGACGGCATCTGGGAGCCGCTGGGCGACGAATGCCTGATCGACACGCTGCACGCCTCGCGCACACCCAGCCAGTGGACCGAGCTGATCGACGCGCAGGTCAAGGCGAATGCCAAGCCGGGCTACGACAACTACACGGCGCTCACGCTGTGGGTGATCGAGGACGACGAAGACGACGCGACGCGGCTGATGCCCGAGAGCGCCGCATCGACGGACACCTGAGCCCCAAAAGAAAAACGCCCGTCCATCGGACGGGCGCCAGGCTGGCGGTCGCCGGGGCCGCTCAGCTGTACTTCTTGGCCGTCTTCTTGACCTTCTTCAACGCGCTGCGCAGCAACAGGGGCATGTCGTCCCGGTTCGGCAGGTTGGTGTAGTTGTCGATGCCCTGCTCCTTGCAGCAGTTGGCACAGGCGTTGTTGAGCAGGTCGAGCGCGTAGCGTGTCTTGCTGATCGTGCTGGACGCACCGGGCTCCCGGAACGGATCGAAGATGCCGTCCGGCAGGACTTTGTATCCGAGCGCTATAAGCTGCGTCTGGAAGTGCGTAATGTGCTTCTGCGTGATCTGCCCGTAGTAGCCGTCCACGACGATCACCTCTGTCTGGCCGGGAGGTGGGTTCAGATCGTGGTTGAAGCCGAGCAGTTCGTAGTAGAAGATCTTGAACAGCGCCTGCACGAGCATCACGTCTTCACGTGTGTTGGAGCCGATCCGGCCGACCGACCAGTCGGTGTTGTAGGTCGTGAGCAGCGCGCCGCTGCTGCTGGTGGTTGGGGTGCTGAATGCCATTGCATTGCTCCGGTGCGGTGAGGACGCATGGAAACCGCACCGGGCACTGGCGCGCCCGATGCCGTGCCCGGCGGTCCGTCGCCCGTCAGCGGGTTTCGGTGGTTGCCACGTTCCAGCCGAACTTGACTTCGCCGCCGCCGGCGCCCTTGTCGTCCTGGGCCTTGTAGGCGAACTCGATGTCCTTGAACGAGCACATCACTTGTTCGTACACGTCGCCGCCTTGCGCGCCGCCGGGGCCCACGCTGGAGATGAAGACTTCCTTCAGCGTGACCTTCAGGTACTCCTGCTGGCCTTCGCCCGACTTGCGGCAGGTCAGGACCATGTCCTTGAAGTGCTTGCCGCTCACGCAGTTCTTGGCCAGCACCGGGGAGGCCTTGTCGTAGGTGTGCGTGAAGTGGAATTCACCGGGCGTGGCCTTGCCCTTGCCCGAGCCGCCGCCAGAGCCCGCGCCCGACGTGTTGGCCACGCTCCAGGACCACGACGAGATCTCGATCTCGTCCTTGTGGTCCTTGTGGGAAGACTCGCCCTTGACGCCGTCGAGCTTGATGTGAAAGTCAGATGACATGTTCCTACTCCTTGGAACCCGATTGCGTTCGGGCGGTTGATGATCGAAACGAGAAAAATGGCTGCCGGCGGTGGGAGGGAAGTTCCGATGCCCGGCAGCTACTCATAGAACGAAACGGAACCGGGAATTCAAGAAGAATCCCCAGATTTTTTTAGCCAGCGCCCTTGGCCGTCGGCAGCTTCGACACCAGGCGCAAAGAAACCGTGAGGCCTTCGAGCTGGTAGTGCGGGCGCAGGAAGAACTTGGACGTGTAGTAGCCCGGGTTGCCTTCCACTTCCTCGACGACCACTTCGGCAGCGGCCAGAGGCTTCTGCGACTTGGTGATTTCCGATGAGTTGGCCGGGTCGCCGTCCACGTAGTTCATGATCCATTTGTTGAGCCAGCGCTGCATGTCCTCGCGCTCCTTGAAGCTGCCGACCTTGTCGCGCACGATGCACTTGAGGTAGTGCGCAAAGCGGTTGCAGGCAAAGAGGTAGGGCAGGCGTGCCGCCAGGTTGGCGTTGGCCGTGGCGTCCGGGTCGTCGTACTCGGCAGGCTTGTTGAGCGACTGGGCGCCGATGAAGGCCGCGAAGTCGGAGTTCTTGCGGTGGATCATCGACAGCAGGCCGGCCTTCGAGAGCTCGGCTTCGCGCCGGTCGCTGATGGCGATCTCGGTCGGGCACTTCTGGTCCACGCCGCCGTCGTCGCTCGGGAAGGTGTGCAGCGGCAGGTTTTCCACCGCGCCGCCCGACTCGATGCCGCGGATGCGCGAACCCCAGCCGTAGAGCTTGTACGAGCGGTTGATGTTGGTCGCCATCGCATAGGCTGCATTGGCCCAGGCGTACTTGCTGTGGTCGGCGCCGGCGGTGTCTTCCTCGAAGTCGAACTCTTCCACCGGATTGGTGTTGGCGCCGTAGGGCGTGCGCGCCAGGAAGCGCGGCATGCACATGCCGAGGTACTTGGAGTCGTCCGACTCGCGAAGGCTGCGCCAGCCGGCGTACTCGGGCGTGAGGAAGATCTTGGTCAGGTCGCGCGGGTTGGCGAGCTCCTGCCACGACTCCATCTGCATCAGGTTGGGGCTGGCGCCGGTGATGAACGGTGCGTGCGCCGAAGCGGCGATCTTGGCCATTTCGCCGAGCAGTTCGACGTCGGGCGGGCTCTGGTCGAAGTGGTAGTCGCCCACCAGCGCGCCGAAGGGCTCGCCGCCGAACTGGCCGTACTCCTGCTCGTAGATCTTCTTGAACATCGGGCTCTGGTCCCAGGCCGCGCCCTTGAACTTCTTCAGGCTCTTGGCCAGATCCGTCTTGGAGATGTCCATCACGCGGATCTTCAGGTTCTCGTCGGTCTCGGTGTTGTTCACCATGTAGTGCAGGCCGCGCCACGCACTCTCGAGCTTCTGGTAGTCGGGGTGGTGGATGATCTTGTTCACCTGGTCGGTGAGCTTGGCGTCGATCGCGGCGATCATGGCCTGGATCGATTTGGTCACGTCCTTGCCGATGACGGTGCTGTTGGCCAGCGCCTGCTGCGCCAGCGTGAGCACCGCGGCTTCGACGGCGCTCTTGGCTTCGTCGCTGCGCGGCTTGAATTCCTTTTGCAGCAGCGACGAAAAGTCGCTGCCCGCATACGCGACATCTTTCAGCGCGCTCTGTTCGAGTGCTTCGGTGGCCATGGTGGTTTACTCCTCGTGATCCTGTGTGGCGGTCGGATGGGTGTCAGGCGGCGGGTGTGCCACCGGCGTCTTCGGGTTTCTTGCTCGCGGCCAGCGTCTGCAGCAGGGCCGGGTCTTCGAGCACCTTGGCCAGCAGGTCTTCGGCGCCGCCCTTGCCGTCCATGTAGGTGACGAGGTTCGACAGCTGCGTGCGCGCTTCGAGCAGCTTGTTCAGCGCGCCCACCTTGCGTGCCACGGCGGCGGGCGAAAAGTCTTCCATGTTCTCGAAGGTGAGCTCCACCTTCAGGTCGCCTTCGCCGGTGAGCGAGTTCTCTACCGCGAAGGCCGCGCGCGGCTTCATGGCCTTCATGCGCGAGTCGAAGTTGTCGACGTCGATCTCCAGGAACTTGCGATCGGCCACCGGCGCGAGCGGATCTGCCGGCTTGCCCGAGAGGTCCGCCAGCACGCCCATCACGAAGGGCAGCTGCACCTTTTTCTCTGCCCCATAGAGCTCCACGTCGTATTCGATCTGGACCCGGGGCGCCCGGTTGCGGGCGATGAATTTCTGACTGCTCTTGGCCATGGAGATGCTCCTTACGGGTGTGAATGGGGGCGGGTGTGGGGTGGTGCTGGCTTACTCGGACGGGCGGCGGCCCGTGACCGTTTCGATGGTGTCCATCGCGTTCGGCGCGAGGTTGGCCATGATTTCGAGAAAGCTCACGCCGATGAGCTTCTTGGCGCGCTCGATCAAAAGCGGCGCGGGGTTGCCCGGCTCGGTCTGCTCGAGGTAGCGGATCACGCGGTCGAGCATCTGCACCGCGTCCTGCCGGTTCTGGATCTCGCCGCGTGCGGCTGCGGGGCGGGCGGTTGTGCCAGCCGCTTGCGATTCGCCGGCTTCGGCATCCGTGCTCACCGACGCTTCGTCAGGCGCGCCGGCGGCGGCGTCGCAGGCTTTCTTCAGCACGCGGGCAACGGCACGAAGCGGGGTCAGGTCGATAGCGTCGGCGCGGCCGGTGCGCTCGACCAGCAAGGCCTGCAGTTTGTCGAGAAGGGCAGGCACGTCCGCCACGGTCCGCAACAGTTCTGGCCGGGACGCCTGGATGGCCTCGAGCCCCCCCTTGACCTGCGAGGCCGAATAGGTGGCTTCGCCGCTCACGGCATCCAGCACGTTGTGGGCGACGGCGATGTCGCGCACGCGTATCGGCCCCACACCGGGTGCCATGCCCACCTGTGCGTCGTACAGCTCGCGCAGCATCGTCTGGCTCTCGTCGCAGAACGGCGCGAGCGCGTTCAGGCGCATCGTCGGGTCGTTGTCGTCGTCCGCATCCAGCTTTGGATGTATGCCTTCCCAGAAGGTGTCGAGCAATCCGTTGAGCAGGCGGAGTCCGGCGGCGAAGCCTTCCACGCCCTGCATGCGGGTGGATGCGCGCAGCAGCAGCACCGCGGCGCGCACGTCCTTGCTGCGGCGCAGGATGCCGTCGGCCCGTTCGCCCACTTCGCGCCACTCGGGTTCGACCGCGGGAATCACGGTGTCGCCGAACTGCTGCTCGGGCTTGCCCTGCGCGGCCGAGACCAGCGTCATGAAGTCCGCGTCGTACTCGAGATCGTCGCCGCACGGCGAGGCCTCGCCGATGGGCGCGAGCAGTGTGGCTGCGAGTTCGTTGGTCAGCATGTTGCCTGTTGGAGTTCGCTGGTGATAATCAAAGATGCGTCTTGACCGGTCAATGCAACGAAGGGAATAGCATGCGCACGCTGGGTACACACCATTCGTCCTATGAAGGCTTCCTTGGCGCGGCAACGCGGCGCCGCATCGCAGCTCTCGGCCTTGCTGCAGCGGGTCTTTTCATCACGGGCTGCGCGAGCAAACCGGTGGTCACCACGGTGGCCGTGACCCTCACGGCCGGCGCCGATGCCAACCCCGATGCGCGTGGCCGGGCCTCGCCGCTCACCGTGCGCGTGTATGCATTGAAGTCGCCCGGCCCGTTCGAGGGCGCCGATTTCTTCTCGCTGTTCGAGAAAGACCAGGCCACGCTCGGCGCCGAGCTCGTGCAGCGCGAAGAAGTGCTGCTGCGGCCCGGCGAGACGAAGAAGCTCGACTTCAACCTGCCGCCCGACGCGAAGTCCATCGGCGTGATGGCGGCGTTCCGCGATCTCGACCGTGCGCGCTGGCGCGAAGTGCGCCCGGTCACCACGGGCAAGGCGCAGGCGCTCGACGTGACTTTCGGCGCGCGCGCGATCCGCGTTGACGCGAAGTAGGCGCTGCGGCTTGCCAGGGGGGCGGGTCATGACGGCCGTCCCGGTCGCACCAATGGTTGGTCTGCGGGCAGGAAGTGCTCGAACAGATCGTTCACGAAGGCCCCGCCGGTTGAGTTCGATGCGGCTGCCGTGAGGTAGAGCCCACGCCAGCGCGGTGCGCGCGAGGACTTGCCGTGGTTCTCGAACAGCACCTGCGCGAACTGGCGCAGGCCGGGCTGCAGCGCGCGCACGGCCTCCACGAACTCATGGATGGCGAGCCGGCCCGCGGCGCCGGGCTGCTCGCGCAGCAGCGCCATGCGCAGCGCGTGCAGGTGCTTCGCGATGGGGTCGAACACGGTATCCAGCCGCTCGCCGGCCGGTGTCTCGATGAAGGGCGAGGCATCGGTCAGGCGATGCCCCAGCACCTGCGCCAGCACTTCAGGCGGCAGCGCGCCGCGCAGGGCCGCATAGCCCGTGAGCTGTTCGAGCCCGGTCACGACGAGGTAGGTGGGCAGCTGCAGGCGCAGGGTGTCGCTGGTTTCGTCGAGCAGGCGGCGCGCCCGTGCGGCCAATGACTTCAGCTCCATGGCATCGGCATGCAACAGCTCGCCCGCCGCCACGCCCACCACCAGGCCGTTGAGCGGCAGCCGGTCGCGCCGCTCGGCCAGCGCGAGCAGCGACTGCAGCCACAGGCCACGCAGCGGCGGCGTACCGGCCGTGTCGCCGAGCGCGCCCGGGTGGATCTCTATGGCCACCGTCGCGCCTGTCAGCCACCAGTGCCACCAAGCCGCGCCGAAGGGTTCGCCCCCATCTCTGCTCGCGGGTTCGGGCGGGGGCACGCGTTCGGCGTGCGCCGTCGCGAACAGGCCGGCCAGGTTGGCTGCCGCGTCGCCGAAGCACAGGAACCAAGGCGCGGGCACCGCGGCCTTCAGCCGCGGTGAGCGGCGCAGGGCTTGCTGTGCCTGCGCCATGCCGTCCCTCAGGGCATCGATGGCAGCCTCGTCGGCGCCGGTGGCCGGCGCACCGAGCGCCGCGATGCGCTTCTGCAGCCCCCGCCGGCGCGCACCGCGGCCCGCATCGCGTACCACCGCGTACAGCAGGCCGAAGCCGAGCAGGCACAGCGCCAGCAGCAGCCAGAAGCGATGGGTGGGCGAGAGCAGGGCGTTCATCGGGAAACGGTCTCGAGGAAGACGAAATCGGCGATCAGCCGCTCGCTGCTCTTGCCGGCCGCGAGCGCTTCGCGCAGCCGCAGCAGGTAGGCCGAGGCGAGCTCGAAGGGCGGTCGGTCGGAGGTTTCGGCAAAAGGTATCGGCGACGACAGCACCGTGACCAGCACGCTGCCGAAGGGCGGACTCACCAGCCAGCTCGACGGAATGTCGCGGCCCAGCTCCAGCGTTTCGCCGGCGTGCAGCCGCGTGGGCACCTGCCCGGCATTGAGGTGCATGACCGAGCCGTCGACCGTGTAGTAGTCGACCCAGATGTAGCTGTCGTGGCGCGGCGCCACCACCTGCACGCGCACGCTGTCGCCCTCGCGCAGCTGGCCTTCGCGGGCCGAGGGCGCGGTCACGTCCAGCCCGTAGACCTTCTCGCTGTTGCGCATCTGGTAGGGCTTGAGGATGGCGAACACCTCGCAGTGCGGCCACACGCGCAGGCCGATGTCGAAGCGCGGCGCCTTCACGCCGGGCAGCGCGCTCACTTCATGCTCCACGCGCGGCAGGTCGCCGGGCAGCGAGACAAAACCGGTGACCTGCGTGCGGCCGTCCCGGTCGACGGTGGCCGTGAGGTCGGCGCAGGCGAAAGTCTGCAGGTGCTGCTCGACGCGCTGGCTCAGGCCGGTGGAGGCTGCGGGCGGCCCGGTGGACCACAGCCACAGCAGGTAGAGCAGGGGCAGCGCCAGCGCCAGCGCGGCGCTGCTCAGCAGCAGCGTGCGGTCGCGCCGGCGCGTGTCGTTGGGGCCGCGCGGGTCGGGCACCTCGTAGGGCTGCGGCGTGATGCGGTCCTGCACAAGGCTGCCGGTGGACAGCGGGCGCAGCAGCAACTGGCTACCGTGCAGGTCTTTCAGCTTGCCCAGCTCGCCCTGATCGCCGTCCTCGAAGTAGTACTGGCCCTTGAAGCCGAGCGCCAGCGCATGCCAGTACACCTCGCGCACGGCGTCGTCCCGCGCGCCCAGGGCCGACAGGTGGTGAAAGAACTCGCTGTGCGCGTTGTTGGAGTTGAAGAGCTGCACCTGCAGCGGGGCCGCCGTGCTTGCCGCCGAGGTGGCCTCGGGGTGGCGCGCGAGGATCTCGTCGATCCAGGCCACCATTGCGAAAGCGGCCGATTCGATCTGCGCCGCGGGTGTGCCCGAGGCCTCAGCGGCGGCGCGGGCCGCATCGAGCTGCTGGCGGGCCTGCTGCTGTGCAGCATCGTGCGACAGCATGGGCGTGCCGGCCGCGATCGATGCGTCCAGTGCGAGGCCGAACGAGATGAAGCTGGAGAAGCAGTCTAGAAGGCGGGCCATGGGCGGGCCCGCTCAGCCATGCGTTGCGAAGGATGTCTTGCGCCGGAGTCTGCTGCGATGGCACATGCCCATGTCCCCGGTTCCTTCGAGTAGGCGTTCATTCTTTCAAAGGGGGAGCGGCGGGCGCCATATCGCTTGGGGTCTATGCCGTTGGTGGGGCCGCCGGCCTTGCTGCGCGGGGCATTCGCCGGTATCTTCAGCGTCTGCAAGTGCACTGCACGCTGGGACACGGGGAAAGACATCATGAAAATCCTGATCGCCGACGACCACCGGCTCGTCATCGAGGCGGTCAAAGCCAAGTTGTCGGAGCTGGAGCCTGGTATCGAATTCGTTCTGACGATGAGCGTCGACGAATTGCTTGCCGGAGCCACCGACGATCTCGACCTGGCCCTGATCGACCTCAACATGCCCGGCGCCGACGGCCAGGCCCACATCGACGAAATCCGCCGCCGCCATCCGGCCGTGCCGGTGATCGTGCTGTCGGGCTACGAAGACCCGGCCATCATGCGCAGCGCGCTCGAACGCGGCGTGCTCGGCTTCATTCCCAAGGCGTATTCGCCCGAGGTCATGCTCTCGGCCGTGCGGCTGGTGCTGGCCGGCGGCGTGTATGTGCCGCCGATGATGCTCACGGCGCTGCCGCCGGGCATCGTGGCCGGCGTGGCGCCGCAGGCGGCTGCCGAGGCGCTGACGCGCAGCGGCAACGGCGGCACCCAGACGCTGGAGCACCTGCGCAACGTGCTCACCGAGCGCCAGGTCGAGGTGCTGCAGCTGCTGTCGCAGGGCAAGCCCAACAAGCTGATCGGGCGCAGCCTGGGCATCAGCGAAGGCACCGTGAAGATCCACCTGGCAGCCATCTTTCGCGCGCTCAATGTGCGCAACCGCACAGAGGCGGTGGTGGCTGCGCAGGCGCTGACAGAGGCGCAGCAGGCCTAGGCAGCGCGCAACTCGGGGGGCGGTGCGGTATCGGCACTGTCGCGCAATCCCTCTTTTCTCTGCGCAATGGCTTGCGCCAGAAACTCCGCATCGCGCGCCACGCCCGAGAAGCGCCCCGACCCCCACGTGTGCAGCCAGGGCAGCCCAAGAAAGTAAAGCCCCGGCTCGTTCGTCACGCCGCGCAGGTGCACCGGCGCGCCGCGCCCGTTGAACACCGGCGCGTCGACCCATGCGAAATCCGGCGAGAAGCCAATGCACCAGACCACGCTGGTGATGCCCGCCGCAGCAAGGTCGAGCCGCGCGCGTTCTTCCTGCGGCTCCCACACTGGCGTGTAGACCGAAGGCGGCGGCGCCTCGATGCCCAGCGCGGTGATGTGCTTGTCGATCGATGCGTTGATGCGGTTGTAGGTGCCGTCGGCTTGGTCGAGGTTGTCGCGCAGGTTGGGCTGCAGCTCGAAGCTGCCGTTGTCGAAGCCGCTCAGCAGGCCATACAGCTCCATGCCTTCGAGTGCGAAGCGCCGCAGGTCGATGTCGCGCCCGCTGTCGCGGCCGGTCACGTAGTGGTTGGTGTTGTCGCGCACGCCTTCGCGCAGCGGATGCTCGGTGACGGGCATGTCGTAGTACTTCATGTCGGCGAGCCAGTCGACCACCTCGCGGCCGCGGTAGAAGCGCGCGCAGCGCGGCGCGTTGCCGGTGGCCAGGTGCACCTTGCGGCCGGCCAGGTGCAGGTCTTCGGCGATCTGCGCGCCCGACTGGCCGCAACCCACCACCAGCACCGCGCCCTCGGGCAACTGCGCCGGGTTGCGGTACTGCGCCGAGTGGAACTGCGCCACGCCTGCAGGCAGCTTCTCGGCCAGGCGCGGCACGATGGGGCGGTGGTAGCCGCCGGAGGCCACCACCACCTGGTCGGCGGTGTAGAGGCCGGCGTCGGTCTGCACGCTGAAGCGCTCGCGTTCGCCGTCACGTGCCACGCGTTCGACAGTCACGCCTTCGATGGCTGGTGCCTTCACATGCTCGACGAAGCCTGCGAGCCATTCGTTGATCTGGTCCTTGACCATGAAGCCGTGCGGATCGCTGCCGATGTAGCCCCAGCCCGGCAACTGGCACTGCCAGTTGGGCGTGACGAGGCAGAACGAATCCCAGCGCTGCGTGCGCCAGGTGTGCACGAGGCTGCGCTTCTCGATCACGAGGTGGTCGATGCCGCGCTGCTGCAGGCAATGGCTCAGCGACAGGCCGGCCTGGCCGCCGCCGACGATGACGACGCTGTAGTGGCTGCGTCCGCCGTAGGGGTGTGACATGGGTTTCTTCTTTCTCTCTGGATGTGGGGACGGTCAGTCGAAGGCGACGACGGTGACCTGGGCCTCTGCGGTTTCGTTGAAGCGCACGGCGATGTGCTCGATCTCGGCGAGCTGGTCCATGGCCTGCGAGCAGGCGAAGCCGTACTTCGCACGCACCCGCTCTGAGGCCATGCCCAATGCCTCGCGCGTGCGCCGCATGAAGTCGGCCAGGGCATAGCGCTCGCCGGGCGCGAGGTAGTCGCGCACCACGCTGGAAGGCGAATAGCAGCGGGTTTCGCTGGCATCGGGCCAGCGCACGCGGAAGTGCACTACAGGCATGTGGCGGGCTCCAGCAGGGCGGCAGGCGGCTGGATGAAGGCGTCGCTGCCGAAGTCCCACAGCAGCGCCTCTTCGCCTTCGGCGCGCAGCCGCACCTGCCGGGTGGCGTCGACCTCGCCGATCACGCCGCAGGCGATGTCGCGCGCGGCAAAGCGCGCCATCACCGAGGCCACCTGCGCGGGCGCCACGCTGAGCACGAAGCCGTAGCTCGGAAACGAAGAGAGCCAACGCAGCAGCGGCACGCCATCGGGCCTTGGCAGCGCATCAAGGTCAATGCGCGCGCCCACGCCAGAGCACTCGAGCAGCATCATGGCCGTGCCCACGGCGCCGGCCATGCTGATGTCCTTGGCGGCGGCGCACAGGCCGTCTTCGGCGATGGCCGGCAGCAGTTCCAGGTCGGCACGCAGCCGTGCGGCGGGCGCGCGGGTCGAGGCGTTCCAGTACGGAAAGGGCTCTTCGTAGGCGCCGCGCAGGTCTGCCGCCATCACGAGCAGGTCGCCCGGCTTCGCGTCGAAGCTGGTCAGCAGCCGGCGCGCATGGCCAAGGATGGCCACTGCCAGTTGCGGCCGCTCGCTGCGGTTGTTGCTGTGCCCGCCGACGATGGGCACGCCGTAGCGCACGGCGGCCTCGGCCATGCCGCGCAGCACGTCGTCGGCCGGGCTCATGCCGCTGCTCCACAGCGCGTCGACCACGGCGGTGGGGCGCCCGCCCATGGCGTAGATGTCGCTCACGTTGACCATCACGCCGCAGTAGCCCGCGAACCACGGCATGCGCACGATGAAGTCTTCCACCAGCCCTTCGATGGCGAACAGCAGGTAGCCGCCGTGGCCGTCGGGGATGGCCGCGCAGTCGTCGCCGATGGGCACGGCCTGCGCCAGCGCCGCATGGCCGCCGGGCAGCGAGCGGCCCAGCGCCGACACCACGTCGCTGATGTCGCGCTTGTGGGCGAAGCCGCGCGTGGCGCGCAGGGCCTCGGCGACGTCGTGGACGTTTGTTGTCATGCCAGCACCTTCGCGCGCGTGACGAAGCCGCTCACGGGGTCGTGGCAGGGCGGATACCAGCCCAGGTCGGCCTGCATGCGCGCATGCGGGCGGCCATGCAGATTCGTCTCTTCGAGCATCGACCAGCCGAGCTTTTTGAACAGCGGCACGTTCTGCATCTGCACTTGCGCCAGGAAGGTCTCGCAACCCAAAGCGTTGGCACGCGACACGGCGAGCCGGATCAGCGTCGCGCCCAGGTGCCCCTGGCTGCGGAACGCGGGGTGCACCGCAAGGCGCGAGCCCCACCATTCGCCTTTGGCTTCGCCGCGATGGATGCGCACCGTGCCCACCACCTGCTCGGGCATGCCGCCGTTGCACGACATCGCCACCAGCAGCCGCGCATGGTCGTCGATGGCATCGCGGTCGTCGCGCACGAAGATGCCCTGCTCGATGCAGAACACCGCGCGGCGCAGTGCCATGGCCTCGTCGCGCTCCCACTGCTGGGCGGCTTCGCGCACGAGGTATTCGACGGGCGCGTAGTGGTCCGCCATCTCGCAGAGGTTGTCGATGCACAGCATGCTCAGCTTTCGCTTTCTTTTTCGTATATCGAGAGCGATGAGCACGCGCCGCACTTGCCGCAGCCGGCCTTGATGTCGGCCGAGCGCAGGCCCGCCGCCACCACGCGTTCGCCCAGCGGCGCGAGCAGCGACTTCATGAACTCGGGCGTGGGAGCAGGGTGGTCTTCGAGCGGCGTGCCGCTGATCGGCACGAAGGGCACGACGAAGGGGTACACGCCGCGCGCCAGCAGCTGGTCGCAGGTGTCGAGGATGGCTTCGCGCGTGTCGCCCAGCCCGGCCAGGATGTAGGTGCTGACCTGCCCGCGCCCGAACACGCCCACTGCCGCCTCGAAGGCGCTCATGTAGCGCGAGACGGGCACGCTGGCCTTGCCCGGCATGATGCGTTCGCGCACCTCGGGCGTGACCACTTCGAGGTGCATGCCGAGCGTGTCGATGCCCGCGGCCTTCATGCGGTGGAACCACTGGTCGTCGTCGGGCGGCTCGCACTGGCCCTGGATGGGGATGTCGACCGCCGCCTTGATGGCGAAGGCGCTCTCGCACAGCACGGCCGCGCCGCGGTCGGTGGCGTTGGGTGTGCCGGTGGTCATCACCATGTGTTTCACGCCATCGAGCAGTACGGCAGCGCGCGCCACTTCGGCAAGCTGCTCGGGCGTCTTGCGCGCGATGGTGCGGCCGGCCGCGAGCGACTGGCCGATTGCGCAGAACTTGCAGCTCTTCTTGCGGCTTTCGTAGCGGATGCAGGTCTGCAGCACGGTGGTGGCGAGCACGTCGCTGCCGTGCAGCGTGGCGATGTGTGAGTAGGGCACGCCGTCGAAGGTCTGCATTGCGTAGAAGCGCGGCTGCTTCGGAAAGCTGATGCTGGCAATGGGGATGCTGCCGCGCATCACGCGGCTCATGCCAGCCGCATCCGGCGCCTCGGCGGTGAAGGGCGAATGCCAGGCCGTGGAGGTGTGGACCGGCACCATGATCGTGTGGCCGTCGACCGTCACGGCCTTGTGGTCCGAAGGGCCCGCGCCGCCACGGCGGCTCGCGACGCCGGCCGATGGGTCAACCAGCCGCAACCCGAAGGACTGGAGCTCGGTCATCAGCTGCCGGCTGTCCTGCGGCTGCATCGTCGTGGGTGTTGTCGTCATGGTCTGGGCTCCGTTGGGCGAAAGGTTGCGTGAGGTGCATGGGCACGGTGGTCTGCGCCGGCCGGTCGTTGATGGCGAGCGACAGCAGCTCGGGTCGCGCGTAGTGGCCGACCGAATCCATCATTCGCTTGCGCTTGGCGATCAGCGCCATGTCGAGGTCGGCCACCACCATGCCTTCGCCCTCGGTGAGCGGCGGCGCAAGGTGCTTGCCTTCGGGCGAGACGATGGCCGTGTGGCAGCCGCCGCGCAGCGCCTTCTGCAGGTTGGCGTCGGGCGTGACGGAGCGGATCTGCTCGTCGGTGAGCCAGCCGGTGGCGTTGACCACGAAGCAGCCCGACTCCAGCGCGTGGTGGCGGATAGTCACTTCCATCTGCTCCGCGAAGATCGGGCCGACCAGCGAGCCGGGAAACTGCGCGCAGTGAATCTGCTCGTGCTGCGCCATCAGCGCGTAGCGCGCGAGCGGGTTGTAGTGCTCCCAGCAGGCCAGCGCGCCGACGCGGCCGACTGCGGTGTCAACCACCTTGAGGCCGGCGCCGTCGCCCATGCCCCAGACCATGCGCTCGTGGTACGTGGGCGTGATCTTGCGGCGCTTGAGCACCAGCGTGCCGTCGGCGTCGAACACCAGCTGCGTGTTGTAGAGGCTGCCGTGGTCGCGCTCGTTCACGCCGAGCACCACCACCATGCCGCGCGCGCGGGCCCGCTCGGCCACCGCCTGCGTGACGGGGCCGGGCACCACCACCGCGCGCTCCACCAGCTGCAGGTGCGGCGCGCCCTGCAGCACCGGCGGCAGCACGAAGCTGAAGTAGGGGTAGTAGGGCACGAAGGTCTCGGGAAAGACCGCGATCTGCGCGCCCTTTGCAGCGGCCGCGTCGATGGCGCTGCACACGCGCTCCAGCGTGCCGTCGGGCCGCTCGAAGTCGGGCGCGATCTGGATCGCCGCTGCGCGCACGATGCGGGGTGTGGAAGCCATCGCTCGCGCTGCCTTACAGCGTCCAGGTGTCGATGACCACCGCATTGGCCTTCTTGTGCAGCAGCACGAGGTCAAGCACGTCGAGCGGGTTGATCGGCGTGATGCCCTCGATCAGCGCGCCTTCGCCATGACCGTACAGCGCCTGCAGCGCGAAGCGGCAGGCATACACCTTGCCGCCCTCTTCCATGAACTTGGCGAGCTGCTTGTTGAAGTTCTGGTGGCCCGGAAAGGCCTCGTCGCCCAGCGTGGGAAAGCCGCGCTGCACGCCCAGCGTCACGCCGGGGCCATACAGCAGGACGGAAGTCTCGAAGCCCTTGCGACGCAGCCGCGTGGCCTGCAGCAGGTTCACGAAGCCGATCGAACCCTCGAAGGCCACGGTGTGGAAGGTGACGAGCGCCTTCTGGCCGGGCTCGGCCTTGACGTCTTCGAACACCTTCTCTTCGTAGTCGACGAGGAACTCGCCTTTTTCGTTGCGGGGGCGGGTGACTTTGGGCATGGGGTACTCCGGTTGGGTGGTGGGTACGCAGGTGTTGCGTGCCTTTTCCTTCGCAGGCGATGTGCCAGCGGCTTGCCGGGTTCATGCGATCAATGCGCGATCAACGTGCAGCAGTGCGGGCTGCGTGCGCGCAAAATTTTTTCCGGTACCCGAAAAAGCCGGCTCGGGGTGGGCCTGCGTGGCCTGTTCTGCACCGCGACGACGCACATGCCATGCGATCAATGCACCCGATCAATGGGGTTGATCGCACCTGATCGAAGCATTCTTCCCCTCTGGCGCGGGCGCGGTTCCTGCATGTTGATCGGTGGCCAGATGCAATCAATGAATGCAATCAACTTCGCCGGACCATCACCGATGACCACGATCACCGCCCACTGGCGCAAGCAGCTGCGCAACACCGCCCGGCCGGCCTACCTGCTGCTGGCTGACCTGATCGCCGACGACATCAAGACCGGCCGCCTGGGCGTGCGCGACCGCCTGCCCACGCTGCGCGAGCTGGCCGCCGATCTGGAGCTGAACTACACGACGGTGGCGCGCGGCTACGCCGAGGCGCGCAAGCGCGGGCTGATCGACTCGCGCGCCGGCACCGGTACCTTCATCCGCTCTGGCAGCCCGAGCCTGCGGCTGCGCGGCGGCAGCGGCGCCGAGATGACGATGAACATGCCGCCCGAGCCCGACGACGAGCACCTGATGGCACGGCTGCACGACAGCGCCAGCCGAGCCTTCGCGCAGGTCGATTTCCACGACCTGCTGCGCTACCAGGACTTCGGCGGCACCGCGCACGACCGCGCCGCCGCCATGCACTGGCTGCGGCCCTTCGTGCCTGACGCGAGCATCGACCGCATCCTGGTGTGCCCCGGCATCCACGGCGTGCTGACGGCGCTGTTCTCGCAGCTTGCGCGGCCGGGCGAGCTGATCTGCGTGGAAACGCTCACCTACCCCGGCGTGAAAGCCATCGCCGCGCAGCTCGGCGTGCAGCTGCATGCGCTGCAGATGGACGACGACGGCCCCATCGCCGATGCCTTCGAGCACGCCTGCAAGACGCTCAAGCCCAAGGCGCTGTACTGCAACCCCACGCTGCTGAACCCCACGGCCGCCACCGTGTCACGCGCGCGGCGCGAGGCGCTGGCCGATGTGGCGCTGCGCTATGCGGTGCCGATCATCGAGGACGACGCCTACGGCATGCTGCCGCGCCAGACGCCCGCGTCGCTGGCCACGCTGGCGCCGGGGCTCACCTACTACGTGAGCGGTTTCTCCAAGTGCTTCGGCGCGGGGCTGCGCAGTGCGTACGTGTGCTCGCCGACGGTGGTGCAGTCGCAGCGGCTGGCGGGTGCGATGCGTGCCACCACGGTGATGGCCTCGCCGATCACCAACGCGCTGACCACGCTGTGGGTGGAAGACGGCACGGCCGAAGAGATGCTGCAGGCGGTGCGCGCGGAGTCGGTGGCGCGGCAACTGCTGGCCGCGCGCTACCTGGGCGACAGCGGGCTGCAGGCGCACCCCGAGGGCTTTCATGCGTGGCTGCCGCTCACGCCGGGCTGGAGCCCGGTGGAGTTCGCGTCGTACCTGCGCACGCAGAACGTGGGCGTGGTGGCGAGCGCGGCCTTTTCCACCGATGGCGATCCGCCCGATGCGGTGCGCATCTGCCTGGGCGGGCCGATGTCGCGCGAGCAGTGCGATCAGGCGCTGCGGCTGATTGCGGACACGCTGGCGCATCCGCTGCATCCGCACGCAACGCTGCGCTGAGCTGCCGCCTGCTGCGTGACTACCAGCGGTAGGTGAGCTTCGCCTGCACCGTGCGCCCCTGGCCGAAATACTGGCCGTAGCCCGCGATGTATTTCCTGTCGGTGAGGTTGGTGGCGTTCAGCGCAAAGCTGTAGGGGCCGCGTTCGTAGCGGATGGCCGCGTCGACCAGCGTGTAGGGCGGGTTGTAGCTGCTGTTGTCCACGCTGGCCGGCACCTTGCCGACATGGCGCACGCCGCCGCCCACGCTCCAGCCCTGCAGCTCGGGGCTGCCGAAGCGGTAGTCGAGCCACAGCGCGGCGGTCTGGCGCGCGGTGTTGAGCGGCTGCTTGCCCAACTCGTCGGGGTTCAGGCTGCGGGTGATCTTTGCGTCGAGCAGTGTGTAGCTGGCCACCAGCCTGAGCTGGCGGGTCAGCGAGGCGCGCGCCTCGAACTCCGGGCCGCGCGTGCGCACCTCGCCGATCTGCGAGACCGGGTTGAGCACGTACGGGGTGAACGTGGGCGAGTTGTTCTTTTTCAGGTCGAAGACCGACACGGTGAACAGCGCGTCCACGTTCGGCGGGCGGTACTTCAGGCCCACCTCGAACTGCCGGCCGAGCTCGGGCTTCAGGAGGTCGCCGCCGGCGATGGTGCCCAGCAGCGGGGTGAACGAGGTCGAGTAGCTGAAGTAGGGCGCCAGGCCGTTCGGCGCGAGGTAGAGCAGGCCCGCGTTGTAGGTGGTCTTGGTGTTGGTGTCGAGGCCGACGGACGACGACACCGCCTGCGGCCCCGGGCTGGCGCTGTTGTGCGCCCGGTCCTGCCGCACGGCCAGCCCGAGGGACCACGGCCCCGCGCGCATCTGGTCTTGCACGTGGAGCCCGCGCTGCGTGATGCCGTTGGTCGACTGCACGGGGAACGCGGGCTCGGGCACGGGCGCGCCATAGACCGGTGCGAAGGCATCGATGGAGGGGGCCGGATCGACGCTGGTCTGCGTGGTGCTGCTCTGGCGCTGGTACTCCAGCCCCATCAGCAGCGTGTGTTCCACCGGCCCGGTACGAAAGCGCCCTTCGAGCTGGGTGTCGAGCGTGGTGGTGCGGCTCTTGTCCTTCATCCGCACCACCGCGCGGTCGAGCGTGCGCAGGTCGCTCTCGAAGCCGGTGCCGTAGATCTGCCGGTAGTCGATGTCGAGCGTCGCGTGGCGCGCGTTCTGCCGCAGCGTCCAGTTGTCGTTCAGCTGGTGCTCCAGCAGGTAGGTGAGCGAGAACGCATCGCGGTTGTAGCGGTCGAAGCCGGGCTCGCCAATGAAGCGCTCGCGCGGAATGCTGCCGTTGGGGTTGGGCGAGATGAGCGCGCCTTCGGGCCAGATGCTCTTGGGCGTCATGCGGTCGCGCGTGGCCTCGGCCATCAGCGTGACCTTGGTGCGGGACGAGGGCGTCCACGTCAGAGACGGGGCGATGAAGCTGCGGTCGTCGCGCGAGAAGTCGGTCTGGCCGTTGCTGTTGCGCAGCACACCGTTGAGCCTGAAGAGCAGGCTCCCGTCGGCGTTCATCGCGCCGCCGAGGTCGAAGCTGCCCTGGTAGCGGTTGCGGTTGCCCACCGAAAGGCTCACCTCGCGCACCGCCTCCGCCGAAGGGCGCTTGGACACCATGTTGATGGCCCCGCCTGGTGCCGACGGGTCGTAGACCGCACCCGGTCCTTTCAGCAGCTCGACGCGTTCCAGCGCCTGCGGCTCGACCAGCCATCGCGTGACGAGGCTGGTGGTGGGGAGCTTGAAGCCGTCGAGGTATTCGGCGGGCGTGAAGCCGCGCACCGTGAGCGACGCGAAGCGCGGGTCATAGCCGCTGACCTCGGTGAGCACGCCGGCGGAGTAGCGCAGCGACTGCTCGACGGTGTGCACGGCCTGGTCGTCCATCTGCGCGCGCGTGACGACGGTGACGGCGCGCGGTGTTTCGAGCAGCGAGGTGTCGGTGCGGGTGGCGGTGGCGCTGCGCTGCGCCACGTAGCCCTGCACCTGGCCGTCAGCGCGCTCGCCCTGTGCGGTGACGATGAGCGTGGGCAGCGTGCTGCCGGTGCCCTGGGCTGCCGCCGTGGCGGCTGCCGGGCGCACTGCATAGGCGCCGCTGCTGCCGGGCACGGCCTCCAGCTGGTGGGGCGACAGCAGCTCGGCCAAGCCTTCGGGCACCGTGCGGCTGCCCTGGAGCGCGGCGGCGCTCTTGCCATGTACCAGCGCCGGATCGAAAGACAGCGTAATGCCGGCCTGGCGCGCGAAGGTGCTGAGCGCGTCTTCGAGCGCGCCGGCCGGAATGTCGAAACCGGCGCGCGCGGAGGCCTGCGCCTGTGCGCGTGCGGACCCTGCGGGCGCAGCCCATCCCGCCGCGACGCCCAGCAGCAGCGCGGGAAGCAGGGTGGGCCTTGCAGGCCGGAACCGCCAGAACCCGGGAGGGCGGTCCGGAAAAAGTCGTCTCAACGTCGCGCGACAGTCAATGTGCCTCCTGTGCCATGTTCGAGCCGTACAGGCAGTGTGCGAACCAGCGCTTCGAGCGCGCGGCCGACCGGGTCGGGGCCGTTGAGCTGGAACACGCCCGACACGCGCAGCGAGGCCACGTCCGCATCGCACAGCAGCGGCGTGCCGTGGTAGCGCGCGAGCTCGGCGACGAAGGCGTCCAGGCGCATCTGCCGGGCCACCAGTGCGCCGTCGGTCCAGGCGTCGGGCTCGAAGCTGCGGTCCACGATGCGCTGGGGCTGTGCCGCGCCGCCGCGCACGATGTAGCCGTCGCCGGCCTGTGCGACCACCGGCGGTGCGCCTTCGGTGTGAATGGCCACGCGGCCTTCGATGAGCGACAGCCGCGTCTGGTCGTCCTGCTCGCGCACGCCGAAGCGCGTGCCGAGCGCCTCGAAGCGCGCATGCGGCGTCTCGACCCAGAAGGCGCGGTGGCCCAGCAGCGCGCCGCTGTCGGCGCCGGTGCGCACGAAGAGCTCGCCGCGGCTCAGCACGATGCGCCGCTGGCGCGGCGAGAAGATCACCTGCACCTCGGAGCCGGTGTTGATGTTCAGCTCGGTGCCGTCGGCCAGCGTCACGCGCTGGCGCTCGCCCACGGCGGTGGCGTAGTTGGTGCGCTGCTCCCAGGGCGTTTCGCGCCAGACGAACAGGCCGACAACGCCGCCGGTGACAGCCAGGCCCAGCACGCCGAGCGCGCGGCGCCGGCTTTGCTGCTGCCGCTGCTGTTGCGCGCGCATCAGGGTCGCGGCCTGCAGCGCGCCGTGGGCCAGCGCGCCGCCTGCATCGCCCATGTCGCTGCTCATGCCGCTGCCGATGCGCGGCACCTGGCGGAAGGCGTCTTCCACGGCCTGCACCTGCTGCCAGGCTTGTTCGTGCGCGGGGTGCGCGGCGCGCCACGCGTCGCAGGCGCTGTGCGTTGTTTCGTCCGCGCTGCCGGAGCCCAGCCGCACGACCCAGGCGATGGCCTGTTCGAGCAGGTCGGAGGCGTTGCCGCCGTCGCCGGACGAAGGAGAAGAGGAGGGGAATGCAGGTTTCATCGCAGCGCCAGGCAGTGGCGGATCGCGGTCGCCATGTATTTCTCGACCGAGCTCAGGCTCACGTTCAGGCGCTGCGCGATCTCGGCATAGCCGAGGCCGTCGAGCCGCGAGAGCAGGAAGGCGCTGCGCGCCTTGGGCGGGAGGCCGTCGAGCATGGTGTCGATGCGCACCAGCGCCTCGACCAGCAGCAGTTGCGTCTCGGGTGAGGGCGCCTGCGGCTCCGGCAGGGCCGCGATGGCTTCCATGCAGGCGCGCTCCAGCGTGCGGCGGCGCACATGGTCGACCACGAGGCCGTGCGCGATGGTGGTGAGCCAGGCACGCGGCTCGCGCACTTCTTCCACATCGCCCGGACGGCCCAGCACGCGCACGAAGGTGTCCTGCGCGAGGTCGGCGGCGTCGCCCGCGTGGCCGAGCTTGCGGCGCAGCCATCCGAGCAGCCAGCCGTGATGGTCGCCATAGAGGGTTTCCACACTGCGCGTGGGAGGACGGTCCGGCATGGAAAGGAGAGAGAAGTCGTTCGGGAACGCAGCGAGCGTTGCAGGCATGAATCTATCTCACTGGGTTGACATTTGTGAAAGCTTTACTGCCGCGGCTGCATCCCGCCGGGGGATGGCCCCGGGTCTGCATGATCGGCGCGAGCGTGGACACGTTGGCGGCGCTGGTGCTGCCAGCCTCGCAGCGCCCGAGGCCGATCGACAGCGCAAGGCCGCCTGCCGCCGCGCCGAGGCAGCACACGCTGGCCAGCCAGGAACGCAGGGAGCCCGGAACACCGATGGCGGCTCGCGCCCGTGTTTGTGCGCGTGTCCGTGCACGGGTCTGCGCCGGCACGAAGAGCCAGGGGGTGGCCATCACAGCAGCCCCTTCGGGGCACGCACTGCGCGGTCGCCGTACAGCGGAAACCGCAGCGTGAGGCAGCCGTCGCCCAGAGGCGAGGGCGCGGTGTAGATGCGCGCGCCGTGCCGCGCCACGATGGCCCGGCAGGCATGGATGCGGGGCGTGGCCGCGCGGCCGGCGCTGGTTTCGAAGGCGTGCGACAGGCGGGGTGCGTCGATGTCGGTGTCGCTGTCGATAGTGGCCTCGCGCCAGCTGATCACCGCCTGGTGTCCTTCGGCGCGCGCCAGCACGTGCAGCGTCGTGCCCTGCGGCAAGGTGGCGGCGGCAGCGTCGGCGATGTGCGCCATGAGCTGGGGCAGGTCGCCGGCGATCACGGCCACTGGCAGCGGGTCTTCCGGCAGGCGCAGGTCGAGCCCGATGCCGCGTTGCGCCAGCGTCGCCCCGTGGGTGACGGCGAGCGCGCGCAGCGGCTGTCGCAGGTCGATGCGCTCGCGCGTGGCGACGGGCTCCAGCCGGGCGCCGATGTGGGCCGGCGGCGTGCCCGCGGCGCGCATACCGAGCGCCTTGCCCGTGAACCAGACGGCGCCAAGCGCGAAGAAGGCGGTCGCGACGATGCAAAGGCTGCTTGTTGCGCTCATCGGGCAGCCTCCTGGCGGTGCGACGTTGACGATTTGGGCGATGACGGTGGCGTGCGGAAAGTGCTCTGAAGCATGGCGAGGCGGCTCCTCTTTCGGTCTCAGGTGAATGCACTTCCTTGCCGAACGGAACCGCCAAAACCCGTAATGGCGCACCGAAAAAAGTTGCGGGTGTCAGTACCTGCACTCGGGCGCGGCCTGGTCGAGCAAGGCCACGATGCGCCCGACCAGTCGCTCGCTGTAGGCGGGCGCGGGGTGCAGCACGTCGGCCATCTCGGCTGGCTTGAAGGACACCGCGCCCCAGTCGGCAAACAGCGCGCCGGTCTCGCCGGCCACGCGCCGGGCGATGTTGTCGGCCGCGTCCCTGCCCGGGGCGGAGTGCGTCTGGCGGCTGAGGCCGGTGATGACCGGCGTGCGCCCCTGGGCCTGTACGTGCGCCACCATGCGGCGCAGCGCCGGCTCGTAGGGCTGGCCGAACTGCCCGTCGTTGATGCCGTGTTGCAGCACCACGAAATGCGTGGTCAGCGGTGTGCTGGAGAAGGCGGGCGCGCGCTGGGCGGCTGTCGACCCCGGCGCGCTGTTGTCGAGCACCGTGTAGGCCGGCCGCAGGCGCTTGAGCATCGCCGCGGGCGGCTCGTCGAAGCGCTTGTTGTAGCCGTAGGCGCCGTGGAGGATCGAGTCGCCCTCCAGGGTGACGGTGCAGTCGCGTGGTGCGTCGTCGGGAGCTTTCGCGGACGCCGCCGGACGGGTCGGGGCACTGCTGCTGTGGCTATTGCTGCTGCCCCTGTCGCCTCCGCAGGCGGGGACCAGCGCACCGACCGCAAGGATGGCAAGCAGCGTGAAAGCGATGTCGGACGGGCGGACACAGGCCGCGTGTCGGCGTGCAGAAAGAGAAACCAAGGCGATCTCCGGCAAGGGCCTCCGGCGTTTTCCGGAAGCATCGATCCCTTGCCGTACGAGTCTTCAAAACCCGTAATTTGCCTTGCGTTTCAGGTCAGTCAGCCATGTAAAGCCTGCTTTGTCTTCAGCGCTTGGCGAACACGCCGTTCCACGCGAACACCGAGTTCGGCGCGTTCACGCGCATCGGCAGGGCCGCGGGGCTCGGTGGGGCTTCTTTCTTCTTCGGGGGCTCGTGCTCGACGCGCACGCCCTTGGCCAGCTGGTCTTCGACCAGGCTCTGCAGAGTGACGGAGCCCAGGAATTCCATGACATGGTGCTTGGCGGAGGCCCACAGCGCATCGGTCGAGTAGCAGCCCTTGCTGCTGCCGCCGGCGTCTTCCTTGTTCGGCGAGGCTTCGGTGTCGGCCAGTGGCTGGCCATCGACCGAAGCGAGGATGTCCGCCACGGTGATCTCGGACGCCCTGCGCGTCAGCGTGTAGCCGCCGCCCGGTCCGCGCGTTGCCTTGATCAGCGCATGCTGGCGCAGCTTGCTGAACAGCAGTTCGAGCGATGAGCGGGCAATGTGCTGTCGTCGGCTGATCGACGCCAACGGTACGGGGCCATCCCGCTCGCGCATGGCGACATCGATCATGGCCGTCAAGGCGAAGCCGCCCTTCGTCGTGAGACGCATGGAGTGTTCCTCGGTGTTGGGTTTTGCAAACAATGCGTGATAGGTGTGCAAAAGACCGGGAAAGTTTCCTTCGGGAGGTAAAGGCCTTTTTTGAAACAAATCGAAAAAAGCCCGTGGCGGGGGGCTAGGACGGCCAGCGATGCAGCCGCACGCCAGGAGCGTCGAGCGCCAGCTTCAGCACGTTGCCGTGCGTGGAGTCGGTGACGAACAAGGTCGACCCGTCCGGGCCGCCGAAGGCAATGTTCGTCGTCGAGGCGCCGGCGGGCCCGCGCAGCACCATGACGGGCTCGGCGCGCGTGTTGAGCACCCAGACATAGCCCAGGCCTGGATTGGCGACCAGCACCCGCCCCTGTGTGTCGACCGCAAGCCCATCGGGGCCGCTGGGCCCGTAGGACGTGAAGAACTGGCTCACCTTGGCGACGCTCCCGTCGGCCAGCAGCGGCACGCGCCAGACGCAGTTGCCGCGCGTCACCGCGAGATAGAGCACCTTGCCGTCCGGCGAGAGGGCCACGCCATTCGGGCTGGGCACGTTGGACAGCAGCAGGTCTAGCTGCCCGTCGGGCCTCAGGCGATACAGGCGGCCCGAAGGGTCGTGCAACCCGCTCTGGCCCTGGTCCGTGAAGTAGACGTTGCCCTGCTCATCGAGCACCAGGTCGTTCACGCCCTTGAAGCTCTCGGTGTTGCGCCGCTGAAGGTGCGGCGTGACGTGGCCGGTTCGCACATCCACCCGCATCAGGCCGTTCTTGTAGTCGGTGACGAGCAGGGTGTGTGCGTCGACGAACTTCATGCCGTTCGGCTCGCCGTCGTACTCGGCGACCAGTGTCCATTCGCCCGATGTGTCGATGCGGAAGATCCGGCCGAAAGGGATGTCCGTGACGTAGAGGTTGCCGTCGTCGTCGAACACAGGGCCTTCGAGGAAGGAGTCGGTCACCTGGCCGCCGCGATTGGCATCGGCCCAGACGCTGGGCTCCGGGCGCCGGAACGATTCGGGCATGCTGGTGAAGGTCTGCAGGTCCAGCACCTGGGGCGCTTGAAGCAGGTACAAGTCGGTCTCCTTGGCGATCAGGCAGTCGCGAAGCCATAGAGCTTCGCCGGGTTGTCGACCAGGATGCGGTCGCGCACGGCGGTGCTGTCGTCGCACCACGCCGAGAGCACATCCGCCAGGTCGGCGTCGTTGACGGTCCCTGGAGTTTCCGTGGTGTGAGGCCAGTCGCTGCCCCAGACCAGCCGTTCCGGTGCTGCCTTGACCAGCGCGCGGCCCAGCGCGAAGGCATCCTGGTAGGCGGGCGCTCCATCGCGCGATCGCATGTAGACGCCC
This sequence comes from Variovorax nivicola, assembly GCF_051216475.1. Lineage (NCBI taxonomy): Bacteria > Pseudomonadati > Pseudomonadota > Betaproteobacteria > Burkholderiales > Comamonadaceae > Variovorax > Variovorax nivicola. The sequence goes on along the minus strand of NZ_JBPJZK010000010.1, from coordinate 42,218 downwards.
GACAGCTTCATCCACGTATTGCCGCCGTCGAGCAGCCGGCGCGCCACCGCGAACGCGGCGCCATCGACACCGTCGGCCGGGTCGATGCGGGCCATGTGATCTATCACCAGCGGCACCGGGAGTGCCGTCAATATCGGCTCGAGTTCCACCAGTTGTTCGGGCTGCAGGAAGACCTGGACGTGCCAGCCCAGCCGGGCCACCTTGCGTGCCAGTGTCGTCAGCATCTGCGGCGTGGTGACGCCCCAGGACTGCGGTGTCACGAAGTTCACGCGCAAGCCGCAGATGCGTTGTGCCGCCAGCCGGTCGAGCTCGTCGTCGGCCACGTCCTGGCCGACGACTGCGATGCCGCGCGCACTCTCGCCCAGTTGCGCGAGTGCGTCGAGCGTGCAGGCGTTGTCCGTGCCGTAGGTCGAGGGGTTGACGACCACCGTGCGCGAAGTTCCGAGCCGCCGCTGCAGCAGCCGATAGGCGGCCACCTCGGCGCGCGGCGGCTGGCGCTTCCAGTGCGGCGATGCGGCGAAGCGCGGGTCGAAGATGTGCATGTGGCTGTCGCAGGCGTCGGGCGGCAGGCCAGTTGCAGGCCGGTTCATTCCCACCGAATGGGGAACCGGCTGCGCGTCAGGGGCGTGATTCATGGGGCCTTCTTCAGTCGAGCTTGATGTTGCCCTTGCGGATCACTTCCGCCCATTTCGCATCTTCCTTCTTCAGGAAGTCGGCGAACTCGGATGGCGTCGAGCCGACCGGCTGCACGCCCACGTCCACGAAGCGCCGCTTCACTTCGTCATTCTTCAGGACATCGACCACCGCCTTGTGGAGCTTGTCGGCAATGGGCGCCGGCGTGCCGGCCGGCAGGAGCAGGCCGTTCCACTCGTAGGCCTCGTAGCCGGGCGCAACGGTTTCGGCGATGGTCGGCACATCGGGCAGGCGCGCGGAGCGCTGCGGCGACGACACAGCCAGCGCGCGCAGCTTGCCCGAGGACACGAGCGGGTACGACGCGGCGATGGTGCTGAACATGAAGTCGACCTGCCCACCCATGACGTCGGAGATGGCGGGGCCGCCGCTCTTGTAGCCGACATGCACCATGTCGAGCCCGAGCCGCTGGCGCAGCAGTTCCGCCGCAAGCCGCTGCACGGTGCCGCTTCCGCCCGATGCGAAGTTGAGCTTTCCGGGTTCGGCCTTCGCCCTGTCCGCGAGGTCCTTGATGCTCTTCACCGGCGACTCCGCGCGGACGATCACGATGTTGGGCGCCAGCGAGACCAGCGCCAGCGGCTGCAGGGCATTGCCGGCGTACGGCATGCGAGGAAAGAGATGCGGATTGATCGAGTACGGCGTGGCGTCGTAGAGCACCGTGTAGCCGTCGGGCGCGGCCTTGGCGGCAAAGCTCGCGCCGATGGTTCCGCTGGCGCCGGGCCTGTTGTCGACGATCACGCTGGTGCCCAGCTTCTCGCCCATGCGCACCGCCAGCACGCGCGCCAGCGCGTCCGCGGAGCCGCCCGGCGCATACGGCACGACGAGCGTGATGGGGCGGTCCGGAAAGGCGGCCTGGGCGGACGCGGCGGCGAAGAGGCATGCGGCGAGCATGCATCGGATGGCCTTCATCATGGGTTCCTTGGGGTGTGCGGTCATTCGGTCTTGAGGTCGAGCGTTCGGGCCAGCTCGCCATAGAGCTTGACCTCGCGCGCCAGTTGCGCGCCGAAGGCATTGGCGCAGATGTTCTGTGCTTCCATGCCGAGCGAACGCAGCTTTTCCTGCGTGGCCGGCGCTTGCGCAAACTCGGTGGCTGCGCGGCGCAGCACGGCCAGGACTTCCGGCGGCGTTTTTGCTGGCGCCAGCAAGCCGTACCACGCGTCGGCCGTGTAGCCCTTGACGCCCACCTCCTCGAAAGTCGGCACGTCCGGCAGCAGTGCCGAGCGCTTCGGCGCCGCCACGGCCAGGGCCGTCACCTTGCCCGACTGCACCTGCGCGAGCACCGAGCCCAGCGTGGCGAAAGAGCTGTCGACCTGGCCTCCCATGAGATCGGTCGTCGCCTGCGCCGCGCCCTTGTACGGGATGTGGTTCATCGACGTGCCCGTCAGCCGCGTGAACTGCGCACTCGCGAAATGCCCCGAGCTGCCCGAACCCGGCGTGGCATAGGTGCGCTTGCCCGGCTCGGCCTTCACCGCCTGCAGGAATGCGCCGAACGACTTGCCGGGCATCGATGGCCCGACGACCAGCACCGTCGGGCTCACGGCGAGCGAGCACACCGGGGCGAACGACCGCACCGCGTCGAACTTGACCCGCTGGCTGTAGAGCGCCGGGATCATCGTGTGATTCGTCGCGCCCAGCAGCAGCGTGTACCCGTCTGCCGGCGCGGCAGCGACTGCTTCGGCCGCTAGGATCGTGTTGGCGCCGGGCTTGTTGTCCACGATGAAGGGCTGGCCCAACGCGCGAGACGCGTGGTCGGCAAAGGCGCGCGCCACCACGTCGGTGGGGCCGCCTGCGGAAAAGCCGACGAGGATGCGCACGGGCTTGGCCGGCCAGGTTTGCGCATGCGCTGCTGCCAGCACGGCCGACAGCCCGAGTTCGGCCATCGCCCGGAGGGCGTTCTTGTCTCTGTTCATTTTTTGTCTCCTTGTTCGAGTCTGGATGGTGCCGCCTTGCGGCAGCGCCTCAGACGCTCGTCGTCTGGCGGGCGAGCACCTGCAGCAGATTCTTCGCCGCGCCGACGCCCATGTTCACGTAGGCATCGCTGGTCACGCCGCCGATGTGCGGGCTCAGCACGATGTTCTTCTCGCCCTGGAACGGATGGCCGGGCGCCATCGGCTCGACCGCGAAGCTGTCCAGCCCGGCCATGGCCACCTGGCCGGAGCGCACTGCCGCCAGCAGCGAAGCCTCTTCGATGAGGCCGCCGCGTGCCGTGTTGATGACGATCACGCCACGCTTGCACCGAGCCAGTGTCTGCGCGTCAAGCAACCCCCGGTTGTCGTCCGTCAACGGACAGTGCAGGGAAATGGCATCGGACTCGGCCCAGATGGTCGCCATGTCCACGGCTTGTACATAGGCCGGGAGGTTCCTTGCATACGGATCGAACCCAAGCACGCGCATGTCCAGCGCATCGGCCATGCGCGCGAAGCGCAGTCCGATGGCACCGAGCCCGATAAGGCCGATGGTGCGGCCGCCGAGTTCGAGGCTCTTGTGCGTCGCCTTGTCCCAGTGGCCGGCATGCATGCGGGCGTCGAGTGCCACCACCGACTTGGCGCAGGCCAGGAGCAGCGCGAGCGCCTGTTCGGCCACCGCTGCGGCATTGGCGCCCACGGCCGCGACCACTTCGATGCCACGCGCCTGTGCGGCCACCTTGTCGATCGTGTCCGTGCCGCTGCCGTGCTTGGAGATCACCTTGAGCGAGGGAGCCGCGTCCATGACCGCGGCGCCCACCTTGCCGTAGCGAACGATGATGGCCACGGGGTCATGCGCGCGGCACAAGGCGACGAGGTCGTCCTCGGTCGGCGTCTTGCCTGCGTAGATGACTTCATATCCCTCGAGGAGGTCGAGTGCCTGTGGCGCGAGGTCGGCGCCCGTCACCAGGATGGCTCTCACAGCGTCTCGCCCTCCTTCAGCACACCGGCCGTGCGCAGCGCTGCATCGAGCCACTTGGCGGCGGTGTTTCCGTCCTTGATGGCGGCGATGCGCGCGGCCTCGTCTTTCACCTTCTTCGCGGCGAGAGGCAGCAGCGACTCGATCTTCTCGCGCTCCACCACGACCACGCCGTCGCCATCGCCGACGATGAAGTCGCCAGCATGCACAGTGACGCCGCCGATCGATACGGGATGGCCGATGCGTCCGCCGATGTTCTTGGTCGGCCCGTTCGGATTGGTGCCGACCGAGAACACCGGAAAGTCCATCTCGTCGATCTCGTTGCTGTCGCGGCAGGCCCCGTCGATGACCACGCCGGCAATGCCGACCTGCTTGCAGGCGGTCATCATGATCGTGCCCATGAGCGCGGAGGTCTGGTCGCCCTTGCCGTCGATCACGAGCACGTCGCCGGGCTTCGCCATGGCAATGGCGGCATGGATCATCAGGTTGTCGCCGGGGCGTACCTCGACGGTGATCGCGGTGCCGGCCAGCTTCATGCGGGGGCGCAGTGCCTTGATGCGTCCGTCCACCGCGCCGCGGCGCCCGGCCACGTCGGCCAGGATGGCGGGCTGGAATTCGGCAGCCTGCGCCACGATGTGCGCCGGCACGCGCTCGAAGTTGCGGACGATGTCGGGAAGGGGCGATGACATGGAAATGCTTTCAGAAGTGATGGAGTAAAGAAGAAGGGCGCTCAATCCAGCTTGATGCCCGAAACCTTGACGACGGCGCCCCAGCGGACACCGTCCGTGCGAATCAGCGATGCGAACTTCTCGGGCGGGCCGGACATCACCTCCGCGCCTTGCGCCGCGAGCTTCTTCTGCACTTCAGGTGTGGCGAGTGCCTTGTTGAAAGCTGCGTTGAGTTTGGTGACCGCATCCTTCGGCATGGCCGCGGGGCCTGCCACGCCGAACCAGGTGACGGCCTCGAAATCCTTGTAGCCAGACTCGGCCATGGTGGGCACGTCAGGCAGGTCCTGGTTGCGTTGCAGCGAGGTCACGGCCAGCGCGCGCAGCTGGCCGCTCTTGATCTGCGCGATCAGGGTCGGCACGGACGAGATGTACATCTGGATCTGGCCGCCAACCAGATCGGTCAGGCCTTGCGATGCACCCTTGTAGGGAACGTGCGTGAACTGCACGCCCGCGGCCTTCTGGAACTGCTCGGTGGCGAGATGGGCCACCGTGCCGTTGCCCGAGCTCGCGTAGTTGAGTGCGGTGGGCTTGGCCTTTGCGGCGGCGACCACGTCCGCGAGCTTCTTGTAGGGCGACGCGGCTGAGACCACCAGCACCAGCGGCGCAGATGCGACGAGGCCCACCGCGGCGAGGTCCTTCACCGGGTCGTAGGGCAGCTTGGCGTAGAGCGTCGGATTGATCGCGAGGTTGCTGGTCTGCCCCAGCACCAGCGTGTAGCCGTCGGGGTTGGCCTTGGCTGCCGCGTCGACACCGATGTTGCCGCCGGAGCCGGGCTTGTTGTCGATGACGATGGTCCAGCCTTCCGAGGTCGCGACCTTGTTCGCCACTTCGCGGGCAATGATGTCCGTGCCGCCGCCCGGCGGGAACGGCACGACGAGGCGGATGGGGCGCGCCGGATAGCCCTGTGCCAGCGCCATGCCGCAAGAAAACAGAAGGGCGAGGCCGAGGGCCGTGCGGCGAGGAATGGAGCTGGGGCTCGAGGTACGCATTTGTCTTGTCTCCGGAATCGTTCGATCAATCAGTGCCTGCGAGCGGTGGTGCTCAGAGGCATGAAGCGACTTTAGATTTGCGTTCCGCTCCATACAATGGTGGTCCACTGAACGGACCATGGACCACTGTGCGAAACAAATCGACGGCAGCCAAGAGATCGACCGAAGTCATCGAAGAGCCGCGTGAAGTGGACGCGGGCGCCACGGGCGGCGTGACCGCCGTCACCCGTGCCCTGCAGCTGCTCGATGCCTTCGGCATGCAGGACGAGCGCCTCTCGCTGGCCGAACTGACCCGCCGCAGCCACATGCACAAGACAACCGCGCTGCGGCTGCTGCGCACGCTGGCGCTTGCCGGCTACGTGGTGCAGCGCGACGACGGCGAATGGCGATTGGGGCCTGCGGCAGGCTGGCTCGGAGCCCGCTATCAAGCCAGCTTCGATGCCAACAATGTGGTGGAGCCGATGCTGCTCGCCCTGTCGCATGCAACGGGCGAGAGCGCGGCGTTCTATGTGCGCGAAGGAAATTCCAGGACCTGCCTGGCGCGCGTGGAAGGGCCGCAGCCCATCCGGCACCACGCACGCATGGGCGCGATGCTGCCGCTGGAAAAGGGGTCACCGGGGCGGGTGATTCTTGCGTTCTCCGGCGAGCCCGGAAAGCTGTACGAAGACATCCGCAAGAAGGGCTATCACTTCTCCATCGGCGAGCGCGAGAAGAACGTGGCGACCGTGTCGGCGCCGGTCTTCGGCCTGCGCTGGGCGCTGCTGGGTTCGGTGTGCATCTCGGGCCCCGCGGACCGGCTGCCCAAGGCAAAGCTGCTCGGCCACGCGAAGACGATCATGAAGGCCGCGAACGAGCTCTCCTATGCGCTGGCTGGCCGGCCCACTGCGCAGACACCGGCCGTGGTCTCCACCTGGCATCCCTAGACGGGGGCCGGTGGAGCCTGCGCCGGGCTCAGGCCAATGCGCGCAGCGTCTTGGCGGCCGCCACCATGTTGGTCAGCGCCGGCACTACTTCCGCCCACTGGCGCGTCTTCAGGCCGCAGTCGGGGTTGACCCACAGGCGTTCGGCAGGAACGCGCTCCGCCGCCTTCTTCATCAGCTGCACGATGTGCTCCTGGCTCGGAATGTTCGGCGAGTGGATGTCGTACACGCCGGGGCCGATCTCGTTGGGGTACTTGAAGTTGTCGAAGGCATCGAGCAGCTCCATGTCCGAACGCGAGGTCTCGATGGTGATGACGTCGGCATCCATGTCGGCAATCGACGCGATGATGTCGTTGAACTCCGAATAGCACATGTGCGTGTGGATCTGCGTCTCGTCGCGCACGCCGTTGGCCGTGATGCGGAAGGACTCGACAGCCCAGTCCAGGTACTCCTGCCACTGCGACTTGCGCAGCGGAAGGCCTTCGCGCAGCGCCGCCTCGTCGATCTGGATCACGCGCACGCCGGCCTTCTCCAGGTCGAGCACTTCTTCGCGGATGGCCAGCGCGAGCTGCTTGCATGAGGCCGAGCGCGGCTGGTCGTCGCGCACGAAAGACCAATTCAGGATCGTGACGGGCCCGGTCAGCATGCCCTTCATGGGCCGGCTGGTGAGCGACTGCGCGTACTGGGTCCACTCGACCGTCATCGGGCGGGGGCGGCTGATGTCACCGAACAGAATCGGCGGCTTCACGCAGCGCGAGCCGTAGGACTGCACCCAGCCGAACTGGCTGAAGGCGTAGCCCTCGAGCTGCTCGCCGAAGTACTCGACCATGTCGTTTCGTTCTGCCTCGCCATGGACCAGCACGTCCAGGTCGAGTGCTTCCTGCTCAAGCACGCTGCGGGCGATCTCGGCCTGCATGGCGGCCTTGTAGCCTGGCAAGCCGAGGCGGCCGGCTTTGAACTCGCTGCGTGCGTGGCGGATTTCCGCGGTCTGCGGGAACGATCCGATGGTGGTGGTGGGGTACTGCGGCAGCTTCAGGAGCGCAGCCTGCTTGGGCGCGCGCTTGGCGTAAATGCTTTCGCGCTGGCCCAACTGGCTGTTGAGCTTGGCGACAGCCGCCTGAACGGCGGGGTTCTTCACGCGGGGCGACGAGCGGCGCGCGGCAAGGGCCGCACTGTTGGCTGCCAGCTCATCCTTCACGGCATCGCGGCCGTTGCGCAGGGCGGCGGCCAGCACTCTCAGCTCCTCGAGCTTCTGAAGCGCGTAGGCGAGCCACCACTTGACCTCGGCATCGAGCTTCTGCTCGCTGGCCAGGTCCACCGGCACGTGCAGCAGCGAGCACGACGGTGCGATCCAGAGGCGGTCGCCCAGGCGCTGCGCCAGCGGCTCGAGCCAATCGAGGATGGCCGCCAGGTCGCTCTTCCAGATGTTGCGGCCGTTGATGACCCCGAGCGACAGCACCTTGTGCGCGGGCAGCATGCTCAGCAGAGGCACCACGTCGTCGCGGCCGTTGATGGCGTCGACGTGCAGGCCCGCCACCGGCAGGTTGGCGGCCAGGTACTTGTTTTCCAGCAGCTGGCCGAAATAGGTCGCGAGCAGGATCTTGACCTTGGCGGCCTTGAGATGGTGGTAAGCCGTGTTGAAGGCATGTTGCCAGTCGGCGTCCAGCTCGGTGACGAGCAGGGGCTCGTCGATCTGCACCCACTCGACGCCCTGGGCCGCCAGCGCGTCGAGCAGTTCCGCGTACACCGGCAGCAGGCGCGGCAGCAGCGCGAGCTTGTCGGAGTCGTCCTTGGCCTTTCCGATGGCCAGGTACGTCACGGGGCCCACCAGCACGGGCTTGGCTTTCACACCTTGCGCCTTCGCTTCGGCGAGCTGCTCCAGGATGCGCGATGCGTCGAGCTTGAACTCGGTTGCCGACGTGAACTCGGGGACGATGTAGTGGTAGTTGGTGTCGAACCACTTCGTCATTTCGCCCGCGGCAACACCGCCGCAGCAGCCCGCGTGGTCTTCGGCGGACTGCGCCGAGCGGCCGCGCGCCACGCGGAAGTAGTTGTCCAGGGCATCGCCGTGGAAGCCGCGCACACGCTCGGGCAGGTTGCCGAGCGTGAAGCTCATGTCCAGCACCTGGTCGTAGAACGCGAAGTCGCCCACCGGCACCAGATCGATGCCGGTCTGGTCTTGCCAGTGGCGTTGACGCAGCTCGGCGCCAAGGGCCTTGAGCGCGTCGCGCGAAGACTCTCCCTTCCAGTACGACTCGAGCGCGAACTTCAATTCGCGCCTGGCGCCGATGCGGGGAAAGCCAAGGTTGTGGGTGGTGGTCATGGGTATCGGAACGTCCGGCAGTCAGAGAAAGCGTGGATCGTAGGTTTGCCGACTGTTGAAGTAAAATGGTCTTATTTCACGTATCCATGAATACTGCTCATTGATCATGTTGGAGCGCACGCATCTCACCATCGTTCAGGAGGTGGACAAGCAAGGCTCGCTCACGGCTGCCGCCGAGGTGCTGCACCTGACGCAATCGGCCTTGAGCCATTCCATCCGCAAGCTCGAGATCCAGCTCGGAACTGAAATCTGGCAGCGCGAAGGGCGCGGCCTGCGACTGACCCAGGCGGGCCAGTACCTGCTGGCGGTCGCCAACCGCGTGCTGCCGCAACTCACGCTGGCAGAAGAACGCTTGCGCCAGTTCGCCCAGGGCGAACGCGGGTCGCTGCGCATCGGCATGGAGTGCCACCCCTGCTACCAGTGGCTGCTGAAGGTGGTGTCGCCGTACCTGGCGTCATGGCCCGACGTGGACGTCGACGTGAAGCAGAAATTCCAGTTCGGCGGCATCGGTGCGCTCTTCGGTTACGAGATCGACCTGCTGGTGACGCCCGATCCGCTCTACAAGCCAGGCCTGCACTACGAGCCGGTGTTCGACTACGAGCAGGTGCTCGCGGTTGCGCGCGGCCACCGCCTGGCGAACGTGCCCTACGTCAAGCCTGCGCAACTGACCGAGGAGGTCCTCGTCACCTACCCGGTTGCGACGGACCGGCTGGACATCTACAACATGTTCCTGATGCCCGCGGGTGTGACGCCCAAGCGCCACAAGGCGATCGAGACAACGGACATCATGTTGCAGATGGTGGCGAGCGGCCGTGGCGTGGCCGCGCTGCCTCGCTGGCTGGTGGAGGAATACGCGGAGAAGATGGACATCGTGCCGGTGCGGCTGGGCTCGCGCGGCATTGCCAAACAGATCTTTCTTGGCGCGCGAGAGGCAGACACCGACGTCGATTACCTGAAGGCCTTCGTCGAGCTGGCGCGGCAGCCGGCGCCTCAGGTGTAGCGCTTCTCCAGCGCGTCCCACTCCGGCTTGCCGACCAGGCGCTGGCGCTCTGCAAAGGTCGCGACCAGTCCGCTCGATTCCTGCACTTCCTTCTCGTCGCGCAGCACCGTCAATGCCTTCTGCATGCCTGCCACGGCGCCCTGCAGCGCGGCGTTGGCGTAGAGCACGATGCCGTAGCCCAGCTCGCCCAGGTCCGTGGCATTGAAGATCGGCGTCTTGCCGCCGATCACCATGTTCATGAGCTGCGGCTTGACCAGGCGCTGGGGCAGCGCGCGGATCTCTTCGGCCGTGGTGACCGCTTCGACGAAGAGGATGTCGGCGCCGGCCTCGGCAAATTTTTGCGCCCGCTCGACCGCGGCCTCGAAGCCGTGGACTGCAGCCGCATCGGTGCGGGCCATGATCAGCAGGTCCGGGTCCTGGCGCGCATCGACGGCCGCCTTGATCTTGCTCACCGCCTCTTCGGTAGCAATCACTTCCTTGCCCGAGAAATGGCCGCAGCGCTTGGGCGCGACCTGATCTTCGAACTGGATGCAGTCGGCGCCGGCGCGCTCCAGCGTGCGGACCGTGTGGCGCACGTTCAATGCGTTGCCGAAGCCGGTATCGGCATCGACGATCAGCGGCACCGACACCGCATCGCGGATGCGCGCCGTGTGATCGGCAATTTCCGCCAGGCCCATGAAGCCCTGGTCGGGCATGCCGAACCACATGTTGGTAACGCCTGCGCCGGTGATGTAGATCGCCTTGAAGCCCAGGTCTTCGATGACCTTGGCCGAGAGCGCATTGAAGGCGCCCGGAACGATCAGGCCGCGGCGGGCCTCGGCGAGGGCTTTGAGTTGCTTGCGGGTGGACATTCGGGAAACTTCCGATCAGAAACTGTCGCCGGGCACGCGCACCCAGCCTTCCATCAACACACGGGCGCTCCGGCTCATCAGGGCCTTGGTCACCACCCATTCGCCATCGACCTTGCGGGCCTCGGCGCCAACGCGCAGCGTGCCCGATGGGTGGCCGAAGCGCACCGCTTGGCGCTCGCCACCGCCGGCCGCAAGGTTCACCAACGTGCCGGGGATCGCCGCTGCGGTGCCGATGGCGACCGCGGCCGTGCCCATCATGGCGTGGTGCAGCTTGCCCATCGACAGCGCACGCACGAGCAGGTCCACGTCCGCTGCCTTCACTGCCTTGCCGCTGGAGGCCGTGTAGTCCCTGGGCGCTGCGACGAAGGCCACCTTGGGCGTGTGCTGGCGCCTGGCGGCTTCGCCGATGTCCTTGATGAGGCCCATCTTCACTGCGCCATGCGCGCGGATTGTCTCGAACATCGCCAGCGCCTTCGCATCGCCGTTGATCGCGTCCTGCAGTTCGGTGCCGGTGTAGCCGATGTCCGCGGCGTTGACGAAGATGGTGGGAATGCCCGCGTTGATCAGCGTTGCCCTCAGCGTGCCTACGCCGGGCACCTCCAGATCATCGACCACCTTGCCGGTCGGGAACATCGCGCCGCCGCCTTCGCCATCGCCTTCGTCGGCCGGGTCGATGAATTCCAGCGGCACTTCAGCTGTGGGGAAGGTCACGCCGTCGAGTTCGAAGTCGCCTGTTTCCTGCACTTCGCCTTCGACGATCGGCACGTGGGCGACGATGGTCTTGCCGATGTTGGCCTGCCAGATCCGCACGGTGCACGAACCGTTCTGCGGCACGCGCGCCCGGTCGATCAGGCCCTGCGCAATCGCGAACGGCCCGACCGCCGCTGACAGGTTGCCGCAGTTGCCCGACCAGTCGACGAAGGCGCTGTCGATGGAGACCTGGCCGAACAGGTAGTCGACGTCGTGGTCCGGCCGCGTGGAGCGCGACAGGATCACGGTCTTCGAGGTGGACGAGGTGGCAGCGCCCATGCCGTCGATCTGCTTGGCGTAGGGGTCGGGGCTGCCGATCACCCGCAGCAGCAGCGCGTCACGCACTGGCCCGGGCTGGCGCGCCGCCGCGGGCAGGTCCTGCAGGCGAAAGAACACGCCCTTGCTGGTGCCGCCGCGCATGTAGACGGCGGGAATCTTGATTTGGGGAGCGGATGCCATGGCAAATGGATGTGGTGGTTGTCTTCAGGCTGCCGACTTGTTCTCGGCCAAGAAGTCTTGTGCAAATCGCTGCAGCACGCCGCCTGCTTCGTAGATCGACACTTCCTCGGCCGTGTCCAGCCGGCAGGTCACGGGCACCTGCAGAAGGTCGCCGCCCTTGCGGTGGACGACCAGCGTGAGGTCGGTGCGCGGCGCGGGCTTGCCGATCACGTCGTAGGTTTCGCTGCCGTCCAGGCCCAGCGTGAGGCGCGTGGTGCCGGGCTTGAACTCCAGCGGCAGCACGCCCATGCCGAGCAGGTTGGTGCGGTGGATGCGCTCGAAGCCCTCGGCCACGACCGTCTCCACGCCGGCCAGGCGCACGCCCTTGGCGGCCCAGTCGCGCGACGAGCCCTGGCCGTAGTCGGCGCCGGCCACGATGATCAACGGCTGCCTGCGGTTCAGGTACGTCTCGATCGCCTCCCACATGCGCACGACCTTGCCTTCAGGCTCGATGCGCGCGAGCGATCCCTTTTTCTGCACGCCATCGACCACCGCCATCTCGTTGATGAGCTGCGGGTTGGCGAAGGTGGCGCGCATGGCTGTCAGGTGGTCGCCGCGGTGCGTGGCGTAGGAGTTGAAGTCCTCTTCCGGAAGGCCCATCTTCGCCAGGTACTCGCCGGCGGCGCTGTCCAGCAGGATCGCATTGGAAGGCGACAGGTGGTCGGTCGTGATGTTGTCCGGCAGCAGCGCCAGCGGCCGCATGCCGCGCAGCGTGCGCGGATTGGCCGCGAGCGCGCCCACGCCCTCGCTGTCCCAGTAGGGCGGGCGGCGAATGTAGGTGGACTGCGGCCGCCAGTCGTACTGCGGGCTTACCTTTTCGCCGCTGTCCGCGTGAATCGCGAACATGGGCTCGTACACCTTGCGGAACATCTCGGGCCTGACGGAGGCCGCGACGATCGAGTCGATTTCCTCGTCGCTCGGCCAGAGGTCCTGCAGGCGGATCTCCTTGCCGTTCACCACGTCCAGCACGTCGCGCTCGATGTCGAAGCGCATCGTGCCCGCGATCGCGTAGGCCACGACCAGCGGCGGCGATGCCAGGAAGGCCTGCTTCGCATACGGATGGATGCGGCCGTCGAAGTTGCGGTTGCCCGAGAGCACCGCGGTGGCGTACAGGTCGCGCTCGATGATCTCCTGCTGGATCTTCGGGTCCAGCGCACCCGACATGCCGTTGCAGGTGGTGCAGGCAAAGGCGACGATGCCGAAGCCGAGCTGTTCCAGCTCGGGCAGCAGGCCGGCGTCGCGCAGGTAGAGCTCCACAGCCTTGGAGCCCGGCGCCAGCGATGACTTGACCCACGGCTTGCGCTTGAGACCCAGGCGATTGGCATTGCGCGCCAGCAGTGCGGCCGCGATCACGTTGCGCGGGTTCGAGGTGTTGGTGCACGACGTGATGGCCGCGATGATCACGGCGCCGTCGGGCATCAGGCCTGCTGCTTCCTGCAGCCTGGCTTCTGCAAGACCGACGGCGATGTTGCGTTCGGCCAGTTGCGAGGTCGGCAGCCGACGGTGCGGGTTGGAAGGGCCGGCCATGTTGCGCACCACGCTCGACAGGTCGAACTTCAACACGCGTTCGTAGCTCGCGGTCTTCAGCGCATCGCCCCAGAAGCCGGCTGTCTTCGCATACGTTTCGACCAGCGCGACCTGTGCGTCTTCGCGGCCTGTGAGCCGCAGGTAGGTGAGCGTCTGGTCGTCGATGTAGAAGAGCGCGGCCGTGGCGCCGTACTCGGGGCACATGTTGGAGATGGTGGCGCGGTCGCCGATGGTCAGGCCATGCGTGCCTTCGCCGAAGAACTCCAGGTACGCGCCGACCACTTTTTCCTTGCGCAGGAACTCTGTGAGCGCCAGCACGATGTCGGTGGCGGTGATGCCCGGCTGGCGCCGGCCGGTCAGCTCCACGCCGACGATGTCGGGCAGGCGCATCCACGAGGCGCGGCCCAGCATCACGTTCTCGGCCTCCAGGCCGCCGACGCCCACCGCGATCACGCCCAGCGCGTCGACATGCGGCGTGTGGCTGTCGGTGCCCACGCAGGTGTCGGGGAAGGCCAGGCCGTCCTGCACGTAGACCACCGGCGACATCTTCTCCAGATTGATCTGATGCATGATGCCGTTGCCCGCCGGAATCACTTCCATGTTGGCAAAGGCGCGCTTCGTCCAGTCGATGAAATGGAAGCGGTCTTCGTTGCGGCGGTCTTCGATCTGCCGGTTTTTCTCGAAGGCCTGCGGATCGAATCCGCCGCACTCCACGGCCAGCGAGTGATCCACGATCAGCTGCACCGGCACCACCGGGTTCACCTGCGCGGGGTCGCCGCCTTCGGCCGCTATCGCGTCGCGTAAACCGGCCAGGTCCACCAGCGCGGTCTGGCCCAGGATGTCGTGGCACACCACGCGCACGGGAAACCACGGAAAGTCGCGATCGCGCCGGCGCTCGATGAGCTGCATCAGGCATTCATCGAGGATGGCGGGGGCGCAGCGGCGCACCAGGTTCTCGGCGTGCACGCGTGCGGTGTAGGGCAGTGTGTCCCAGGCGCCGGGGCGCAGTGCATCGACCGCGGCGCGGGCGTCGATGTAGTCCAGCGCGGTGCCGGGGAGTTGTTTTCTGTGTCGTGAATTCATCGTGGCGAATCAGGAAGCGGCTTACTCGGAGCGGATGTCGTTGTCTTTCACGACCTTGGCGTAGCGCGGAATTTCGGCGCGAATCAGCGCACCGAACTGTTCCACCGTGCCGCCCGCAGCAGACACACCGGTGGGCTCCAGCTTGGCGTTGAGTTCGGGCGCTTTCAGGCCGGCGTCGAGCGCGCCGTTGAGCTTTGCGAGCACAGCGGGTGGCACGCCCTTGGGCGCGATCAGCCCGTGCCATGCCACCACGTCGTACTCGGGCAGGCCGCCGGCCTCGGCGATCGAGGGAATGTTGGGGTAGGCCTGCAGGCGCTGCGCCGTGGTCACGGCGAACGCACGCAGTCGGCCTGACTGCACGTGAGGCATCAAGGCCTCGGTGCCCGCGACCAGCATGTCCACGTTGCCCGCCACCAGGTCGGTGACCGCCGGCCCCGTGCCTCGGTACGGCACGTGCGTGGCCTTGACCTTGGCCATGCCGAACATGTACTCGGTCACGATGTGCAGGTGGCTGCCGTTGCCCGCCGAAGCGAAGGTCAGCTTGCCCGGGTTCTGGCGCCCGTAGTCGAGCAGTTCCTTCAGGTTCTTCGCCGGCACCTTGGCCGGGTTGACGCACAGCACGTATGCGCCCATGGACAGCTGGATCACCGGCGTCATGTCGGCGACCGGGTCGAAGCGCAGCTTGTACAGGGAAGGGTTGACGGTGTAGCTGCCGGCAATCAGCAGCAGCGTGTAGCCGTCGCCGGGCGTGTGCAATGCGTACTCGGTGCCGAGCGTGCCGCCGGCACCCGGCCGGTTGTCCACCACCACGGCCTGGCCCAGCCGCTGGCTTAGCACGTTCGATGCGACGCGCGCGATGAAGTCGGAGCCCCCGCCGGGCGCGAAGGGGCAGACGATCTTGACCGGCTTGGCCGGAAAGGCATCCTGGGCCCAGCCGGTGCGGGCAACGGGCAGTGCAAGCCCGGCCAGGGCTGCTGATGAAAAAGCGCGGCGATTCAGGGTCATGCTGTTGTCTCCAGTGTTGTTGTGCATGCCTCCCGCGACGGCGTGCCATCGCGGTGGCAAGCGCTAGTTTGCGCCCGTATGGCAAACCCGCGATAAACGCTCGGAGACTCCTGCGCGGCTCAGGCCCGCGCCTCGATCGGCACGAACTTCATGTCTTCGGGACCGGTGTAGTTGGCGCTTGGCCGGATGATCTTGTTGTCGACGCGCTGCTCGATCACATGCGCGGCCCAGCCGCTGGTGCGCGCGATCACGAACAGGGGCGTGAACATCGCGGTGGGAACGCCCATCATGTGGTAGCTCACGGCGCTGAACCAGTCGAGGTTGGGAAACATCTTCTTGACCTCCCACATCACCGACTCCAGCCGCTGCGCGATGTCGAACATCTTGGTCGAGCCGGCTTCGTCGGACAGCCGCCTGGCCACGCCCTTGATCACCACGTTGCGCGGATCGCTCACCGTGTAGACAGGGTGGCCGAAGCCGATCACCACCTCCTTGGCCTCCACGCGGCGGCGGATGTCGGCCTCGGCTTCGTCGGGCGAGTCGTAGCGCTTCTGGATCTCGAAGGCCACCTCGTTGGCGCCGCCGTGCTTGGGGCCGCGCAGCGCGCCGATCGCGCCCGCGATCGACGAATACATGTCGCTGCCGGTGCCGGCGATCACGCGCGCGGTGAAGGTCGATGCGTTGAACTCGTGCTCGGCATACAGGTTCAGCGAGGTGTGCATTGCGCGCACCCAGGCCTTGGAAGGCTTCTCGCCATGCAGCAGGTGCAGGAAGTGGCCGCCGATGGAGTCGTCGTCGGTCTCCACGTCGATGCGTTTGCCCTGGCTGCTCCAGTGATACCAGTACAGAAGCATCGAGCCGAGCGAGGCCATCAGGCGGTCGGCGATGTCGCGCGCGCCGGGCAGGTTGTGGTCGTCTCTCTCGGGCAGGATGCAGCCCAGCGCGGAGACGCCGGTGCGCATCACGTCCATCGGGTGGGCGCCGGCGGACAGGCTCTCCAGCGCGTCCTTCACGTTCGCCGGCAGGCCGCGCATGGCCTTCAGCCGTGCCTTGTAGGCCTTGAGCTCGGCGCGCGTGGGCAGCTTGCCGTGCACCAGCAGGTGCGCAATTTCTTCGAATTCGCAGACCTCGGCGATGTCCAGGATGTCGTAGCCGCGGTAGTGCAGGTCGTTGCCGGTGCGGCCCACGGTGCACAGTGCAGTGTTGCCCGCGGTCACGCCCGACAGGGCGACGGATTTCTTGGGTTTGAAGCCGGCCGGCGCGGCGGCTTCGGCCATGAGGGTCGTGGTGGTCATGCGGTTTCCCTGTTCAGATAAGAGCGATCGATGGCGGCGGGGCGGCCGGCGGCATCGACCGCCACCATCTCGAACACGCCCTTGAGGACTTCTTCCGCCGGAACGCCCGGCACGTCGGCCAGGCCGGTCACGCACACGGTCATCGAACAGCGGCCGATGCGGCTGACCCATCCGCGCAGGACGAGCTGATAGCCCACCGGCACGGGCGAGAGAAAGCTGACGCTGGTCACCTCGGCCATCACCACTTCGCGTTGAGCCAGGCCGCGCGCCGCCAGGAAGGCCGCCTTGCTCATGAGCTGCAGGCCCTGGCCGGCGAAGAGCGTGCCGCGGTGGTTGGCATGCACCGGCAGCACCAGTTCGCGGAGTTCGGTTGTTCCAACGGGTGTTGTCATGGTTCGCAATCTACGCAGAAAGCGCCGACTGCAGAAGGACTGAAAGGGCGAACTCCTGCGAACGGAAGCCTGGAGATTTGCGAATACTGCGAAGTTCAGCGACTGGGGCGGCGGGTATCCAGTCGGGCCCGGTGCTTCAAAGCCGGGCTTCCATCGTGACGACAACGCCGTTCAACGGATGCCCTCGCGCTCAGCCACCGAGCGGCCGTCGCGCGTCCAGACCTGGAGCACGAAGTCGTCTTCTTCGTGGAATGCCAGGCGCGCCAGGCCGAGCGAGGCCAGCGCGCCGTGTACTTCCTGCGTGGAGAGCCTGCGCTGTGCGAAATCAGGCCGCCAGTCGCAGGCCACCAGGGTGCCGTCGGCCTCCAGCGTGTCCTGGCAGCAGGCGGCCAGCAGGTGCATGTCGTTGCGGTCGAGGAAGTAGCCCAGTTCGCTCAGCACGATGAGGTCGAAGCGGCTGGCCTCGTGCGGCCAGTCGGCGGGCAGCACATGATGCGCGACGTGCACGTTGGCAAGGCTGCCGGTGCGCTTGCGCGCAATGTCCACGGCATGCGCCGAGAAATCGCTTGCCAGCAGGTGGTCGCAGCGCTGCGAAAGGGCGAGCGTGAGCTCGCCGATGCCGCAGCCGGGTTCGTAGCCGCTTCGGTAGCGCTCCTGCGGCAAGGCGGCCAGCAGCAGCGCCCGCTTGCGCGCCTCGTACCAGCGGTGGCGCAGCGCGTAGGGGTCTTCGCTGGCCGCGTAGAGCGATTCGAAATAAGGCCGCTGGTCATTCATTGCCGCTGCTTAAAGGAAGACCACCTCGAAGGGGCGTGCCGCGCGCTGGACGGTGGTGGCGCGAAGCACCGGGCCCGAGCCGGTGGACGCATCGCGCCGCAACTGGCTGGTGAATGCCTTGACTGCCATGCGCTTGCGCCGCACGGCCTCTTCGCTCAGCGGGAGCCGAAAGGCGCGCTGCCAGGGCATGCGCGCATCGCCGGGACGGGACCAGTGCCAACCCCAGACGGGCACTTCCACCAGCCGGGCCCCTGTGCTCGCGGCTGCCAGCGCGCAGGCCTCGCCAGTCGCTTCGTGGTCGGGGTGGCCGTCCTGTCGCCATGTGGTGAACACCACGTCACCGGGCCGGAGCAAGGACACGAGCTCGGCCACGAGCTCGGCGCGCAGTTCCTTCAAGCCGCCGTCGGGCAGGCCCAGTCTCGCGGGCTCGATGGCCAGGCCCAGGCAGTGCAGTGCCTTTCGGCTCTCCCGTGGCCGGGTGCGCGCGAGCCGTTCGACGGGCCATTCGGTCGAGCCGCGATGACTGGCAGTGCCGTCGGTGACGGCGATCACTTCGACGGGCCTGCCGCAGTCGGCCAGCAGCGCGAGCAGGCCGCCGACCGAGAGCACCTCGTCGTCGGGATGCGGCGCGACGACCACGGCGCGTGCGCTTTGCGGAACCAGCTCTTGCGGCGCGATCGCGGGCAGACGTGCAAGGCCGGGCCAGCGACTCCACTCGATCTCGGTGGTGCCCTCGCCCCGGATGGCGCGGCGTGCTACAGCGTCCATGACGAAGGCTCCTCTTTCTCGTTCGCGGCGAGCTGGCCCAGCGCCGCAAGATCGCGCTCGGCGTGGCTCTGGCGAAGGAACACGGGCAGGTCTGCCATCGCGTGGGCGAAGTGCGGGTCGCGGCACAGCGGGCCGGCGCCGACCGCGCGGCCGGCGTGGTGCATGACGACGTTGGTGGCTTGCTCGACGGCGAGGCGTGCGTGCAAGGCGATGCGCTGTGCGTTGTCTTCGGGGTGTCGGTCGATCCAGGCTGCGGCCTCGCGCAGTTGCGCGGCGGCCGCGGTCAAGGCCACTTCGATGGCGCCAATGTGCGCGAGGCGATGAGCGTCTGGCGCCGGTCCTGCGCGCTGATGAACTGCGCGCGCAATGCCGAATGCGCCGCCGAACCAGCATGCCGCAATGCCGGCACCACCCTGCCAGAAGCCGGCGCGGTTCACGTAGTCGCCGGGCCGACCGATCTGCGTGGCCACCGCGCGGTCGAATCGCACATCGACACTGGCGCTCGCTGCCATGCCGACGGCATGCCAGCCATTGCCGGTCACACGTACGCCGGGCTGATCCATGGCGACAGCCGCAAGGCACGGTTCGCCGGCCGCGTTCCAGCAGCTCACGACAGCGTGGCTCACGCTCGCGGCGCCCGAGCACCAGGCCTTGGTGCCGGTCAGGCGAACGCGATGACCCTCTGCCGCGTCGAGCACCACGCGCGCGTCGGGCGGCTCCGCGCACCAGGTGCCCCAGCGCGCACGCGCGGGTGCGGCCGACGCCGCGCCCAGTTCGGCAAGGATGGCGAGCGCATCGGTATGCCCTTCGAACAGCTTCACCAACGAAAGGTCATGGGCCGCCACATCGGCCAGCACACGCCAGCGCGCCAGGGTCTGGCCGGCGCCCGGTTTTGGAAGCACGTCGATGCCCGCGTCGACCAGATGCTTCAGCGCGAGGTCGCAGCCGTAGCGAAGCTGCAGTTGCCGCAAGGCATCGGCGAGCGCGGGTTCTGACATGTGAAGTAGCGGCTATCGCCCGGAGCCCTTGGCACCGTTGGCCGGCGTCAGGCCGTCACCGGCGAAGCGGCGACCAGGTGCTCGGTCAGGAACCACACCTGCAGTTCGTTGGTGCGAAGCACGTTGCTGACGAACACGTCGTTGCTGCCGGCGTCCCCGGACTTGTCGACCTGCTCGGCCGCATCGCGCGCCGAGATGATGATCTGCTCATGCGCCTCGGCCAGCCGGCGCAACTGCACGGCAGCCGGCTCGCGCCCGCGCGGCGGCCTTGCGATCTTGGTGGCTTCGGCGATGTCGGGCGCCATGGCGAGCGCAACGCCGCCAAGCAGCTGAATCCGCTCGGCAACGATGTCCACCAGCAGCACCTGGCCTTCGTAGTGCTGGTCGTACATGAGGTGCAGCTGGTTGAAGGTCGGGCCCACTACCTGCCAGTGGTGCTTCTTGTACATGTCGCGCAGCGTGATCGTGTCGGCCAGGCACTGGTTCAGCAATGCCACGCTCTGCTTGCAGACCTTCTCCGACAGTCCGTTGGGGAGCTTGATGATTTCCCCGTACCGTTGTGTCTCGTGGCTCTGCTGGTGCAGGTTCGGCTCGACTTCTTTCGCCGACGCTCCTTTCGACTTGCCGTTTTTCGATGCTGCCATGGATGCGCTCCTGAATTTGGAAGATCAACTTCTAGCACCCGTGCAATGGCCTGCGCGTAGTCCAGCCGCCCGCTTCGACCAGCTGTTTTTCTTCGTCGAGTCCGGATGTCCGTCGCCTACAGGCCCGCCGCGCTTCTCCTGACGCGGCGTGTGCGCGCAGCTCTCTATCTTCAGTACTTGGCAATCCGATCTACAACGGCACGAGGGCTCGACCATGCTAGGTATCGTCATCCCGGCGCACAACGAGGAGCAACTGATCCGCGGATGCCTGTCTTCAGTGCGCATCGCATCGCAGCACCCCGCACTGATGGGAGAGCCCGTGGAGACGATCGTGGCGCTGGACGACTGCACGGACGCCACTGGCATCCTGGCGTCCAGCTGTGGCGCCATGACCGTGACCATTCGCGCGCGAAATGTCGGGATGGCCCGGGCCGTGGGCGCGAAGGCTCTCCTGGCAAGGGGTGCGAGATGGCTGGCGTTCACCGATGCCGATACGCTGGTTTCCGAAGACTGGCTGGCGGCCCAACTTTCTCTTCAGACAGACGTTGTATGCGGAACGGTGTCCGTGCTGGACTGGTCGCCTCACGGCAGCCATGCAGCGCTGCTCCAGACACACTTCCAGGAGACCTATTTCGACTGCGAATCCCATCGCCATGTGCATGGCGCAAACCTCGGCGTCTCGGCAGCGGCGTATCTTCGCGTCGGTGGGTTCAGGCACCTTGCGTGCAGCGAGGACGTCGCCCTGGTGAATGCGCTGGTCGACGCCGATTGCAGCGTTTCCTGGAGTTCGCTGCCGCGGGTCGTGACCAGCGCTCGCACCGATGCACGGGCGCGTGGCGGCTTTGCTGGCGCGCTGCTGAATGCTGTAGCGCAACGCCTGACCGAGTCCGCAGGCGCCGCGATGCAACCGGCAATTGCCGCTGGCTTGTGACGTCATGAGCGACGCCCTCGATCTGGTTCAATGGCCAGCGTGCAATGGCCGGACTGCCTTACCAACGCTTCCACCAGGGCCGTGCAGGGTCCCAAATAGCGAGAGGGCGAGTGTCTAGCAGTTCGTGACTCATGGCAGGAGCACTGCCGCGAAGCCGTCGGACTTCCACTTCGAGCGCGTGGGCGATGCCTCGGGCATCTCGATCGCCACGGAGTGCTCGTCGGCGCCATTCGGCAGCCTGGGCTGCCAATCCATGTTGATCTGAGTTTTCCAGTTCCATGGCGTCTATCGTCCTCCAGAAAAAGTTGTCGCACGGGATCTGGGTGGCGTCCACGCGCCCGTCAATGTCAATGCTCGGCAGCGCAATAGGCGAGGAACTCATTGACCTCTGCTGCCTTATCGAAGACCGCATCGGCGCCCAGACGAATGCACTCCGCACGGTTGTCTGGAGAAGCCGCATTGGTCAACGCCACCACGATCCCTCTCTTCCTGCCGAGCGCTGAAAGGGCGGCCAACACGCCGAGCCCTGTTCCCTGTTTCAGCAACAGATCCACGACGAGAAGCTGCCATGCCTCTTCATTCGCCTGGAGCCAGGCCACAGCTTCGGCCTCGGAGAGCGCAGTACCTACTACCTCGGCCTGCAAGTAGCCCTCGAGCACAACCTTGAGGCTGTCTTGGATCAATGGCTCGTCTTCCACAATAAAAACAGCAAGCGTCATTTTGGGAAGCCTCCTGCGGATGTCGACATCGAATGCGGGGCGCATTACCAACGTCCTGTAGAAGGTCGTGCTTTCGAGGAGACCCTGTTGTAGGTAGACACCGCATCAGCTTGTTGGTGCAGCAGCCAAACTCGCCCCGTCACCGGGCGTCCGACGCCACCAGATCGGGAGAGCGTTGCGTCGAGTTCAACAGCGAGAACGCTCGCATCTTCAAGGCCGCTTCGCCCCTGGCCGTCACCCGCATCACCGTGGCTTGACCGGAGTAAATCGTTCGCCCCTGGTAGTGCATGAACGGCGGAAGATCTGCCTCTATCAGCCTTGCAGCGCGCAGCAAGTCACACTTCTCGATGTCCTCATGCGCATCGATGGTCACTGGCATATCTGCGGAGCAAAGTCGCTCGAGCAATTGCATGGGCATTGCGAATGCTCCCGTCGGTGCAGGTTGACGTCTCTGGGCGATGAACTCGCGTGTACCGCAGTGCTAGATGCGTCCAGTCAACAACAAGACGATCACTACGAGTACGACGATGCCGAGAATTCCACTCGGACCGTAACCCCAGCTGCGGCTGTGCGGCCACGATGGAAACGCCCCGACCAGAACGAGGATCAGGATGATCAGAAGAATGGTGCCAATGCTCATGATTCACTCCTAGGTGCTTGCTTGATATCAAGTTACCAAGGCAGCGCATTCCAGTCTGTTCGCTATCGAACAAACTGGAATGCACTGCCTGGCTGTCTGACCGCTGGCGTCAATCCAGCGTGTCGGCGTAGGCCTTCCGATCGGCCGCGTAGCAACCGCACGCTGCCGCTTCCAGGCCGCTGCGATCGAGCACCTTGAGATCGCCACGGTGGTAAGCAATCAGCCCGCTGTGCTGCAGGGCGTTGGCGGCCACGGTGATGCCTACCCGTCGCACGCCGAGCATGTAGGCCAGGAATTCATGCGTCACGCGAAAGCTGTCGGAGTGGGCGCGGTCCTGGCTCATCAGCAGCCACCGGGCCAGACGTGGGCCAATCTGGTGGAAGCGAAGACATGCGGCGGAGGTTGTCAGCTGGGCCATCAGCACGTAGAGGTAGCGATTCAGCACGCGCTGCAAGGCCGCGCTGCGTTCGAGCTCCTTTCGGAAGGCACCCGCGTCGACGCGCCATGCCGTCCCCGCACCTTGCACAACCGCACGCAGGGGCGTTGTGCCCACCCCCAGCACGATTTGCGCGCCCAGCATGCCCTCGCGCCCGACCATCCCGACTTCGAGCTCGGGGCTGCCGCCGGTCAACGTCAGCAGCGAAATGAAGCCTTCCGCGGGGAAATAGGCGTAGCGCGTGTACTCGCCGGGCGAGCAGAGCACATCGGCCAAGATCAATGGAGTGGGTTCGCAGATGGCGAGGAAGCGCCGCCGGTCCTTCGCGGGAAGCAGTTCGATCAGATGATTCTCGACGGCGGTCAATCTCGCCCTCCAGTGCGTTGGCAGTCCGAACGAGTCTGCAACCTGCGCTGAAAATTCACTGTTCGATAGCGAACACAACGTGCTGGCGTCCGCAGATGCCGGTCGTGACCGCCCGGACCGCCTACGCCGCGACCCTGTTCGGCAGAAGTCGGTCGTATTCCTTCTTGACCACCGCGTAGCATTCGCAGGTGCGTTGCTCCAGGCCCCGTCGATTCAGCACCGAAATGTGACCGCGTGCGTAGCGGATCAGCCCGGCCTCTTGCAGCTTGAGCGCCCCCTCGGTAACGCCTTCACGGCGTACGCCGAGCATGTTGGCGATCAGCTCCTGTGTCATCAGGAGTTCGCTTCCGTCCAGCCGGTCTAGGCTCAGCAGCAGCCAACGGCAAAGCTGTTGATCCAGAGAATGGTGTCGGTTGCAGACCGCCGTCTGCGCCATCTGCGTGATCAGCGCCTGGGTATAGCGCAGCAACAGGTGAAGGATGGGGGGACGCGTGAATTCGTCCTTGAGGGCCTGTGCCCTCAGCCGGAAGCCCTGGCCTGCGCTTTGCACAACTGCGCGACTTGGCGTGGATCCGCCACCCATGAACAACGAGATGCCGACGATGCCCTCGTTGCCAACCACGGCAATCTCGGCCGATGCGCCGTTCTCCATCACGTACAGCAACGAGACGATGGCGCTGGTCGGAAAGTAGACATGGCTCAGTGTCATGCCCGACTCGTACAACACTTGGCCCAACGGCATTTCCACCGCTTCGAGTTGCGGCCGCCAGCGTTGCCATTCGGCATCGGGCAGTGACGCCAGCAGATGGTTTCTTCTCGGGTCGATCGCAATGGGCATCGCGTCCTCCAGACGGCTCTGGAGATGAATCGGGATCCGGGTTCAGGCGCAGAGTCTTCTTCAGTATAGGCAGCGGCAGCATTTTTCGTGCGCTATCGCACACATCGGTTTCTCGCGAATACCCCGGCCGTTCAGCGCAAATCACGGTGTCGGGAGCGCCGTTTTCTTCCGCGAGCTGGATTTTTCGTTGGCGATGGCCAAAGCGCCTTCGCGGGTGATCGCGTGGACATGCACTGCTTCCGTCGCGAATGCTTTCGGCCCGCATTGCATGTCAAGAGTCGCTTCGATCATGCCGCTGGCAACCAGCCGCTTTGCCGCAGCAACATCCGCCGACAACGTGAGCCACCGAGGCGGTGTCATGCGTTCGATCCGCATCAGCAATTGAATGTCCATGGCGAGTCCTTCTGAAGCAGGGAACGACGCGGTGCCTGTCATTGGAGCGAGTGGCGCGGCAATGAGATCGTGAAGACGCAACCGGTGTCGCCTGCTTTTTGCTTCGCGGGCGTGCATGCCATCGTTAGTTGCCCGGGGAGGAATTGTCTGTGCGGTGACGCACACGCCTCGGCTATAGGGCGACCTGCCGTATGTCGGTGGCAAACCAGCGAAAGATCTTGGTCGGATTCTTCCAATCCCTCGTGCACCGAACGAACAGAAAGCCGGACGCTGCATTACCGATTGCGTCGAGGGGAATGCCAGCGGCCTGCAACGCTGCCGCCTCTTCTTCAGCACTCGTATTGAGCGGCAGCTTCAGAGTGATAGTCGCGCTGTGGATGACTTGCTTTGGCATTGAATTTCCTCCCATGAGTGCGCGATACGCTAGGAAAGTCGAGGAAATTGGTCTGTGCGGTTCCGCACATAGTGAGCGCCACTTTCCTCAAGAACAAGTCCAGAAGAGACGCGGGCAATGGCTTGACCTGAGCAGAAAGATATCTGCATCTGTTCGTGAGAAAGGAACGATCCATCGCCGTGATGGAAATGCGGCAACCGGCTGTGCGCGGAACAGGCGTAAAAATGCCCGCTTGAAGCGGGCACTGAAACGTTAGAAGTTCAGGATTTGCCGTGCTGCTTGGGGTCAGCTGCATTCAGTCAGTTTCCAAGGCCGAACCTTCGATCCGAAGACAGCTTTTTCTCATAGGCGCTTTAGACAGTGACAGCCCGCCAGCATCGAGGATCCACCCTGGATGGGCGGGCGCCTAAGCTACCCCTACCAGCGCTGGATGGCCGTCAACCAGATCATTGCGTGGCTCTGGTTCTCGGTCTGTGTGCTACCGCACGGTTCAAACTCTTCCCAAGCAGTAGTGTTGCGGTCTCTAGCTCCCTCCAAATGGAGGACACCATGACTCCCTCCCAATTCACCGCTGAGTCTCTGCTTTGTACCTACCTCAGTGGGCGCAGCATGCCGAAGATTCTTCGTGACGCAGTTGTATGGGTGATCGAGGCCCGGCTGGCCAGCAACGAGACACCAACTCTCGACGAAACGCTGCGCATTGACATCGACAACCATGCTGTCGCGCTTCCTGAACGACCGATCGTATGCGCCTTGCTGCGTCGCTCTGACGAGATTGAAGTCACAACGTATGCAAGCGCGAGGCATCCAGGCCACAGAGAGTTCGGAACCTCGGTGTATTGATACGAGTGCTGGAGCTTCAGGGCCACCCATCGGCTTCAAATCATGCGGGCGTTGCAGATCTCGGACACGCGTAGCCCGCCGATGTAGAGCAGCGAAAACAGCCGTCGGCAGCGCGATGCGTGCAGCGCTTCACGTTCGCTGGACACGGGCATCACCACGCGCAGAAAGCTGCGTTATGCGCTCTTTGACGCAACGCCAAGATTCGCTTCTGAGGTGACCAACGCACCGGCAGCGTGCATGACAAACGCTTGTGCCCAGTGGCATCCGCATGTTGCGTCTCATCCGTACGGGTGCAAGCGAAGTTCACGGCCAACGAGCGGGGCCGAGGGTGCAATCGAGCATAAAGACGTGTCAATTTGAAATGACGCCAAGCGTTGCAACGCGACCTCGTCGCAAGCATGCGCTCGGTTGGCAGACGGCAAGAAATCGGCTTATGGATCGATGTTTTCTGAGAGCAGCCACTGTTTCTTTTTGAGGTCAAACGACTTCATTTCGGCATGCATATTGCTGCACTGCAATATGAACATGCGGAGCGCCCCCGAAGGGTGCCGGCGCAGAGAAAGTTCAGTCTTGGGGACACGCGCGTTCGTTGATTCGGGCGCTTCACACCGGGTGAACTCAAGGGGTAACCATGACCAAGACTCTGCAGATTTCACAGATCAAGATTTCTCCGCCCAGTGCCTGGCGCCGGCAGCTCGGCCGCCTGTCTGGCGGCGCATCCGATTCGATCGTGCCGCGCCTTGCCGGCTACGCGCTGCTCGCCTTCGTGCTGTGGCTGATGGTGTCGACGCTGGTTATGCCGCTCGTTTCGTCGCGCGCAACCCGCACCGTGTTGCAAGCGCCTGTCGTGCTCATCACGTCGCCGATCAGCGGGGTCGTCACCAGGATGTCGGCGCATCCGCTCGAGTCGATCGAGCCGGGAGCCGTGGTGGCGACGGTGCAGAACCCCACGCTCAATCGTGAAATCCTCACCACGTTGACCACGCAGCGCCTGGCGCTGCGTGGTCAGGTGCTGCAACTCGACAACCTGTTCAGCGCCTACACCGAGGAACTGAAATTCGTGGAGCAACAGGTGAACCTGTATCGCAAGGCCTCGATGGCGCAAACGCGGGACGCCTATCAAATCGCTCAGCGCCAACGGGAGGTTGCGCTCACCGCCGTGGCCGAGCAGGAACTCAAGGTGCGCCACACCTCGGCATTGCTCGACGAGGGCGCGATCAGCCCGCAGGCGATGGACGCCGCGCAGGCCCAGCTGCGCACATCGCGCGCGAGCGCAGGCGTTGCGGAACAGGCCTATGCAGGCCTGGGGCAGGTCGTTGCCAGCGCCAGCCAGGGCGCCTTCGTGGGATCGAGCAACGGCAATGTCTACCAGACGCTGGTGAGCCGCCGCGAGACGCTGCTTCGCAGCATAGAGCGCGCGCAGAGAGACAGTGCAGCGCTGAATGAGCAACTGCAGCAGGTCACTGCGCTCGAAGAAGCGGAGCGCCGTCGCGTCGAAAAGCTGGCGGCCTACGAGGTCAAGGCAATGCAAGGCGGCCAGGTGCGCACCGTGCTCCTGGCCGAAGGCACTTTCGTGCCCGAGGGCGCTACGCTGGTACGCATGACCGATTGCAGCAGGCTGCAGGTGGTGGCGGTCTTCACGGCGCGGCTGGCCAAGCGTCTGAACATCGGTTCGATGCTCGACGTCACCCTGAACGATGCCAGCGCATCGCTGCCGGCGCGCGTGACGCAGCTGCTGCCCGTGGCATCGGAAGAGGTGCAGAGCAGCTACAGCGTGCCTTTTCCGTACGCGGAGCAAGGCTCGGTCTATGCCGTGGCGCAAATCGAGGGCCGCGGGGCGGAGCCTTCCATTCAACGCCACCTGTGCTCGCCGGGCAAGGTGGTCACGGCCGAGCTGCGATCCTGATCGATTGATTCGCCTGGACGCCACCTCTGGAAGGCATCCCATGAATTTCCCGACTCGTGTTTCGCTGGTGCTTGCCTTGGCGGGAGCGACCGCATGCTGTGCTGCACCGACAACCAATGAAGCACAACAATCCCTCGCGCGGCAAAGCTGCGAAGGGTTGCGCCGCGCGGTGGCGTCCGATCAGGTGGGCAATGCATCGAGTCCGCTTTTTCTCGCGAGCTACCGCCTGGGCGATACGAAGTCGGGGGAGCCGTCGCTCGAGCCCATGCTTGCGAACGTGGCATTTGTCTACGACAACGCATTGGCCGGCATCGCGTTGCTCGCCTGTGGCGATGCGACTTCGGCTCGGCGCATTGCCGATGCCGTCGTGCTCGCCATCGAACAAGACCCGAATGCGCTGCAGGGTCGCTTGCACAATGCCTACCGCGCAGGCCCGCTCGGCGCCGGGAAGCCGGCGCTGCCGGGGCACTGGGACGCCGGCAGAAAACAGTGGATCGCCGACGCCTACCAAGTGAGCACAGCGACGGGCAACGTGGCGTGGGCCGCCTTGCTGCTGCTGAACGTCTACCAAACGACGTCGGTGCCGCGCTATTCGACTGCGGCACAGCAGCTCCTGGCCTGGATCGAACAGCGCACGCGCATGACCGTCGAACCCGACGGCTACAACGGCGGCTGGTACGGGTGGGACGGCGCGCAAAGGGCGCAGACCTGGAAGTCGACCGAACACAACATCGACATTGCGATGGCCGCGGCCTGGGCCGCACGCATCAGCGGACGGCCCGAGTTCGCGCGACAAGGCCGCATCGCGCTGGCGTTCGTCTCGCGCATGTGGAGCCCGACGGAGCAGCGCTTTTTCATCGGTACGGGGATCGACGGCGCGACCGTCTCGGCCACGGCATCGGGACTGGACGCGCAACTCTGGCCGCTGCTTGCCGCACCCGAAGGCCACTGCGTCTGGGGCCGCGCGCTCGACTGGGTCGAACGCAATCACCGCAGCGGTGCCGGCTACGGTTTCTCGCGACAGCCTGATGGCATCTGGACCGAGGGCAGCGCGCAAGCGGCCGCCACCCTGATGGCCCGCAAGGGCGCGGTGCCTGATTCGCTGTGGCGCCTGCTGGGAGCGCAACGCGCCGACAACGGCCTCTACTACGCCACGCCCAGTCAGCGCATTTCCACCGGTCTCGCCATCGGGCCGGACTCCGCCGACGCAGACTTCTACTACTACCGGTGGCCCCATCTGGGCGCCACCGCATGGGTCGCACTGGCCGCCACGGGCTGGAATCCATTCACTGGACAAACAACCGTTGCAGGAGCTTCACCATGTCCGATTTGATCGACACACCCGAGTTCAGAATCAACATCCTCGTCGTGGGGCTGGCCGTGATCATGATCTTCTGGGCCCGCGCCGACCGGGCCGCACACCGGCGCCTCTTCGGTGCGCTGACCGCGCTCGTGCTGCTGCGCTACCTGGTCTGGCGATTGACCGAAACGCTGCCGCCGGCAGACCTGGGCTTCGACACGCTGTTTGCGTGGGTGTTTCTGGTGCTCGAGCTCATCTCGATCGTCTACACGCTGATGTCGATCCAGATACTGACCGGACGCCGCGACAACCATGCGCTGGCCGACAAGGGTGAAGCGGCGTTGCGCCAGCGCGGCGCCGATGTGCCCGCGGTCGATGTGTTCATCTGCACCTACAACGAAGACCTGAGCGTGCTCGAGAAGACGATCGTGACCGCGCAGGCCATCGACTATCCGCACGTCGAGGTCTGGGTGCTGGACGACACGCGCCGCGACTGGCTGCGCGACTACTGCGCGCGCAAGGGCGTGCACTACGCGCGGCGCCCCGACAACACGCATGCCAAGGCCGGCAACCTGAACAACGGCCTGCGCCTGTCGGGCGCGGCAACCAACTCGCCCTTCATCCTTGTGCTGGACGCCGACTTCGCGCCGCACCGGAACATCGTCTACCGCATGCTGGGCCTGTTCGACGACCCGAAGGTCGGGTTGGTGCAAACGCCGCAGTTCTACTACAACGCCGACCCGATCCAACACAACCTGCGCGCCACCGACAGTTGGGTCGATGAGCAGCGAGTGTTCTTCGATGTGCTGCAGCCCGCCAAGGACGCCGTGGACGCGGCGTTCTGCGTGGGCACCTCGTTCATTGTGCGGCGCGACGTGATCACGGCAGCGGGCGGCTTTCCCACGGGCAGCGTGTGCGAAGACATCTACACGACCTACCTGCTTATGCGCAAAGGCTACGTCACGCGCTGGCTCAACGAGCGGTTGTCGAATGGCCTTTCGGCCGAGAGCATCATCGACTACATCAACCAGCGCAGCCGCTGGTGCCTGGGCACCATTCAGGTGGCGCTGCTGCGCGACGGGCCGCTGCGCGCCAAGGGCTACAGCCTGACGGCGCGCATGCATTACGTGCACGGCCTGCTGCACTGGCTCGGCAAGCCCTTCATCCTTCTCATCCTGCTGGCGCCGGTGTTGTATTGGTATGCGGGCGTCTCGGCGTTTCACGCCACGCCGCGGGAGTTCGCGGCCTACGGACTGCCGCCGCTCGTGATGTTCTGGGGCTACAACTACTGGATCAGCCAACGTCGCTGCCTGCCGGTCTTTACCGAAGTGACGCACATCGTTGTCGCAATGGCCGTCACGCGAACCATCGCGAGCGCGCTGCTGCGACCCTTCGGCCGGCCGTTCAAGGTCACGGCGAAGGGGCTCGATCGATCGAAGACCGTGGTGCACTGGAATCTCGTCGCCGTGTTCGGCGGCCTGATCGTGGCACTGGAATTCGGTGCGTGGGGGGCGTTCGGCAGCGCGATGTCGACGGGCGACGCCCTCAACGTCGTCTGGACCATCGTCGCGATCGTCTACAGCCTCGCGGCGCTCATTGCCTGCGTCGACCGGCCGCGCCCAGAACAGGAGGAGCGCTTTCCGTGCGAGGCCATGACCAGCATCCGCACCGCCGCGGGTGTGGGTGCCGCGCGGTTCATCAACATCGCGATGGATGGTGCGCGGCTGCAGGACAGCGCGTTGCTCAGGCGTCTGCCTGCCGGCCGGCCGTTGGACATTCATGTCGATCAGGTCGGCTGGGTGCCTGCTTTCGTGAGGGCTCAGGTGGCCGGCGGCACTGAACTGCAGTTCGCCAGCGACGGGGCTACCCGCGATCGCCTGATCCGTCATGTCTTCAGCGTCTCGCCGAGCCATGTTGCGGTTCAGGTGAAGCCGGGGCGCGCGATGGCGGCCTTTCTTGAGAGCGCAGGCTGGCGCTGGCCTTCGGCCCGCGTGCTGCGCCTGCCGGCATCGATGCGGCGTGCCTTCGTGGGTGCTGCGCCGCTGCTCGTGATGGTGGTCGTGGGCGTGCTCGTGTTGAGCGGCTGCAACATGACGCCGCCGCTGAAGCCTGCCGACGTCGCGCTGCCGGAACAATGGCCCGTGAACACGCCCGGTGCCTTGTCGGCATCCGCGCCGCCGGACTGGCAGGCCTTCGTGGTGGACGACGAACTGCGTGGGCTGATTGCCATGGCGCTCGCGCAGAACCGCGACCTGCGCGTCTACGCCGCCAAGGCGCGCGAAGCCCGTGCCGTCTATGCGGGCAGCCGCTCGACGCTCTTCCCGGAGATCGGCGTGGCCGGCTATGCCCAGCGCGGCAACATGGCGACTTCGCTCAGCTCCACGGGCGTGATCACCAGCGGCCAGACGAACGCGCGCGTGGCCAACACCTACGGCATCCAGGCCGGGATCACGGCCTACGAGCTCGATTTCTTCGGCCGCATCGACAGCGGCGTGCAGCAGGCCAATTCGCTGGCGCTCGCGAGCGCCAACGATTACGCGGCCGCCCGGATGAACCTGGTCGGGGAAGTTTCAAACGCCTACCTCACACTGCGTGCCGACCGCGCCTTGCTGGCCCTGACCGAGGCCAACGAGACCCGCCAGACCGGCAACACCGACATGATCGCGCGAGCCCGTGCGGTTGGGGGAGCCGCCGACCTCGACGTCTACCGTTCGCAGTCGCTGGTGCAAGGCGCGAGAGTGCGGCGCGAGGAGTTCCGCACACGCGTCGAGCAGGACTTGCAGTGGCTGAGCGTGCTGGCCGGGCAGCCCGTGCCGGCGACGACGGGCACGCAACGGCCGTGGCCCGAGCGCTCGGTGGCCGACGTGCCGCCAGGCTTGCCGGCGAGCCTGCTGCAGCGCAGGCCCGACTTGCTGGCGGCCTATGCGCGTGTCGAGGCCGCTAATGCGGGCATCGGCAGCGCGAAGGCGGCGTTTTTTCCGACCATCTCGCTGACTGCCGTGGCTGGAGGCCTGAGCAATGAATTTTCGAATCTGCTAAGCAGCGGAAATCGCAGCTGGGCCGGTGTGCTCGGCGTCTCGCTGCCTATTTTCGACTGGGGCAGGCGATCAGCCAATCTGACCGCGAGCGAAGAGAGGCTCGCCGCCGCCATGGCGGCCTACGAATACGCCGTGCAGCAGGCCCTTCGAGAGACTGCCAATGCGCTGATTGCCGACAGCCACCTGCGACCGCAACTCGAAGCGCAGCAGGCGCGCGTGCAGTCGCTCGACAAGGTGGCCACCATTTCGAAGACACGCTTTCGCAGTGGGATGGAAGACTACTTCGCCAGTGTCGATTCGCAACGCGAACTCGATGCCGAGCAGCGCCAATGGGTCGAGCTGCAATTGAAGCAGTCGGTCAACATGGTCAATCTCTACAAGGCCCTGGGCGGTGGCTGGACGCCCGCCGATCCTCAGTGGCGATCGTCCTCCGCCTTGAGCGTGAGGTAAGTGACGCGATGGGTCTCATCCAGCTACTGCTGGTACTTTTCGTGGCCGAGTACCCCGGCGTTCCTGCGCGAGACGGCGTCCTTGGCCGCGCTGAGGTAGCCATCCACCTTCAGGAAATAGCACATGGCGTTGCGCTCGACCAGCCCGCGCGTTCCCCGGATGCACTACGACCGCCGCTCGGGCGTTTGTCCGGTCACCGTGAAACCGACCTTGGCGTAGCCGACGGTCGCCAGGCAACGTTCCGGTTCAGTGGCACGCATCTGGCGATCCAAAATTGCTTGCCGTGGATAAGGGATTTGTCAGACATCCGCAAAGTCTGTCGCGCTTTACTTCGCTGGCTGAGTCTCCGGAGCTGGTGTGACGATCACAGTAGTGCTTTCGCTGGGCTTGCCAGGCTCCCCTTTTTTTCCATCGACGCCTTGGGCACCCGCGATACCTGGAGGCCCTGCGGGTCCGGGCGCAGCCACGGGTGCCGCTGGAACGGCGACCACGGCAGTAGGTCTATCGCACGCGGCCAAGCTCAACGCACCGAGCAGCGCCAAAGTCAGTAGTGAACGGTTCATGGAGAATCCTTTGAAGGCCTCCTCAGGCTAGGCGCATTCCTGGCATGAGACGGTGCGCCAGCGAACATAGGCGCATTGCACTTCGTCAGCCGTTGTGGATGATCACTGTCGCTTGTCGAGCCCGCAGGGTGTTCACCCAGGATTTTCGAAATTTTTTGAACTCTATTTGTTTGTTTTGAACTCTATTAGCTTCGACCACACCCGCTTCGACGCCGCCATCGTCGACCTCGACGGCACCATGGTCGACACGCTCGGCGACTTCGCCGCGTCGCTGAACCGCATGCTCGACGACCTCTCGCTGCCGCATGTGGCGCCTGCCGCCATCGAGACGATGGTGGGCAAGGGTTCGGAGCACCTGATTCATTCGGCGCTCGTGCATGTGCTGGCGCCGGATGCTGCCGCCGATGCGAAGGCACGGGCCTTGTTCGATCGCGCATGGGAGCACTACCAGCACCACTACCTCGCCATCAACGGACAGCACTCGGTGGTGTACCCCGGCGTGATCGACGGACTGAAGGCGCTGCGCGCAAGCGGCCTGCGGCTGGCCTGCCTTACCAACAAGCCGACATCGTTCGCAAAGCCCTTGCTGGTCGACAAGGGCCTCGACGGTTTCTTCGAATTGGTGTTCGGCGGCGATGCCTTCGAGCGCAAGAAGCCCGATCCGCTGCCGCTGCTGAAGACCTGCGAAGCGCTGGGCACCACGCCCGCGCGCACGCTGATGATTGGCGACTCGAGCAACGACGCGCGCGCCGCACGCGCCGCGGGTTGCCCCGTTGTGCTCGTGACCTACGGCTACAACCACGGCGAGCCGGTGCGCGGCGTTGATGCCGATGGCTTCGTCGATTCGCTGGCTGAGCTTGCGCCGGCCGCGTTGCGGTAACGGCCCTTCTTATTGCTTGCCGAGCAGCGCGTCTTTCAGTTTCCAGTCGGCCGGGTTCGGCCCCAGCCAGATGCGCAGCAGCGCATTGAAGAAAGCCGGCTCCTTCACCGGATCGGGCTGAGGCACGCCGCGCACCGTAATCACCGTGCCGGTGCCGGGTAGCCAATCGATGGTGAAGGTGTCGCCGGTCTTCAGTTGTTTCTGGTCGGCGAACATCTGGCCCATGCGCAGCAGGCCCGGAATGAGGTTGACCATTTCGCTCTTGGGCGAGTTGTCTTCCACGCCCTTGGTGAAGAGCTTGCCGAGTTCGTTTGCGTCGATGTCGCGCAGCATGGTGATGGCCACGCGCTTGGGGCCCGGCGCGGCCAGCGCCTCTTCGGTGGTCGACACCTTTTTGCCCACGTACAGGCCGGCCGTGTAGACCTTAAAGATGGCCTTGTAGCGGATGCCCGCGCCGTTGAGCACCAAGGGGCTGCCGCGCAGATCCATCTGGTCTTCGAGCTTGACACCTGCCACGTCGACCTGCGCCGCCGAGGCGCCGAGGGCGGCAGTGGCAAGGCAGGCAGCCAGGGCGAGGCGGGAGAAGAGCACGGTCGGAAGCGAAAGAGCAGTCAACGCAGTCTCCTTGGAATTTTGCGAACGATCGTGCGAATGTATCTTTTTGTTTTACGTTCCCGGCTTCGGGGGAACCCTGAATGCGGCCATGAAGGCGACCGTTGCGCACTTCGGCGATTTCGTGGGCTAAACTCCGCGCCTCATATGTTCGTTCATCACATCATTCAAACAGGTGAAGGCAGCCGGGGAGCCTGGCCCTGGCGTCGCCATACTTCGCTGACTGTTTGATTGCACGGCGCACGCCGTGCGCCCGCGGTTCCGAGTCGATACACACTACGACGCCGGACCACCCGTGAATGACCTTGCCGCCGGCCAAAGGAGCGCCGCAGGCAACTGGAGAACGAATCCGTGATCACCGAACTTGAATTCAAGAGCCTCAGCGCACAGGGCTACAACCGCATTCCGCTGATGGCCGAGGCCTTTGCCGACCTCGAGACGCCTCTTTCCCTCTACCTCAAGCTGGCCCATTCGCAGGGCGGCGGCAAGCACAGCTTTCTGCTCGAATCGGTGGTGGGCGGTGAGCGCTTCGGGCGCTACAGCTTCATCGGACTGCCGGCCCGCACGCTGCTGCGAGCCAGCGGCTTCGGCGCCGAGGCCGTCACTGAAGTGGTGACCGACGGGCAGGTGGTCGAGACCACCAGAGGCAACCCGCTCGATTTCGTGGCCGAGTACCAGAAGCGATTCAAGGTCGCGCTGCGGCCCGGCCTGCCGCGCTTCTGCGGCGGCCTTGCCGGCTATTTCGGCTACGACACCGTGCGCCACATCGAGCGCAAGCTCGAAAAGAGCTGCCCGCCCGACACGCTGGGATGCCCCGACATCCTGCTGCTGCAGTGCGAGGAACTGGCCGTCATCGACAACCTGTCGGGCAAGCTCTACCTCATCGTCTATGCCGACCCGAAGCAGCCCGAGGCCTATGCCGGCGCCAAGCGCCGCCTACGCGAGCTGAAGGAAAAGCTCAAGTACTCGGTGAGCGCGCCCGTCGTGAAGCCCACGCAGCCGCATCCGCCCGAGCGCAGCTTTGCCAAGGCCGACTACCTTGCGGCCGTCGAGCGCGCCAAGGAAATGATTGCCGCCGGCGACTTCATGCAGGTGCAGGTGGGCCAGCGCATCAGCAAGCGCTACACCGAGTCGCCGCTGTCGCTGTATCGCGCGCTGCGTTCGCTGAACCCGTCGCCTTACATGTACTACTACAACCTGGGCGACTTCCACGTGGTGGGCGCTTCGCCCGAGATCCTGGTGCGCCAGGAAAACACGGGCGAGGGCGAGCAGAAGATCACCATCCGCCCGCTGGCCGGCACGCGCCCGCGCGGCGCGTCGATTGAGCTCGACAAGGCGGCGGAGGAAGAACTCATCAACGACCCGAAGGAGCGCGCCGAGCACGTGATGCTGATCGACCTGGCGCGTAACGACATCGGCCGCATCGCCAAGACGGGCACGGTGAAGGTGACGGAAGCCTTCGCGGTGGAGCGCTATAGCCACGTGATGCACATCGTGAGCAACGTCGAAGGCACGCTGAAAGACGGCATGACTGCCATCGACGTGCTGAAGGCCACCTTCCCGGCCGGCACGCTGACCGGCGCGCCCAAGGTGCATGCGATGGAACTCATCGACCAGCTGGAGCCCACGAAGCGCGGCCTCTATGGCGGCGCGTGCGGCTACATCAGCTACGCGGGCGACATGGACGTGGCCATCGCCATTCGCACCGGCATCGTGAAGGACCAAATGCTCCACGTGCAGGCCGCGGCCGGCGTGGTGGCCGATTCGGTGCCCGAGCTGGAGTGGAAAGAAACAGAGGCCAAGGCACGCGCACTGCTGCGTGCCGCCGAACTGGTCGAGGAAGGCCTGGAATGAGCAACGCACCCGATATTCAGAACGACTTCTCGCACGAGATCATCGGCGCGGCCGTCGAGGTGCAGCGCGTGCTCGGTACGGGGCTCGACGAAGGGGCTTATGCCGCTGCGCTGGCGATCGAGCTTGCCGAGCGCGAGATCGGCTTCACGCGCGACGTGGCGCTGTCGGCCAGCTACAAGGGCCGCTCGCTGGGCGAGGTGTACCGTGCGGGCTTCGTGATCGAGCAATCGGTCATCGTCGAACTCAAGGCGGTCGACGTGCTGACCGACCTGCATCGCGCGCAGGTGCTGGCCGCGCTGCGTCTCTCGGGCCTCAAGCTGGGCCTTCTGATCAACTTCAACGTGTTCCCCGTCGTCAAGGGCGTGCACCGGATTGTGAGCAAGCCATGAAACTGCTGATGATCGACAACTACGATTCCTTCACCTACAACATCGTCCAGTACTTCGGCGAGCTGGGTGCGGACGTGCAGGTGCACCGCAACGACGAGATCACGGTGGAGCAGATTGGCGAACTGATCGCCTCCGGCGTGACGCGGCTGGTGGTGTCGCCCGGGCCGTGTTCGCCGGCGGAGGCGGGTGTCTCGGTGGCGGCCATCGAGGCCTTCGCGGGCAAGCTGCCCATTCTTGGCGTGTGCCTCGGCCACCAGGCCATCGGCGCGGCCTTCGGCGGCAAGATCGTGCGCGCGCAGCAGCTCATGCATGGCAAGACCAGCGAGATCACGACCACGCAAGAAGGCGTGTTCGCTGGGCTGCCCGAGAAATTCATCGTCAACCGCTACCACTCGCTTTCCATCGAGCGCGAGAGCTGCCCGAAGGCCCTGGCTGTCACCGCCTGGACCGACGACGGCGAGATCATGGGGGTGCGGCACACCGGATTCGCGCACGACGTGCGCATCGAAGGCGTGCAGTTCCATCCCGAATCCATCCTGACGGAGCACGGCCACGCCATGCTCAAGAACTTCCTGGACTGAGCCACCATGACCGATCGCACCTCCCTCGTCGACCTGCGCAGCGACACCGTCACGCAACCCACGCCCGCGATGCGGGAGGCCATGATGGCGGCGCCATTGGGCGACGACGTTTTCGGCACCGACCCGAGCGTGAACGCGCTGCAGGAAAAGATCGCCGCGATGCTGGGCTTCGAGGCTGCGCTGTTCGTGCCCACGGGCACGCAGAGCAACCTGTGCGCGATTCTTTCGCACTGCGGGCGCGGCGATGAATACATCGTCGGCCAGCAGGCACACTGCTATCGATGGGAAGGCGGCGGCGCGGCGGTGTTCGGCAGCGTGCAGTCGCAGCCGCTCGACCATGCGCCCGACGGCACGCTGCCGCTGGCGCAGATCGAGGCGGCCATCAAGCCCGATGACGCGCACTTCGCGCGCACGCGGCTGCTGGCGCTGGAGAACACACTGGGCGGCAAGCTGCTGCCCTTCGAGTACGTGCAGGCTGCGACCGATCTGGCGAAAAGCAAGGGGCTGCAGCGGCATCTGGACGGCGCACGGCTCTTCAATGCGGCAACCGCGCAGGCGGCGTTGAACAAGCGCAGCGACATCCGCGCGGAGGCGCGCCGCATCGCGCAATGCTTCGACAGCGTGTCGGTGTGCTTCAGCAAGGGGTTGGGCGCGCCCATCGGCTCGGCGTTGGTTGGGTCGCGTGAATTCATCGCCCGCGCCCATCGCATTCGCAAGATGGCGGGCGGCGGCATGCGGCAAGCTGGGCTGCTGGCTGCGGCGGCTTCGCATGCACTCGATCACCACATCGATCGCCTGGCCGACGACCACGCATTGGCACAGCGGCTTGCACAAGGGCTCGAAGGCATCGAGGGCCTGACGGTCGAGGCGCCGCACACGAACATCGTGTTCGCGGATCTCACCGGGGCTGCGCAGGCGCGTTCGTCGGAACTGATTGCGAGCCTGAACCAGCAGGGCATTCTTGCGACCGGGCTCTACCGGCTGCGCTTCGTGACGCACCTCGATGTCGATGCCGCCGGCGTCGACCGGGCCGTTGCCGCGATCCGCGCCTTCTTCAACAAGCCCTGAGCGGTGCGAGGACGCGATGCCTGATCTTCCCCATCTGCTCGCTTTCATCGCCGCCGGCTGGCTGCTGAACCTCACGCCCGGGCCCGACGTGCTGTACGTCGTGACGAATTCGCTGCGCTCCGGTGTGCGCGCCGGCATCGTGGCCGGGCTGGGCATCACGGCCGGCTGCTTCGTTCACATCTTTGCCGCCGCGGTCGGCGTCGGCACGCTGATGGCGACATCGGCGGCGGCCTTCACCGCGCTCAAGTACGTCGGCGCGGCGTACCTGCTGTATCTGGGCGTGCGCATGCTGCTGTCGCGCGCGGCGCCGCCTGCGGATCTCGACAAGGCGGCCGCCGATGCGGGCGGCGAGCGCAGTCTCAGGGCGATCTTTCTCGGGGGCTTCTGGACGAACGTGCTGAACCCCAAGGTTGCGCTGTTCTTCCTGGCCTTCGTGCCGCAGTTCATTGCGCCCGGCACCGACAACAAGGCACTGGCCTTCGTGCTGCTGGGCGTGCTGTTCAACCTCAACGCCATTCCCGTCAACGTGGGGTGGGCCTTGGCCGCAGGCTGGATGGCGCACCGCAGTGCCGTGCAGAAGGGCATGCACTGGCTCGACCGCGCCGCCGGCGTGCTTTTCATCGGCTTCGGCCTCAAGCTCGCGTTCACCGACGCGCCCGCCGTTCGCGTCGGCCGCTGATTCACTCTCGAGGAGACTTTTCATGATCACCCCCCAGGAAGCGCTGCAGCGCACCATCGAACACCGCGAAGTCTTCCACGACGAGATGCTGCACATCGTGCGCCTCATCATGAGCGGCGAATGCTCGCCCGTGATGATGGCCGCGCTGATCACCGGCCTGCGCGTGAAGAAGGAAACCATCGGAGAGATCACCGCCGCTGCGCAGGTGATGCGCGAGGTGTCGACCAAGGTGCCCGTTGCGGACACGACGCACCTCGTGGACATCGTCGGCACAGGCGGCGACGGTTCGCACACCTTCAACATCTCGACCTGCTCGATGTTCGTCGCGGCCGCGGCAGGCGCCAAGGTGAGCAAGCACGGCGGGCGCAGCGTGTCGAGCAAGTCGGGCAGCGCCGACGTGCTGGAGTCGCTGGGCGTGAACATCAACCTCAAGCCCGAGCAGATCGCGCGTTCGATCGAGGAGTGCGGCATCGGCTTCATGTTCGCGCCGAACCATCATCCGGCAATGAAGAACGTCGCGCCAGTGCGAAAAGAGCTCGGTATCAAGACCATCTTCAACATCCTCGGGCCGCTGACCAATCCGGCTGGCGCGCCGAACATCCTGATGGGCGTGTTCCACCCCGACCTCGTCGGCATCCAGGTGCGCGCGCTGCAGCGGCTCGGCGCCGAGCATGCGGTGGTGGTCTACGGGCGCGACGGCATGGACGAGATCTCGCTCGGTGCCGCCACCATGGTGGGCGAGCTGAAGGACGGCGAGATCCGCGAGTACGAACTGCACCCCGAGGACTTCGGCTTCCAGATGTCGAGCAACCGCGCGCTGCGCGTGGAAACGCCCGAGCAGTCGAAGGCGATGCTGCTCGGTGTGCTCGACAATCAGGCCGGCCCCGCGCTCGACATCGTGCTGCTGAATGCCGGCGCGGCGCTGTATGCGGCGAACGTGGTCGATTCGGTGCAAGCGGGTGTTGAGCGCTCGCGCA
This sequence comes from Variovorax nivicola, assembly GCF_051216475.1. Lineage (NCBI taxonomy): Bacteria > Pseudomonadati > Pseudomonadota > Betaproteobacteria > Burkholderiales > Comamonadaceae > Variovorax > Variovorax nivicola. The sequence goes on along the minus strand of NZ_JBPJZK010000010.1, from coordinate 2,243 downwards.
GCGCCATCGCGTCGGGCGCGGCGAAGGCCAAGCTGGCCGAGCTGATCAAGGCCTCCACGACCGCCTGAGCCCCAAGAAACCGGAAACCCCAGAAGCTATGTCCGACATCCTCGACAAGATCGTTGCCGTCAAGCGCCAGGAGGTGGCTGCGGCCCTGAAGCGCGCGCCGCTCGAAGCCGTGCGCTTCGATGCCGAGAGCCGCGTGCTGACGCGCGACTTCGAAGGTGCGCTGCGCGCCAAGATCGCCGCCGGCCAGGCTGCGGTGATCGCTGAAGTCAAGAAGGCCAGCCCGAGCAAGGGCGTGCTGCGCGAAGACTTCATTCCGGCCGACATCGCCCAGAGCTACGCCGAGGGCGACGGCGAGATCAGCGCGGCCTGTCTTTCGGTGCTGACCGACAAGCAGTTCTTCCAGGGCGGTGTGGACTATCTCAAGCAGGCGCGCGCCTCTTGCGACCTGCCAGTACTGCGCAAGGACTTCATCGTCGATGCGTACCAGGTGTACGAATCGCGCGCGATGGGCGCCGATGCCATCCTGTTGATCGCAGCTTGCCTCGACGATGCGCAGATGAAGGACTACGAGGCCATCGCGCGCGGGCTAGGTATGGCGGTGCTGGTGGAGGTGCACGACGCGGCTGAGCTCGACCGTGCGCTCAGGCTGAAGACGGCGCTGATCGGGGTCAACAACCGCAATCTGCGCAACTTCGAGGTGTCGATCCAGGCGACCATCGACTTGCTGCCGAAGCTGCCGGCCGACCGTTTGCCTGTGACCGAGTCGGGCATCGGCACGCGCGAAGACGTCGCCACGCTGCGTGCGGCCGGCGTCAACGCCTTCCTGGTCGGCGAAGCGTTCATGCGCGCCAAGGAACCCGGCGAGGCCCTCGCTGCGTTGTTCAAATGAGCCGGCCCGATCAGCTGTCGAGCAGCGATCCTGCTGACTGGCCGGTGGCGCCGGGTTGGCAGCCGCTGGTCGACGATTTCTTTGGAGGCGCCGTGGGGCAGAAGCTGCTGGGCTTTCTGCGCGAACGTCTCGATGCGGGGGCGGTGATCTTTCCGCCACAGCCGCTGAGGGCGTTGGAACTCACGCCGCCAGAAGACGTGCGCGTGGTGATCCTGGGCCAGGACCCGTACCACGGGCGCGGCCAAGCCGAGGGGCTGGCGTTTTCCGTGGCGCCCGGCGTGGCGCTGCCGCCGTCGCTGCGCAACATCTTCAAGGAGCTCCAGCGCGACCTGGGCACACCGCCGCCGGCGTTCCCGAATCCGGGTGGCAGTCTGGTGAAGTGGGCGACGCATGGCGTGCTTCTGCTCAACACCTGCCTGACAGTCGAGGAAGCACAGCCGGCCAGCCATTCCGGACGTGGCTGGGAGGTGCTGACGGACGCCGTCATTCGGCATGTTTCAGGCGGCGCCAAACCTGTTGTTTTTATGCTGTGGGGCTCGCATGCGCAGAGTAAGCGAGCGTTGATCGACGTTAAGCGCCATAAGGTGCTGATGTCGAATCATCCATCGCCTCTTTCGGCGTTGCGCCCGCCCGCGCCGTTCATCGGCTGCGGCCACTTCGGCGAAGCGCGCGCGTGGCGGGAGGCTCAGCGGGCGGAGGGGTGAAGTTGGGCGATAATCGTGGGCTCACGCCTCGATCAGTTTCCCTGCATCTTCTGGATGCTTGGATTTCTGAGTAGTCACAAAACCGTGCTATATTTCGAGGTTCGCCGGAGAGGTGGCCGAGTGGTTAATGGCAGCAGACTGTAAATCTGCCCTCTTACGAGTACGCTGGTTCGAATCCAGCCCTCTCCACCAGCGATGAATTTGGTTTCTAAGAGCGATTGGATTTCGCGCTTTGGGTGCCTTGAGTGCCCCCGATGCGGGAGTAGTTCAATGGTAGAACCCCAGCCTTCCAAGCTGATGACGCGGGTTCGATTCCCGTCTCCCGCTCCAGAGACTCGGTTCATTGTTGAGGCGATGTGAATTCGTAACTTTGTTACAAATGCCCTTTTGGCTCAGTGGTAGAGCACTCCCTTGGTAAGGGAGAGGTCGCGGGTCCGATTCCCGCAAAGGGCACCAGTTTTTGGGGGTTGCAACGGCAGCTTTGCAACCCATCTGCATACGTTGGAAACGTTTTTTTCGGAGTCGAAAAATGGCAAAAGGTAAATTCACCCGCACCAAGCCGCACGTGAACGTGGGCACGATCGGTCACGTTGACCACGGCAAGACCACGCTGACGGCTGCGATCGCAACGGTTCTGTCGG